>JADJCX010000026.1 GCA_016703005.1 Flavobacteriales bacterium
CTACGGCAATGCAGTGAAACAAGGTGTTCCGGTCGCCATTATCGGCGCGCCGAACAGTGGTAAGAGCACATTGCTCAATGCGTTACTGCAAGAGGACCGCGCCATCGTGAGCGAGATCCCCGGCACCACGCGCGACACAGTGGAGGAAACGATCACCCTCGGTGGCGTGCTGTTCCGTTTCATCGATACCGCCGGCATCCGGGAGACGGGCGATACGATAGAAAAGCTGGGTATCGAACGCAGCTACAAGAAGGCGCAGGAGGCCAACATTGTTGTGTTGCTCGGCGATGCCTCGGTGATGAACGAGGCAGCGTTCCGCACACAGGCCGAGATGTTCCGCGAGCGGATCGGCAATGGCCCCCAACTCATTCCGGTGCTCAACAAGAGCGATCTGCCCAATGTGCAGGTGGGCAGTAAGGTGATGGCCATCAGCGCCAAGACCGGCACCGGCATGCAGGAGTTGAAGGACGCTTTCATGGAACACGTTCAAGCCTTGCAGGAAGGCGATGGCGGCATCGTGGTGACCAACGTGCGACATGTCGAGGCACTGGGCCACGCGCGCCAAGCCTTACACGATGCCCGGCTGGCCATGGCCAAGGGTGTGAGCGGAGAATTACTGGCCACCGACCTGCGCCGCGCACAACATCACCTTGGCGAGATCACCGGCAAGATCACGCCCGACGATCTGCTCGGCAGCATCTTCGGTCGGTTCTGTATTGGGAAGTAGGCAATAGCAACATTGCACTTGCGTTTTCCGAGGCAATGGAGTTGTACGTTTGATATGACCGCGGGCACGATGATCCGATCCACGCTCCTGCTTTCTCTTCTGTTCGCCACCACAGCGTATGGGCAGGTGGTTCAACCTATAGCCAAGAGATTACACCTTGGTGTGGAGTTCGGATATGGGCGAGCTTTTAGGACATTGAGCACTACGGACAATAGTGAGACGTCGTCGGCTATCGTGGACGGCAGGAACTCCAGAGAGACGACACGCGCTGCTTTTTCTGGGAGCCTTTTTCTGGGATACAAGCTTTCGGATCGTTGGGCCGTGGAACTCGGTGTCGGATTTGCGCGCTTGGGCTATCAAAGCAAGATCGACACGGATGATCTCACCTTCGGCGATATGATCGATCCCCGACGGGGCTTCATCTACAACACCGGCGATGTGCTGCCGGCATCCTTCCGCCTTATCGACGACTTCTACTACGTGGAAGTACCGGTGCGATTGAGGTTGAACCTGGGTAAAGGCCGCTTTCGTTCTACCACGACTGCAGGCATGGCGCCCGCATACTTGATCGCCGCGAACAGCCGCGCCGTCAGCACCTATGCCGATGGGGACAAGGAAGCCTCCAACTATGACGACACGGATCAGTATCTCCGCTTCGATCTCTTCGCTTCCGTCTCCACTGGCGTGTCCTACCGGTTGAAAGAGCGCCTCGAATTCCGTTTGGAGCCGATGTTCCGCTATGGTCTTTTGCGGATCACGGATACGCCGGTGACCGGCCACCTTTGGAGCGCTGGGATCGGAGCGGGTTGCACGGTGCGTCTGTAAGTCAATTGCTCACGGGCAGCGCTCCACACTTTGAGGCAGCTGCTCGATGAACACATACTCATCCGCCCCATCCCCTTCCATTGCGGGTCCCATGCCCATGGTGCAGATCGCCTCGATGATCCATGGATCACCGCCGTTCTTAACAGCCTTGCGGTAAGCCCGCTGCAAGTCTTCGTTGTTGAACGGGATCAACGGCTCGCCTTCTTCCTCGCCGAGGTCCATTCCGCCCACGCAGGGCCACGTAAAACGTGAGCCGCACGGCTGGAAGCTTTGCGCATCGGCCATGTACGTGAAGGTGCCAGAGAGCCGCATGCGCGGGATCGCATCGCCGATCTCGTCCGCGAGTTTGTCCAGTGAGTAGTCCGCTTTCGGGGCGAAGGCCTCTCCCTTCTCATCCACCATCAGCAACCCTCTTCTGTGTAGCGGTAGAACTCCGGCTTGTCACCGGTGTAACCAACGGTCATCAGCCCATTCACTAGATGCCATTGTCCAATGGTGCCCACCGGGATCGTATCACGATCGATGTAACGCTGTTGCAGAACGAACGTGCTGTCGCTGCGGACCCACAACGTGGTTTCAATGCCCGGACAGTCGGCACAAGGCAATGTGTCGGTGTAGTAGCCGGGCCATTCCGCCTGAATAGCCGACGGGGCGACCACTGCTGTTTCAGTGGGGTCTTTTTCGGGTACTTCCGTGGGTTGCGCAGCCGGTCCGCAAGCGGAAAAGAAGAGCGAACAGGAAGAGAGTATCAGCAGGTTTTTTCATGTTGCAGGTGCCGGTTCGAATGTAGATCCACAGCAGCTCCAGAGATCGGGATTCCGGGGGTAGCCGCCTCCACGATGTGCGGAAGACGTTCCCCAACAAAGCGCTGCCCGCATTTCGGATCATCGAGAGCAAAAACACGTGCTGGGCTTGCGTTTTCGCCGAACCAGAGGGGGCTCGCTCCCGACTTTGGCGAACGACTTGCAAAACCGGCCACCATGATCAACCGAAAGAAAATCGCAGCACGCCTCGGGTGGCCTGCATTCATGCTGAGCGGAATGCTCTTCGTGGGATGCGGGCCCGCCGAACAAGCGGAGAATACCAAGGACAAGGTCGACAGCGGCATTCAGGAATTGAACGAAGACCTGCGCGCCGACATCGAAAAGGATAAGGCCGCCCTGACCGCCGATCTTGAGCGGCTCAAAGTGCGCACGGAAACCAAGATCATCAACTTCGAGGAACGCTTGCGCGACGACAAGTTGACTCCGGCCGAGCGCAAGGAACTGGAAGATGCGCACAAGGAAATGAAGGGACAGTTGGTCCGCATTGAAGTGGCCACCAGCAATGTGGGTGTGGCCACACGCGATTCCTGGCTCGAAGTGAAGGACGAGTCGAACAAAGTGGTTGACGATATCGACAACTGGTTCGAGCGTCAAGCGGAGAAAATGGACAAGAAAACCGATGCTGATCGCGACGGGGACGGTCATTGACCTCCCAGCGCGTTAGTCGATGGGTCGCTCCGGGGGGTAGCGGCCCATCTCTTTTTCCAGACGTTGCTCCATGTACGACCTTGCGCGCAATGGATCCCGTCCCGGTCATCTCAGCCTTCTACTTCGGCAGCGTAGAACACTACCGTTTGTTGGCGCGGCATCCGAAGATCATCATCGACATCGGTGAGCACTACGAACGCCAGAGCTACCGCACGCGCACGGGCATCGTTGGCCCGAACGGCCAGCAGGATCTGGTGGTGCAGATCGCACGACGCAGTGGCGAGAAGATGCCGATGAGCTCGGTCGGCCTTTCATACGTCGAATCGTGGGCGCATCAGCACGTGCACGCCATCCGCAGTGCTTACGGGCAAACGCCGTGGTTCATCCACTATATCGACGAGATCGAAGAGGTGGTACTGAAGAAGTACGATAGGTTGGTGGACCTTGACCTCGCTACGATGCGGCTAGGTATGAAATGGCTGGGGTTGAAGACGGAGATCGAAGTATCGGAGAGTTATGTTGAGAGTCGTGAGTCGCGAGTCGTGAGTTGTGAGTCCAAAGGCGCGCACTCGCGAATCACGGCTCATGACTGCACTATTGACCTTCGCTCCACCTTCCAACCCAAGAAGCCCCGCCCCCCGGAAGTCGATGCCGTTCCCCCCTACCCTCAGGTCTTCGCGGATCGACATGGCTTCGTGGGGCGCTTGAGCGTTGTCGACCTGGTGTGCAATTGTGGGCCGGAAGCGCGGAGCATCCTTTCCATGCAGAAGGCCTGATCGTTCTTGACGAAGGTCAAGTGGTCGACGTGGATCGCGATGGGACTTTTGAAGCATGATCAACGCACCATCCTGGCTGGACCGATCGCAGTACCCCTTCACCAGCCGCTGTTTCGACCACGGCGATGGCCGTATGCACTATGTGGATGAAGGCCAAGGGCCGGTGGTGCTCTTCGTGCACGGCACACCCGATTGGAGCTTCGGGTTCCGGCATCTGGTGAAGGCGCTGCGTGGAAGTCATCGTTGCGTGGCGATCGATCATCTGGGCTTCGGACTGAGCGACAAACCTGCGAATGGCGACTACACGGTTGCGGCCCATGCTAACCGATTGCAGCGCTTCATCGACCACTTGGGCCTCACCGACATCACCCTTGTGGTCACCGATTTCGGCGGTGGTATCGGCTTGCAGCATGCGTTGGAACATCCATCGAACGTGAACAGCATCGTCCTCTACAACACATGGATGTGGGATTTAATGCCGGACATGCGGTTCAGTCGGCCATCGACCATCATGAACTCCTGGTTCGGGCGCTTGCTGTACCTGCGCTTCGGCTTCAGTGTGAACGTGATGATGCCTTCAGCCTATGGCGACAAGTCCCTGCTCACGAAAACCGTTCACGCGCACTACAAGAATGCCTTGCCCGATGCTGCTTCGCGTGCAGCAACGTTCGCTTGCGTGGAGCAGATCGCGAACGCTGGTCCGTTCTGGAACACACAATGGGAACACATGAATCGGTTGAAGACCAAGCCCGCGTTGATCGCATGGGGCATGAAGGACCGGTTCTTCCCGCCTGACCTGTGCGAGCGATGGAAGCATGCTCTGCCACAGGCTCAAGTGCGCACATTCCCCGACGCCGGGCACTTCGTCCATGAGGAACAGCCCGAAGCGTTGGCATCCGCGATCCGGGAATTGGTCGCGACCAGTCATTAGCACTAGGCGACGCTGCTGTGCATGCCGGGTACCTTGGCGTGCGCAATTCATGCAGTGGCCGTTCCCGCCATCGGCATGGTCATTGTCAAAGGCCGCATCCAACCTCCTTCCTCATGATGAGAATTCTCCCCCTCCAACTGGCACTATCGATCGCTCTTCTTACCACTTCCACTGAAAGCATCGGCCAAGCGGCTCCGGCTTGGCAAACCAGTGCTGGCGGCAGCATCAACTGGATGCGTACGACGAGCACCGGCAACCTGCTGGTGTGTACGAGCGAAGGATTGAAAGGCATCGACCCGGCAACGGGGACGGTCGGCTGGACCGTGAAGGAGTTGGCGAACGCGCCCGAGGGCGGCTACGAGGAGATCGCCAATACACCGTTCGTTTCGCTGGTTCCTGCCGCTGCCGAAGACCAGTTGGTGATCTTGAACCCTACGGTGGCACGGTGCTCTTCAGTAGCACGGTCAGCGGTATCGGCCGCATTGCCAGCAAGTACTTCCTCTACGCCAACAACGCCATTGTGCTCGTTGGCCAAAGCGCCGACAAGAAAGCCGTGATGGCGTGTGTGGACATGGCTTCGGGCAAGGTGCGCTGGACGAAGGACGACGCCTTCAGCAGACTCACGTCGTGCTCCAGTGCAGGCAAGGATGCGATCCTGTTGAGCACCCTCTTCTTCGCCTACAAACTCGATGCGAACACCGGTGCCGAGCTCTGGAAACAGAGCCCCGACCCCAAGTTCGCCAGCATGGCCGGCCTCATGGGTGCGTTGGACAAAGGCGGCGCCAACCTCAGTGGACCGATGGCGCAAACGCAGGGTGTGTTCGTTACCACGCCGCACTCACCTGACCTCTGTTTCATGGGCCTGCAGCAAACCAAACAGTCCGAGAAGACCGATGCGCAAGGCAAGAAGACCGTCACCATCACATACAGCACCTTCATCAATGCTTTCCGCATCAGCGATGGCAGTTACGCGTGGGCGAAACCGCTACAGTTCCAACAGCAGCTCGGTGCCATCGTGCCGTTGAAGCAAGGGTTGCTCGTTGGCGCCGGCGACAGGAACAGTGTGGAGATGCTCAACTACTCCACCGGTGAGGGCATATGGGGCAAGAACGGCAAAGGCATTTCGGTTAGCGGTCCGCTGAACGGCGCGGTTGAAGTGGAAGGTGGAACGCTGCTCACATCCGGCGGCAAGGATGCCGTGGCGATGTTGGTGGATGCCACCGGTGCCGAGCGTTGGGCGAAGAAGGTGAAGCTCGATGGCGCGATTCAAAGTGTTACCCGCATGCCCGGCGCATTGCTCATCGCGAGCATGGAGGAAGCCGATGTTGTTGACCTCTCAACAGGTGTCTCGCGTCTTGGCAAACCGTTCAAGGGCGGCGCCGGAACCGTGGCGGTGCAAGAGAACGACGTGTACCTCTTCAACAACAAAGACCATCTGTTGTACCGCATGCCGATGGGCAGCGGTGCCGCAAGTGCGTTGAGCACCACCCCGTTGGAATTCGAGGGCAAGGAGAACGCAACGCATGTGGACGTGATCGCCGATGGCATTGTAGTGAGCAGCGACCAGAACATCGCGCTCTTCGGAATGGATGGTAGCTTGAAGTACAAGAAGTACTTCCCCGCCCCACGCGAAAGCGGATTGACGCGCGCGTTGTTGTATGCGAACGCCGTGCGCGCCGCATACTACACCGCAGCATTCGGCTACACCAGCGCTGCCTTCGGGGCCGTGAGCCAAAGCATCCAGGTCACCGATGCGGGTTCGGCCGCAGGCAAGGAGATCACCGGACAGGTCGCGAACATCTACGGCGACGCATCGGTGATGGCGATGGACTACACCAAGCAGTTCCTGCAACGCGCCAACGCGCGCTTCAAGGCCACGGCCAACACCAGCGCCACACAGTTCATTCTGAGCGATGCTGGCAAACGCGAATTCGTGCTGATGCGCGTGAACAAGAGCGACGGCTCCCTCGGTGAGACCATCGCGCTCGGCAAGGACAAGACGCCGCTCTACGAGGTGGACGGTTTCGACAACGCCGTGTACCTGGTGAGCGGCGCGAACGTGGTGGCATATAAGTAGCGCACGACCGGATGCGGGCGAAGATCCTCGTGCTGAACGGCAGCACGCGTGCCAAGTCGACCAACGGGCTCTTCATCGAGGCGATCGTGCGGCTAGCGGACAAACGTGCTGAGTTCACGGTATATCCTTCCGTAGTCGACCTGCCGCACTTCAACCCGGACCTGGATGTGGATCCCGCGCCGCCGGAAGTCGCGCGTTTCCGCCAGTTGCTGCGCGAAGCGGACGGGCTGTTGATCTGTACACCGGAATACGCCATGGGTGTTCCCGGCTCTTTGAAGAACGCTCTGGATTGGACCGTCTCCTCCGCCGACCTGCGCCTGAAACCGATCATGCTCGTTACAGCGTCGCTCTCGGGGGCAAAGGCCCAGGCATCCTTGCTCGAAACGTTGACCGTGCTGGAAGGTGTGATCACGTCGACCACCATGGTGCTGGTCCAGTTCGCCCGGACCAAGGTGAACGCCGAGGCGACCATCACGGACGCGCAAGCATTGACGGACGTGCAGCGGGCACTGGACGCCTTCCTCGCCCCACTTGGCTGACAACGCCGGGCACCCGGTGAGCGGTGCGAACGTGGTGGCGCACCGTTAGGCGGCCGGAAAAAGCTCAGCGATAGCCTACCCGGAACAAGATCCTACCTTCGGGGCCAGAACGTAAGATCACCGACCACACCATACATGGCAACATTCGAGAAGCGCGAGAAAGAAAAGAAGCGGCTACAGAACCAAGAAGAAAAGAAGCGCCGCAAAGAAGCGCGCAAGGCGAACTCCAGCGGCGGCGGACTGGAGAACATGATGGCGTACCTGGACGAGAACGGCCAGATCACCAGCACCCCGCCCGACCCGAACAAGGTGCGCAAACCCATCGATGCTTCGGAGATCGAGATCGGTGTACCGAAACGCATTGATGTGCCCGTAGCGGCAGAGCGCCTGGGCCGCGTGGACTTCTTCGACACGAGCAAAGGCTTCGGCTTCATCAAGGAAGACATTACCCAAGAGCGCTTCTTCGTACACATCAGCGGCTTGTTGGATGAGGTTGGTGAGAACGACAAAGTGCAGTTCGAGATCGAACGCGGCCAGAAAGGCATGAACGCGGTGCGGGTGAAGAAGGTCGCGGGGGCGGGGAGGGAACGAGGAGGTGGGTGGGACGGTGGGGGGGTGGGGGCGCCCCGCGGGGCGGAGGGGGGGGGGGGGTGGCGGGGGGGGCGGGGGGGGGGCCCCCCGGGGGGCGGGGGGCCGGGGGGGGGGGGGTTTATGCGGGGGGGCGGCCCCCCTCCGGCTGGGGGGGGGGAGGCGCCGGGCCGGCGGGGCGTGGGGGGGGGGGGGGGGGGCCCTGCGGGGGGGGGGGGGGGGGGGGGATCGGCGGGGGGGGGGGGGGGTTGTGTGGGGAATGGGGCGGGGCGGGAGAAAGCAGCGGGGCCCCCCGCCGCGGGCGGGGCGGCGGGGGGGGGGGTGGGGGGTGTGGTCGGGGGGTCGGGGGGAGGGCGGGGAGGGGGGAGGCGGGGGGGGGGGGCGGGGTTCAAAAGGATCAGGCTGCACTCTTCGCGGCCTTTGCGGTTCAATAGCATCGCATTGGCTGCACCCAACCTCACAAGTAGCTCAACCACCAGCGGTGCCGGTTGTTGCCCTTCACCTTGTTGAACCACGCGCATAACGGATAGAGCGCGACGACCACGCCGATCCAGACCAGGTACACCACCGGCAGAGAGAAGCCATAGCCCTTCAGTTGCGTCGAACTCGTCACAAAGGTCTCCAGGATCATGCTCTGCCAGCCGAAGCCCATTAATTCCGCGGCCACCAAGGCAAGGCCGTGGATGAGGTACAGGTGAAGGATGTAGTAGAAGAAGGGTACGCGGCCGAAAACGATGAGCGCCGAGGCCAGCCAGCCGCGCAGACCTTGCCCCGGGCTTGACCCGGGGTTCTCGGTCCATGCCAGGAACAGGCAGGCCGGACCCAAGGTCATCAGCAGGTAAAGCAGGCTCGGCGGGTATTTGTTCACGTTGAGGAAGGATAGCGCTGTGAGGGCCGGTGAAGACTGCTCGGACCACGGCAATGGGTCGCCGTATGCGTTCACCAAACGCAAGGCGATGAAGAGCAAGGTGGTCGCAAGACCCAGCCGCATCAACAACCGCCGTCGTACATGGGGCGCATAACCTTTGCCGTAGAAGCTGCCGAAGCAATAGCCCAGGGCCATGGTGCCGATCCAGGGGATCAGGGGATATGCGAACACCACGGTAATACCGCCCAGATCCACCTTACCCCGTTCGTGCAACATCTTCCACCACCACGCACCATCGAAATGGATCCCGTCCAGCGCATTGTGCCCGAAGACCAGGACGAGCCCGGTGATGAGGATCGCGCGTAAAGGGAGTTGGATCAGCGCGGCCAGCGCCAACATGCTCACCCCGATCGCCCAGATCACGGCAAGACCGAAGCGCGGCGCCAGCGGGTTGAATGTCCAAGCCACCTTGATGATCACGATCTCTACGATGATCAACCAGATACCACGCTTGACAAGGAAGCTGGTAAGCTCCCGCGTGCTCTTCCGTTGGTGGATGATCCACGCCGACGTGCCCGCTAGGAACACGAACACCGGTGCGCAATAGTGTGTGATCCAACGCGTAAGGAAGATCGGCACCGTGGTGGCCTCAGGATCCTCGGGGGGGAAAAGGAAGGCGTCCGCGTGGAAATAATCGCGCACGTGGTCAAGGGCCATGATCACCATCACGAGGCCGCGCAAAAGGTCGATGGAGCTGAAGCGCGCCGACGAGGTGGTCACCCGACGAACATACATGTAATCCGATCGGACAATTGAACGCCGGTCCGATCTTCGCCCAGCAGCCGATCTTCTGATCGTCCGATCATCCCATCTTCCGATCCATGCCAACCGAAAGCAAAGCCTCGAAGGCCAAGGCCAAGAAGACCGCCCCAGCCAAGACCACGACGAAGCTGAAGGAGGCTATGAACGGCAAGGCAAGTCCAGCCAAGGCTGCGGCGGGCGACAAGCCCGTGTTCGACTACATCGCCAGCCTGCCGCAGCCGCAGCGCGGCATCGCCGAGCGCATCGATGCCTTGGCGGCGAAGACATTGCCGGGTCTCCAGCGTTCGGTGAAGTGGGGCATGGCCTACTACGGTGTGGACGGTGGCTGGTGCTTCGCCTCCGGTGCCTTCGTGGGCCATGTGAAACTGATGTTCATACGCGGCACGGACCTGAAGCCGGAACCGCCGGTGACGCCGGTAGCGATGGGCAAGGCCACGCGGGGTGTGGAGCTGGCAGCCGTGAAGGATCTTGACGAACGCCAAGTGGCGGCGTGGATGAAGCAAGCGGCCACGATGCCGTTCGTCAGCGCGGCGAAGCGTCCTCGTCCCGCATCAGCGGGGAAGAAGTGAAGGGAAGCCCCTATCACGCGGATGGCGAACGAAGACGTCCACAATTGAAACTCGGACCTGAACACCTGATGGTGGATCTACTTGGATGATCGCTGTGGCGCGGAGGCGGTAAGCTCACACCTTTCGGGAAACGCTCGCGGCCATGAAAATGCGTCCTCTACTTACCTATGCATCTCTTTCGTTCGCGACGATGACCAGCATGGCCCAAATCGCGGATGCGGGACCCGACACGACCCTCTGTGTCGATTTCTACACCATGCAGGGCAGCCCTCTGCCGCCGGGGGCGACTGGCACTTGGGCGATCATAGCTGGGTGTGGGAGCATAATGGATATGAACGACCCGCTTACACTGACCGTGAACTTGTGCGTGGGAACGAACGTGTTCATTTGGACCGTCGATGACAATGGCCAGCTCGACACTGATACGTTGCTCATCACCGTCTTCGATGCCAGCATGGCGAACGCGAACGCAGGTATGGACCAGACGATCATTGAGCCGCAGAACTACGCTTTTCTCAACGGCACGCCGACACCCCTCTACCCTGCAACTTGCTGGTGGAGCTGGGTTCTAGGGTTCGGTGCGGTGACCGCAAACGACCCGAACACCCCGGTAGTGGATATGCTTGTAGGCGACAACATCCTCGCGTGGACCTGCGATAACGGCCCTTGCGGCCTGACCAGCGATACGGTCACGATACATATGCTGATGGCGACCGGGCTTTCCAATGCGGACGCGGATGGCGCACCATCCATGGCATACGACCCCTTCACCCGTCAACTCCGCGTGTTGAACTGCACTGCATCGGAATCATTGGTGGTCATGGATGTCCAGGGCCGATCCATTATCAGCGCTAGTGGTGGCTCACAATCTATAAGCATGACGGAACAGCCAGTCGGCATCTACGTGGCGCGAGCGATCGTGGATGACCGATCCGTGGTGCATCGGTTCGTGGTAACGCACTAATCCGCATTGCGCGTTAGGGATTGGACCGGAAAGCCCGCAAGCGAGGAGGGCGCCGCCGCCGTAGGCTAAGGCGACCGAAGGAGTGCGGACTTGGAGGGGAAAGCCCGACGGCGTTGCATTTGAACGCCGGAACGCCCACCCTTCGACTCTGCTCAGGGTGTCGACGCCAACTATTCGCGCCCCACGCCCGATCTTCGCACCAAGCCATCAGCTAATCCGCTCATCGGCTAATCACTGATCGACGCCATGGCCGAGAAGATCGACATCGAAGCATCCAAGAACGAAGACTTCAACAAGCTGAAGCTCTCCGACCTCAACAAGCGCCTGCACAAGATCCACGAGGGCGGCGGCGAGAAACGCATCGCCAAGCAGCACGAGCAAGGGAAATTGACCGCCCGTGAGCGCATCGATGCCCTGCTCGATCCCAAGACCCCGCGCATCGAGATCGGTGCCTTCGCGGCCGACGGCATGTACAAGGAGCACGGCGGTGCACCCTGCGCAGGTGTTGTCGTCGTGATCGGCTACGTGAGCAAGCGCCAGTGCATCGTGGTGGCCAACGACGCCACCGTGAAGGCCGGTGCCTGGTTCCCCATGACGGGCAAGAAGAACCTGCGCGCGCAGGAGATCGCCATCGAGAACCGCCTGCCCATCATCTACCTCGTGGACAGCGCGGGCGTGTACCTGCCCATGCAGGACGAGATCTTCCCCGACAAGGAGCACTTCGGCCGCATCTTCCGCAACAACGCCGTGATGAGCTCCATGGGCATCACGCAGATCGCCGCCATCATGGGCAGCTGCGTGGCGGGCGGCGCCTACCTGCCCATCATGAGCGATGAAGCGCTGATCGTGGAGAAGACCGGCAGCATCTTCCTCGCCGGCAGCTACCTGGTGAAAGCCGCCATCGGTGAGGACATCGACAACGAGACCCTCGGCGGCGCCACCACGCACAGCGAGATCAGCGGCGTCACCGACTACAAGTGCAAGGACGATGCGGATTGCCTGAAGAAGATCCGCGCCATCGTGGACAAGCTCGGCAAGCCGAAGGACGCGGGCTTCAGCCGCGAGAAGTCACAAGCGCCGAAGGCCGACCCGAAAGAGATCTACGGCCTCATCCCCACCGAGCGCGCCAAGCCCTACGACATGCGCGAGGTGATCGCGCGACTGGTGGACGGCAGCGAGTACACCGAGTACAAGGAAGGCTACGGCCAGAGCATCATCACCGCCTACGCCCGCATCGACGGCTGGGCCGTGGGCATCGTGGCCAACCAGCGCAAGGTGGTGAAGAGCAAGAAGGGCGAGATGCAGTTCGGCGGCGTCATCTACAGCGACAGCGCCGACAAGGCCACGCGCTTCATCGCCAACTGCAACCAGAAGAACATCCCGCTGGTCTTTTTGCAGGACGTCACCGGCTTCATGGTGGGCAGCCGCAGCGAGCACGGCGGCATCATCAAGGACGGCGCGAAACTGGTGAACGCCGTGGCCAACAGCGTGGTGCCCAAGTTCACCATCATCATCGGCAACAGCTACGGCGCCGGCAACTACGCCATGTGCGGCAAGGCCTACGACCCGCGCCTTATCGTGGGCTGGCCCAGCGCCCAGGTGGCCGTGATGGGCGGCGAGCAGGCCAGCAAGGTGATGCTCCAGATCGAAGTGGCCGCGCTGAAAGGCAAGGGCGAAACGATCACCCCCGAGAAGGAAGCCGAACTGCTCAACCGGATCCGCAGCAAGTACGAGGAGACGATCAGCCCCTACTATGCGGCAAGCCGGTTGTGGCTGGATGCGGTGATCGATCCGCTGGATACGCGGACGTGGATATCGTTGGGGATCGAAGCGGCGAGCCAGGCACCGGCGACGAGGGAGTTCAATATGGGGGTGTTGCAGACGTGAGCATGATCGGCGAAGCGATTGTCGAGTTCGTGATTAAGGTTGTTGCCGAAGTCGTCGTGCTGATGATCTTCCGCTACCCTGGTGCTTTCTACCTATGGATCCTTACACTCGGTCGTCGTTCTTTTGATCATTGGTTCAATTGGGGTGATGGTACACTGGCAGGAACCGTTGGGATACTTGGAACAGCCGCGTTGATCGCGTTGCTGATCGCCGTTACGTGAATTAGGGCGTGTCGGCTCGAAGACTCGCCGTCGCGCTTTCCGCTCATACTCCTCGCGTGGGCTACCACGCTGCGGGGTATCCGCTGCAATCGCTCACGCGTCCCATCCGGGCTGCTCCTTGTCTAGCATAACCCTGAACTTGTCCGGAACTACGAGGTTCATCCCATTGGGCCGGTACACGTACTGATTCACAAGTCTTGCAATCAAGGATATTCCTGGGTCAATGTCCGGAGCGAGGTTTCGATTGAAGTCCGGGTCATCAGTGAGGTGAACGAGCTTGTGTGAAGCGGAATAGAACTTCTCCAATTGAACTCGTTCACATGGAGGCAAGGTCAACACATCAACCAGCGCCAAGCCAAAGTGTGAAGCCTGAATATCCTTTTGCTTCGGCTTCTTCTGGTACAGCGCCATTCTCTCTGTGCTATATCCTACTCCTAAGAACTCAAGGAGCATTCTTCCGATGATCATCTCGTGAAAATGCGGCGGCGAAATAGACACGATTATGGGTATCCGGATCAAGTCGAACCTTGATCTCTTCCTGGTCAATCCTATAACTGATCAGGGCCTTTATCCGAGAATCGAGATTGCGCAGCAGTTCAGGTTTCGTCATGGCCATGAATGTATGTACGCTGGATTATCGGTGGGCCAATGCCATCACCGGTTGAACCGGTCCCCCTTCCAATTGGCTGGGCCTGCCTGCCGCAGGTAGGGCCTCCCCCCCCCGAGCCGGGGGGGGGGGGGCCGTTGAAGCCGATCACGATGTTGCCTTGGTCCGTCCGCTGAAGGAAAAGATCACGGGAAAATCCTGATCGATCGCCCCATCATCCGCAGGGATCAATTATTCCCATTCCAGGGGTCTGTGCATCCAACGGATCCAATAGACCATCCTCCCTCCGATCCCCTCTCTTTCTCGATCCTTGCGCCTCCTGCATCCGCTCATCGCATGGATCGATCTATCCGTTGCATGCGGCGATCCGAGTTTTGAGGTGACCAAACCTCAACACCATGCGAACCCCTGTTACCCTCCTCTTGCTCCTGGTCTCAGGAATGCTTGTTCACGCGCAAGGCCCCGATGATCCGGTCCTGACGGCATCATCAGAACAAGCGCGCAATAGGCTTTTCGGGGACCTCAGCATGGGGATCTCCAACTACGGCATGGCCGGTGATCTGAGGATGTACTACCGCACCGGCCGCACCTTCTTCAGCGCGGTGTTCTACCGATCCCATGTTTGCTTCGCCGGCGACTACAACGGCGTTCCCTTTTGGCGATCGGGCGCAGCCGAGCACCACGTTGGCATACGGTCGTATTCGGCCGGATTCGGGTACATGCTACCCACGCGATGGAAGCATGGGATCAGTGCCGGGCTATCGATCAGCTCGATAACCGAGGAAACAACGGATCCCTTGCACAACGACCTGAGCATGGATGGTGTGCACCGGGAACTCACAGGCAGTGAATACGAGGTGCACTCCCACGGTTCGCACTCCAAGGTGGTCCCCGGGATCCCCATCGAGTACAAGGTCTTCCTCTTCGATCGGAGAACGATCGGGCTTGACATGGCCTTCCGGATCGACCTCAACACGACGAGGATCTTCTCGGCCATCACCTTGGGTATGCG
Source organism: Flavobacteriales bacterium (assembly GCA_016703005.1). GTDB lineage: Bacteria > Bacteroidota > Bacteroidia > Flavobacteriales_F > PHOS-HE28 > PHOS-HE28. The sequence goes on from JADJCX010000026.1 coordinate 14,886, forward strand.
GATCGGGAAATGCCGGTGATCCATATGTTTCATCCACGACATTTGTGGTCGACCCGGATTGCGCCATGCCCACCCCAAAGACCCCGCAACTGAAGGACGGCGACCATTGTGTTGTTACGGCCGGCACGCATAAAGGCAAGAGCGGCATCGCACGTGACCTGAAGATCAGCAAGACGGGCCACCTGACCATCACCGTTGTGCAAGCGAACGGCGTGCGTTTCAAAACGCTGGGCCGGAACGTGGTGATCAGTTCATAGTTGCGATCCATATCCGCGTGCGGCCGGGTTGCCGAGGATCGATGACCCGCGTATCAGAGCTTCAGCCACGGCCTGTACACCGGCACACCGAATTCCGCGAGCCCATTGGCCAACTCGGGACTGGGCTCACCGAGCACCTCACCGGTGGTGGTGCAGATCGCCATCACTTTACCCATCAGGTCGCCCAAATTCTGCAAGTGCTCTTGCAAGGCGGCGCTGTCGCGGTAGCGTTCGTACACGATGCACTCGGTCTCGTCGGCGTTGAAGTAGAAGTCGTACTGCACCGTGCCGGTGTCCTTGGTGCGCGCAACGCGCATGCATTCAGCGGCCAGGCGTTTGAACTCATCCAACTTGCCCGGATGGATCTTTTGCCGGGCGATACCTGTGATCTCGCTCATGGTAGGTGCGGTGCTGTCGGTAAAGAAAAGCAGCGAGCCCCTTTGAACGGAAAAGGCCGCGGTGATGGACCGCAGCCTTCTCCTTTCCACTGCTCTTCCGCTCAGGGCTTGAAGCTCGTACGGTTATCGCAGCGACGCTCCCACAATACCAATTGGCCAGGGGTGAGGATGCCGCGCAACTCGGCGTCAAGCGGTGAATACTCCATTGGCGGTATGGCGCCGGTGGCTGCGGAGAAATCCTCTTCCTTGTCCAAGCTGCTGTTCAGTTCCGTGGGTGGTTCCAGCGCGGTGTTGTCCTTCATGGCTGGTTCCACTTGCGGGTCCACCTGTTTCACTTCAGGTTGCTCGGCCGTGAGGCCATCAGCCTTTTTCTGCTCAAGGCTTGTGGCTGCTGGGGCTTTTTCGGCCTCCTTCTCCACCTTGCCTTTTCCCTTGGCTTTGGCTGCTGCCTTCTCATCGGCAACGGCCTTTGCTTCTGCGGCTTTGGAACTCTCCTTGTATCGGGTTTGCAGTGCGCTAACGCGGAGGATCTGATCCTGGGTCAACCCCAAGGCCTGCCAGGAGCCGGTGCCCGCGGTCAGCAGGCATTCGTCATAAATGCTCTGCACGTGTTGAACGGTGTCCTGCTGTGGGGTCGGCGGCGCAGTGTTCTGGGCGAAGACCGTTGCGCAAGCAGCGAGCGCCACTGAAGTGATGATGGTTCTCATGTTCGTTCGGTTTTGCATCCCCACCTGCGATCATCGTTCCCCACTCCGTGCCCCCCTGTTCGCACTTCAGGCTCACGGCGATGACGTTCTTTAACACTGTGCCCATGTGTGGCATTGGTGTGGAGAACCGCCACGCATTGTCGCGGTGATGCCACAGTTCGGTCGGACCATACGGGGCTATGGCGCGAATACCGATCTTTCCGTTCTCCGCTGATGTCTGCTCTCCCCCTCGACCTGTCCAACCTCGAGCACCTCTTCAAAGGTGACAGGTCGCTCATGCGCGAATGGATCGGTTTGTACCTGCAAGAGTCGCCGAGGTACTTCGCGTTGCTTTCGGTGAGCCAGTCCAGTGGCGATGCCCAAGCCTTGGCTTCGGCCGCGCACGACTTACAACCGCAAGCGCATTACCTGAGCGCTGCGCGCATGCTGGAGTTGCTCACTGCGATCGAAGAACAAGCGATGAACGGCGACACCCACGCCTGCGGCGAACTGCTCAACACGCTGATCCCTGTGCGCGAGGCGATCGAGACAGAGTTGCGTTCGGTGCTGAATGCAGGCTAGCACCAACCACCAGAACAGGTGAAAACACGCACTGCCAAGGGAACCGACAGCGCCACCTTGCGCCCCATGATCCGCTTGGCCCTGGCCGATGACCAATTGTTGTTCCGTCGCGGGCTGGTGATGTTGCTCCGCGACATGGCCGGTGTGCAAGTAGTGTTCGAGTGCGGCAACGGCGAGGAACTGCTCACGGGGCTGCGCGACAATTCCATCGACATTGTGCTGCTTGATCTTGAAATGCCGGTGATGGATGGCATGGAAGCCATCGGTCGCATCAAGCAAGAGTATCCGAACGTGAAAGTGATCGTGCTCAGCACGCACAACAAGGAGAAGTTCATCCTGCGCGCCATGGACAGCGGCGCTGCGGGATATATGTTGAAGAGCGCCGATACCGACGAGATCGAGAGCACCATCCGTTCCGTGCAGGAAAGCGGCTACTACTACAGCGATCGCGTGAGCCACGTGATGCTGCACGGCTTGGTGAGCAAGCAGAAGGTAAAGCCCACGTTCAACGAAGTGGATCCGCTGAGCGAGCGTGAACTGGAAGTGCTCCGCGCCATCTGTCAGGGCCTCACCAATACCGAGATCGCGGGCAAGCTCTTCATCAGTCCGCGTACGGTGGAAGGCCACCGCAACAACATGCTGCTGAAGACCGGCGCGAAGAACACCGCCGGGCTGGTGGTGTACGCGATGACCAAGGGATACTACACACCGTGATGCGGAGCGCTAGTGCGTTGGCGATCGTTCTGGTATTCCTAGTGGCTTGCACACCGGAGAACTCACGACAAGTCGAACCGCCCGGAAACATTGAAGGAGGCGAAGGGACGCATTACCCTCATTACCGCCGCCAACGCGCCGAATTCGCTTACGCTCGCCCCATCCGTCCTTGTGGAGGCCCCGCCGTTCGTCCCCTTGGAAGGGGAGACCGGCGAGGTTGTGCAGCATGCCCGCACATGGAACACCGAGGATGGCCTGCCAGCGGACTATGTGCTTTCCGCCTACGCTGATGACAGCGGTACGCTCTGGTTCGGCACCAACGGCAGCGGCCTTGCACGCTTCGATGGGCGGTCGTTCACCACGTTCACAACGGCGCACGGCTTGCCTGACAACATCATCGTCTTCATCGGCGGCGACAGAAAAGGCAACCTGTGGATCGGTACCAGCACCGGTGGCTTATGCCGCTACGACGGGCTCACATTCGTCCCTGTGCCCTTGGGCGATGAACCGGATCTCTGGAGTGCCATCATCAGCATGTGGGAGGATGCGGACGGAACCTTATGGTTCGGTACGCGACGCCGTGGCCTGTACCGATACGATCCTTCGACCCCGCTGAGAACAGGCGGTCAGCGTTTCACGAACTACTTGGAAGCAGAGGGTTTGGTCGGATACATCCGCGCCATTGTTCGCGGCGCGGACGGCGCGCTTTGGGTGGCCCACAGGAAAGGCCTCGCGCGTTTCGATGGCGAACGCTTCACCACATATGAAGAAGCGAGCGGCACCAAGCTCAATGAGGTACGGTCCATCGTTCTTGGAAGGGACAGCGCACTGTGGCTGGGGCATTACACCGGCGGGGTTTCGCGCTTGGTCACGGCATCGGATGGAATGCAGCTCACCCACTACCCGGTGATCGATGAGGAGGTGGTGCGTGTGAACCATTTGCTCATGGATCCCAATGGAGTCCTGTGGATCGCTTCTGCGGATCACGGTGCCCTGCGGTTCGAAATGCCCAACGACGGAACGCCACGTGTAGAGCGCATTCATGCCACGCTGGGCCGTGAGGCCGATGAAATACGTTGGATCGCGCAGGACCGTCAGGGCGACCTGTGGTTCTGCATGTCCTTCTCGGGGGTCGTGCAATACCACGGCAGCGCCTTCACCGGTTTCCCTTTCCTGGCTACCAGCCTTGCGGAAGACGCGGAGGGCGTGATCTGGGCGGGGATCTATCGGGGCCTCGCGCGCTTCGACGGTCAGGCGTTCGCTGAACAGCGGCTCATGCCGGATCATGAAGTATGGAACTACTCCTGGGTGTGAACGCACTCGGACAAGTGGGCGTGGGCATCAATGGGATGGATGTCGATCATAAGGGCGTGAGCTGGAACGAAGGCACGCACTACCGGGTGGTCGCTCCGTTGGATGCCAAGGGCCAGACCGACGCCTTTTGGATCATGACCGATCGCCATGGCGATACGTGGGCGACATCCCGCGCCGGAGCGCATCGCTACAGCGCAGGGCTGCGCACCTCCTTCACCACCGAACAAGGCCTTGGCAACAACAACGTGCTCTGTCTGCACGAAAGCTCCGACGGCGCCATCTGGGCGGGAACGGACGGCGGTGGGCTCTCCCGCATCGACAGTGGATCCATCACCACATGGGGCAGATCGGATGGGCTTCCCAATGAAGTGGTTTGGAGCATCGCCGAGGACGGCGGCGGCGACTTATGGATCGCCACGCTCCACGGCCTGTGCCGTTTCGATGGAAAGAGCTTCCTCACCTTCACCACTGCCGATGGCCTGCCCATTGACATCATCAACCAGGTATTCGCAGGGCGCAACGGTGATCTGCTCATCGGCACTAGCACAGGTCTCGCGATCCTCAGCGGTTGGCGCGATGCTCAGGACACTATGACTCCTTTCAATGGTACACTGCTGGGAAGCACCAACGAAGTGCTGCGCGGTCATCGGCCTGTGATCACCGAGTACAGTTCAGCCACCGGCTATCCGGTAAAGGGCGTGGAGAACGGCCAGCATACGCTCTTCGAGGACAGCAAGGGGATCATCTGGATGGCCACCGGCGGGGAGAAGACCGGCGTGGTGCGCTTCGACCGCAAGGCGCTAAGGCCCGCACCTGCACCGATACCCGTGCGATTGCTGTCCGTTTCGAGCGGTGAGCCTATTTGCTGGTACGACCTCGACACGATCTCGTTCGACAGCGCGACGACGGTGCAGCAGGAGGCCTATGTCTTCGGCCGCGCGCTTTCTCTCCCAGAACGCCAAGCCGCTCGATCGCGCTTCAGGGGTGTTGCCTTCACCAGCATAGCGAAGCCCTTTCCCATCCCCCAAGACTTGGTGCTCGATCACCGCAACAACCGTATCCGCTTCGACTTCGTGGGAGTGGAAACATCGCGCCCGCAGCTGGTGGAATACCAGACCATGTTGAAAGGTGCAGATGACGAATGGGGAACGATCACGCGCGAGAGCAACGCCTCCTTCAGCAATTTGGGCGAAGGCGAGTACATCTTCAACGTGCGCTACCGGACACCAGCCGGTGTGTGGAGTCCCGCGCTGAACTATCCTTTCACCGTTCTGCCGCCGTGGTACCGCACCTGGTGGATGTACACGGTGTACAGCCTCCTTATCCTGGGTAGTGTGCGCGCGGTGTTCAAGTGGCGCCTCAACGTTGTTAACCGCCAGAAGGAAGTGCTGGAAGACACCGTGAAAGAGCGCACCGCCGAACTCGTGACGGCGAAGGAGCGCGCGGAACAAAGCGAGCAGGTGAAGCAACAGTTCCTGGCCAACATGAGCCACGAGATCCGCACACCGATGAACACTATCGTGGGCATGAGCGAGGCGCTGCTTCGGAGCAACGAACACGATGCAGCCACCCAACGCTCCTACCTCGAAGCGATCGCTTTCAGCAGCGAGAACCTCCTGGTGATCGTGAACGACATCCTCGACCTATCGAAGATGGAGGCCGGACGATTGGAACTGGAACGGGTTCCCCTGGAACCACGCAAGGTGCTGGCCAACGTGGTCTCGGTGATGCGCTTCAGAGCGGAAGAGAAAGAATTGATGTTGACCTCCGAGGTTTCCAAAGACGTTCCGCAGGCAGTTGTCGGCGATCCTGTGCGCTGGACACAGATCTGGATGAACCTCATCGGCAATGCGATCAAGTTCACCGAACAAGGATCAGTGATCATCCACATCGATGTGCATGAGCGCCGCAGTGAGGAAGTTCTGCTCCACTGTTCTGTGACCGACACCGGCATTGGAATCGCACCTGAAAAGCTGAGCACGGTCTTCGACGAATTCACGCAAGCGGAGAGTGATCACACGCGGCGGTTCGGCGGCACTGGGCTTGGCCTGGCCATCTGCAAGCGGTTGGTGGAGATGCAGGGTGGCAGCCTTTCCGCGACCAGTGAGTTAGGCAAGGGAAGCACCTTCACGTTCAGCATTCCTTTCGCCTTCGCTTCAGCGGATCTACCGACCACACAGTCGGACAACCAACAACCATCAACCAGTAACCAACCATCAATCGCGCTTCGCGACTTGCGCATCCTCCTCGCCGAGGACAACAAGATGAACGTGATGGTGGCGCAGGTGGCACTGAAGCATGCCATTCCCGGTGTACATATCGACGTGGCAGCCAACGGAAGGATCGCCGTGGAGATGGCCCAGCAAGCGGACTACGATCTGATCCTGATGGACGTGCAGATGCCGGAGATGGATGGCTATGATGCGGCCAAAGCGATCCGGGCGTTCAACGGGCCGCGATCGCGGACACCGATCATTGCCATGACCGCTAATGTGATGCGCATCGAGGCGGATCGCTACGAAGGGGCCGGCATGAGCGGCATCATTCCGAAGCCCTTCAAACAGGAGATGTTGGTGGAGGCGATCGCGAAGGTGATCAGTTGATCACCCCAAAACAGGTGTTTCTACGCATGGCCGGGCAAGCGTGCCGCTGGAGTTTTGGCAACCGAACCCCAACTCCTCGTGCGATCATGAAATACGGTACGCTTCTCTCCCTCGGCTTTGCGCTTTTGCTCGGCACAACATCGCTCGTTGGCCTTGCGCAATACCAAACAGGATTTCCCGCGAACGGCCTGGCGGGCAACCTCCACGCCCTCGACCTCGCCGTGGGAGGACCGAACACTTGCGGGCCGTACGCGTTCACCATGGTGAACCCGGGCACGGCATGGGGCACCAACTATGGGGCTGTACCCAGCTATTTCAATGTGCAAGCCGGCTCGGGTACGCAGCAACTCCAACTGCAGTTCCATTACGAGATCTCGTCCGTCGCGCCGGCACCGACCTACCAGTTCTGGATCGATGGCCAGTTCTGTTCCAGTTGCACAGTGCAATTGACCGCGCACGTCCCCGGGTTCTCTCAGGACCCCAATTACAGCATCTACACGGATGTCCTCACCATCACCCATCAGGCCGGGGACGCTTGGGCAGCACCGAACAATGGTATCCGTGAGTTCGGCTTGCGGGTGAACCTCTTCGGCAACCCCAATTGCGAAGCCCGGTTCAAGGCCGTGATGGTTGGCACCACCTTCTCCCAGGTGCTCGGCTACTACGATGCTCCTGCGCTGCCGCTGTACATCCTGCGCGATCCGCCCGGCGATGGCAGCTACAGCTCCATCACTATCTCCGACGGTGCCTGTGTCGGTACCACCACCTCGGTGACCACGGGCTCCACGCAGGATGCTTACTTCAAGGCCCGGGTCGGCGTTGCCGGTACCGTTCCCTTCATCGGTCTGGAATACGATATCTATGGTGAGATCGGCACAGACTACCATGCTTCGCAGACCGAGCAACAGAACTTCGATATCACCACCTGCTTCCAGAACACCCAGGTGATCTCCACCGGTGCCACCGGGCCACCCGATGATGTGTTCATCGGCAGCTCCGTCCGCTACGCTTACGGCTTCGGCAAGGTGATCACCCGCACCGCCTGTGGCACCATTGAGAAGGACGCCTACTTCGCCAACGGACCGGTCGGGGTGAACAGCAGGTATGCGTACACCGAAAGCCAGATCCGCAATTCGATCATCCCCGACCAGGAGGATCTCATCGCCGGATTGATCCCCGGCACCAGTGGCTACCGCGATGCCGTGAGCCAGCTCGGTGTGTGGATCCAGACCCTGGCGATGAACGATTCCATCAAAGCGGCAGCCGTGGTGGATAACGTGGAGAGCTTCAGCGGCGGACTTTCCGAAGACCACACCTACACCACCACAACAACGGAGGCGCGGAGCATCAGCTACGAAGCCACCGTGGATAGCGGGTTCACCGGTGAGTTCGGCGTGAACATCGGCGGCACCGGCGTCACCGCAGGAGGTGGGATGCACTTCCAGCAGGGATACGGTTCCGGCCAGAACTCGAGCAATTCCGTGGAGAACACGATGGCCTATCACCTGGCGGACGATGACGGCTCGGACCAGTTCACCGTGAACATTGCCAAGGATCCCGTCTTCGGCACTTTCGTCTTCACGCTCGACTCCGCGAGCGCCGAGACCAGCTGCCCCTACGAAGGCGGCGAGCAGGTGGACCAGCCTTCACTTTCCGTGGGTTCACCGGGGCAAACGAACATGATCGTCGACGAGGCAACGATCGGATCACAGGTCATCTTCCCATTGTACATCTGCAACAACAGCGCACAGGACCGCACCTACTACCTGAAATTCAGTTCGGCCACGAACACCAGCGGGGCCATTATGAACGCATTCGGCAACACGCTCAACGGGAACGACGACGGCATCGCACTGGATGTGCTCGCGAACGATTGCCTGAACGTGACCAACCTCCTGCTCGAGCAGCCGAACATCAACGTCGTCAATTTCGAGAACATCCTCCTTTACCTCTATTCCCTCTGTGATCCGTCGATCAGCTCCAGCGTGACGATCTCGGCCTACTTCGGCGTTGGCAACGTTGCTCCCGATACCTACTGCAAGCCACCGAGCTTGGGTGATATCCAGTACGGCTATTATGTGGATGGCGTGCAGCTCCGTGACATCGAGAACCTGAACACCGGAGGTATCCCGCCGCCTGCAGGCTACGTGGACTACAGTGCCGACCATACTACTACCCTCTCGCGCAATAGCGAGCAAATGATCACGATAACGGCCGGTCCTGGCGATCCCATCCAACTTGCGGCGTGGATCGATTACGATCACAGCGACACGTACGATGCCAACGAGAAGATCGCCGAAGGCCCGTTCTTCCTCGTCAACGGTGACCGCCGGTCCTTCCACCCCTTCACGGTGCCAGCGGCTGCTCAACTCGGAAGCACCAGCATGCGTGTGCGCGCCGTGTATGTGCTGCCCGGAGAACCAACGCCGGTGGACCCCTGTTACGCCTATTTGTACAGCGAGATCGAAGAGTACGAGATCGTTATCGACGGTAACACGCCGCTGGATTGCAACGGCGCGCCCAACGGCACAGCCAACCCCTTGACTTCGTGCAACGATGGCAATGCTTACACGGTGTTCGACTTCTACCAGTCGAACTGTACGTGCGCCGGATTCCAGACCGATTGCAACGGCGTCGTGGCCGGCCCTGCCCTGCCCGGTACACCGTGTGACGATGGCAACGCGAACACCGGCAACGATGTCTTCGACGCCGGTTGCGGTTGCGCTGGACTTCCCTTCGACTGTCTGGGCGTGGCAGGTGGTCCCGATGTGCCGGGCATGCCCTGCAACGATTTCGATCAGAACACGGTCAACGATATACTCACCGCGAATTGCGGGTGCATCGGGCAGCTCTTCGATTGCGCAGGCACGCTCGGCGGTACCGCACTGCCGGGCAGCCCTTGCGATGACGGCAATCCGCTCAGCGGCGGCGACGCCTACGATGCCAACTGCTTGTGTGCGGGCGCGTTCGCTACGGATTGCGCCGGTGTTCCGGGTGGAACCGCCCAGCCCGGTACACCGTGCGACGATGCGAATGCCGCAACGGGGAATGATGTCTATGGCCTGAACTGCGCCTGCGCTGGTCTATCCTTCGACTGCGCCGGAACACCGGGCGGAACGCAAACGCCCGGCACGCCTTGCGATGACGGCAACCCTGACAGCAGCAATGACACTTTCACCGCGAACTGCGGATGCATCGGCGTGCTACCGAACGACTGCGCTGGTGTGCCCGGCGGCACTGCGCAGGCCGGTACCGCTTGCGATGATGGCGATGCCAATACGGGCAATGACGTGTACAACGCCTTCTGCACCTGCGCCGGTCAATTGATCGACTGCGATGGTGTGGTCGGCGGCTTCGCGTTGCCCGGCTTCCCCTGCGACGATGCCAATACGAATACGGGCAACGATGTGATCGACGCGAACTGCCAGTGCGCTGGTCTGTTGATCGATTGTGAAGGCGTGCCCGGTGGCACGAGCACCATCGGTACGGCCTGCGACGATGGCGACAACGACACCAGCAACGATATGTTCAACGCCAACTGCATCTGTGCGGGAACGCTCGCGAGCGATTGCGAAGGCACAGTTGGTGGCCCTGCACAGCCGGGCACGGCGTGTGACGACGGCAATGCGAACACTGGTACTGACGTGTACAGTGCGAACTGCACATGCGCGGGAGAAGTCATCGACTGCGAAGGCACGATCGGTGGTGCGGTCCTGCCCGGCACGGCTTGCGATGATGGACTCGCATGCACGGTGAACGATGTGCGCGATGCCAACTGCGCGTGCAGTGGCACAACGCTCACCATTGGTGCGGTTTCCGGCGCCACTGTGGTGCTCGGCAATACCACCAGCGCGTACGTCGTGACTCCCGTGGCCAACGCCACCAGCTACGAATGGATACTACCCAACGGCTGGACCACTGGCGACAACAGCGCCTTCGTGCTCGTTGCCAATGCGAACAACGTTGCTGGCGATGTTGAACTCTGTGTTATTGCAATGGTCGGCGCCTGTGAACTCACCAGTTGCATCACGGTAACTGTTGACTTCAACACCGGCATCGCGACCACGACCGGCAGCGCCATCGAGTGGTTCACCGTGCAACCGAATCCCTCCAACGGGTTGTTCCAACTGCGCCCTTCCACCACCGACGCCACGCCGATCAACATCAGCGTGCGCAATGGACTGGGACAGGAAGTGCTTGCTCCTTTCACGGTGGCCGGGCAACGCGCCATCGATATGGATATGACCGCTGTGGCCCCCCGGCGCATACTACCTGCTCGCTACGCGCAATGGCGAACAGCACATCATGAAGCTCATGGTGCAGCGTTAAGCGCCGCGATCGCTGTTATTCCCGGGGAGGGTTCTCGCAAGAGGATCCTCCCCGGTTCATTTCTACGACGTCCTATTCCGCCGCGCTTACACCAGCCCCTCCCGCACCGCCAGGCTCACCGCTCCCGCGACGCTCTTCACCTGCAGCTTCTCGTAGATGTGGCTCACGTGCGTGTTCACGGTGGCGTACGTGATGCCGCACTTCTCCGCGATCATCTTGTAGCTGAATCCGTCGGCCAGCAGCTTGAGGATCTCCACTTCGCGTTCGGTGAGGTGGAAGTCGAGGGCCTTGCTCGCCGAGCCGCGTTGCGTGAAGAGCTTGAGCACCTTGGCCGCGATGACCGGGGGCATGGGCGCGCCGCCCTGGGTCACTTCCACGATGCCCTCGAGCAACTTCACCGGCGAGGTCTGCTTCAAGAGGTAGCCATCGGCACCGGCGAGGATCGCAGCGAAGATCCTGGCGTTGTCCTCCAGAACGGTCTGCATCAGGATCTTCACGTCCTTGACCTGCTTTCGGATGAGCGTTACACCCGCGATACCATCCACGTGCGGCATGTCGATGTCCATCAGCACCACGTCGGGCGAGGTTTCCGTGACATGTCGCACAACATCGCGGCAATCGGGCCAGGCGCCCACGCAGGCCATGTTATCGGAGGATTCGATGAGCAGTTGCAGCCCTTCGCGCCGCTTGGCGTTGTCATCGAATACGGCTACGCGGATCTCCATGTGTTGCACGCCGAAGCGCGGAGACAAAACTATTCCGTGCCGTTGCCCCGGTCGGTCATTGTTTCCAATGATTTGATGCGGCTGCCCGGTATGAAGCGCACTTCCACCGTGGTGCCTTTCCCTGCTGCGGAAGAGATCAACAGCGTAGCGCCCAGTTCGGCCGCGCGCTTGTGCATGTTGGGCAGACCATTGCCCCCACCACCGTTGCTGGGCGCGTGCAATGGGTCGAAGCCTTTGCCATCGTCGGCGATCCGTAGCACCACCTCCGACCGCTCACGCTTCAGTGCAACATGCAGTTCCTGGCAGTCGCTGTACTTCACGGCGTTGTTCACCGCTTCCTTGAAGATGAGGTAGAGGTTCTTGCGCCCGGACATGTCCAGTTGGATGGCATCCAACGCGGGATCATGCTCGAAGTGCAGCGCGCACTCGCGTGTCTCGGCCATGCGCACCGCGTAGTCGTGCATGCGTTTCACCAGATGGTCCATGTCATCGTTGTCGGCGTTCACGGCCCAGACGATATCGTTTATTGATTCCAACACCTGCGTGGTGCTCTCGCTGATGCGCCCCAGCAATTCGTTCGCCTCGGGTGCTTTGTCGGCCACCTTCTTCTGTGCGACGGAGCTGTACAACGAAACGCTGCTGAGCGTGGAACCGATCTCGTCGTGCAGGTCGCGTGCGATGCGCTCACGCACGGCCACCACTTTCATCGCTTGCGCGAGACGGTAGCGATAGAAGCCATAAAGCCCACCACCGATCACCAGCAAGACCAAGCTGCGGAACCACCAGGTGCCCCACCACGGCGGCGCGATGATCAGTTCCAATGCGGCGCCTTGTTCATCCCACACCTCGGCACTGTTGCGGCCCTGCACGCGGAAGGTGTAGGTGCCCGCATCAAGGTTGGTGAAGGTGGCTTCGTGTGCGGTGCCGGCATCCACCCAGTCATTGTGGAAGCCTTCGAGCCTGTAGCGGAAGCTGTTCTTCGCCGGTGCGGAATGATCCATGCACGCGAAGGAGATGGTGAGGGAGCGCTCGCTGTAGGGCAACGAGAGGCTCTGCAAATGGTCCGGCGGTGATGGAACAAGGAAGGCTTTGTCCTCCCCTGCCCTTGCATCGCTCCAGCTCACTTGCTTGTTGGCCAGCGCCAGTCCAGTGATCACGGTGGCGGAAGCACCGGCATCGCCATACATCTCATCGGGCCGGAAGTACGTGATGCCATTGGTGCCCGAAAAGAAGAAGCGGCCGTCGTGAGCGATCGCAGCGCTGTAGCGGTTGAACTCGGTGCCCGCGAGCCCATCGTTGCGCGAATAGTTGCGGGTAGTTCCGGTACGTGGATCGAAGCGGCACAAGCCCTTGTTGGTGCTTACCCACAGGTTCCGATGCGCATCGGGGAGCATGGCGTAGATGGTATTGTTCGGCAACCCATCGCGCATGTTGTAGGTGCGGCACTTCCCGGTGCGCATGTCCAGGCGCGCTAGTCCGGCATCCTCCGTGCCTACCCAGATGGCCCCATCGGGCGCATCCGTGTCGAAGCACAGCGAGAAGATGCGATCGCTGGGTAACGTGGTGGGGTCAGCGGGATCGTGCGTGTGTACGTTCCACTTCTCCGATCCCGGCCGCAGTTCAAGCAAGCCCATGCGTGTACCCAGCCATAAGGCGCCATCGCGCCCGAAGAGCAGCGCGGAGATCATGCGGTAGTCCGATGCCGGCAGCGGGAACGGCAGCAGGTGGCGGCCTGTGATCCGCCGCGTGATGGGATCGAAACGGATCAAGCGATCGCACGCGCTGCCCACGCTTCCGTTCGCCAGGATCCACAGCTCATCACTGTCACACGGGATGAGCATCAGCGGCTCTTCCTCCGACCCCAACGGCATGCTGTGAAGTCCGTCCTCCTTCCCCGGTCCATGGTACATGAGGTGGTTGGCAATGCCTGTGAGCGTGACGCACGCCCACCAGACACCGGATCCGTCGCGCACCATTCCGTGCCAGCTGGCCATGCGGCCCTCTTTGTTCAGCGCTCTACCGAAACCGGTCTCCTGCGGCACGCCATCCGGCGCGTTGATCCAGAGCATGCGTTCAGCCCCCACGATATGCTTGCCCTCGCGATCGGCTTTTACCAACAACGAACTGGAACCCTGCAGCATCTGGTGGAAGCGGCCCGCTAGCGCACGGTGCAGCAGCACGCCGTAGCCGGTGGTACCCACCCAGAGGTTCCCGCTGCGGTCCTTGGCGAAGGCTGCGGCGAGCGGTCCCTTAGGAGGACTACTTCCACTCACTGCGGCGAAGTCGAACGGTTCCACCGTGCCGTCCACTAGAGAAACACGCGTGGCATTCGCGGATCCACCATGGCCGATCCAGACGTGATCGCCATCCAGCAGGTAGATGCCCAGATCGCCGCCGGTCAAGCCCGAGGCGATGGTGTCCACCGCGCGGTGCGAGGCTGGATCGAACGTGATGATGTTGCCCTGCCGCACCAACAGCATCCGCGCATGCAGCGTATCAGCGATGAGGCCTGCTGTGGTGGAAGCGATCGGTGGTAACGCGAAGCGCTTCACGACGGACCGCACCATGTCACCGGTCAGCGTGGAGATCACCAGTTCATCCGTGGTGAGTGTCCAGAGCTCACCGTTCGGAGCGAAAGCCAGTGCGACGACGTTCTCCGCCACTTGACCTGAAGTGCTTCCTCCGGTGCGCGGCACCACGAAAGCAACACCCTGTGCATCCAAGACCAGCATGTTCCCGTTGCCGTCCTCGGCGAAATGGCGTATGGATCGCGATATCCCGGGCGTCGCTGGATCCGGGCGCAACACATGCACGAAGACGCCCGTCCGTGGATCGTACCGGTCCACGCCTCCTGCGTCCGATCCGATCCACAGTTGGCCAGCGCGGTCCTCGTACAAGCAACTGATGTGATTGGCACAGATGCTCAGGCTGTCCTGCGCATCGTGCCGGAAGACCGTGTAGCCGTAGCCGTCGCTGCGCGCCAATCCGTCCTTCGTGGCGAACCACATGTAGCCGGTGCGGTCCTGGAGGATGGCGCGCACCATGCCTTGCGGAAGGCCGTCGTCCACAGTGATCCATTCCACCGGAAGCTCCGTTGCGCGATCGGCGACTTGTCCCGGGGCACTGACCGCAATGCAGGCCACGAGAAGAGCGAATGGAAGACGGTAGGCGCGCATGGATCGTTGCGGAAACTTAGGCATACGGCGGGGGAATGCTGGGAGAGGGTGAAAGAGTAAAAGAGTGAGAGGGTGAAAGAGTGAGAGGGTCTGCGCTCTCTCGCCCTCTCACCCTTTCACCCTCTTCCAGCATGTCATTGGTTCCAATGATACCCGGCCCTCGACCTCATTGGAAACAACGATTGATGCCCGCCTCCACGCGGAGTTCGTTTGCAGTGTCGAATTCCACGCTGGCAACAAAGACCCCGAACTATGAAAACGTCTCTCCGCCTTCTCCTCTTCGGTTGCTTGTTGCAGCCCCTCGCAGCGCTCGCTCAGACCTACTGCCAACCCGAGTACGTTGATGCCGGCACATTTGGCCACTACATCGATGGTTTCGTGCTGGGCACCATCAACAATGTGGGTTCCGGGCCTACCGCCGCACCGGGCTTCGCGAACTACACCAACGGCGGGCTAGGCACCTTCACCTCCGTGGCGCCCGGCGGTACCTATCAGGCGACCATCACTTCCGGACCCGCCGCCGATATTCAAGCGTATGCGATCTGGGTGGACTTGGACCACGACCTCATCTTCGAGCAGAACGAGTTGCTCGTGCAAGCCGCAGCAAGTGGTACCGGTGTACAAGTGACCACGGTGAACGTGACGATACCCGCCGATGCAGCCGTTGGCTATACCCGCATGCGCGTCATGAACGAGAATCAGATCGGCCCTGCGGATCCCTGCGGTTACTTCCTCTTCGGCGAAACGGAGGACTACACGCTGGTGATCGACGATGGCGCACCGTGCATCCCGATGTATGAGTTCGGCACCGTCGCTAACGACTACATCGATGGGTTCCAGTTCAACACCATCAACAACGTCGGGTCCGGTGCACAGGATGGTTGGGCATACAGCGACTATCGGTACAGCGGCGCGGGCTACATGACCAGCGTAGCACCTGGCGGCACGTATACAGCAACGATCACCGCCGGAGCCGGTGACTTCCTTGATCAGTATGTGATCTGGCTTGACCTGGATGGTGATCTCAGCTTCGAGCCGAATGAGCTGTTGGCCCAGGCTTCCGCATTTGGTGTTGGTGCGCAGACTACCACGGTGGACGTGACGATACCGGCCAACGCACCCACTGGCTACACCAGCATGCGGGTGATGTTCGTAAGCCTCACTACACCGAGCGATGCATGCGGAACCTATGCCTTCGGCGAAACCGAGGACTACACCGTGATCGTCGACGACGGCGCGCCGTGCATACCGGTGTATGGCTTCGGCACCATCTTCAATAACTACATCGATGGTTTCGTTTTCGGCACCATCAACAACATCGGGTCCGGTGCCCAGGGTGGCGCGGCCTACAGCGACTACCGGTATAGCGGCCCTGGCTTCATCACTTCCGCAGCGCCGGGAGGCACCTACACCGCAACCATCACTTCCGGACCCAGTGGCGTTTTTGATGAATACGCGATCTGGGTGGACCTGGATGGCGATCTCAACTTCGAACCGGGCGAACTCCTCGCCCAAGCGACAGTGCTCAATAACGGGGTCCAAACAACCACGTTGGACGTGACGATACCGGCCAACGCGCGCACAGGCTACACCACTATGCGGGTGATGGTTGCCGACGGCAGCACACCCGATGTTGCATGCGGCACCTATTTCAACGGCGAAACCGAGGACTACACGATCGTGATCGACGATGGCTCGGCTTGCATCCCGCTCTATGGCGCCCAAGCGAGCCAAGGCCATTACATCAGCGAAGTGCACCTGGCCGACCTGGCGTGGGGACCCGTCCAAGTCCAGCCAACGGGGTATACCGATGCCCTGCACAATGGCGCGCATTTGCAGTCGGGCGCTACGAGCACCCTAACGGTGTTCGGCGGCTCGGCCGCATCAGGCTACCTCAGCGCTTGGGTGAGTTGGGGCAATGGCTTCGAACTGATCGGCAGCCTGCCGGTGGGCACGGGCTTCGCACAAGTGACTTTCGACATTACCCCGGACCTCAATTACGTGGGCTATGCGCGCATGCGTGTGGCGCACACCGATGCGAACGTGGGCGTATGCGATCCCAGCGACTTCGGCAACGCGGTGGACTTCGCGCTCTCCGTGGAGCGCAGCGGTTGGCCCTGCCTGCCGCTCCAAGGCTATGGCACGCAGTTCGGCGATGGCTTCACCGACATGACGATAGAAGGTGATGCCTATGCGGCGCAAACGGAGTTCCCCTACTACATAGCGTGGAGCGCCATGCCGTACCACTACGACGCAGGCGGTTCCATCACCATCAGCTTCACAGCAGGGTCCTACGCACCCGAGACCTATCGGCTGAGCATGGACATGAACGACGATGGCGATTTCTTCGACACGAACGAAGAACCCCTCATCTACACCAGTACGGTCGCTGGTGAACCCATCACGATGGTGTACCCGTTGCCGCCCAACTGCATCCCCGGCCAGCACTTCATGCGCCTGCGCGCGAACGATGATGCCGGCTTCCCGTTGGTGGATCCATGCGATGATCAGCCCTACGGCCAGATCTTGGATTGGGTGGTGGTGGTGGAAGACCCCAACGGACCGTGCATTCCGTTCATGAACCAATGGACCACCGATGGCGACTTCATCGATGGCGTGCAACTGGGCACGATCCAGAACACCGGCACCGGCAGCGTGTACGGTGTGGCCTACCAGGACTACACGGCGCAAAGCACCACACTGATCGTGGGCCAACCGGCAACGCTCACGATCACCGGCGGTGAGTACGCTGGCGACACCTACTCCGCGTGGATCGATCACAACAACGACAACGACTTCGATGATGCTGGCGAGTCGCTCGGCTGGGCCCTCATCGCCGATCCATTCGGCACGAACGACGTGGCTTTCACCGTGCCGCCCGGCACCACGCTTGGCAGCAAGCGCATGCGCGTGCGCTGCGCCACCAGCCCCATGAGCAATGCTTGCCTGGATGCGAGCTATGGAGAGACCGAGGACTATACGGTGAGCATCAACGCGAGCACGGGCGTGGCCGCAGTGGCAACGCCTGACTTCCTAGTGCTGCCCACGGACGATGGCGTGCAACTGCTGAGCGATGCCGCAACCATCGGGTACACCTACACGCTGTTCGACGCGACCGGTCGCATCATGGCCACCGGCCGCATCACCGCCGACCGCACGGACCTGCCGATGCTCTCCTTCGCGCGCGGCGCCTACACCGTGCAAGTAACCAACGGCGATGCGCGGCAGGTGAAGCGCTTCGTGTGGTGAGGGTGTAGGACGAACAATGAACGCCGCAGGGGCTTCGGGAACGAAGGCCTTGCGGTTCTTCTTGGTCCTTCGAGGCGTCCCGGTCAGGCGCGCCGGCGCGCTTTCCGCTACAAGACCTCGCCGGATTACCACTGGCCGGGCTCGCTGCAATCGCTCGCCGCGCGAAATGTCCTTCCTTCACCCCACCAACCAAACGAAGATTCAACTATGATTCGAGCCGAAACGAATAACTCAGATGACTCCGACTCCGGGCCCGGCTCCTGGAGGAACCTGGCTCCACACATCACCCACTACGCCGGCCGAGAGTTTTTCGTGCCCCCCTGGTGCCTTCGACCCTTAAGCCTGATTGCCGAATACCTCCGAAGCCTTGCGGACGCGAGATAAGATTGCGGGGAATTTCAGGGCTTTGAAGTACCGCCATTCACAAACGCCCTCAATTGACCCGGCAGAGAATTTTCCCCGCCCTAAACATCATCACGTTAAAGGGATATTGGGGCGAGACATTGGCCGTTATCGGTGTTGAAGGTTGGGGTGCGCACGATCGCGAACTGGTGCGTACCGGCCATGTTGTTCCGATTCCATGATCGAGGAATTTCAGCACCTCGAGGAATCAACCCAGCTTATCAGAGGGTCTGGCTTACAACCCTGACGATGAAGCGCAGCAGAGACCGGAAGAACTGGTGACGATGCCATTGCGTTCAGATGATGAAAACGTGATTACGGACATTCTCACCTTCGAATCGAAGTGCTTGGAAACGAGCAACACGGGCATTATCAAGGATGCTCATCAAAAGCTATCCGCCGGACTGACCTTACCATCCGGAGTTCGTGAGCTAATCAACCTTTTAGGGGACTACGCCAGTCCCGCAGCGGCGAAATGGAGGCAATCGCTGCTTACTCTGGCGGGAGGGCTACAAGACCGCAAAGATGCGATGGCCTTGCATACTCGTGCGGTAACATTCCAAAGGTGAAAGGCCGGGTGTCCTGGTTGGACGGTGGTGCGCCACATGGTGAGTATAAGTCCACCGCAACCTAGAAGCATTCGAGTTCCAGTTCCCCGGCAGAAAGATGTCGTCGTTGCACTCTATCGCCCCTAACCTATGGCCGCAAGCTTAGAAGCTCTTGCTCAGACACTCGACAGGCCATGGCCTCAGTGCACTTACAGAACGACAGGCCATACTCTATAGCCAGCGATTGAGGTTGGACATGGGGCAAGAAGGTCTCGCCAGCTTTCGTTCGGATGATGTCGAACGCTACCTGGATGACGCGCTACTACTAATCGAATGCGCACCTAATAGAACGCAAGACCGAGCCCAACGGGCAGTGGAGGATGGCGTGAAGAGGGCCGCTCAATTGCTCGAATGGCTCTGTCAGCCCGAGCTGCCGGCCAGTCCCATCACTACCTCTATTGGCTGCCAGTGCATATCAACTCGCAGGTCTTCCAGCAATGGCGCTTGGTCTCCTGAAACGCACTCCAGACTCTGGCTACTCTCAAATACTAAGCTGTTTCCTTCGTGGTGACTTCCCCCGGGACACAAACCGCATTGGAGACGTACTGGAAGGAGAGGCTTGCAAGCACTAGCGCACCAGCCGATTCAGCTGAGAATCTGGAACTGAGTAATTCTCTCGTCCATCATGTAATCATGTCATTGGGTTCTGTTTGCGGGTACTTCCATACAGGTGATGATAGAGTTCTAAATCGGGCCTTGACCAAGTTGGACAATCTGGCTAGTGCCCTTGTACATAGCCGAGACTCCTATTCACATCTGCTAGCAAAGCTCACAGCTGCCAGTTGTCGGACGTTCGTCGAGAACGCCCTCTGGCCAAGAATTGAGCAACTCGGTTCCGTTTCAAGCGCTGACGCCGCTGCGCTGGTGCAATTCGGCCGCGCGGCATTCGTGAACCGCAGGGCCCCTAGTTGGCCCGCGCAGCAAGCCGGCATCAATCGGCTTGCGACGCCACAAGCCCTCGTTTGTCCTTTGTACCCCAACGGGATCAGGAAAGACGACCGTTGCAACACTTGAGGTGTCGTTCAGAGCTTGTTCTCGAAGTAGCCTCCCAAGGAGCCTTCTGAGGAAAGTCACGGCAGCATTGCTCTCTACTTAGTTCCTTCAAGAGCGCTCGCCGCCGAGGTTGAACAACGACTATCACAAGATCTTGAAGGCATTGCCGCCACCCCTTTAGTGGTCACTGGCTTCTACGGCGGCTCAGACTGGGGACCTACAGATGCTTGGATCCAACTGGGCGCGCAACCGCCGTCATCTGCACCTTTGAGAGCCGATGCCTTGATTCGATACCTCGGCGTGCTCTTCCATGGATCGAGTCAAGCTCATTGTTATTGATGAGGCACATATGGTCGAGCAGGACAAAGGGACGACTAGGATCACTTCAAGAGGGCTCATCGCGAGAATTCCGTGTCGAGCAGCTCTGTACAAGATTACTCCGTGCACAAGACCAATATGGCTTCCGCATGATCGCCCTTTCGGCGGTAGCGGCATGCTGGACCCGCGCTTGCCCGTTGGTTTAATGGACATCAGGATGCGCTTCCCGTGTCGTCGTCTTATCGCAGTACACGACAGATGATTGGTCGCTTGGAAGTAAGTGAATCCGGTGACTATGCCATACACTATGACTTGATGGATGGACGTTCCTTGGGGTTCAAGGAGGGTACGAGTTCGCAATCGCCTATGTCGAAGTCCATTTGCGGCGCTGCCGGTGGGTTGGACAATCCAACCCAACCGGAAGCTAGAATGAAGGCCCCAACTCTTTGGGCCGCTCTTCAACTTGCGTCTGAGCGCCCCGACGGAACTCGCCCAGCCGTTCTAATCTCGTTGACACAGAACGTTGACGCTTTTGCTCAGACTTGCTCAGACTTGATGGACAAATGGTCTGATGCATCTCCCAAACTATCGGCTCTTGATGAGACTGATGAGACCTGGAATCGCTGCTTAGCAAGCGCCGAGGACTATTTCACCACTGAATCTGTGGAGTACAGGCTACTTGTAAGAGGCATAGTAGTTCATCATGGCAAAATGCCCGGTCAACGCTCTCCCGCAGGTTGAAAATGGTCATCGACAAGGGCCTTGCGCGCGTGATTATTGCCACATCTACATTGTCGAGGGCGTTAACATTCCGGTGAACCATATACTACTCCCAATCTGTGGCGAGCCACCAGCCCTTACAATTCAGGAGTTCAGCAATCTCGTGGGACGTGCTGGAAGACCTGGTGTGGCGACGGAGGAAGTGCGCTTGTAGTTCTACCTGAACGCAGATATGGTGTTCATAGTCGGCAACGAAGCGCCTACCTCGACATTGTCGATGAAATAAAAGCGTCCAGGTTCCGAATCGTCAACTACAGCAGAAGATCGTGGGACAAGCCCACTTGCCTGCCTTCTCGCCGAATTAGAAAGGCATGGCGAACCATCACCGGTTCAACTTCCATCCTAGAGTTTGAATCCGGCTTGAACAGACTGCAGTTGGTGGAGGTGAGCAAGGAGCTGCATATGACTACCTCGACACGTTGGACGGCTTCTTGTTGTCTGCAATCGAAGAGGTCGAGGAAATCCGCAAGGCCGACCTCAATCCGCGAGAAATCGAGGACGAGCTATCACGCATTTGGCGAAAGACATATGCCTTCGCTAGTTCCGGAGAGTGAATCTCATCTGGCTAGGCTTTGGCTCGCAAGAGGTAAAGCGCTCAAAAGCTTACTACCCCAATTCCGAACAACGACGACCATCTATAAGACAAGCTTGTCTCCGCGTTCCGCAGCGAGCATGTTGAGTATGCGCAAACGATTAGAAAGAAGCTCCAAGAAGGGGCGAACTATGTTCAATTCAGTGCGGAAGAGAGACTCGCCTTCATCCGAGGACGTGCTTGCCCTACTGTCTAATGTTCCAACATTTCGAATAGAGGGCGCCCTTGGTTCCGGTAGGTCTGCCGTGCCTTGGCCCATTCTATTGCGTTGGTGGCTCTCTAAGACAAGTCTCGCGACACAACCAGCACCGAATAGAATCACCAAGTGGTTTGACTTTGTATCGAAGAACTTCATCTA
>JADJCX010000027.1 GCA_016703005.1 Flavobacteriales bacterium
ATGATTCGCGCTCATCGTTGCCCGAAGGACGTCCTTCCGTTGGACCACGCGCTGCGTACCATTGACCGACAAAGCGAACATCTCATGCGTAATTGATATCTCACCGACGACATCCTCCGGTCGAGCCCAATCTCGCAAGCGGCGACGTGAACGCGAAGCGAACCATACGGATCCCAAGGCCAGGGCCACCCCGAAGACAATAGCTGGTGCTGTGGGGAATATGACAGCCACACCGGCGACGGCCACAAAAATCATGACACCCCCAGAGCACTTGGAACCAACCGCCGCCAAGCTCTCTAGTAGGAAAATCCTCCCGAAGGATCGGTAGCGTAAGTGCCATTCATGAAATGTATCTCCCTGCCGCCCATTCTCGAGAACGCTGTTCGGTGCTCAGGAGGGTGTGTATGGTCTCAATACACCACCCACAGCTTCGCGCAATACCCTAAGCTGTGCGCACAGCCACCACGTATTGGCCGGGTGCCACACCGCTCAGATCCACGCGCGGCCCTGCGCTCCTGCGTCACCGATGACCACACGACCGCTCATGTCGATGAGTTGCACACCGAGAAGTACGTCGCCTAGTACCGCAATGTTCACCTGTTCGTGCGCTGGGTTGGGGTGAATGCTGGTAACAACTTCTTTTCCGTTCGCCGCAACTACCATGGACGTGGAGCAACCACCAACTGGCGCGTTGCTGTAGTCCAACACCACCACCGGACAAACCGACGAAATGTTGTTATTGCCGTTATCGATGAGGGTGGTAGTGGCATCGTAAACCACGTTGTTGTTGTTACCGTTCAGTGTAATGGTGCTGTTGGCCTTCACCACAAAGGCACCCAGCAACCCGGTAACGGTGATGGTGCATCCTTCCTCGGCATAGACGAAGGGAGCGAAGCCGGTGAATGTTGCCGTGATGCCTTCACATACCCAGAAATTCCCGCCGTCAGTGACCGTGCCATCAGCATAGATCACCGTGGCATTGGACGGCACGTTGACGTCGCACTGCGCGTTGGCAAGAATGGATAGACAGGTCGCGGGGAGAAGTGTAAGCAGTTGTTTCATGGAGGTTGAATGTTGCCACTACATCGGCAACGGTCCATGAATGTGAACAGCGCTATTGCCCGCCGCGCAACCAAATTTCCCCGAGCACTGTCCGCATCCTACCACTTGCCCGCGTAGTCCAACGGTACAGTAGTGTTGGCCCGCAGGTATTCGTAACGCAGGTTGTTGAATTGCCGCAGGTGGTGCAGGTCGTGCGCCACCCAATTGGTGAGCAGTAGTTCGCAACTCACCGGGCCCACGGTGGGGTGCATGTAGGCATTCTCCCATGGCGCGTCGATGAGCCCGCGCAACCACGCCACTGACTTGTCGCGCTCAGCGAGGAAGTTCTTGAGCACCGTGTTGAAGTCCTGATCCATGTATTTGCGTTCGATGATCCACGCCGCGGGGTCGATCTTGGGCATCGGTGCTTCGGGCGTTTCCAACACATGCTTCAACCGCGCGCGGAAGTCCTCGCGCTCTTCATCGTGCAAGTGGCAAATGAGCTCCAACGCGCACCACTTCTCCGGCGCTGGTTTCCAGCGGACCTCTTCCGCAGTGAGGTCGGTGAACAGGGCCCGGAACACGTTGCCGTGGTGAGCGAGGTGATCGAAGAGGAGGGTGCGTTCCATGCGTGAAACTGCGGCACTTCGTTCAACGGAACACCAGCACCGCCAGCACCACGATGGTGAGCGTGGTGAGCAACGACACGCGCCCCAGCATCACGATCTTGGGCATGTACGCCTCAGCGTTGCCTTGCGCCGCTTTGCGCCGATACGAAGAGTTGATACCGATCAGCGCGCCGAGCAACACAACGAGCAACAACTTCGCGATCAGCATCGGGTTGTCTCCCAGCACACGCCAGTACGGCGTCATGAGGTAACCGCCGGTGAGCACCAACAGCAGCAGGCCGTATTGGCCCATGACCGAAACCGGGAAGACGTTCGCCATGAATTAACGGCGCTTTGCCGGTTCCATCTTGCCAGCGGCAGCGCCAAGGAACAGGAAGGATAGTCCACTACCTAGTCCCATGGCCAAGCCAATGAAGTGGAGTATGAGCATCGGTTCGCGCATGGTGGTAGTGTATTGGTTGGAGGGGTTCGGCCGTAGCTCGGCGCGTGATCGTGAAGTGTATGAGGCGACAAAGTAAAAAGGGCCGCGCAAGCATCGGTCGGCTTCGGTCCCAGCCATCGGCAATGCGCAGCCCGCCTATATTTCGACACGCTACGCACCAGAGCGGAGCGACCATCCGGATGAAGCATATCCCCACCATCGTGCTTGCGACCTTGTTGAGCTTGGGAACGCAAGCGCTCCATGCGCAGTTGGATTGTCTCGGCGTTTTTGGCGGGACCGACATTCCCGGCAGTCCGTGCAACGACGGGAACCCCATTACCATCAACGACACGTGGAACCTCGCCTGCCAATGTGTGGGTACATGCCCCGTATGGTCGCTACCGCTGTGTGACGATGGCAACCCGAACACGATCAACGATGCACCGAACAACCTGTGCTGGTGTATCGGCTGGGGGGTGAACGGCTGTGCCGATGGTGCCTACCCGCCGGGAACGCCGTGCGACGACATGGATCCGCTGACCAGCAACGATGCCTGGACGGTGGACTGCAACTGCTTCGGTGGATCGAACACGATCAGCGGGCAACTGTTCCTCGATGTGGATCAGGATTCTCTCTTCGGAGGACCCGATCTACCGATCCAGAACCGGGTGGTATCGGTTTCGCCGGGCGGGTATGGCGTGGTAACAGGGCCATCGGGGACGTTCACCATCACCGTGCCGTCGGGAACCTTCAGCCTTTGGGCGCAATCCGGCTATTATGATGCACAGGCCGAAGCCTACCCGCCGATCCCGTTGATCGGCAGCGGGCTGTCCAGCACCGGACATCTGCTGGCCATGATCGCACCGGTGCAGCAGACCGATCTCTCGGTGGCGTTCGGCTCCACATGGGTGCGACCGGGTTTCGAGAACACCGTTACCGTGCTGTGCAAGAACGAGGGAACAGTACCTGCGCTGGGGACACTGAGTTTCACATTCGACACGACACAGACCATCGTTTCCGTGGCGCCGCCGGCCGCCGTGGTCGGCAACCTGATCACGTGGCCGCAGGACAACTATGATCTGGGCGAGGTCACAACAGCCGAGATCGTCTTCCTCAGCGATACCGATCTGGTGCTGGGCGACCAGGTGCACTACACGGCCGACCTGCAGACCGCGCCGCCGGACGACGCGCTGTGGAACAACACACAGACCACTGACATCACCGTGTTCGGTTCCTATGATCCGAACGACAAGTTGGTCTCACCTGCGCTGCTCACCGTTCAGGATGTTGCTGATGGATCGCCGGTGACCTATACCATCCGCTTCCAGAACACGGGCACCGCGCTGGCGGAGAACGTGCGCATTACCGATCCGCTCCCTTTCGGTTTGGACCCCACCACCTTTCAATTCCTTGGTGCCAGCCACTCCTGCGAGGTCGTGTACCTGAACGGCTTGCTGGAATTCCGTTTCGACGGGATCATGTTGCCCGACAGCGGAAGCGATGAAGTTGGCAGCCACGGATTGGTGATGTTCCGCGTAACGCCCGATGACACGCTTCTGCCGGGCGACAGCGTAGCCAACACTGCGTACATCTATTTCGACTACAACGTTGCCGTGGTCACACCGCCTGCGGTATTCGCGGTGGAGACTTCCACTGGTATAGCGACCACGAGCAGGACCGGGCCTTTGCTGTGGCCGAACCCCGCTGGCGATGAACTGTTTGTGTACATGCCCACAACGGGCGGCGTCAACATGACCATCATCGATCTGAACGGCCGGGTCGTTCGAGCGCTCAGCGGCAACGGTGGAGGGGCTATCGCCATACCGCTCGCAGGGCTGGCGCACGGTGTGTATGCACTGCGCATGGAACAGGCCGGCACTATCCGCACCTTGCGGTTCGTGAAGCGTTGAGCGCGCGGCGCTGATCCACGCGCCGAAGTGAACGGGTAAGTTCGCGGCCCATGAGCGATCAACCCAACTGCCCCAACTGCAAGTCTTCCTTCGCATATCCCACCGGCACATCGTGGATGTGCCCCGAATGCGGCCACGAATGGAACCCGGAGGAAGTAGCGGCGGAGAACGCCGCAGCCGTGGTGAAAGATGCCAACGGCAACGTGCTGCAAGATGGCGATGACGTGGTAGTGGTGAAGGACCTGCCGGTGAAAGGCGCACCCAAACCAGTGAAGGCCGGCACCAAGGTGAAGAACATCCGCCTGACGGATGGCGACCACAACATCGATTGCAAGATCGACGGCTTCGGGTCGATGGCGCTGAAGAGCATTTATGTGAAGAAGGCATAGAGCCGGTCAGCCAAGGCCATAACGGAGATCCCGGGTCGAGCCCGGCTTGACAACTTCCGAAAGAAGCGCTTCAACGCGTTTGCAGGATAGGCCAATGGCTCGCCTTCCAAAGCGCGCAGCTCGAGGCCAGTGGCTCGAAGCCATTTGCATTCTCTAGCCTTTCACAGGCGCTTGCCGCGTAGGCACCAACCACTTGGGCGCCACGTTGCGCCAAGCCAGGTCCACGGCGTAGCGGAACAGCCGCTCGTTGGTGTGCGCCAGTTCCACGCTGGTCCAGCCGTGTTGGCCGAGCTTGTGCGAGGGTGAGAACGCATCGGGAGATGCCTCGCAAAAGGCGGCTTGTTGTGCTGGTGTCAGTTTCAGTACCGCGCGTTGTTCCTCGGTCCACAGGTTCAAGTAAGTCTTCTTCTTCACACTGAAGCTGGGCCGCCCGAACTGCCCTTTCTCGGCAGTGCCCGGCATATCCAACGCCATGGCGCGCACGGTCTGGGTATCCATGGGAGGAATGTAGGGGGGCCGAGCGAGGACGCCCTAAAGATCGCTTGCTTAAGTGGTGCAGTTGTAGATGATCGGCCAGTCACTCCAACGCGCTAGTGGACAAAGGGCGGCGCGACGAGGACGCGGGTTCCTTCCACAAGCCAGTCCTCTCGGTCTCGCAACTGACCTGGAACCAGTTGGGTCGACCAGATTTCAGCGTCCTATCCAACCACGGTCGACCGGTCTAAGAGTGCTTCGGTGCGGGCGAGCGGCTGCCGGCTCACGTCCTCCGCGAAAGCCACAGCGACGGTGCGAGCTGACTACGTTGCGTGCCTCAAGGTCTGTCTCGCTGCCAACGTAGTCCTGTAGGGGCCGTTGAACTCCGGTCTATCGGAGGGATTCGAGCGGTAGCGGCGGCTGCAGGCTTTGGGCACCATCCGATCGACTTTCTCCGGATCCACGCCCATACAACCACCCGCTGTCGAATAACAACCACAAGTAGCCGGAAAACAACCAATGGGAGCGGCGGTTCCGTTGGTGCAGGCTACGGGCCAACTGAACCTTGCAGCGCAGAAAAACAACGCAACAACGCACATGGAAAACAACATCATCGGCACCCGGATAACCGACGCACGCAAGAAGTTGAACCTGTCCCAAGCGCAACTGGCCGAACGCCTGTTCATCAGCCCGCAGGCCGTAGGCAAATGGGAGCGCGGGGAATCATTTCCGGACATCGTAACCGTTAACCGGCTCGCGGAGATCCTCGGGGTGGACCTCAACTACTTCTCCGGCAACTTCCCATCCACGGCCACTGCACCCACAGTCGAAGAGCCCGTTGCAAAGCGCGTAGCAGACGCACCGACCGAGAAGCCCGGCGACAAGCTCCGCTGGGACATGTCGCGCGGCAACTGGGTGGACGCCGACTTCAGCGGGCTGAAGGACCTGCAGGAGAAGTTCGGCTCCAGCAACATGAAGAACTGCAAGTTCATCGGCAGCGACCTGAGCGGGCTGCTGCTGAAGAACAACAACATGGACAGCTGCGACCTGTCGGATTCCGACCTGAGCGGCAGCCGGATCCAGGGCTCCAACTTGCTCAAGGATGTCCTGAAGGGCTGCTCACTGAACGGCGCTGAATTCTCCGACAGCAACATCAGCTACTGCGACTTCACCAGCGCGGACCTTACCGGTGCCACCGTGAAGGGCTGTGGCTTCGAGAAGAACACGATGCTGAACGCCGTGCTGAAACGCACCTCGTTCATCGGGTCGTACATCGGCGATACCGTTTTCGAAGGCACCGTAGAGGACTGTCAGTTCGACAACTGCGACCTCACCCGGGTAACGTTCCGCAACACCACGCTCACCAACACCTTCTTCAAATGCCGCAGCCTGAAGAAGCTCAAGTTCATCGACTGCACAACCGACCGCATCACCTACGAGTTCCTGAAAAGCGGGAAGGCGGACTTGACGGGAGTGGAGGTGGTGGAGGGGGTGAGGGAGAGTGCGGGTTAGGCGGGCGAGTAGTTGGCGGGCGAGGACGCCCTAACGACCTGAAGCACTCAGGGAAAACCCGATCGCTTGCAGCAGTGGGATAGCCGAGCAAGTAGTCAGAGTATCCCGTAGCTTTCATCCCGGTCACTGGGTCATGCATCGCTGTATACTGCCATTCACTCTCCTACTGTTATCGGCCGGTGCGTCCGGTCAAGTGCCGTTGTGCCCACAGGATACCACTCGGAAATTGGTATTTAGTTATGCAGATGCGCCGCAATCATTTCCCGGCGGGGAGAAAGCACTCTTGCAGTTCCTGCGAACAACCGTGCACTACCCGGATTCGTCGACCATCTATAAGGTGGGAGGCACCGTGTATACACGGTTCGTGGTGACTGAGGACGGCTCCCTGACCAACGTCTGTACCATGAAAAGGGTAGATCCTTTGT
This sequence comes from Flavobacteriales bacterium, assembly GCA_016703005.1. Lineage (GTDB taxonomy): Bacteria > Bacteroidota > Bacteroidia > Flavobacteriales_F > PHOS-HE28 > PHOS-HE28. The sequence continues at coordinate 6,802 of JADJCX010000027.1, forward strand.
TAGAGGCTGAAGCAGCACGCGTAGTGAGGGCCATGCCCAAATGGATACCAGCCATAAGGGATGGCAAACCTGTTCGGACTTTGGTCACGCTGCCAATTGTGTTCGAGCTATGATGCTGATACGCTCTCGCGGCAACTGTGCAAGTGCGAAGAGTCGAATAATTTGGGGGCATGTCCAGCTACACGTACATCTGCTTCCATTGTAGACTGGCTCATAGAAGACCAGCACCGATCGAAGGTTCGTCAAGGTGCCCTACCTGTCATCGCGAGATGGAGTTTATTGGGGACAAGCTCCGTGTTCCATCAAAGACGGACACAAAGGCATGGACAGCACTCGAAAGGACAGTGCGTGAGCGTGCAGCCTTTAGTGTAATGGTTGACCAGACAAGAGCGGTACATGCGGAACGCGTGAAACGGGTTCAAGCCGAGATAGCCATGTTAAGTGCAAAGCCGGGTTCAGAGGCTCGCACTAAGCGCATCATAGAACTCGAACAGGAGTTGAAGCAACTCGTTCGATAGTCTGCAGGCCTAAGTCGGACAGCCGAGGCGCTGAGGAGAGGACGCCCTATAGACCTGAAGCACTCGGGAAGAACCAGAGCGCTTGCACGAGAAAACCCGGGCGCGTGCACTACCGCTAAATTGCTCGCGTGGCAAAACGAGCGAAGCGAAGGCAGGAGAAGGAAAGCAAAGGGACGGGGAATGAGATGTCCGTGATCGTTGCCTGCCTTTTGGTCCTGATGGTGCCGACCTTGGCTGTTGTTGGCCGGGCGTACACATCTGACCGATTGTTGGTGCCTGCAAGCCTCTTTGCATTGATAGCGGGCATGTTGCTCGAGTATAGGCGTATCGCCAAAAAGTGGACGACGGTATTATGGACGGCATTGGGTGCTTTCGCAGTGAGCTTCGTCGCTTTCCTGCCCGGAAAGCGCGAACACAACTATAACATCGAGACACATATACAGATGTGGCCCTACGTCTTCTGCGCCTTTTTCCTGCTGGCAGCGATAGCGGCGCACAAGGAACATGTGACTGTCCGCTTACATGAAGGGATGACATTGCTGCAAACCCTTGCGCTGACCTATTGGTGTATTGACGCGGGCGCATTGGAAGTACGAACGCCCTTTTCCATCAGCGCTCTGGTCCTCCTCGGAGGGGTATGCGTTTATGCGTTGTTGCATGCCTTTTTGCCGTGGTCATTGTCCCGGCGCACCAGGCTTTGGTTGAGCTTTTGGAGTTCGTGTATCATGCTATTCCTGGCAGGTGATAACATCAGGCACGTTTACGGGTTGGGGTATGTGGAAACGACGGGCGACTGGACGGCCATTATCCTCATCATCGTCAATTACTTTCTGCTGGGTGTCTCCAGCATCTATATGGCGCAGAATGCTGCCATGCTCTTTGGATTCCTGCCCGGTAAAAGCGAGGCCCGCAAGGCTTACCGAAAGAGGATAGCTGAATTGAAGAATGACCATGACAAGCGATACTCCGACGAGCAAGCACCTTTTGGTGTTGCATTGCTATGCTTGGTGTTCGCGGGTGCGGTGTTCGGCTTGAACATGCACTGGCAAGTGGTGCGCAGCAACTTCGCCATCTGGGCGGTTTTCCTCACGTTCCCGTGGCTTCTAACGTTGGTGGGGCTGTTCCCCACCCCAAGCAAACGCGAGCCTGCGTAGACTTCGAAGTAGGCGGGCGAGGACGCCCTAAAGACCTGAAGCACTCGGGAAACAGCCGTGCGCTTGCCTGAAGGGCAAGGTGGCAATGGACAAAAGGTCGAGTGCTTAAGAGATCCAACCCCCTAATCATCGATCCCCTTGCCCTCCAATATCCGCTCGATGTTCTTTTCGATCCGCGCCTCGCGGGTCTTGGCTTGCTTGGCGGACGAGAAGTGCAGCAGGTATCCGCGCTGGCGACCAGGTGTCAGCGCGTAGAACGCCTTCTTCACCGCAGGCATCTGCTTCAACGTGTTGAGGAACTCCTCGGGCATGTTGAATTCCGTGGTCGTCTTCATGGGCACTTTCACGCCCGCCTTTTCCACCTCGATCGCTTCGCGGATGTAGGCTTTTATGGTGCGTTCCTTCTTCACCACTTCCTGTACGTCGGTGAACCGCAGTTGGCGGGCGGCCTGCACGTTCTCGGTCTGCTGCACCAGCAGCTCAGCGGCATCCTTCAGCAGCGCGCCTTTGTGGAAGAGCAGCGCGCAGTAGTCCTTGAAGCCGTGCATGAGGAAGACGTTCTTACCGCTGAGAGTGTAGCAGGGGTGGCCCCACTTCAGATCTTCATCAAGTCCGCTTTGCAGCGCGATGGTGCGCAGCTTGGCGTATGCTTCTTTCCAAGGCCCCTTCTTTTCGAAGTACCAGTCGACGTTGGGGTTCGCGGGCGATGCGGGCATGGTCGTGGTCATAGTTTCTCGCCGTCCAAGGCGTAAGCCTGCTTCACCCAGCTCATGAATTGGTTCTCATCCAGCTTGTCGTTCTCGTGGATGTGCAGGTAACGCACCTTCTTCTGGGTGCTCGCATCCGGCGGCAGCGGGGTCAACAACGCACCTTGGAAGAAGGCCACCTTCACGTATTTCGTGATCATGTGGAAGCCCATGAAGAAGGTCTTGCCGTCCGTGCCGTACATCGGCGTGTTCCACTTCACCGCTTTCTGCACCTTGGGCACTGCGCGGGTGATCAACGCATCGAGCCGCGCTGCCACCTCGCGCTTCCAATCCGGAATGGCTTGGATGTACGCTTGCACCGGCTCATCGCCATAGCTTTTCGCGATCTGCGGGTTGCCGCCGGAAAGCAACTTCACCGGCGCGGCTTTGGCAGCGGGCTTTTTGGCTGCTTTCTTCGGGGCCTTGGAAGTCTTTGTAACGGGCATGGGCCGAAGTTCGCGACATCCAACGAAAAGCCAAAGACGAAGTGCTCACCATCCATTTGCCCACGTTCCCTGTGCTCTCCACCGAGCGGTTGGTGCTGCGCGAATTGCGGCCTTCGGATGCGGAGCAGGTATTGGCCATGCGTTCCGATCCGTTGGTGATGAAACACGTGAACCGTCCGTTGGCGAAGTCCATTGAGGATGCACAGGCGCTCATCGAACTCATCACGTCCATGGTGGCCGCGAACGATGCCGTGCAATGGGCGATCACCGAAAAGCACGATGACACGTTCCTCGGCCTCATCGGATTCTGGCGCTTGGTGAAGGAGCACCACTATGGCGAACTGGGCTACATGCTCGCGCACGAGCATTGGGGCAAGGGCTATATCAGCGAAGCGATCGGTGCCGTTGTGGACTTCGGTTTCAACACGCTCGACTTCCACCGCGTGGAAGCCATCACGCGACCGGCGAACGCCGCGTCCATCCGCGCATTGCAGAAGAACGGTTTTGTGCAGGAAGGGCATTTCAAGGAGAGCATCTTCTGGAACGGCGCATTCCACGACTCGCTGCATTTCGGGAGACTTGCAGTGCGAGCGCGATAGCCGCTGCATTATCCGCCACCACCGACCTTGCACAGCATGTCAACCACAACCCAACGCCTACGCGACCACTTGCTCATCGCACTGGCCCTGATCGCGCTGCTCTACCTGGGCCGCTCGGTGCTCATTCCGCTGGCGTACGGCCTGCTTACCGCGATGGTGCTCTATCCCTTCGTAGCGGGCATGGAACGACGAGGAGTGAACCGTGCGGTGGCCATCCTGATCGGATTGGTGGCCGTTACCGTGGTGTTCGCTGGCATCGGGTTTTTGCTGCTGTGGGAAATGCACACTTTCCTCACCGATCTGCCCACGCTCTATTCCAAAGCGAATGTGGATCTGGAAGTCGTTCGTGAGTGGATCACACGCACGCTCAGCCTCTCACCTGCGGATCAAGCCGGATGGACCGCTGATCTGTTCGGGCGCTTGCCGGGCAGCCTCGGCCCGCTCTTCATCAAGACCGCCGACGCCGTCTTCGGGATGGTGTTCAACATATTCATCATCCCGATCTTCACGGCGGTGTTGCTGTACGACCGCCGCGCATTGGTGAACGCCGTGGTGGCGTTCGCCGGACCCGCGATGAGCGCGCGCATGCCATCCATCCTCCAGCGCAGCATCCACCGCTTCTCCGGCTTCATCCTGGGCATGGTGAAGGTGTATGCCATCGTGGGCGTGCTCAACAGCATCGGGCTGCTCTTGCTCGGTGTGCCCAACGCGATCCTGTTCGGCATGCTTACCGCATTGCTCACCATCATTCCCTATGTGGGCATCCTCCTCAGCGCCTTGCTGCCCATGTCGGTGGCTTGGATCACTACGGGCAACATCTGGTCGCCCATCGGTGTGGTCGCCGTGTTCGGCGTTGTGCAATACCTCGAAGCCAACCTCATCTTTCCGAAGGTGGTGGGCGCGCAGTTGGGGCTGAACACGCTCGCCTCCATCGTGATCGTGCTACTCGGCGCCTTGCTCTGGGGCGTGTCCGGTATGATCGTCTTGATGCCCTTCGTTTCCATTGCGATGATCCTCGCCGAGGATGTTCCCGGTTGGCGGCCGTTGATCCTGCTGCTTGGGCGACCGGGTAAGGAACAAGCGCCCTCCGGGTCGTGATCCGCGTGGAAGCCATTACGCGACCGGGAGCAACCATCTTTGTTGCACAACCCCAAGTCATGGCAAAAGCGGAACTCAAGACCAAGGTGAACAAGGCGAGCGTGGAGGCCTTCATCGACAAGCAGCCGGAAGCTGTTGCTGCTGATTGCCGTACGATCGTCAAGCTGATGCAGAAGGCCACGGGCGAGAAGCCGGAGATGTGGGGCGCCAGCATCGTGGGCTTCGGGCGCTATGCGTACGAGGGTGCGAGCGGGCGTTCGGGTGAATGGATGATCACCGGTTTCAGTCCGCGCAAGACGAACCTCACCATCTACATCATGATGGGCTTCGAGAAGGAAGCGGCCTTGATGAAGAAGCTGGGCAAGCACACGACCGGCAAGAGCTGCCTGTACATCAAGAAGCTGGGGGATGTGGATATGAAGGTGCTGGAAGAACTGATCGTGAAAGGGGTGAAGGCGATGGCGAAGACCCGGGTGAAGTAGATGGCGGAAGGCCCGCACGGAAGCGGGCCGATGACGTCGTGGCACACGCCGGTCAACTGCTCTTGAGATCCCGGAAATGAGCAAGCACGATCCAAGGCACTCCTCACACCGCAACCGCCTGGCACTGCTTCACCACCGGTCGCGCGTACTTCCAGCGCATGGAGGCCCTCATCGACGCAGCGCGCCACAGCATACATCTGCAGGTATACATCATGGCGGACGATGCTACCGGCGCGCGCATCGGTGCCGCGTTGGTGCGCGCTGCCGGCCGTGGTGTGCAGGTGCATGTGCTGGCCGATGGATACGCATCGCGCGATGTTGCACCCGCGCTGATCGAGGGACTGCGCACGGCGGGCGGGCACTTCGAGTGGTTCGAACCGCTTTGGCGCAGCAGCAAGTTCTACATCGGCCGGCGGTTGCACCACAAGGTGCTGGTGGTGGATCACCGCTTCGCACTGGTCAGCGGACGCAACATCGCCGATCGGTATAACGACAGCGAGGGCCAGCCGGCGTGGTACGACGTCGCCATGGACGTGGAGGGTGAGGCCGCTGTGGATCTTGAGCAACTCTGCTGCATGCTGTGGAACGGCAATGCCGCGCGCGTACGGCGCGCCCGTGCCGTACCGCCAACGCCGGAAGAAGCGCGGGTCCTGTTCGGGGACTGGCTCGCCGATGTGCACTGCACCGTGCGTGTGCGGTACAACGACTGGCTGCGCGGACACTCGGAGATCACCCAGGGCTATGCGTCCATGTTCCGCGCAGCGCACAAGGAGATCCGTATCGTATCGAGCTACTCCGTGCCCGGCCGCCATTTCAAGCGCATGCTGGCCGGCGCGGCGCGGCGCGGTGTGCGCGTGGTGGTGGTTACCGGCGGCCGTTCCGACATATGGATCGCGAAGCCCGCCGAACGCTGGCTCTATGCTTGGTTGCTGCGGCGCGGCATCGAGGTGTACGAGTACCAGGGCCCCGTGCTGCATGCGAAAGTGGCCGCACGTGATGGGGCTTGGTGCACGGTGGGTTCCTTCAACATCAACGACCTCAGCACCTACACCACGTTGGAGGTGAACCTCGATGTCGAGGAGGCGAACGTGGCGCGCCTCCTGGAGCAGGAGATCGATCGCATCGGTGTGAACGAACCCAGCCGCATCACGCAAGTGGATGAACGCAGGGTGGGACCGTTCACGCGACTTGTCCGCTGGGTGGCGTACCGGACGGTGCGCCTTATGCATGTATTGCTCACGTGGTACTACCGGCGCGAGCGCCCGCGCACCCGCTAGCGTCCGCGTATGCGGTGCACGAGCGAGGAAACGGCATCGCGGTCCCAACCGCCGAAGCGTCCGCGCTGCACCACCAGCTCGTTACGCGCGGGATCGTGCAGGTAGTAGTGGAACGTGAATTTGCCGTGCGGGTCGCGCCAACCCATGATCTGCCCGAAGCGCAGATCGTTGAAGAGCAAGGTGCTGTCAGGCAGTTGCTCCACCGTGTAGAACTCCTGCGCGAAACGCACGAGGCGATCCAATTCCACCTTGTCCTCCACCTGATCCAGCAGTTCAGTGTGGCGCGGGAAATAGGTCAGCTCCAAGCTGTCGGTGGTATCGAACACGGAGCGGTAGCCGATGTGGTAGCCACGGTCGTCGCCGGCCGCCACGAACCACAGCCAGTTGTTCATTACCGTGGGCGTGATGAACGTGCGCGAATACGGTACGTGTTGCTGCGCCAGCAGTTGGTGCACCTCGCGCACGATCACGGATCTGTTCCATGTGCAATAACCCAGATAGGCCACGCACCACACCAGTCCCGCCCACGCCCAGTGCCGGTGGTATTGGCGGTGGCGGCGCAGCAGGAGCAGCACCAGCACGGCCACGGCAGGCCCCAGACTGAAGAAAGGATCGGCAACGAAGAGCACGTTGAGCGCTACGCGCGCATGGCTGAAGGGCTCGAACCATCCTGTGCCATATGAGTTGAGCCCATCGAGCAGCGTATGCCCGAAGATGGCCACGCCGAAGAACCAGCAGAACCGGCTGAAGCGGATATCGTGTGGCCGGTGCCATCGATCGGCCGCAAGGGCGAAGAGGGGAGTGAGCACCGCCGCGAACAGGAACGAATGTGTGAAGCCACGATGCGCCAGCAGGTTCTCAGCGGTATCCGTCCACAGCGCGGCAACCACGTCCAGATCGGGTGCACTCTGTGCAAAGGCACCCCAGAGCAGCGCGCGCCGACCGAGCTGCCGCCCCAGGAAGACCTCGCCGATGCAGGCCCCCACCACCAAGTGCGTCAGCGAATCCATGTGCACGAAGGTCGGTGCAATACCGGACAGGTCGCGCTGTGGGCAGTGCACGTGTGCTGGCCTGCGCTCTCACCCGCGCCTCACTCCATCCCGCCCTGCAGTCGCTTGCCGAACAACTCCCACAGCCGCGTGGCACCGGAGCGTTTGTGTACGCCCAGTTTCTTGAAGAGGCTGTTGACGTGCTTGTCGAAGTTGCGCTTGGTCATGCACAAGGAGGGGAAGATCACTTCGTACTTCTCGTCCTTCGGGTCGGCGATGTGGCGCCACACTTTCCACTCGGTGGGCGTCAGTTCATTCAAGCACCGCCCACAGGCCAACAACGGCGAGGCCGGCTGCAGGGGTTTTGTTAGGAGGCGCGATCACCGGACACCCTGCCACGGTCTAAGCCGGCTTGTTATCTTCCCCAACACCAGCCCTCATCGAATGAAGAACTACATCTTATTTGCCGCCTGTTTCCTGCTCACTGCCGAGGTTTCTGGCCAGCGTAGGTCCGATAAGCAGGTGGTCGCGCGCATCGCTGCGCACAAGGCGATGTCCACATTCACGCGGTTCACCCCGTTCGCACAGACCGAGGCACCCGCTCTTCGCGACGCGCTGATCGGCGTCGTGGTGGAAGACGCGTCGTTCATGGTGGCAAGCGTCGAGGCCTTGTCCGGCGTGCTTGCGCAACCACCCGAGCAACTGACGCTCGAGATCCCCGCAGAGGGTGGGTTGATCGAACTTGACCTGGTGCGGGCCGATATCTACGCCACCGGGTTCTCCCTGGTAACGGCCAGTACGAACGCCGCCGTGGAGCACGTGCCGGGTGTTCATTATCGAGGGATCATTGCAGGCCGGGAAAACTCGCTGGCCGCCATCAGCATCTTCCCGGATGAAGTGATGGGCTTCGTGAGCGATGTGGATGGCAACCATGTGTTGGGCAAGATGGAAGGCAGCACCGATGAGCATATCTACTACGCCGACCGCGATCTGATCGACCCACCGGTATTCGAGTGCCATACATCGGATGATGGCCATGTGCATCCTGAACCACATCCCACCGACCTATACCAAGTGAAGACCGCGCGGTGCGTGGACCTCTATTGGGAGGTGGACCATGACATCTTCCTGGACAAGGGCGGCATCACGAACACCTCGAACTACATCACCGGCCTGTTCAACCAGCACGCTACCCTGTTCGACAACGATGGGATCTCCGTGGTGCTTTCCGAACTGTTCATCTGGGATGTGGCGAGCCCGTACACGGGTAACACCGCAACCGCATTGCTCGGCCAGTTCCAGACTTTCCACAACGGTTTTAACGGTGATGTGGGGCACCTGCTCGATTATACGAATGACGGCGGCCTGGCTGTCTTTGATGGCCTATGCGCCAGCGATCCGGACAACCGCATGTGTTATAGCGGCATCAATGACAGCTACTCAGGTGTGCCCGTCTATAGCTGGAGCGTGGCCGTAGTGACGCATGAGGAGGGCCATGTCCTGGGCTCACCGCACACGCATGCCTGCGTTTGGAATGGCGACGACACGGCGATAGACGGCTGTGGGCCCAGCGAAGGCTACCCATATGAAGGAACGTGCGGCGGTGCTCCCATCCCGGCCGACGGGGGCACTGTCATGAGCTATTGCCATTTGACCCCGGTGGGGATCGACTTCAACCTCGGTTTCGGCCCGCAACCTGCGGCGTTGATCATCAACAATGTGGATGCTGCCCCATGCGTGGGCGCCTGTGGTGTGGCGGGTTGCGACATGCCGACCAACATCACGATCAATGCCCTGGCCAACTCCGCCACAGTGAGCTGGACGGCGGTGGTCGGTGCCACCTCGTACACCCTGCAGTGGAAGCCATCCGGGACAGCGGCATGGACAACGGTGGCCGGGATCACAGTAACGAACCATGACCTCACGGGCTTGTTACCAGCGGTCACATACAGCTATCGGGTCCTTACGGAATGCGTCGGAGGAACATCGGCCTATAGCCCGGTGCTTTCGTTCACCACGCTGTGCACACTTGGCGCGCTCTGCGATGACGGCGATCCGTTCACGGAGGGCGACATCATCGTTTCCAATTGCGTTTGCGCCGGCACACCGCCCACTATGTTCCAAGAGATCGACAAAGTCGTGGCGAGCGATCGGACAGAGTACGACAATTTCGGAAGCAGTGTGGCGATCAGCGGGGACTATGCCATCGTGGGGGCGATGGAAGCAGATGATACCATCTCCTGGAATGGCGATCCAGGCGCGGCGTACATTTTCATGCGCAGCGGAGGCACCTGGATCCAGCAGCAGAAGATCCTCCCCAGCGAAGTCCTCTTTGACAGTCAGTTCGGTATAAGCGTGGCGATCGACGGGGACTATGCCATTGTGGGCGCTCCCAATGAGGGTGTTGATACAGGGAATTGGGTCTATTACGCGGGCTCGGCCTACATCTTCGTGCGCAACGGAAACACCTGGATAGAGCAACAGCGGATCGTGGCCAACGATCCGGGCGCCTACGCTCATTTCGGTGCCAGCGTGGCGATCAGCGGTGATCATGCCATCGTGGGCGCTCCATTTGATGATTCCAATGGGGTCAACAGCAGGGGTTCTGCGTACACCTTCGTACGGAACGGCAATACATGGACCCAGCTGCAGAAGTTGAATGGCAACAACACGGGCGAGTTGCACCAGTTCGGCACGAGCGTAGCCATGAGCGGAGACTATACCATTGTGGGGTGTCCGCTGTACGATACCAATGGGGACAGAGGCGCTGCATTCAGTTACAAGTGGAACGGCAACACATGGGCCAATGAGCAGAGGATCCAGGTCAACCCAGCGGTATACTATAATGATTTCGGCCGAAGCGTGGCGATCAACGGAGACCAGGTGATCGTTGGGGCTCCGTGGGAAGATGAGTTCGGGATCCAACATGTAGGCGCCGCCTACATCTTCGTGCGCACTGGCAACACCTGGACCCAACAACAGCGGATCGAGGCCAGCGACCAGCAGTTAAATGATTATTTCGGCCTAAGCGTGGGGATCAGCGGGGACCATGCCATCGTAGGCGCACAGTATGAGGATCACAATCTAACGGGAAGCAGTACACGCGATAGAGCAGGTTCTGCCTACGTCTTCGTTCGGAGCGGTACCCTTTGGGGCCAGCTACAGAAGGTCGTGGCCAGCGACCGTGCTATTAATGATCAATTCGGCGTGAGCGTGGCGATCGACGGTGCTCATGCCCTGGTGGGGGGCTTTCATGGAAGATGAGGATGAGTTCGGTAACAATACGCTCTATGAGGCCGGCTCGGTCTATTACCTCACCAACGATACCGCGCTGATGGATAACTCCACCGGACTGGACCTCACCCACATCACCACGGACCTGCTCGTCTTCCCGGTGCCGACGAGCGATGTACTGAACGTGGTGTTGCCCGATACGCGCACTTACCGCGCCGACGTGATCGGCCTGGACGGACGTTTGGTGCTACCCTTGGGCACCATGCGTTCGCGAACGCCTGTTGATGTGAGCACCTTGACCGCCGGGGCCTACTTGCTCCGGCTCACATCAGGTGCCTACGACGTTCGCCACATACGGTTCGTAAAGGAATAGCGAACGGCGCCCTGCGCCCCTGGGGTGAACGCCAACCAGCATACACCTCCGCGCACTCAACCGCCTCACTACACCCCGCCCTGCAATCGCTTGCCGAACAACTCCCACAACCGCGTGGCACCGGAGCGTTTGTGTACGCCCAGTTTCTTGAAGAGGCTGTTGACGTGCTTATCGAAGTTGCGCTTGGTCATGTGCAAGTCGGGATAGATCACTTCGTACTTCTCGTCCTTCGAGTCGTACCATGGTGTGGCGCAGCCGCATGATGGCAACACGCGGGTCCCGAAGCGGAGACCCTGCTGTGGTCTAAAAAGACGGAAGCCCGGCGAGGAGCCTGGCTTCTTCGTGATCAGTTCTGCATGAAGGCTTTCGAGACCATACCTCTCTTGGAGAGTATGGTGAGGTAGTAGACCCCATTGGGAATGCCGGATACGTCGATCACCGTGCGCCAATCTCGGGTCATTGAACGAAGGACTTCCTTGCCTGACTGATCCCGGATCGTGAATTCCGCCACCGGATCACTTACAGGGTAGAATAACACGACAGTCCCATCCTTCTTGCCTGGGAGAATGCCCAAGTGCGGAGTAGGGACCCTGACCTCGAACTTCCACAACAGTTCCGGGATCAGATCGAAGCTGTCGTATCCAGCTTCCTGCGCCATCTTTTGGAGATCCTCGTATGTATCACAACCGATCGAGTCCTTGGCAAGGGCGCGTGGATCAGCCGGATCACCTGACTTCCTAAAGTTTATGCTGCTCGCGCGCTTTTCCAAGCGATGGACCTCCAACGCGGGGTATGCCGCATTCCGGTAGATATCGGCGTCGTATGCGAGTGACTTTGCGATAGTGAAACCAAGCTGATGCAGTTCGGCGGTGAGGGCTTCTGCGGTCGTGGTGTCACGGGTGCTGACGGAATATTGGCGCCAATTGCTCATGGCGTACCCAAAGAAGCCCACTATGACGTGATCCGCCCATTGGTCGAATGGCCCGCAGCTACCCCACATCCAACCATCTTCCTCCTTTCCTCCGTACGGGCAATAGTCCTTTGGCCGCAAGCGCTCGCTCACGCATGTGGTGTCCAAGCAATCGGCAAGCGAAAGGAGGGTGGCAATGCTCGGCGGCTGAGCTTGTGCGTTACAGAGAACGACTACCAATGAAAGAGTGGCGAGTAGACGCATGGTCCAGGAACGCGGAACGTACGCGCGAAGTTTGTTCGTATGCCCTATTCTGATCTGCCCCATCCTCGCACGAGGGTCCAAGCTCATGCGCTCGAAGATGGCAGATCCTGGGTTCCGCACCCGCCTCACTACACCCCGCCCTGCAATCGCTTGCCGAACAACTCCCATAGCCGCACGGCACCGGAGCGTTTGTGTACGCCCAACTTGTTGAAGAGGCTGCCCTTGTGCTTATCGAAGTTGCGCTTGGTCATGTGCAAGTCGGGGTAGATCACTTCGTACTTCTCATCCTTCGGGTCGGCGATGTGGCGCCACACTTCCCACTCAGTGGGCGTCACTTCGTGCAGGCGCGCCGGGGGCTCTTCGGCGGGCAGGTGCGCCAAGCCTTCGGCAGCGAGCAGGGCTTCCAAGCGCTGGTAGTACTTCTCGATCTTCCGCAGCAGGCGACGCACGGCCGGGTTGGCGATCCGGTGTAGGGAATGGGAGCGGGGCATGGTCGTGCTTTTGCGGGATACGCAGTGGGGACGCGGTTATTATGTGGACCTTGGTGGAACGAGCAACGGCAGGCCATACGAAGGATCGCCGCCTTGCGGGCGGCGATCTTCATTCTTCCTTCCACCTTTCCCTTGATGGCAAGGTGGAGCCAAAGATCAACCACGATCAAAGCCTCGCCCGACTCGCACAGGCCCGCAGCACGGGCCACCGAGCCGGGCGCGGCCGCGCTGATCGTGGACACCCACCGCACACATCCGAGCGGTAGTTGCGACACCGTGGGCGCTGCGCATGGCTGAGGTAGTATGCAGGATGAAAGAAAGAGGGTCGCCAGAACGCGCGAACGCCGCCTTTCGGGCGGCGATCGCGCTAATTCACTTCCTCTATTTTCCACTTTCCACTTTCCACTTTCCACTTTCCACTTATCCCTCTCTCCCTCTCTCCCTCTCTCTACCGCGGCTTCTCGGTGGCCGGGTCGCTCCAGGGGCCGGGGCCGGCTGCCCCCACCGCACGCACCCTGAAGGAGTAGGCCTTGCCGCTCTCGAGGCCCGTCACCTTGTACATATTGTCGCTCAGGTTCTTCAGCGCCTTCCAGTTCACTTCCACATTGATGTCCACATCGTTGATCTGCGCCTCGTAGAACATGCGGCCCTTTACACTCTTCCAGCGCAGGTCGATCACGCCCACCAACTTGTTCGCCGTGGCCACCAGATCGCCGGGCTTGCCCATGGGGCCCACCGGCTCGGCCGGTTTGCGGGTGGGGTAGCCGGCGCTCAGGATCTTCTCCGGGTCGCCGCCGCTGGTCACCTGCACGTAGGACCCCAGCAAAGTCAGCAGGTCCCGCAGTTCCTGCGCGCGTAGGTCGCGCGTCAGGTAGTCCTGCTTGCCGCCGTTGTTCAGCACGGCCGTGTCGGCGGCCTCCACCGCATCGGTGGCGGTGGTCACCACCGCCAAGGTGGGTACGGGGGTGGTGTAGACGGCGTTGCCGGTCATTGCCGCTATAATGGCGCGGGCGCGCTCTACGAGTTTGGCGGGGCTCAGGCCCGTGAGGGCCAGTTTTACGAAATACAGCAGAGTTGCCATGTTGTGGGGCCGTACGTGGACCAACGATTTGTTGGATGAAGAACCACGGCCGTACGCCGATCCGTATATCCGCCTCCGGAACAATCGCTGCCATAGCGGACGGCAGCGTTCGCTGCCGTCGGCATCCGGAAACCCGCAGTGGGCAAGGGTTTTTGCTGTGCGCAAAACGCGCAAAAGGGGGGCAAATAATAATTGCGCGGCCACCCTCAACAAGGCAATTCAGCCCTGCCAAGGCCTCGGCATGCAATGGTGTCGCGTCGCCTCACTATCGTGTCGCGTCGTCTCGCTATCGTGTCGCGTCGCCTTGCTATGGTGTCGCGTCGCCTCGCCATGGTGTCGCGTCGCCTTGCTATGGTGTCGCGTCGCCTCACCATGGTGTCGCGCCGTCTTGCTATGGTGTCGCGTCGTCTCGCCATGGTGTCG
>JADJCX010000028.1 GCA_016703005.1 Flavobacteriales bacterium
GGCGAAGAAGAACGGCTACGAGGCGCGCACCCTCGATTATCAGGACGGCGAAGGAGCGGGTGTGAAACAGGCCACCATGGAAGTGGACGGCGAATTCGCTTTCGGGATGCTGAAGGGCGAGAACGGTGTGCACCGTTTGGTGCGCATTTCACCGTTCGACAGCAACGCACGCCGCCACACGAGCTTCGTCAGTGTGTACGTGTACCCGCTGGTGGACGAGACGATCGAGATCGACATCAACCCTGCCGACATCACGTGGGATACGTTCCGTAGCGGAGGTGCCGGTGGGCAGAACGTGAACAAGGTGGAAACCGGAGTTCGCTTGCGCCACGCGCCTACGGGCATCATCATCGAGAACACCGAGACGCGTAGTCAGCTGGACAACAAGACCAAGGCGTTGCAGTTGCTGAAGAGCCAGCTGTACGAAGCCGAGCTGGAACGCCGCCGCAGTAAACGCAGCGCGATCGAGGCCGGTAAGAAGAAGATCGAGTGGGGCAGCCAGATCCGTAACTACGTGCTGCAGCCCTACAAGCTGGTGAAGGACGTCCGCACCGGATACGAGACCAGCAGCACCGACGATGTGCTGAACGGCTACATCGATGAGTTCCTGAAAGCCTTCCTGATGCAGCAGGGGCAATCGCAGAAAGTGTAGGGGCGACGTTCACGTCGCCACGAACGATAAACAATCATGGAATACAGGATCGAAAAAGACACGATGGGCGAGGTGAAGGTGCCCGCCGACAAGTATTGGGGCGCGCAGACCGAACGCAGCCGCAACAACTTCAAGATCGGTCGACCGGCCAGCATGCCGATCGAGATCATCAAGGCCTTCGCCTACCTGAAGAAGGCTGCGGCGATGACCAACCTCGAGTTGGGCAAATTGCCGAAGGAGAAGAGCGATCTGATCGGCAAAGTCTGCGACGAGATCCTGGAAGGAAAGCTCGATGACCAGTTCCCGCTGGTGATCTGGCAAACCGGCAGCGGCACGCAGAGCAACATGAACGTGAACGAGGTGGTGGCCTACCGGGGACACGTGCTGCAAGGCGGCAAGTTGACGGACGAGCAAAAGGTGCTCAACCCGAACGACGATGTGAACAAGAGCCAGAGCAGCAACGACACGTACCCGACGGCGATGCACATCGCAGCCTACAAGTTGACCGCGGAACTCACGTTGCCCGGCGTGAAGAAGCTGCGCGATACGTTGGCCAAGAAGAGCAAGGATTTTGACGCGATCGTGAAGACCGGTCGCACGCACTTCATGGACGCTACACCACTGACGCTCGGACAGGAGTTCAGCGGCTACGTGCAGCAATTGGACAACGGCATCCGGTCGGTGAACAATGCGCTCGAAATGGTTCGCGAACTGGCGCTCGGCGGCACAGCCGTTGGCACCGGCCTCAATGCACCGAAGGGATACAGCGTGCTGGTGGCAAAGAAGATCGCGGAGCTTACCGGTCTTCCTTTCGTTACCGCACCCAACAAGTTCGAATCGCTCGCCGCGCACGATGCCATGGTGGAACTGAGCGGCGCGCTGAAGCGCGTCGCTGTTTCATTGATGAAGATCGCCAACGATATCCGCATCCTCAGCAGCGGCCCACGGAGCGGCATCGGCGAACTGGTGATACCGGACAATGAGCCCGGTTCTTCCATCATGCCCGGCAAGGTGAACCCTACTCAACCAGAAGCGCTCACCATGGTGTGCGCTCAGGTGATCGGCAACGACGTGGCGGTGAGCATCGGTGGCATGCAAGGCCACTTCGAACTGAACGTCTTCAAGCCGTTGATCGCCGCCAACGTGCTGCTTAGCGCGCGCCTGCTCGGTGATGCCTGCGTGAGCTTCAACGACAAGTGCGCCGAAGGCATCGAGCCCAACAGGGAGGTGATCAAGCGCCACTTGGAGAACTCGCTGATGCTCGTGACCAGTCTCAACCCGCACATCGGTTACTACAAAGCCGCCGAGATCGCCAAGAAGGCGCACCAGGAAGGCACCACATTGAAGCAGGCCGCACTGGCCTTGGGCCACGTCACCGCCGAGGACTTCGACAAGTGGGTGGACCCGGCCAAGATGTGCAGCGAGGGCTGAGCGTAAGCGTTCGGTGATGATCCTCACCGCCCCGCCGTGCGGGCTGCTGTCTCTTTGTGCTATGCACCTGAAAGACACCAAGCTGTACAGCATCCTCAACTTCAAATGCCCGGTGTGCCACGAGGGCGAGTTCTTCCAAGCACACCCATACGTGTTGAGCAAGGTGGGCGACCTGCACGCGAATTGTCCGGTGTGCCATGTCAAGTACGAGAAGGAGATCGGCTTCTATACCGGTGCGATGTACGTGTCGTACGCCATCGGGGTGGCCGTGTTCGCCACGGTGTGGGTTGCCATGGGCGTGCTGTTCCCCGAACTCGGTGTGGGCGCGCAGATCACCACCATCGCGTTGGTGATGCTGGCGGGCAGCCCATTGTTCTATGCGCTGAGCAAGATCATCTGGGCGAACCTGTTCTTCAGCTTCGACAAGTCGAGATCGTGCGCGGTCGGCCGTTCCACGGCAGGCCCGGTGCAGTAGGCGAGGGTCGGCGGCAGTACTTTGCCAGCATGTTCACCGACCCCAAGCTCCAGCGGGAGTTCGAAAGTGTTGTGGTGCGCCGTTCGCTCCCGGCTGGTACTGAGCTGATGCGCACCGGCGATGCCATCACCCACATCCCCATTGTGCAGAAGGGCAGCTTGCGCGTTCTGGCGCAGGATGCGGAGGGCCGCGAGCGCTTCCTCTACCACATCATGCCCGGCGAATCGTGCGCGATGTCGCTCACGTGCAGCGGATCGAAACGCACCAGCAGCGTGATGGCCACGGTGGAGGAGGATGCCGAGCTGTTGATGGTGCCCGCACGCTACATGGAAGAGTGGATGGTGTATCCCGAATGGCGCCGTTTCGTCAACGATACACAGGCCCAGCGCTTCGGGGAGCTGCTGGAGACGATCGAAGTGGTGGCGTTCCAGAAACTGGACGAGCAGCTCTGGAACTACTTGGTGAAGCGCGTGCAGGCCACCGGCAACCACGTGCTGAAGGTGACGCACCAAGACATCGCGCAGGAGTTGAATTCACCGCGCGAAGTGATCACGCGGCTGTTGCACCAGCTTCAGCAGGTAGGCCGTGTCACCATCTCCCGCGGCTCCATCGAAGTGCACGTTTCAGCCGACTGGAAGCCGGCCTCAGAGAAAGGGCTGAAGAACGCCCTGTAACTGTGCGGCACTGATCACGCCCGACTTCCGCCAGACGATCTCGCCCTTCTTGAAAATGGCCAGCGTGGGCACGCCGCGCACCCCATAGGCTTGCGCCGCTGCGGGGTTCTTGTCCACATCCACCTTGATCACCGTGGCGCGCTCGCCGACCATGCCCTTGAACTCGTCCAGGATCGGCTTCATCATTTTGCATGGCCCGCACCATTCGGCGAAGAAGTCCACCACCACCGGCTTGTCGCCGTTGATGAGCGTATTGAATGAATTCCGTTCTGTGCTCATGGTCATTTCACCTCCTCGTAGGAGATCTCCGTTGTTGCTCGGTCAGTGGTGGGCGCTGCGTTCTTGCGTTGGGGCGCACATGCCGTGCCACAGCATCCGATGTTCAGCAGCGCCTGCAAACCGAAGAACGCGGCAGCCGCATAGGCAATGGGTTCATGGCGGGTGATGCCCGCGAACAGGAAGACGATGGCGAACACGAGCCGCATCCAGCGCATCGCATCCCAATTGGTCAGTAGTCGCTCTTTCATTTGTTCTCCTCCTTTGGTGGTTCCGTTCCCACGTTCGTCGGGTTCAACATGCTGAACAGCACACCACCCATGAACGCGCCGTACAGCGAACTGTTCACCGGGCTGCTGGTGATGGCGCACCCGCTGGTGCACCCGAAGTAGTGCCAGTACAACCATCCGGCAACCGCGCCGAGCGCGGCGCCCAAGCCTGTTACTATCCAATTCCGTTTCATGGGCCGTTATCGTATGCGCCGAATGCAATGGTGCTCTTGCGCATGACAAAGGTCCGCTGATCACGCACGTTCAATCGTGACGATCCTCACCATGAGCGCATGTTCGCGTCCATGATCGCGGTGCTTCAGCACAGCGCATTTTCGTCGTGTGGCCTTGATGGTGAGGATCCTCACCCAGCGAGCGAACGCACCGCGATAGGTTCGCATCGTCTCAACCGCACATCATGGCCAACCATTTCCAAGTCCTCGTCATCGGCGGCGGCAACGCCGGCCTGTCCGCAGCGGCACATCTGCTGCTCAAGTCACCGAAGACTTCCGTCGGCATCATCGAGCCATCGGAGAAGCACTACTACCAGCCCGCGTGGACGCTTGTGGGCGGCGGAGCCTTCAACGTGAAAGACACCGAACGCAATGAGGCGGACTTCATCCCGAAAGGTGCGGAGTGGATCAAAGCAAGTGTGGCCACCTTCCAACCGGAGGCGAACACCGTTACGCTTGCCGATGGTCGCACGATCGGCTACGACCACTTGCTGGTTTGTCCGGGCATACAGCTCGACTGGTCGGCGGTGAAGGGGCTACCGGAAGCGCTGGGCAAGAACGGCGTGACTTCCAACTACAGTTTCCAGCACGCGCCGTACACATGGGAGCTGATCAACGGTTTGAAGAAGGGCAAAGCCATCTTCCACAACCCGCACACACCTGTGAAGTGCGGTGGCGCCCCGCACAAGATCATGTACCTGGCCGCTGATCACTGGCGCAAGACCGGTGCGCTCAAAGACATGAACATCCAGTACTGGAGCGGCGGCGGGAAGCTCTTCGCTGTGCCGCGATACGAGAAGACCCTGCTGAAAGTAGTGGAGCGCGGAGGTATCCACTTGAACTTCAGCTGGAAGCTGGAGGAGATCGACGGGCCGAACAAGCGAGCACGTTTCGTGGGGATCGGTGAGAAGAACAAGGACGTTGTGCAGTGGGTGGAGTATGACATGATGCACGTTACTCCGCCGCAGAGCGCGCCTGATTTCATCAAGAAGAGCCCGCTTGCCAACGCGGCCGGTTGGGTGGATGTGGACAAGCACAACCTGCAGCACGTGAAGTACAAGAACGTGTGGAGCATCGGCGATGCTGCCGGATTGCCGACCTCGAAGACAGGTGCGGCCATCCGCAAACAAACACCCACGGTCGTAGCGAATATCCTCGATGCCATGGCGGGTAAGCCGCTGCATGCCGATTACAACGGTTATACCTCCTGCCCGCTTGTCACCGGATACGGCAAGCTGGTGCTCGCCGAGTTCGACTACAACAATATACCACAGGAGACCTTCCCCTTCGATCAGAGCAAGGAACGCTGGAGCATGTACCAACTGAAGCGCGAAGTGTTGCCGAGGTTGTACTGGAACTTCATTTTGCGGGGCAGGGCACAAGGCTGAACAACCATCAACGAACACATGAGAACACGTCTATCCGTCATCGCTGCGATGGCCTTCCTTGCAATGAACGCGCAGCCGTTCGGCAATTATGGTTTGGTGCTGGAAGAGATCACGCCCATCGGTATGCCCGGTGTGCAATCGTTCGCGTGGGGACAGCACAACGGGCAGTGGTTCATCATCGGCGGCCGCACGGATGGACTGCACCGCCGCCAACCGCCATTCGCCTTTCTGGCCGCTGACAACAATGTGAATGCCTACGTGGTGGACCCCGTGACAGGGCAGGTATGGTCGGCCGCGATCGGCGACTTGTCGCAGAGCATGCTGGAGCAGTTGCAGAGCACCAACATGGAGTTCGAGCAGCGCGACAGCACGCTCTATTGCGTTGGGGGCTATGGCTATTCGGCCACGGCTGCTGACCACATCACGTATCCGAACCTCACCGCCATCGACCTGCACGGCGCCATGGATGCGATCCGCAACGGGCAAACGATCGTGCCCTACTTCCGGCAGATCACCGATGCGCAATTGGAGGTGACCGGCGGACAGATGCGTCTGTTGGATGGCAGCTTCTACTTGGTCGGCGGGCAGCGCTTCATCGGTCGCTACAACCCCATGGGTCCCGGCTTCGGTCCCGGTTTCATACAGGAGTACACCAATGCCGTGCGGCGCTTTTCCATTGATGACGATGGCGTGAACCTGGGCATCAGCAACTACTGGGAGCACGTGGATACCGTGAACCTGCACCGGCGTGACTACAACATGCTGCCGCAGATCTTCCCCAATGGCGTGGAAGGGCTTACCGTGTTCAGCGGTGTGTTCCAGTACGCGAGCGATGTGCCGTGGTTGAACACCGTGGATATCCGCGACACGGTGATAACGGTGGTGCCCGCGTTCGAGCAGTTGTTGAACCAGTATCACACCGGGCACATGGCCATGTACCAAACGAACACCAATACCATGCGCTCGGTGTTCTTCGGTGGTATCGGCCGCTACTATTTCAATAGTGGTGGCACCTTGATGGACGATCCGAACGTGCCCTTCGTGAGCACCATCAGCTTGGTGGAACGCGATGGCGCGGGCAACATGCAGGAGTCGGAGATCGGTGCGATGCCCGCCCTCTTGGGCGCAGGCGCCGAATTCATCCCGTGGCCGGCCACACCGCAGAACGCTTCGGGCATCCTGTTGCAGGACCAGTTCGTTGGGGATACGATCGTGCTGGGGCATGTGGTCGGTGGCATCGAGAGCACCGCGGGCAACATCTTCTTCATCAACACCGGTGTGGAAAGCGCCGCTTCGTCTCGGGTTTTCCGCGTGCTGTTGGTGGATGCCGGGCTCGGTGTGCCGGAGGTCGCACCGCAGGCCCGATCCGCTCAGGCTTTTGAACGGGGGCGACCGGCTGACCATCGATCTCGATCTGCCACCTGACGCCAACGCGCATGCGCGACTGGTCGATACCACTGGCCGATGGATCATGGACCTGGGCGGACAGCTGAGCGGAAAGCGGCAGTTGATGGCCGACCTGCGGAACTTGTCGCCCGGCACCTATATCGTTGAGGTGCGCGGCGAGGGCATCACCCTTTCGGAGCGATTCGTGCGGTGAGGCGATCGGCCGAGGCGGGTGACATTCATCACGTCGCACCAGTGAGAATGATCGTCAATTTGTAACCGCAAATGAACCCACCCATGGAACCAACCTTCAGCATGCCCCGCATCGGCGACCAAGCTCCCGATTTCGAGGCCCTCACCACCACCGGACCGCTCAAGTTCAGCGAGTACATCAAGGGCAGTTGGGCAATTCTCTTCTCACACCCTGCCGACTTCACGCCCGTGTGCACCACGGAGCTGAGCGGCTTCGCACAGAACAAGGAGTGGTTCGCCGCGCGCAACACCAAACTCATCGGCGAGAGCATCGACAGCATACACAGCCACATCGCATGGGTGCAGGCCGTGCGCGAGAAGACGGGCGTGTACATGGACTTCCCCATCATCGCCGACATCGATATGAAAGTGGCGCGCCTCTATGGCATGCTGCACGACAATGCCAGCAGCACCGCTGCCGTGCGCGCGGTGTTCTTCATCGACCCGAAAGGCATCATCCGCCTCATCATGTATTACCCGCTGAACGTGGGACGCAACATGGAGGAGATCATGCGCGTTCTGGAAGCCATGCAGACCGTTGATGCCCATAGCTGCGCGATGCCGCTCAACTGGAAGAAAGGGGAGAAGGTGATCGTGCCACCGCCGAAGACCTTGAAGGACCTCGACGCCCGCCTCAAGGAGAAGGGCATTGAGCTCATCGACTTCTACCTCGCGAAAAAGCAATTGGAGACGGCCTAGGGGGGTACCGTCGCCGATCAACAGTGGAGGCTCCTTCGGGAGCCTTCGCTGTTCTGGGTGGGTGATGATCGTTACACAAGCGCCGTAAGCTGACGTTCATCAAGGATGCACCCTTCGCTCACCCGGATTTTTGCACCATAGAAACAGTACGGGCCGACGATCGTCGGCCCCAACGAACCCCAAGAACCCATGACCATCAAACAGATCTATACCGGCTGCATCGCCCATGCGGCGTACTACCTGGAGAGCAATGGCGAGGCGGCCATCTTCGATCCGCTGCGCGAAGTGCAACCCTACATCGATCGCGCCACCGCCGACAAGGCGAACATCAAGTACGTCTTCGAGACGCACTTCCACGCCGACTTCGTGAGCGGTCATTTGGATCTGGCGAAGAAGACCGGTGCCACCATCGTGTACGGCCCCACCGCCAAGCCCGGCTTCGCAGCGCATGTGGCCACCGATGGAGAAGTGTTCAACATCGGCAAGGCCACGGTGAAGGTGATCCACACGCCCGGCCACACCATGGAGAGCACCACCTACTTGGTGACCGATGAGAACGGCAAGGAGCACGGCATCATCACCGGCGATACGCTCTTCATCGGCGATGTGGGCCGCCCCGATCTGGCGCAGCACGTGATCGCGGACCTCACCGAGGACAAGCTCGCAGGTTACTTGTTCGACTCACTGCGCAACAAGATCATGCCCTTGAGCGACGACCTGATCGTGTACCCCAACCACGGCGCGGGCAGCGCGTGCGGCAAGAACATGAGCAAGGAAACGACAGATACGCTCGGCAACCAGAAGCGCACCAACTACGCACTGGATCCGACCCCTCACGAAGGAGGAGTTCAAGAAGGCCGTGTTGAGCGGACTGGTCCCTCCTCCGGGCTACTTCCCCAAGAACGTGCTGATGAACATCCAGGGCTACGAAAGTCTGGATGCGGTGATGGCCCGTGGCAAGCGCGCGCTGCGTGCGAACGACTTCGAAGTGGTGGCCAATGAGGAGCGTCCGCTGGTGCTCGATACGCGTTCCGCCAGTGTCTTCGCCAAGGGCTTCATCCCCAACAGCGTCAACATCGGGCTGGACAGCAACTTCGCCATGTGGGTGGGTGAGCTGATCCCCGATATCAACCAAACCATCCTGCTCGTTGCCGAGCCCGGCAAGGAAGAGGAGAGCATCATCCGCTTGAGCCGCGTGGGCTACGACAACACCATCGGCTACCTCGACGGCGGGTTCGATGCGTGGAAGGCCGCGGGCAAGGAAGTGGATACCGTGCAACGCATCACGGCGGAAGAATTCGCGCAGCGCTACGCGGCCGCACCGTTGGTGTTCGACGTGCGCAAGAAGAGCGAATTCGACAGCGAGCATGTGCAAGGCGCCATCAACGTGCCCTTGAATATGATCAGCCAGCACCTCGCGGAGTTCCCGAAGGACAAACCCTTCATCCTGCATTGCGCCGGCGGCTACCGCAGCATGATCGCTGCCAGCATCCTGAAACAGCGCGGCTGGGAGAACTTCGTGGATGTGGAGAGCGGCTTCAGCGGGATCAAGCAGACCGGTGTGCCGCGCACCGAGTACGTCTGCCCGACGACGCTGCTGTAAGCGTGCGGAACTAACCAGTGAAAGGGCGGCTCTCTGTGGGCCGCCCTTTCTTCATTTCAGCCTCGGGTGGACCTACAACCCGTATTTCTTGATCATGGCCAGTTGCCCGGCGTGGTAGGCCGTGTGTGTCACGATCCTGCCCAGCGCCTCGGCCTTGGTCTTCCGGCCGAACTCCTTCGTTTCGATGACGCTCTCCCATTCGGCATCGCTGGTGGCTTCGATGGCGCGTTGCAACGTGGCGGCACTCTCGTGCACGTAGGTCTTCAACGCGGCCAGGTCGGTCCACTCGCCGGTATCGTGCTGTGCGATCACCGTCTTCGCATGTACCTGCACCTCTTTCAAGCCGAACACGTTCTTGGCGAACAGCATCTCCACATCGCCGATGTGGCGCACGAGGAAGCCGATGCTGTTGGGGCCGGGTGCGAGCTTCTTCGGCAGGTCGGCTTCGGTAAGGGTGTCAAGGAGTTTGGTGAAGCGGGTGCGGCCTTCGGTGAAGAGCGCGAGGAGGGAGGTGGTCCGTGGATCCATGGTAGGAAGTTACCGCTTCGCGCACGAAGGCGCGGTGGTGGACAAGATCGGTCCAAAACAAAAAGCCCCGCTCATCGCGGGGCTTTTCGGTGGAGGTCTATTGTGTTAGTGCTTGTGGGCGCACGCCGTGCCGCACTCGTGGCCTTTCTCGCCACAGGCGTAAGCGTGCTTGCCGTCCTTGCAGGCATCGCTGCACGCGTGGGCCTTGTCAGCGTGTGCATTTGCTTCGGCCTTGCCTTCGCCTTTGGCGCAGGATGCACCAGCGGCTTTACCGGCGCAGCAGCCAGCGGCCTTCGTGGTGGAAGCTGTTTTGCAAGCGTCCGTGCAGGCATGTCCTTTCTCGCCGTGCACATAGGCATGGGCTTGTGGGGTGCAGGTAGCGGAGCAAACGTGCTCCTTCATGGCCGAGGGAGCCACTGCCGAGGGAGTGGCGGTGCTGGCAGCGTCCGTTTGTGCGCTGGCCGTGCCGATGAACGCGGCACAGGCGAGGATGGTGAGGAATTTCTTCATGTTCGGTGTTGTGGTTTCGTGGTTGTTCGTCTACTGGGCCGCAAAGGAAGTGCATGCGGGCGTATAGTGGATGACAATCATCACGCCAAGGTTGCCTTCCTCCGGCGGCGCTGCCCCACTAGTTGAGACTTGCCCGCGCTTCGGTGCGCATGCTCTTCACGCTCCGCACCACCCACTGCGGGCCGTTGAAGCGGAAGTACACCGCGTGGGCCTGCTCCGGATCGAAGACCACGCCCACATCCCGGCCCTCCAGCAGATCGCCGATCAGGTCCAGCACGGTGCAGGTGATGGCACCGTGTACACACCGTTGTACTGGGGCACTTCACCCCGCATGGTGTGTACGTGTACCAACGGGCCCAGCGCGGGGTCCATGAACGTTGGCATTTCCGGCACTCCGTTGTTCGGGTCCAGCACGCGCACCGGCAGCAGCACCGTGCATTTCTTATCGCTGAAGAGCTTCAACAGCTCCACGGTATCCTCCTCCCGCGCGTTGGCGGTGTACCGTTTTAAGGCTGCGCGTAGCGCAGGGTTGTTGGGTGGGGCCATGGTGGTCGTTGGGCCTGTACTACGTTAACGAGGGGGAGGGGTTGTTAGTGTGTGGGGCGGCGAAGTGGTCGCGGAGCGAAGGCGCGCAGACAAGGCGCAGCTCTGTAACGAAGGTGATGAGGCCGCGCTCAAAGGCACGGTCCGATCAGGAACACCGCGTCACCGTAGCCCCAAGCGCTAAACCCCAGGAAATGCCTGGCAATTGCGGGAAATTCCTGGTACCCTGGACCCATGAAAGCAAAGACCGAGCTCACCCGGAAGAAAGAGAGGAAGAGGCACACGCATCCTTTCAAAGTGGTGAAACCACGACTCTATCAGGTCATCTGTCGATGGCAGCCGCCAAAGACGCTGCTGTGGCGAACACTCAGTACCGATTGGCGGAAGATGTCGTCATTGTTGAAGATGCAGGTGACTACAAAACCGCAGCATGGGAAGCTGGTAAGTTCATCATACGAGAACGCATGGGGCAGGCTATTGCACTCGTGGTGATAGTGGACACTGAGGTACACGTTCTCGAACGACGCGATCGACTGTTGGGACCAACACGAAGGGATGATGACTGTTGACCGCCCATCGCTTTCTGTGGGAAGGGTTGTTGGCTACTATTCAAAGGACAATCCGCGCGCGACGATCGGTCTACCGACAGTGGAAGGCCATGATTTTGCAGTGATCGAAGACCGCTGGTTGGTGGACTATTGGGCGTGGCATGTGCTGAGACTGGTCGCAACACCGATATTCGATCTGCGCAACAACGCTGACCGAAAGGAAGTGGTGCGGTTGTATGGCCCATCCCTGAAGTGGAAACCACTCGAATAGCATAGTAGATAAGCCGATGGCCGAAGACTGGACCCAGCAAAGAGAACACGCACGCGCTAACGACCTACCTCACTATGATGCGGCGTGAAGGTGCCGGTGAGAAGGTTGTGAAGGCGCACGAGTACCGGCGCTTGCACGAAGAGAATACCAACCGCTCGGCCAAGGCATACGAGTTCAAGATGCAGAACATCAGCGCGGTGCTCGCGCTGAACGACCTGCCGTACATCACCGGACTGACCCCGGCCGACGCCTTCCAGAACCTCTTGGAGGAAATGCTACTGGAACGCTTGGAGAACGATCCGGGCCGAACGCGCGATGGTGGTTTCGTATAGCAGGGTTTGCTCCAGCGCTGGACACGGCCCGAAGCCACTTCGCAGCTACAGGTGGAAGCGCCGCGAAGGCAGCGCTCCGCCCAGAACCGAAGCGCACCTTCAAAGGATCGAATATCGACCACGCCGCGCGCGAGCACGCCTGCCGACGTTTGGGTCAATCCTGAAGAAGTCATTCTTGCCTACGAGCGACAACAACTGATCGCAGCGGGCCGCACGGATCACGGCCGAAGCTGTGGAACACATCAGCCGCACGGAGGCGACGGCACGGGCTACGACATCCTCTCATACACGCCCGAGGAAGCAAGAAGTACATCGAGTGAAGACCACCAACTTCGACAAGTGCACCTCCTTCCTGATACGCCGACAACGAAGTCGCGTTCTCCGCCACGCAACCGGAAAATTATCACTTGTACCGGCTGTTCGAGTTCGGCTCCGGCCCCAAACTCTACACACTTCGCGGCCCTATCGAACAAACGTGCTGGATGGTGGCCAAGCGGTTCGAGGCGGGGTGAGGTGAGTGTAGCTATGCCAATTAGACGCCAATCCATCTTCTCACTTCGCCTTCTCTGTTTCGAGCTTATCGAGCCCTGAACCAGTTCTTCGTCTATGCGGGCTTCAATTCCGCTGACGTATTCATTATAGCTGCGCAGTAGCCGTGGCTTCATGAAGAACTTCGAGAACAGGAAGGCTCCTACACCCTCAGTTCCAAGAGCAACGCACACTGCAACCCACTTGTTCGAATCCACAATGCCCGACACGATGGCATAGGTAAGAGCCATTAGAGCGAGAATACCGATGACAAATAGCGCCTGTCGCGCAATCAGTTCCGTGTCGTACTGTTTTCGCAGCTCATCGCCGCGCCGTGTCCGGAACAGCAAGACCACTTGTGCATTATCCTTGGTGAGACGATCAGCCGGTGCTCCGCCAAGCGTCGGCATCACCTCTGAATTTCTCGACACTGGATTGCAGTTTTGCTTTCTCCCCCTGAAACGCACGACGCAGGTACAGGTCAATCTCTTCTACGGAGCGCCCGGCGAATCTCATGCGATTGACTTCCCGCGCGATCGCCACCACTTGCTCTGGCGGCAATTCATTGATATCCATATTCCGTTCAACCAAGAAGGACAAGTCCTCCAGTTGGAAGGCACCCTGATCAGGAATCAGGCCGGCACGAATCATGCGAGAAAACAACGGTGCGAAATTGGACGGATCCATATCTGCACCGCCTGAGTTGATCGCCATCATGTTGATCAACGCACCAAGACTCACAGCTATTGGGTCCTCATCTCTGACAGTGTGGTCGATCGCGTAGCGTTGAATCGTTCCATCCTTGGTGAGTATCCAACATCGTTCGCTGTTTCGGATGTGCTGTGCACCGGCAATGAGGCCGAGGTCATGCTTCTTGGGGACCTCACGTTTGGGCTCCTTAAAGCGTCGGAAGTGGACCGCATCAATGAGTGCGCCCACCTCGGTATTCTTTCGCCTTTGACTATCGCATCACATAGGTCGGCATCATCTAACTTCTTCAAAGGCAACTCGTCGTAGAAGAACTCCGGCAAGTCATTGAGTTGACCAATGAACCGATCGATATCCTCTTCTGTTTCGACATTGCAAGTGCATTGCCGTCTGAAGGAAATGGTCGTTGATTCGACCAATACCTCGCGGTCGTACTTCGAAAGAGCAGTAACCAGCTTTGCCTTCCCACGGTATTCAAGGCCCTCCCGTACTCCTCCTGGCTGATGTGGAAGTATCCGGGTGTCACGTTGTGCTTCACCATAACCTTTTCAAGCTCGTTCAAAGACAGGAAAGTTCGTTGACCTCGAGCTTGAGGATCAGGAGCACGTTGGTATCCAGAATGAAGGTCGAATCCTTGAATAGGTCTATTGAAAGCGCGTCTGCATAGCGATTGGACGTAACCACACGGGCCGCGAAAACCGAAGTGCCGAATACCCAAGCAACCGTTTGATCTTCTGGACGTTCGCTTTCCAGGAACTTGATATAGCGCGTTTTTAGCCACTCCCGATCCTTGGCACTCATTCCGTATCGGGTGCTTACTCCGTCAATAATGCCGGACGAGCGACGATTCCAATGCCCCATTCTTCTTTGACCGCGCCTTGCTGGTTACCTCGCGCATCCATTCATGCGAGTGTTCATTGAAGAATGCAACCGTCACGTCCATGAACCATGCGGTAACAACAGCTTTATCCGCCTCGGCTTTTCCAAACCAGTGATACACAACAAGCTTTTGCCTTTCTGTTTGGCGTGAGTATATCCCGACCAATCTCCGCTCGACTTGCCTCTGTCCAGAGTGCAGTACTTCTTGCCATAGTTGATCTTGCCAGTCTTCTTGTGACCTTCAAGTATCTCTTCAACCTCCTCGATGGTAACACTGGGTATCTACGACCGATTGCAGCCCTGAAGGACATCATCCGGTTTGATGTTGCCCTTCTTCGAAGAAGAGGATCTTCAGCACGAGTTGAGATAGCGCGACCTTGGCGAGTTGACGAAAAGCACCGTCGTATTCAGGAAGATGCCAAACAGGTTGGTGCGCTTGCTTCATAATTCTACCGGTGGTTTCACATGGCTTTCAGTTCAAAGGCCTTCGTGTGGTCCATCACCTCGTGGGCCTCTTGCTTCTCTTCCAAGCTTCCTCTTCGTGGCTCAGTTCGATCATCTGCTTTGGATGTACACTGCAAAGTGCTGGGCCACATCTTCCAGCGTTTCCAATTCATCTACTGAGAACAGGTCCTTGTGGAACGGGCGGTTTTCCCTTGGCTCGAACGGCGCACCGATCTTTCCATCGGCCAAGTCGGTTTGCATCAGGTCCACGTCATCCTGTGTAGCCACATGATCGAAGAGCGCATCGAAGCGTACCGGCACCGGACCCATCTGAATGGCGCGATAGCGCGCGCCGCTGATGGAATAGCATGTGCGCTTGAAGTGCAGGAAGTCAGCCTAGAAGAGCAGCTTGTTCATCACGGTCTTGAACGGCTTCTTCTTCTCGGTGAAGAACACGATCATCTCCGTCATGCGCGCGAGGTTCGGCCGGCGGTAGCCGGTGGTCTTATCGGGCAAACGGCCACCCATGAAGGTAGTCCTGGACGTTGGCCTCGCTGAACAAGGGCTTGGGCTTTGCGAGCATCGCATCGATGTCGTGTAGCATCCGCTTCTTTTCCTTCTCTGCCAAGTGTTCGTTCAGTTCCACCAGGTCGCGCATGCGCTTGGGCTCTTGCACGAGCTGGATCAGGCGCGCATTGCTTTCGCTGGGCACTTCGCCGGCATCGTAGCTGCGCCATACGTTGGCTCCGAAGCCGAGCACTTCACTCATCTTGGCCGCTCAGATCGTACTTGCTGCGAACGGCTTTGATCTCGTCCGGGAACGGGAGGTTGTACTTGTCGCGGTACTGGTTGTACACCTGGTTGATGTTCACCTCATCGGTCTCTTCTTCGGTGTATTGCTCGCCGTCGGTGTCCTTGTAGAAGTGGTAGATGATGTGGAACTCCTCTTTCCGGAATGTGAGCGAGCGCGGCTCACGGCACAGGACCATCTGGTTCCCGGTCGTGGGGCTAGTCCATCGTTGCTTTCA
>JADJCX010000029.1 GCA_016703005.1 Flavobacteriales bacterium
TCGTTCCTCCTCGCGATGACGGACACCGCGCGTCATCGCGAACGAGTCGGCGAGTGAAGCGATCCAAAGGCTGTTGTGAACGGACCCGAGTGCAGTGCATGTGCAAACCCGTGTTTGGATCGCTTCGTCGCAAAGCCTCCTCGCGATGACGTGCACGCGATGACGAACGCCGCGCGCTAACGGATCTGCTTCTTCGCCTTCGGCTTCGGCTTCCCCGACGCGTCGGGACGTTGACGCTTCACCCACTCCTGGTAGATGATCTCCAGATCATCGTACCACTCCTGTCCATACCGGCGCACGAGGCTCTCCTTCAAAAAGCGGAACACCACCACATCCAGTTTCGCACCGCACGAACACGCCGGTGCACAGATCGGCCACTCGTGGTAGTTGAGGGCTTCGTGGTACTTGAGCTTCTCGGTGCGGATCGGGTACAAGTGGCAACTGATCGGTTTGCGGAACGGGATCTTCCCATCGCGCCACGCATTGTCGATGCCGCACTTCCATGTGCCGCTGTCATCCTTCTTCGCGTACACGCACTCGGCGTATTCCTGCACGAGCGGTGTCACCAGTTCGCCATCGCTGTCCACGATGCTGGTGCCCTGCTTCTTCACGGCCGCCTTGCCGCGCTCGGTCATGTACGGCAGCAGCTCCTTGATGTGCTTCTTGATAAAAGCCGCTTCCTCCGGCTCGAGCGGCGCGCCGCTATCGCCCTGCTCGCAGCACGCGCCTTTGCATGCGCTCAGGTCGCACACGAAACGCTTTTCGAAAAGCTCCTCGCTGATGAGGGTGCCTTGGTGTTCGATCATTCGGGCGGAAAGCTAAGTGCAGCGGGCCAAGAGCCTTGAGCCGCGAGCTTCGAGCTGCTTGCGGGCGGAAAAAAGCTCGCGGCTCGTGGCTCGAAGCTCATGGCTACTTTCATCAAACACACCGAACTCTCATGAAAGACTTCAAGAGACTATTGATCTGGCAGAAGGCTATGTCCATCACTGACATGGTCTTCGACCTCTACGAAGATCTGCCATGGCAGAAGGCCGCTGAACTGAAAGGTCAGTCGACGCGCGCAGCGATCTCCATCGCATCGAACATCGCCGAAGGGAATTCACGGCGAAGTGAGAAGGACAAACACCGCTTCATGGAGATCGCATTGGGTTCGGCTTTCGAACTGGAGACGCAGAGTCACGTCCTGATGCGGCGCGAATGGGCGCCAAAGGAGAAAGTGGACGCACTGCTCGAAGCGATCGATGAAGAACAGAAAATGCTCATGGCCTTCATGACGAAACTGGTCCCATGACCACACCTCAGGAAAGCTCGTCGCTCAAGGCTCACAGCTCGAGGCTACTCTTCCACGGTCACACCTCAGAAAAGCTCGTAGCTCAAGGCTCGCAGCTCGAGGCTACTCTTCCTGTATTAACCCTTCATCACCCGCTCCCCTTCCTTCAGCGCAGGCTCGTTCTTGTTGGCGAGTTGCCCGCACGCGGCGTCGATATCGCGACCACGGCTTTGGCGTATGCGCGCAACGATCCCTTTGTTCTCCAGGAAATACATGAAGGCAACGGCATCCTCATTGGCCGTGCGTTGGAAGGATCCCGTGGTCCCCGGTGTTGCCGTCGGGTCGATGGGATTGTATTCGATGAGGTTCACCTTGGCGTGTACATCGCTGGCGTAGCGCACCAGTTCCTGCGCATCAGCCAACGAATCGTTGAAGCCGCGCAAGAGGATGTATTCGAAGGTGACCTCCTTGCCTGTAACACGTGTGTAGTAGCGGAGTGCATCCTTCAGGTCGAGCAGCGAGTTCTCCTCGTTGATCGGCATGATGCGGTCGCGCTTGTGATCGGTGGCCGCGTGCAACGAGAGCGCGAGGTTGAAGCGTGCACCATCATCGGCCAACTTGCGGATCATCTTGGCGATGCCCGCCGTGCTCACGGTGATGCGGCGCGCGCCCATGCCAAGGCCGTCCGGTGCGGTGATGCGTTCGGCACTGCGCATGGTGTTGGCGTAGTTGAGCAGCGGCTCGCCCATGCCCATGTAAACGATGTTGCTGAGATCCTGCTGGTAGTGCTCCTGCGCCAGCTTGTTGATCAGCACCACCTGATCCACGATCTCCTGCGCATCGAGGTTGCGGATGCGTTTCAGTTTCCCGGTGGCGCAGAACGTGCATGTGAGGCTGCACCCGATCTGGCTGCTGATGCACGCGGTGAGACGTGTCGGGGTGGGGATCAGTACGCCCTCCACCACGTGGCCGTCCCAGGTTTTGAACGCACACTTGATGGTGCCGTCGGTGCTCTTCTGTTGCTCGGCCAACACCAAGGGGCGCAGCAGTGTGCGTTCCGCCAGTTGCGCGCGGAATGCCTTGGGCAGGTCGCTCATCGCTTCCCAACTGTGGGCGCTCTTCTTCCACAACCACTCCCACAATTGTTTGGCGCGGTAGGGCTTCTCGCCCAGGTCGGCAACGAGTTTTTGTACCTCTTCCAAGGAGAGGCTGCGGATGTCGGTGGTGGCTGGCGCGGGAAGTCGGCACTAAGTCTAGGCCTTAACAGCCGGAGTGCCTTCCTCCATGGCTAAAACCTCATAGCTCGCCACTGACAACCTATGCGATTTCAGCGTAATGAAGACCCTTCCCCATTGCCTCACTACCCTATACCTCAGTCCGGCGCCATCTGCCCTCATCACTGAAATGGGCGGTTCTTGGCAGCGACGCAGTTCGTAGATCTGGCACTTTCTCCTCTTTCTGAACGCCCAGACGAAAGTAGCAGGTCTAGCAAAAAGAGCCGGGGGTCGGCGCGCAGCTTCCGTTGCCGGGACGGCTCACACCGTTGTTCCACCTCTACCAGCCGCCCTTGTGCGCCAGCTTCACCGATTTCACGTAGTCGTCCAAGCTGATCGTCGGCTCTCCTCTGCGGCTCTCCGCAACGAGCACGTCCATCAGGTCCTCAAGACCTTCGGGGTCCTTGCGGATCGCATCCATATCGATCTGCACGATGCGCTTCTTCTTCCGCTCGTCGAACAGGATGCTCACTCCTTTCATGTCAATGCCGGTTTCTTGGTGCCAAGGTACAACGGCTCATTCCCGGCCTGCGATCAACACTTCCGTCAATCGGAGGTCCTCTGCGGTGGTCACCTTGATGTTCTTCTCCTCCCCCTCCACCAATTCCACCTTCACACCCAAGCGCTCCACCAACGCCGCTTCATCGGTGAAGGTCGCATCGTACGGTTGCTCAAAAGCCTTGCGTAGCAGATCCGCGTGGAAACACTGGGGCGTTTGCACGGCGCGCAACTTCGACCGGTCCAGTGCTTTGCTGCCCTCGTCGGTGATCTCGCGAATGCTGGGCACCACCGGAACAACAGGTATGGCGGCCCCCTTGAGATGGGCGGCATGGAAACAGCGTTCGATCAGTGCCGCGCTCACCAAGGGCCGCACACCATCGTGCACCGCTACCAGTCCGTTGTCCACCACTTTCTCCAGCCCGGCCTTCACGCTATGGTAGCGTTGTTCACCACCAGCCACCACATCGTGATCGATGAAGAAGCGATGGCCCATGCACAAGGCCTTCCAGATGTCGAAGTGCTCCTTGGGCAGCACAACGAACAACGGCATGGTCGCATCGTAGGCGTGGAACGCTTCGATGGTCCACATCAATAGCGGCCTGCCCTTTACGGTCTGGAACTGCTTCGGAACGGGACCGCCCAACCGGCGGCCGTTGCCTCCTGCCACGATGATCGCGGCCTTCGACATGGTCAGAGGATCAGCATGGCATCACCGTAGGAGAAGAAGCGGTACTTCTCCTTGATGGCCACCTTGTAAGCGTTCCACACGTGCTCGTAACCACCGAACGCCGCCACCATCATCAGCAAGGTGCTCTCGCTCATGTGGAAGTTGGTGATCATGCGGTTGGCGATGCTGAAGTCGTAGGGCGGGAAGATGAACTTGTTCGTCCAGCCGTTGTAGGCTTTGATGCGCTCCTCGGTGCTCACGCTGCTTTCGATCGCGCGCATGGTGGTGGTACCCACCGCACACACGTTCTTCTTGCGGGCCTTGCTCTGGTTCACGATGTCGCAAGCCTCCTGGGTGATGATCACCTGCTCGCTGTCCATCTTGTGCTTGGTGAGGTCCTCCACTTCCACCGGGCGGAAGGTGCCCAGGCCCACGTGCAGGGTGATGTTGGCGAAGTTGATGCCCTTCAACTCCATGCGCTTCATCAGCTCGCGGCTGAAGTGGAGGCCGGCCGTTGGGGCAGCCACAGCACCCTCGTGCTTGGCGTAGATCGTCTGATAACGTTCGGCATCGCTCTCCTCCGTCTCGCGCTTGATGTAGCGCGGCAGCGGGGTCTCACCCATTTCGGTGATCTGGCGCTTGAACTCCTCGTAACTGCCATCGAACAGGAACCGCAGTGTGCGACCACGGCTCGTGGTGTTGTCGATCACCTCGGCCACCAGCTCGTCGTCCTTGCCGAAATAGAGCTTGTTGCCGATACGGATCTTGCGGGCGGGGTCCACCAGCACATCCCACAGCAGGCTGTCGCGGTTCAATTCGCGGAGCATGAACACCTCGATCTTGGCGCCGGTCTTCTCCTTGTTGCCCCACATGCGGGCCGGGAACACTTTGGTGTCGTTCAGGATGAAGGTGTCTCCTTCATCGAAGTAGTTCATGATATCCTTGAACTTCTTGTGCTCGATCTTGCCATCCTTCTTGTGCAGCACCATCAATTTGCTGCCATCCCGGTCTTTGGTGGGGTAGAGGGCGATCTGTTCTTTGGGGACTTCGAACTTGAATGATGTCAGTTTCATGCGGAAGGGCTTACAGGCCCGGTTTTTTGAAAGGGGCGGCGAAGATAGGTCGTGAACACAGCCCGCCCGAAAGCCTTGCCAGCAGTGGATTTCAGCTCAAAATGCCCGACTTCCGGTGCAACTTGTCCAGCTCTTGGCTCCACCCCTCGGGTGTCAGCGCATCGGCAATGGAGTACGGCCCGCTCCCTGTGCGGCGCAAGGCCACCAAATGGGCACCGCAGCCCAATGCTTGGCCAATGTCGTGCGCCAGCGAACGGATGTAAGTGCCCTTGGCGCAATGCACCGCTATATCCACCTCTGCGCCGCGCACTGCCAGTGTTTCGATGGAGTGGACCAGCACGGGAACGGGGTCCAGGATCAGTTCTTCACCCGCACCCATATCGGCATCACGGAGAAGGGCAGGCCCGAATCCGTCGCTTGTTCTTCCATGCTGCAAGTTCCCTGCGGCCCGGGCCAGGAAGTAGGCCCGCTCGCCACCCACATGTTTGGCGCTGAAGGCCGGTGGTCGCTGCATCAATTCCCCTTGGAACGTCGCTACGGCTTGGCGGATGGCCGCTTCGCTCAGGTGTTCCCACGGCGCCTCCTTGCGAATGGGCGTTTCGGCATCGAAGCTCAAGGTGGTGGCGCCCAGCTTCAGGGTGGCGGAGTATGACTTGTCTTCCGCCGAAAGGCGTTCCAACTCCTTGGTCCACTTACCGAAGCCGATCATGAGCAGGCCGCTGGCCAAGGGGTCGAGCGTTCCTCCATGGCCCACTTTGGTACGCTTGCCCAAGACGACGCGGAACGCGCCGCGCATCTTCTTCACCACATCGAAACTGCTCCAGCCAACGGGCTTGTCCACCAGCAGAAGTCCGCCGTTGTCGGTGTCGCTCAGGGCGGGGTGAAGCGGTGCCATATCGGTGTTCGCTCCCCCTCTCTTTGGGAGAGGGGGCCGGGGGGTGAGGTCAGCTCGGGCGTCAGATCAACTGCATATCCACTCCCACAGCCCAAAGCAACAAGATCGCCGCACCCACTATGATGCGGTACCATCCGAACACACCGAACCCGTGCTTGGTGAGGAAGCCGACGAAGCCCCGGATGGCCAGTATGGCCACGATGAAAGCCACCACGTTGCCGATACCGAACAACTTCCAGTGCTCGCTCGTGAAGGCGCCTCCATCGTCGATGTAATCCCACAGGCTTTTCGCCGTTGCCGCGAACATGGTGGGCACGGCAAGGAAGAAGGAGAACTCGGCGGCTTGTTTGCGGGAGAGCTTCTGGCTCAATCCGCCGATGATGGTCGCGGCGCTGCGGCTCACGCCCGGCACCATGGCAATGCACTGGAAGCAACCGATCACCAAGGCGTTCTTCCATGTCATGGGTTTCTCCTCCACGGCCTTCACATGGAAGATGCGATCAATGAAAAGGAAGAAGATGCCTCCGAGCAGCAGCATCAGACCAACCACTTCCACATGTTCGAGCAGCTCGTCGATGTGGCT
The DNA here is from genome assembly GCA_016703005.1 of Flavobacteriales bacterium. Lineage (GTDB taxonomy): Bacteria > Bacteroidota > Bacteroidia > Flavobacteriales_F > PHOS-HE28 > PHOS-HE28. Next base: position 6,264 of record JADJCX010000029.1, read on the forward strand.
CTTGAACAGCAGTCCCGCAATGGCCGCTGGTATGAAACCGACCACCAACAACGGATACAATGCCAGGCTTTCGAAGAAGCGCCGCCAGTACAACACCACCACACTGAGGATCGCGCCGAACTGAATAGCCACGGTGAAGAGCTTCACGAAATCGTCGGCGGCGATGCCCATGATGGTGCTGCCGATGATCATGTGGCCCGTGCTGCTTACCGGCAGGAACTCCGTGAGCCCTTCGATGATGGCCAGAACGATCGCTTCAATAATGGTCATGGGTGCAAACGTTCAGCCATGGCGAACGCGGCGCGAAGAAAGGAATAGCGGACGGACGAAGAGGACCGATGCCTCAGGCCTTTGGCTCGCGGTTCGGCTTCTTCATAATGGCGTACACAACGAAGAGGTAGCCAAGAATGCACACGATCGGTGCGGCGGTAACACGCCGCGGATGGAAGATCTCCGACTCCTCGAACACGTTCGGGTCGCCGCTGCCACCACCGGACATGAGCACATAACCGAGCATTACGATACCGATGCCGATGAGCAGAAGGCGGTAATTGACGCGGGTGAAAGCGAGTTCGTCCTGATGATCGGCCATGATGTTCAGCTCCAGTGTAGTTCGTCGAGATCCATGCGAATGTAGCGGCGCACGGCGAACCACGTGCTCACGAGGGCGATGACCAAGCCCAACAGGAGCACCGCTGCGAAAGTCATGGCGAGCATCCGCATATCGATGATGGTCTTCAGGTCGGGGGCCAGGTCGAAGAGGAACCGCAGCCCTAGGACCAACATCCCTATCGCGAGCAACCCCGCCACCAGCCCCTGCAACAAGCTCTGCCCCAAGAATGGCCGCTTGATGAACCAACCCGTTGCCCCCACCAAGTGCATGGTGCGGATCAGCAGCCGCTTGCTGTAGATCGCAAGACGGATGGTATTGTTGATGAGCGCAACAGCAACGATCAGCAGCAGCAGGCAGGTGCCACCTACGATCAACCACGCTTCGCGCATGCGCTTGTCCATGTTGTCGACCGTCATGGTGTTGTAGGCCACGTCCTGCATGCGGTCGTCTTTGCGCAAGTGCTCCACGATCCAGCGCATGCTATCCGGCTGTGCATAGTCCGCTGCTATCCGCAGTTGGATGTTGGCCGGTATCGGGCTCACACCGCCGAGGATATCCAGGAAGTCCTCCCCCATTTCCTTCTTGGCCAGTTCGGCGGCTTCTTCGGCGCTGATCAGTTCCGTGGAAGCCGTGTACGGTTCGGTGTCCAACTCCTTCAGCAACTGCAACACTTGGGCTTCCTTTGAGCGCTGTTTTCGGGTAGAGCTCAACGGTCACCTGCTCCTTCAAGTACCGCTCAACGCCGCGGGCGCTCAGCATCAACAGGCCCAACGCACCCAGCATGAACAACGTTAGCGTGATGCCCAACGTGGTGCCTACACTGCTGCTGCGTGCCTTGGCGCGTAATGATCGATCGATGCCCATTGTCCGGTGCGAAACTATTCCTGCTCGGCGGTCGGCGTCCCCTGGTTCCAAATGGTTTGTCAGTTGTGCATTGTGAGTTGCTCCGGTCTAGTGCGCCTGCACGCATTGTCATCCAGAGGAGGCTCTGCGACGAAGGATCTTTCAGGTTCCGGCACTACTGTCGAAGAGAGATCCCTCCTCGAAGACTCGTCGGGATGACAGAGTGCGGACTGTTCGGGAGAATGGAGATGGGAGGAGATGCCCTTGGACCAACACTTCACCGGGTTCTTCCGCCACCCCATCAACCTGTAACCCCACATCTACTTTAGCGCCGCAATGGGCTACGAGCACAAGGACATAGAGAAGAAGTGGCGCGAGGAATGGCGCAAGCGCGGCACCTACCGCGTGGAGAACGACCCGAGCAAACCGAAGTACTATGTGCTCGACATGTTCCCATACCCCAGTGGCGCGGGCCTGCACGTGGGGCACCCGCTGGGCTACATCGCAAGCGATATCGTAGCGCGTTACAAACGCCAGAAGGGCTTCAACGTGTTGCACCCCATGGGCTACGACAGCTTCGGCTTGCCAGCGGAGCAGTACGCCATCCAGACCGGCCAGCACCCTGCCAAGACCACGGAAGTCAACATCGCGCGCTACCGCGAACAGCTGGACAACATCGGTTTCAGTTTCGATTGGAGCCGTGAAGTGCGCACGAGCGACCCATCCTACTACAAGTGGACGCAGTGGATCTTCCTACAGCTCTTCGATAGTTGGTACGATCACGCGGCGCAGAGAGCAAAGCCCATCGGTGAATTGATGGAGCGATTCGAGAAGCACGGTTGGAACGGCAACGACGATTGCGCCATCACCGGCAACGAGGAACTGGATCCGCTGGCTGCATTCACCGCTGACGAATGGTCAGGCTTCAGCGAGAAGCACCAGCAAGCGATCCTACTGCGTTTTCGTCTGGCCTACCTGAGCGAAGCATGGGTGAATTGGTGCCCAGCGTTGGGAACCGTTCTCGCAAACGATGAAGTGAAGGATGGCGTGAGCGAACGCGGCGGACACCCCGTGGAGCGCAAGCGGATGCCGCAGTGGAGCATGCGCATCACCGCGTTCGCACAGCGCTTGCTCGATGGATTGGAGACGCTCGACTGGAGCGAGAGCATTAAGGAGGCGCAACGCAATTGGATCGGAAGGAGCGAGGGGGCGTTGATCAATTTCCAACTGATCGGCCACAGCGAGCAGATCGCCGTGTTCACAACAAGGCCCGACACCATCTTCGGTGTCAGCTTCGTGACCCTCGCCCCGGAGCACGAGCTGATCGAGAAGATAACCCCGCCGGCGAAGTTGGAGGAAGTCAGGGCGTACGTGACGCTGGCCAAGAACCGCAGCGAACGCGAAGCGCATGACCGAAGTGAAACGCGTGAGCGGTGTGTTCACCGGCGCGTATGTGAAGCATCCGTTCACGCACATGGACATACCCGTGTGGGTGGGCGATTACGTGCTGGGTGGCTATGGCACCGGCGCGGTAATGGCCGTGCCCGCAGGCGATCAGCGCGACTGGAATTTTGCGATGCACTTCAACATTCCCTTCACGGCCGTTACCGAGCATTGGGACATTTCGAAAGGTGCGGACGAAAGCAAGGAAGCCACGTTGGCGAACAGCGTTTTCCTGAACGGATTGAAGGTGGCCGATGCGATCCCGCGCGCCATCGATGAACTGGAATTGCATGGCGTTGGCGAGCGCCGCATCAACTTCCGGTTGCGCGATGCCGCCTTCGGACGCCAGCGCTATTGGGGTGAGCCCATTCCCATCTACTACAACGAGGGCACGCCCTATCCGCTACCTGAAACTGCTCTGCCGCTCGTGCTTCCGGAAGTCGACAAGTTCCTGCCCACCGAGGACGGCGAACCACCATTGGCCCGCGCCACCGATTGGACCTACTTGGGCCACCCGTTGGAAACCACCACCATGCCCGGTTGGGCCGGCAGCAGCTGGTACTTCCTGCGGTACATGGATCCGGAGAGCTTCGGTGCTTTCGCGACACCGGAAGCGATCAACTACTGGCAGCAAGTGGATCTGTATGTGGGCGGCAGTGAGCACGCCACTGGCCACCTGCTCTACTTCCGCTTCTGGACCAAGTTCCTCAACGACCGCGGCTGGATCCCCTTCGATGAGCCCGCGAAGAAGTTGGTGAACCAAGGGATGATACAGGGCGTGTCACGATTCGCGTACGAGGTCAGAGTGGAGCGCTTTTGGCGGTTCGCTGGAAGCCATTGATAAACTTCTTCGACATCGTGGGCGAGGACCGTTGCTTTGACCCTCGACAATGGACTGAGACCGACTTCAATATCTACTGCAACCGAACTGCTCGTTTGACATCCTAAATGGAATGGAGAAAGACTCGGGAGCGGCGAACTTGAGAACTCAGCTTGATGTTCGACGCAGCCAATGGGCACGTGGGATTCAAAGCAATCGAGCGAGACTGAGACTCATTGATATTCCAGGGTGGATACCAGGGACGATCGGGAGCATCGATTGGATGGCGAGTACTCCAAAGGCCTTGGTGTGGCACACCGAGGGTTTGAACCGAGACATCGAGATGATACCTCAACGACTTTCTCTGCTGCTGTGGTCGAGAAGATGTCAAAGTCGAAATTCAACGTCGTCAACCCCGACGACATCATCGAGAAGTACGGAGCCGACACCTTGCGCCTGTACGAGATGTTCCTCGGCCCAATCGAGCAGAGCAAGCCGTGGGATACGAACGGCATTGAAGGCACCTTCCGCTTCCTGCGCAAATTCTGGAACCTCTTCCACGATCAGAACGATGCCTTCCGCGTAAGCGAAGAAGAGCCTACCAAGGAGGAACTGAAAGTCCTGCATGCAACGCTGAAGAAAGTCGAGGAGGACATCGACAAGTTGAGCTTCAACACGAGCGTGAGCCAGTTCATGATCGCGTGCAATGCGCTGCAGGAATTGAAGTGCAGCAAACGCGCAGTGCTGGAGCCGCTCACCATCGCGTTGGCGCCCTTCGCGCCGCACATCGCCGAAGAGCTATGGCAAAAGCTCGGGCATACTGACAGTGTGACCGGGGCGAAATGGCCCCACTGGGATGCCCAACACCTAGTAGAAGACAGCTTCAGCTACCCCATCAGCTTCAACGGGAAGACACGTCTGCAACTGGAATTCCCCATCGGCCTGAGCAAGGAAGAGGTAGAAGCGCAAGTGCTGGCAAACCCTGAGGTTCAGCAACGTCTGGAGGGAAAGCCTCCGAAGAAGGTGATCGTGGTGCCCAAGCGCATCGTGAACATTGTGGTGTGATGGGGCCCAGCGCCGCGAGCTTCGGGCCTTGAGCCGCGAGCGGAAAGTCGCGCAGAGAAAGCTCGCAGCCCGTGGCTCAAGGCTCGAGGCCGTATTGATCGGTATAGCCTTTGCGTTCCAGTAGCCATGACCCGCAAGAGTTTGATCCTGTTCTCCGGCCTCGCTTTTCTCACCCTGAGCTTCGGCCAATCGAACGACCACCCGGATAGCGATGGCAAAGACCATGTCGTGCAATTGCGCGCACTGCCACATGCTGCCTTCAAGGCCGGTGAAAAACTCACCTATGTGGTTCACTACGGCTTCGTCAATGCCGGGCTAGCTCAACTGGAGTTGAAAGAGACCGATGTGGAATTCCAAGGTCGTCGCATGTTGCACGCCGTCGGCACCGGTAAGAGCATCGGTGCTTTCAACACGTTCTATAAAGTGGACGACCGTTACGAGTCCTACTTCGACAGCATAGGTGTATTCCCATGGGCGTTCAAGCGCAGTGTTGACGAAGGCGGCTACACCTTCAACCAAGACTACATCTTCCTTCAGCACCGCGCCGAGGTGACCACGCAGGAGAAGAAGACCTTCAAGATCCCCGCGCACACGCAGGACATGATCAGCGCGTTCTACTTCGCACGCACACTCGACTTCGGCAGCGCAGCCACAGGCGACATCTTCACTATCGACTGCTTCTTGGACAATGAACACTGGCCCTTGCAGATGAAAGTGGTGGGCCGCGAAACGATCAAGCTGCGCAACGGCAAATTCAAGTGCATCAAGTTCCAACCGATCGTGCAGGAAGGCCGCGTGTTCAAGACGAACGACGACTTGAACGTGTGGGTGACCGACGACGGCAACCACATCCCCGTGCTGGCCCAAGCCAAGGTGCTGGTGGGTTCCATCAAGATGGAGTTGAGCGGCTACAGCGGCTTGGCCCATCCGATCGCCAAGGTGGATTAATCCACCGTTCTCTTGTCCTCCCATTGCGACCCTCTCCCTCGGAGAGGGCAGGGTGAGGTCATGAACATCGCACCCGGTAAAATCAACGGGGCGGTAGTTGCGTTACTACCGTGCCTTGTTGCATTCTTGCGGTACAATGAAGACTTGGCACTGGTGGACGATCGGCGTTGGTGGCGTTTCGGTGGCCACTTCCGTAGCGCTTACCACCGACCTGGCGCCGCATGTGGAGTACGTGCCGGAGAAAGTGGTGGTGCTTGAGGATACGGTACCGGCAGCACCAAGCGCATATGGCATCCCGTTGAGCGGCTTTGAATTGGAGCGCAGTTCGGTGAAGAACGGCAATACGTTCGGGGACCTGCTCGCCGAGCACGGGGTCAGTGCCGCAACCGTCGATAGTCTGGTGCGGATCGCGGAGCCGATGTTCGATGTACACCGCATGCGCGCGGGGCATCCGATCGCCTTCATCTTCAAGGAGGACGGCACGCACACACCGCAATGGTTCGTGTATGAGGCAAGTCCCGTTGAGCACATTGTCTTCTCGCTTTCGCCGCTCAATGTTCATGTGCACGAGCGGCCCGTTGTCGTTCATGAGCGCGCAGTGGCGTGCACGGTGACCGGTGCGTTGTGGAATGATCTATCGTCCTGCGGAGCCGACCCGGCGCTCGCCATGCAGTTGGCGGAGGTATTCGCTTGGACCGTGGATTTCTACCGCATTCAGAAAGGCGAGCAGTTCACCATCGTGTACAACGAGAGCACGGTGGACGGGCAGCGATACGGCGATCCCGAAGTGTTGGGTGTGCGCTACACCACCGCCGACCGCGCAACTGAGGCCATCCTCTTCAGCATGGACTCGACAGAGACCTATTTCGATCGCGATGGTAACAGCTTGCGCAAAGCATTCCTGAAGGCACCGTTGAAGTACAGCCGTCTGAGCAGCGGCTTCACGCAGCGGCGCTTCCACCCGGTACAGAAGCGCTTCAAGCCACACTTGGGCACCGACTACGCTGCGCCGTACGGTACACCCATCCTTACAGTAGGCGATGGCACTGTCGAAGCCACGGGCTACACCGCTGGGAACGGCAACTTCGTGAAGGTGCGCCACAACGGAACGTACACCACGCAATACTTGCACATGCGCAAGATCCTCGTGCGTAAAGGCCAGAACGTGCAACAAGGCGATGTGATCGGCGAGGTGGGCAGCACGGGGCTCGCGACCGGTCCGCACGTGTGCTTCCGCTTCTGGAAGAATGGTGTGCAAGTGGATCACCGCAAGGAAGAGCTCCCGAAGGCCGAGCCCGTAGCCGAGGAGGACCGTGCCCGGTTCTACGATGTGCGCGATGCGATAGTGGCCAAGATCGATGACGCCCAACGAAAGGCTGAGCGCCGAGATCCCGTTCAGTTCTGATCGGCGAGATCGACGATCTCCTGGTACCGGTGCGTGGCTGGAGCACTGGTCTTATGCGTAAGGGCAGAGTTGAGCAAGGCCTTCGCCAATACGCGGTGCGGCATCGGCTTGTACTTCGCCCAGCTACCGAACAGAAGCGGCGATATCACCCGCATCGCGCCGATCCCGATGCGCTCCCCGATCCTCCTTTCCTTCCTGGGGCCAGTGAGAATGGAAGGCTGGAAGATGTTCAAGGAGGGTAAACCCAGTGCCTTCAGGCCTTCTTCCGTGCGGCCCTTCACCTTGTTGTAGAAGAAGCGCGAGCGGGCATCGGCGCCCACAGCACTGACGACACAGAAGGCGCAGTTGCAATGGTCCTTCGCCCAACTGCCCAGGCCAAGCACCAGGTCATGATCCACGTGGATGAATTTCTGCTTGTCGCCATCCACGTTGCGCATGGTGGTGCCAAGACAACATATCACCGCATCCACGCGCGTGTCGCGCAAACCGCTGAGCAGGTCGCCCCCAGCAGCCACCCATTGCTCCAGCTTCGGGTGAGACAGGTCGAGCCGCTTGCGCACAAGCACGACCACCTTGGCCACCCGTGGATCACCCAAGGCCAGACGCAGCACTTCGGAACCGACCAGGCCGGTGGCGCCGGCGAGCAGAAGAACAGGGATCATGGCGAAGAAGGTCGGTGAAAAGTAGATGCGCATATTGTTTATACAGTAAACCTGTTTATACTTGTGCCATCAAACCGCCAGAATATGGAACGCGACATGACCCCCGACGAAAGTCTGCGCCTCATTGAAAGCATGATCGGCCAAGCCAAGAAGAGCTTCAGTCGCATGAGCTTCTACTTCCTGCTGTGGGGGGTACTGCTTATCGGCGCCATGATCGCCACCTACATCATGCGAGACGCTCCTCCAAGTCCCGTCCAAGGTGCAGCTTGGGGCGTGGCCGGCTTGATCGGTGGCATCCTCAGCTCGATCCACGGTGCGCGGCAAGGCAAGCGCGAACCGGTGAACAATCCCATGGATCGCGTGATCGGTTGGTTGTGGGGTGCGTTCGTGATAACTCTGCTCATTACGATCGCGTGCACGGTTCCCCATCATCGCGATCCAGGACCGATGATCACGCTCCTCACGGGCCTGCCCACCTTCATGACCGGCCAGATCCTGCGGTTCCGCCCGCTCATCATCGGCGGTATGCTGTTCTGGTTTGCGGGGATCATCATGCACTTCACCGATGATGTTTTGCTGCTGACGGTATTGTATTGCAGCGCGATGTTCTTCGGATACATAGTACCAGGCCTCATGCTCAAGCGCCAAGAGAATGTCCTTCGCCCCGCTTGATCCGCTACTGCACAACCAACTGCGGCTTGCCGTAGTGAGCTTGCTTGTTGGTGTTGACAGCGCTGAGTTCACCTTCATCGTGGAGAGCACTGGTGCCACGCGTGGCAACCTCAGTGTGCAGATCACCAAGTTGAAGGAGGCCGGGTACATCAGTGTGACCAAGAGCTTCCGCGACAACTATCCGCTCACCACGTGCAAGCTCACGGCCAAGGGACTTCGTGCTTTCGAGAAGTACGTGGAGGCGATCAGGGGTTACCTCGATAAGTGAGCATCATCTTGATCCAAGAACATCATGGTTGAATTCAGATCGTACACCCTCCTGAGTTGGATGCATATCGCATCCGCCACGCTGGCCATGGTGCTCGGCCTAATGGTCCTTGTCCGGGCGAAGGGCACGCGTTCCCACCGTCGGCTGGGCTTCGTATACGTTTTGAGCATGGCGCTACTGAACATATCGGCGTTCGGCATGTATCGCTTGTTCGGGACCTTCGGTGCGTTCCACGTTGCTGCATTGGTAAGTGCGTCAACGGTGGTCGCGGGCATTCTCGCGATCCTGAAGCGCCCGCGCACACAGCGCCAAGTGGAACTGCATTTGGTTTTTATGTACTGGTCGGTCATCGGCTTGTACGCTGCCTTCTTCTCGGAGCTGATGGTGCGCGTGCGGATCAATGCGGCGTTCATGATCCTTGTTTCCTGTGCCACCGGGGCAACGATCTTATTGGTGCGTTGTTCCAACGCAAGTTGGTTGCCAAATGGTCCGCTGAAGTGGCGCACATCATCCCCGCTGACCAATCGCGGCATAGGGAATAGAGAGAGGGCATCGCTGCCCTCATCATGGTTCGTCGATCGGTACGGTCGATACAGGGGGTAGTGATCGTTGTGCTCGTCGAGAATTTGGGCCACGTGTGCAACGGCCCCCGTACACCGCCCCATGGAACGGGGTATGGCACGAATGATCAGTAAAGCAAAAGCGCTGGAAGTCTGCGTTTTCACGGCTGCATTGCTGACCGGAACCGGGTGCAAGAAGGAAACGGAGCTGATCCCCGGTAACCAGGCGCCCGACTATGCCGGTGTGCCCACTGTTATCACGCAGAACTATGTGAACCGGCTGTTCATCGATCTCATCGGTCGGGAACCATTGAACGTGGAGATGGACGCGGAAGTCGCGGCGCTCGAAGCTGCAACCCTGTCGATCGGTTCGCGCGAAGCGCTAGTGAACAAGCTGATGACCAGCACCGCGTACGTGGAAGGCGACAGCAGCTACAAGCGCGCCTACTACCAACGCCAATATGAGCTGTACAAGAGCCGCTGCTTGGAAGGCGCGAGCGATGACATCATCGATGGCGCAATCGGCATTGCCGAGCAGGACGCATTGGCCGATTCACTGGCAGGCAACACCCAAGGATTGGGTGAAGCGAACAGCGAGTTGCAACGGTTGCGCAACCTTAAGAACAGCCGAGTGAACTACATGAACGGTTTGATCGGCATCGATGAGGTGATGGGCTACATGGTGTTCAACAGCATCTACGACCAGATCAACATGAACACCTTCAATTTCATCAACGCCACATTCGACAACCTGCTGCTGCGCTACCCCACGAATGCTGAGTTCAACACCGGATTCTCGATGGTGGAAAACAACGCACCGGGTATCCTCTTCACGCAAAGCGGCCAGAACAAGGGCGACTACGTGCAGATCCTCACCGGCACAACGGAGTTCGAGGAAGGCATGGTGCGCTGGAGCTACAACACGTTCATGGGTCGTGAGGCCAGCACATACGAAGTGTACACCGCCATGTCCTCGTTCCACACGGACCTCGACCTGCAGCGTATGCAACGCACCATCCTCGTGAGCGACGAATACGCCAACATCAACTGAACATGGAACACACGATGTTGTTGAAAGCACTGAAGCACTCCTTCCTCCTTGGGAGGAAGGTCGGGATGGAGGTCCTGCCTGCTGCCATTGCCTGTTGCCTACTACTTACCTCCTGCACCAAGGAACTCGAGTACGAACTGAACGACGTTCAGTTGAACCCACCGGGCACCATCAAGGACAACGAGAAGACCAATCAGCAATACGCGGCCATCCTCCACGCCAACCTGTTCCAGGATGCGATGAGCGCGAACGAGCTCTACGAGCTGGACCAGTGCATCCAGAGCATCGGCGACAAGGAGCTGGCCCGGGAAGTGATCATCAGCAACTTCATGAACAAGCCCGGCGTGATCATCCCCGATGACGCCACGATGCGCGCCAACATCGACGCCTTCATCATCGAGACCTACAACCGTTTCCTGGTGCGCCAGCCGACGGAAGCCGAGAAAACCTGGTTCCGCAACTACATCGAAGCCGACCCGAACGTGACGCCGGAGATCATCTACTTCTCCTTCGCCATGAGCAACGAGTATCTCTTCTACTGAACCGCCGTACAAACGCCCTTTGCACATGGACCGCAGGAAATTCATCAAGCGCGCAGGTGCGGCGGCAGCCGGGGCCTTCGTGATGCCCTACATCCTTCCCAGCGGACGGCTTTTCGCAGCCAGCGGCGGTGGTGGACTTTCACAGCATGTGGTTTTGGTGATGTTCGCCGGTGGTGTTCGCCAGCAGGAGAGCATTGGCCTGCGTTACCTCGCCGATGCGCAGACGGAAGTACACGAGGGCAACATCCTGTACAACATGCTGAACGGCGCCGCGCCGACTCAGAAGATCGTTTACGGCACCGGGCTCGGCGGCATCAATCCCATCCCCGGGCTCCTCGGTCAGTCGCTTGAATCACAAGGCACTTTGTTCGCTGAGATGCGGGCCGTGAATGCGGGGCACTACGGTGGATTGAACTCGCTCTTGCAAGGCAACCAGGCCATGACACAAGGCCTCACGTCGAAGCCGCTCAACCCCACCATATTCGAGTATCTGCGGCGCCATGCCGGTGTGCAGGCGAGCAAGACATGGTTCGTCGGGAACACCATTGGCAACAGCGTGCCGCTGCTGAATTATAGCGTGCATCCCGACTACGGTGCGCCCTACGGTGCCAATTTCTTCGCGCCCAACATCACGTTCGGCCCGCCGGGCGACCAGTTCCTGAGCGACGCCAAGGTCTACCATCCGCAGGACCAGCTGGAGCCGATCTACGAGATGAAGGCCTTCCTGGACAACAGTTTCCAGAACGTGGGCAACGTGGGCGCCGGCATCGGCAACACGGCGGACGAGAAGCAGGATATCAAGGCCTTCATGGTGGAGATGTTCAGCAAGACCCAGAATGGCACCATCGCCCACCCTCCCGTACACGACAACGGCGACGCACAAACGATAGGCTACGCCTGTGAAGTGATGAAGTGGTTCAAACCAACCCTCACGGTGGTGAACATGAGCTCGGTGGACGGTTGCCACGGGAACTTCACCGGATATCTGGCTTCGATGCACCGCGCCGACCACAGCGTGGGCCACCTCTGGAACTACATCCAGACGCAGATCCCGGAGATGGCCGGTAACACTACCATCATCGTGGCGCCCGAGTGCGGTCGCAACGATCAACCAAATGCGATCCGTGACGAGAACGATTGGTACGGCTATGATCATAGCGATGCCAATGCGCTCCGCGTGTTCGGCATGATGGCCGGTGCCGGCGTGCCCAGCAATCTGCGCATCGGCAGCGAAGGCAACCCGGTCGGTATCGCTACGGATGTGGTGCCCACGATCGCAGAACTGCTCGGTATCAAGAGCGAAGTGATGAGCGCCGGTTTCCTCAACCCCGGAACGCTATCGCTCTTCGATCGCATGTAGGATGAAGCAGATCCTCGCAATAGCTGTCATGGCGTTCACGCTTTTCGCGTGCAGCAAGGAACAGGTGAATCCGTACGATGAACTCGCACACACGTCACCGAACCCGCCTGCCGAGAACCTGCCGCAGGACAACTTCGCTTGGTTGCACCAACGGGTGTTCAGGCCCACCTGCGCCAACAGCGGCTGCCATGACGGCCACTTCGAGCCCGACTTCCGCACCATCGCCAGCGCCTACAACTCCTTGGTGTATGCGCCGGTCATCAACAACGATCCGCAGGAAACCTTCACCTACCGTGTGTTGCCCGGCAACGCGAACCTGTCCTTCCTGCACGAGCGCCTGACCGAATTCGTACCGAACACCAGCGGCATCATGCCCTTGGAAACGGCGGGGACTGATTGGCCGACGAACCAAGCCGCGTACATCGCCGCCATCACGCAATGGATCCAGAGCGGCGCTAAGGACATGTTCGGTGCAAGCCCATCGTTGGGCAATCGCGAGCCCCAGGTCACTGGCATGTTGGCCTTTACTCCGGGAAGTACGAGCAACCCCTTCCCACGCGGCACTGATCCCGGCATCCAACCGATCGAAGTGACCGGCGGCAGCATCGATCTCTGGTTCGCCTTCTCCGATGACAGCACATCGTCGCAGTCGCTCAGCTACAACAAGGTGAAGGTGTCGACGGTACTTGGCGGCTTCGCCCTCGTACCGGAACAAGCCCTCACCACGAACAGCACACTGAATGGTCCCGATTTCGGCAATAGCACCACCACGTTCACGCACGTAGCCACGCTCGACTTGTCCACCTACGCGCCGGGCGCCCTGCTCTTCGTTCGCGCCTATGTGAACGATGGCGATCACGCCGACAACACCGAAGTACCGAATGACGGCACCACTTCGCCGATGCTCGACTACTTCACCATCCTCGTCAACCCATGAAGCAATTCTTCATAGCGGTTGCGATGATCGCCTTGCTCACTTCGTGCAAGAAGGACGAAGTCGAAAGCACACCGCCGGAGATCACATTGGTGAGCGTTGGGCCGAACACCGTGCTCCAATTCGACGATCAAGTGACGCTGCGTTTCAGCTACAAGGATGGCAACGGCGATCTGGGTCAGGACGATCCTGATGCGTACACGCTGTGGGTGAAGGACAGTCGCCTGAACGCCGCCGACGGCTATCACATTCCACCGCTGGCGCCACCCGGTGAAGAGTTGCCCATTCAAGGTGAACTGGAAGTGGAACTCGTTCCGCTCTTCCTGCTCGGCAGCAGCGGCGAGGAAACCATGACCTACACCTTCCACATCACCGATCGCGCCGGTCATCGCAGCAATGAGATCGTCACGTCGCCGATCATGATCGTGGATAGTCTGCCATTGTGAGCACGTATGCAGCGCAAGAAGCACATAGCTGTTGGTGTCGCGCTCACGTTGGCGTGTACCATACAGGCCCAGGTGCTTCCGGAGTTCAACATGACGGACACAGTGGTGACGCTCTGCAAAGGGATCCTGCTCGATAGTGAGGACGGCCCCGGCGGCAACATCTATAGCAACAACGAGGACTACACGTTCACCATCGATGCAGGCGGTCCGGTGACGTTGGTGTTCGATGAAGTGTTCTGCACGGAGCAGGGGCTCGATATCCTGACTTTCCACGACGGTCCTTCGATCCTCTCGCCGCAGATCGGTCCGGCCTACAGCGGCATCGTTGCGCCGCCTCCGATCACAAGCACGAGCTATTACCTCACCGTTCACTTTGTTACGGATGCGAACGTCGCCTACTGCGGTTTCGAAGCGCAATGGACCAGCGTGGTGATCCCGCCGGTGCCGCCGGTAATGACCGTTCCCACGGCACCCCTGTGCAACACCAGCACGAGCAACCTCGCGTTCAGCTACCCGATCCCGTGCGACTCGATCAACCCGGGTGCATTCACGATCTCCGGTTCCAACTCACCTATTGTCACCAGCGCCACTCCCACCAACTGTGTGGGCGGTGAAACGCAGACGATGCAGCTCGGCATCGACCCCGCGTTCGATCGCAACTGCCCGTACGATATCGCCTTCACCATCGGCATCCGCGACCGGTGCGATTCCCTGTGGTACTTCACCATCAACGCCAACACACAGATCGCGACCTGTCCGCTCGGTGTGCTGATGGAGCTGAGCGAGGACACGATCTGCGCGGGCAGCTGCACCGAACTGTTCGCTGATGTGCAAGGCTGTCTCACCTTAGCTGTTCAACTGGAACAATGGGCTGCCGAACAGCGCTGGACCGCATACCGTTTGCCCGACCACCACAACCACCTACACCGTTGATGTCATCGAGAACGGTACAGGCCAGACTGCGACCGGAAGCATCACCGTGGTCGTCTTCGATCTGCAAGTGAGCGGCCCTACGAGCGCGATCTGCCAATCGGACGCAGCCTTCGATCTCGTTGCCACCCCACTTGGTGGAAGCTGGAGCGGTGCAGGCATCATCGATACGTTGGCGGGTACGCTCGATCCGGATACCGCAGGCCCGGGCATCCACACGATCACCTATTCCTTGGGCGGATGTAGCGAGGATATCATCATCACCATCGACAGTATGGATGCCGGTCTCACGCATGCTGCATGCCCCGGTACCGCACCGTTCTTCATCCCATATGCAACACCGGTAGGTGGCACATGGAGCGGACCGAACGTTCAACCAAACGGGCTCTTCGATCCCAGTACGGCAGGCTCCTATCTGATCACTTACACTGCAGGAAGTTGCAGCGACACCGTGAGCGTCAACGTCGACAACATCGTCGCGCAATCACAGCTCGATACGGTTTGCCAGAGCACCTTTCCGTTCGACATCCCCGTGTATCCGTTCGGTGGCCGTTGGAGCGGGCCGGGCATCGTGGATACGATCTACGGCACCTTCGATCCTGACGAAGCCGGCGGCGGAACACACACCTTGTTCTATGACATGTTCGGCTGCGACATGTCATTCATCATCCATGTGAAACCGATCGACATCGGATACGATCGCAGTGCTTGTCCTTCACAACCCCCCTTCGTGCTCACGCCTGCTGCTATACCTGCCGGTGGAGCATGGAGCGGCTTGGGCATCGCCGACCCGAACACCGGGCTGTACGATCCCGCCCAAGCCGGACTTGTCTGGGATTTGGTCACATACGCCGCACCGAACGCCTGCATCGATACCATCGGCATCCTGGTCGGTTGGACCGAGGTTGATGATGACACGCTCTTCTTCTGTGAAGGCGATGATGAGCTGATCCTCGACGACAACACCACGGGCCGTACGCCATGGGATGGTGTATGGACCGGTGCAGGGATCACGCAAGACAGCGACGGGAACTACTTTTTCGATCCCGTGATCGCAGGTATCGGTGAGCACCTGTTGCACTTCGATGCGAACACTTGCGGCGATAGCATGATGGCCATCGTGCACCCTGCTACCCTCGGCGTGCCGGACATGACGGTGTGCAGCGCGACAGGTCCTTTCCTCTTGGCGTCAGTGCCGACAGGTGCCACGTTCTCCGGCAATGGCGTATCGAGTACTGGTGTGTTCGACCCGGCCCAAGCGGGACCAGGTGTGCATGCGATCGTATACGATGCCCCGGCCGGTTGCTCGGATACGATCAACATCGATGTCTATCCGTTCCAGCAAGCAAGCATCAGCGGTGTGCAGGACACCTATTGCAGCAACGACGAATTGGTGAGCGTGCAACTGTTCCCGATGGGCGGTGTGTTCACCGGTTTGCCGGACACGCTCTTCAATCCTGCGTTGCTCACCAATGGCACGTACACCCTTGTGTACAGCGTCGGCTTCGGTGCTTGCTTCAGCAGCGACACGCTGGTGTTCGAGGACCATCAGGAGCTCAGCACCCAGATCCTCGTGAGCAACAACCCGATCTGCGGCGACGGCGGTACTGTTATCGAAGTAGTGCCCATGGGCGGCAACCCGAATTATCCGGTCAGCTACCAATGGAGCGATGGTGCGTTCCCGATCGAGACCAACGCGGTGAGCCCGGATAGCACCGCGTTCTATGTCGTCACCACGAGTGATGGTTGCAGCGATCCCGTGATCGACACCGTGCTGATCACAGTGCACCCCCCGTTCCAAGAGCAATTCAACTTCAGCGCCGTGCAGTGTTATGGCGAACCTGGCTATGTGGCTGGAAGTGTGAATGGCACCGGCAGCTTCACCTTCACATGGGATACGGGATCGATACAGACCGGCGACAGTGTCAACCTGCCAGCCGGCGAACTGGTGCAAGTGCATGTGGAGAACGACGCGACCGGTTGCAACCACGACACCCTGATCCAAGTTCCCAGCTGGCCTGCTATCACAGCGCTCTTCAGTGCGAATCCCGACGAGCCCTGTGTTCCATGGGATCAGCGCGATGTAACGTTCATCGATCTGAGCAACAACGCTGTCGGCGGTCATTGGGTGATCGATGGCGTTACCGTTCCCTATTCACCCGGCACCGATCCCCACTACGACCTCGGTCATGCGGGATACTACAGTGTCGATCTTGTGGTGTACAACATCGGCGGTTGTACCGACAGCTTGAGTCTCGACATCTGCATTCGTGACAGCGAAGCGATCTTCCTGCCCGATGCCTTCAGTCCGAACGGCGACGGCAGCAACGACGTGCTGTTCGTTCGCGGCGGCACTATTGCCGAAATGGGATTCACGCTCTACGACCGCTGGGGAAGTCAAGTGTTCAGCAGCAGCAATGTGGATCACGGATGGGACGGGAGCAACAACGGAAAGCAGAGCCCGAGCGGCGTTTACCTGTACACGTTGCACGCCGTAACCACCGAAGGCGAGGTCATTGATCGCACGGGCAACATCACATTGGTACGATGAGCACCTACCCAAACGATCCCGGCCACGAGCCACGGGCCACGAGCCACGAGCTGCTTGCGCACTCTTCAAAGCTCATGGCTCGCGGCTCGAAGCTCACAGCCCTCACTCTCTCTCTCTCACTCTCTCACTCTCTCTTTTCACAGGACATCCACCTGAGCCAGTTCTTCAATGCGCCGCTAGTGTTGAACCCGGCCAACGCCGGTGATATCGAAGGCGACCAACGGGCGGCGCTTATGTACCGCACGCAATGGCAAAGCGCAGGAAGTCCGTTCCGCACGCAAGCTTTCAGCTACGATCTGCCGCTGTTCCGCCAACGGATGAAAGGCCGCTACCTCGGCGTGGGTGTTCACCTCTTCAGCGACAAAGCGGGCAACACAAAGTTCGGCGATACGCAGGGGAACCTCAGCGTGAGCTATGCGATCAAGAGCGGCAATGAGAGTTTGTTGGCCTTTGGTATCCAAGGTGGATACGGCCAACGGAGCGCGGTGCTCAACGGCATGCGCTGGGACAGCCAGTACAACGGAGCGGGATACAACCCTGATCTGCCGACCGGTGAAACGATGGCTGATGCGAGCACCAACTTCGTGGACTTCGGTGCCGGAGTGCTGTGGAAGGGTGAAACGAAGAGCGGTGCGCTGTGGAAGTCGGGTGCTTCGGTGTACCATTTGAACCAACCGATGGTGTCCCTCTTCGGCAGCAACGATGACCGGTTGCTACGCCGCTACGTGCTGCATGCCGAGATGCGGTTCGAAGGGAAGAAATGGACCTGGCTGCCGAAGGTGTACGCGCAGCAACAAGGGGGCGGACGCGAGATCGTTCTCGGGGCGCTGATGCACCGTCGCATCAACGTGGACAGCCGCTACACCACGCATAAGAACAGCAGCGCCATCTACATGGGTTGCTTCTACCGCTGGAACGATGCCGTGGTGCCCACATTGCAATTCGAATGGCAACGGAAGCTCGTCGCTGCGCTCAGCTACGATATCAACGTGAGCCGCCTGCGTGCACAAACGAGCATGCGCGGTGGCATGGAAGTATCGATCCAATGGATCGGTGTTTTCGACGATAAGCGCATGAAGCTGTCGAAGAGCAAAGTGTATTGACCCGTTGGGCCGCGCAGTGTTGGCTGTGGCGAGGTCAACCGCCCCAATGGAACCGCAGCTTGTCCATGTGATCACCGCCCATCCCGATCGCGGCGCGGCGCTTCTCGTGTCCAGGAACAAATTCTTCGGGTCTTAGGCCATTGAAGATCCCATAGGGAATTGGCCTACCTTCTTCGTTAGCCAGGTCATCGAAGCAAGTCGCATATACACGCGGGTAGATCAGCCCTTGTTTCAACCAACGCTTGAAGTGTTTCTGCGTCTTCTTCGTGAGCGTGGAAGAGCAATGGATGACGAACGTCTCAAATTCCAGGTTCACACCATAGGTCGCGATCGAAGGGACCGGCACCTTCCCTGAGATGATGCTGTCCAGCAATTGGTCGTGTTGCTCAACAACCTCATCGTAGGCAAGTTGTGCTTCAGGTTGCGTCGCCGGGTCGAACCAGCCTAAGGAATCGATGACGAACTGGTGCCGGGCATTCAGATGGCTCACCACGGTTGGCATTCCCGGATTCGGGCCATCGACAAACTGCGGAAAGGAAAGCCAGAGGGCCTCGCACTCGGCTACTACGCTTTCATACCACAGCGAGTCCGCTGCGGTACTGTACTGCGGTGGCGAAGTGAAGAGCCAGCCCAACGAGGCACGTTGCTCAATGCTCTTCAAGTAGGAAACTCGCGCAGAGGCCGTATCACCGATGGCCACTTGGCACAATGCCCGCGCAAAGGTCTCGGTCGGCATCAGGCCGTAGCGTTTTTCCAGTTCGTGCAACAACTCCAATGCCTTGTTGTGTTCGCCCTTCAGCATTTGTTCCTGCACAACCAGTGATCGCTGATGGTACCGGATGTAGTTCTTGGCTCCAGCTGGGAGATACGCCGTCAGTGAAAGCAGGAACAGTAAGAGGCTGCGGGTCAACATATCGCGGTGGATTCAGCAGGGCAGATCGCGGCCAAAGCGTCAATTCACCTCCACCCAATCCCCACCGTCCTTGATCAGCGCGATCAGCTCATCCACAGCTTGTGCCGAGGGCACATTGCGTTTCACCACGTTCTTCTCCTTGTACAGCGTGATCACGCCGGGGCCGGTGCCAACGTATCCGTAGTCGGCATCGGCCATCTCTCCCGGGCCGTTCACGATGCAGCCCATGATGCCGATCTTGACCCCTTTCAAATGGCTGGTGCGCGAGCGGATCTTCGCCGTGGTCTCCTGTAGGTCGAACAGCGTGCGGCCACAACTGGGGCAGCTGATGTATTCCGTCTTGCTGATGCGTGTGCGTGTGGCTTGCAGGATCCCGAATGCGGTTCGGTTCACCATTTCGTCGGTGCCGCATTTCTCCGGACAGATCATCACGCCATCGCCAAGGCCGTCGAGCAGGAGCGCACCCATGTCGGTGCTGCTGTGCAACATCAATTGCAGTTCGTTCAGCCCCACGTAGTCGCGACCGATGATCACCGGCACTTCGCACTTGGCTTCCATCAACTTGAAAAACACCGCACGTTGCTCGGCCATGCCGTGCGCGTTCTCCGTATCCAGCAACAGCACACAAGTCTCATCTTCATCCAGTGCCGTGATCAGCTCCGGTGACAAATCGCTCAACTCCGCATAGATGAAATTGAGATCCGGATGCGTTGCCGCCCCGCCGAGAAAGTCCGCCGGCCGCAGGAAAGGATAGTGTCGCGCCTTGTTGCGGTCCTTCAGCCAGGCAGCGTGCTCCTGGATCACGCCCAGCGTGCCGGGGATCTCAAAGCTGAGATGATGATCGCCAATGAACAGATAGTCGCACGCTTGGTCGGTGAGGTTCCACTTGTCCAGGGGCACACTATAGTGGTAGCCCCAACTGAACAGCGATGCAGCGGTGATCTTGTCCTTCGTGCTCAGATCCGCGATCACCACCGGGACATGTCGCGCGCCGATGTTCAAGACTTCATGTGCCTTGCGACGTTGGTGCCCGAACGGGTCCAAGGGCACGTGGTGCACTTCCGGGATAGGTGCATGCCCTCGTCGTGCGGTGTATCGATCCACGAGCGCTTGTGCCACCGGGATCTCCGCTTCGGGTTCCTCGGTCAACGACACACGCACGGTATCACCCAGCCCATCTTCCAACAACGCACCGATGCCCACGGCGCTCTTCACCCGGCCGTCCTCGCCATCGCCGGCTTCCGTAACGCCGAGGTGTAGGGGATAGTCCCAGCCGAGCGCCATCATCTTATGCACGAGCAGGCGGTAAGCCTGCACCATCACTTGCGTGTTGCTGGCCTTCATGCTCAGCACGATGCTGTGGTAGTTCTCGTCGCGACAGATGCGCAGGAACTCGAACGCACTCTCCACCATGCCCAGCGGCGTGTCGCCATAGCGGTTCAGGATGCGGTCGCTGAGGCTGCCGTGGTTGGTTCCGATGCGCATGGCAGTGCCGTGCTCCTTGCAGATGCGCACGAGGGGAGTGAAGCGTTCGCGGATGCGCTCGAGCTCTTCGTCGTACTGCGCATCGGTGTATTCGCGCTGCTCGAACTTCTTTTTGTCGACGTAGTTGCCGGGATTCACCCGCACCTTCTCGACGATGCGCGCGGCGATCTCGGCGGCGTTCGGTGTGAAGTGGATATCGGCAACGAGCGGTGCCTTGAAGCCTTGCGCGTGCAACTGCTTCTTGATCTCGGCCAGGTTCTCCGCTTCCTTCTTGCTGGGTGCGGTGATGCGCACCAGTTCGCACCCGGCCTTGATCATGCGGATGCTCTGCGCCACCGTTGCAGCCGTGTCCATGGTGTCGGTGGTGGTCATGCTCTGCACCCTGATCGGATGATCGCCACCGATGCCCACAGGGCCCACCATCACCTCGCGCGTGCGCCAACGCTCGTAGCGCGTTAGCGAAGGGCAATAGGTAACGGGTGAAACAACGGTGGAAGGCATGGTGCGAAGGTATTCCTGCGCGTTGTTCGGAAGCGCTGTGCAGGAGGTGATGTGCCGCAGCGAAGGCGCGGCGTCGGATCAGAAACCCAAACCGATACGAACACCCAAGAAGAGCACGGGCACGATATCGTCCACCTCCTTCGTGGAGTACTCGTACTGCAAGGCCACCGGGTCGAAGGTCTCCTGTACGATGATCATTCGACGGTCGCGCAGGCCAACACCGCCATAGAAATCGACGAGCCAATTGCTCGTGGCGCTCAGCGACTGATGGCCGAACAACAATCTGAGGTCGTTGTAGACCCGGGAATCATGGAACTTCTCATCGGTGATCTGCCTCGCACTGTCCTTCGCGGAAATATCCTTCGCGTATTCGAGGTGAGCGAACTCCAATTCCATGTACGTACCGGCCGGCTCAAGATCGTCGCCGAAATAGTATCGCGCGGCAATGTGGAAGCTCGGCTTGGCGATGATCTTGGTTCCCTGCCCGAAATCATCGACCTCATCGGCATCGAGGTTGAAGTTGATGTAGTTACGCCAAGTCATACCGAATCCGAGTTGGGCGCTCAGTCGATTGCTTAGCGCGCGCTCGTAGTAGATGGGGATCTCGCCGCGCAAAAAGAGCAGTGGGTTCAACTTCAACGCGTTCTTCACCACGTCAACGGTATCGAACTGGGCAGCCATCCGCTCGCGGTACAGGAGCACCTTCGTGCGCGGCTTCACCTCTTGCTGGGCCCGGAGCCCTATGGTGGTCGACATCACCAGCGTCAGCACCACCATGCGCCATCCCTGCATCGTCGCTCTTGCTATCATCGTGGCCAATGTAACGCGCCGCATGGGCACGGCACGAAGACGGCCGACCAGCGGCTATGGTTGCGTTCCGCCCGCTGCTGCGCACGCGTTACCATCTTTGCCGACCCTGTAGTAGAGCTCGATGTCCACCACCCTGTCCGATATCCAGCGCCCTATAGCGGCCGATCTGGTGGTGTTCGAAGAGCGGTTCCGCGAGGCGATGAAGAGCCGTGTGGCGTTGCTGGACCGCATCATGCACTACATCGTAAAGCGCAAGGGCAAGCAGATGCGGCCCATGTTCACCTTGCTCAGTGCGAAGGTCTTCTCGCCGATCAGCGAGAGTGCATACACGGCCGCCAGCCTTATTGAATTGCTGCATACCGCTACCCTCGTACACGATGATGTGGTGGACGGAAGCCCCTTGCGCAGGGGCTTTTTCAGCATCAACGCCCTGTGGAAGAACAAGGTGGCCGTGCTGGTGGGGGACTACCTGCTGAGCCGGGGATTGTTGCTCGCGGTGGACAAGGGCGAGTTCGAACTGTTGCGGATCGTGAGCCGCGCCGTGCGCGAAATGAGCGAGGGCGAATTGCTGCAATTGGAGAAGGCCCGTGGTCTCAACTTCAGTGAGGAGGTGTACTTCGATATCATCCGCCAGAAGACCGCCAGTTTGATCGCCGCCTGCTGTGCCAGTGGTGCCAGCGCAGGCGGGGCAACCGTTGAAGAAGTCGAACGGATGCGGCAATTCGGCGAACTCACCGGCATCGCGTTCCAGATAAAGGACGACCTTTTCGATTACGGAAGTCCCGGCGCCGATGCACAGTTGATCGGCAAACCGACAGGGCTCGACATCAAGGAGAAGAAGTTGACGCTGCCGCTGATCCACGCATTGCGCAACGTGCCAAGCGCCGAGCGGCGCTGGATGGTGGACACCGTGAAGAACCACAACGACAATGACCAAGCGGTGCAGCGCCTGATCGCCAAAGTAACCGAAGCCGGGGGTATCGCCCATGCGCACACCCGAATGCTGGAGTACCGCGATCGCGCCTTGGAGGTGCTCCGCACGTTCCCAGCGAATGATGCCAGAACCGCTTTGGAAGGCTTGGTGCAAATGACGGTTGAACGCAAGCGATAGGAGCGATACCGGGGCGGCACGAGCCCAGCACCGTCACCGCTATTTTTCACCCATCATGAAGCACTACCTATTCACGACGTTGTTATTGCTCGCCTGCAACGCTCCTTCGTCGAGCGATACACAAACGCCGGTGATCGATAGCGTCACTGTTCCCGCTCAAGAAAACGCGCCGGTCATCGATGGGCTCGAACAGATCCGTACCGCGGATGGTCGGATCAGTATGGAGGGATACAAACGTGCTGGTGAACGCCACGGCGTATGGACGAGCTATGCCAAGAACGGTCGGGTGAAAAGCAGGACGGCCTATTCCGATGGCAAGCAGCACGGCGAGTGCGTGGTCTTTCGGGACAATGGCCAGTTGTACTACACAGGCCGGTACGAGCTGGGCAAGGAGGTAGGTGAGTGGAAGTTCTACGGACCCGACGGGGAACTGGAGAAGACCGTTGTGAAGTAAACGGCATCCCCGTCATCCATTGTCATCCTGACGAGTCTTCGAGGAGGGATGTTCGGGAGGATGACCATGGTTGAAGAGAGATCCTTCCTCGATGACTCGTCAGGATGACAGACTCCACCGAGAGAAGAGCAGTCCCGGGCGGCAGACCGACCAACGGTACCTTCACGCCCCTTTCCAAAAAACCGTGATCCGCCCGGACGCCATACAGCAGGTGAAGGACGCCGCCCGCATCGACGAGGTGGTGGGGCAGTTCGTGAACCTGAAACGCAAGGGTCCGCGGTTCCTGGGCCTGTGTCCGTTCCACAACGAAAAGACACCGAGCTTCAACGTGGTGCCCGCGATGGGCATCTACAAATGCTTCGGCTGCGGCGAGAGCGGCGACAGCATCGGCTTCCTGATCGAGCACGAGCACCACAGCTACGTGGAAGCGATCCGCTGGTTGGCCAAGTACTACAACATTGAACTGCCGGAGGAAGAAGCCACGCCCGAACAAGCGGCCGAGCAGACCGAACGCGAGAGCATCGCGGTGATCCAAGCATGGGCGCAGAAGTGGAGCAGCGAGCACCTGTGGGAAACCGACGAAGGCAAACGCATCGGCCTCTCCTACTTCCACGAGCGCGGTTTCCGCGATGACATCATCAAGCAGTTCCAACTGGGCTACGTGCCGGAGTTCGGCAACGCCTTCAGCATCTCGGCCATTGCCAACGGCTTCAATCCGGAGCTGCTGGAGAAAGCCGGCTGGATCAAGCGTCGAGAGGACGGCAACGCGTGGGACTTCTTCGCCGGTCGCGTCACTTTCCCCGTACATGGACTGAGCGGGCAGATCATCGCCTTCGGTGCACGCACGCTGAAGAGCGACAAGAAACTACCCAAGTACTTCAACAGCCCGGAGAGCGCTCTCTACGTGAAGAGCCGCTCGCTGTATGGTATCGCCTTCGCCAAGAAGGCGATCGTGGAGCAGGGCACGTGCTTGCTGGTGGAAGGCTACACCGATGTGATCAGTCTGCACCAAGCGGGCATCGCGAATGTGGTGGCGAGCAGTGGGACAAGTCTCACGGTGGAGCAAGTGCGGCTCATCAAGCGGTACAGCACCAGTGTCACCATCCTGTACGACGGCGATCCTGCGGGTATCAAGGCATCGCTGCGTGGCATCGATCTGATCCTGGCCGAGGGGCTCAGTGTGAAAGTGGTGCTCTTCCCCGACGGCGAGGACCCCGACAGCTTCGCTCGCAAGCGCCCCAGCAGCGAAGTGCTGGACTTCATCGCGAAAGAGGCCAAGGACTTCATCGTCTTCAAGGCCGACATGCTGGTGCGCGAAGCCGAGGGCGACCCGGTGAAGAAGGCCGCGGCCATCCACGAGATCGTCGCCAGCATCGCGCTGGTGCCCGATGCGTGTATTGCGCTCATTGTACTTGCAACAATGCAGTCGCTTGCGCGGTGTGCAGGAGCAGGCGCTGATCAGCGAAATGAACAAGGTGCTGCGTCAGCAGTACCGCAAAAAGGCCGGCGGCGAGGAAGTTCCGCCGGAAGTCCTGGCGGCCGATGTTGCACCACCGCAACAGGAGTTGCAGGATCTCGGCACGCAGCCGCAGGAACGTGAGCTGCTGCGGTTGCTGATCCAGTACGGCCACGTGCCCGTGAGCCAATACTTCGCCGAGTTCAGCCCCGAAGCCGAAGCGCAGCTCGTCACTATCGCCGATTGGATCTTCCAGGAACTGGAAGAAGACGACCTGAAGCTGCACGACCAACTCGTGAACACGGCTTTCGGCGAATACCGACAGCAAGGCAACACCGAGCCCGAAAGCCGCCTGCGCTACTTCATCGAGAACCCGAGCGAAGAGCTGAAAAGCTTCGTGCTGGCACTCATCACCGAGCGCCACCAGCTGGACGATTGGAAGCGCCGCAAGATCCACGTGGTACACGAGCGCGACGAGTTGCGCACCACCGTGATGCTCACATTGCGCCGCTACAAAGAGCGGTACGTGGACCTGCTGTTGGCCGACAAGTCGGAAGCGATCAAGACCGCCGATGAAGTGGATTGCGAGATCCTGATGAAGGAGAAGATCGCACTGGAGAAGTTCCGCAGCTCGCTGTCGGCTGAGAGCGGAAGGGTGAGCGTGGGCTGAGCCCCGGTGCCGCTAATTTCGTTGTGCCTTGCACACGCACCATCACGCGCATACCCACCCAGCGCACGACCACACCGATGGCCATTCGCACCATCGTGTGCATCCGCCCACCACGGGTGCGTTGCGGGCGGCGTTCTTCCTCAACACGGCGTTCGCCATCGTTGAGGCCATAGGTGGGTTCTGGACAGGTAGTCTTGCAGTGCTTACCGATGCGCTGCACGACACCGGGGATGCCGTGGTACTGGGCGCTGCATGGTGGCTGCAGGGCTTAGCGATGAAAGAGCGCGACTCCCGTTACTCATACGGCTATGGTCGCTACAGCGCGTTGGGCGGCTGGCTCGGCGCCGGGGTGCTTATCGTGGGTGCCGCGCTGATGTTGTGGAACGCAGTGCCCGCGCTCTGGCATCCCGGTACTCCGCAAGCGAAAGGCATGTTGCTGCTGGCCGTCCTTGGTATTGCGTTCAACGGATTCGCTGCTTCGCGCTTGCACGCTGGGCACAGCCTCAGCGAGCGCGCCATGTATTTCCACCTGTTGGAGGATGTGCTCGGCTGGGTGGCAGTGCTCGTTGGCGCGTTGGTGCTCATGGCCACCGGCTGGGCATGGATCGATCCTGCGCTCAGCATCGGCATCAGCATCTTCATCCTGTACAATGCCGTGCGAACGTTGCGGCGCGGCACCGACATCCTTATGCAAGCGGTGCCTTCGGACCTCAACGAGGAAAAGGTGCGCGAGCGGCTGCTGAAGATCCCGAACATCACCGACGTACACGACCAACACGCATGGACGCTCGATGGCAACTACACCGTACTAACGCTGCATATCGCCGCGAACGGATCGAACGACGAGGACATGCTGCGCGTGAAGCAGGAAGCCCGCGCAGCACTGTATGACATGGGCGTGAACCATGCGACCATTGAGCTGGAACTACCCGGCGAAGAGTGTGCGGTGAAGCAGTAGCACGGTGAGGCAGTGAGGCGCGGGGCAGTAAAGCGGAACGGCCCCACGACAAGTCGCGGGGCCGTTCCGGCATAGTACCGAAAGGATCACTCGAACACGATGGTGCGCGTGGCGCGACCATCGGCAAAGCGGATCGTGATGTGATAGCTGCCATTAGCGAGGCCATCGCGCTGCACGGTGGCACGTTGTGCGTTCACCACGGTGCTGCGCACCAAGCGTCCATCAACGGTGTGCATGTCGTAGCCGAGCACCAAGCCGGCAGGGCTGTCAATGGTGATGGCATCGGTAGCGGGGTTCGGCTGAAGCACCATGGCCGCAGCAGCGCTTGGCTCGTCAATGCCAACGTAGCCGATGCAAATGCAGTTCGCGTTCCATTGATCGTTGATGGTGTTCGGGTTGTTGTCATTGCATGCCGTGCCGGGTTGCGCGGGGCCACCCTCCACACCAAGGCAATCTTCGCCGCAGGGTGGTTCGGTGTTGGTGTAGGACACCACAACGGTTGCAACGGTCGCTGCGCATGGCGCTACGGTAACCCGGTATTCATAGCTCCCCGGGAAATCAACCAGCGCATTCACGTGTGCGTTGTAGCCGTTCAACATGGAGAACCCGTTCGGATCGTACCATGTACCGGTGGTGGAGGGGCTTCCGGTGAGCACGGTGTTCAAGGTGAACGACGTGTCTGTTTCGCACACCTGAACAGAACCACCTACGCCAGCATTGCCTGGTTGCGTAACCGTAACCGTAACGGTGGAGGTGGGGTTACCGCATGGCGGAATGCCAGGTACCGTGTAGACATACGCCCCTGCCGCGCTGGTGCCCGGGGTGAAAGTGGAGGACACTGAATTGCCTTGGTAAGTCCATGAACCATTGGCATCGGGCGTTCCGCCCAACAACGGGAAGAGTTGGAAGGCAGGGGCGTTCACGCACACTTGTTGCGATCCGTTCAAGCCCGCATTGCTGTTCGGTTCGTAGGTTACAAGGATCTGCTGCATAGTGTCCACGCATGGGAAGTTCTGGTCGAACTCGTACGTATAAAAGCCCTGTTGGCTTTGCCCAGGATCGAAGATGCCGTTGGTGACGATCGTGCCGTTCGGATCCAACCACACACCACCTGGATCAGGCGTGCCTGCTAGGAAAGTGATCAACTGTGCGTTCGGATCGCTATTGCAAAGCGTTACCTCGTTGTATAAGCCGGGATCGGGGATCGTTGCCGGCGTCACGGTCTTGTTGCCGGTCCAGGTGTCCACCATATTGCCGTTGATCCAGAGCTGACCGATCACGGAGTAGCTGCCCGCTACATACGGCCCGCTGGCTGGAGTAGCTTGGCTGAAAGGCGTTTGGCCGCCGCCACCGCCGCCGCTGCAATAGAGGTTGATAGTAATGGTGAACCCTGAGGGCGAAACATCGAAACTGTCAGGCGCATAGTTCTGTCCGGGGAAATTCCCCATCAGGTTCATGGCGATATAGTCGCACTCGTCCGGTGCGCTCGGATTCCAGGTCACGTTGTTGAGGTTCTGGGCCGAGGCCATTACGCCCACAACGCCTGCAACGGAGAAAAGAAAGGATCGGATCATAGGTGAGGGGTTTTCGATGACCGCCCGGAGCGGTGCGCCCAAATGTAGGAGGGCTGGTGTGGAGGTGCCACCCGGTACATTCGGCCGGTGAACACCCCTTGGTCGATAGCCCTCGGACTTTTCCTGACTTTCTCCGTTGCAATAAAGGGGCAGGGCGTGGTGATCAACGAGCTGCGCAGTTCGGGGGAAGGCCCCGATGTGGTGGAACTGCTCAATACCGGGGATCGTCCGATAGAACTCTCCGGGATCCGCTTCAACCTGAAGGAACGAACGGCCCAATTGGCGAAGCAGACCACCCTGGCCAGGAGCGCACGTTGCGTGATCGCTTTTGGCAACAACTTGCCCGACAGTGTGCTTCACATACCCTTCGGGCTTCCGAAGGATGGCGGCACGCTCTTGCTGGTTTCCCTTGATGGCCTGAAGATCCTCGACGCGTGCACTTGGCCGAGCATGCCGAGCAACGTTTCGATAGGCCGTCAGCCGGATGGTGGTAAGGGCTGGAGCCTTTTCGCGGAGCCGAGCTTCGGTGTGGCAAATGCTGACACCCCTACCCTGCGCCGGATCGCCGCGATGCCTTGGGCTGAAGGATCCACTGGGCTGGAAACGCCTCAGGAACGGATCATCCTGCGCGCCGAACAAGGGGACCATATCCGCTACACAAATGATGGTACGGAACCGACGGCTGAACATGGGACCGATTACTCGGCCCCCATCACGATCAACCGCAACACGGTGATCAAGGCCCGTGCTTTCGGCGAGGGTGCATTGCCGAGCAACACCTTCACCGGAACATTCCTGACGCATGGACCGAACGGAACGACGGTAGCAGTGAACATGTTACCGGATGACCCGTGGGACGGCAGATCCACATTGGCCACGGTCGAACTGTGCGGCTTCGGGAACGCCGGTGCGCGCACGGTGCAACTGCGCGAAAGCGGAAGCGGGTCGCGCAGCTACCCGAAACGCAATTTGAAAGTGGACGCGCACGGCAAGGGCACTCTTCCATGGCCCGACGGCACCATGGGCGAAGAAGCCATTCTGCGTGCCGATGCGACACCGCACGCCTTCCTGCACAACTTGTTCATGGAAGTGGTTGCGCGCCAAAGCGGAGGCCATGTGGATGTGCAGGTCTCTCTGCCAATGGAGTTGTACCTCAACGGAAACTACCACGGCCTTTACCGCTGGATGCCCCCGAAGGACGAGGAGTGGCTCTGTGCAACGCATGGATACGAAGCGCTAGATATCCTCCACGGACCCTCGCTGCGGAAGATCGAAGGCGATCGCTCCCACTTCCACGCTGCGTACGAAGCCTTGCTTTCCGGTGAACCGTTGGATACGCTCGCAGCGTCCATCGACATGGGCAGTTTGATCGATCTGGCCTGCTTCGACCTGTGGAGCGGCAGGGCCGATCACGACCTGAACGTGCGCTGCTGGCGACCGAAAGAAGCCGGCGGAAAATGGCGCTGGGTGCTGTACGACATGGACCTTTGGGCACCGGTGGATGACAACAGCCTTGCACGCATGTGCGGAGAGGCCGTGCCCGTGGCGCCCTACTTGCCACAACTATTGCATAGGGATGGTACCAGGGACGCATTGCTGGCGCGCATGACCGCATTGGTGGCAACAATCCTGGAACCAGCGAACGGCCGTGCGATAGTAGACAGCTTGTACACGGCACATGCAGAGGCTTTGGCCCGTGATCATGACCGATGGAGTGCGGAAATGCAGATCCCGGAGCCTTCGCTGATGAGGAGTGATCTGTTGGATTTCACCACACATCGTTCGGCGCATGTTCTCCACCAGCTATCGGTGCGGACGGGCCTGAAGCTGCGCACGATGGAGATCACCGCAACACCTGGCGCTGGAGGAACGGTTGAAGTGGAGGACCTCCGATCGCCCCCCCTTCCCCTGCGCTTCGGTGCCTTTGCGGGTGTGCCGCTCCGGATCCGCGCCGTGCCCGCGGTGGGCTACTCATTCGTTGGCTGGAAACAACACGAAGGCGGCGAGGTGATCACCATCGACCCACGGAAGTCGCACAAGCTGACCGCGGTGTTCAAGCGCACGGCCAGTGATGATGGCCCTTCCTCCGATGAGTCAGGCCAACACGGCTTGCAGCAAGCCGGAGAAAATGGCTTGGCCATCGGTGTTCCCTAGTCGCGGATCGGCGGCGCGCTCGGGGTGCGGCATCATACCGAAAACGTTTCGGCCGGCATTGCATACCCCTGCGATATTCTCCGCACTGCCGTTCGGGTTCGCATCCGGTGTGATGTTGCCCACCGCATTGCAGTATCGGAAGAGCACTTGTTGTTCGTCGTTCAACTGCTTCAGCGTATCGGCACTGGCATGGAAGCGGCCTTCACCGTGCGCAATGGGAATACGGATCGCGCTGCCCTTCAATGCACTGGTCAAGGCGCTGTCTTTCGTCTGCGGCTTGATGAACACGTTCTTGCACACGAACTTCTGGCCACTGTTGTGGAGCAGCGCGCCGGGGACGAGGCCCGCTTCGCACAGCACTTGGAAACCATTGCACACGCCGAAGACGAGGCCACCGGCTTTCGCATGCGCCGCTACTTCCTGCATGATGGGTGAAAAGCGGGCGATGGCACCGCTACGCAGGTAATCGCCGTAGCTGAAGCCGCCTGGAAGCACTACGAGGTCGCAGCCACGCAGGTCGTGATCCTTGTGCCACAGTCGCTCCACTGGTTTGCCCGAGAGCGTTTCAAGCACATGCACCATGTCCTCATCGCAATTCGACCCCGGGAACGTGACCACTCCACACTTCATGGCTTACCTGCCACGGCCTGAATGCAGCGGCGAGGCCGCGAAAGTAGAATGGCAGGCGGTGCAGCGCTCAACTCAACCCCATTGCACAGCGCATCCAATGGCCAACAACGCAAACAGCGCCACCTCGGCGAGCCACCCGCGCTTGGTAACGAGGAACGGGTACGTAATGACCACCGCGAGCGGAAGGGCGATCAACACCACCGGGAATTTCCCATGGACGATCACTTCCAGCGCGATGACAGCCAGCAACGCCCAGCACAACGCTAGAAAAGCCAGCCGGCTATTCCGTTCGCGCATGATGGTTTTCTGGTAACTGCGCACGTACCCCAGCACCCCGAAAGCCAACATCGGCACAAGCCCCACGAACGCCAGTATCATGGGCTTTCCAACGGGAAAGGACGGGTGCGCGGCATTGAGGATCGCGGCAATGGGCTGCATCGGCGGCTGACCGGCAAGCCTAAGGATCCCCCAGCAGAAATAGAAGGTGAGCATGGCGCCAGCCAATGGCATGGCATAATCCCGCCAATCGAACGGCCGCATCACGCTCACAGCCGCCCAAAGGGCAACGACCATGAAGGCGTACGGCATATAGAACAACGCCGCGATCCCGATCAACATACCGGCACCGAACAAAGCGCCGAACACATCGTTCCGGCCTTGGATGGCCCAAGCCCGGCGCAGGGCGAAAAGCAATGGCAGTGCACCACACAGCGCAGGTGAGAGCAAGGGGCCTTTAACCAGTCCCATGATCAGCAGTATCAGGATAGCGGGCATCCGGTTCCGTCGGTCGAACAGTTCCGCGTTGTTCGCGGTGCTGGCCAGCAGCGGCGCCAACCACGCTACCGCCAAAAGTCCCAGCACGCCATGCAGCCACGGCCATGGAGCGGATCGACCTACCACGGCCATATACAACGGCATACCCCCCTGATCCGCGATGGACAGCGGAACCGCTGGCTGTTGCCACCACAGCAGCGCTATGACCGGGACCAGTAAGACCAGCACCAAGGGCTGGTCGGTACGAAAGGGTGCGGCTAAGAAGCGAATACCGGCCATGGTCGGGATTAGTGCGCGGCTATATTTGCGCGCATTCAGAAAACGGCACCATGACAGACTTCTGGTTCGGCTTCGGCCACGGCATGCAATGGCTACTCGATGGATTGGTCGCTTTGGGTTGGTTGCCTGTGACGGTCTTCACGATCGTGATGGCCATCGGTGCGATCTACTGGATGATGCTCCAAGGCCGGTACAACCGCCGGGCAAAAGAGAAAGGCGAGCACATCTGATCGGTCTCAGGCTTGTTGGGCAGCCGGTGCTTTCACCGTTGGCTTGCGTACCAGATCGTGCCCGATATCGCTGCGGCACATTTTCCCTTCGTAGTTGATCACGTTGGTGGCCAAGTAGGCTTTTGTGATCGCGTGTTCCACATCCTTGCCGAAAGCCGTTACCGAAAGCACTCGTCCGCCAGCGGTCACCAATCGTTCGCCCTTCATAGCGGTGCCGGCCTGAAAGACATAGGCATCCTTCACCAGATCGATCCCGGTGATCGGCTTGCCTGAGACATGGTCTCCCGGATAGCCATCGTTCGCCAACACCACGCTTACGGCGGTGCGGTCGTCAACATCCACGTGCCGTTCACTGAGCGTACCAGAAGCAATTCCCTCGAACAGGTCCAGCAGATCGCTGCGCAACCGGGGCAACACCACTTGTGTTTCAGGATCGCCCAAGCGCACGTTGTACTCGATCACATACGGCTCGCCGTTCACGTTCATCAGGCCCATGAAGATGAACCCTTGGTATGGAATGCCATCTTCCCGCAAGCCGCGCACGGTGGGAGCAGCCACGCGATCGTGCACCTTCTGCATGAAATCCTTGTCGGCCATGGGAACCGGGCTCACCGCACCCATGCCGCCCGTGTTGGGCCCCGTATCACCATTCCCTACGCGCTTGTAGTCCCGCGCTGCGGGAAGCATTTTGAAAGCGTCGCCATCGGTAATGAGAAAGGCACTGACCTCAGTACCCTTGAGGAACTGCTCGATGACCACCTTTTCACCTGCGGCACCGAAGCTCTTGCCACTGAGCATGCCTTTCAGGGCTCGTTCAGCTTCCTTGATATCGCTGGTGATCACAACACCCTTACCTGAAGCAAGCCCATCGGCCTTGATCACATATGGTGCGGCCACTTTCTGGAGATGTTCGACCGCTGCCGACAGTTCATCCTTCCCGAACGAACGGTGCGCGGCCGTGGGGATATTATGCCGGAACATGAACTCCTTGGCGAATTCCTTGCTGCCCTCCAGCTGAGCGCCCTGTTGGCGAGGACCGATCACGGTAACACCCTTCAACAGCGGATCGTCGGCTATGCGATCATGGAGTCCTTCAACCAGTGGCTGCTCAGGACCGACCACCACCATGGTGATCTTCTTCTCCAGCAGGAAGGCGCGAAGGGCTTTGTGGTTGCTGATATCGACATTGGCCGGACGGCCATGACGGATGCTCCCGGGATTACCGGGTGCTACGTAAAGCGCATCGAGCAATGTGCTCTGCGCGATCTTCCACGCCATGGCGTGCTCGCGTCCGCCCGATCCGATCAATAACACGTTCATGCCGTTCCGTTTTTCCTGTCGCGCAAAGGAAGCTGCGCACGTGCGCATAGGTGAAACAACTTATCGACAGCATGTGCAAGACGCCGTATCGCGCCACAAGCACGCCACCGGCCGCTTGTCCGCTCGAGACCTACGCCATCCTTAATGCGTGTGCTCCACGCGCTTGATGCTGCAGCCCTTGTTGCGCGTCGTGGCGGGATCGATCGGCCTGCCAGCGACCATGTTCTTGATCGCATCGTCCAGGTAGTGCGCGGTGACTGCGGCAGCACTGCCCACATTGTCATCGATCGCACCCACGTACGACAACTTCATGCTCTTATCAAAGAGGTACACATGCGGCGTGGTGCGCGCGCCGAACGCATCGGCAACAACATGGTTTTTGTCCAACAGGTAATGACCGTTGTACCCTTTGGCTTTGTAATGCGCCTGCATCTCCACGAAGCTGTCGTCTCCATCGCGTTTTGCTTCGTTACTGTTGACCAGCACGAAGCCGATGTTGTTCTGCTGACACAGTTGACCGAGAGCAGGGTAGCGTCCCTCCCA
Organism: Flavobacteriales bacterium; assembly: GCA_016703005.1. Classification (GTDB taxonomy): domain Bacteria; phylum Bacteroidota; class Bacteroidia; order Flavobacteriales_F; family PHOS-HE28; genus PHOS-HE28. The sequence continues at coordinate 40,342 of JADJCX010000029.1, forward strand.
CCCTTCGCTGCCATCACTGCCCACTACGAAGGGGCATGAGTTGCAACTGAACACGACCAGCAAACCATTGGACCGGACGGCCTGCTTCAAGGTCACCTCTTTGTTGGTGACATCCATCATGGCCACCTCTGGTTTCGGGAGGGCATCGCCAATGGCGAGCGTTGGCAATTCGTGCGGTGTGGCGGCAAGCATGATAAAACCGGCAGTGGCGATGAGTGATTTGGTGATCATGGCGATGTTCTGTTCGTGTTGGCTGAAAAAGGAGCTCGAAAGTACCCTCGATGCCGTGAACCGCAAGTTCGCCCCAAAGCCAAAAACCGTGAATACTTGTGGATGTGCCGGGTGGTTCAGAATACCTCCTGCACAATAGCGCGCACCGCCTCGCTGCGCCCCATGGTATAGAAGTGCAAGCATGGCACTCCTGCGGCCTTCAGCTCCTTGGCTTGCTGAATACCGAATTCGATGCCCATCTGTTTCACTTCATCATCGTTCTTGCAGCGTTCCAGCGCGTTGGTGTAATCCACTGGTAGGTCGATGTGGAACGTCTTCGGCAGGAACTTGGTCTGCTTGCGGTTGGTGATCGGCTTCAGCCCCGGAATGATGGGCACTGTGATGCCGTTCGCGCGGCACTCATCCACGAAGGCGAAGTACTTGCTATTGTCGAAGAACATCTGGGTGACCAGGTATTCCGCACCGGCTTCCACCTTCTTCTTCAAGTAGGCCATGTCGGTGCTCATGTTCAACGCTTCGGGGTGCTTTTCCGGATAGCAGGCGGCACCGATGCACAGGTCCGTTGGAGCGGCCTCCTGCTCTTCCTCGTACATGTACTTACCTCTGTTGAGGCTGCTGATCTGGTCGATGAGCTCGACCGCATGCGCATGTCCGTCGCGCTCGGGAATGAAGTGCGGCTCGTTCTTCACCGCATCGCCGCGTAACGCCAACACGTTATCGATACCCAGGAAGTTGAGCTCGATCAACGCATCCTCGGTGTCCTCCTTGCTGAAGCCACCGCAGATCAGGTGCGGCACACTGTCCACATTGTACTTGGCTTTGATCATGGCACAGATGCCAACGGTACCCGGACGTTTGCGCAACCGGATCTTCTGCAATAGTCCATGGCCACGCTCCTTGTAGATCACCTCCTCACGATGGTAGGTAACGTTTATGAAACTCGGTTTGAACTCCAGAAGCGGATCAATGCCTTCGTAAATGCTACGGATGTCGCGGCCCTTGAGCGGCGGAAGAATCTCGAACGAGAGCAGCGTGCCGTTGGCCTTGCGCAGGTGGTCGATGACTTTCATAGGGGCGGCGAAGATATCGGGACATGTATCGCGGCCCTTTGCCCGCAGCGCACTCTACCGCACCAACGTCACATGCCCCACGAATTCACGGCCGTCGGCCATGGTGAGGATATAGAAATACGTTCCCTCGCTCACATCCTTCCCGTTCCACCCATTGCGGTAGCTCGCGGCTTCATACACCTTGTTGCCCCAGCGGCTGTAAACCTTCAGGTCGGCGTTGCTATAGAACTCCAAGCCGGTGAATTCCAGATAGTCGTTCAAGCCATCGTTGTTGGGGCTGAACACGTTAGGGGCGATGATATCCACCGGTAGGATGTTGTACAGCAGGGTGTACTGATCGGTGCAGCCATCGGCTGTGGTCACTGTGAGGATCACTTCGTAGTTGCCCGGTGCAACGAACGTATTGCCGGGGTTCTGACCAGAGCCCGTGTTCCCGTCACCGAAATCCCACGACCAGTTGATGAGGTTGGCACCGTTACCCAAGCTCGCATCGTCGAATTGCACGGTTGTTCCCGGTGGCGCAGGTGAAGGTGGATCCACCGTGAAGGAAGCCGTAGGGTCCGGCGCGCTCAGCACGTTCACATTGGCCGAAGTACCGCTGCACCCATTCGCATCGGTGACCGAAACGGAGTACGTGCCAGTGCCAACGGTAATGGTCGGATCGGCGCTGCCATTGCTCCATGTGTAAGCGCCGAACGGTTGGGTAGTGCTGAGCGTTGTGGGTTCTCCTCCACAGTTGAAGAGCACGCCCGTGATCACAGGTTGCGGGGTGGGGTTCTCGGTAACAACGAACGGGTCGCTCGTGAGCGGGCAATTGCCCAATTGTCCGGTAACCGTGTAGGATCCACCACCGACATCGGTGCTTTGGTTGGTGCCACCATTGCTCCATATGTAACTAGCGAATCCACCGCTTGCGGTCAGCGTGCTGATCTCACCGGAGCAGATCACATCATCGCCCGTGATCGTCGGAGGCGCACCCGGGCTCGGCACGACTTCCACCACAATGACCACTGTGGTGGTCAGAGCGGGTACGCCATTGTCCGTTCCGGAAAAGGTGATGGTGTGGAAACCCACTTCACCTGCGGTGGGATTGAACTGGCTGAGAATGGTGGCCGTGATGCCGGATGTATTGCTCGTCTCGGTATACGTACTAAGAGTGGGCGCGGTGGAAGTCGCAGTGGTGATCTGCCCTGTTTCCGGTGCGATGAAATCCATTTGGATCTGTGTGAGCTGACCCGCACAGACCACGATAGTGTCGCACAAATACGAGCTGCTGGCGATCGGCGCGATGTTCTGCGTGGAAGAGGCGGTACTGAAAACGAAGTGCTTGAAGTCAAGCCAATCGACACCATCCACATTACCGAACGGACCATCATATGCCGCCCCGGGCTGATCGAACGTTCCGAATTGGATGTAATCAACACCGTTACCGAGGTTGGCCCCAACAACTGCTGGCGACCCGCCGAACCCGTTCACGCCTTGGGAAGCATCACCCGTGGTCCAGTCCATTTCCTTGTAACAGAAGCTCACGTTGTTCCCTACGCCGAGGATCGGGTCGCTCCCATCCGTGATGATCAATTGGATGAACACCTTCTTGTCCGTGTGCTGTGCGTAATACCCGCAATCATCCCAGTTCACATAAAGTGCAGTGGGGGTCATCTTGTATTTGACCGTGCCACCGTTCAAGCCCAAGCCATCGTCGCCGCGTGTGTCAATATCCGCCCAGAAGGGAGCCACCATGACGAAGCCGGCTGTCGGGAAAGGGTCTGCGGTGAAGGTGCCGTACGGCGCGTCGAATGAGATGTTGCCGTTGTTGTTGATGTACAGGTTGCTGTAATTGGTTCCGTACAAGTTGAACTGGAAGGGAATGGTGATGAGGCCGCTCGAAAAATCGTCGTTCGGGGCCATGGCCACCGTGTAGCTGGCATCGGGCTGGATCCAGCAATCGCACGCGAAATTGCCTCCGCCTTTCGGCGCACCCGAGGGCTGCACCGGTGGGATAACACGGAGTCCTGGGGCGACCGGTCGAACATCGCCAGTAGGCAGGGTGCCAGCAGCCTTGCGCATATCGTACTCACCGACAGGCAACTCGATTGTTTGCGCGATCAACGAAACCGGCACGAATGCCGCAGCCCCTAGCAGGACTCTGAAAGATGATATCATATCTGTGTAGTACTACCGATTGAACCGCTCACTTGATCAACGTCACGTGTCCTCTGTACTCCTTACGCCCACCATCGTTCTCGGGAGCGGTTTTCAGTTTCCAAGTGTATATGCCTTGTGCGAGCACTTCACCACCGTTACGGTGCTTTCCATCCCAAGCCTGTTGTTGATCGGTGCTTTGGAAGACGCTACCACCCCAACGATCGAACACGATCAGTTCATACTAATCGGGATCGCTGCCGACAATGCTGGGGAAGAAGAGGTCGTTGACACCATCACCATCCGGTGTGAACGTGTTCGGAACGAACACCAACAAAGGATCGCGGATCTCCACCACTTTACATGTCGTATCGGTGCATCCATAGATATCCTGCACGATCAAGCACACGTCGTACAAGCCTCCGAGGTCGCTCGGAAAGTCGAACAACAACTCACGGTCCTCGCTCGTACCGAGCACTTCACCGGTGGCCTGTTCAGTGATAGTCCACTGGAAATCGGATGCGTAAGGGTCGGTCGCGCTGAGCAATACTGCTGTTCGAAACAGGGCAGGATTCGGGTAAGTGGTAAATTCCGCAAGCGGTGCCGGTTCCACAAGGATCGTGTTAGTATGCGTGAGGTTGCTCACACATCCACTATCACTGGTTACGGTCAGGCTCACTGTATAAGTGCCCGGTGTGTTGTACGTGTACGGCTGCGACACAAGGTTGCTGCCGACGCCACCGTCGCCCATGTCCCATGCGCTGATCGCGTTGTAAACTGGATCGGTGTTGTTCGTGAACTCCACATCGAGCGGTGTACAGCCGGCCATCGGAACCGCACCGAACTGGACGATCGGCAGGAGGTTTACGAATACATCAACCTCCGAGGTATCGGTGAGTGCGTTACATGCACCAATACCGTAGGCCACATATCTGTACACCCCGTTCTGATCAACCGGCGGTAACAAAACACCCGAGTGCGTCGACATGGTAGGTGACAACCACGCGCCGCCTACATCTGGTGTCCCGCCGAGCAAATTGAAGAGCACCGTGGCCTGGCCATCCGCACAGATATCGAATGCGACACCTGTTCCTGCATCGGGCTCAGGGTCGAATGTGATGGTGACATCCGAGGATTTTGTCGGACAAGGGGCCGCGCCGACCATAGTATAGGTGTACACACCGGGGAGGGCGATCGCCGGATCCAACGGGTTGGTGAAGGCAACAAGATTCGGGTCCACCCAAGCACCTCCAACATCGGGAGTGCCACCAAGAACACCGTGCAGGTCGATCAGCGCATCGGCACGGCACAGGGCCAAAGAAGCGTTCAACCCAGCGTCGACCGGTTGGTTGATCGTAATGGTGACCGTGGTGCTGGCGCTGGGGCACGGCAATATGCCGTTGATGGAATACGTGTAGATACCGGAAGGGTCGATCGCCGGATCCACAAGGTTGCTATGCGCAACGTTGTTCGGGTCGGTCCATGCCACCGCTCTGCGGTGTGCCGCCGAGCAAGGTGAAGAGATCAACGAGCGCATTATCGGCGCAGTATGTACCCGCACCAGGTGTTCCCGGGTCGGGAACGGTGGAGATGGTGACCGTTACCATACCGACAGTAGGGCAAGGAGATCCGTTGCCGAGTATGTAGGAATAGGTGCCACTGATATCAACGGCAGGATCCAGAATGCCGCTCCATGGGTTTCCGTTCGGGTCTTGCCAGATGCCCCCCAACGGCGGGTTGCCGGTGAAGAGCGTGAAGAGATCGATCGGTGGTGCAGCTGTGCATGTGCTGATCGCGGTTGGTGCAATGGTGATCCCCACGGGAAGCACTTGCACGACCAAGTTGTATACGGCCGTAAGCGGAGGCGCGCCGTTATCCGTTGCTTCGAACGTTACCGTATGGAACCCGATCTCCAGTGCCGTAGGGGTGAATTCGCCAACGATCTGAATGGAGTTGGCGCCACTTGTGTTCATGATCTCCATGTAGTTGCTCAACGTGAGCGCCGTGCTGAACCCCGTGGTGATCTGATTCGGCTCCGGAGAAAGGAAGGTCATATCCAACTGCGCGGTCTGGCCAACACAGGTCGTAACCGTATCACACAGCGTAGTGCCACTACCGATCGGCGGGATGTTGGCGGTGAACACATCCGTGGTGAACACGAATTGCTTGTAATCGAGCCAGTCGATACCATCGTTCAACAGGAACGGCCCATCGTAGAATGCACCCGGTTGATCCGGGCGAGTGAACTGGATATAATCGACGCCGTTGCCGCGGTTGGCACCGACGTTCGCAGCGGTCCCGCCGAAACCACCAACGCCACTGGACGCCCCGCCGGTGGTCCACTGCATGTCCTTGTAACAGAAGCTCACGTTCTTCCCGATACCGATCACGGGATCGTTGCCATCGGTGATGATCAGTTGGAAGGTGTTGAGCAGGTTCGTCTGCATACTATAATAGCCCACGCCCACCCAGTTCACGAAGACCGCGGTGGGGGTCACCTTGTACCACACCTCACCACCACCCACGGGACGGGTGTCCACGTCGGCCCAAAAGGGAGCGACCATGGGGTACGGCTGCACCGGGAAACCGGAAGAGGTGAATCCGCCGAACTGGTTATCGAACGTTACGTTGCCGTTGTTGTTGATCCAAAGACTGGAGTACAGATCACCGTATAGGTTGAAAATGAACGGGATCGGTATCTGTGCACTGGATCCATCATCGTTCGGTTGCATGGCCAACGTGTACGTGGCATCCGGGTCTATCCAGCAATCACAACCAGCACCGCTGCCTTTCGGGGCGCCAGCGGGATGCAACGGCGATACCCTTCCGGAAACACGCCCCGGTGCTACGGCAAAATCAGACCCACCATCCAAAGCGCCACTTGCCTTCATGGCGGCGTGATCACTTTCCGTAAGCGTTGTTCGTTGCCCAAAAACAGTGCATGAGCAGGCGAAGGTCAACGCCACCAAGCCGACGAGTATCCTACGGGTGTGTGTCATGCGCTGGGTGTTCTGCTATCGAATGTTCAGCAATACCACTTGCCCTTTGCTGATGGTCTTTCCATCGGACCCAATGGCTTCGATCGCATAAAAGTAGTAGCCCTCTGCACAAGGCACCCCGTCGAGGTCCCTGCCGTTCCATGGGGCAAGGCTGTTGGAACGGAATACCAGTTTGTTGTTCGACGCACCGTAGATGCTCACGAGGATATTGGTGAGGCCCGTAGCGCTGACCTCCAATTCGTCATTCACACCGTCGTTGTTCGGGGTAAAGACGTTCGGTATCAGCAGCAGCGAAGCTTGCTCTGCAACGGCGCTTGGGAACGTATCGATCACCTCCGCCTCTTCAGGTGTTGGTTCGGACACTTGGGGCTGTGGGATCCGTGCATCCCCGTCCTCCTTGGGTTGCGGATCAGCAGCTATCTCATTCTCCGCTTTGCCGATGATGGCGTTCACCGTGCTCAGGAACGGCCCTGGGACTTCCTTCTCGTCCCTAACCGCCGTAGCCTCATTTGTTGCAGGCTGAAGTTGTGCATTGGACTCCGTGTCGACCCCGCCCTCCTTCTCGGTCTCCGTAGGCAGCGGGTCAGCCGTCCTCGATGCCGACGCCTGGGCCTGCTCCCGAACGATGGGTGCTTCATCCTCAACAACCGGGTCCGCGGAAAGAACAACGCCCGGTACTTCGCTCAGCGGGGCTTCAGCAATAGGCGCTTCTATCGTGGGCAATGCCTCAACCACTTGGGCCGGCACTGGATCGCTTACGCTCAAGCCCAACCAAAGGCCACCGGCCACAATAGCTGCGGCCAAACCGCCACCAGCCCATGCCGCAATACTCCCACCAGCCACGGCCGGGTGGCCCTAGTTGGCTGCTGATGTTCGTCCAAACACCGGGATCCACCGGGGCTTCAGCACCCTTCAGCCCGTTGCGGAAGAGCTCCGTAACAGAATCGGTACCGTTGGCCACGGCAGCCTCCGCCATGCGCCCTTGGATGCCCTGCCAAATGCCGGGGTCCACGGTTGCTTCCAGATCGCCGAGGCGTTCGCGGAGCAGGTCGATCAGTTCATCCTTCTTGTTCATCGTGTACATAGGGTGCGGCGGCTTCTTTAGGAAGCAGCTTGCGCAGGTAGGCCCGCGCTTTCATGAATTGGCTTTTGCTGGTGTTCTCGCTCACGCCCAACTGGTCGGCGATCTCCTCGTGCGAAAACCCTTCGATGGCGAACATGTTGAAGACGACTTTGTATCCAGGAGGCAGGCTCTGCACAAGGGACATCAGCTCATCCGTGCTCATACTGCTCACCACATGGGCGTCCTCGCTGTGCAGATGCTCGGCATCGGATAGATCGATGCTATGGTCGAAGGGCTTGTTGCGGCGCAGGTGGTCCAAGGCCGTGTTCACCATTGTGCGTGCGATCCATCCGCCCAACGGGCCGTCACCGCGATAGAGGTCCATTTTCTGGAACACTTTCACGAAGCCATCCTGTAGGATGTCCTTCGCTTGGTCGCGACTATGGGCATATCGGAGGCAAACGGCCATCATCTTGCGAGCGTACAACTGGTACAGCGCCTTCTGCGCCGCCGGTTCGTTCCGGCGGCATCCTTCAACCATTCGCTCGTCCGTCATGGCGCTGTTCCGGGGTCTATGATGCGGGCCACATGGCAAAAGTTGCCTGTTCCCAAGGGTTTCATGCTGCCCCAAGCTACAGCTGCCGCGACCTCCGTCGCAATGGGGCCATCTGCCGAAGAACCGGGAGTTCGCCTTTCCGGCCGCCCAATTGAACCTACTTTCGCGCGCCCTTTTCGGGACCTTCTTCCTGACCGTCAGCCATGGACCACATCCGCAACTTCTGCATCATTGCCCACATCGACCACGGCAAAAGCACCTTGGCCGATCGCTTGCTGCAGATGACCGGCACCATCGCCGACCGCGACATGCAGGCACAGGCCCTCGACGACATGGACCTGGAGCGCGAGCGCGGCATCACCATCAAGAGCAAGGCGATCCAGATGGACTACACCTTGGATGGCAAGAAGTATGTCCTCAACCTCATCGACACGCCCGGCCACGTTGACTTCAGCTACGAGGTGAGCCGGTCCATCGCAGCCTGCGAAGGCGCCCTGTTGATCGTGGACGCTACACAAGGGATCCAGGCGCAGACCATCAGCAACCTCTACCTCGCGCTGGAGCACAACCTCACGATCATTCCAGTCCTCAACAAGATGGACCTGCCTTCGGCCAATCCGGAGGAAGTGAAGGACCAGATCGTGGACCTCATCGGCTGCAAACTGGAGGACATCCTTCCAGCAAGCGGCAAAACCGGGCTCGGGGTGGACAAGATCCTGGAAGCCGTTGTGGCCCGGGTACCAGCCCCGAAAGGCGACCCGAACGCGCCCCTGCAGGCGCTCATTTTCGATAGCGTCTTCAACAGCTTTCGTGGCATCATTGCCTACTTCCGGGTTATGAACGGCACGCTCCGCAAAAACGACAAGGTGAAGTTCTTCAACACCGGCGTTACTTACGGTGCCGATGAAGTGGGCATCCTGAAGATGGACCTGCGGGCACGCAACGAAGTACTTGCTGGCGATGTGGGCTACATCATCAGCGGTATCAAGACGGCAAGTGAGGTGAAGGTGGGCGATACCATCACGCACCAGGACCGCCCGTGCTTGGAGGCCATCAAGGGCTTCGAAGATGTGAAGCCGATGGTGTGGGCAGGCATCTTCCCGGTGGATACCGATGAATACGAGGAGCTGCGTGATGCCATGGAGAAGCTGAAGTTCAACGACGCCAGCCTCACGTGGACGCCCGAGAGCAGCGCGGCGCTCGGCTTCGGTTTCCGCTGCGGCTTCCTTGGCCTGCTGCACATGGAGATCATCCAGGAACGGCTCGAGCGCGAGTTCAACATGACGGTGATCACGACCGTGCCGAACGTGGGCTATATCGTTACGAAGACCAACGGCGATGTGCTCGACGTACACAACCCCAGCGAGCTGCCGGAGGTGATGCACATCGAGAAGATCGAAGAGCCTTACATCAAGGCGCAAGTGATCACCAAGAGCGAGTACACGGGTCCCATCATGAACCTGTGCATCGACAAGCGCGGCATGCTGATCGGCCAGAACTACCTCACCACCGATCGCGTGGAACTCACCTTCGAACTTCCGCTGGGCGAAGTGGTGTTCGACTTCTTCGACAAACTGAAATCGATCTCGCGCGGCTACGCATCGTTCGATTACCACCCCATCGGGTTCAAGGAAAGCGACCTGATCAAGCTCGACATCCTGCTGAACAGCGAACAAGTGGATGCTTTGAGCGCGCTCATCCACCGCGATCACGCGCATGAACTGGGCAAGAAGATGTGCTCGAAACTGAAAGAGCTTCTGCCGCGCCAACAGTTCGACATCCCCATACAAGCCGCGATCGGTGCCAAGATCGTTGCGCGCGAAACGGTGAAAGCCTTGCGCAAGGACGTTACCGCCAAGTGCTACGGTGGCGACATCAGCCGTAAACGCAAACTTCTAGAGAAGCAGAAGGAGGGAAAGAAGCGCATGCGCTCCGTGGGTTCAGTGGAGATCCCGCAGCAGGCATTCCTTGCGGTGTTGAAGTTGGACTGAGGGCTTACTGCCCCGGCTTCCATATCGTCGCATACTCGCTCTCGAAGATCCTTGCGTACGCCCCTTGCAACTCGGCCGACAAGTGTGTGGTCGCTTCCGCACTGTCAACTCGTGCATTGCAAAGGACCACGACCTGGTCGATCCCGGGGCACTCCGGATCATCCGCACATCGCTGCAACCAGTAAGGATCCTCAGGCTCGCGCTTGATCGCTCGATCCAATGCTTGGGCGGGTTTACTCACGCGCTTGATCCAGATCTTATCACGCCTGCAGAGCACAATGCCTTTGTGCCGAACGGAGAGGTAAGCGAACTGGTGCAGGAGCAACCAATCATCATTGCGTTGGAACGTGGCTACGAGCGTACCCGGCTCCAAGTGCTGCGCGACTTCCCCCACTGCGGCGCGTTCGTCCGTGTAATGGGCCATACGGCGTTCGATGTACACGGTGCGAACGGTGTGCAGCGCGATGATGCCAATAACAGCGACGACCGACAGCTTGCTCCCTCGCACATGCAACGCGCACCACAGCATGAGCAACAGCAGGCCAACGCATTGCGCTCGCTCGGGGAAGTAATGCAGATAGGCCCACGGCGTGCGGATGAGCAGCGACGCCAAGATCAAAAGCGCGCCCACAAGCAGCGGCGCATGTTGCACCCATGGCGTTCGTATGCGCAAGCACTCACGCACGGCCAGCGCAATGGAGCCGAACATCAATACCGCCAAGCCGATCAAATAGCCGCGCTCGGCATGTTCATCGAACAACAACAGCGATCGCAACCGCATCAAGTCGTTGAGCGGCGCGCGCGGCCCCACCGGTTCGAACACCGGACTGAAAAAGAACATCCACACCACGATCGTCACAACACCGCTGACCAGACAGCCGAGAAGAAGAACCGCTACGCGACGCGACATGAATGCCCAGCGGGAACGGAATGCGGCGCGGTCGCCCACGAACAACAACACCTCGTGCATGCCGATCAATAGCGCTAGCATAAGCAACGCCGCGCGGTGTGTCACCAAACAAAGGCACACCGCCACTATGCCACAAAGTGCTATGCGCCAGGTGATCGCGGGCACCTTCACCCAACGCGCTGCGAGCCACAAGCACAACCCAACGGCAAGGACGAACGGCAAGAAGCCCAACAGCAGAATGATGCTGTAGCTGAATGGGAGAACCCATACAGCGAGGAGCGGAACAACGCCACCATATGCGCGCACATAGGCCAGCGCACCAAGTCGAACATGAGCAATGCGATCGCAGCAAGACATGCTTCCACCAGCTCAGGCGTGAATAGCAGTAACAAAAGCATGGCGATCGGATCGAGCAAGCCGATGTCGATGGCGCCGAGGTCATACTGCAGACCGGAAGCGGAGAAGGTTCGCTCGCCCATGGCATCCATGAGCACCGCTGAATGCAACACGTGCATCGGCCCGTCGAGGGTAATGAAGCAGCGGAAGACAAGGATGTAGGCAGCATTGGTCACAATGAGCAGCCACAGCCACTTACCAAAAAGGGTCTCGATCCGCTGCATGCTGGCGGAAATGTAGACGCCTGACTTCCGTCGAACGATCTGCAGATGCAGGTTACCGCCGGTCATATCCGCATGATGAAGATCCCGACAGCGCACTTTCTTCACGCAGCCAATGGATCTCATAGGTAACATGGAACCCCTTCGCTTTCACCATCCCGACAGTCCCACCGTGCAACTGCTCGATGCCCAAGGGCGGGAGCAGGGGCGCTTGGTATACAGCAGCGTTTGGCGGCACCGGGCGGAGTTGGTCACGGCCGAGGGCGTTTACACGATACAGCGCAAAGGCATCAACGGTGTGTGTGTGCTGTTCAACGATCACCCTGTCGTGAAACTGCATGTGCGATGGAGCGGCCCCACGGAATTGAACGACACGGCGCGGCCTGACCGCAGCTTGGTATTGAAGCAGCCGAGCATTTGGCGCAGCACACACGTATTGGTCTGTGCTGACGGGCGTATTCACGCGACCATTGAAAGCAAGTACAGCTGGCAGCGTTGGCGCACCGAACACAGCTTGAGCATTCCACGCGATGAGGAAGCGCCCAGTGCCATGATGCTGCTGACCGCTGTGTTCGCGCTGGATGCGAAGCGGAGACGCCACTCCGCTTCAGCCACGTAGCCCTACTTTCCGTGCTTGTGGCGGCGTTGCTTGATCATGCCGCCACGTGTGTCCTTTATGCTGCTCATGATCACGAACGCATTGGGGTCGATGCGCCGCACTTCACCGGTGAGGCGGCCGATCTCCAAGCGTGTAATGACACAATAGAGGATCTCCGTGTCATTGGCGTTACCGTTCTTGCCGTAACCGCGCTTGCCGTTGAACACCGTAAGGCCCCAGCCAAGCTTTTGCACGATCATCTCGCGCAGTTCCTCGCTGTGCGGACTGATGATGGTGACACCCATGTACTCTTCGATACCCTCGATGATGAAATCGACGGTGCGGCCCGCGGCGAGGTACGTGATCATGCTGTAGAGGGCGATCTCCACATTGAGCAACAAAGCCGCCGCCCCGAAAATGAACACGTTGACAAAGAGGATCACATCGCCGATGGTGAGGCCCGTGCGCCGACTGATGGCGATCGCTAACACCTCCGTGCCATCGATCACTGCCCCGGCGCGCACTGCCAATCCGATACCCAGCCCGAGGAAGAACCCACCGAATGCGGCAACCAGCAGTTTATCGTGCGTGACTTCCGGAAAGTGGATCACGCTCACGGTGATCGCCAGTGCCGTGATGCCGATGATGGTTTTCAGGGCGAACTCCTTTCCGATCATGTGATAGGCCATAAAGGCGAACGGCAAGTTCACCAGTATCAACCACGCACCGAGCGGCCATCCACTGTAGGCGGTAATGAGCAGTGCTATACCGGTCGCACCACCATCAATGAAGGTGTTGGGCAACAGGAATCCTTCCAGCCCGAACGCCGCGGAAGCGACCCCCGTGGCCATCATGGCTATGTCCTTGACAAGGCGCCATGCCGAAATACGCAAGCTGCGATAACCCTTGGCGAGTGCGAAGGGCGAAAAATCCTCTTCACCTTTCAGCGCGGCTTGACTGCGCAGAACCGTGCGCAACACCAGACGTTCGAGAAAGGCCTTCATGGCGGCAAGATAGCCGCAGCTTCAGCGTATACTCACCACACCATGGCCACCTTGCCCATGGTACGTCCGGCAGCCAATTCCGACAGCATGCGGGGCAACTCGGCGGCGCTTACGGCACCATGTACATGAGGATGCAGAACGCCTTGGCCATAGGCCTGCACGATCTCATGCAGACACCGGCTCATGAGCTCGGGTCGATGGTCGCCGAGCTTCAGCATGTTGATACCGATCACGCTCTTGCTACGCATCATCAATCCGATGGGCAAAAGCAGGCCCATGTCCCACACGAACTTGAGCGTGGCGAATATGCCACCCACCTTGCCGGAGCGGGCCGCGCCACCGAAGAGCACCACCGCGCCACCGCTGCCGACCAAGGCCATGTCCTTCTTGAACGTGGCGCCGGCCACCGGGTTGAAGCTGACATCGAACCGCGACTTGCCGAGAAGTTTGCGCGCTTGAGCAGCATAGTCACCCTGTGATCGATCGATCACGTGCTGAGCTCCCATTGAACGTACATGGTCGGCCTTAGCCTTGTTGCCGACAACAGCGAACACTTCGCATCCCCGGTGTGCCGCGATCTGCACCAGCAACTGGCCCACACCGCCCGCAGCGCTGTGCACAAAGACCCGTTGGCCCTTCATCAACGGGAACGCGTACGTGGCCATGTACCATGCTGTGGAACCTTGTGTTCCCAACGCCAGTGCCTCACCGATCGGCATGGCATCCGGGATCGGGATCACGCCCCGCACATCCACCACCACCTGTTGAGCATAGCCACCGAAGCGTGTGAGCGACAGCACACGCCTGCCTTTCAATTCCGCCGCTACGCCTTCACCGCAGGCTTCGATCCTGCCCACTACTTCGTAACCGATAATGCTGGGCAATGGCGGTGCTTCGCGGTACAATCCCGCAACGGCCATAGCGTCTGCGTAGTTCAGTCCGAAACCCTCACAGGCTATCCGAACATTGCCGGGTTTCAGCACTGGTGCTTCCACATCGCGAAGGGCGAAGGCATTCAACGGGTCACCGTTCTTGATCAGGGTCCAAGCTTTCATCTTCAAGGTTTTCCGGCCACGCATACCACGATCTCTCCCTTCGCCTCCTTCTCCGAGAAGTGCGCGTGCAACTCAGCCAGCGTTCCGCGCACATGCTCCTCATGCAATTTGCTGATCTCTCGACCGACGCTTGCGCGCCTTTCAACTCCGAATGCCTCGGACAAGTCGCGCAACGTGCGGGCAATGCGATGCGGACTTTCATAGAAGACCATTGTCCGTTCCTCGGTCGCCAGTTCATCGAGGCGGGTCTTCCTGCCCTTCTTCACCGGAAGGAAACCCTCGAACACGAAGCGGTCGCACGGCAGGCCACTGGCCACAAGCGCGGGCACGAAGGCCGTCGGGCCCGGCAAACACTCCACCTCCACCCCGGCTTTTATCGCTTCGCGCACCAACAAGAAACCGGGATCGCTGATCGCGGGCGTGCCCGCATCGCTCACCAGCACCAAGCGTTCACCATTGAGCAGGCGTTGGGTGAGTTGGCCAACCATACCGTGCTCATTATGTGCATGGAACGGGATCAAAGGTTTCTTGATACCGATCAGCTGCATCAACTTCCCGGTCACCCGGGTGTCCTCCGCGATCACGCCGTCGCATTCGTCAAGCACGCGTTTCGCGCGCAGCGTCATGTCCTCAAGGTTGCCGATCGGTGTCGGCACCAGGATCAATCGCGGCATCACTTCAGCGCGTGAAGGAAGTCGGACAGCGTATGGTGGATGTCGACAAAATCCGTCAGCGGCAAGGTCTCCGGTCTGTCGTTCACATCGTGGTACGCAGCGATCCCGCCCAGTGTGTAGATGAAGATCGCCGGGATCCCCTTCTGCACGAAGGGGCAGTGATCGCTGTTGCACGCGGGGCCACGGCTCTTGATGTCCGCGAGACGGGGCTTGTCCGTATTGATCTGCGTGAGCAACGCGAACTCCTCTTCCTGCACGGTGGCGTTCACCACCATGATGCCATCATCGCCGGTGCCCATGATATCGAGGTTCACCATCAGTTTTACCGTGCTCCATTCGATCGGTCGGTCGGCAACACACCAAGTGGATCCTTGCAATCCGGCCTCCTCACCGGCGAAGGCGATGAAGAACACATTGTGGTCGGGAGGCTCTTTTGCGAAGCGTTCGGCCAAACTCAGCAACATGGCAACACCGCTCGCATTGTCGTTGGCGCCGGGGAAGATCGCTTCGCCCATGCGCCCCAGGTGATCGTAGTGCGCACTGATGATGACCGTGCCCTTGCCCGGCTTCTTGCCCTTCACCCATCCCCACACATTGCGCGCGCCGTGCTTCTTGATCATCGTGTTGCGCAGCCGCAGGTCGATGGTCTCCGCACTATCACTGATCGCTTCGGGCAGCACTTCGAGCAATGGGAACGGCAATGCTTCTTGCGCCACGCTCCATGTGAGTTTGCCGGAGCTGCGCTTGATCACCGGGGCGTAATACATGAGCTCGCGTTCCATCTTGGCGAACAGCGCCAACGAGTCCGCGTTCTTGGTGGCGGGTACCTTGAAGTGCACGGCTTTGCCCGTGATCACCCCAAACGTGCGGGAAGCACTTTCACCGCTCAGGTCCGCCGGTGTAACATGCGCGATACCGAAGCTCCCTGAAGCTTTCCCGCTGCTCGGTCCGACGATAAAATCCACACCGGGCTCCAGCGCCATTCCATCGATCACTGCGTAGATGGGATCAGGGAACGAATTCACGTTGAAGGTGAATGGTTCGAAGTAGGATCCCTTCATGGGTTCCAATCCAAGTGCCTTGAATTTGGCCCCGAGCAGGTCGGCGGCCAAGCTGTCGCCGCCGTTCACATATCCGCGACCGTGCAGGTCAGGCGAGCAGAGTTCATTGATCACTGCGCGCGCTTTCGCAAGCACCGGATCCTGTGGTGGCGTTGGCGTTGCCGGGTCCTGAGCAACGAAGATCAATGGTGCGAACAGGGCGGCTACCAGCGCGAAAAAACGCTGTGCGGCCGAAGCAAGCAAGTGGGTTCTGTACATCAGCGGTGTCGGCGTTCGATGAGTTCGTTGAAAGCAGCGAGCACATCCTCGCCCGGTGGATTCTTCAGTTTGCCGACCACTTCCTCCATCATAAACGCCTTCGCCTCCTCGCGCCCGGCTGCTTTGTTCAACTGATCGATGGCCCGTTCGTAAGCGTTCCGGTCGCCGCCGAAAAGCTCTGCCACGAACCAGAACTTCTGGCTCAAGGCAACCGCCTTGCCAAGATCAGCGATCGGCGCCCGTTCCAGTTTCTCACCAACCGAAGCCACTTGCTTGGGTGCAGCGGCTACCGGCTTCGCTTCAACCCGCGCGCCGACTTTCACCGGCGTAGTGCCCGATTCGACCCGAGGGCCTTGAGGCTTCGGGTCCTTGGCCGACGGCAGCGGCGGTTCGGGCTTGTACTCTGTATGCGCGGGCTTCTCTTCCTCCGGTGCACTGACTTTCACAGGGGGCGGCGCGGCCTGGGGCTTCGGGACTTTCGGCGCAGGCACTTCCACTTCGGCGATCGCATCGATCAACGAAGTCTGCTTCGGGGCTGTGTCCAAACGCATCGTCGGTGGATCGTGCACGACGGGGGTGGCAATCACTTCCAAGGCCTTGGGCACGGGGACCACTGGAACGTCCGCAACAGGAGGCACAACCGTGGCCTCGCGCGCTTTGTGGCGCAGAATGATCAGGCGCTCGTACAGGTCGCGGGCACGATCCGCCAGCGATCCCAGCTCAGGGAGCGGCAGCTTTCCTTCTTCAAGCTTGCTGATATCGGTAGCGATCCCCTTGGCGAGATCGCCGATACGCGTGTAATTCTTGCCTTCGTTCATCCCGTGTTCCATGGGCCGGAGCCGCAGGCGAATTTGCCTATTTTTCGCCGCGCTGAAGCATACGCGGCTCTGCCGC
The DNA here is from genome assembly GCA_016703005.1 of Flavobacteriales bacterium. GTDB lineage: Bacteria > Bacteroidota > Bacteroidia > Flavobacteriales_F > PHOS-HE28 > PHOS-HE28. Next base: position 57,465 of record JADJCX010000029.1, read on the forward strand.
CACCAGCGCAGCTTTCCCAAAAACATGTTCCTGGAGCGCGCCGCCAACCGGGCCCAACGCAAGGGCTGGATCGAAGTGATCTGCGGAAGCATGTTCAGCGGCAAGACCGAGGAACTGATCCGTCGATTGCGCCGTGCCGAATTCGCCAAGCAGAAGGTGGAGATCTTCAAGCCTGGCGTGGATACCCGCTACGACGAGGTGCTTGTAGTAAGCCACGATTCGAACCGCATACGCAGCACTCCGGTGCCTTCGAGCAGCAATCTTTTACTCCTGGCCTCGGGTATTGAAGTGGTCGGGATCGACGAGGCGCAATTCTTCGACGATGGCCTGCCAAGTGTTTGTGAACAGCTTGCGAACAGTGGCGTGCGGGTAATAGCGGCCGGGCTCGACATGGATTTCAAGGACGGCCCTTCGGCCCCATGCCGCAACTGATGGCGATCAGTGAATTCACCACGAAAGTCCACGCCATCTGTATGCACTGCGGCGAGTTGGCCACTTTCAGTCACCGGACCACCAAGAGCCAAGAGCTGGTTCTGCTGGGCGAGACCGAGAGCTACGTACCGCTGTGCAGGGGCTGCTTCAACGCGGCGAGGGCCGTACCGACGGGCAACCCATGAGCAACGGTCAACGGCTCAGTGGGATCGCTCGGGCGTTGGGTGCTGAATTCACAGCCGGCCCCTTTGATCCGGTGATCGAGCATCTGGCGATCGACTCACGCAAGGCGATCGCTACGGAAAGCACGTTGTTCATTGCACTGAGCGGCCAACGGCACGATGGCCATGCCTACATAGCTGAACTGGCGAAGGCCGGGGTGAAGAACTTCTTGGTGAACGCTAGCGCACCGATACCCAAGATCGGTGGTATCACTGTGCTCAAAGTCCCTGATACCCTGTCCGCACTCCAGATGATCGGCGCGTGGCACCGATCGCACTTCCAGATACCCGTTATCGGCATCACAGGGAGCAACGGGAAAACGATCGTGAAAGAGTGGTTGTACCAATTGCTGAACGATGAGGATCATATTGTTCGAAGCCCCGGTAGCTGGAACAGCCAAGTGGGCGTTCCGCTGAGCGTATGGGAGATGAACGCTGGCCACACCTTGGGCATCTTCGAAGCAGGTATCAGTCGGCTTGGTGAAATGGAACGGTTGGCGCCGATCATCGCGCCGACCATCGGCGTGTTCACCAACGTCGGTCCGGCACACAGCAGCGGTTTTATTAATGACGCTGAGAAAGCCTCTGAGAAAGCGCGATTGTTCGCGGGCGCCATGGAAGTGATCCATTGTGCTGAACACGAGGTGGTGACGAAAGCACTTCTGAAGTTGGGTGTGCCGCTTGTGAGTTGGAGCCGAAAGCAGGAAGCCTTCCTGCAGGTTCTCTCGGAGGAAGTCGAGGAAGTTTCAACCCGACTGACCTTGAAGCACGGCGGCCATTCTTTCGATGTGGTCCTTCCCTTCATCGATCACGCATCGGTGGAGAACGCACTGCACTGCATTACCGTGATGCTCCACTTAGGACGCTCACCGAGGCGGGTCACTGAGCGCATCTCACAACTTCGACCGGTTGCCATGCGGCTGGAGACGGTGGATGGTGTGCACGGCAGCACGATCCTCAACGATGCATACAGCAACGACCTCGCTTCCCTGGGTATCGCGATGGAGCATTTGCAGCGGATCGGTAAGGGCCGGAAGAAAGCGGTAGTGCTCAGCGATATGGCCGACAATAAGGAAGCGCCCGCGCAGCTTGCCGGTCGGATCAATGCTGCGATGCGGAAAGCACAGGTGGATCTGCTTGTCGCCGTTGGACCCCAACTTGGAATGGAGCACGCAGCGCTGCCGAAAAACACATTGTACTTTACCGATACCGAGGCGCTGCTTGCTGCACTTCCGCTGCAACAATTGGAGCATGCGGCGGTATTGGTGAAAGGCGCACGAACGTTCGCGTTCGAGCGCGTGGTGGAGCGCTTGCAGGAGAAGGTGCACGGCACCGTGCTGGAGGTGGATCTGGATGCGGTGAGACACAACCTGAATTATTTCAGAAGCCTCATCCCCGGCCCTTCTCCAGTGGAGAAGGGAGAGCAACCAATGCGCACGCGTATCATGTGCATGGTGAAGGCGGATGGCTATGGGGCCGGTGCCGTTGAGCTTGCTCGGTTGTTCGCACATGAGCAAGTGCACTACCTCGGCGTGGCGTATGCGGATGAGGGCATCGTGTTGAGACAAGCAGGCATTCATCTGCCCATCATGGTGATGAACCCGGAACCGGTGCCACATGAGGTGATGCATCGTTTCCGCTTGGAGACAGAGGTGTACAACATGCGCTCGTTACGCGACGCCATCGCGCACGCCACCGACCGCAGCGATGCACCACCGGTGCACATCAAGCTCGATACCGGCATGCACCGGCTCGGCTTCCAAGAGAGCGATCTCGACGAGTTATGCGCTGCATTGAAGAATGCTCCGGCCTTGAAGGTCGCTTCCATCCTCAGCCATCTTGCGGCGAGCGAAGACCCTGCGCACGATGCGTTCACACGCGAACAGATCGCGATGTTCGAACGCATGAGCGAACGCATCATCGGCATACTAGGCTATCGTCCGTTGCTACATATGGCGAACAGTGGCGCAGTAGGCCGCTTCCCCGAAGCGCACTTCGACATGGTGCGACTGGGAATAGGGTTGCATGGCGTTGGCGTCCATGTGGAAGAGACGGCACGACTGCTTCCCACAGCTGCACTGCGCTCCCCCATCGCTCAGATCAAACGCATCGCCAAGGGCGAAAGCGTGAGCTACGGACGCCGCTTTGTTGCGCAACACGACATGCGCATTGCGATACTACCGCTCGGCTATGCCGATGGGCTCGATCGCAAACTGGGCCACGGCGTCGGCAGGCTCTGGATCAACGGCAAGTCGGCACCGTTCGTGGGCACCATTTGTATGGATATGTGCATGGTGGATGTCACGGCGACCACCTGCCAGGAAGGTGATATGGGTTTCCTATTCAATGCCATGCACCCTGTAACGGAAGTCGCAGCGGATCTGGGAACGATCAGTTACGAGGTGCTTACCTCGATCAGCCCGCGGGTGAAGCGGGTGTATGTACTGGGGTGAGGCTAAGCTTGTCTTGCCTTCCAACCTCGTCCCAATCCTATGCAGCGCTTCCCCGTTGATGCCACGTCCCGACAACACTCCGCGTCTACATTCGCGCACCTTCAGAAAAGCCCATGAAAACCTTGTTGCGAACCTTCATCCTTACCGCCCTCGTACTTGCCGCTTCGGGCCTGCGAGCACAAGCGCCCGAGATCATTCCCGGCGACATCATTGTACAACTGGCGCCGGGCGCCGATGCGAACAGCATCGTGGCCGCCTGCGCGAAACTGCATGAGCAGCCCACCGGTCTTCGCGTGGTGCGCGAGCTGAGCAAGCCCATGCGTGCGTGGTTGTTGCACCACGATGCAACGAACATCGATCACGGTGCCCTGGTGCGCTTGGTGCGCAGCCAGCCGGGCATCACCATTGCGCAGAGCAACCACGTGGTGCAGGACCGCATCGTGCCCAACGACCCACAATACGGTTCCGTATGGCACCACGACAACATCGATAGCGAAGCGGCATGGGACATCAGCACCGGGGGGGTGACCGCCACTGGTGACAGCATCGTGGTGTGCATCGTGGAGAACGCGGACCTGCCGCATGCCGATCTGATCGGCAATGCATGGTTCAACTTCCAAGAGACCCCGAACAACGGACAGGACGATGACGGAAATGGATACGTGGACGACTTCCAAGGCTGGAACCCGGGCGGGAATGACGACGACGTGTACGGTGGTGGACACGGTACGCAGGTTGCCGGCATGATCGGCGCGAAAGGCGACAACAACACCGGTATCGCCGGAGCGAACTGGAACGTGAAGTTGATGGTGGTGACGCGCAGCGGTATCAGCGAAGCCGCGGTGATCGAGAGCTACACCTACCCATTGGAGATGCGCCAATTGTACAACAGCACCGGTGGTGCAAAAGGCGCCTTCGTGGTGGCCACCAACAGTAGCTGGGGTATCGACAATGCCGATCCGGTGGACTATCCGCTCTGGTGTGCTTTCTACGATAGTCTCGGTGCGGTGGGTGTGTTGAGCTGTGGTGCCACGGCCAACAACAACCTCGACATGGACGTGGTGGGCGACATGCCTACGGGTTGCAGCAGCGAATTCATGGTGAGCGTTACAGCGACCAACGATGTGGACCAGCGCACGTTCAGCGGCTATGGTCTTACGGTGGTGGATCTCGGCGCGCCCGGAGAGGATGTCTTTACCACCAGCATCGGTGGTGGCTATGGCAGCACCAGCGGCACCAGTTTCGCCAGTCCGCTTACGGCCGGTGTAATCGGTTTGCTGTACAGTGCGCCGTGCTCGTCGTTGATGAGTTTGGTACAGAGCGATCCGGCCCAAGGCGCGCTGTACGTGCGCGATGCGCTGTTCGACGGCGTGGAACAAGTGGGCAACCTGCCCGGCCAGTGCGTCACCGGCGGTCGTGTGAACGCCAACAACAGCATGCAGCTGATCATGGGCAACTGCGGACCGTGTCCTCCGCCATACGACTTGGCTGTGGTGAACGTCGATTCGAACACCGTGATTCTCACTTGGCAGGCCACCGGTGTTGACACCTTCAACCTGCAATACAGGCCCGTAGGTGTGTTGGGTTGGACATTGATCGCGCAGCAGAACAACCCGGTGTTCACACTGGGCGGCTTGACCGGTTGCACCGACTATGAATTCCAAGTGGAGGCGGTGTGTGATGGCCTCAACAGCGGCTTCACCTCCCTCTTCTTCACCACCGAAGGTTGCTGCTCGGTGCCTGGCCTCCTGACCATCGGCTATGTTGGCTCGAACAGTGGGAATGTTGTTTGGGGGCCTGTTTCGGCCGCCACTTCCTACGACGTGCAGATCAGCGAACAGGGCAGCGGCAACTGGACACTTATCACCGGCATCACCAACCCCTTCCATGAATTCACGGGACTCGATTCGTGCACCACGTACGACGTGCAAGTGCGCACCGTGTGTACCAACGGAACCACCGCTTGGAGTGATACCATCAGCTTCAGTACCAGTGGCTGCGGGGCGTGCCTCGATATGACCTACTGCCCCAGCGAGAGCAATGATGCCTCCGAGGAATGGATCGTGGGCGTAACGGTAGGTACATTGAACAACCAGTCCGCGAGCGATGGTGGATACGGCGATTACACAGCGTTCGGCACCGACCTGGAGATCGGCGCGCTGCATCCGATCACGCTGACCCCGGGGTATGACGGCACCAGCTACGACGAGTACTTCAAGGTATTCGTGGACCTGGACCAGAACGGCGATTTCGATGGGACAGGTGAACTGGCGTACGATGCAGGAGCAATGACCCAGGTCGCCGTCACCGGCAGCCTCAACATCCCTGTAGGAGCATTGGTGGGCAATACCCGCATGCGCGTGATGATGATCTTCGACGATGATGGTGGTGTGGGTTGCACCGATGGCTATGCCTATGGCGAAACCGAGGACTATTGCGTGGATCTCGTGGACTTCCTCAGCAGCATTGATGAAGTGGGGGTTGTGTCCTTGACCTGTTACCCCAATCCGGCCAACGACCAAGTGACGATCACGTTGATCGCACAACATGCGGGCTCACAGAGCATCGAAGTGCTTGACAACACCGGCCGGGTCGTCACCACCATGCCGGTGGTCAGTGGTCGTGCCACGATCAACACCGCAAGCATGGCCGAAGGCCTGTATATCTATCAGCTCAAAGGCAACACGAACGGTACCGCACGCGGCAAGTTCGAGGTGCTCCACTGAAGAACTTCATACATCAATACAAAGGGCCCCGTCGTCGACGGGGCCCTTTGTATTGATGCCGTCAAGCGTAGGCTGCGGTCAACACGCTCACCTTCACTCCGGGCACCTGCAACAATGCGCGCGCACAGCTCTCGAGCGTGGCACCCGTGGTCACCACGTCGTCCACCAACAACACATGGGCGTTTTCCAACTGCGAGCTTTTGCCAACCGTGAAGGCCTCCTGCACATTGAGCCAACGATCGATCCTACTGCGCTTGGTTTGTGTTGACGTGTGCAGCACGCGCATCAACTCGCGACCTGCTGGCTTCAAGGGCCAGGTCTCTCGTAATCCGTCAGCGATCACCTGCGCCTGATTGTAGCCGCGCATGCGCTCCTTGCGGCGGTGCAACGGCACTGCCATCACTGTATCGACGTCGGCATAACATGGACTCTGGGATGCTTCCTCGCCCATCAATCGGCCGAGTCCAAGGCCCACATGCCGATCGCCCTTGTATTTCAACCGGTGCAGCATCCGCTGCACCTTGCCACCTCGGTTGAAACGGAGCAGCGCCCCCGCGCCTTCCAACGGGACACGCCCCCAGAACAACTGCGCAACCGGGTTCTGAGGGTCCGCGAGCATCCGTGCTCGTGGCAGATCCTCGAGGCACATACCACATAGGTCCTTCTCGTTCCTATAAAGCGCATTGTCGCAGCCCGCACAACGCCGGGGCAGAATAAGCCCAAGGACATCGGAGGCAAGATCGAGAATGAGGCTCATGGCGGTGGATCGAATATAAAGGCGAAGGTTCTTGACCATTAGGGTAATGGGCCATCAATGACGCATCAGGCTCGACGGAACACTCCTGACGAACGGCGGGTGGCGTCAGCGCTAGGCGATCGGCTCAACGCGCCAGTGTAGGGCGAGAGCGGGTTCAATACTTTGTTGACAATCTCGTTAACCATCCACGGCCACCCTTGGCAGCGCCGGTACTTTCGCCCCGGAACCAACAGACCTGCGCCCAGCGCAACCGCCTACCAATGACGACCACAGAACAAAAGCCCCGCTCCAACAACGCCCTGCTCGCCCTTGTGGTGCTGCTGATCGTTTCCAACCTCGCCACGCTCTATTTCCTCAATAAGGGTAGCAACACGGTGGAACAGCAGCAAGAGCAGATCGCCAGCATCAGCGACGACAAGGACAATGTGACCAAGTTGCTGGAGGACATGCTGGTGCAGTACGATACGCTGAGCACCGAGAACGAACAGCTCACCGCCGAGATGGCTGCGCAGAAGCAGCAGATCGAGGACCTGATGAAAAAGGTGAAGAACGGCAACTACAGCTTGGCCAAGGCGAAGAAGGAGGCCGAGACGCTGCGCAAGATCATGAAGGGTTATGTGGTCACCATTGATTCGTTGAACCAAGCGAACTTGGCACTGCAAGCCGACAAGGCCAACCTGACGAACGAGCTGGGCGTGGTGAGCGGCGAGAAGGCCGCACTGGAAGAGAAGAGCCGCAGCCAAGAGGAGATCATCAGCCGTGGGGCTGTGTTGCACACCACCGCGATCAGTGCTGGAGCCCTTTTCCTGCGCGACAGTGGCAAGCAGGTGGATACCGAGCGCGCCAAACGCGCCGAAATGGTGAAGTGCTGCTTCACATTGGGCGTGAACACGGTGACCAGTGCAGGAGCCAAGACATTGTACATGCGGATCATCAGCCCCGATGGATCGGTGCTACCGGCCAGCGACGGCAACAACCGTTTCCAGTTCAACGGCGTGGAAGGTGAGTACAGCGCCAAGCGCGAAATGGATTATGCCAACGCACCTGTTGATGTATGCGTGTTCTGGACCGCAACCGGCGAAATGAAGAGCGGCCACTACAACGTGGAGATCTACGAGAACAAAGCGCTGGTGAGCAAGACGGGCTTCGACCTGAAGTAAGGTTCTCGCTCGCTCAGGTGCTAGGTGCCGAGTAAAGCGGAGGGCGTTGGAAGATCTTCCAACGCCCTCTGCTTATGCCCCCTCTGTGTTCACAGGAGGCGCCTGTGTATTGCAGCATGAGCCCAGCACTCAGAAGAACGCCCTCACCTGCGCGCCGCCCACATGGATCGTCTTTACGTCCTCGCTTTTGCGGCCGTTGTAGGTGAGGTCCACCTGCAGGTGACTGCTGAGTTTGCGTTGCACGGTAACCGCCCACGTCATGTTCGTACCGGGTTTCAAGCCGCTGAGCATTTCGTTGCCGAGCGATGAATCAATCGTTCCATCGTAGGCGATCTCCACCAAATTGAAATTGCCTTGCAAGCTGCCCTTGCCAGCAGTGTTCCACTTGATCTCCACACCCAGATCCTGAAGCAACGCACGCTCATCACCGAACTCGATCGCGTTGTGCTTTTCCGTGCGCTTGTAGGCAAGTGCCGCGCGGAATTGCGTATTCGGCTGCCACGTGATGCGCGGTTTGATACCCTGTTTGAACACGCTGAAGTTGCGCCCACCCGGCAGGTCGCTACTGGTGGCAGTGCGCCCCGCCTCGCTTTCCACTTCCAGCGTCCAAGTGCGCGATGCGTTCACCCGTATGCGCAGCTGTTGCAATTGGTTGCTGCGGCCCTCATAACCGCTCACGAGCAGGATCCTGTTACGATCGCTTTGAAACGTGTGGTCAATACCCCAAGCGCGGCTCGTGCGGTTGAAGAACAATGTGTTGCGGAACGAACTGGTGTATGACAACAGCGATGTATCGGTAGGGTCCGTGGTGAACGGGTCCAACGCCTTGCCCAAGTCATCATCAGCGGTCTTGCGGTCGGCCCGCAAACTGGCCAGATCGCTGATACGCGCCAGAAAACCACGGAAGCCGTCCTTGTCCACCCACACGGTCGCGGGCCGTAGATCCACGCTTGCGCTCAATTGACTGCTATAGGTGCGGATGAACTCGTTGGTCTGCGTGTACACGCGTATGTAGTTGGCTTCATACCCGAAGCTGGCCGTTTCGAACTCGTTGAGGTCCTTGATGCCGTCACCGTTGTAGTCGATCCACACATAGATGCCTTGCCCGGCCGGAACTTCCACATAGATGAAACTGCGCTTTTGCTCCAGCCCGCTGCCGAACTCATAGAACACATCGGTGCTGAGCGCGCCGCGCCACAGCGACAAGTCGTGATCGAGCCGCGCGAGCCACGTGTCCTCCGGCTTCTGCGAAGTGAGCAGGCTGTCCACGATGCGCAGTTGACGGTAGTTCACCGAAGTCTGCAACCGGTTGCGCGGGTTGTTGGATAAGTCGAGCGCTGCGGAGTACGTCGTTGCTTCCGTGCTGCGCTTCAGCTCACCGTTCCTCAGTGCATCGTCGGTACGTTGGCCGGCGCCCAACCGCCACTTCACCTTGGAGCTATCACCGTTCTGCACGAACGCCTCCATGTCGAAGAAACGGTAGCTGCCGAAGGCGAGGCTATCGGTGCCGATCGCGCGATAGCGATTGTCCTCGTGTTCGTCGCGCACACCAACGGTGATCCACTTCATATGCCTCGCCAACTGGGCTTTATGCCGGATGAAATCGCTGCGTGTTGGCACCGTGGTGCTCATCCAGCTACCCGCGCCCTTGAAACGCCAACGACCGGGATGCAGATCGGCCAAGAGGTCGTGCTTCACACCCTTGAACCGGTCGCGCACTTCGAACGTGCTGAAGCCGTAACGCCATTCGCCAAGCTCCTTGCCCTGCATTCCGGCGTTCGCACCAGCGAGCAATTGATCGCCATCGAGGGATATGGTCGAGGCATTCCAGTTGCGTTCGAACTCCGCAGGCCGATAGCGCTCGACCACGCTGAACTCGCGTGCCAATGCTTCTGCGTTCAACCCCACAACGACACTCAATGTCGTGTCGCTTGCGCCGAGCGGAATACTGTGCTCCGCACCGACCATAACCGCCAAGCCTTGGTCGTTGTCATCGCCAACATCGCTGAAAGTGTTCTGGTCGTAGTTGCTGAAGGCGATCTCGGCCGTGGCTTTCGAAGCGGTTGCGAAGCGCTGCTCCACCCCTAATGTCACAAGTTGCTTCGTCTTCGGAGCGACCAAGGCTTTCAGCGGCAAGTGGTCGCCCTTGTGCACGATGACGTTGTTCACGGTATCGGGTGCAACCCATTTGAATACGCGTCCATTCGGCGTGAAATCACTTTGGACATAATCGCCCTTCCCTGTGCCCACATTGCTGAAGCTGAGCTGCCAATCAGCCGTGTCGGCATTCGTACTGTACACGAAAACGGGGTCGTAGCCGAGTGAATCGATGCGCATGTACAATACCAGATCGGCACTGAAGGCAACGCTATCGACGCCCGGCACCACTGCGGCCAGCGGGTTGTCGCCAGCCAAAGCGAGCACTTCCTTCTCCTCGTCACTGAGGGTTTGTTGCAGCGGCTGATTGCGGTGGTCTTGCTCGCTGTAGGCATTGAGGCGAATGGTGGTATTGCCCATCACCGCTTCATGACCTAACCGCACCAGCGACCGCGTGTAATTGCGATCGCTGTATTGGAACTCAACGTTGATCCGGCGATCCTTGGTGATCGGCCGGTTGGAGGTGAACGTCAGCTCAGCCGTGTTGTAGTCGATCACGTAGTCATTCTCCTGTCCGCGTATCTGGAGCATGCCATCCACATACACGCGTTCGGTACCGCTGAGCACCACGATGTACGCTTCCCCTTCATCGCCTTTCAACCGATATGGGCCCTGTATCCCTTCCAAGCCTTGGATCACGTTACGCGCGAACTTGCCTTTGCTGATCGCAGCGCTTGCGCTGGTTTCGTTGCGCAACTTCTCACCGAGCCGATAGGTGGTGGTGCCAGTGATGCCTTTGCTCTTCTTCAAGTACGTGAGGAAGTGGGAATTGGGGCGCTGCAACACGAAATCACCGGCGATCAACTCCCAGCCCCCGGCCCCGGCTTCCAACTTCTCGTTGCCGAAAAGCTTGATGAACGTTTGGTCGAAGTCCTGCAGTTCCAGCGTGTTACCACCGGATTGGATGGGGATGTTGTTATCAGTGACCGAGGCGAGCACATTAATGTTGTCGCTCAACCGTCCGCCGAGTTCGAGGTTCAGTGTGCTGTTGACGGCGAGGTCCTGGTTGTTCCCGAACAAAATGCCGCGACTGATACTGCCGCTGCGCGTGCGCCCATCACCACCCATAGGGTCGTCGCCGCCTTTCGGCGGAATGTATCTGAAAGGGTCCGCTTGACCACTGGCCGCGGAAAGCATGGCGCGCTCATCCTTGTGCATTCGTGGGGTGGTGAACGACAAGGGCATTGCTCGGTAGTGGGCGATCAACGTATCCGTGCTGCTCTTGGCACCATGCCAAACAAAGAGCGCCCGGAATGGATCGATCCCGTACTGCGATGCATCTACCAGGGCTCCACTGCGGTAAAGGGAGAAGGAGCCGGGCGCGATACTGAGACTGTCCAGCACAAGCGTATCCCTATCGGCGACCAGCGTTCTGTGACGCAGGTTCGATACACCTGTGGGTGCTGGACCCAACAACTCCTGCGAGCGCGCCGGCATCGCCCAGAACAAGACACAGAGCAACAGCACCGAACGCAATGATCGCGGAATACCGCGACCGGTCCATCGTTCTTCCAACGCGGAGCCAAAGGACCGCATGCGGATCATCCTGCTCATACGCTGGCCCACCGTCGAAAAGTATCCCATCGGCCTGCTTTGCCTATCACTACTGTCCAGACGGTGATGTTCACAAGCCGTTGTCCGTTGGGGAAGTGCGCGGCAACGCTCCGATATTTTCGCCCGGCATGTCAAGATCCTTTGCTTTCCCGGCAGCGTTGATCCTTGTCGTGGGTTGCGGCACCGCCGGAAATGATGGAACGTCGGGGAAGGGCGAAAAGCATTACGGCGGGGTATTCAACGCGAACGAAAGCCAGGATCTTGAGGAGATCTTCCCACTGAGCCTCACTGCTGCACATGCACATCGGGTCTCCTCGCAGATACACGAGGGACTCCTGCGGTTGGATGCCCGGGACCTTAGCTTACAACCCTGCTTGGCCGAGCGTTGGGTGGTGGATCCAAATGGACGCGAATACACTTTCCACTTGCGGAAAGGGGTATTTTTTCATGATGACCCCTGCTTCCCTGACGGGAAGGGGCGCGAACTGAAGGCCGCGGATGTGGAATTCGCATTCACGCAATTGTGCACTGCCAGCGACATTAACCGATCGTTCTGGCTGTTCCAGGATCTTGTACTGGGTGCGAACGAGTACCACGCGGCCACGCAAGAGGATGGATCGGTCGGTGAGAGCGTAGAGGGCATCAAGGTGTTGGATGACCATACGGTGCGTGTCACATTGGTGCATCGCAGCGCGAACTTCCTGCGCATTCTGGCACATCAGGGTTGCTGGATATTCCCGAGGGAGGTCTTGACGGCATACTCCAATGGATTGCGGACACATGCCATTGGCACGGGGCCCTTCAGACTGAAGGCATTCAGGGTGGATGAAGCCATGGTGCTGGAGCGCAACCCCAACTACTGGCGGTTCGATGAATACGGCAACCGGCTGCCCTTCCTCGATGCCATCCGGTTCACTTTCTTGCAGGACAAGAACATGGAAATGGACCAGTTCCTGAAGGGCCGCCTGAGCGCTATTCAGGAGATACCTCCGGAACGGGTGGGTGAATTCAAGGACTCCGTTAGCGTGGATGGCAAACAACGGTTCACTGTGCAATCCATGGCCAGTATGGGTGTGCAGTTCTACGGGTTCAATCCACGCGTGCGTCCATTGGACGATGTGCGCGTACGCCGTGCGTTCGCGCTCGCCATCGATCGCAAAGCCATAGCGGAGGAGGTGCTGAACGGGCTGGCGGTTCCTGCCGAGCACGGCATTGTACCTCCAGGAGTGCGGGACTATCCCTACGGTGACGTGCCCGGTCACGGTTACTATCCCGATAGCGCACGGGCGCTATTGGCCAGTGCCGGTTATCCGGGTGGTGTGGGCTTCCCCTCACTGCTGATGAATGTGAACAGTAACGGTTTTGGCTATGTGGTGGTGGCCGAGGCCGTGCAAGACAAACTGAAAAAGGAGCTGGGTGTTACGCTTGGGCTCAGCGTTCTGCCGGACGACCAGCATTACGACCGCATGGACGCGGGCCAGAACGTTTTTTGGCGACAAGGGTGGGTGGGCGACTATCCGGATGCGGAGAATTTCCTCGCTCTGTTCTACGGCAAGAACGTGCCAGCGGACAGCACGTTACCCAGCTACCTCAACTCAGTACGATACAAGAACCCGGCTTTCGACACGTGGTTCGCTTCGGCGCAAACGACTAACGACGAAGCGGATCGTCTGCGCATGCTGGCCAAGGCAGAACGCATCCTGATGAACGATGCGGTAGCCACACCCCTATATCACGAACGCGCAGTGCGATTGGTGCAGCCATGGGTGCGCGACTTCCCGATCAATGCCATGGAGATCCGCGACCTGGCCACTGTGTGGTTCGCTCCGGGCGTGAAGCCGGCGAATTGATACGCCACGGTTGACGGGCCGAGCGGTCGGCTATGCCCAACGGATCAGCGCTTTGCATCAAGCCACATTCCTGACCAGCTCGGCATACACCAGCTGCTTGGCGAGCGGCAGGAACGTCTCCACGGGAGGAAGGGGCTTCTGTGCTTCGAAGGCAAAGGCGGCCGGGTTCGGCCATGCGAATGCACGCGTCAATTCGCGCTTGATCTGTTCGTATGTTGACGCCAGCCCGATGGTATACGTGGATACAAAGCGCGTGGTCAGATTCATGTGCGCCGATCCTTCCATTCCGGCAAACACGCGGTGCAGGGCATAGGTGTACACGCGCGCCTCGCTGCCCTGTCGCAACATCAAGTAACCTTCGTTCGCATAAAGCGGCATCACGCCCACAGGAGTGAATTGTATCCCATCCAGTAATTCCGATCGCAGTTCATTCCCCGTTCCAAGGGTTCTGGTCAGTTCGGGCAATGCCAGCGCGATCGTCTCATCGATCACCGATAACGCGTCCGGCTTTTCCGCTCCGCTGGAGTACGAAAACCTCAGCCGTTTCAGGTCGATGGCGATCAGTTCCTTGGGCATCCCGGCATCCATCCGGTCGCGTTGCTCGCCCCATGAGCGGAGCTCCCGTACACACTGGCCAAGCAGATCCAAATAGGGATACAACCGGCGGCTGGTGAAGCGCTCTTGCATCCGTTGTGCGTATGCCAACACCGTGTACCGCTTCAATTCCCTGTCCAACGGTGGCGCCAGCAATCGGTCGATCCCTGATACTTCCATGTTCATAGGTTCCAACGTGGTGTTCACAATTCCGTTGTGCCGGACCCCATCGCTCTGTTGACCGGTCGCAACTTTGACCTTCCAACCGAAAACTACCGGCTCATGCGATCCCTTCCAAGCTTCGTTCCAGCAATTGTCCTCCTGTCCTTGTTCGCTGCATGCGTGCCCGCGCGCAAGCACCAGGAACTCTCCGATAGGTATGCGACCATGCAGACCGAGAGCGAAGCGAACCTTGCCAAAGCAACGGCTGCTGAAGCCAAGGCCAACGAACTGCAGGCAACCTTGGACGAGCGCAAACTGCGTAGCGATCGGCTGCAGAACGACACCATGGTGTTGGGGACCAGCCTCCGCACCATGACGGGACAATACGACCGGATCAACAAATTGAACAACGAACTCCTCGAGAAGTACAACATGCTGTTGGCCGGTGATCGCAGTGAGAACCGCAAGCTGCTCACCGACCTCGAAACCATGCGGCTCAACCTACAGGTGAAGGAAGATTCGCTCACCAAACTGAGCCAGCGCATCGGCGAGAAACAAGCACAACTTGCAGAGCGCGAAGCAACCCTGAGCGCGCTGCAAGCGGAGATCGCCAAGAAAGACGAAGCCATGAAAAGCCTGAAGGAACGCGTGAGCAAAGCGCTCACCGGATTCGAAGGCAAGGGCCTTACCGTTACGCAGAAGGACGGCAAGATCTATGTGAACATGGACAACAAACTGCTCTTCGCCACGGGCAGTACGGTGGTGGAAGCGAAAGGCAAAGAAGCACTGATCAGTTTGGCGAAAGCGATCGAGAGCGAGAAGGACCTGAACGTGATGGTGGAGGGCCATACCGACACGGACAAGGTGCTGGGCAGTGGTGGCGGATACAAGGACAATTGGGACCTTAGCGTGCTGCGCGCCACCAGCGTTGTGCGCATTCTTCAGGACAACAGCAAAATGGATCCGCTGCGCGTTACCGCGGCTGGTCGCGGAGAATATGTTCCCGTTGATCCCGCCGACAAAGCGAAGAACCGCCGCATTGAAGTGATCCTCGCACCGGACCTGCGGGAACTGTACAAACTAGTGACGGAGTAAGGCATCCGGTAGCCTGTGGCACTGTAGCCTTCCAAGTTGAAGACCTTGGTTGTGCGGAAATGGATCCCGGGTGGGGGCAACGCCTTGTCCCACACCGTGGTCTTGCGACCACCCACCGGATCCGGCGCCCCCCCGGCCAAAACCCTTCTCAATGAAGCACTTCGCCAAACCGCGCGCGATAACCACCCCCCTCGCAAAACTGACATTCTTGGAGCCGGGTATTATCGAACAGCGCTACCTCGACAACGCACAATTCTCCCCGGAAGGGTTGCTCCAGAACTTGGCTGCCATGGAAACGCTGTGCGACCACCATGGGAAGTGTTGTCTCCTCAGCATCTTCCCGGCCGGCATGCAGGTAAAGGCCGACCTGATGAACAACGACCACTATCGCGACCAACGGAACAAGGGCCAGATCCGCGCATTGGCGGTGGTTACCGATAGCTTGGAGATGCACGCCGCCAGCAAACTCTATTTCATGTACCACCAGCAGCCGTTCGAGACGCGTGTGTTCGATGAAGAGGTGGATGCCTTGCGTTGGCTACAGTCTCAGCTTGAAGAGAAGGGGGCGGCGTGAGGTGCTGCGGGTTCAGCAAAAACCAGCCCTCCGGTCATCTCTACCTAGCCACAATCAATGCAACGATCGGGACAATCAGATTGGCGGCACAGACTGAGGCGACAACCCAGTATGGAGCCAGCCTCCTTTCGAACGAGGAGTTGCTCAGCCCCATCATAAAAGCAACGGCGCGAAGAGCAACCAGCTTGTAGCCAAACTCCCGAAGAGCGGGAGATATGCGAAGATCGCTTGACCATCTCCCTTATTGAATCCGGGGGCGTTACTACTCGAGACAACCCTCCAAGACCACCAGAAGTTGGCAAGCAATGCGATCACGCCAATGAATCAAGTCCGGTATCCTGGGCGACCCATCCTCGGCCTAGGGTCAGTTCCCATTTGCAATGTGGAGAAGTGTTCGTCGACGGCATCTCGAACAATATTCCAAGGCTTCCTTGTGTCGCAACTGCAACGCAAGTTCAATACTACTTGAACGCCGCCAGCCCCGTCACCTCCTGCCCGGTGATCAGCAGGTGGATATCGTGCGTGCCTTCGTAGGTCACCACGCTTTCGAGGTTCATCATGTGGCGCATGATGGGGTACTCGTTGGTGATGCCCATGCCACCCAGGATCTGGCGCGCTTCGCGGGCCGTGGTCATTGCCAGGTGCACATTGTTGCGCTTGGCCATGCTGATCTGTGCCGTGCTGGCGCGGCCTTCGTTGCGCAGCACACCGAGGCGCCATGTGAGCAGTTGCGCCTTGGTGATCTCGGTGATCATCTCGGCCAACTTCTTCTGCGTGAGCTGGAAGCCCCCGATGGGTTTGCCGAACTGGATGCGTTGTTGGGCATAGCGAAGTGCAGTGTCGTAGCACTCCATGGCCACGCCGAGCGTGCCCCATGCAATGCCGTAACGCGCACTATCGAGGCAGCCGAGCGGGGCACCCAGGCCACTCTTGTTCGGAAGCAAATTGCCCTTGGGCACCTTTACATTGTCGAACACCAGTTCACCGGTAGGGCTTGCGCGTAGGGACAGTTTGCCGTGTGTGGTCGGTGTGCTGAAGCCTTCCATTCCCCGCTCCACGATCAATCCGTGAATACGGCCTTCCGTGTTCTCTGCCTTCGCCCACACCACTGCGATGTCGGCAAGTGGGCTGTTGCTGATCCACATCTTGGCGCCATTCAGCAAGTAGTGGTCGCCCTTGTCAACGAACGTGGTGACCATACCCCCTGGGTTGCTACCATGGTCGGGTTCCGTGAGCCCGAAGCAGCCGATCTTCTTGCCCGCGGCCAATAGAGGCAGCCATTTCATCTTCTGTTCTTCGCTGCCGTACTTCCAGATCGGGTACATCACCAGCGAACCTTGCACACTGCATAAGCTGCGGAGTCCACTGTCCACCCGCTCGATCTCTTGCATGATCAAGCCGTAGCTGATCTGGTCCAGACCCATACCACCATACTCCACAGGCACCATTGGCCCGAAAGCACCTATCTCGGCCAACCCGGGAATGATCTCCGGGTGGAAGAGCTCCTTCTCGAACGCCTCTTCGATGATCGGCTTCAGGTGTTTGCTCACGTGCCTGCGCGCCGTGTCACGTATCAACTTGTGCTCTTCCGTGAGCAACTCGTCCACCAGATAGTGGTCGTGCGCTTGGAACTGGTCGGTGGCGGAACTCTTCTTCGCTTTGGGTGCTGCGGCAGTGCTCATGGGGTGCTGTTGAAAGCGCGGCGAAAGTAGTACCATGGCCCCGCAGAAGCCCATCTACTTTCGCTGCGCGATAGACTCTGCGATACGATGGGGACCACGGGTTTCGATGCCGCACCGCGGGTGCACGATGTCCTTAACGAAGGCTGGGTGGGCATCGTTCTGCTGATCGCCATGACCGTACTCGCTTGGACCAATGTCCGGGCGAGGAAAAAATGGACCTTGCTCCGCGACGGGGTGTTCCGCATGCGGCTCGGGCAACAGACCATGCGGGATGATATCAGCTTGCGCGACCGCGGGTTGATCTCATTGCTTATCGCGGCCATGGCTTTGATCGGGCTTTTTATTCACCAGAGTGTGTTATACAGTGGCGGCCTCGCGGCGGGCCTCCCGGCCTTCTTGCCCATTCTTGCCGCTGTGGTCGGGGTCACCATCGCACAAGCCTTGGTGATCCGCCTCACAAGTTGGTTCTTCAAGGTCGATCCGGGGCTGGGCGAATACCTCTATACCTCGCTGTTGCTGACCGTGGCATGCGGTCTTGCATTGCTGCCATTTACACTGATCATGGCCTACCAACCTGCCGCACGCAACATTACTGTCATCCTTGGGGCGGTGCTGCTCTTGGCCATGTTGGCCTACCGCTGGTTCCGTGCTGTGATCATCGGGCTTGGACAGGGGGTCGCACCGGGTAACATCTTGCTTTACATTTGCGCCTCGGAAATTCTGCCTGCCGCACTAGCCGTGCAAGCCTTAGCGCAACAAGCCCACCTTCTGTCGGACCCCGTATAAGCAGCGCCCCTCGTTTGAAGATCAAGACCATCCTTGTCACCCAGCCGGAACCAGTGGGTGAAAAATCACCTTACCACGATCTGTCGAAGAAGATGTCGGTGAAGATCGACTTCCGGCCCTTCATTAAGATCGAACCGATAGCAGGTCAGGACTTCCGGCAGGATCGTGTCAACATCCTCGACCACACTGCGGTCATCTTTACAAGTCGCAATGCAGTGGATCATTTTTTCCGCATTGCGAAGGAAGTGCGCGTGCTGGTGCCGGAGATGATGAAGTATTTCTGTGTGAGCGAAAGCGTGGCCTACTATGTCCAGAAGTACATAGTATACCGCAAGCGGAAGGTCTTTATCGGCAAGCAGACCTTCGGTGACTTGATGGATGTGATCAAGAAACACAAGGACGAGAAGTTCCTTGTGCCCTGCACCGACATCCAGAAGCAAGAGATCCCGGAATTGCTGGATAAGGCAGGCATCGCCTATAGCAAGGCCGTTATTTACCGCACCGTTGCAGCTGACTTGCGCGACCTTAAGGAAGTGAAATACGACATGCTCGTGTTCTTCAGCCCTGCGGGTATCGAAAGCTTGAAGAAGAATTTCCCCGACTTCACCCAGAATGGAACTGTGATCGCTGCCTTTGGCCCGACCACAGTAAAAGCGGTGCGTGATGCCGGCTTGCGTCTGGATATCGAAGCCCCCCTGCCCGAGGCACCCAGCATGACCGGCGCTATCGAACTCTACATGAAGAGAGCGGCGAAAGGACATACTGGCCCACTGGCACCTCCACCCCCACCGCCGCCAGTTATTAAGACAGCTACCAAAAAGCCTGAAATCGGTGTGAAGAAGGCCATGAAGGCCATGGTGAAGCAGGTGGTGAAGGCCGTGAATCCGACGAGCAAGACGAAGGCAGCAACAGCGAAGAAGACCGCAAAGCCGGCGAAGAAGAAATAGTTCGGTGTTGGTCGCTCAGGTATTCTGCTCCGGTCTTGAATACTGATCCATCACGGAGCTTCCGCTCTTCGACACGTCACGGGGGACAAAGCTCGGCGTGAACCCACGTGTGTGAGCGCGGTACCGCTAACCTTGCGTACCGAACCGCCCGTCACCCATCCCGCCTTCCGGCGTCTTTACGATCCATGTCAGTTGCACCGCGCCTTACTTTCAACAAGCAGGAGCGCTTGTGCGGCAAACTGCGAATGGAAACCGTGGTGAAACAAGGGAAGTCTGTCAACGAGCCTCCATTCCGACTTATCGGTCTGCCGATGGAAATGCCTGCAGGTGTGCGCGCCCAGATCGCCTTCGCGGTGCCCAAGCGCAACCTGCACGAGGCCGTGGACCGGAACACGACCAAACGCCGCATGCGCGAGGCATATCGATTGCAGAAGCTCGATCTGTTCGCTTGGCTCGAAGAGCGCGACCTGCACTTTGCATGGTTGTGCATCTACCAAGGGAAGGTGGTTCCAACGTGGGACTTCACTCAAAACAAAATAACCCGCTGTCTTAACCGTTGGCTTCAGGAACATGGCTAAGCCGGTCGCCTCGTTGCTCATTGGTTTGGTGAAGGTGTACCAACACACCCTCAGCCCGCTGCTACCCGGCGAGTGCCGCTATGCACCGAGCTGTTCGCACTACGGTGTGGAGGCTTTGCGTAAACACGGCGCCTTGAAGGGGGGCTGGCTCACCCTCAAGCGCTTTCTATCTTGTCATCCATGGGGCGGTCACGGTTACGACCCCGTCCCTTGAACACTCAACCCGAATGAAGAACACGATCACACGCCGTATGAAAACGATGCTCATCATCGGAACGATCGGCCTCGTTGGTGGCATCGGCATCGCCGCGGGCGACAACTACTTTGAGATCAGTAAGAACATCGAGGTGTTCACCGAGGTGTACAAGGAACTGAACATCTATTACGTCGATGATGTGAACCCGGGCGAGATCATGAAAACGGGCATCGATGCCATGCTTACCTCGCTCGACCCGTACACGGATTACATCCCTGAGAGCGATATCGAGGAATACCGCTTCCAGACGACCGGCCAATACGGCGGCATCGGCGCACTGATCAAAACGCAGGGCGATAAAGTGATGGTGAGCGAGCCCTACGAAACCTTCCCAGCAGCCACGGCAGGCTTTCGCGCGGGTGATGAGATCATCAGCGTTGATGGCAAGAAGGTGAGCGGTATGGACACCGAACAAGCGAGCAAGCTGTTGAAAGGCCAAGCGGGCACCAATGTGAAGATCGTTACTCGCCGTGCAGGCGTGGAGCAGGAGCACACGCTCACGCGCATGGAGATCAAGATCCCGGATGTTCCGTACAAGGGCTTCGTGGACGAAACCAACAAAGTGGGTTATGTAAAACTCAATGGGTTCACGGCCACGGCGGGTACCGATGTGCGCAATGCGATAAAGGAGCTGAAGGACCAAGGCATGCAGAAGTTGGTGCTTGACCTGCGAGGTAACGGTGGAGGATTGCTTCGCGAAGCCGTGAACATTGTCAACCTCTTTGTGCCCAAGAACGAGAAGGTGGTGGAGACCAAGGGCCGGATCGCGGAATGGGACAAGAGCTACACCACGTTGAGCGAACCACTGGACGCCAACGTTCCGTTGGTGGTGATCGTTGATGAGGGGAGCGCAAGCGCAAGCGAGATCGTCGCCGGGGCGTTGCAGGACCTTGATCGCGCTGTGATCCTTGGCGAACGCACGTACGGCAAGGGCTTAGTGCAACAAACCCGCGACATCGTGTACAACAACAAGGTAAAAGTGACGGTGGCCAAGTACTACATCCCCAGTGGCCGTTGTATCCAGAAGATCGATTACGCGCACCGTGATAGCTCGGGCACTGCGGTCAACGTTTCGGATAGCGCCATCAAGGCGTTCGAGACCCGGAACGGTCGACCGGTGTTCGACGGTCGTGGAATTGCACCTGATGTAACGATAACCGAACCCGACTTGGCTAAAGTCGTGGGCGGGTTGGCCGTAAAGGACCTCTTCTTCGATTACGCCAACAAGTACCGCGCTACGCACGACAGCATCGGCAAACCTGAGACTTTCGTGATCACCGATGCCATCTACGAGGACTTCCTCACGTTCGTGAAGGACAAGGAATTCACGTACGATACCGAGAGCCTCGATGCGCTCGACGAACTGGTCGCTGCCGCGAAAAAAGAACGCTACTACGAGCATTCCGAGAAGGCGATCGAGGCCTTGAAGGCTGAATTGAAGCCGAACAAGGAAGAAGAACTGCGCCGCTTCCGCGATGATGTAAGCGAAGTCCTGCGCGGCGAAATCGTAAGCCGCTACATGTTGCAGACCGGCCGTTACCGCGCCGCACTGGCCACCGACCCCTACTTGAAGCGCGCCTTGGAAGTGCTCAATACTGGCGAGACGACCACGATCCTGAGCGGCAAGAAGTAAGCGGCGCACCTCGCATGCAAGAGCGGATGGGCATTGCGGAAGGCCCGGCTGCCGTGCTGAAGCACGCGCCTCGCGATGCGTTCCGTTGGGCATACCTGTTTGGCCTGTCGGTCATCGCCATCGGTATGCCCTGGGGAGAATTCCTCATGAGCCTCGGGCACTTCATCGTGCTCATTGCCTGGCTCTGGGAAGGGGTTGCACGAAAGTCTTTCGGCGCGCGTTCGGCCAGCGCGTTCCGCGATCCGGCAGTGCTCGTGTTCCTTGCCTTTCCCACACTCCACTTGGTCGGGTTGTTATGGACCAGTGACCTGGTTTGGGGCCTCGACTTGTGCCGCATACTGCTGCCTGCTATGGTGCTTCCGGTGATCATGGCTTCCTCTGCGGCTTTGTCCCGTATTGAACTGCGCACCATCCTGCTACTGTTCGCGTGCAGTGTGCTGCTCAGCTCCATCACTTGTTTTCTGTTGGCAGATGACTTGCTCGACTACCGGGCACTATCGCATTTCATCAGCCACATACGGCTCGCATTGATGGTGTGCATGGCCGTATTCGTGGTCGCCTACTACTGGCCTGTGCAACTATCAATGCGCGTGCTCCATTGCATCGCCATCGCTTGGTATGTGGCATTCATCAACTTGTTGGGCAGCATCGCCGGGATCTTCATCGTGTCGAGCGTCGCCGCATGGGCGCTCTGGCACTGGTCCTCGCTACGCAAGGGCGCTGCTCGCATTGTGCTCCGCTCGTTGCTCATCGCGATCCCCTTGTTCGTCGTTGTCCTCCTAGGGTCAAGTGTTCGCGATGCTCTTAGGGTAGATGCGATCGAACGAACGCCTTTGCCATACCGCTCGGCAGGTGGCGAGGCGTACAAGCACGATACAACGGACATGCAATTGGAGAACGGGCGGTACGTATGGCGCAACATCGCTTGGGCCGAAGTGCATCGGGGTTGGCAACGCCTGAGCAAGCAGCCATTGGATACCGTCGACGAGCATGGTCATGTCCTCTACGGCACATTGTTCCGATACATGACCAGCAAGGGACTGACCAAGGATTCGGTCGGTTTGGCGGCACTCACACCAGAAGACCTTGACCGCGTGCATAGCGGCGTTCCTTCCATTAACAGTGGGCTGCAGTACCGTATCGGAGAGCGTGTGCATGAACTTGTTTTCGAACTCCAGCGCTACGACAACACCGGAGACCCGAGCGGCTATTCGTTGGCCATGCGGCTTGAATTCTGGAAAGCCGCCATCAGGATCGCCAAGGATCATTGGTTGGCAGGTGTCGGCACCGGCGACACGCAACTGGCATTCAACGAGGAGTACGAACGCATGCACAGCAAACTTGCTCCACGTTGGCATCATCGCGCCCACAACCAATACCTCACATGGCTGGTGAGCTTCGGCGTATTCGGCTTCGCGGTCTGCCTGTGCGCTTGGGTATACCCCGCGCGGAAGCGAAAGGCATTCACACACGTATTGTTCGTGGCATGGGCCTTCGCGTTCATTGTGTCTTGCCTCTCGGAAGACACGCTGGAAACACAGGCGGGCATCACCTTCGCAGCGTTCTTCTATTGCCTCTTCGTGTTCGGGGCAACCGGCTTGTCTACCCCAGCAGATCCATCACCCGCTGCGGTGAGATCCGAGTGATGCAATCGCAATCCTTCCCTGCGGCGCAAAGCGCACATGTTGGATCGCTCACGAGCGCGTGCGCGTTCCGGCCAATTGGCGCCCACCGTCCAGGGTGGATCGGTCGGCGGGAACTGAACAGACCAATAGCTTGAATGCCACTCGCGGCTGCAATGTGCAAGGGGCCCGTGCTTGCAGCCACCAACGCATCACTCGCGCCGATCACTTCGATCAACTGCGGCAGCGTCAGTTTGCCGCCGAGGTCAGTGACATGCGGTAGGTCCAATGGAAGCTTTGCCCTGTAGCGTTCCGCCTCAGCTTGCGTACCGGTAACGAGCACGTGCCATCGCGCTGGATCCAACGCATGCATGAGATCCGCATAGTTGTTCAGCCCCCATTCTACCGCACTACCCTTACTGTGCGGATGCAACACCAACCGCCCTCGGTCGCTTCGGAGCATTGCGGAAGCCACTGGCCCTGGCGCCTGCGGCGCGAAGCCAGTGAGCATTGCCAACGCAGACAAGTCGGGAATCTCCGTGATGCCCAAGGGGGCCAACAACTTCACGTTCAACTGTGCTTCGTGGAGGTCACTCTTCATCCTGCTGAAGGCCACCCGCGCGTTGCACATGAGCCAATGCCACCACCTGTGACTTGTCCCGATCCGCAAGGGAATACCGGCCCGCTTCGCCCACTTGGCGATCCGCTTCTCCGGGAAGGCGTGCACGATCGCATCCGCCTTCCATGAACGCATGGTTGTAACCGGGTCGGTGGATAGGTCCTCCAACGCGATCGCTTGATCCACATGCGCGCAGCAATGCAACACTGGCAGGGTGTATCGTCGACCTATGAAGATGATACGCACTCCGGGAAACCGTTGCTTCAGCAGGCCCGCGATCGGCAGCGTGAGCATCACATCACCAATGCTGTCCGTGCGACTGATGACGATACATTCAGGCACGCCGATCACGATATAACCGGTTCAACTTGTCGTACTTCAAATGGACCGCTTTCGCGCTCAGTGCGGCGATCTTCCAGCCGGCCCATCCGTCCAAGATGCCAAGTTGGAACACGTAGCCCTGAAGGAACTTCGCTATGGGCGAGAGCCAAAGCTTTACGAACCCGGCGCGCTTGCCTGCAGCGAAGAACTTCTTTGCGTGAAGCTCACTGTACCGCTGGATCCGCGCTTCATGGTCCTGTACCGAAACATAGCTGTAGTGCAACAGATCACCTTTGACCAAAGTGATCGGCAACCCCTTTTCCAATCCAAGAGTTTCGTGCACGAACTCACCCTCCCATCGCACCGCGCTCTTGGGGAACAACCGCACCTTGGTATCCGGATACCAGCCACCATGCCGCACCCAATGGCCGCAATAGTTCGTCAAGCGATGCATGCTGTAGGCATCTTGAAGCCCGGCACTCTTGGCCGCCAAAAGAGATCCTCTCAAGGCTGACGAAACCTCCTCATCGGCATCGAGCGAAAAATGTACGCTTGTGAGGCTTGTTGGTTGGCAAAGTTCTTTTGGTCGCTGTAGTCTGTCCACTTCCTGACGAGCACGCGTGCACCCAATTCCTCGGCGATCGCCAGGGTCCGGTCAGTGCTTTCTGAATCCACAACGATCACCTCATCGGCCAACCCTTGCACCGAAGCAATGCAGCGACCGATGTTGCGCTCCTCATTGAAGGTGATGATGACGGCGGAAAATCCTTGCATCGCAGTCGTCGAAAGTAACCGGGCGGGGGAAGAGCGCCGAGAGTCAGTTCCTTCCGGAGTATCCTTCGTATCGCCCGTCAAGGAAAACCAAATAGTACGGCGTTATGTGGAAGTCCGCTCTGTCCTCATACGTCACGTCGCACTCCACTGCTGTTGAGGCACTGTCGACTATGGGGTGGTCCCAATGGATGGTTATATGGTCGGGCTTCGATGCCTCGACCTCCTCCTTGGTCATTCCCTTCTCGATCGCGTTGATCCATTCGTTGGCATCATGCGAGCCTTTTATCCAACAACTACCAAGAAAAAGGGCGGCTACGGTGAGCACGCACGGAACTCCAGATGGCCGAACGCTCAACATGCGACACTGGTTGAAGACTTGCGATCAGTTCAGGTCAGTCGAATCCAATTGAGAAATATGGAGCTTGGTTTCGACCTGTTCTCCTTCCCTGTAGAAGACCGTCATCTTGGGCTGGCCATCTCGGCTCCATGTTTTCCACTCACCATCTTCTTTGCCCATGCGCATCAACCCTTGTCGCTCCATCTGTCCGTTGTCGTACCACGCCTTCCAGAAACCATCCAATTCGCCATTCTTGAAGGCGCCGGTGCCCTGGGGTTGACCATTCGCCCAGTAGTACTTCGCGTCGCCATTGCGGACACCACCTACGAAGAAGGTCTCAGACTTCAATTCGCCGGATTCGTGATAGAACTTCCAGAGGCCTTCTGACTTGTCACCTCTGTTCTCCCCTTCCTTGACGAGCCTTCCATCAGGGCTGAAGAACTTCCAGTACGATGGTCAGACCCTTCTCATCTACTCGCTTGGTCATCTGCTTTTGCAGCTTCCCGTCGGGATAGAAGTAGCTCAACTCAGTGCTTCCATCCGGGTTGCGCTTGATGTCGCCGCATCCTGTGAGCAGGAACATTGACCCGAGCAGCTTGGACAAGACGCCCATCTTACCAGGCATTGACAAGTGCATCAGCCGACGGATCCTTCAAGACTCACCGCCAACAGTTTCTGCGCCTCCACCGCGAACTCCATCGGCAGCTGGTTCAGCACTTCCTTGCAGTAGCCGTTCACGATCAGGCTCACGGCCTTCTCCGTCGCGATGCCGCGCTGGTTGAGGTAGAAGATCTGGTCCTCGCCGATCTTGCTGGTGGTGGCTTCGTGCTCCACCATCGCCGTGGGGTTTTCGCTCTCGATGTAGGGGAACGTGTGTGCGCCGCACTTGTCGCCGAGCAGCAGTGAATCGCACTGACTGAAGTTGCGTGCGCCCTTCGCACCGCGACCGATCTTCACCAGGCCACGGTAGCTGTTGTTGGAAAAGCCCGCGCTGATGCCTTTGCTCACGATGGTGCTCTTCGTGCCCTTGCCGATGTGGGTCATCTTGGTGCCCGTGTCGGCTTGCTGGCGATTGTTGGTCACCGCCACGCTGTAGAACTCACCGGTGCTGTAGTCGCCTTTCAGGACACAGCTCGGGTACTTCCAGGTGATCGCACTACCGGTCTCCACCTGAGTCCAGCTGATCTTGCTGCGATCACCGAGGCACATGCCGCGCTTGGTAACGAAGTTGTAGATGCCACCCTTGCCGTCCTTGTCGCCGGGGTACCAGTTCTGGACGGTGCTGTACTTGATCTCCGCGTCCTTCAGCGCAACGAGTTCCACCACGGCGGCGTGCAACTGGTGTTCATCACGGATCGGTGCGGTGCAGCCTTCTAGGTAGCTCACGTACGCGCCTTCATCAGCGATGAGCAGCGTGCGCTCGAACTGGCCGGTCATGGCTTCGTTGATGCGGAAGTAAGTGCTCAGCTCCATCGGACAACGCACGCCCGGCGGGATGTAGCAGAAGCTTCCATCGCTGAACACGGCACTGTTGAGCGCGGCGAAGTAGTTGTCCGTGCGCGGCACCACGCTGCCGAGGTACTTCTTGATCAGCTCGGGATGCTCATGCACCGCATCGCTGAACGAGCAGAAGATGATGCCCTTCTCCTTCAGCGCGGCCTGGAACGTGGTCTTCACGCTCACGCTGTCGAACACGATGTCGACCGCGACACCGGCAAGGCGCTTCTGCTCCTCCATGCTGATGCCCAGCTTCTCGAAGGTCTTGATCAGCTCGGGATCCGCTTCGTCCAGGCTGTTGAGCGTGGGCTTCTTCTTCGGCGCGCTGTAGTAGTAGCTGTTCTGGTAATCGATCTTGGGGTAGTGGACGTGCGCCCAGTGCGGCTCCTCCATCTTCAGCCAGATGCGGTAGGCCTCGAGCCTCCACTCCAGCATCCACTCGGGCTCGTTCTTCTTCGCGCTGATGAAACGCACGATGTCCTCGTTCAGGCCCTTCGCCGCCTTCTCGCTCTCGATGTCCGTGACGAAGCCGTAGGCGTACTCTTTCGAGGTGACCTCGCGGAGGATATCGTCGGTGTCCTGGGCCATCAGATGCTGAAGCTCTCCCCGCACCCGCAGGTCCGGCTTGCGTTCGGGTTGATGAACTGGAAGCCCTTGCCGTTGAGGCCGCCACTGAAATCCAAGGTGGTGCCCAAGAGGTATAGCATGCTCTTCTTGTCGATCACCACCTTCACGCCGTTGTCCTCAAAGACCTTGTCGCCGTCTTTCATCTGGTCGTCGAAGTCCAGGTCGTACATGAGGCCGGAGCATCCGCCGCCCTTCACGCCCACGCGAACGAAGTGGTTCGGTCCACGACCTTCGGCACCCAAGAGCTTGGTCACCTCGGTCTTTGCGTTCTCACTGACTTTGATCATCGTAACGGGCTTGTTTGGAATTGGTCTGAACAAGCGGCCCCAAAAGTAGCGCGGGAAACGGGCCAAGAACCCCGGAAAGGCAAAGTCTTCCGCTGCCACCCGGGACCGGACAATAGTTTCGCGGCCCGGCAAGTGTGAACCTGTGCCGACCCCAGACATGTCAGAGCCTTCGAACCGTACTGAACTCTCGACCCTCGGCGAATTCGGCCTCATTGAACGCATTGCCTCGCGTGTGGAACTATCGCAGAAGTCATCCGTGAAGGGCATTGGCGATGATGCTGCTGTGATCGACCCAGAAGCGCTGCACCAGGTGATCACCACCGATATGCTTGTGGAGGGTGTTCACTTTGACCTGAGCTATGTGCCGCTGAGGCATCTTGGGTACAAAGCCGTGGTGGTGAACCTGAGCGACGTGTACGCCATGAACGCACAGCCCCGCCAGATCACAGTGGCGCTGGCGATCAGCAACCGGTTTCCGCTGGAGGCTATCGACGAACTCTACGACGGCATGTTGCTCGCGTGCAAGAAATACGGAGTGGACATCGTGGGAGGCGATACGTGTTCTTCGCGCAGCGGGCTCATCATTTCCATTACGGCGATCGGT
Organism: Flavobacteriales bacterium; assembly: GCA_016703005.1. Taxonomy (GTDB): domain Bacteria; phylum Bacteroidota; class Bacteroidia; order Flavobacteriales_F; family PHOS-HE28; genus PHOS-HE28. The sequence goes on from JADJCX010000029.1 coordinate 85,770, forward strand.
GCGGTGGCCAAGGATCGGATCACCTACCGCAGTGGGGCCAAGGCTGGCGACCTGCTCGTGGTGAGCGGCGACCTGGGTGGCGCATACATGGGTTTGCAAATACTCGAACGCGAGAAGGCGGTGTTCCAAGGCACACCTAACGCGCAGCCCGACCTCAGCGGCCACGATTACATACTGGAGCGGCAGTTGAAGCCCGAGGCACGGAAAGACGTCATCGACATGTTCCAAGAATTGAAGCTGCAACCCACCGCCATGATCGACATCAGCGACGGCTTGGCCAGCGAAGCCATGCACCTGGCCCACAAAAGCGGCTTGGGCGTGAAGCTCTACGAAGAGAAGATCCCGATGGACCCCACGACCATCGGTACTGCTCGCGAGTTCAACCTCGACCCCACGATGTGCGCCCTGAACGGAGGGGAGGATTACGAACTGTTGTTCACCATTGCGCAAAGCGACTTTGAGAAGGTGAAGGGTTCACCTCACTTCAGCGTCATTGGTCACATGACCGACAATGCTGGTGGCTACCAACTCATCGACCGACAAGGCGGCCAGCATGAATTAAAGGCGCAGGGCTGGGACGCGTTCCTGAAAAAATAGTCGATCACTCCTTGATCAGCGCATACGCATTCCCGTTGCTCGTTCGCAAGAAGTAAAGACCCGCACCAACATCGCTCAGGTCAACAATGTTCGCACCCGGCGACAACCTTATCGAGCGCAGTGACTGGCCGGTGGCAGAGTGCAGCATGGCCCTGATCCCTACTGACGCATCCAAGTCCACGGTGATCACGGAGCGCGCTGGAACAGGCCATATGCTGATATCCTCCTTAGGCAATGGTGAAGTGATACCCAAGCCGATACCACTCATGCGACCAATGACGTACGCCTGTTGCCCGCCGACATTCGCTGAGAAAGGTGGAAAGTCGTACTGACCGCTGACGTGGCTCGAGAAATAGATGGTGCCATTGTCAAACGATGTCAGCGCCATCGTTTGTGTGAACGCTGAAGCAGGAGTGCTCGTGGATGACCATAGTGGAATGCCGTTCGTGTTGAACGCTACGATGGTCTGCGTACGAACACCGAGCGTAATTCCGTCGCTGATCACACCACCACCCCAATCCACAAGCCCGCGCAACGTGCCGGTGATGTACACGTTCCCCTGATCATCGAGGTCCACGTAAGGCCGGGCAGCTTGCTCAAGGTCACCGGTGATCAATCCTCCGGGCTGATCGCTTTCAACACCCCAAAGGAACTGGCCGGTGCTGTCCGCCTTCACAAGGAAAACATCACTGACCCAATCGGGGCCATTGAAGGCGATACCACCCCAACTCGTACTGTCGAAGATCCCGCAGGATATGTAGACACTACCAAGATCATCGACGGCAATGCTCGGCAGTTGGAACGTGATGTCACTCGCGAATTCAACCCAATCCCCTTGGCCGGCTGCGTCATACCGGAGAGCGAACATGTGGTACGAACCACTTGGCTGCGCGCTCATTCCGCCGAACGAGAACCCATTGTTATCGGCCGCGCCACTTACGTACAATGCACCCGAAGGACTGAAGTCCACACCTCCGATCATCTTGGCGCCATCAATGGTGCGCACCTCGACATCATTGCCCTGGGCATCCACCCTAACGACCTTGCCAACGAAGAAATCAGTGGTCGCGTACCACAGGCTTCCGATCGGGTCGATCGCCAAGCACGGGATCATGCTCGCTTGAGGGTCGCTCACCGACAGGTTGCGGGTCCACATCACCAACCCGGTCGCATCGAACTTGGCTAGATAGAGATTCACATCGAAGGCGGAACCCGTGTTGCCCAGAACCGAGCCATCGCAAAAGGCCACATAAGCCATGAAACGGCCTGCGACATAGACGTTGCCGCTATCGTCCACAGCACCGCTCTCGACCGTAAGTGAGTCCCCCAAGAAGCACGTCCACAAAGGCTGTCCGGTCCCGGGGTCAAGACGTTCAACCGCACAAGAACCGAAAACGTCCTGACCGAAAGCGATGGCAGAGGACATAAGGCGTGCACTCATGAGAGAGCCGTTGTCGGAGGACGCAAGGACATGTCTCGGCATCCCGGGGTTCATCGTGTAATTCACAGGCCAGTGCACCAACCAGTCGGGTTGTTGCGCGGACGTGCAAAGAGGAAGAAGCACCACGACGAGTGAAAGCAGGGAAACAGTGCGACGCATGTACAGGGTATTATGTATGATGACCCGATCCAATGCGGGGACGTTGCCTCCCCGAAAGGCTCAAGCTGCTTTACGCTGTCGGGAGGAACGTTCCTTCACGATCTCCGCGAAAGATCTTCCCGTGATCTTGCTTGCAGCCCACGCGATCGGATCAAGGTGGTCGTACAGGACGCGTTCCAACGTGTTCTCCTCTTGGGCCACCAACTGGTCGTGGAACCGCTGGAACTGTTCCCCCATTCGTTTGGGTGAAATGGAGCGCGACACGCTTTGCACTAGCCCGATCAACAACTGTTCGGTGCGGTGAGCCCGTTTACGCGTTTGCAGAAAGCGCGAGGTATTCCGCAGGGCATAGGGCAACAGATCGGTACGCCCGGTCTCGTAGAGCAAGATCAAGTGGAGCAACCGGCCGTAGCAGATCGGTTCCTCGGTCTGGTCAATACTGATATCGTTGAGCAGTTTATTCGTCAGGCGCAGTGCTGTCTCCGTGTCGCCGACACCGAACGCCGCGTAAGCCATCTGGAAATAGAAGCCTGCTTTTCGCACCGGTCCGATGGTCGATCCGTGCCGCTCGAGGCCACGTTCGATGTTCGGAAGCAGATCAACGGCTTTCCGGAAATCGCCAATGCGACAGTGCAGCCCTAGTTCAAGGCTATAGCTGGTGGCGAACAGTTTCAGGTCAAGGTCTTCGTTCTCGGGCATGGCGCGTTTTGCCGGTGCTTGACGGAATTCCTTGAGCAATGCGAATGCCTCTTCCGGCAGGCCGAGGCGGGCGGTAACGAAGGCGAGATTGCTCAGGACGCCGAGCAGCAAGCTGGGTTCTTGGTCGAAGTGATCGTAGTTGGCCTCGATGATCGCCTTGTTCGCCAACAAATGCTCTCTGCTCTCCGCTGGTTCGTTCATGGCAAAGGCTACCGCGCTCTTGATGTGATGGTACAAGTAGTTGGATCTCGGCGACATGAGGCCCTCAGGTTCCCTCAACAGCGGTTCGTCGAGCACATGCCGCAGCGCATCCAATTCTTGGTCATCGCGGGCTTGGCCCTTCTTGTAGATCTGCCTGAACGCCGAGCTCTTCAACAACCACAGCGCGTCAGCTTGCGCCATGGCTCCTCGAAGGGTTCCACCCTCCTGCTCCCATTCCACGAGCGCTGCCGATGCAGTACCTGTGTAGTTCGCGCCTTCCATGAAACGGCATTCCCATTCGCGAACGGCCACAAGGATCGCGTTGCGCCCATGTTGTTCGGCCATGCGGCGAACGCTGTTCAACATCTTCTCAGCCTCCGGATACAACGCGCGCTTGTACAAGATCTCCACATGGTGCAAGGCACGCCGTGCACGCGCATCGACCGAGCTCTCTGCGTAGTAGGCATCAAGGCAGCGCAATACGGTCTCGTACAACCGCCGCTTCGTAATGGCGAAGCGGTTCGTGAAGGTCTCCTTCCTGAATTGTTTCAGGATGGCGCCTTCGTCGTATTGTTCTTGAGCGTCTATGGCATCGAAGAGCACGTGGTAGTTGCTGTGTCCCACAAGCAAGTGCCGCGAGGTGTATACCTTGAAGTAACGCTTCTCCGCCCTGTCCATGGAATGGATAAGGCGATGCAAATGGTCGTGCTGATTGGTGTTCATGGGCTCAGGTTTCGCCGGATCCGTGGTCGGACGTGTAGAAAAAGTAGATGCACTTGGTGCTGATCAGCACATACCGAACGAGTTACGGCAGCAGGAAAGTCGGGAAAGGATGAACTTGGCGGAGAAGCCCGGGACAAGTGGGCGCTCCTGGAATGGCTTCGCCTCAAAAGCAAAAGCCCCGCGATGTCGCGGGGCTTTTGATCAAGTCAGTACCTGCACTCAGTTCGTGCGCGGCTTCTTATTGCTCTTCTCGTTGTCCCCTTCATCATCGCCGTCATCGCTGATCCCGTCCTCGCCGGAACCATCCTCATCGAAATCGCGCGAATTCACAGAGGGGTCCTCCAGTTCTTGCTTGCCTTCGGAAGCAACGCTGATGTTGCTTGGCCCACTAATGCGTCCTTGGTCGTTCCCCAGACCATCGCCTCCTTTCAAAATGAACGAGTGGCCACTGGGCGCCGACACTTCCTCCTTGCTGCACGCAGTGAACATGACCGCCAGCAAAATGCCGAGGACAACGCTCAACCGACCACCGGGAATGAAATTGATCATGGCTTTCATGACACGTCAAATGTATAGGCACGCTCGGGCGTATTCAAGCCGTTCGCCACTTTTTTACCGCCGTTCCCAAAAGGAAGTTCGATATCCACCTTGGTTCCGGTGACTTGTCCGGCTGGATCGTGGGATTGTTCGGGGCCGGAGATCCGGATATCGCTCAGATGGAGGCTGCGCAGCACATCCGCTCTGCCCTTGGTGATCTCGATACCTCGGCTGATGTGGTCCTCCGTCCCGTTCCCCTTGCCCTTCAAGCTCTCTTGCACCCCTATCCCGTCGTCGGCAATGGTCACCTTGACCCTCCCTTCCTCGCCGGTTTGTACGCGGATCAAAACAGCGCCCTGTCTGTCCATGGGCAGGATGCCGTGCCATATGCTGTTCTCCACGTAGGGCTGGAGCATCATTGCGGGAAGGTGCACATTGCTTGTATCCACACGTTCATCGATCTCCACCGAGTAACGGAATTTGTCCTTGAATCGCATATGCTCCAAGGTCAAGTACAGTTCCAAGCGCTCCAGTTCCTCGGCGAGGGTCACGGTATCGCTCTGGCTGGCATCGAGATTCTTGCGGATCAGCTTGGCGAAGCTGGTGAGGTACTTGTTCGCGGCGGTGCGGTCCTGCCGGTTGATGTAGTACTGGATGCTGTTGAGGGCGTTGAACACGAAATGCCGGTTCATGTTGGCATTCAGGGCTTGTTGTTCCAGCTGAAGCATGCGGCTGCGGAGCAGTAGCTGCCGCGTTTTTTCACTTCGCGCACGTATGGCCGCGCGCCAACGCATAATGCCAAACAGTGAACCGCCGGCCGCTAGAACGCACAGTGCAACGAACCACCACGTGAGCCAGAAAGGTGGCAGGATCACGAACTGGAACGTAGCGCTCGGGCTCCAGGCACCTTGCCCGTAACGCACTGCGGCCATGAACGTGTACTCCCCGTGCGGCAGGTTGCTGTAGCTGGCGAAGCGTGCCTCGGTCTCCGGCAACCAATCGGCATCGTAGCCGGCCAACATGTATCGGAAGCGGATCGCCTCGGGATCGTGGAGGGCCACCCCGGTGTAATCGAACGTGAGGTAGTGTTTGCGATGATCCAAGTGCAGTCCGACAGGTAGGCCGGTGACGCGGTCGAGGCTGTCGCATTGTCCCTTCCATTCGCTGGGCTGGAGGAATGAACGGATACCGCTGATGGAACAAGTGGGCAACGTTGTGTACGGAGGGTTCGCTGCTCGGCGATGATCGTGCATCACCAATCCGGAGGCTGTGCCGATCCACATCCGGTCATAAGCATCCAAATACCCGGCGTTCAAGTTGCATTCGGTACCCAACAGACCATCGCGGGTGTTGATGTGCTCAATGCTCGCGGTCTGTTGGGGCAACAAGCGCGGCCTGAAACGATAGATACCATTGTTGGTACCCGCCCAGCCCGTGCCATTCCCATCCACGAACAACAGATCAACGTAGTTGCTGCCGGGATCCTCTCCGAGCCGTAAGGAGGTGAAGGTGTTCCCATCCTTGATGGTGATTCCGTTCGCGGTGCCGATCCAGATGCGCCCATCGCCATCCATGGTCAACGAAAGAACCGTGTTGTCGCAGATCCCATCGGTAGTGCTGTATCGCGTGAAGAGACCATTGCGTGCCGCGAAAAGGCCATCATCGCTGCCTAACCATATAGTGCCTTCCCGATCCTGTATCATGCTGCGCACCGATGAGCCCGGCCCACGTCCACCGGACCGGTGGTGCACCACATCACCGGTACTGTCGATCACCGAAACGCCTTCCCGCGTACCGCACCAGATGTTGCCTTTCGCGTCCTGCAACAGCGAGAGCACCCGCATGTCAACGAGCGCTGCGTCGCTGTCAGGAAGTACCACGGCACCATCCTCAATGCGGCACAGGCCACTGCTGGTGCCGAACCAGTGCCTGCCACTGCGATCCAAAAGACTGCACCAAACGGTATTGTTCGGCAAGCCTTCGAGCGTGGTGATCATGGCCATGCCATCCCAGCGGCAAACACCACTGCCGTATGTCCCCAACCATAGGTCGCCATTCTTGTCGGCGCTTATGGTCATTACCAGATCACTGCACAGACCATCCTTCACGGTGTAGGTCACGAAACGATCGCCGGCGAACCGCAGAAGCCCGCCCCCATCGGTGCCGATCCACAACTGGCCATGCCCGTCTTCAAGTGTGCAATACACGTTGTCATTCGGAAGACCTTGGTGCACGGTGAACGAACGCACCCTGAAACTATCAGCGACCACGGGATCCAATCGGTTCAACCCGAATTTGGTGCTTGCCCATATGCGGCCCAAGGCATCCACGGTTACACTGCGCACATTGTCTTGAAGAAGACCTTCTTCCTCCGTGAACACATTCATTCTTCCATCGGTTCCAATGCGGTACACACCGTCCCCGTATGTGCTCACCCATACCGAGCCATCATGTGCTAATACGGTGGAGCTGACATTCTTCGGTGCTGGATCACCGAGGGCGACCTGCACGCAATGTCCGGCCTTCCACAACAACAGCCCATCGCGCAAACCGATGTACACACTACCATCCGCTAGCAACAAGAGCGTTCGCGCGCTGCGCGCGGTATCGGTCGGATAACCCTCCAGCATACCGAAAACACCATTGGCGTATGTGCGCACGCCCGCACCATCCGTAGCGATCAGCATGCGGCCCGAAGCATCGAACGCCAGTGCCTCGATACGCGCGCCTTCGACTTCTTCCGGAAGATCGATGCGTTCGTGGAGCAACCCCTTTACCCGGACAAGAGACGCACCCGCCGCCAACCACATGCTGCCATCCGATGCAGCGAGCATGGCCCCCACTTGCGCCTCGGGCAAGCCCTGCTGCACACCATGGTTGGTGAACGATGTGCCATCAAAGACACTCGCGCCGCCGATCGTGGCGATCCACAAACGACCATCACGATCGAGCGCCAAGCGGCGCACTTGGCTTTGTGCAAGGCCATCTTCCGGTGACCATTGCTCGAAACCATACTGCTGCGCGATCACCGCTGTGGTGACCGACAGCAGGAACGACATGATCAATATCCGCATCAGAACGTGTTGATCAGCGCCAAGAAGTCAGGGAGCCTGCGGCGGCTAACGGGGATCAAGGTGCCATTGCTCAATACGGCCATATTGCCTTCTCCGCGACTGAATCCTTTCAGGTGTTCGAGGTTGATGATGAACGTCTTGTGCACACGGAAGAATTTCTTCGCATCGAGATTCGTTTCGAAGATGCGGATGTGCTTGCTGCTCGTGATCCGCTTTCCGTCCTTCTGGTGCACTGTGGTGTAGCTATCGCTCGCTTCCAAGTACATGATGTCCTCGTGGCGGATCATGCTCAATCCATCACGGCCGGGTACGGCGATGCGCGTGCTCAAGGGCGATGCGGGATCGTTCATCAACGCTGCGATCGCACCCGTGGCCTGTTGCTGCACGGCGGGGTCGCCGATGGCGCGCTTCATCTTGCTCACCGCACGTTGAAGCTCCTCCGGATCGATCGGTTTCTCCAAGTAGTCCAGCGCGTTCTGTTTGAAGGCTTGCAAGGCGTATTCATCGTATGCCGTCGTGAAGACCACCGACAGCTCCTTGTCGGCCACAGAGCGCAAGAGCGAGAAGCCATCCTCGCCGGGCATCTTGATGTCAAGGAATAACGCTTCCGGCTGAAGCTCCTCGATCAATTTGCGGGCCTCCTTCGCATTACCCGCCTGTCCCACCACCTCCACATCGGGGCAGTGTTCTTCGAGCATCAGGCGAAGGTTCTCCCGTGCATCGGGCTCATCGTCAACGATCAGTGCGCGCAACATGGTAAAGGGTTTTGGTGCGGAGAAACTAACGGCACAAGCGTATCGGTATGATGGGCCGAAGGTCGGATCGTTGATGTGATCGAGCGAACGGTGGCTTTCGTCGCTTGGATCGTAGCGACCGGATAACCGGATCCACATGCACGTGAATAGAGAGAACCGGTCCGCGATCAAGTCTTCACTTCGGCCTTACCGCGGTCAGGAAATCGTCGATACGATCTCGCGCGATCGGCACACGCGTACCGTTGCGGAGCACGGCCCAGTGGCCATCGTCGCGCAGGTACTCGCGTAGGTGCGACATGTTCACCAAGTGGCTTCGGTGTACGCGCAGGAAGAGCGACGGGTCGAGCAGGTCCTCATAGACCTTCAGGGTACGCGTGTCCAGATAACGACTCCCGTCCAGGAAGTGCAGCACGGTACAATTGCCATCGGCTTCCACATGCGCAATGGTTCGTGGGTCGAAGAGCTTGATGCCTTTGGCGTGATCCACCGCGATGCGCGGGCCGCGTTCTCCTTCGCGCAGCTCCTGCACCAACGCATCGAGCTGCGTGCGGTAATGTGCTTGCTCCGCTGGCTGATCGCGTATGGCGGCCATTCGGCGTTCCGCCTTCTCCACCGCAGCACGCAATTCATCGGGATCGATCGGCTTCAATACATAGTCCACCGCACTGGCGTGGAATGCACGCAACGCATAATCCTTGAACGCCGTAACGAAGACCACCATGAAGCGCGCATCCGGGAGTTTCTCCAACAGGTCCAGCCCTTCCGTGCCGCTGGGCATGCGGATGTCGAGGAACACGATATCCGGATCGAGCGCCAGGATCAATTCCCTCGCCTTCGGTGCGCTATCGGCCATGCCCAGCACTTGCACCTGTGGCGCTTCATCCTCCAGCATGATGCGGAGGTTCTCCCTCGCGGGTTCCTCGTCGTCGACAATGATGGCGCGCATCGGTTCTTATTGGTTGCCAATGTATTCGTGGGAAGAGCTAACTCGCCAGTTGCCCCTCCTTCCACCACCGCTCCTTGCGCTGCGACTTCCGTTACTCGCTTGGTGTTCGGCGGATCGGTGATAACGACCCAGCTTTCCGATGCATTACCTAAAAACCCTTGTTGTCATGAACACCATCATCACCTTCCGCAGCGATCGCCAGCCTTGGATCTTCGTTGACCAAGGCAGTTGAGCTGATCGCGCTTGGGCATTGCGGCTGCGCGCCGCAGGCACTCGGCGGCGCTTGGCCGGAGAGCGCTCGTGCGGGTAACGTACCTCCGGTACCCCTGAACCTCCTACTTGAAAAATGATCTGCACTTAGCCGGATCGCTTCGCCCTGTTCTGTCCCCAACTCTTTCTGCTTCTTTCGTCAACTCTCTCTCATTCGGTTTTTTCTTCTTCGCGCTGATCGGTGCCTTTGAGATGCGGGCATCGGGCCATCTCCCACCCGGCCGTGCACCTGTCGATCGCCCGATCAGAGCCGCGGGCTGCGCACCCGCCACCGGCAAAAGCGAACTCGACCTCAACAATGTGCGCGCCCTGATCGAAACGGGCGGCAGCATGTGGCAAATACGCGCAAGCGACAAGCCCGCGTACGAGGTGCCCAAGACCAGTGATCGCTCCGGCGCCCATGCCATTTTCGCCGGCTCGTTGTGGATGGGCGGCCGTGCACCCGACAACCAGTTGAAGTTGGCCGCCGTGACGTACCGCGCGCAAGGCAATGATTTCTGGCCCGGGCCGCTTTCCACGGACGGCAGTGCCGCCGTGGACCAAGATGTGTGCAGCGCCTACGACGACCTTTGGAAAACGCATCGACAAGACGTCCAACGGCACGAAGCATACGAGCGCTGCAAACGAGACCCGCTCTGCAACGAAGCCGTGGAATTCCCCAACTATACTGTTCCGCAAGTGTTCTTCGAGTGGCCGGCGCTGGGCGACTTGTCGCGGGGCCAGTCGCAATTCCTGGCACCCTTCATCGACTACGATGAAGATGATGTGTACGACCCGACGATGGGGGACGCGCCGGGTTACAACCTTACCACCGATGGCGAGTGCCAGAACCGCAACCGCAACGCTATTGTCCCGCTCTACGGCGATGAGAACATCTGGTGGATCTTCAACGACAAGGGCAACACGCATACTGAAACCGACGCCGATGCCATCGGCATGGAGGTGAGGGCGCAAGCCTTCGCGTTCGCAACGAACGACGAGGTGAACAACATGACTTTCTACAACTATTTGCTCATCAACCAAGGCACCCAAACGCTCACCAACGCCTTCTTCGGGCAGTGGGTGGATGCTGATGTAGGCTGCGCGAACGACGACTACGTGGGCTGCGATGTGCAACGCGGACTTGCCTATGCCTACAACGGCGATGCGAACGATGCGGACTGCAATAGCACGCCCGGCTATGGCGATCAAACACCAGCTGTCGGCATCGACTTCTTCGAAGGGCCCTACCAAGACGTCGACCACATGGACAACCCACTGGCCACCACGTATGCTGAGGCGGTCGCTGGTAACGGCATCCCCTATAAAGGCCTTGGTATCGGCTACGGCGACGGGATAGTCGACAACGAGCGCTACGGCATGCGCGCGTTCATCTATTACAATGGCGGCGCCGACAATGGACAGGGCGACCCGACCGAAGGCGTTGGCTACTACAACTACATGCAAGCGAAATGGCTCGACGGGTCGAGCATGTTCTATGGTGGCAGTGGACACTACAGCGACCCGGACGCCGATCAGAACACTCCGACCAACTACATGTTCCCCGGGGATAGCGATCCCGTGGGCTGGGCAACAGGCGGTGTGGTGCAGCCACCTTGGACGGAAGAGAGCGCGGGGAATTTCCCCGATGATCGCCGATTGTTCCAGAGTGCTGGTCCGTTCACCCTGGAGCCGGGGGCGTTCAACAACATCACCGTGGGGGTGGTGTGGTCACGTGCGTCCAGTGGCGGTCCATTTGCGAGCGTGCAGTTGCTGCGGCAAGCCGATGACAAAGCACAAGCGCTGTTCGACAACTGCTTCCAACTGCTTGATGGCCCGGATGCGCCGCAGCTCACCATGCAGGAATTGGATCGCGAATTGATCATGTACCTGCGTAACCCGAGCGGCAACAATGTGGGTGAAGGCTACCAGCAAGTGGATCCCATCATCCCTGAGAGCTATGTGGGTCCGGATTCGTTGCCGGTGCTCACGGACCGGGAATACAGATTCCAAGGCTACCAGGTCTTCCAAGTGAAGGACGCAACCGTGAGTGTTGATCAGTTGAAGGACATCAGCCTCGCGCGCCTTGTGTCCCAAAGCGATCGCCGCGACGGCAATGCACAGTTGGTGAATTACATCAACAACGACCAGATCGGATTGCCGGTGCCGGTGGAAATGGTGAATGGGGCGGACGAAGGCATTGCGCACAGCTTCCGCATCACGGAGGACAAATTCGCGCAAGGCGATACGCGGCTCATCAACTTCAAGACCTACTATTTCATCGCTGTTGCCTACGCGCACAACAACTGGCTGGCCTACGATCCCGTGCAGCACACGGGGCAGCCGTTCCGCTACTTGGCCAGCCGCAAGGACTTCAACGGAGGCGGCATAAAGAGTGTGGCCGCCATACCACACAAGCCAGCGCCGGAGGAGTTTGGCACCGTGCAGCAAGCGCAGTACGGCGATGAGCCGCCGATCACCCGCATTGAAGGACAGGGCCACGGCAACCGGCCGATCATGATCGATGAGGCAACAGAGAACGCCATCGTGAACTCTCCCGATGCCCGTGTGGACGAGGTCACCTATCGGAGCGGTATGGGTCCGGTGCAAGTGAAAGTGATCGATCCATTGCAATTGCCAGCGGCGCAGTTCGAACTACGATTTACGGAGATGACCGATGAAGTCGTGCCACAAGCGCGTTGGATACTGACGAACCTGAATACCGGCGAGAGCATTCCGAGCGATCGCTCGATCGCCGTTGCCGAGGATCAACTGATCCCGCAGTGGGGATTGAGCGTGTCCATCGAGCAGAGCACGTTCGACACAGTTTACTTCGAATCCAACGGCTTCGCAGGCGATGAGCGCGAGATCAACATCAAAGCCTTGCAAGGCGAGCTCACGTTCGAGAACCCCGATCTCGACTGGTTGACCGGCATTGCGGATACCGACGGTGATGATGTGCTCAACTGGATCCGCGGAGGATCGGAATGGGGCGTGCCTCCGAACGACATCGGCACATACGCCGACCGTCCAGGCTTCGATATGGACGAGGCGTACGAGCAATTGCTCGGTGGCATGTGGGCGCCTTTCGAATTGTGTGGTGATCATCCCTTCCAGCCGGGCAGCTACGAGGTAACGGGCATCCTCAACACCAGTTTCGACTTGCGTGATCTACCTGATGTATTGGTCGTCTTCACCCCCGACAAGGACAAGTGGAGCCGTGCGCCCGTGTTCGAAATGCAGGCCGATTCGATGCTGGCCGGAGGTCTGGAGAAATTGTGGTTGCGCGCGGGCAACAGCGTTGATAAGAGCGGCGTGCCCGATGGCACCGGCACCGGCATGGGCTGGTTCCCGGGCTATGCGATCGATATGGGAACAGGCGAACGCTTGAACATCGGTTTCGGCGAAGACAGCTTCCTGAACGGCGACAACGGCAACGACATGCAATGGAACCCGACCGCAACCTTCGCCACCAACTTGGGTGCACCGCGGTTCGGTGGACAGCATTGGATCTATGTGTTCCGCAACGAACGGCGGTTCGACGCGAACCCCGACCGCGTTCCGCACTACGATGGCGGTGCCTTCATCCAACAGATGATGCAAGGCGGTTCGTTCACCGGTCGGCGTAAAGTGTGGGACGCTATCGCATGGGTGGGTAGCGCGATGCTGAACGAAGGCCACACGTTGTTGGAGTGCGAAGCACGCGTGAGGCTGAACGTGGCCCGCGTCTACGAACCCTACGTGCAACCGTATGCCGGGTACGAACCCGCGATCGAGCCGCAGCTGAACAATGGTGTGAACCTCTACCGCTTCAGCACCACGGACCTCGCCACGCTCACGCAGCAACAGACGACCGCCGAAAGCGCATTGGACCTGATCGGCATTGTGCCGAACCCGTACTACGCGTTCAGTGGCTATGAAACGAGCCGTCTGGACAACCGTGTCAAGTTCATCAACCTGCCGCAGGCATGTACCATCAGCATCTTCAATGCGAGCGGAACGTTGGTGCGGAAGTATGGCAAGGACAATGACCTCACGTATCTCGATTGGGACCTCCGGAACATGAACAACGTGCCGATCGCCGGTGGCACCTACATCTGCCATATTGAAGCGCCGGGACTTGGCGAGCGTGTGCTGAAATGGTTCGGGGTGATCCGGCCGGTTGACCTGCAGAACTTCTGAGGAACCTCACCCTGAAACAGTACCTCACCCTGCCCTCTCCCAGGGAGAGGGTCAGACATGCGATCCGGGTGCCTGCGCAACAAGTCGCGCAGGCACCCGGCCATCACGAAACCCTGCGCCGTGGTTCCGCCGTAGAAGCGGGCAAACCACGGCCGCATGGAACCGAACACCAACCGCACTGCAGGACTGCGCTTCGAGCAGCATGGCGACATGCTCACACTGCGCTACACCCCGAACAGCGGAGAGGCATTGTTCGACATCTGCGACCAAGCCGGGCACATCCTCAAGAGCGGTGGTATCACCGGCTTGGAAACGCGCATCCGCATCGCCGAACTGATGGGCGAAGAGCTGTATGTGATGATCCTGGACGGTGACGAAAGCACCGTGAAGCCCTTGCACTTGGCGAAGGCTTCGTAGCGAACACTGATCACATTGCGAACGGCATCCTACGGGGTGCTGTTCTTGTTTCCGGTCGTTACTACCGCTTGCTTGGTCATGTGCGCCACTGCTCGCGTCAGGTGCATGCATCTAAGCCGCTGGGATTAGGTTCGGTGCACAAACCCTGTTGCACCATGAGATACGCTCTACCCTTCAGTTTGTTCGCGCTACTGCCAGCAGCACTGAGCGCACAGAACTTCTACGAACTCGATGTGAACAACGTGCGCGCGCGGTTCTATTCGCACGGGCTCATCGGCATGGACCTCGCGAATGGAACGGCCCAGTTCGAGGTGCCCAATGGCGGTGGTGCACATCCATTGTTCTCCGCCGGCTTATGGATCGGCGGCATGGATTCCGGGAACTCCCTGCGGATGGCTGCCATGTGCTACGAACCGCTCGGGTCCGGAGATTGGTTCCCTGGACCATTGACCGTTGATGGCACGGCAAGCACAACACCGGCCGTTCAAGCGGCATACGACCAAGTGTGGCCCTTGGACAATAGCGAAGTTGCCACGCAACAGGCCTATTGCAATTGCCTCAGCGATCCCAACTGCGACCCAGCGGTGGACTTCCCGGGATACCAGATGCCATTGTGGTTCAATACATGGCCAGCGATCGGTGATGTCGGTTCGGGCTTCGACCTGTACCAAGCACCCTTTACCGACTACAATAGCGACGGGGACTACGATCCTTCGGACTGCGATGCACCCTGCGGTCCGGGCGACGGTTCGTTGTACTTCATCTTCAACGACAAGGGCGGCGTCCACCTGAATTCACAAGGCGTTCCCATCGGTATCGAAGTGCAGGCCACACCGTTCGCCTACGAAGGTCCTAACGCTGCGTTGGCCAATACGGTCTTCGTGCAATACCGCATCATCAACCGCGGTACGCTCACGTTGAACCATGCCTACATCAGCCTGTTCACCGACTTCGATCTGGGCTGTGCAGCGGACGACTATGTGGGCTGCGACGTCGGCAGGAGTTTGTGGTATGCCTACAACGGTGCTGCGGACGACGCCGGTGCTGCGTGCGTAGGTGGAGCGCAGGGCTATGGCACCTTGCCTCCGGCCTTCGGCGCGACGATCCTCTGCGGAGCCTTCCAAGACTCCGATGCGCTGGACAATCCACTGGCAGCGGACTATGCTACCGCGGTCGCCCAAGCGGGCTCCCTTTACGACGGCTGGGGTCAAGGCTATGGGGACAACATCACCGATAACGAACGCCTGGGGCTGTCATACTTCACCTACTACGACAACTCAACCGGGGCCATGGGCAATCCAGTGTTGGCGAACCAGTACTACGGGGCCATGCATGCCCTATGGAGCGACGGCACACCACAGACCTACGGCGGAAACGGATACTCGGGCACCATTCCCGCGCGCTTCGCATTCCCCGATGACACGGACCCATTGGGTCTTGGCGTCGGTGGCGTACCACAACCGGCGTGGAACGAAGTATCGGCGAGCAACGTACCGAACGATCGTCGCGGAGTTGGTACCATGGGACCGATCACGTTGGAACCCGGAGCGATCAATCGGATCCTGGTGGCCTTCACCTATGCGCGCTCCAACGCCGGTGGCCCAATGAACAGTGTCGCCGAACTGCAAGCACGAGTGGACAGCATTCGTGCATTCGCTGATGCGCAGGGATTCTGCAACGGCGCACGTGAGGATGTGCCGTGCTTCAACCAGGTCGTTGGGATCAATGATCCGCTGAGTGCCGAGGCTACGATCACCGTGCATCCCGTACCGACTGCAGGCGTGTTGAACATCACGTTACCAGCATCGTTGCAACGCGCAACGTTGCGCATCGTGGATGCGATCGGCCGCACGGTGCAGGCTGAGAACAAGTCGAACAGCGTTACGCGCATCCTCGACGTGTCGCGCCTAGCGGATGGACAGTACACGGTGATCGCGGAGCACGACGGCTTGCGCCGCTATGCACGCTTCACGAAGGAGTAGGCTTTTGTTGTTTGGTGGTAAGTGCACGAAGCCCCTCGCGTTCGAGGGGCTTCGTGCTATCCGAAAACCTATGCGGCCTTGGGCCGGGAGCGCATCGGCGGTAGCAAGAACCACAACGCACAGACCGAAAGACCCACCAGCAGCAGCATGTTCGCTCCGGGCCAATGCATCGCCTTGAACAACCCCCCGGTAACCACCGCGATCACTGAGCCGACCAACATGGCCGGCCGTTGCAGCTCTACTGACAAAGGCCCAGGCTTGCGGAATAGCAGGAGCGCCAAGGTGGCGATGACCACTACGCTGCTTGCCACGACGATTTCGCCTGCGCCGGGCCAGTGCAGGGTCTTGAACAGGATGCCGATGATGAGGCCTGCGATACCGATGGAGCGGATGTACATGGTGATGGGATTTTGAGACTGAATGCGGTGTGCGCACTTACGTAACGTTCAATCCAAGAAAGAAGCCGTTGCTGTTGCCTCGGCCATTTGTTCCAGCTCCATGGTCGTAAGGCTATCCTGGATACTGAACCGCGCAAGTCTGACTTGTTGGACAGCATCAGCTACGTGGATCACGCGACCGTATTTGGTGTGTCGACCCGTCTTCAGCACGCAGATCGCTGGGGCAGCCGCGCTGTCCGTTTCCATTTGGTTGAACGCCAGCAACGTCGCGCGCAGGTTCTTGTCGCTGAGATGGCGCATCGGTTGGCCACCTTGCTCCAACGTGCCTTGGTACGCGAACACGCGGCCACGATCATCGAGCAGCACCGTAAGGATGTTCGCGGTTTCGCCACCCGTCCCGGTCTTAGGGAAGTCAAGTTCCATAGCGGTCGGCTTGATCAGCCGTGTGGTAAGCATGAAGAAGGTGAGCAGTAGGAAAGCCAGATCCACCATCGGCGCCATGTCGAGGTGGATGCGGTGCGGGCTACTGCGGCGCTTCGCGCGATCGGAGATCGGGCGTTCTTGGATGTCGGACATGGGGATCCTTTGTTCAAGAACCGCGTCCGTTAGCCCTCATTGCATCAGCGTATGTGAGCTTGGCTCCAGGATAGCCATGTCAAACAGGTATCCCGGACCACGCGATGGGCTCAGTGCCTCATGAGAACAATGACCGCAAGGCCACTGAGTCCGAGATCACCAGGCGCGTTTGTACGAACGCAATTCCGGAAACGATCAGGAGAAGCGCGATCGCCCCGACGCCCACCTCTTTGCGCCGGATCAAACGAACAAGGACAACGCTCGCAAGAATGATGGTGAGCCAACCGGTAGCCCAAAGGATCATGAAAACCCCTTCGGTCGTTGCGCCGCCACTTCCAGCACCAACTCCATAGAGCAATGCGATAACGATACCGACCAGATCCAAGGTGACCGGCCAATAGACAGGCTTCATAGCAGCAACTGCCTACGCCATCACCTTCATCCCGACCCTGTTCATCATCTCCTCCACCGCATCCGCTTCCACAGGGATGTCGGCGAACAGATCGATCGGCGCATCGCGCGTCACCAGGATGTTGTTCTCCAACCGGATGCCCAGCTTTTCCTCGCGGATGTAGATGCCCGGCTCCACGGTGAACACCATGTCCGGCTGGATCATCTCGTTCCACAGGCCCACGTCGTGTACATCGAGGCCTAGGAAGTGGCTGGTGCCGTGCATGAAATACTTCTTGTAGAGCGGCTTCTCGGGATCCTGCTTCGCCACATCGTTCTTGTCGATGAGACCGAGACCGATCAACTCGCTCTCCATGATCTTGCCCACCTGCTTGTGATAGTCAGCGAGCATGGTGCCGGGGCGCAGCAATTGCGTCGCCTCGTTCTTCACGCGCAGCACCGCGTTGTACACATCGCGCTGGCGCTTCGTGAAACGGCCGTTCACCGGCACGCAGCGCGTCAGATCGCTCGCGTAGCCACCGTACTCGCAGCCGAAATCCATCAGGATCACATCGCCGTCGTTGCACACCTGGTCGTTGGTGATGTAGTGCAGCACGCAGGCATTATAGCCGCTGGCGATGATCGGCGTGTAGGCATGCCCGCGCGAACCGTTGCGCAGGAACTCGTGCGTGATCTCCGCTTCGATGGCGTACTCCTTCACGCCCGGCTTCACGAAACCGCACACCCGCTCGAAGGCTTTGCCCGTGATCGCGATCGCGCGTTGGATCTGTGCGACTTCCTCCGCCGTCTTGCGGCTGCGGATGCGGTGCATGATCGGCGCGCTGCGCTTCACGCTGTGCAGCGGGTATTGCGCGCGCGTCTCCTTGTTCTTGCGCTCTTCGCGTGTCTCCACCTCGTTGCCCTGGCGCAGGTGCTCGTTGCTGTTCAGGTACAGGTGTTCGCACTGCGGCACCAGCCGCTTGATCGTTGCTTCGTAGCTCGTGGTCCACAGCACTGTGGCGATGCCGCTCAGCTCCGTCGCTTCCTTCTGCGAAAACTTCGCACCCTCCCAGATCGCCAGCAGCTCGCTCGTCTCGCGCACGAAGAGGATCTCGCGGTCCTTCGCGTCCACCGCATCGGGGAAGAGCAACAAGACCGTCTCCTCCTGGTCGATGCCGCTGAGGTAGAAGATGTCGCTGGCCTGCTTAAAGGGCATCGAGCCATCAGCACTGGTCGGCATGATATCGTTGCTGTGGAAGATGGCGAGGCCGCCTTTCTCCATGGCTTGGCGGAAACGGGCGCGGTGCTCGCGGTAGGTGGCAGCTGAGAGGGGGGCGTAACGCATGTGCAGGAAGTGTGAGGTGCGAAGGTAGAAGAGGGTATGCGCTACGAGGGGCGAACAGTGTTGCGCCGTGAGAGACGAATGACGAGGATCACGAGACCGACGATCAGCAACAGGGCTCCAATGCCACCCTGGATCAACGAACCGATGTCAGTTGAAAGGGCGGTTGCGTCGGGTGTTCCTGAAGTCGCCCACATGCTTGCTGTGCGGATCAATGGCGTGACCAACATGGCTCCGAGGAACAACAGAAAGATGGGCAGCAGAAAACGCATGGAGCCAATGTAGGAAGGTGCGCTTGATGGTTTGGGCGTGCCGGCGCCAAATGTGCGCCGTCGGGCTATCCGCAGTAGTCCTCGCTCGCAAAGCCTCGCTGTGGGCTACTTGCTTCTATCCCTCACGCAACTGATACGTCACACCCTCAGCTTCCATTGCCCTTGGAGGAGCTCGGCTACCTGTGAAATGCGGACCTCCAGACCCCCTGATACCAAATGGAAAGGGATCCCACGCCGTTGCAGATCATCGACGATCATGGCTTGCATAGTACTACGGTTCACCTCTCCGGATCTGTCCCAAGTGTCATCGTAGGAGATATCGTCAGCACACAAGAGGAATAGATCATACCGGGAGACACAAGCATCAGCAAGTCGGGCAAGCTCAGGGTGGATATCGCCGTGGTAATGCATTGCGAAAATGGCCGTGGTCAAGGCGTTCGTGTCAGTGAACAGATAGCGGTCACATTCCAGGAGCGCCTGGTCTTCGCGACGTACGTGTTCCTGTCCGATCTCGACCAGTTGCTCTGGCGTAAGCCTTCGGTCAACCTGATTGGCTTCCCAATACTCCCTGCCATACTCTGGCATCCATTGGGTTCGATATTGCTCAGCCAATGCCATTGCCAATGAAGTCTTACCGGTTGAGGGCGCGCCTAGCACAGCCACGTTGGTCACAAGGTCACGGTACACGATCGGGTCAATGAATCTTCGATGCGCGAAGGGGTTCTCGCGGATGCGCGTGCCACTAATGGGTACGGTGGTCCGCCTTTCATCGACGCGGCGGTCGATCGCGCTCAATGCACGGCTCATGTGCTCCCCATAGAACTCGCTCGAATAGAAATGCGTGATGGATCGGCCATTCAACAAACCCATCACGTACTCTTCCTGTACGCGCATTATATGTGGTGAACTTCCGGAAACGGTTGGTCCGCTCACTCCTTCGATAACCTCCACTTTAGGATGAAGACGACGAATCCAGTCCGCTCGCTTGGTCAAGGAGATGGTTGTTTGCTCCGGCGCATCGTAGATCAACGCGACTACGTGGTCCATCTCGTCTTCCGCCACACGCAAAACATGCTGGTGCCCCCTGTGCAAAGGGGCGAACTTCCCAAGTGTGAGCCCGACGCTTTTCATATCGGTGCGACCGCGGTAGTAAGCGACCGTCTCCACGCTCGCTCACCGATAACTGCGAGAACAAGGAACAATCCATAGAGGATCGCTGTGACCGCAAGTTCCTTGGCCAGGTATACTCCCACAGCGATCACATCCACGATGATCCAGCCCCACCACGACTCCAGCTTCTTCTTGGTCATTAGCCACTGCGATGCAAGACTTGCCATGGCAATGAAGGCGTCGGGGTAAACCAACTCGGCATCGGTGAAGCGACCGATGAGGTAACCCCATATGCATGTGGCAGCAAGTACGATGGTGACCGCGGCTCAGAGCTGTGTGGGCGTAAGGCGTGAAACACGCAGAACCGAATTGTTCTTCCCACCGTGTAGCCAATTGTACCATCCGTAGAACTGAAGCACTACGTAAATGACATGGAGTACCATGTCCGAATAGAGCTTAGCCTCATAGAAGACGAAAACGTACAATGCCACCTGTACAAGTCCGATCGGCCAGTTCAGTATATGCTGGCGAGTGGTTAGCCACACCGCTATTGCGCCGCATGCGGCTGCGATGATCTCTATCAAGGACATCCGCGCTAAGATCGACCATTGCCTTGGTTGACGATTGACAGCGCATCTTTGTTTCCATGCCCTCCAGACCCAACAAAGCCCACGCCACCGCCGCCAGTGCCGATGCCTTTCGACAAGCACGCACGGCACGTTCACTAAAATTGCGCCGCTAACCACAGCTGGATGAAACGGACCATGGTATCGATCTCGCTCTCGCCGGAAGGCATGGGGAAGATCAAGGCAACGCCCGAGTTGCAGCAGGCGGAGATGCAGTTCATCAACGACTGGAAGGAACAGGGCATCCTGGAGAGCTTCTTCATCACCACGAACCGCACGGGGCCTTCCTCGTTTTCAACGGCGTCGAAGGAGGTCGGACCAAGGAGCTGATCAGCGGGCTGCCCTACTTCCCCTTCATGTCCAAGGTGGAGTACTTCGAACTGGACAAGCAGTTCTGAGCACGGCCCGGCGAACGGTTGAAAGCAGCGCCATGCCCAAACCCAACAAGACGCACGCCACCGCCGCCAGCGTCGATGCCTTTATCGACAAGCACGCGAAGGAGGA
The DNA here is from genome assembly GCA_016703005.1 of Flavobacteriales bacterium. Classification (GTDB taxonomy): domain Bacteria; phylum Bacteroidota; class Bacteroidia; order Flavobacteriales_F; family PHOS-HE28; genus PHOS-HE28. The sequence goes on from JADJCX010000029.1 coordinate 106,950, forward strand.
AGTGCGCGATGATTGCCGTTCGCTGATGAAGTTGATGCACGAGCTCACTGGTGAGCAGCCGTACATGTATGGTCCGAGCATCGTGGGCTACGGCACCTACCACTACAAGTACACCAGCGGCCACGAGGGCGATGCGCCGTTGGCGGCTTTCAGCCCGCGCAAGCCGGAGCTGGTCCTCTACTTCACGCCCGGCCTGTTCGAGCAGCAGCCCGAGCTGATGATGAAGCTGGGCAAGTACAAGGCGACCAAGGGCTGCCTGTACGTGAAGCGGCTTGACGATATCGACCTGAAGGTGCTGAAGACCTTGCTGAAGAAGTCCATCGCGTTGACCAGGAAGACCTATCCAACGTCCTAGGTCGCGAGCTGCTGGGAAGGACGCGGTGGCCGCTCATCTGGAACAATTCCAAACAGCCGGGCGTTCGCTTCTTGCTTCATCGCCAATTACCCCGCCCGTAAGTTTGCGCCCGAAAGCAACGCGCCCCTCGCGCACCAACGCACCAGCATGGCACGTCAAGGACTCTTCGGTTCCTCCCTCGTCAAGAAGTACTGGATGGCCCTCACGGGCCTTTTCCTTATCACGTTCCTAGTGGTGCATGCCGCGGTGAACGCGATGATCTTCTGGAACGACGGCGGTGTCACCTTCAACATGGTGGCGCACTTCTTCGGCAGCAACATCCTGATCCGCACGATGGAGATCGTGCTCTTCCTGGGCCTCATTCTCCACGTGGTGGATGGCCTGATGCTCTGGAGCCAGAACCGAGCAGCGCGTCCGGTGAAGTACGCCATGGAAAAGGGCGGCGCCAACCGCAAGCGGTACAGCGCCAGCATGGGCATCCTCGGTACGCTGATCCTGCTGTTTCTCATCGTTCACCTCTGGCATTTCTGGGTGAAGAGCCGCCACATCGTGGGAAGTCTGGAACCCTATGGTGTGGACGCCGCAGGCCAGGAAAATCTCTTCGCGCTGATGGTGCAGACGTTCGAGCATCCTGTCGTGGTGGTGATCTACGTGCTCGGCTGCTTCAGCCTGTTCTGGCACCTGCTGCACGGTTTTAAGAGCGCCTTCCAAAGCCTTGGCATCAACCACAAGCGGTACAACGGCTTCATTGCTCTTTGCGGAACGGCCTTCAGCATCATTGTGCCGTTGGTTTTCGCCGCGATGCCGGTGAGCATGTACTTCAAGTGGATCAAATGATACTGAGCCACGAGCTACCGGCCACGAGCCACGAGCTTACAGCGCTCTCGGCCAGCTCGTGGCTCGTGACTCGCGGCTCGAAGCCCATCAGAACTCCTCGACCATGTCATTGAAACTCGACAGCAAGATCCCTCCCGGCCCCATCGAGAAGAAGTGGACCGACCACAAGGGCACATCCGCATTGTGGCACCCGCGAACAAGCGCCGCATTGATGTGATCGTGGTTGGTACAGGTCTCGCAGGTGGTGCGGCTGCCGCATCGCTCGCGGAGATGGGCTACAACGTGAAAGCCTTCTGCTTCCAGGACAGCGCTCGTCGCGCGCACTCGATCGCCGCGCAAGGCGGGATCAACGCCGCGAAGAACTACCAGAACGACGGCGACTCAACCTACCGCCTGTTCTATGACACCGTGAAAGGCGGTGATTACCGTGCCCGCGAAGCGAACGTACCGCCTCGCCGAGGTGAGCGCGAACATCATCGACCAATGCGTGGCGCAAGGCGTGCCCTTCGCCCGTGACTACGGCGGATTGCTCGACAACCGTTCATTCGGTGGCGTGCAGGTGAGCCGCACGTTCTATGCCCGCGGACAGACCGGTCAGCAGTTGCTGCTCGGAGCGTACAGTGCGTTGATGCGCCAGGTCGGCAAGGGGGCGGTGCAGATGTACGATCGTCACGAGATGCTCGATGTGGTCGTGGTTGATGGCAAGGCGCGTGGCATCATCGCCCGCAACCTCATCACCGGCGAGATCGAGCGGCACGGCGCGCACGCGGTATTGCTCTGCACAGGCGGCTACGGCAACGTGTTCTTCCTGAGCACGAACGCCATGGGCAGCAACGTCACCGCTGCGTGGAAAGCGCACAAGCGCGGCGCCTACTTCGGCAACCCTTGCTACACGCAGATCCACCCGACCTGCATACCCGTGAGCGGCACGCACCAGAGCAAGTTGACGCTGATGAGCGAGTCGCTGCGGAACGACGGTCGCATCTGGGTGCCTAAGAACATAGAGGACGCGAAGGCGATCCGCGAAGGGAAGAAGAAGGGTAGTGACATCGCAGAGGGCGATCGCGACTATTACTTGGAGCGTCGTTATCCTGCCTTCGGGAACCTCGTGCCGCGTGACGTGGCCAGCCGTGCCGCGAAAGAGCGCTGCGATGCGGGCTTCGGCGTGAACAAGACCGGCGAGGCCGTGTACCTCGACTTCAGTGCAGCGATCGAGCGCTACGGCAAGCTCGAAGCGAACGTGAAGAAGATCGAGAACCCGAGCAAGGAGAAGATCATCGAACTGGGTCGCGCTGTCGTGAGCGAGAAGTATGGCAACCTCTTCGACATGTACGAGAACATCGTCGGCGAGAACCCCTACGACCACGCGATGAAGATCTATCCCGCCGTACACTACACCATGGGTGGCCTGTGGGTGGACTACAACCTACAGACCACTGTGCCCGGCCTCTTCTGTTTGGGCGAAGCGAACTTCAGCGATCACGGCGCGAACCGCCTGGGTGCGTCAGCGTTGATGCAGGGCCTAGCCGATGGCTACTTCGTGATCCCCTACACCGTCGGCGATTACCTCGCCGATGATATCCGCACCGGACCGATCGACACGAAGCGTCCTGAGTTCGACGCGGCCGAGAAGGAGCAGAAGGACCGCATCAACCACTTCCTCAACAACAAGGGCACCAAGCCTGTGGATGATTTCCACCGCCGCCTCGGCAAGGTGATGTGGGACAAGTGCGGCATGGCGCGCAATGCGCAAGGCTTGCAGGAGGCGATCACGGAGATCCGCCAGATCCGCGAAGAGTTCTACCGCGATGTGCGTGTTCCCGGCAAGAACAGTGAGTTCAACCAAGAACTGGAGAAAGCTGGCCGCGTGGCCGACTTCCTTGAACTAGGCGAACTGATGTGCATGGACGCGCTCAACCGCAATGAGAGCTGCGGCGGGCACTTCCGTGAGGAGTACGCGGAGACGGATGGGCCACAACAAGGCGAGGCCAAGCGTGACGATGCCAACTACGCGTATGTAGCGGCTTGGGAGTGGACGGGTGATGCCGGTAAGGCGAACCTGCACAAGGAAGCGCTAGTATTCGATGAGGTGAAACTGACGCAACGTTCATACAAATGATCCCGTAGCGTCGACCCACTGAGGTCGACCCGAAACGAATAGCAAGGCAGATGGGCAACATGAAATTGAACCTGAAGATCTGGCGCCAAGCCGGTCCGAACGACAAGGGCCAGATGAAGGACTATCCGGTGAGCAACGTGTCCGAGGACATGAGCTTTTTGGAAATGCTGGATGTGTTGAACGATGACATCGTGCGCAAGGGCGACGACCCCATCGCCTTCGATCACGATTGCCGGGAAGGCATCTGCGGATCATGCAGCCTCTTCATTAATGGCGAAGCGCATGGTCCGGGCAAGGGCATTACCACCTGCCAGTTGCACATGCGCCGCTTCAAGGATGGCGATACGATCCACGTGGAGCCTTGGCGTGCTCAGGCGTTCCCTGTCATCAAGGATCTGGCAACGAACCGTAGCGCCTTCGATCGTATCCAAGCGGCTGGTGGATTCGTGAGCATCAACACCAGCGGCAACCTCGTTGACGGTAATGCTGTTCCCATCCCTAAGGATGACGCCGACAAGGCATTCGACGCGGCAACCTGCATCGGCTGCGGTGCTTGTGTGGCCACCTGCCCGAACGGCTCCGCGATGCTCTTTACGGCGGCGAAAGTCTCGCAGCTTTCACTGCTGCCCCAAGGCAAGCCAGAGCGCAAGCGTCGTGCACTGGCCATGGTGGAACAGATGGACAAGGAGGGTTTTGGCAATTGCAGCAACACTGGCGCCTGCGAGATCGAGTGCCCGAAGAACATCAGCTTGGAGCACATCGCACGGTTGAACAGAGAGTACTTGGCAGCGACGGTGACGAAGGAGTGATCGCATGAAGCTGCCTGTTGATAGGACCAGCCGCCTTCGGATAAAGGCTAAGTCCTGGGCCAGCATCGAATCCTTTTATGCCGACCTCGCCACTAGTGCTGGATGGGGTCACGAAATGCTCGATCTCGTTCGACACATTGGTGAGACCGGTCTGTCAAAGAGGCTCTATGCGTTCACTAGTCATGCCGACTTGTTTATCAGCATCTATCCAGAGATCGATCGGTATAAAGAGGTGCTTCGCGGATCTTCAACGCTAGCACGAACACCTACGATTTCGAGTACTACTCTAAACCGACACTTCAGCCGGAAGTCAGCCGCTCGTATCCCAGGGAGGTGGGAATTGATAAGTTCAGTTCCTTCATTGAGCACCTGCGATGGTGATACACTCAACAGTTGTGTTGGGACACTGGACAAGTGAGATGCACATGCGACCTAGCAAACTCCCTCACGTTGGCACCACCATCTTCACGGTGATGAGCAAGTTGGCGGCCGAGTGTGGCGCTATCAACCTCAGCCAGGGCTTTCCGGATTTCCCCATTGATACCCAGCTGAGCGATCTGGTGAACGCCGCCATGCGCGCCGGCCACAATCAGTACGCCCCAATGCCAGGTCTGCCAGCGCTGCGCGAGGCAATCAGCAACAAGGTGGAACGGCTTTACGGCTTCCGGTACGATCCCGAGACGGAAGTCACGGTCGCCTCGGGTGGTACACAGGCCATCTTCACGGCTATCGGCGCCATGGTGCATCCCGGTGATGAGGTGATCATCGTTGATCCCGCTTACGATTGCTATTCGCCCACGGTTGAACTCTTCGGCGGTAAGCCGGTGCATGTGCGTTTGGGCAACGACATGAAGTTCGATGCGGATGCGGTCAAGCAGGCGATCACGCCGAAGACGCGTATGCTGATGATCAACACGCCACACAACCCGGCGGGTACGATCCTACGCGATGCGGACATGAAGCGTATCGCCGACATGCTGCGCGGCACGGATATCATCCTGCTGAGTGATGAGGTCTATGAGCACTTGGTCTTTGATGGTGAGCCGCACGCCTCGGTGATCAAATATCCGGAGCTGCGTGAACGCGCCTTCGTGATCTTCAGCTTCGGCAAGGTCTTCCACACCACCGGTTGGAAGATGGGCTACGCGCTCGCCTCGAAGGAATTGATGACCGAGTTCCGGAAGGTGCATCAGTTCAATGTCTTCAGTGCCAACACGCCGATCCAACATGCGTTGGCGGCTTACATGAAGGAGCCAGCGAACTACGAAAACGTTCCTTCTTTCTATCAAGCCAAACGTGATCGCTTCGCGAACGGGATGAAGAAGTCGCGTTTCCAGCTGTTGCCGTGCGAAGGCTCCTACTTCCAAACGGCGGTCTACGGTTCCATCAGCCAGGAGGATGACCTCGCTTTCGCGCAACGTGTGACGAGGGAGCACGGTGTGGCCACCATTCCGCTCTCACCCTTCTACAAAGAACCGCCTGCGGATCAACGTCTGCTGCGCTTCTGCTTCGCGAAGCAGGACGCTACCTTGGACGCAGCCATCGAGAAACTATGCAGGATCTGAAGGTGACACTTGTGCAGAGCATGCTCCACTGGGAGGATGCCGCTGCGAACCGCGCGATGTTCGGCCAGAAACTCGCCGCGCTGAAGGGCACCACGGACCTCATCGTGCTGCCCGAGATGTTCACCACCGGCTTCAGCATGCGCAGTACGGATCTAGCTGAGACGATTGAGGGCGCCACGGTGCAATGGATGCGCGAACAAGCGGCGGCAACCAACGCTGCGCTTTATGGCAGTGCCATCATCACGGCGAATGGCAAATACTTCAACCGCGGGCTTTTCGTTCGGCCCGATGGACAAGTCACGGTGTATGACAAGCGCCACCTCTTCCGCTTCGCGAACGAGAACGAGCACTATGCGCCCGGAGCCGAACGCGTTGTTGTGGAATGGCGCGGATGGCGCATCCTGCTGCAAGTGTGCTTCGATCTGCGCTTCCCGGTCTTTGCGCGCAACCAAGACGACTACGACGCGATCCTCTATGTAGCCAACTGGCCGGAAGCGCGTCGCTATGCATGGAGCCAGTTGTTGATCGCCCGCGCGATCGAGAACCAGTGTTACGTGGTCGGTGCGAACCGCGTGGGCATGGACGGCAAGGGAATGCACTACACCGGCGATTCCGTTGTGATCGATCCGCGTGGTGCGGTGATCGGAAGCGTGGAGCCTTCCCAAGAAGGAGCCGCAACCGTTGCACTCGACTACGCATCATTGGAGGATTTCCGGGAGAAGTTCCCGGTGGCGAAGGACGCGGACGAGTTCAGCCTAGGGCTCTAGCGCAGTATCGTGACGTGGCCCGTTTGGCTGATCTCGCGGCCCACTGTTCCGTCCACGTCTTCCAGCAAGCGGTACGTCATCCGCCACACGTAGACTTCGTTGGGCAACGGTGCGCCGTTCACGGTGCCATCCCAGCCTACGCCGGGCCTGTCGGTTTCCCAGAACACATTCCCGTAGCGGTCGAAAACGCGCATGGTCAATTCGGCAATATTCTTTCCAACGGCCATGAAGAGGTCGTTCACGCCATCGCCGTCGGGGGTGAAGGTGTTGGGCACGTAGATGGCGGCCGGGCAGAACTCGTTCACCACGGCGCTGTCCACGGCGCTGCAATCGAACTCATTTGTCACGGTAACGAAGTACCAGCCGTACGCGCCCGCGAACGTCACTTGGTTGGTGTCGCCATGGCTCCACACGAAGCCGCTTCCGGGGTTGCCCGCATCAATGGGAACGTAGTTCGGTGATTCATCCAAACACACGAAGAACTGGTGCGCGGCCATGCTCACCGGACTGGGGTTGAAATCGACGCTGATCGCATCCTGTGTGGCGCAGTATCCGTTGTTCACGGTAACGCTATAACTGTTGCCCGTGGTAACGCCCAGCGTCTGCGTTACCGCACCGGTGCTCCATTGGAAAGTCGCTCCTGCGTTGCCTGCATCCAATGTCAGCACTTGGCCCTCGCAGAGCACCGTGTCCGGCCCCAGATCAACAACAGGATAGCCGACGAACATCACATCGGCGCTGAAGGTGGCTTGGCAATCCGCGGCGTTGGTCACTACTACGCTGTAGGTATTCCCCGTTACCGGGTTGATCGTTTGGGTGGTCGCGTTCGTGCTCCACAGATACGTGCTTCCGGGGTTACCGGCGTCGAGGGTGACCACATCGGTGATGCACGCGGTGATATCCTGCAGGTTGTTGACCGGCAGTGGATGGAAGAGCACGTCGATGCTATCGCGCGTGGTGCAGGAGGCGTTGCTGACATCCACCCAGTAGGTGCCGGAGGCATTCGGGGAAAGCGTCTGGCTTGTGGCGTTGGTGCTCCAGAGGAACGTCGCGCCAGCGTTGCCCGCATCCAGGATCAGCGGTTGACCAGCACATAGGGAAGTGTCGTTGCCGATGTCCACAATGGGCGGATCAACCAGCGTTACGATAGCGTCGAAGGTGCTCGTGCAGTTCTGGGGCGTGGTCACATCCACAGTGTACGTGCCGGAAGTCGCGGCGATGATGATCTGTGTGGTGGCGCTTGTGTTCCAGCTATAGGTGCATCCGGGGTTACCGGCGTTGAGCGCGGCGGTCTGTGTGCTGCACTGCGTTACATCCACCAAGTTGTCGAGGGGGTTCGCGTTGAAGGCGATATGCACCGTGTCGGCATTCATGCACCCGTTGGCGTCGGTGACGTGTACCCAGTAGTCGTTCGTGGTGGTAACCGTTATCTGCTGCGTGATGGCATTGGTGCTCCAGAGAACCGTGTTGCCCGGGCTGTTGGCGTTGAGCACATGACCGGTCGCGCCGCACAATGCTACATCAGGGCCAAGGCCAACAGCCGGCAATGTGTTGACCGTCACATCGAACTCGCGAATGGCTTCGCAGCCCATGGCATCGGTGATGGTCACCACGTAAAGGCCGGTGGAACCCACGGTGATCGTTTGACTTGTCGCATTCGTGCTCCACAGGAAATCGTTGCCCGCATAACCGGCATCGAGCAATACCGTCTCGCCATGGCAGATGGTACTATCGGGTGGTTGGACCAGGTCATCGAACGCGACGGTGATCCGTGTGCTGTCCGTGGCGCTGCATCCGTTCGCGTCGGTGATGGTCACAGTGTAGAGTGCCGAGGTATCAGCAAGGATCGTCGGGTTCTGTATGGTGGCCGCATTCAAATTCGAAGACGGAGCCCAGAGGTATTGCGGTCCCGGTACGTTGTGCGCAACCGTTAATGGCATGCCGAGGGCTGTGCAGACCGTATCACTCGGTGTGGCGTTGAGCAGGTAGGGAGCGTTCGTGTTGATGGTAGCACCACCAGTAAGCGTGCAACCTGTCAATCCGTCGGTGACCGTAACACTATACGTGGTGGTACCTGGAAGCGTGGCGACCGGGTTCTGGACGTTTGCGTTGTTGAGCGACGCTGCAGGAATCCACACGAACTGCAGGTTGGCGCCGCCGGTCACCGTTGCGTTCAACTGCACTTGGTCGCCGATGCACACTTGGTTGTCGCTCGCAGTCACCACCAGATTGCTCATGTTGCCGACCGTGATGGTGACGCTCTCATTCGCTGTGCAGCCCTCGGGCGTTGAAGCACTTACCGTGTATGTGGAGGTACTGGCCGGTGTTGCGACCGGCGAAGCGATGGTCGTATTGTTCAAAGTGCCGTTGTTGGGCACCCAGTTGAAACTGTGGTTACTGCCTGCGCTCGGAACGGCATTCAACTGTAGCGATTGAACATTGCACACGGCGGTATCGTTGGTAACCGCCAGTGTGAACGGTAACCCGACAGTGAACATCACCGAATCGCTGTAAACGCATTGTGTGAACGGATCCGTGGCATCCACTTTAACGATGCCGCTGTTCGTGGGCCACGCCAGCGGTTCGATCGCTGTAGCGTTACTGACGCTTGCTGCGGGGCTCCATAGATAGCTGAGTACCGTGTTGTCCCACGTACTGATCAATACTTGGTCGATCGCCCATACATCCTGACCCGCGCCGGTGCTGTTGGTTTGCTTCCACCGGAATTGCGTGTTCGCCGATTGCATGGCACCCGTGATGGGTACCGTGATCGGCGAGAACGCCGGATACGAAGCTTCATTGAAGGTGGCGGCAATGGTCCATGGACCGCCGTTCGCGGAATACTCCAAGGCCACGTCCTCTCCCGGATCGGCATCCTCGCATGGCGCCACACCATTGGCGATCTTCAAGGAGAAGCGAACGGCGCCACCGGAGGTGACATCCATACTGATCGTGGTTGCCGTACGTGCACCCGACCCGTCGAAGAACAATGCATCACCCGTAATGCTGCCACAGGTCATTGAGGTGGTGCCGCCTTGGATACTGGACCAGAACGGAGCCGTTCCGCTGTTGAAGCCGTCGCGCGCGATCACCGCTTCCACCTCCACTTGCATCGGCACTTGGTCGCCACTGCACAGAATGCTGTCGGGCGTGTGTATGTCGAACGTGATCACGTTGCCGGGATCAACATCTACCAATATGCTGTCGCGCAAACCATCGCAACCGAACGGTGTGTTCACCTCCACCACGAACCACGTGCTTTGGTTGACGGTAGCGATGGGGTTGCTGATCGCCGGGTCGTTCAGCATTCCGGCAGGGCTCCAGCTCCATATGGCGCTGGCCGGATTCGGCAGCGAGGCCGTGAGCTGGATCGGTTGGGCGGTGCAGCCCGATGTAGCGCTCGCAGTGAGTGTGAGCGGTGGCTGCACCTGTGCTTCCACCAAGAAACTCTCGGTCACTTGGCAGCCGCTGGGCATGATGGTTCCTGTGCAGAGGACCGTGTCGCTGCTCGTTGGCACGTAGGTGAAATTCTGGGAAGTGGACAGGACGATGCCGGGGTTGCTGGCAAGCGTCCACTCATACGTGGTGAATCCGGCAGGGCCTTGCAAAGCCACCTGGCCGGTTGCGCAGATCACGGTATCGACAGGCGCGGTGGGCGTGCTGCGATCGCCGATGCTGAATGCGTAGCTCTCGCCCATGCCATAACCATAGGCATATGCTATGAAACCCGACGCCGATTGCAGACGATGTACTCCGATCGGCACGGACAACGCGCATCGTACCATGCTCGCACAGGCCGAATACGGACTGAAACTGCCTACAGGAACAGGATTGCCGTCGAGCATCAGCTGGCCGATACCGGAAGCCGGCATCACCACGCTCACGAAATGCTGGTTGACCTGTCCACTGTTGATCGTGCGCCAACTACCGCTGAAGCTGAGGCGATCCTGTGGTGAAAGCAGCAAGCTGCTGGGATCGCCAGCGCCGCTGCAGTTGTACCCTTCGAACAACTGCGCCGAACTGATCGGCTTATCGGCATGAATGCACACAGGCTGTGCAGCGCCGTTCACCGTGAGCGACTGGCCGGCGTTCAGCAATGCGGGTGCACCACCATCGATGGTTACCGAGGTGGCATTCTGATCGGCAGTAACCCGATAGGTGTAGCTCGAAATACCGATCAATGGGATCGTATGATGGTCGGTGCCCCAAGTCTCGATCGGCAGGCACTGCTCGAACACGTGATCGCAAGCCGGACAGACCGTGGGCAGATTGGCACACATGCTTCCACCGAACACCGCGAAAGGCCGGCACGGTCCGTTCAATACGGTTCCGTTCACCGTGGTGCCGGTGAGGTCGGTGATGTCCGAAGCGCTCATCACCTGATAAGTTTCACCTTGATCCAAGTTAACCGTGTAGGGGACACCAGCGGCATGGCCACCATCGGTGGGCACGCTGGGAACGATCGTCACTTGAGTGCCATCCTCAGTGGCAACGATCAGCAGTTCACTGCGGTAGAAATTGTTGAAGCCAGGCAAACCCGCAGCAGCATCCACACGATAATTGAGACCCAAGGAAGCCACGGGCAATATTTGCGTTGCATCGAGGCTGAAGTTCTGGAAGTTGGTGGCCACGACCGTCACGCTATCGGCCGCCGTGAGCAGTACGCCCATGTCGCCAACCACGTCGCCGTTGATGTTCTCCGCAGTGTTGGGGATCGTCACCGTGGCAATGCCCCCTGCGGTAACGGTGAACGCTTGGCTCCATCCCTGCAACGGAATGCTCACCGTGCCGCTGGTCGCCACATCGCTCGCAATGCTCACACGCAGGTTCTGTGCGTTGTATGCGTTCCGCATGAAGCCCAACCAGAACTCGCGGCCTTTCGTGGGTACAGCAACCGCTTGTGCGGCTGCTTCGCTTGTCCCGATCAGGGAAAGCACCAACGCTGCGCAGGTAAGCGCCGATCGAAGTAGTGAGGTCATTCGCACGTTCCGTTCCGCCAGAGTCGCGGCTTTTTTGCGGCCGTGCATACGCCGAAGACTGGCGGAAGGTTCCTGAACAGCCGGACCTGAACGACGAAACCCCGACAAGTCGGGGTTTCGTTCGATCGCGAAAAAGGGGGTCAGCGCACTAATGTCACATGCCCTGTCTGCTCATAGTCCGGACTGATAACCGTGTGCTCGGCGTTCTCGAAGAAGCGGTACTTCACTTTCCAGATGTACACACCATCCTGGCTGGTGGCACCGCCGTATGTGCCATCCCACTTCGCATCAGTGTCGGTACCGCTCTTGATCATCTCGCCCCAGCGGTCGAAAATGCGCAGTTCGATAGCGGCTATGTTATGGCCGTTCGGGAAGAACATGTCGTTGACACCATCGCCATCGGGGGTGAAGGTGTTGGGCACGTAGATGGCGCTGTGGCAGTATTCCTGCACCAGTATTGAATCAAGGATAGAGCAATCCAGCGGGGTGGTGAGCTGCACCATGAACCAACCGTAATCCTCGGCCAAGATGATCTGTGTTGTTTCACCCGTTGGGCTCCACACATACGTATTGCCAGGGTTCTCTCCACTGAGCACAGCATGGTAGGGCGGATCGTCGAAACAGATCGTCAGCTCGCTCACCGACAGTTCGTTCGGTAGCGGGTTGAAGACCACGTTGATGGAATCGCGCGTCACGCAGTAGTCGTTGTACACATCCACCCACACGTTCTCGCTTTCGATCAGGGTGATCGTTTGCGAATTCGCACCCGTGCTCCAGGTGAACACGCAGGTGTCGTTCTGGGCATCGAGCGTCAGTTGCTCCGTATCGCATAGCGCCGTATCGGCTCCCAGATCCACGACCGGGAACGGGATGAAGATCAACGTGGCTTCGGCACTGTCGGTGCAGATGGTAGGAGTGGTCACGACCACACTGTAAGTGCCATCGGTCGCTGTGACGTCAATGGTCTGCGTGGTTTCACCTGTTGGGCTCCACAGATATGCAGCACCAGGATTACCGGCGTTCAGCGTGATCGTTTCGCTTACGCACACCACTGTATCACTGATGACGATCACGGGCAGCGGATCGAAGACGACGGCGATGGTATCGCTGTTCAAACAATCATTGCCATCGATCACATCAACGCTGAAGGGGCCATTGACCGTAGTGCTGATGGTCTGCGTTTGTGCCGTGGTGTTCCACAAGTATGTGCTGCCGGGATTGCCCGCATCGAGCAACCAGTTCTGGCCCACGCACAGCGATGTGTCCGGGCCCAGATAGACAACAGGTAACGGATCCACCGTGACGTTGGTGGTGAAGCTTACCGAGCAACCGAGCTGCGTATCGGTCATGGTGCAGGTATACGCTCCCGCGCTGTTAACCGTGATGGTCTGTGAGGTATCACCCGTGCTCCAACTGTGGTCCGCCCACGGATAACCTGCATCGATCACCATGCTCTGTCCTTGGCACAACGAACTATCCGCGATGAACGTGAGGCTGCTGAAGCTCACCGTAACGGTCACGGTATCGAAAGCAGAACAGTTAACCCCATCCCCGACTTCCACGATGTAAGTCATGGTGCTATCGAAGGTGATAGTGGGTGCCGCAGTGTTCGAGAAGTTGAGATACTGCGCCGGCTCCCACTGGATGATCGGGTTCACCGTTGAGTAGGTGACGCCGAGTTGCATGCCGAGAGCGCTGCACACCGTGGTGTCGTTACCGGCGAACACGCCGCTCACGTTGGTAACGTTTATGAACACACTGTCGGCCAGCACGCAACCGCTCAACGTGTCGGTCGCGATCACGCTGTACCACTCATCCTGCATGGGCTGGGCATTCGGGCTTTGCACGTTCCCATTGCTGAGGCCTGTCAATGGGGCCCATTGGAACGACATGTTGGCCGCACCACCCACGTTGGCGTTCAGCGTAACGATGTCGCCTGCGCAGATATCCGCATCGGTTGTGGTAACGGTAAGGTTCAGCGCGGCGGAAACGATGATCTGAACGTCCCCGGTCGCCGTACAGCCTTCTTGACTGGTCACCGTAACGGTGTAGGTCGTTGTAACAACCGGCGTTACTGTAGGGCTGGCTGCGAAGATGCTGGTGATGTTCGTGTTGGGCGCCCACAGATAGTCGTGGTTGGTGCCTCCGCTTGGAATGGCATCCAACTGGATCCCGGCGATATCGCAGATCGCCGTGTCGGGGGTCATGGTCAGCGTGAAGGGTTGGCCTACATCGATGAACAGACTGTCGTTGTATTGGCAACTGGTGTTCACATCGGTGCTGGTCACATAGTACCAGCCGCTGGTCACCGGGTAGGCCATCGGATCGATGATGCCGGCGTTGCTCAGTGTAGCCGCTGGCGTCCATGAAATGGTGAGCCCGACAGCATTCTCAACGGCAATGGATACATCGTCAAGTTGCCAATTGTCTTCGCCCGCTCCGGTGAAGTTGGGCTGCACCCAGCGGAACCGCGTGCTCGCCGTCATCGCCCCTGCCGGGATCGGTTCATCGATCTGCGTCCATGTGGCGTAGAGGTATTCCCAGTAGGTATTGATCGTGGTCCATGCGCCACCGCCGTTGGTGCTGTATTGCAGCAGCACGTCTTCGCCGGGATCGGCGTTGTCGCAAGGCGCCACGCCATCGCTGATCTTCAGGTTGAAGCGGATAGTGCCGCCTTGCAACAGGTTCAGATCGACGGTCTGTGCTTCACGTGTGGGGCCCGGGCCATCGAAGTGCAACGCATTGCCGCCGATGGAACCGCACACGTTGCTCAATGCACCGCCTGCAGTGGTGCTCCATAGCGCTGGGTTCAGTGCGGTGTCCAGTGTATCGCTGACGATGGTCTGATGGATCTCCAAATTCAACTGCGCGCTATCGCCAGCACACAACATCGTTGGGTCGCTGGTCGCTTCATACAGCAGCACGTCGCCGGGGATCACTTCAATATAGATGCTGTCCACGGCCACGGCGCAGCCGTTCAGCGTGCTCACGCTCACATAGAACCAACCGCTGTGGGCAGGAGTAGCGATGGGGTTCGGCAAGCTGCCATCGTCCAATGGTGCATCGGGCCACCAGTTGTAGAGGTAGGTGCCCGCCGGGTTCGGTACCACTTCCAGCTGCACTTCTTCATATGCACAGACCTGTATTACCGCAGGGCCCGCAACGCCGTTGGCGAACATGTCAAGCACTGGTGGATCGTCGATCTCAACGCTGAAGAAATACTGCTGCTCACAGAAGCTCTGGTTCTCGTAGCCCGTAACCACGTACACATCGCTGGCGGGTGGTACGAACGTGTAGCTGAGACCGAAGTACAGCGTATCAGCAGGGTTGCTGATGGTATTCCACCATGGATTGAAGATCGGTACCGGTGGTGCAAGTGTCAGCGTGCCGGTACTGTCCAGCCCGCAGAACACACTGTCAACGACAAGTGGCGGTACCGGCGTGAACGCACCGACGGAGTATGCATAGGTCTCCGCACTACCTGCGCCATATACATAGGCACTCAAGCCACCGACACATTCCAATGTGTGACTTCCGGGCGTTAGGGTCACCGAGCCGTAGCTCATGGTTGGGCATGCCGGGTATGCCGAGAACGTACCCAGCGGGATCTG
Organism: Flavobacteriales bacterium; assembly: GCA_016703005.1. GTDB lineage: Bacteria > Bacteroidota > Bacteroidia > Flavobacteriales_F > PHOS-HE28 > PHOS-HE28. Next base: position 121,992 of record JADJCX010000029.1, read on the forward strand.
CGCTCCATCGAGATAGACGCTTGCTGTGTTTGCTGTTTCCGTTACGATGTTCAGGAAGTGGGAAGTGATCACCGTGCTCACGACCGTACCGAACGTTATGCGATCGATCTGCTGCTCCTCCGCGTTGAGGATCAGGAGGGCAGGGTCGCCGAGGTTAGGGTTCAACGTATTGCACGTAACGCCCTCCATGTACTGCGCGACACTGATCGGCAGATTGCTTTCTATGCAGTTCGCCGTCGCTTGGAAATTGTACTCGGTCCATTGACCGGCGCTGAAGGCGATGGGCGCGCCGCCGTTGATGGTGACCTGCGTGCCGTTGTCGCGCGCCATGATCCGGTACGTGTATCCGCTCATCTGGCTGAAAGGGACCGTATAGTACTTCGTGCCCCATGCCGAGGTAGGCAGGTTCTGGTCGTACACGTGATCACAGGCCGTACAAGAGTTCGGCACCTTGGTACATACGCTTCCGCCGAACACCGCAAAGGGGCGACAGGAGCCACTGGCGGCCGTACCTCTTACCAAACTGCCTTGTAGGTCCGTGGCATCGCTCTGTGCCTGCACTTGGTACGTCTCGCCGCTGTCCAACTGCACGATCCATGGAACACCGGCAAGGTGTCCGCCAGCAGTATTGGCTGTGGCAGTGATCTCCACCTCAGTGCCATCCTTGGTGGCAACGATCAGGAATTCGCTCACCAAGTCCGCGATACCACCGTAGCCGTAGTAGCAGAACACGCGATAATCGGTTCCCAGCGATTGAACCGGGTAGATCACCGCAGCATCGGCTGTGTATTGCTCGAAGTTGATGGCGAACACCGCAACGGTATCCTGAGTCTGGATCAGGATCGACTTGTTATCGACCACTTCGCTGCCGAAGTGCATGGCAGCCACCACGTTCGGGAGGGTAACGGTGGTGGTGACGTTGGCGGTAACGCTGAAGGGGATCGTAGTGCCCGTCAAGGGCATGGTCAGCACCCCGCTGGTATTCACCGGGCTGCTGATGAACACATCCAAGCTGTTGGCCGCGCCGCCCTGAAAGCCTTTCATGAATCCGATCCAGAACTCTTTGCCCATCGTAGGCACAACACCGGCCTGTCCGTGGGCCACAGGCGCTATGAGCCCAACAAATAGAGAAAGCCAAAACGCGCGGCGAAGGATGCGGCCCATGTAAGGATGCGGTTAAAAAACGTCGTGAAAGTAGGCTTCCCAGTTCAGCCCGTAGGCCGTTGACGCTGGTTACTCGACTATCGTTGCCACGGTGGTGGCATATCGTTCACTCCCAAACCACCTCCACCTCCCACCCGGCACGGACGGTGGCCCCTTTGGGATGCATGTATACCCGCTCGGGTTGCTGACCCTGCTGCAACGAGCCGGCATCCCAACGGCCATTGGCATTGCCGTCGGCGACCAGCCACAAACCAAAGGCCTGTGGTGGTAGCGTTTTCCAAGCGATCTGTGCGGGCAGAGCAGGTCCAGCTTGCAACAGCACCACTTGTCCTTTCGCATCGAGCAGTTCCAGCACGAAAGCGCCTTGATAGGCGTCGCCGAGGACCGGAAGCGAAACGTTCAGGGAGCCGGATCCATTCGCTCCGGGAAGATCAATGGGAATGGATAACGTGTCATTCGTGCGTCCCTGATGATCGACCAAGCTGCCCGGGAGCAGGTGAAGGGTTCCCTTTTCTCCCGACTTCAGCGGGGTCTGCAACACAAACCGACGTACATGAACAGCACTAGTGGAAAGGCTGAAAGGAAGGAGCACGCTGTCTCGCAGAAAGCTGATCCGGGTGGTATCAACTAACGCCACGGGCCGGGAAGCCTCCAACTCAATGGCGGGAGTACCGGTTATCGCCACTCGAGCGAAGCTTAATGCGGCAGGCGCCGATCGCTCTTCCAATTCGACCGTGTCCAATAGCAGATCATCGGCTCGCACCAATACGGGGTCTTGGGCCAAGCTGTCACCCAAGTACCAAACGCGCACCGAATCGCGAGCGGCATTCCACTCGGGAAGCCACGCCCCGGCCATGGGCCCGCCTGCGGAGGATGAGATGCTGACAACGTCGACCGGCCGCGAAAAGGCCAACCGAAGTGCCCCATCGACATAGCGCGCGTCCAAGAGGCGTTGAACACTGTCCAAGGCGGTGAACATGCGCAGTTCCGCAGGGGTGGCAAGGCTATCCGTGCTGGTGCTCATCGCCTCGTCGCCAAAGGCTATCGCTTCGGTGGGGAGGTCGTACAAATGGTTGCCGTTCAGGTCGCGCAGGGCGAAGGCCTTGTAATTGCCCGGTCGCATGAAGTCCACTTGGGCGTGTCCTTGTTCATCGGTGCGGGCGAAATAGTGCGGCTGGCAATTGCGCGGATCGCAGCTATCACCCTCGACGAACAGCAGCACTTCCACTCCTTTCATCGGCGCCAGTGTTCGCGCATCGTTCACGGCAACACTCAACCGGGCCGAATCGATCACGCTGCCAGTGCTGAAGACGAAAGGCACGCCCTCGTACACATTGCTTTCCGTGAGGTCAACGACCGCCTTTGCGAAGTCGAGCACGTAGGTCGTGTTCGGCAACAAGGCCTCCTCGAAACCGATCTGCACGGAGCGATCGCCCATCAAACGCACAGAAGGTTCTTTGGACAGCGGTGGCGAAACCACCAGATTCTCGCGGATGCTCTTCAATTGAACACGTTCGCTGAAGCGCAGGATGATGCGGTCGCCAGCGAACCCCGTAGTCCTTTGCAATGGGGTACTCTCCTCTAGCAGTGGGCCTTTCTCATCCTTCTCTCCGCCCGTTGGTTCGCGCACTTGGGCGCATGCTGCCAGCAGCAGCACGAGGGAAAACGGCCAGTAACGTGGCATAGGGTTCAGTCGAAGAGCGGTTCGAGCAGCCCCAACAGTCGGGCCAACGCCTGCGCATCCACTTCAGTGAAATCATCCAGTTGCGAGCTGTCGATGTCGAGCACGGCATGCACCCGGTTGTCGCGCCCGCGCAATGGCACTACGATCTCGCTCTTGCTCAACGCGCTACAGGCAATGTGGCCCGGGAATTTGTCCACGTCCGGAACGATCAGTGTTCGCTCCTCGGCCCATGCGGTTCCACACACGCCCTTGCCATGACCAATGCGCATGCATGCCACGGGACCTTGGAATGGGCCCAGCACCAATTCAGCGCCCATCACCCGGTAAAAGCCGACCCAATGCCAGCCAAAAGCCTCCTTGATCGCCGCGCCCATGTTGGCCATCGCCGCGATCGGGTCGCGCTCATCCTCCAACAACTGCTTCATCTGTGGATAGAGTGAACTGTACAGCGCGAAGCGGTCAGCGGTCTTCGGAAGTGTGAGGGTTTCGGACATGTCGTTACGCCTGCGGATCGAGGGGCGGCGAAGATATCCGGGGGCATTGCGTGATCATGGGGCCATCACCCCCTCTTCACCATCCTGCGAAAGCGATGGGCTGCCGCTTCCGCGACTTGTTCCAATCTATTCGCAGCAAGGTGTCGAGGCCTACATTTGCGGACCCCTACTGTTTAGAACCCATCTAAATAGTAATGCGGACTACCAAAGGAGCCAACGAAGCGATGCTATCGATCAAAAACCTCAGTGCGAAAATTGAAGGCAAGGACATCCTGAAGGGTCTGAACCTCGACGTGAAGGCTGGTGAAGTGCATGCGATCATGGGCCCGAACGGCTCAGGTAAGAGCACCTTGGCTAACGTCCTCGCGGGACGAGAAGAGTATGAAGTCACCGGAGGTTCCGTGACCTACCAAGGTCAAGACCTGCTGGAGCTCTCTCCTGAGGAACGCGCATGGAAAGGCATCTTCCTCGCCTTCCAATACCCGGTGGAGATCCCCGGCGTGAGCAACATGAACTTCCTGCGCACGGCCATGAACGAGACCCGCAAGGCCAACGGTCTCGCGGAGCTCGGCGGCAAGGATTTCCTGACGCTCGTCCGCGAACGCGCCAAGTTGGTTGAGATGGACGCCGACCTGATGAACCGCAACCTGAACGTGGGCTTCAGCGGTGGCGAGAAGAAGCGCAACGAGATCTTTCAAATGGCGATGCTCGAACCCAAGCTGGGCATCCTCGATGAAACCGATAGCGGCCTGGACATCGACGCGCTGCGCATCGTGGCTGGCGGCGTGAACACGCTGCGCACGAAGGACAATGCCTTCATCGTGGTAACGCACTACCAACGCCTGCTGGATCACATCGTGCCTGATGTTGTACACGTGATGGCCGACGGCCGCATCATCAAGAGCGGACCAAAGGAACTGGCGCTGGAGCTGGAAGAGAAGGGATATGATTGGGTGAAGGAGGTGAACTAAGATTGAAAGTCATGGGTCTGTTTGGTTTCGGCAAGAAGAAGGACCAGGACCAGTGGGGGTTCCCTGTGGGTCCGAACACCGCCGTCTTCACCACATCGTTCGTTCTCGATGGGAAGCCGGTGACGTACGTGTCTCATGACATCGACGGTGACTGGCAGTTCTTCAGCGAAGACAAGTATGCAGACTTCGAAGCAGTAGCTAAGGTTGTCGGTCTCAAGGAGATGATCGAACACGATCCCACACTTGCCAGCCTGTTTGAACTGCCCAAAGGCATGGCGGTCACCCGCGCGCGCATCGGCGATCAATGGAAGGCACATAAGCTCGATGCCGAATGAACATGAGCGCAACAATTATAGACCCCAAGGCCACCGTGCTCCCGCTGCTCGAAGGTTCCACCTGGCCCGGCGCCGCCGAAGCAATGGCACAGGTGAACGCCATGCCCGTTCCCGGCATCAAGACCGAAGCGTGGAAATACACGCGCGTCGGCAAGCTGTTCAAGGATGCATACGTGGCGCCGAATGGCGAGGCGATTGTCACGATGCCCGCGCGCCTGCCATTCAATGTCACTCGCGTGGTATTCGTCAACGGCCACTTCCGCGCAGACCTCAGTGATGATATGAAGGCCGACAAGGGCATCGTCATCGACAGTCTGAAGCACCATCTGGCCCATGGCCCGGTGAAGGCCCACTACGGACAGGTCGCGCCTATCGGCGATCGGCTCTTCACGGCGATGAACGCCGCTGCGCCCACCGACGGCCTGATCATCCTCGCCACCAAAGGCACGAAGACCAGTAAGCCGATCCACGTCCTGCACATCACATACGGTGATCAGCAGTTGATCCAGCCGCGTGACCTCTTCATGTTGCATGAAGGCGCTGCTGTGGAAGTGATCATTGAACACATCGGTACCGACGCATCATCCTCGCTGGTGAACAGCATCCGCGAAAGTGTCATCGGTGAAGGCGCGAACCTCAGCATCCATCTGCTCCAGAACGAAGCGAGTGGTCCCGCACATCGGTCTCGATGGTGTTTCAATCGGTGCGAAAGGCCGCTTCAGCATCGACACAACGATCTTGAACGGTTCACTTGTGCGCAACGAAGTGAACGTGGCCCTCGCTGGTCCTGAAGCACATGCGGAACTGAACGGCGTGTACGTCCTCAACGGCACCACACACTGCGATAACCACACCTACATCGGCCACGACGTTCCGGACTGCACGAGCGACGAGCTCTACAAAGGGATAATCGCGGAGAAAGGCACGGGCGTGTTCAATGGCAAGGTGTGCGTGAAGCAGGATGCCCAGCGCACCCGCGCCTACCAGAGCAACGCGAACATCCTGCAAGGCGATGACGCGCGCATCTTCACCAAGCCTGAACTGGAGATCTACGCGGACGACGTGAAGTGCAGCCACGGTTGCACCATCGGTCGCCTGGATGAGAAGGGCCTGTTCTACCTGCGTTCGCGCGGCGTGAGCGAAGCTGAAGCACGCCGCATGCTGTCGCACGCGTTCATGACGGACGTGTTGGAGCGCATCACGAACGAGGATTGGCGGAAGCACCTAGCATCGCTCATCGATGCGAAGCTCGAAGCGCTATGAGCACCAAAGCTGAAGCGGCTACGAAGAAGGGCTACGATGTCGAGGAGATCCGTGCGCAGTTCCCGATCTTAAAGGAACTGGTGCACGGTAAACCACTCGTATACTTCGACAACGCCGCCACCAGCCAAAAGCCGCGCCGTGTGATCAAGGCGGAGAGCGCTTACTACGCGACGATCAACGCCAACGTGCATCGCGGTGTGCATGCGCTGAGCACGAAGGCCACCGAGGCTCAAGAGGCCGCGCGAGAAACCATCCGCAAGCATATCAACGCGAAGCGCGCGCACGAGATCATCTTCACCAGCGGAACAACGGCGAGCATCAATCTTGCTGCGACAAGTCTTGGCCAACTGCTGCTGAAGAAAGGCGACGAGGTGGTGATCAGCGGCATGGAGCACCACAGCAACATCGTGCCCTGGCAACTGGCCTGTGAACGACATGGCGCCACGCTGAAGGTGATCCCGATCACGGATAGCGGAGAGTGGGACCTGAGGCAAGTGCCGTTCTCCGATAAGACAAGGATCCTCGCCATCAGCCACGTGAGCAACACGCTGGGCACAATCAATCCGGTGAAGAAGTTGATCGCCCAAGCGAAGAAGAAAGGCATCGTAACGGTGGTGGATGGCGCGCAAGCAGTTCCGCACCTGAAGATCGATGTGCAAGACCTCGGCTGCGACCTCTATGCCTTCAGTGGACACAAGGCCTATGGCCCGACCGGCACAGGTGTGCTTTACGGCCGCGAGGACCTGTTGAACCAAATGCCTCCCTGGCAAGGCGGCGGCGAAATGATCGACGTGGTCACCTTCGAGAAGACCACCTATGCCAAGCTGCCCTTCAAGTTCGAGGCCGGCACGCCGCACATCGCCGGCATCATCGGGCTGGGCGAGGCCTTCCGCTGGATGCAGGATTATGACCTCTCCGCCATGGCCGCGTATGAGCACACGTTGCTCGAACACGCGACCAAGGAACTGCTCACCATCGAAGGGCTGCGCATCATCGGCACCGCGAAGGAGAAGGTGGGCGTGATCAGCCTCGTGATCGACGGTGTACACCACTACGACCTCGGCACGCTGCTCGATCAACAAGGCATCGCCGTGCGCACAGGCCACCACTGCACGCAGCCACTGATGGAGCACTTCGGTGTGAGCGGAACCACGCGGGCGAGCTTCGCCTGCTTCAATACCATCGCGGAGGTGGATGCAATGGTCGCTGGGGTGAAGAAAGGTGTGAAGATGTTGCGATGAAAGCGTTCGTGTACATAGCGTTGATGTGCATCCTTGCTTCTTCGTGCAGCTCGGATGACAAGCGTGAGTCGGATGTTAAATTTCCAACCCACATCGTGGTCTCCGTGCCATCACCGGACAGCACGGTAGCTGCAGTTCTGTATCACTGGAAGATTGCTGGCGACGACCTGCTTGGTGCGAATGACCGATGGAGCTTGGGCTTCGTGAGGGGTGAGACCAAATGGCATATTGAGAGGGAGCTTGGGGAAGGTCATGGCACTTATGAAGGAGGTGTGCTCGACATTGAATGGGTTGATGGACACCGGGTGAAAGTCATCCGTCGTTTGGACGATCAGGATGCGAATCTTCTCTTCGACCTACGCAGTAACGAATTCAGTCCTGCAGAATGACTGCTGCGCTGTCCATCGCCCAAGCCCAACAAGAAGTGGTGGATGAGTTCGCCCTCTTCAGCGATTGGCAGGACCGCTACGAGCACCTGATCGAGCTGGGCAAGGATCTGCCGTTGATCGCGCCGGAGAAGAAGACCGAAGAGAACATCGTGCGCGGCTGTCAATCGCGCGTGTGGCTCAATGCAGAACAGAAGAACGGCCTCGTACACTTCACCGCCGACAGCGATGCCATGATCACCAAGGGCCTTATCGCATTGCTCGTGCGTGTGCTGAACGACCGAACCCCACAAGAGATCCTGGGCACACCGCTCACCTTCATCGATGCCATCGGCCTGCGCGAGCACTTGAGCCCGAACCGGAGCAACGGCCTCAGCGCAATGATGGACCAGATGAAACGCTACGCCCTCGCCTATTCCTCCAAGTCCCTGACGCCCGAGGAGAAGAAACAACTGGAGGAGAGCATCATCAATGCGCTCAAGGCCATCTATGATCCGGAGATCCCCGTGGACATCTACGAGCTGGGGCTGATCTACGATGTGGTGATCCACGACGATGCCAGCGTATACATCAAGATGACCCTGACCAGTCCAGCGTGCCCCGTAGCGGGAACGCTGCCCGGTGAAGTGGAGCAGAAAGTGGCCGGTGTGCCGGGCGTGAACGGCGCCAAAGTGGAGATCACCTTCGAGCCTGCTTGGGACCGTACGATGATGAGCGAGGCGGCGCAGTTGGAACTGGGCTTCATGTAAGCCATCCCGAATTCTCGTGAGCGGGGGTGCGGATGTACATCGGTACATTCGATCCACTCAACAACCAGCCCACATGAATCCACGCTACGCTCTTCTCGCAGCTCCGCTCCTCTTTGCAGCTGCGCTACCGCTCTCCGCTCAACTCACCATCCTCAGCCAGTTCGACCCCTCCAACACCGGCGGAACGTGTGGCATCGCGTACAACTCCCCGGCGGGCGAGATCATGGTGATCGGATGCTCGGCGAGCACGATCGATCGTTATGCGGAGGATGGCACCTTCATTTCATCGGCAACGATGGTGGGCGGATCGGCGAACGACGTGGACATCGACATGTCGCCTTCGGACCTGACCATGAACGGCACCTTCGTGGCCCAAGGACAACTGCTGCTGGTGAACGGGGAGAGCGGGGTGGCGGAGATCTACGCCATTGATGAAGCAACGAATGCCGTGATCGACACGCTAGCAGCGGGTTTCGGGAGCAGCCATGTTGTGGGCGGATCTTATCATCCACAGCGTGGCACTTTCTTTCTAGTGCAGGACAATGTGCCCGGAGGTTTCGAGGAGAACCGGGTGGCCGAGATCGATGCGACCACGGGTGATACGCTTCAGACCTTCTCCGTGCAGCCATACTTCGATGTCAACTATGGCGATCTGGACATTTCGCCGATCTCAGGTCATCTGTTCATCGTGAGCAGTTCCGATGATGGCATCGCGGAGTTCACGGCGGATGGTGTCTTTATTACCGAGCATGTGCTGCCCGTCGGAGTCTCCAGCCTTAGTGGCATAGCCCTGGACAACGACCTGCAAGGCGCGTGGGTTTGCAATACGGGCGGCGTGGTGTACAAGCTCGGAAACTTCCCGATCGGCATCAGTGAGGAAATCGCTGCCGATCCGTTCATTCAGGTTTTTCCGAACCCCGCGAACGATCGTGTTGAACTCGTTCTGGATGTGGAACGGTCGGCCAAATACAGCATCGTGTTGCACGATGTGGCAGGCCGCGCTGTACAGGTGGTCTTCAACGGCACACTGCCGACCGGTAGCCGGCGCATCCCCTTGGACGTGAGCGCGCTGAACGTTGGATGCTACTCCGTCCTTGTGTCCGGTCCCGGGGTTTCCATCCCGCGCAGCTTGATCGTGGCGCGATAGTCCGCGTTGCGGCCGTTGCGCGGTAGTTTTGGGGCGATGTCCGAGATCATTAATAAAGTCGCGACCAGCGGAATCATCACCCTCGATCTGGAGGAGATCTATCCCCAGGGCGAACGCGCGGTGTTCGACCTCAAACCGCTGTTGTGGCAGGAGATCGCGCTGAAGGAGGAAGACCTGCGCACTTTCGCAAAGACACAAGACTGGTCGCAGTACAAAGACAAGTTCGTAGCGGTGCATTGTTCTGCCGATGCGATCATCCCCACTTGGGCATTCATGCTGGTGGCAACGCACCTGCAACCGCATGCGGTGTTCGTAACGCAGGGCGATGCCGATCAACTGGAGCGTGCGGTGTTCACGCGCTTCGTGCAGCAGTTGGATGTAGAACCGTACCGCAACGCACGGGTGGTGGTGAAGGGCTGCAGTAAACTCCCCGTTCCCCTGAACGCATACGTGGAACTGAGCGCGAAGCTCCTGCCCGTGGTGAAGAGTCTGATGTTCGGGGAGCCGTGCAGTACGGTACCGCTGTACAAGGCGCCGAAGGCGTAGGCTACATTCGGCGCAATGCGCTTCCTCTCCTCTTTGTTGTTGGTTGTTTGTTGTCGGTTGTTGGTCGCACAGCCTGTAGCGCCGACCGACAGTATCCAAGTGCCGAACAGCGAGAACGGCTGGCACCTCAGTCCGCACGGCACCATTCGCATACTGGTGATCTACGCGGAGATGATCTACGATAAGGATCCAGCGCGGGATCCAGCACGCGGAAATGTCATGGAGCATTGGCCGGTGGGTCAACTGCCGAAGTGGAAGAACGACCTCTTCGATCCGCAACCGCTCACTATACCGAAGGCAATGGTGTCCCGGTACTATCACGACTGTTCCCTCGGGAATTACGCGGTGCTTGGCGATTACATCGATGGGATCATGCCAGTGAAGGAAAGCGAGATGGGCGGCGACGACTACCACGCGGCGGCATCGCAGGCCGTGAAACAAGTGAACGCGATGGGTGCATTCCGCACCGCCCATGGCTTGTCCATCGCCGACTTCGATCTGTGGCGCAACAACGGCAAAGCCGGCATGCCCAAAGGGGTCGGGCCGGATGATCCGCACTCGCTCGATCACGTGATGGTGATCTTCCGCAACCACCACAAACTGACACACGGGCAAGGCAGCACCGATGCCGGAAGCATGCCGCCCATCTTCGGTTGCGGCAGCGATTCGCAGAGCCGGTTCGGCGCGATGAACGGGTTACCGTTCGAGATCCTGAAGCACGAGTACAACCACCTACTGTTGGGCGGCAACAACTTCCACAGTGGTGGTGGCAACGCGCCCGGCTTCCAGAGCTACTTCATCTGCTTGCAAGGTGGCTGGAGCATGATGGGCGCGGCCAACAGCAGCTTGCTCACGGCCAGTGCATGGGACAGGGATCGCCTCGGATGGAAGGCGCCGGATGCGCCAGCGCTGATCAATGCCCGCTCCACTTCGGGCCCGTACATCAGTGGCGATCTGGACCCGATGGCCGGTGATACCGGCTTGTTCGTGCTGCGCGATTTCGTGACTTCCGGCGATGCGCTGCGGATCCGTGTTCCCTTTCTTGGCGCCGATGAATTCCAGCAATGGATCTGGTTGGAGAACCATCAGGGCTGGAAGAAGAACGGATCACCGACGGACAAGTTCCACTACGAGGACATCATGCCCTGTGTGGAAGATCTTGTTCCCGGGCTTCATGCCTACATGCAAGTGGATCGCGGACAAAAAACGGGGAACGGGATCTTTGGCGGCGAAGCGGACTATTTGCGCGCCATGCCAGCAAGCGGGGCGCACGACATTTCGTTGCGCGGCGATACGGTGCGGTTCGAGTGCCTATGGCCCGGCCAAACGGAGCCATACATCGTCGACACACGATTGGCCAACCCGCTCACGGGGCATCAGGACCTTGAGTTCCCCGTGTTCGACCGCAATGGCGATGGCCGCTTGATGCGTAACGAGAACCTCACTGTTCGTATAGAAGTGCGCGACGGACAGTGGATCGACAAGGCACTGCTCCACGGCCATGCACGACAAGCCTTCACGCCCGGCGGGAACAACAAGCTGGGCATGGGTACCAACCCGAGCACTGCGAACATGCTCACGTTGGTCGGTGCGATCAACCGTGACAAATACAAAGGCGGTAAGCCGAACAACCGCGTTATCCACCTCAACCCGATCAGCGTGCAGCTGCTGGAACAACGCATGGACGGTAGCCAACTGATCCAGGTGCGCAACGACGATACGTTCCTTGATCGCGACATCCGTTGGTGCGCCGACAGCATTGTCCTGCACAACGTCACTGGCTTTGGCGGCTACGCCCTCTGGTTGGCCGATGGCAAGCGGCTGTTGCTTGATCGTAGCAGAACACCGACCCGTATCGATGCCGCCGAAGTGTTCCAGCGTCGCACCTATTTCAGTGACCCCACGCGGCTGGTGATGGAGCCCGGCGCACGGATGTTCATCGGCGCTGGTAGCACAGTGGAACTCATCACCGGCAGCGAACTGCATGTGCAAGCGGGCTGCGTGATCGACCTGCACGCAACGGCGAAAGTCAAAGTGGATGCATCATCACGCATTGTGCTGCATGGCAATGCACAGCTGAACGGAACACCGAAACAGTTGAGCAAGCTGAGGAAGAAAAAGCGGATCGTTCAGATGTGACTTCGTCCATCAGCCCTCTCCCCTAGAGAGGGGTTGGCGTGAGGTGTCAGTAGGCCCGAACGTTCTTCCCCTCCATCCAGTTAATGAAGGCACGGTCCACCACGCGGTTGCCGCCGGGTGTGGGGTAGTTGCCAGTGAAGTACCAGTCGCCGGTGTGTTGCGGGCAGGCGTTGCGCAACCCTTCGATGGTCTGATAGACGATGCGCACTTCAGCCTTGGTATCCGCAGGTGTCAGTAGCTCGGTGATCTTGGCGCTGATCTGTTCGTCAGTGAACGGCGCGAAAATGTCCTTCACCACGTTCTCCACTTGCGCGAGCGGCTTGCCCACATTGGCAAGGGCCCGGTCGTACACATCGTCGATCACGTTATCCTGCTTGGTCTCTTTCAGCAACGCGATCGCGGCTTGGAACGCAACGAGGTCGCCGAGCTTGGCCATGTCGATACCATAACAATCGGGGTAGCGGATCTGCGGCGCACTGCTCACCACCACGATGCGCTTGGGTTCCAAGCGGTCCAGCATTTTCAGGATGCTCTGCTTGAGCGTGGTGCCGCGCACGATGCTATCGTCGATCACCACCAAGTTGTCAACGCCCGGGCGCACACTGCCATAAGTGATGTCGTACACGTGGGCTACCAATTCATCGCGCGCATTGTCGCTGGTGATGAAGGTGCGCAACTTGGCATCCTTGATCGCCACCTTCTCCAGACGCGGACGCATGGCCAAGATCTCTCGCAATTTGCCGGGAGCGGGCTTCGGCCCTAGTTCGGTGATCAGCCGCTCCTTGGTCTTGTTCAATTCATCCTCCAGCCCTTTCAGCATCCCGTAGCACGCCACTTCCGCGGTGTTCGGGATGAAACTGAACACCGTGTTCGTCAGGTCGTGATCGATGGCGTCCATGATCGTGGGCACCACGTTGCGGCCCAACGCGATACGCTCGCGGTACACATCGCGATCGCTGCCGCGGCTGAAATAGATACGCTCGAAACTGCACGACCGTTTCTCGACCGGTTCGCGCACTTGCTCCTCGCTGAACGAACCGTTCTTGCGTACGATCAACGCATGTCCCGGACGCAACTCCTGAACTTGGTCGGTCTTCACGCCGAAGGCCGTTTGGATGGCAGGGCGTTCGCTCGCTGCCACCACGAATTCATCATCCGCATACCAGAAGCAAGGGCGAATGCCGGCTGGATCGCGCAACACGAACGCATCGCCGTGGCCGATCAATCCTGCGAAGGCGTAACCGCCATCGAAGTCCATGGCGCTCATGCGCAGAATCGCGGCGATGTCCATTTTCTCCGCGATCACATCGGTGATCTGGCGGTCGTTGTACCCGAGCTGGTGGTGGATCTGGCGCAGGCGATCATTCTCCACATCCAAGTAGTGGCCGATCTTCTCCAGCACCGTCATGGTATCGCTGTGCTCCTTGGGGTGCTGGCCTATGCTCACGAGCAGGTCGAAGAGCTCATCAACGTTGGTCATGTTGAAGTTGCCCGCGAGCACCAGATTCCGGGTGATCCAATTGCTCAGGCGACGACGTGGATGGCAGTTTTCCAAACCGCCGGCTCCGTACGTGGCATAGCGCAAGTGGCCCAGCAGGACTTCACCCAGGAATGGCACTTCTTTCTTGAGGCGGTCGACATCGCCTGCTAGCGAGGGGTCCTTGTCGATCGCCTGTTGTGAGGCCTTGTGGATACCCGCGAAGATCTTCTGTATCGCCTGCTTGTCCGTACTGCGGTTGCGGTCGATGAAGTTGTCGCCCGGCGCTGGATCGAGCTTGATGGTCGCCACCCCTGCCCCATCCTGTCCGCGGTTATGCTGCTTCTCCATGAGGAGGAAGAGCTTGTTGATCCCCGTGAAAGCCGTACCGTATTTCTCCTGGTAGTGATGCAGAGGCTTCCGCAAGCGGATGAAGGCCAATCCGCATTCGTGCTTGATCGCGTCGCTCACTTCACCTTTCCGGAGCAGGGTGGAAGGCGGGCTGAACTGTCCGCCCCTGTGCTTCGGGCCACGAAAGTACGGCCCGCACTAGCAGCGACCCTGGTCAGGACAGGTCTTGGCCGGTCCATCGGCAAGGATCCCCGGTCAAGCAACGTTGTAGGCGGGTTTCCGGTCTATTGCCCGGTACATTCGAGGCTCTTTCCCCTGACCGTGCGTCTTCTACTTTCCATAGCCACCCTTTGCGTTGTCTTCGGCCTCTATGCCCAAGAGCCGGTGGTGCGCTTTACGGAGAACAAAGGACAATGGCCTGATCAAGTGCTATATAGGGCCATGGTGCCGGGCGGCGCGGTTTTCATTGAGAAAAGCGCCATGACCTACGTGCTCACCAGTGGTGGCGAGCATTTGCACCATGGGCATACGCATGATGGTGAGACGCCCGCACCGCGCAAAGCACACGCGTACCGTGTAACGTTCGAGGGAAGTAAGGGCGGCATGCCGGAAGGCAAGTTGAGGCAGCCGCATTACGAGAACTACTTCATCGGCAACGACCCGGCGGGATGGGGAACGGGTTGCGCGGTGTACGGCGAGGTATGGGTGAAGGGGGTCTATCCGGGAATCGACCTGCGCATTGATGGCAGTAAAGGGTTGAAGTATGATCTGGTGGTCGCGCCCGGTGCAGACCCGAACAGTATCCGGATGCGATACGACGGTCAGAGCGAATTGGCTCTCCGTGATGGTGCATTGCACGTGGGCTTGACCACAGGCAACATCGTAGAGGAGGCTCCAGTATCGTTCGCCGAGCGCAGCGGAGTGCAGGTTGATGTTGTGTCGGCATACGTGCTGAAAGACAACACGGTCGGTTTCCATTTCTGCGGTCGTCCTAGCGTTCGCTCAGGTGCATTTTGTCTGCAATCGGGCGACCGACTCACCATCGACCCCAACATCACATTCGGTAGTTACAGCGGTAGCACAGCCGACAACTTCGGCTTCACCGCCACCTACGACAACGACGGGCACTTGTATGGTGGTGGTATCGTGTTCGGCATTGGTTACCCGATAACGGTTGGTGTGCTCGACCCCAGCTTCAATGGCAATACCATTGATGTGGGCATCAGCACATGGCTGCCCGATGGTACTGGTCTGGTGTGGAGCACGTACCTCGGCGGGGCCTTCGGTAACGAGAGCCCACACAGTTTGGTTGTGAACGACAGCGACGAACTGTTTGTCTTCGGAAGCACAGGTAGCAGCGACTTTGCAGTGACCGGTGGGTGCTTCGACAACAGCTTCGGCGGTGGACCACCGCTGGTGTTCGGCGTGGGCTACGGCTATGGGCACAACAGCGGTACCGATGCGTTCGTGGCGCACTTCAGTGCCGATGCCACCACATTGATCGGTTCCACCTTCATGGGCGGTTCAGGCAATGATGCGTTGAACAACAACCCACCCCTCGCACACAATTACGGCGATGCCTTCCGGGGCGAGATCGCGCTGGACCCGAATGGTAACCCAGTGGTGTCCACCAGCACCGAAAGCAACAACGCAACCACCAGCGCTGGCGCCCCGCAAGCTGCCTTTGGCGGCGGCTTGCAGGATGGCTACATCTTCCGTTTGAACGCGGCGCTCACCAATTTGCTATGGGGCACTTACCACGGTGGCAGCGGCACCGACAGCGGGTTCGGGGTGCAGTTCGACAGCAACGGGCAGGTGTTCATCACCGGCGGCACTACCAGTGCCAACCTGCCCTTGGGGGGAGCCCCGTTCAATGCGGCCTTCAGCGGAACAGTCGATGGATACATCGTGCGGTACAATGCGGCAGGCACCTCGCGCTTGAGCGGCACCTATGTGGGAACCAGTGATTATGACCAGACCTATTTCGTGCAGCTCGACCTGTCGGACAATGTGTATGTGGTGGGCCAGACCTACGGTGCATATCCGGTAACGGCAGGCAAGTACGCTAACCCGAACAGCACGCAGTTCATCCACAAATTCTCACACGCGCTTGATGCCTCGTTGTGGAGCACGGTGATCGGCAATGGCAGCGGCACCGACGACATATCGCCGAGCGCATTCCTGGTAAGCGATTGCGGACAGATCTACTTCAGCGGCTGGGGTGGCAACGTGAACGCGAACGCCGGTGTACTCAACAGCAGCACCGCTGGTCTGCCGACAACGCCGGGGGCGTTCCAGACCAGCACCGATGGCAGCGATTTCTATTTGATGGTATTGGAGCCGGAAGCAGTTGCCCTGAACTACGGCACGTTCTTCGGCGGCAGCATCAGCGCCGAGCATGTGGATGGTGGCACCAGCCGTTTCGACAAGAACGGCAACGTGTACCAAGCAGTGTGCGCCGGGTGCGGAAGCAACAGCGACTTCCCCACCACTCCCGGGGCATGGAGCAATACGAACAACAGTTTCAACTGCAACCTCGGTGTGTTCAAGTTCAATTTGAACCAGCCGATAGCGGTGATCGGGATCAATGGACCCAACACCATTTGCCTAGGTAGCGCTGTACAATTCGACAACCTCAGCACGGGTGGATCCGCATACGATTGGGCGTTCGGAGATGGCAACACAAGCACAGCCTTTGAACCTGTGCACACCTATGGCGATACGGGCACCTACACCGTTATGATGGTGCTCAGCGACACCTTGGCCTGCACACCGAACGACACCGCCTACCTGACGGTGGAGGTGCTGCCGTTGCCCATTGCATCCGTTGATCCCGCTGGGCCGCTGTGCGCTGGTGACAGTGTGCAGCTCCAGGCATACGGCGGTGATACGTACGCTTGGGATCCACCCATCGATCTGAGCAGCGCGAACATTGCCGATCCTTGGGCTTCGCCGAACAGCACCTCTACCTACGTGGTCACTGCAACCAATGCCTGCGGAAGCGACACGGCGAGTGTCACCATACAATTCAGTGTGCCTGCCGGGGGGGCCGGACCCGATACAGTGATCTGCATCGGGCAAAGTGCCACGATCACCGCGTTCGGTGGCGCCAGCTACTCGTGGACCATGGCCGGAACGTTGAACAACGCATTACTCCAGAATCCGCTCGCCACACCGCTCGATACTACCGAGTACATCGTCACGATCACCACAGCGGGCGGCTGCATTCTCACCGATACTCTCACTGTGTTCGTGCAGTTTTCGGTGCCGTTGCCGGTGATCGGCGACACGGCGACATGTCCCGGCACTGCGGTGCAACTGCAGGCCAGTGGCGCAGACAATTATGCGTGGGACGCAGCACCAGGCATTGTCGACCTCACCATCCCCGATCCGTTCGTTACGCCACCGGTGCCCATGTACTACGTCTGTGCGTTCAGCAACACCTGCGGTAGTGTACTTGACAGTGCGTTCGTTGATGTGGTGATCGTTGTTGCGGATGCTTGGCCCGATACCATTATCTGCCCTGGCGAGAGCGTTCAGTTGTTCGCCAACGGCGGAAGCACATATGCTTGGTCGCCGTCAGGATCGTTGGATGATCCTGCCTTACAAGCGCCGATGGCCACACCGGCAGCACCCACCAACTATCAAGTGATCGTTATCGGGCCGGCGGGCTGCTCGGATACGGCCTATGCATACGTTGATCTGTTCCCCATGCCGACCGTGTACGCCGGCGGCGATGTGGAGATCGATTTCGGTGATGCAACGCAACTTCAGGCCGTTGGCGACGGCGTTGTGGAGTGGACGCCGGATACATGGGTGATGGGCTGCCTCGACTGCCTCGACCCATGGGTGTCGCCACAGACCAGCACGCTCTATACCATTTCGCTTACCGATACCAACGGCTGCAAGGCGGTGGATCAGGTGCTGGTGATCGTGGACGGCTCGTTATACGTACCGAACACCTTCACGCCGGACGGTGATGGTGTGAACGACGTCTTCTTCGCCTCCGGTTTGGAGATCGACGATTTCGAACTACTGGTCTTCAACCGCTGGGGTGAACAGATCTGGAAAGGCGACAACCTGCGCGCCTCTTGGAACGGCACCTATAGCGGCGTGCAATCACCCATCGATACCTACGTGTGGAAGATCGAGTACAGCGAGATCAGCGGTGAGAAGCACAAACTGATCGGGCATGTGAATCTGGTGAGGTAGGATCACACAAAACGCTCGCGCCCCGCGTTGAGCCATTCCAGCGCAGCCCCGCTCAGCAGCATTTCCTTTTTTTCATTCGTCCAAGGCATGCTGCGGATCAGCGCACCGGGCTCCAACTCGCCGAGGGGGAATGGATAATCGGTGCCCATTGCGATGCGGTTTGCACCGAACATATCGGTAACGATCTCCAACATGCGCGGGTCGTGCACCAATGAATCCAACCAAAAGCGGCCGAGGTAGTTCATCGGCGCCACGTTGTTGTCAACGGCGCAGAGGTCGGGGCGCACCTCGAAGCCGTGCTGTATGCGACCAACGGTAGCAGGGAACGAGCCGCCACCATGCGCAAAAGCAACACGCAGTCTTGGGCACTTCTCGAACAACCCACTGAAGATCATGCTGCTGATGGCGAGTGTCGTTTCGGCCGGCATGCCCACCAGCCATGGCAGCCAATACTTGTCCATCCGTTCCTTCCCCATCATGTCCCACGGATGCACGAAGAGCGCCATGCCTTGTGCCTCCATGGCTTGGAAGATCGGAAGTAGTCGCGGCTCGCCAAGGTTGACACCCTCGATATGCGTACCGATCTGGATGCCTTCGAGGCCGATGCGCTTGCAACGCTCCAGTTCCTTGATGGCCAGGTCAGCATCCTGCATGGGCAGCGTGCCAAGACCGACGAAGCGCTTGGGGTAGCGGTGAACGATGCCCGCAATGTGGTCGTTGAGGAACTCGCTCAGCGCAAGGGTGTCCTGCGGCTTGGCCCAATAGCTGAACATCACGGGCACGGTACTGAGCACTTGCACATGGCAATGGTGCACATCGCATTCCGCGATACGTACCTGCGGATCCCAGCAATTGGCTTGGACCTCGCGGAAGAACTTGTCGTCCATCATCATACGGGCACAGCCCGGCTTGTGATGGTCCAAGTGGACGAAGCCCCGATAACCGAAGCGCCTCCCGAAATCGGGGATGTTCTCCGGTAGGATGTGGGTGTGGATATCTATCGAAAGCAGATCCCCTCTCGACTGCACTCGAGATGACATTGAATGATGGCTCACACGAAGCGCGGATCGGTCTCCATCACATGTCCACAGCTCTTGCACGTACGCAATTGCTCGTTCCCGTAGAATTCCCTGAACCGAGGGATGAAGTCCTTCTCGATGTTGTGCAGGACGAAACGGTACTCGTGCAGTTTATTGTTGCACTTCTCGCAGTACCACTGCAAACCGTCCTCCAACTCCCGATCATCGCGTTTGCATTCGATCACCAAGCCCACCGTTCCGGCGCCTCGTCTTGGTTGGTGCGGCGTGCGCGAAGGCAACAGGAACATCTCTCCTTCCTTGATCGGGATGGTAACGGCCTTGCCATCTTCCTGGATCCCGACCTCGATATCGCCTTCCACTTGGTAGAAGAGCTCCTCGGTCTCGTTCCAGTGATAGTCCTTTCGTGCGTTCGGCCCGCCCACGATCATCACGATATAGTCGCCTGCATCAGCAAACAGGTTCTTATTGCCAACAGGCGGCTTCAGCAGGTCGCGGTTGTCGGCGATCCACTGCTTCAGGTTGAACGGGCGGCGTATGGGCATCGTGGTTCGTTGTGGGAGTCGCGACCAAAATAATCCAGTGCGGCGAGGCCGTCTTCTTCAACGCAACACCACCGGGAGCACATGCTGTCCAGTGGCCCATTGCAACAAAACGCGGTACGCGCCGGGCGCTGCGTTGAAATTCACCAAAGTGGGCACCCCTCTGACAAAAAACGCACGGCTGGTCGTTACTGCACGTCCTGCTGCATCGACCAAGGTCAAGCGCACATTGGTAAGGCCTATGGGAGCAACAATACCGAAGGACCGGTCCGTGCTATTCATCACCGTCCACTCAGTGTTACCGGAAGGCCCCTCAACTACCGCACAGAGATCTACGAATATGCGGGCGCCATCATTGCTGATATCGACGCATGTTCCTGTGCTGGTGACCATCAAGATGTCTTCGCCAGGGTCGGCCCCTACCAAAGTTCCATTGTAACTGACCCCGTACACCCGGTATTCGCCCACCGCCATGGTGTCGAAATCCAACGGGTCAATGAACATTGTCTCGATCCGGCCGCCATAATCCGTGAGTGCGAAAATGAACGCCTCCGAGGACGTGGTCGAACTCCCGAATCCAATAACGTCGGCCGTTCCATCCTGACACACGTTCACTAAACTGAAACCCTGGTCGGTAAGGATATCACCACCATCGCAGGCGCTGACAATGTTGTTTCCGCTAAGGCAAATTGTAAAGAGCCCACCACTGCCAGTGGAGTTGTTCGTGAAGAACCGGATCAAATGATCCGTGCCGGGTGCAACGCTGACCACATATTGGCTGTTCGAGGCACTGTCACAGAACAGGCTGGTGCCGCTACACCCATCAAGCACTTCGATGCCCCATTCATCGATCGTGAAAAACACCACATCCACGGTGATCTCCGTGTTGGCGTCGCTGTTGAAGGAGTACCATACATCCTTGAAGAACGTGCTGGTACCTACGCAGGAGGGCAGTCCGCTTTGGGTGCCGTCGAAATTGTCACCGGACAATCCCAGGCCCGGGCATTGGCCCGGTTGATTGACCGGGAGGGGTTGTGCGTTGGCGCAGTCATCGTTAGCCGGTTGCGCGATAGCAGGGCATGCCAGTACTGTAGCACTGATCAGAAATAATGTAGTTCTCATGGGTATGACTGAAGGGCTACAAGGATAGGGGTGATCGTGATCCGCAGAGGCGCCCCAGAAAACGGAATAACATGCTCTTGTTCATCCCCACTGCGCACATGCGCCCAATGACGACGGAGCACGGACGTACTTCGCGCCGCGCACCGTCATGCTCTTCAACAGCCTCGACTTTCTCTGTCTTCTGGTCCCGGCTTTCGTGCTGTACTACCTGCCGTTCCTGCACCGCTTCCAGTTGCACCTGATCGTGGTGGCCAGTTTCATCTTCTACGCCTACAGCGAACCGTGGCTGCTCAGTCTGCTGGTGATCAGCATCGGCATCAACATCGTGGCCAGCTACGGAGCCGTGCACGGCGAAGCGGGCTATCGAAAACTGTACGCCACGCTCGGGGTGGTGGTGAACCTCAGCATCCTACTGTTCTTCAAGTACAGCCCGCTCTTCGGCCGCAGCTTTTTCAGTGGCACCGGGCTCGGTGAATTCTTGGTGGCCATTCCGCTCCCGATCGGTATCAGTTTCTTCACCTTCCAAGGCATCAGCTTGGCCGTGGACGCCTATCGTGGGCGCGACCTGCCGGAGTACAAGAGCATTATCGTGAAGAACATCTGGCAGCACAGTTTGAGTAGTGCCGCCTTCAAATCTTTCTTCCCCCAACTCGTGGCGGGGCCCGTTGTAAAAGCCAAAGACTTCCTACCGCAGATCACCACCAAGTACTTCTCCGGCATCGACTGGGAAAAGGCTGTCGGTGCGTTGGTCGTCGGCTACTTCCTGAAAATGGTGATCGCCGACAACATGAGCGAGCAGACCTTTTGGCTCACATATCCCTATTTTAAGGGCCTGTCGTCCATCACATTGATCGCTCTGCTCTTCGGGTACAGCATGCAGATCTTCGCCGACTTCGCGGGTTATTCGCTCATAGCGATCGGCCTTGGTCATCTGTTCGGCTATACGCTGATGACCAACTTCAATTTCCCATACTTGTCCCGCAGCTTCAGCGAATTCTGGAAGCGCTGGCACATTAGTCTCAGCAGTTTCCTGCGCGAATACCTGTACATACCCCTTGGCGGGAACCGCAAGGGTCCAGTACGTACCTACATCAACTTGATGCTTACCATGGTGCTCGGCGGCCTGTGGCACGTGGCGGCATGGAGCTATGCTGTTTGGGGTGCCTTCCACGGCGGTGTGCTGGCGGTGGAGCGCTTGCTGCAGGACAAATTCGGCGGGCCCTTCAAGGTGCCGAAGCTCTTGAGCACACTGTTCGTGTTCATGTGCGTAACACTGGCGTGGCTGCTCTTCAAGCTTCCTGACTTCAACCATGTGATCGCGTACGTGGAAGCGCTCGCGGGCAACTGGACCAGCGGTGAGATGCAGCCGCTCATCCTCTACTTCATCGCGTTGTTGAGCATTCCCATTGTCGCCTACCACATCTTTCACTATGGTAACGAAGACAAAGCGCGCGCATGGCGTGCGAAGTGGCGGCCGTACGCCTACGGCATCATGCTTTTTCTGCTCCTCACCAACAGCGGCAGTGGTGGGGCGTTCATCTATTTCCAGTTCTAGACGATGTTCAAGCGCATGTTCCTCACGTTTGCCTTGCTCAGCCTGGGCTATGCGGCATTTGTGCGCTGGGTGCCGATCTCCTACGATACCGGCCAGCATCTACAAGGCAGCAACCGCATCAAGGCAGAGGGTTATCTCTATGCGGAGGGTGCTGTACCGAGCGACGTGATCGTCGGTAGTTCGTTGGCCTCCCGCATGGTGGCCGACAGCTTGAAGCCCGGCACTTACAACCTTGCCGTTGGAGGGCTCAGTTTGCAGGAGGGTCTCGACATCATCTCGCGCAGCGGTCGCTGGCCGGAACGCGTGTTCATCGAGACGAACATCCTTTTCCGCAAATACGATGAGGGCTTCATCAAAGCGGTTACGGACCCGGCCATGTTCGTTGCCCGCACCCATGTTCCCATTCTGCGCGAGCGCAATCAACCCAGTGGCCTGTTGTTCGGCTGGGTGAAGGAGAAGGCCAAACAAGAAGTGGGGACCATGGAGGACCTCTCCGGTCCTTTGGATGGCAACACCGAAGTTGCTGGAAAGTTCATGCTCGATGAGCAAATGGAGTTGTACAAGCACATTCCCGGTGGCGACACCACCGTTCAATTCATGGATCGGATGGTCTTCTCCGTGGCGGAACTTGAAGCGCACGGTGTGGAAGTGTCATTCTTCGAAATGCCTTTGGACACGCGGTTGATGGAAATGCCATTGGCCGAGGTGTCGCGAGCGCTGGTGCACCGGTACTTTCCTAAGCACCGTGTGTATCAGCCATCACCGGCGGAGGAATACGTGACCACCGACGGCCTGCACTTGCGGAAGGAAAGCGCACGTCGGTGGAGCGGTGCGTTCCGGCGGGCGCTACAGGAATGACCAAAAAAAAGGCGGCCCATTGCGAGCCGCCTTCAGGTGGAGAAACCGGAACCGAACCGGGGGCCCTCCCCACCGCGCGGGGCGCCCCCCCGGGGGGGCCGGAGCCCCCCGCGGGGCCCGCCCGCCCCGCGCGCCCCCGGAGCCCGCCCGCCGCCCCCCGGGCCGCCGGGGCGTCCGCCCACCGGGCCCCCCGGGGCCCCCGGGACCCCGGGCGCGCCGCCCCGTCCCCCCCCGCGCCCCCGTCCGAGGCGCCCCTCCCGCCGCGGCCCCCCGGGCGGGGGACGGGCCCGCCGTCGGGGGGTCCGTCGTGGGGTTCGAGGAGGGCGACCAAGAAGGCAAAAAGGCGGCCCATTGCGAGCCGCCTTCAGGTGGAGAATACCGGAGTCGAACCGGTGACCTCTTGCATGCCATGCAAGCGCTCTAGCCAGCTGAGCTAATCCCCCAAAATGCCAACCCGTTTTTAACGGGACGCAAGTTTAGCACGATCCGCCCGAAGTCGAACAACTTGCTCAAGACGACCCAGTACTCGATCCGGTTTGAAGCGACTTTCGAAAGACCGAACCTCGACCGGCCTGCATGCTGGTCTGTTCTCCGACGAACGTGAGCCATGCGTATGACTTGGGGAATTCAGCCCCTCACGCATGGGTAGTCAAGATCTTGTCGATCCGTGCCATCACGTCGGGCGTGAGCGCATCCTGAGCC
The DNA here is from genome assembly GCA_016703005.1 of Flavobacteriales bacterium. Lineage (GTDB taxonomy): Bacteria > Bacteroidota > Bacteroidia > Flavobacteriales_F > PHOS-HE28 > PHOS-HE28. Next base: position 145,967 of record JADJCX010000029.1, read on the forward strand.
TCCACGGCTTTGAGGTTCTCCTCCAGTTGGGCCGTCTTGCTCGCGCCGAGGATCACCGTGCTAACACATGAGTTCTTCAAACACCAAGCAATGGCAACGACCGGCAGCGATAATCCGAGACCATCCGCTACCTCCTTCACTTGCTTTACCGTCTTAAGTCTTGCTTCGTTGAGTTCACGTTCGCGCAACCAGTCAAGACCGGCCATACGCATGCGCGATGAGGCGTCACCATCCAAGGTGTGCTTTCCGCTGAGCACGCCACTTGCGAGTGGGCTCCAGATAGTGGTACCCAAACCAACGGTGCCATACAGGTGCGCAAACTCCTTCTCCACCTTCTCGCGATGGAACATGTTGTACTGCGGTTGCTCCATTGCCGGAGCGATCAGATGATGCTGTTCGGCGATCGCATGGGCCTGCTTGATCTCATCAGCACTCCACTCGCTCGTGCCCCAGTACATCACCTTGCCTTGCATGACCAATTGGTGCATGGTCCATACGGTTTCGGCGATCGGCGTTTCGGGATCCGGCCGGTGGCAGAAGTACAGGTCGAGGTATTCCACCTCCAACCGAGTGAGCGCAGCATTGCAGGCTTCCACCACATGCTTCCGGTGCAGTCCCACTTGTGTGGGAAGCTTGCCTCCGGCACCGAAGAAAACCTTGCTGCTCACTGTCCATGTGTCGCGCGGCCATTCCATCTTTTTCAAGATGCGGCCCATCACCCGTTCGCTCTCGCCACGCGAGTAGATCTCTGCATTGTCGAAAAAGTTGATGCCGTTGTCGTAAGCCATCTTCATCAACGCTTCGGCCGTGCCGTCGTCGATCTGTTTGCCGAAGGTGAGCCACGAACCAAGTGACAGTTCGGAGACTTTCAAACCGGAAGTGCCGAGGCGGCGGTAGCGCATGTTCATGCGGTAAAGGTGTGGCGATATCAACCGTGGTTCACAACTTCTTCAGGGCTTACACTGCTTTCAGATGTCCTTCACATTGGTACCCGAGATTTGCGCTCGCCGATCGGAAAATGAAACCCCACCCACGCGCGCACCGAACGACGGGCCACCGCCAGCAGCGGACCCTGCACCCCACGTGTACTCCATGCCCGGGAGGGCTTGGTCCGGCCGAACAGGCAACGTGAGCTGCGCCTTGCGCACGCCAACAGGAAAAGGGCCCGGGGACGGGTCCTTTTCTTTTCCTGTACAACTTCGCGGCATGAGCAATGAAAGCATCAACAGCGGCAAAGCGCCGGAGCCCGTGGGACACTATCCGCATGCACGGCGTGTGGGGGATCTGTTGTTCCTAAGTGGTGTGGGCCCGCGTGAACGCGGTACGAAGAAGATACCGGGCGTTGAGCTCGATGCCGACGGCAACATCACGAGCTACGACATTGAAACACAGGTGCGTAGCGTGTTCCAGAACGTGAAATGGATCCTGGAGGATTCGCGGTCCTCATGGGAAAAGATCGTGGATGTCACGGTGTACCTCACCAACATGAAGGATGACTTCCCGACGTACAATCGTTTGTGGAAGGAGTACTTCGAGAAGGATCCGCCGTGCCGCACCACGTTGGAGATCAACTGCCTCCCGACACCGATCGCGATCGAGCTGAAGGTGGTGGCAACGGTGTAGCACCACGGCAATGGACCGCTCGCAGATCAACACCGTCTTGCTTAAGAACCATGAGGCGTTCATCAGGCGCGTTCTTGCGGTGCCCGCAGACCAACGCGACAAGTCGCACAATGGCAAGTGGACACCCGCCCAACATCTCGAACATGTCCAACGTGCCATTGCGCCTGTTTCATTGGCGTTGCTTGTCCCGAAGTGGTTCCTCCGTTGGCGCTTCGGCAAACCGAACCGTGTGCCGCGTGACTATGACGGAGTGGTGCAGCGGTACAAGGAAAAGCTGGCCGCCGGAGGAAGAGCGTCCGGCCGTTTCGTGCCGCCTAATGTTCCGTCCAGCGCGGTGGAACGCATTTCCGCGTCCGTGCAGCGCATCGTTGCAACCATGACGCGACGTGCTGGTGCTTGGTCGGAGCAAGATCTGGATACGGTGCTGTTACCTCACCCATTGCTGGGCAAGTTGACGGTGCGCGAGATGCTGTTCTTCACCATCTACCACGCGCAACATCACCACGGGTTGTTGGACAGGGACTACCCGGGGAGCGACTGAAGGTGTCGGGGTCGTCGGAGGCTCCGATCCTACCTTGCCCGCCATTACGCTTCCACTCTCCATGGCCACGTTGCTCATCATCGTTTTCGTGCTTGGATACGCAGCCATTGCGTTCGAACACAGCCTCAAGGTCAACAAGGCCGCGAGTGCGTTGATCACGGGCGTGATCTGCTGGACCATCATCGCCGTGGGAGGAGAGCCCTTATCCACTGAAGCCGGTCTCATGCACCATTTCGCGGAGATCGCAGGCATCCTCTTCTTCTTGTTGGGTGCCATGACCATCGTTGAGCTGGTAGCCGCGCACAACGGCTTCGACCTCATCACGGATAATATCCACCTGAAGAGCAAACGCGCATTGTTGTGGACGATAGCGTTGATCACCTTCTTCTTGAGCGCAGTGCTCGACAACCTGACCACCACGATCGTGATGGTGACCTTGTTGCGACGATTGATCGAGGACAAGGATGAGCGCATGTGGGCAGCGGGCTTGGTGGTCATCGCCGCTAACGCCGGTGGTGCCTGGAGCCCGATCGGCGATGTCACCACTACCATGTTATGGATCAAAGGCCGGATCACCACCGGCCCCTTGGTGCTTCATCTTCTATTGCCCAGCTTGGTGTGCCTTGCTGTTCCGCTGCTGTTGAGCTGGCGCAAAATGCGCGGTACCACCCAGCGCCCGGTCGCAACGGCCATCGAGGGCGATGGGCTTTCCAAAGGTCAGCGCAAACTGGTTCTCTTCGCCGGGATCGGTTCGTTGCTGTTCGTGCCGGTTTTCAAAACCGTTACCCATTTGCCCCCGGTGATGGGAATACTATTGATGGTGGGCGTGCTGTGGATCATCACCGAATTGATCCATGGTAGCAAGGATGATGAGCAACGCGCACCGTACACGTTGGTTCAGGCGCTACGCGGTGTCGATTCCCCCAGCATCCTCTTCTTCCTCGGCATCCTGTTGAGCATTTCCGCCTTGCAACACGCGGGCCTGCTGACGGATATGGCTACCGCTCTCAGCGGAGCCCTGCCCGATGTGCATGCGCAGGCCATACTCATCGGCGCGATAAGCGCTATTGTGGACAACGTTCCATTGGTGGCAGCGGCACAAGGCATGTACGCCGATGCGTTCGGTACCGACCATAGTTTCTGGATCTTCCTCGCGTATTGCGCAGGTACCGGTGGAAGCGCGTTGATCATCGGGTCTGCCGCTGGTGTTGCTGCTATGGGAATGGAGCGGATCGGCTTCTTCTGGTATGCTAGGAAGGTCGGTTGGTTGGCGCTGCTCGGTTACTTGGCCGGTGCAGGCGTTTACCTTCTTCAGCGGCTGATTTTTTAGCCGCCAAACCCGCTGCCGAGGGTGCGTTTTCTTCGGCCAACGCCTTAAATCCTTCGACAAGTCTTGACATGGGCATGGGGTTGCCCCTTCATTTGCCCCCGTTCCGCTCTTCTCTCGGTTGACCGCTGGCTACTTGGACAGCACCAACGGACCCCGAAAGCGAATGGAACAACAGTCTTTTTTCACAAGTGCTGAACGCGCACGGTCGCTTTCAGCCATACGCCGCGAAGAACACGCTGCGCATATCCCGTCAACTGCACGCGCCCTGTCGCTGCAGAAGGCATCTGTCGACACATACGCTGACCTGCGGGATCCCGAGTTCTGGGGCCTTTGCCTGCTCGGTGCATTGCTCGTGCTTTTCGCTTGACAACAACCGGGTCAACCGACCCCCTGATGCTTTGAACCAGTAACTCCCAAAACTCGAGAACATGCGACCCTCAACAACTACACATCGTTGGCGCCAAGCCTCGCTGCTGGCATTGGCGATGACCGTTGCCATTGGCGTGCACGCCCAGCGTGCGGTGAAGCCCGCTGCCGGGCACGACTTGGCAGCGGACGAACTTCTCCACAAGCACGACAAGGAGATCACGTTCACCGAGAACCAAGGACAGTTCTCAGAGGGCGTGCTCTTCCGCGCAGACTTCCCGCTCGGCCAGGCGCTGGCTACGCGCGATGGGATGCTTATGAAGAGCTACGATCCAGAGGCCGTGCAAGCCCGGATCAATGAGGGTATGCGGATCGAGCAGGAGATGCATGATGGCAAGCCGATGCGACCGCTCATCTGGCGCGAGCGTGGGCATGGATGGCTGATGCACTTCCGCAATGCATCCGCGGAAATGCGGATCGAAAGCCGCGAAGCCCATGAGGAGCCGATGAACTACTTCGTTGGCGGCGCGCAGGCGCTCAATGTGCGCAGCTACAACGAGGTGTGGTACACCAACGTGTACAGCAACATCGATGCGCGTTACTACCCAGCCGCGGATGGTGCGCTCGAGTACGACATCATCTGCAAACCAGGTAGCGACCCTCGAAATGTTGCCATCGAGTTCAAGGGTATCGAACGGTTGAGCGTTAACGCGCGAGGTGAGTTGGTGATACCGACGAGCCTTGGGGAAATGACTTACCCCGCTCCAGTGGTATATCAGGTGATCAATGGCCGCGAACGCAAAGTGGATGCGCGGTACACGGTGAGCGCAGGTAACGTCCTCGGATTCGAGCTTGGCGCCTATGACAAGTCGCAGGCGTTGGTGATCGACCCCATCGCCATGCGTTGGGCCACTTGGGTCAACACCAATAGCTCCGGCGACAACCACGGTCACGCCATTTGGGTTGACCCGACCGACGGCGCGATTTACGTAGTGGCCCGTGTGGTGGGCACGACGGACAACATCACCGTGGGCGCCTTCGATGTATCGGCGAACGGCAACTTGGAAATGATCGTGGGCAAATACCTCGAACCCGGAACGGTTGGTGGTGCAGGCACACGTGTGTGGCAGACCTACATCGGCGGTGGTGGTGACGACAATCCGTACGCCATGGAACAGGGTCCTGATGGTAACCTTTACATCACGGGCCAAACGAGCAGTACGAACTTCCCGTTGTTGGGTGGGCCGGATTTCAGCGGCAGCAGTCTCAACCAGCAAGCGCAAAGCGACATCGATGTATTCGTGTTGAAGATCAACACGGCGGGCAACTCGATCAAGGCGGCCGTTGTAGGTGGAAACGGTGCGGACGACAACTACGACGTACGCCTGGCCGCGAACGGCGATGTGTTCGTCTCCGGAAGCACCACCAGCACCAACTTGCTGACGCTGAACGCGGGCAGCGGCGCCAGCAACACGAACAACGGAAGCAGCGATGTATTCGTGTTCCGGATCAACCAGGATCTGTCGAGCCTGGTTTGGATGCGCAACTACGGTGGCTCGGGCGCGGACCGCGCTAGCATCATGTTGCACAATGCGACCAATGGCGACCTGTTCGTTGGCGGCAACACCAGCAGCACCAACTTCCCAACGGTAAGCCCGCGCCAGAATACGCGCGGCGGCACCACGGCCGGTTTCCTGCAGCGGATGAACGGCACAACGGCGGCGACCACGTGGTCTTCATACTTCTCGTCAGACGCGAACGATGACGCCAATCTGCTGTGCATGGAATTCAACGCCACGAAGACCGAACTCTATTTCGGTGGTGTGACTGAGGGGCTCAACAGTGCAAACGTTTCCGCAAGCGGCGTGTTCGACAACAGCCACAATGGCAACAACGATTTCTATGTGGCGCACATGGACATCGACCAGAACTTCCTGGACGGCACCTATGTGGGTGGCACCAGCAATGAGGTGAACATGATGGGCTTGAACGTGGACCTCAACAATGATGTCTATGTGTTCGGCTACACCAGCAGCACCAACTTCCCTGTCAGCGCTTCACCGAACGTTCCGTTACAGACCACGAACAACGGCAGCAACGACAAGGTGTTCTTCAAGCTGGAGAGCGACTTGAGCGCGCTGGAATTCAGTACCTACTACGGCGGCACGAATGACGACTACGATCCCGTCGGCGAACGTGGCATCAAGTTCAGCAACTGCCGCATCTACACCATCGTAACGGCGCAGAGCAACAACATCCCATTGACACAAGGCGCTCTGAACACCACGAAGACCAGTCCGACGAGTCGCTACGAACCAGGTCTGGTCGTTTGGGCCAATCCCCCCGATCTGCTGGGCAACTCCATCACGTACCAAGGCACTGCGATCTGTGCGGGTTCCATGCCAGGCGACATCATCGGATCGGTACCGACCTATACGCTACCGACCGTTGTCCGCAACAACTCAGCAAGTGCCTATCCGGCATTCCCCTCCGCCGCTACCTATCAGTGGCAGATCAGCTTGGACAGCGTGAACTGGACCGACATTTCCGGAGCCACTGGTCAGAACCTTGTCGGTACCGACATAGGTATCGTCAATCAAACGACCTACATCCGTCGGATCATCGGTGGCGATGCGTGCATCCTTGCCGGCGCAGCCGACCAAGTGGTGACCGTTCGTTTGATGAGCGTTACCGGAACGGTGACGAACGCACTTTGCAATGGAGACGCAACTGGCAGCATCACGGCGAACGCGGATGGTCTCGCTCCTTTCGATTATCTGTGGAGCAACGGACAAACAACACAAACGGCGACCAACCTAGCGGCGGGCAACTACAGCGTAACCGTTACCGACGCGAACGGTTGCGAGGCCAGCAACAACTTCGATGTGGGACAACCTTCGGCAGTTGATGGAAGCGCACAAGTAACTGACGCAACGTGCAGCAATAGCAACGGCAGCGCAACGGCAAGCGGCAGCGGCGGCACTCCCGGCTATAGCCATGAATGGAATACGGGCGCAGTTGGCCCAACGCTGAGCGGCGTACCTGCCGGTAGTTACAGCGTGACCATCACGGACTTTCACGGATGCACGTTCGTGCTACCCGTGACGATCAACGGCACCGGTGTGCCGAACGCGAACGCTGATGCGGACGCGGTGATCACTTGCCTGAACAACGGTCAAGTGGTGCTCGACGGTTCTTCTTCAACCCCTGGCGTCACCTTCAGCTGGAGCGGTCCTGGCATCGTTTCCGGCGGCAGCAGCGACGATGTGACAGTGAATGCGGCGGGCACATACACGCTTACAGTAACGAACCAACAGACCGGTTGCAGCAGTAACGACCAAGCGACCGTAACGCTCGACAACGCAACTCCTGGTGCACAAGCAACCGGTGGTGTGTTGACGTGCGTGATTACCAGCGTTCAACTCTTGGGTAGTGGCAACGGCAGCTTCTCTTGGACAGGTCCCAACGGATTCACCAGCAACGATCAGAACCCGATCGTGTCGGAAGCGGGCACCTATGTACTGACCGTGACCGGTACGAACGGCTGCACAAGCATGACGCAAGCTGACGTAACGCTCGACAACGCAACTCCTGGTGCACAAGCAACCGGTGGTGTGTTGACGTGCTCGGTGACCAGCGTTCAACTCTTGGGTAGTGGCAACGGCAGCTTCTCTTGGACAGGTCCCAACGGATTCACCAGCAACGATCAGAACCCGATCGTGTCGGAAGCGGGCACCTATGTACTGACCGTGACCGGTACGAACGGCTGCACAAGCATGACGCAAGCTGACGTAACGCTCGACAACGCAACTCCCGGTGCACAAGCAACCGGTGGTGTGTTGACGTGCGCGATTACCAGCGTTCAACTCTTGGGTAGTGGCAACGGCAGCTTCTCTTGGACAGGTCCCAACGGATTCACGAGCGCGGATCAGAACCCGACTGTGTCGGAAGCGGGCACCTATGTGCTGGCCGTCACCGGTGCCAATGGCTGCACCAGCATGGCTCAGGCCGATGTAACACTCGACAACGCAGTTCCTGGTGCGCAAGCAACCGGTGGCGTGTTGACCTGCTCGGTGACCAGCGTTCAACTCTTCGGTACCGGAAACGGCACCTTCTCTTGGACCGGTCCGAACGGTTTCACCAGCGGTGATCAGAATCCGACCGTGTCGGAGGCTGGTACTTACGTCCTCACCGTAACCGGTGCAAACGGCTGCACCAGCATGGCACAAGCTGATGTAACGCTCGACAATGCAACTCCCGGTGCTCAGGCAACCGGTGGCGTATTGACCTGCTCGATGACCAGTGTTCAACTCTTGGGCAGTGGCAACGGCACATACTCTTGGACAGGTCCCAACGGCTTCACCAGCAACGATCAGAACCCGATCGTGTCGGAAGCGGGCACCTATGTACTGACCGTCACCGGTGCGAATGGCTGCACCAGCATGGCGCAAGCCGACGTAACACTCGACAATGCAGCCCCCGGCGCGCAAGCAACAAGCGGTGTGTTGACCTGCACCACCACTAGCGTTCAGCTCTTCGGAACCGGTAACGGCAGCTTCTCTTGGACAGGTCCAAATGGATTCACCAGCAACGACCAGAACCCCATCGTCAGCGTTGCGGGTGACTACGAGCTCACGGTCACCGGCGCAAATGGTTGTACAAGCTTGGCGCAAACAACGGTTGCTCAGGATGCGAACGTGCCTGATGCCACGGCTGTTGGTGGCACGCTCACGTGCAACACGCCGAACGGAATTGTACTGGACGGTGGTAGCACCACACTTGGTGTTGGCTTCTCCTGGACCGGTCCCAATGGATTCACCAGCGGCGATGAGGATCCCACTGTGACGGAGCCGGGGCTCTATGTCCTCACGGTTACTAACCCGGCGAACGGCTGCTCCAATACCGCTCAGGCAAGCGTTGGTCAAGACATCGCTCTTCCTGGCGCAAGTGCGCAAGGCGGTGTGATCGATTGCAACAATGCCAGCGTTATGTTGATGGGTAGTGGCAACGGCACGTTCTCTTGGACCGGTCCGAACGGTTTCACCAGCGGTGATCAGAACCCGACCGTGTCGGAAGCTGGCACCTACGTGCTTGCCGTAACCGGTGCCAATGGATGCACCAGTATGGCACAGGCCGATGTAACACTCGACAATGCAACCCCCGGCGCGCAAGCAACCGGCAGTGTGTTGACCTGCGCGATCACCAGTGTTCAACTCTCGGGCAACGGTAACGGCTCGTTCGCATGGACCGGTCCGAACGCATTCACCAGCGGCGATCAGAATCCGACCGTATCGGAGGCTGGTACTTACGTCCTCACCGTGACCGGCGCAAACGGTTGCACGAGCATGGCGCAAGCCGATGTAACACTCGACAACGCAACTCCCGGTGCGCAAGCAACAGGCGGTGTGTTGACCTGCGCCAATACCAGTGTTCAACTGAACGGTAGCGGTAACGGTTCCTTCTCATGGACAGGTCCCAACGGTTTCACCAGCGGCGATCAGAACCCGACGGTAACTGTTGCTGGTACCTATGAGCTCACGGTTACTGGCGCGAATGGCTGCGTGAGCATCGCGCAAGCGGATGTGACAGAGGATGGCGGGGTTCCAGGCGCCCAAGCAACCGGCGGTACGCTGACCTGTAGCACTACCAGCGTTCAGCTTTTGGGTGGTGGCAACGGCACCTTCTCCTGGACCGGTCCGAACGGGTTTACAAGTGGTGATCAAAATCCAGTGGTGTCTGAAGCTGGTACCTACGTCCTCACCGTAACTGGTGCGAACGGATGTACCAGCATGGCGCAAGCTGATGTAACACTCGACAACGCAACTCCCGGTGCACAAGCAACCGGAGGTACGTTGACTTGTACCATCACCAGCGTTCAACTCTTCGGAACCGGCAACGGCACCTTCTCTTGGACCGGTCCCAACGGATTCACCAGCAACGACCAGAACCCGATGGTGTCGGAGGCCGGCACCTACGTGCTGACCGTGACCGGTGCCAATGGCTGCACCAGCATGGCTCAAGCTGATGTAACACTCGACAATGCAACTCCCGGTGCTCAAGCAACTGGCGGTGTGTTGACCTGCTCAATCACCAGCGTTCAACTCTTGGGCAGTGGCAACGGCACCTTCTCTTGGACCGGCCCCAACGGTTTCACCAGTGGCGATCAGAACCCCTCCGTGTCGGAAGCGGGCACCTACGTGTTGACCGTGACCGGGGCGAACGGCTGCACTAGCATGGCGCAAGCCGATGTGACATTCGACAATGCAACTCCCGGTGCTCAAGGAACCGGAGGTGTGTTGACATGCACCACCACGAGTGTTCAACTCTTCGGTACCGGAAACGGCACGTTCTCTTGGACTGGTCCTAACGGCTTCACCAGCGCTGATCAGAACCCGACCGTGTCGGAAGCTGGCAATTACGTGCTGACCGTGACCGGCGCCAACGGTTGCACCAGCATGGCACAAGCGGATGTGACACAGGATGCCGACGTCCCGGGCGCTCAAGCAACCGGAGGTGTATTGACCTGCTCGGTGACCAGTGTTCAACTCTTCGGTACCGGCAACGGCACCTTCTCTTGGACCGGTCCCAACGGATTCACCAGCGGCGATCAGAACCCGACCGTATCGGAAGCTGGCACCTACGTGCTGACCGTAACCGGCGCCAATGGCTGCACGAGCATGGCGCAAGCGGATGTAACGTTGGATGCTGACGTTCCTAGCGCGCAGGCGACCGGTGGCGTCCTCACCTGCAACAACCAGAGCGTGATGCTCACGGGCAGTGGCAACGGCTCGTTCTCCTGGGCCGGCCCCAATGGTTTCTCCAGCGGTGATCAAAATCCCGTGGTGTCCGAAGCTGGTACTTACATCCTCACGGTGACCAGTGCGAACGGATGCACGAGCATGGCCAATGCATTCGTGACCTTGGACAACGCTACGCCGGGTGCGCAAGCGAGCGGGGGCGTGCTCACATGCAACGATCAAAGTGTCGTGCTCACCGGCAGTGGTATCGGTTCATTCTCGTGGACCGGTCCGAACGGATTCACCAGTGGGGACCAGAACCCGATTGTGTCCGAAGCGGGGACCTACGTTCTCACCGTGACCGGAAGCAATGGCTGCGTCAGTATGGCTAGTGCGACGGTGTCACAGGACATCGAAACGCCCGAGATCAACGCAGTCGGCGGGGTACTCGATTGTCTTGGCAACCCGGTACAACTCGACGGCTACTCTTCAATGGCCGGATCCAGCTTTGCATGGAGCAGCGCGAACGGTTTCAGCAGTGGTGACGAGGACCCATTCGTAACGATGGCAGGGTTCTATACCCTCACCGTCACCGGTCCGAACGGATGCACGAACACAACGGACGCAACCGTAACACAAGCTGATTGCGGTGGCTGCACGCTGCCCTTGATCATCGCATGCGGACCTGATACCACGGTGGCCTGCGGTACATCATTGGATGCACTGGTGGTCGGTCCTCCCATCCTGCGTAAGGACCTGGATTGCCCGCTGGTGAACTACTTCGTGTATGCCGACACCCTGTTGAGCGCGTGCCCGATGGTGATCCAGCGTACGTGGACCATCGGCGATGAAGCCGGCAACTGGGAAACCTGTGTCCAGATGATCACGGTGGTGGATACCGTTGGTCCGGTGATCTACGGTGTACCAGCTGACATGACGGTGGATTGCACGGAAGACCTGACCGCACCGACGGAAGTCTGGGCCGAGGACGGCTGCTTCATGACCGGCGAACCGATCGTGAAGGACGAGATCGTGCCGGGCGCATGCAAAGGCAGCTACACGATCATTCGCACTTGGTACGCGGAAGACATGTGTGGCAACGGCACACTGGCCACACAATTGATCACCGTCATTGATACTGTGGCCCCCGTCATCGACTGCGGTTTGGACGCCAAGATCCTGGTGGATTGCGCGTCGATCCCGGAACCGGTGAAGTGCAGTGCGATCGACAACTGCGGCGACGAAGTGGAGGTGACATCAACCAGCAATTGGATCACCGACATCTTCGGGAACGTAGTGCTGGAGCGGGTGTACAGCGCAGTGGACGATTGCGGCAACGCATCGAGCTTCACGCAGATCATCTTCGTGAACGACGGCCCCTGCAAGGACGGTGGTGAAGAGAAACTGATGGTGACGGCACAACCGAACCCGTTCATGGACATCTGCAACCTGCGCTTCATGGCGCCTGAGCATGGCCAAGCCGTTGTAACGGTGCACGATGCCAGTGGCCGCTTGGTGGCTGAGGCCTTCAACGCCAACGTGGAGGTCGGCCAGAACATCAGCATCCAGTTGCAGAAAGAACGACTGGGCTTCGGCTTGTACGAGTACCGCGTGGTACTTGGAACGCACGTAGCGCGTGGTACGCTGATGATCCAATAACCCGGACAGGGATATCCGTGGCGAGGCCTCCTGGGAACAGGGGGCCTCGCTCGTTGGTATCGGACCGTGCAGAACAAGCACGCGGGCATTCGAAGCATCCGCGACTACATTTCACATCCGATCCCGACCCATGAAACACGCATTGCCACTTCTACTGCTGCTCAGCGCGAGCTCTTTGCACGCCCAAGTCGTAAGCAACATCGTTTGCACCCATCCGGTCGCCGAGCAAGTGATGAAGGGCCAATACAACCCGGCCGACTATTCTGCTTCAACCGTCATCGATGACCATGAAGTGGTGCTCTGCGAGCTGCGTTGGCTGCTGCGCGCCGATTCCATGAAGGGGTATCTGGAACGCATGGCCCAGTTCGGCACGCGGAACAGTTACAGCGATACCGTGAACGCGACCATTGGCATTGGTGCCGCACGTCGGTGGGCGTTCAGCAAGTTCCAAGAGTTCAGCGCCGCGAACGAGGATCGCTTGATCACCACATACCTGCAGTTCGATCAGGTAGGGGCCGAATGCGGCGACGCACAAGGTTGGAAGAACGTGCTGGCGGTACTGCCGGGAACCGACACCAGCGATCAGGGCATCATCATCATTGAAGCACACTTCGACAGCCGCTGTGCCGACAACTGCGACGTGACTTGTCCAGCGCCCGGCATGGAAGACAACGGCAGTGGCAGCGCATTGGTGCTTGAGCTGGCGCGCGTGCTGCCGCGCTATTCCTTCAACCGCACCATCGTATTCATGCTCACCACTGCGGAAGAGCACGGCCTCATCGGTGCCGAAGCCATGGCGCAATGGTGCGAAGACAACGGCATCGCGATAAGGGGCGTGCAGAACAACGACATCGTTGGTGGCGTGCTATGCGGCGAAACATCATCACCACCAAGCTGCGAGATACCCGGGAGCATCGACAGTTTGGAAGTGCGGTTGTTCAGTAACGGGGCCATTACTGCGGTACATCGTGGCTTTGCGCGCAGTATGAAGATGTGGTATGAGGAGAAACTGCAAACCCAAGTAGCTGTGCCCATGGCCATCTCCGTGCTCAATCAGGAAGACCGCGACGGACGTGGTGGCGACCATATCCCTTTCAGGCAGCACGGATACCGCAACCTGCGTTTCACCAGCGCCAATGAGAATGGTAATGCGAACGTGTTGGACACGGCCTATTCCGACCACCAACACACCAGCGACGATGTACTGGGTATCGATACCGACAACGACCAAGTGCTCGACAGCTTCTTCGTTGACTTCAACTATTTACAGCGCAACGCGTTGATCAACGGCATGGGTGCCACCATCCTCGGGCTCGGACCCGACGCGCCGCACATCACCGTACTCGATGAGCCCACGGGATTGCGCGTTGTGGTCGATAGCGGATTCGCGGCGGAGTACCGCATAGCGGTGCGTAGTGTTCCGGCCGACCAATCGTTCGAAGCCGTGTACCGCACCAGCGCGACCAGTTTCGCAATACCCGGTTTGCTCGCGAACGAAACGTACTTCGTGAGCGCGGCAGCCATTGATGCGAACGGTATGATGGGACCGTTCTCGCGCGAGTACAACAAGAACAACGACATCGATACCCCGCCCGGCACAGTGGACATTTTCCCCTACGGGCTGGACTGCTGGGGCGTTGGCATCGCCGAGCAAGATGAGCAAATGGCATTCGGGTTTGAACTGCTTCCGTGCCAGCCGAACCCATTTCAGTATTCAACCCGCATGCTGGTGAAAGTGGCGCCGGGCGCAGTGCACCGTGAAGCGTACATCGTTGTGCACGATGCACACGGGCGGGCTGTTGCGCGCGTGCCGCTGCAACTACGTTCAGGGCTGAATGAAGCACACTATGTCCACAAGCGCGACATCGGTGTATTCACGTACAGCTTGATGGTGGACGGAAGAAAATTGGACACTAAGAGCATGGTGGTAGTGGAGTGATCCGGGGCGATCCGCAAGTGACAAGATCCAAGTCACAAGGCGCAAGCTCCAAGGAAGACAGCTATGCGATCCGTGTGCGGCCTCTCTACCAACCGAACCAGAGCGCAAGGAGCACCACCCCGGCCAGATCCATCCAGATACCTGTACGCAACATCGCGCCCACGGGAACGCGACCAGTACCGAACACGATGGCCATCATCGGCGAACTGATCGGCAGCATGAAGCCGCACGACGCGGCCAGCGTTCCCGGGATCATTGCATCGTAGGCCTCCATACCCCATGCGGGCGCGGCACTGGCCAAGAGCGGCAACGCCAATCCGGCAACCGCCGTGTTGCTACCGAGTTCACTGAGGACAGTCACCACCACCGCGATCAACCCGACCTGCGCGAAGCCGTTGCCCGTGTTCCAACCCGCCAACGCATTGCCGATGATCTCCGCGAGCCCGCTGCTCTCGAACCCGCTCGCCAATGCCAGCCCTCCGCCGATCAGCAGCAGCACCCCCCAGGGAATGCGGTCCTGCGCAAAGTGCCATGGCAACAGTGATGAGAACGGCGAGGACGAGGCTGCGGTCTCTTCAGTCGTGCGATCCACATGCTCGGCGGATCGACGCCGCTTGCTCCGGACCAAGAACAACGGCACCGAACAAGCAATAGCGACCGCAGCATCGCTCACGCCTTTCAACCCCCACCCCTCCCGTCGCCAGCCTTCAAAGACAACTTCGGTACTGAACTCGATGCGGCCGCCGGTGATCCAAAGCACAGCGGCGAGGATGAAGAAGAGTGCGGCGAAGCGCTCGTCATGCGAGACCTGTCCGAGGTCCTTGAGCTCCTGTTGCACTTGCGCCGCGCCCTGCGCATCGCTACCCAGCCGACGTGTGAACAATAGGTGAAGGAGCGTCCAAGCAAAGGCGAGATAGATCAGCATCAACGGCACGCCGAAAGTCATCCACTGCCCGAAGCCGACCGGAGCCCTGCCCGGGAAGAGCTGCTTGCTCAGTTCCATGAACACCAAGTTGGGCGGTGTGCCGACGGGGGTTGACATGCCTCCGATCGTTGCACCGTAGCTCACTCCCAGCAACAATGCGATGCCCAATTTCCTGCGGTCAGCGTCATTGCGTGCGCGATCCACCAAACCCAAAGCAATGGGCAACATCACCAGCACGGCAGCGGTGCTGTTGATCCACATGCTCAGCAACGCAGTACCCAGCATAACGCCCAAGAGCAAGCGGGACGGGGCCGCGCCTACACGCGCAATGATCCATAGCGCTGCACGCTTGTGCAACCCGCTGCGTTCAATGCCCAGCGCCAAAAGAAAGCCTCCCAAAAAAAGGAAGATGATGTCCTTGCCATAGTTCAGCGCCGTATCCGCTGTGCTGGCAATGCCGAGCATCGGGAAAAGCACCAACGGCAATAGAGCGGTGACGGCAAGCGGCACTGTTTCGCTGATCCACCAGACGGCCATCCACAACACGACGCCCGCCATGGCTGCAGGCGCGTTGCCCAAGTGGCGCAGCACCAGGAACGCAAGCAGCCCCAGCGCGGGACCGGCGAGGCGAAGGAGAATGCTCTTCACTGTGGAAGTCGACATGCCGGCTTATGGGTTGAACGGAGCTACGCTATCCGCGCCTCCTTCGGCGTGCTCAAACACAACCAGATCAGCGCGACCACCGCGATAAGCAGCCCGAGGAATTCGCGCACCACTTCAATGTGGGGAGCGGTGGCTTGCATCTCTTCGGTTATCGAGGGGAATCCGGCGTGCATCCAATCGACCATACCTCCGGCCATGGTGAGCATCCAAATACCCAGCGCGATGGCCAACCCTCCACTGAAGCGACGGTCCCCCCGCCCAGCAGCAGCAAGGCCGAACAGCACCGCAGTGCCCACATATGCCGACACCCACTGCAATGGATCGGGGTCGTTCAGGTTCAAGTATGCGAACAGTGCGAACGACACGGCGAACAGGATGTAGGAGAGCTTTTTCATCGGTCAGAATTCAATGCGATAACTGAGGTTGGGGATGAGGCCGAGCTGATACTTCGTGACGACCTCATCCTTGCGCAGATCGAAGTAGCGGAAGGCTTCGTTCTGGGCGTTGGTGGCATTCAGAAGGTCGAGCGCCCACATACCCGTTCGGTTGCGGTGTTCGCGTTTCAAGTACACGCGCAGATCCATGCGGAAGACGCTGCCGAGCTGCTCGGTATACGCCTTCGTCATGTCGTAAACCGTGCCGCGCGTTGCGCGCGAAGCCCCTTCGTCGATCGGTGTGGTGCGTTGCCCACCAGCAACGTTGGCGCGGCCACTGAAGCCCCACGTGCGTTTCAATGTTTCCTTCTGCTTGGCCCATTCGCGGCCCAACACCAGGTTGGCGATATACTGGTTGTTCCAACGCGCGTCGCGCTGCACGCTATCGGCCCCGGTATACACGGCGTCGAAAACAGAGGCGTTCACTTGGTAGAACCAATTGTTCATCACGCGCCGGTTGAGCGAGAGTTCAACACCGGCATTCCGGGCGGTGCCACCATCCAGCAGGCTGTTGTAGTTCGCCTCGTCCCATGCATTCGACATCGCGAACGTGCCAATGCCCGCATCATCGACAAGGCGCGTGTCAACCACCGCGATGCCGCTCAACTCCTGGTAAAAGACCTCGGCGCGCAGAATAGTTGCACTTGGACCGATCTGGCGCGAATAGGCGAGCGCTGCTTCGTTGCATTCCACAAAACCGATGTTCCGATTGATCGGTTGCTGGTCGGTCCCGGTGACATAGAGCTGCTGCTGCGGAAGTTCAGCGCGTGACCCTGCCGACAAGCTGATCTCATTGGACCTGTTGTCGCGCCATTTCAGCGAAGCCCTGGGTTCTCCGCGTGCGCATTGTTGAAGGAGAAGTGCGCGTATGCCGCGCCGCCCGTAACCGTCAGTCGCTCGCCAATGGCATACTGCAACTCAGCGAACGGCCGCAGCAACACCCCGAAGTTCTCCTGAACGAAATTGAAGCCGATCCGGTCGATCGTCCGGCCCATGGCATTGATACCGACGGTATAACCGAACGCGGAACGCGACCCAACAAGCTGACCCCGCAACACGCTTAAAAGCGACAACTTCCGTTGCCGGAGCGAAATCTTATCGATCGTTGCGAAGTTGCCGGAGGTGTTGGTGATCGACTCCATCCGCTCTTGGGTACCCTCCGACCAAGCCGCAGAGGTGCGCCAGTGCGCGCGCGGGCCTACCGACAAGGTGAGGGACATACCGACAGCACCCATACGCGCAGCGTAGTCGATTGTCCGGTCGTCCTTGTCGTACTCCCACTCGGCGGTATCGGTGAGCGCATCGAAGTTGTTGCTGCTTACTCCGGCCATACCGAAAACGGACAACGCTCCACGCTTGCCCAATGGCGTGGAAATGTTGAACGCCAAGTCCTGGAACGTGATGACCTCATCACCGAGATCGACCCCCATCGTACTGAGCAAGCCAAGGGTCGAATACCGATAGTTCACCAAGTAGCTCGCCCGCTTGCCTTTTGCAAAGGGGCCTTCGGTACTGAGGTCGATACCGATCAACCCGGCCTGTGCCGTGAACCGTGACCTGTCGCTCGCCCCATTGCGCAAGCGCATATCCATGATCCCACCCAGAGCATTGCCGTATTGAACGGGCATTGACCCTGTCAGCAACCGCGAATTGCCGAGCATCTGCGCGCTGAGGATCACGGTGCCGCCTCCGCTGAACGTGGGTTGGTCGCTGGGGGTGCCCGCATTACCGGTGTGGTTCGGCGAAACGATCTCAACGCCCTCCAACAACCAGGTGTTGCTGTTGGGCCCATTACCGCGTACGCTGAAGTGATTCGCCTGATCGTTCGTGGCGGCAACGCCCGGATAGGTGCTGGCAAGCCGGGCCGGGTCGAAGAACGTCGCGGGATAACGCAAGCTCTTCTCCACCGATAGACCATGCCGGTCGGCAAGCCACACCTTGGCAAGGCGCACCGTGGCGGCTGGCAATTGTCTGCCATCGCGCTCCAGCAATAGTTCGACGTGTTCCGGCTTGCCGGACCGCAGCCATACATCGTTCACCTGAGCGGCGGAATAGCCGACCACTGAAGCACGCACCGAGCTGATCCCTGTCGGGGTTCCGGTCATCAGGAAATGCCCTAGGCTGTCACTGGTCGCGTTCAGTACCGTATCGCCGATCACGACTTCCACAACAGCTCCCGCAAGCCCAAGCGACGATGTTCCATCGACAACGCGACCGGTGAGCACGGCCGTTGTCTGCCCATGCACAGCCAGCCTCAGAACGAACAACGGAACAACGAATGACCAGCGGAGCAACATCGTGCGAACCTACCCGAAGGGTGGTCGCACCAACGCCGTTCTCACGCGGTCAGTATCCATGCGGGGGTGTTCACAAGGAACACCCCCGCCGGATCAGGCCTTCAGGTTGGCGGCCACCATTTGCGTGGCCAGCTCGCGTTCAGCGCGTATTGCGCGGTTCGCTGCACGGCGGTGCTTGATCTTGGCGATGATGAGCAGCATCACCGGCACCATGATCAACGTGAGGAAAGTCGCGAACGTGAGGCCGTAGATCACCGCCCAGCTGAGCGGACCCCAGAAGATCACGTTGTCACCACCGATGTGGACGTGCGGGTTGAACTCGGTGAAGAGCGTACCGAAGTTGAGGTTGAGGCCGATGGCCAAAGGCAACAGGCCGAGCACTGCGGTAACTGCCGTCAGCAATACCGGACGTAGACGCGTTTTGCCGGCGATGATCAATGATTCGCGACTTGCGTCGATGGGCAGCTCCACGTCCTCAGATAGACCGAGTTTCTCGCGCTGCCGTTCGAACAACAGCTTGGCAAAGTCCATGAGCACGATCGCATTGTTCACCACTACGCCGATCAGCGAGATGATCCCGAGCATCGTCATGAGGATGATGAAATCCATGCGGAACACGACCAGCCCGAGGAACACGCCGATCGTGCTGAACAGCACCGTGCTGAGGATCACCATCGGATAGCTGATGCTGTTGAACTGCCACACGATGATGAGGAACACGATGAACAACGCGATCAGGAAGGCGCTCCCGAGGAAGCTCATCTCCTTCATCTGCTCTTCCTGTTGGCCGGTGAACGCTGTGGTGAACTGCTCATCCTTGTCATAGCCGGTAAGCACGTCCTTCATTTGCGCGATCACCTCGTTGCTGTTGTACCCGGCGATCACGTTGCTGCTCACCGTTACCACGCGCTTCAGGTCGGTACGCTTGATGGCGCTGAAGGTGCTGGTACGTTCATCCGTGGCCACTGCGCTGATCGGCACTTGGCGGATCTGGCCGTTCAGCATGTCGCGGAACGTGATCTTCATGTCCATGATCGCGTCCACGTCGTAGCGCTGCTCGTCCTTCAGGCGCACCATGATCTTGTAGTCATCGTCGTCGCCTTCGATGCGGTACGTGCTGACCTCCTTGCCGAAGAGCGCGCTGCGGATCGCATCAGCCGATCGCGTAAGTGCTCACGTTCAAGCGGCGTGCTTTCGCACGGTCGATGATGATGGGCATCTCGGGTTTCGCGCGGTCGATATCGATGCGCAACGCCTCAACACCGGGGACGTTCTTGCTCTCCATGAACGTCTTCAGTCGCTCCGCCTCCACCAGCAAAGGCTCGATCTCCTCGCCGCTGATCTCGATATTGATCGGCTTTCCGGTAGGTGGTCCTGCTGCGTCCTTGTCCACGGTGATGATCACCCCCGGGTAACCCTTCAGCTCCTTCTGGAGCTTCAGCATGAGCTCGGTGGTGCCGTGGCCGCGACGTAGGGCGAAGTCCACGAAACTCATTTGGATCCGGCCCTTGTGCGGCGTATTGCTCATGTTCACCTCGCCCGTGCCGGGGTCGCTGGTGCCATTGCCTACTTGGGCGATCACCGAGTTGATGAACCAATTCACCGTGTCGATGCGGGTACTGCCGTCGGGCAACCTCACTTGCTTCGTCTCGATGTATGGCGGCTGGTTGATGATCTTGTTCACCTGCGCCTCCATGATACGCGTCACCTTGTCGGTCTTCTCGATATCGGTACCGATCGGCGCCTCAATGAAGACGTTCACGTAACGCGGCTCGTTGACCGGGAAGAACTCGACTTTCGGCGGCACGGCCCACATGAGCACACCGATCAAGCCAAGCACTGCAAACGAACCGATGAAAAACGAACGTGGATGGCGTTTCGCCAGCGCATATCGCAGGAACCGCTCATACCGCGCTTCAAGCCTTGGGAGGAACACATCCTGGAACCAGCGCGTGCCCGGCACGCCCACCCAGAGGTTGAGCAAGCCGAGGAAAGCGAAGAACACCGTGACGCTGCCCAAGCCGGTGATGAAACCGCTGTGGGCCGCATGCCCCAGCACTGCGATCAACGTACCAATAACAGCCATGATACCAGCCAAGCGGTACACCTTTGGTGCGTTGGGCTTCTCGCGCTCCACCTTCATGAACTGTGTGCTGAGGGCCGGGTTCACGACCAACGCCACGAAGAGCGATGAGCTGAGCGCCACCATGAAGGTGATCGGCATCCACTTCATGAACTGGCCCATCATACCGGGCCAGAACAGCAACGGCATGAAGACCATTACCGTGGCAGTGGTGGCCGCAACGATCGGCATGGTCACTTCGCCCACGGCTTTGCGCGTAGCGGACATGGCCGGCTCGCCATTGCTCATGTGGCGGTAGATATTCTCAACGATCACGATACCATCGTCCACCAATCGGCCGAGGGCCAGGATCAGCGAGAAGAGCACCATGATGTTGAGCGTTACACCGAACGCGTTCAACAGGATGAAGCTGATGAACATGCTCATCGGGATCGCAAGACCCACGAAGAGCGCGTTGCGCAAGCCCAGGAAGAAGAGAAGTGTACCAACAACGAGGATCACCCCGAAGATGATGTGGTTGAAAAGCTCCTCCACCTGCACGCGCGTCTGCCCGCTCTGATCATTGGTAACCGTGATGGTGAGGTCAGGTGGCAACACCGTGCCTTTGGCGCGATCAACGATAGCGTTGATGCTGTCGCTGGCGATGATGAGGTTCTCACCGGCGCGCTTGATCACATCGAGCATCACCACCGGCTTGCCGTACTCGCGGGCGTAGCTGTCGGCTTCTTTATAGTCGAACTCCACGGTGGCGACATCGCGCAGGCGGACCTCTTTCTGGTTCTCGTTCTTGATGACCAGATCGCGGATCATGTCCATGTCCGCGAATTCCCCGATCACGCGCACCGCTCGGCGCGTGCCATCGGTGAGCACTTCCCCACCGCTCATGGTAAGGTTCTCCATTTGGAGCGCTTGGGCTACATCACCGAAGTTGAGCTCAAGCGATTCGAGCTTGTGCACATCAACGGTCACTTGCACCTCCTTCTCGGGCACACCGCGGATGTCGACCTTATTGATCTGTGGAAGGGATTCGATGCGGTCCTCCAGGATCTTGCCGTAATGGTGCAGTTGATCGATGCTGTGATCCCCGCTCAGGTTGATGTTCATCACCGGGATCATCTCGCTGAAGTTCATCTCGAAGATGTTCGGCTCAGCTGGCAGGTCCTTGGGGAAGTCGTCATCGCCCTGCGCTTTGTCCACGGCATCCTTCACCTTGCGTAGTGCTTCGGTGGGGCTCACGTCATAATCGAACTTCACCTGAATGGTACTGAAGTTGGGTACCGAGGTGGAGTTGATCTCGTCAACACCGCTGATCGTATTGATCTCCTTCTCCAGCGGCTTGGTGATGAGCTTTTCGATGTCGACCACCGAACTGCTGTTATAGGCAGTGGCCACGTAGATCTCAGGGGTCACCACTTCAGGGAAGCTCTCCTTGGGCATGGCCATGTAGGAGTAGATCCCATAAACGAAGATCAGTGCCGTGATGACGATGACCGTCGTGCGGTTCTTCACCGCCCAGCTCGTTATTGCGAACTGCTTGCCCTGGCCTTTGCCGTATGCGTCGTTCTCTATGCTCTTGTGATCCATGGTCCCTTAGGGTTTCACCACCTTCACTTCCTGCCCGTCAGCAATGTTCTTCGCGCCTTCGTCCACGAGCGTTTCGCCACCCAAAAGCCCATCGGCCTCGCCCGCAGCGACCACCGTGAACCCCTTGTACGTGGCGATGGGACGCACGTACACCTTGGTGCTCTTTTGCTTACCGTCCTTTTCCTCCAGCTTGAATAGGTAGCTCTTACCCTCGACGTTCTCCTGGATGAGCCGGCTCGGCACCACCAATGCGCTATCGATCACCTGATCTCGCACGTGGATCACGCTCAGCAGGTTGGGGCGCACTTGTTCAGCACCGTTCGGCATGCGCACGCTCACGCGGAACGTGCGGTTCGCAGGGTCGATGTACTTGCTCACGTTGCTCAATGTGGCGCTCAGCGTGTCGCCCAGGCTTGGGAATTCCACGCGCACGGGATCACCGGTCTTCACCCTGTTGACGTATGATTCAGGGACATCGGCCTCCAAGCTTGCGCCGCTGGCATCCACTACGCGCGCGACAGGTCGCGCGCCGGTCATGTCACCTTGGCTCACCACGATCTCATCCACCACCCCGTCGAACGGGGCGGTCACCTGCGTCATGCGGCGTTGCTCCCGCAGCGCGGAAAGGCCGGATTCCGCTTGCTCCTTCTGGTTCTTCGCGGTAAGGAATTGCACCTCGCTGCCGATCTTCTGCTCCCACAATTTGCTCTGCTTCTCGAACAGGTCTTTGGCCAGAGCAGCGCCGGACTCCGCCGCGGCGATCTGCTGATCAATAGCGTCATTGTCCAGGTCCACCAACAATTGTCCGCTACGAACGCGATCGCCCTCGTTCACCAAGATGCGACGCACACGGCCACCGGCCATGGCGTAGAGGTCCGCACTCTTATCCGCTTTCACATTGCCATGCACTTGCACGAAGTGCTCGAAGCGCGTGGGAGCCAGTGTATAAGTGGTGATGTTGGGCAGCGACTTCTTCACCGTGGTATCGTGCTCCGCGATCCACGCATCCATTTCCTTGATGAGTTCCGCGGTAGCGGCATAACTGGTCTTCAGCGAATCGAGTTCGGCGCGTTTGCGGCCGAGGTCATCGGTAGGCGTTGCGGCACCGCATGCAGCAAGCAACGCGGCTATGGTGAGATAGGCGATCGTGTTCTTCATCACGGTGTTTTTCTGTTCTCCGGTGGGCGGGGAGCCTTGATACTTGTGTCTTGTGACTTGGGTCTTAATAGAGGTCGAGCGCCTTGCGCAGTTCGGTTCGGGCGATCAACAGGTCGATCAAACGTTGCACGTAGGCCTGCTGCGCGGAGAGGTAACGACCCTGCTCTTGGGTCAGCTCGAAGCTGGTTGCCAGACCGCTGGTGAACTTGGTGCTCGTGCGTTCCATGATGGACCGCGAGAGTTCCATGTTGCGCTTCTCCGTGGTGTAATTGTCGAAGGCACTGCGCGCGGTCAGCCGTTGTTGCTCGGCCGTGGCGAGGAGCCGCTGCTCGGTGGCAGTACGGTTGATCTCCGCCTGTTCCAGCCCGAGCTTGGCTTGTTGCACCTTATGGTGGCGCATGCCACTGCTGAAGATCGGCACCGTGAGCTTCAACCCCCAGAGCGTAGTGGGATAGAACGGGTACTTGCCACCGGGATCGAACTCGGGGCCGTTCCACACCTGTTGGTGACTGAAGAATCCACCGAGGCTTGGCAATCCCTTGCTACGCTCGTTCTTCATGTTCAACACCTGCAAGCGCGCATAGGTGTTGGCCACATCGAGCTCCACATGCGAGTTGGGGTCGAAACCTTGCTCGCTGAGTGCGGCTTCCTCCGGGTTGTCGATCAACACATCAAGTTTATCGGTGAGCATGATCGGCGTGCCCTGTGGAAGTCCGAGCGTGAGTGCGAGCATCGCACGGGCGATCTCCCCCTGTTTCAGGAAGCTGCGTTGTTGATTTTTCAGGGCCTCGAGGTCGATCGTCAACCGGTCCACATCGGTGGTTTCGAGAAAGCCCTGTTGCTGCATGGCCGTTGCATCGCGCAGGCTCTTTTCCAGCAATGGCACTCCTTCACCCAAGAGACGGGCACCTTCCTCCGCTGCCAGCACTCCTTGATATGCTTTGGCGGCTTGGGCGCGCGCATCGGCCTGTGCCTTTACACGATCCTGCTCGCTCTGCAGCCTCAATTCCTTGGACGCGCGCAGGCCAATGAGGTAACTACCATCGAAGATCAACTGGCTGATGGTGCCGCCGGCGCTCAGTTGCCAAGGCACTTGGAACGATGCGGCGATGTACTCCGGCCCAACACCGGGCGTGAAGAAGTTGGGGACCAACGAAGTGGGCGGGTCGATGAAGTTGCTCATCGACACTTCGCCATTGATCTGCGGCAGACCGATAGCGGTGAACTCCTTGGTGCGATGGCGCGCGACCTCAACAGCCAAGGCACTGTTGCGCGTCATGTAGCTCTGGGTGGCGGCCATATCCATGGCCTGCTGCATGCTCAGGGACATTGGGCCTTGCGCACGAAGCGCAACGACCAGCAGAATACCGAGCAGGGTGGGGATGCTCCTCATGCGATCACACGGTCTTTGTTCATCTTCTTCTCCAAATAGTCGAGTCCTTTCTTGCTGGCGATCCCACGTACGTGGTAGCGGAAGATCTCCCAGTGCAGATCCTGCATGCTGAATTTGTCCGGTGGGAACAGTTCGCCATCGAACACCATGTCGAAACGTGCGATGTAGATGGTGGCGATCATCGGGATGTTCAGGTCCTCGCGGTACAGTCCATCCTTGATCCCCTTCTTCATGTTCTCCGTCATGCACTCGAAGATCTCCCGGCGTTTCCCTTTCAACATGTTGTTGAAGGCCTCGGGATGGTACTTCTCCAGATCGAAGTGGATGGAAGGATGGATGCCTGCCATTTGGCCCGACACCGTGGTGGTGATGGCGTAAAGCTCGTCGATGGCGTTCTGCTGTTTGGCGCGCACCAGATCGATGTCGCACTTGTAGCAGTGGCTCAAATGCTTCAGGATCTTGTCCACCAGGTCGTTCTTGTCGCTGACGTACTGGTACAGCGTCTTCTTGCTGATGCCCAGTTTCGTGGCCACATCGTCCATGGTCAGGCTCTTGATGCCGAAGCGCCAGAAGACTTTCGCCGTCTGATCCAGGATCTGTTTGCCTTTCTCGTCCATTTCCGTTGAAGCTGTTCCGTGAATGAGGTCCGGGGAACGGGGCCGCAAACATAGGAGTCGAAACACACCGGAAACACTTTTGATGAAAAATGTTTCCTGCGTTCACGTTAGCCTACCTTGGCCAGCGCTCCGGACACCCCATGCGACCAACGTTCACACTGCTTTCCAGCGCGATGCTGCTTTGGGCGTGTGGCCAGGAACCCGAGGGCACAACGGCCGAAAGCACAGCTACTATGCACACAACGAACACTACAGCCGAACTCCTCACTGTGGAGATCTGGAGCGATGTGGTCTGTCCCTTCTGCTACATCGGCAAACGCGAATTCGAGAACGCGCTGGCCCGCTTCCCCCATCGCGATAGTGTGCAGGTGATCTGGAAGAGCTTCGAACTGGACCCCAGCGCTCCGGCGCGTGCCGAACAGGACACCTATGGCATGTTGAGCGAGAAGTACGGCATGACGCGTGAACAAGCCATGGAACGCACGCGCGGTGTGCGCGAACGTGCTGCAACGCTCGGCCTCCACTACGACTTCGACAAGGCCATCGTCGGCAGCTCCTTCCATGCGCACCGCCTGATCCAGTTGGCGAAAACTAAAGGGCTCGGCGCCGAAGCGGAGGAGCGTTTGTTCAGGGCCTACTTCACCGAAGGCGCGCATTTGGCCGACACGACAACGCTCGTGCGGCTGGGAATGGAGATCGGGCTTAACACTGCGGAGGTCGAGCAGATGCTCGCCAGTGACTTGTTCGCGGATGCGGTGCGGCGCGACGAACAAGAAGCACAACAGATCGGGGTGCGAGGTGTCCCGTTCTTTCTTCTTGCCGACAAATACACGGTGAGCGGAGCGCAGAGCTCGGAGCATTTTCTGGGAGCGCTGGAGCAGGCGTGGCGCGAGCGCATGGCGTCACCGGCCGAGCAACACTGACGCTCTGCCCGGCTTGTTCATCTTTGCCGCCCTTACGCCATGGAACTCACTTCGATCAAGTCAGCGCTCGACAACGAGACGCTCACTGGAACCACCGTTGCCGTCGCCGGCTGGGTGCGCACCTTTCGCAACGACCGCTTCATTGCCCTCAACGACGGCAGTACCATCCGCAATCTGCAGTGCGTCATCGACCAAGAGAAGGTTGATGCTACCACACGTGCACGTTTCACAACGAGCGCTGCGGTGAAGTGCACCGGCGAACTGGTCGCCAGCCAGGGCAGCGGCCAGCGCGTTGAGCTGAAGGTGACTTCCGTGGAAGTCTTGGGCGACAGCGATGCAGAGAAATATCCGATCCAACCCAAGAAACACTCACTGGAGTTTTTGCGCGAGCAAGCACACCTGCGTTTCCGTACGAACACCTATAGCGCGGTGTTCCGCATGCGGCACCAGGTGAGCTTCGGTATCCACGAGTACTTCGACCTGAACGGCTACAACTACTTCCACGCGCCGATCATCACGGCGAGCGATGCGGAGGGGGCAGGAGAGATGTTCCGGGTTACCACGCTCGACGCGAACAGCCCACCGCGGTTGGAAGCGAACGACAGCGTTGATTTCGCGCTGGATTTTTTCGGCAGGGAATCACGCCTCACTGTGAGCGGCCAACTGCAAGCCGAACTCGCAGCGCTGGCGCTTGGCAAGGTCTACACCTTCGGCCCCACTTTCCGTGCGGAGAACAGCAACACCACGCGCCACCTCGCCGAGTTCTGGATGATCGAACCCGAGGCTGCTTTCATGGACCTGAAGGGCGACATGGATCTGGCGGAAGGGTTGTGCAAGCACCTCATCGCGCGTGTGCTGAAGAACAGCATGGACGATCTGCAGTTCCTGGATGCGCGCTTGGCGGAAGAGGAAGCGCAGAAGCCCAAAGAGCAGCGCAGCGAGATGGGCCTCATCGATCGCCTGAAGTTCGTGCTGGACAATCCCTTCGAGCGGATCACCTATGATGATGCGATCAACATCCTGCTGCGCAGCAAACCTTACCAGAAGAAGCAGTTCCAGTTCCCTGTGGAATGGGGCATCGACCTGCAGAGCGAGCACGAGCGCTACCTGGTGGAGAAGCACTTCAAGAAGCCGGTGATCGTAACGGGCTACCCTGCCAAGATCAAGGCCTTCTATATGCGCACCAACGCGCCCGGCGACTTCGGCTACAGCGAGAAGGGCAAAACCGTTGCCGCCATGGATGTGCTCTTTCCCGGCATCGGCGAGATCATCGGTGGAAGTCAGCGCGAAGAGCGACTGGATGTATTGGAAGCGCGCATGAAGGACATGAACGTGCCGGCGGAAGAGCTTTGGTGGTACCTCGATACGCGCAAGTTCGGCACTGTGCCGCACGCGGGCTTCGGGCTTGGGCTGGAGCGCTTCGTGCTGTTCGTCACCGGCATGGGCAACATCCGTGATGTGATCCCGTTCCCACGCACACCGAAGAGCGCGGAGTTCTGAGAACATTCACGTCCGTTCCGTATGCTGCGCCATCGACTTGTACTACGAAGGGCACGATGAGCCGGTGCGCAGTTGTCTCCAGTTCCTACGACAGCACATCCTCGGCATGGACAAACGCATCGAGGAAGCTTGGAAGTACAGCATGCCCTTCTTCACCATCGACGGCCAGATGTGCTGTTATCTCTGGTACGACAAAAAGCGTAAGCAACCCTACATCGGTTTCGTGGACGGCAAGCTGATGGACCACCCCGATCTACTGCAAGAAAAGCGTTCACGGATGAAGATCCTGCTGCTGGATCCAACAAAAGACCTCCCCATGCGGACGATCGACGCATTGCTGAAGCGGGCCGTTGAACTCAGGTGAAAGCAGTTCGGTGAAGCGTGTACGGAACTACGTGTTAGATCGCTTCATCGCCGACCTTCGCCATCCATGTCCCGCATCATCTACTACCTCGGCACCTGCACAACGTGCGAGCGCATTCTGAAAGAGATCCCGAACCTCAAGGGCTTCACGCTGCGCGAGATCAAGGGTGATCCGATCACCGCAGCCGAACTGGATGCGATGAAGAAACTCGCCGGCAGCTACGAGGCCCTCTTCAGCCGCATTGCATTGAAATACCGCGCACTCGGCTTGGGCAAGATGACGCTCACCGAGAAGGACTACCGCAAATACATCCTGCAGGAGTACACTTTCCTGAAACGACCGGTGATGGTACTGGACAACGCGATTTTCATCGGCAACGCGCCGAAAGTCACGGCGGCGATGGCTGCAGCCGGCGTGCGGGTCGGTCTCCTCGACGAACGTTGTCCGCTGGGCGTAAGGCCGATAGTCGCGTTCGGCTTTGGTGGTATCTCCGAGGCGGTTAGGCCCCCCCGGCGGGCGGTGGGCCGGCCGCGCGGGGGGGGGGGAGTCCCCAACGCGCCGGGGGGGCCCCCCGGCCCCCCCCGGGGGGGCGGCGCGCCGCGCCGCCCGGGCGGCCCCCCCCGCCCGGGGGGGCGGGGGGGGGGGGGCGGCGGGGGGGGGGGGGGGGGGGGCGGGCGTGGGGCCGGGGGCCGGGGGGGGCCGCGGGGCGCGGCCGCCACCCCGCCTGGGGGGGGGGGGGGGGGCCGGGGGGGGAGGGGGGCCCACGAGGGCCCGCGGGGGCGCGGCGGGGCCGGGGCGGGGCGGCGGGCGGGGGGGGGGGGACGCGGCGCCCGCCCGGGAGCGGCGGGCGGCCGGGGGGGGCGGGGCGGGGGGGGGGGGGGAGGCGGGGGCGCGGGGGCGGAGGGCGGGGGGCGGCGGGGGGGGGGGCGAGGGTTTGGGGGGGGGGGGGGGGGGGGGGGACCGCCTCAGCGCTTCGTCCCTGCTCCGATGTGACCGTCCAGCCACTCGAACACGGTCTTGTGCCAAAGCCTCGAGTTCTGTGGTTTCAGCACCCAGTGGTTCTCGTCGGGGAAACGCAGGAACTGAGAATCGATGTTCTTGGCCTGCAGCGCGGTGAAGACACCGATGCCTTGCTCCACCGGAATGCGGTGATCCAGATCCGAATGGATCACCAGCATCGGTACTGACCAATTGTTCACGTGCAGGGCGGGATTGAACTGATCGTACTTCGTCGGGTCCTGATAAACGCTGCCGCCGTTCTCCCATTCCGTGAACCATTGTTCCTCGGTGGTGTAGCCCATGGCGCGTTGGTCGAACACGCCGTCGTGCGACACCAAGCACTTCCACGGCGACTTCCAATTACCAGCGATCCAATTCACCATGAAGCCGCCGTATGACGCGCCGAGCGCGGCCGCGCGATCACCATCGAGAAACGGATAAGTCTTCAGCGCATGCGTCCATCCTTTCTGCAGATCTTCCAACGGACGATCGCCCCAATGCTGACTGATCGCATCGCAGAACGCTTGTCCGTAGCCCGTGGAACCGTGGAAGTCGATCATCACCACGGCGTAACCAGCACCTGCGTACGTCTGCGGATTCCAGCGGTAACTCCAGCCATCGCCGAAGCTGCCTTGCGGGCCTCCGTGTATCAGAAACGCAACAGGGTACTTCTTGCCTTCCACATAGCCTGCGGGCTTCACCACGTAGCCGTGTACTGTTTCATTGTTCCAGCCGGGGAAGTTGAACTGCTCATACGCGCCGAACTCCTTGTTCCTCAGGCTCGCGTTCACACCCGTCAAATTCGTGGCTCCCTCATCGATCATCATGGCTTTCGGCTTTGCCGCGAACAGCACCGCCGGACTGTTCAGCGCACTCTTCAGAAAGACAAAACCCTTCGGTGTTTCAACGAACGCATCCATGTGACCGTCCTTGGAAAGCGGCGTAACCTTCCCAGACTTCACATCGATCCGGAACAAGCGTGTCTTGCCGATGTCGCCTGCAACAGCATAGATGCTCTTGCCATCATGGCTCCATGCGAAGTCGT
Organism: Flavobacteriales bacterium; assembly: GCA_016703005.1. GTDB lineage: Bacteria > Bacteroidota > Bacteroidia > Flavobacteriales_F > PHOS-HE28 > PHOS-HE28. Next base: position 176,147 of record JADJCX010000029.1, read on the forward strand.
CCACGCTGCGGTCCCAACTGGCGGCGAGCGGTGCGACCTTCCCGGTGGCCACATCACGCAACTGCAGTTCGAAACGATCGGCCTCAAAGCCCGGGCGCTTCATGGCTTTGTAAGCGAGCGTCTTTCCGTCCGGCGATAAACGTGGAGCCGCATCCCAGGCCTTGTTCGCGGCCGTAAGGTTGGTGGCCGCGCCGCCGGTGAAAGGAACACTGTACACATCGAAGTTGGTGCTCCACGGCTCAGTGGTCCCGGCTTCGCGGCCAGCGAAGTATACCGTCTTGCTATCAGGTGAGATGGAGAAATCCTCTGCACCCCCGAACGGTTTCGACGGCACGTCGCCATCGTAGCCATCGGTAAGCGCCACGGGTTGAGCGGTGCCATCGAACGGCACGTGGAACAGGTGGTTTCGCGTGCCATCGGCCCAGGTGTCCCAGTGGCGCACGAACACTTTGGTGTACACCGTTCCGCTCGACTTGTCGGCAGCACGTTCGGCGTTGCGCTTCACCGTGCAGGCGATCTCATCGCCCTTGCATTCCGGGAACACTGCGAGCGAAACCGTTACCTGCTCCGCCACGCGGCCATCGTGATCGGTCTTCCACAATTGCATGATCCCGCCTTCGCGTGCACTGAGGAAGTAGATGGTCTTGCCATCGGGCCCGAACCGCGCATCGGCCACGCCGCCATCGCTGATCGGCAGACGCACCTCCGGCTCACTCGGCACAGACAGGTTCTTCAACCATATCGACCGCACGCCTTTGTTCTTCTCCATGTCCGTGGCGCGCACGCTGAACAGCGCGAACTGTCCGTCGGCCGTTACGCTCAGGTCGCTGATGCGATCGAGCAGCAGCATGTCCTGGTAGGTGAACGGCGAGGTTTGCGCAAGGGCCGTCGCGAACGATAAAACCAATAAAACACTGGCGACGAGCGCGCGGAAGGGAACACTATTTCGGATCATGGTACAACAAGTATGATGGAGGGATCAAGCAACGAGCAATGATACGATCGACAGGCGCGCGGATGTGGAAGGATGGCTCCGCGATGCCTCGCGCAAGTCACCTTCCATGGGGAATGACCGGGCGTTATGCGATGCGCGTGTTCTATCCTTGCCGCCCACGATCTGAAACCCAATGCCTGAAGCCCTTGCCACCATAACGCTCGCCGAGGAAGGGCTGATCGAACTGCGCTACAGGCCCGATGCCAAACTGACCATTGCCGGCATGCGCGATCTGCTGCAGTCGCGAATAATGTTGTGCGGCGCGGTTCCGCACAAGGTGCTATCGTTCCTGCCGGATGGCATCGACTTCGACAAAGCGTTGATGGATCAGGATCTTTATGGCGATCCCGTTTCGGTGGCTACCACACGAGCAATGGCCATCGTGGTCACGGACCCGGTGAACTCGCACATGCTGGAGCTGTTCTTCGCCTACTACCCGGCTCAATTCCCCATGCGGCTCTTTTCGCTGGAGGTTGAGGCACGCAAATGGTTGAAGGGTGTGTAGGGTCGGCGCCTATGCCTTGCGGACATAGCGTATCGCCCACTTCACTTCCCAGGTCTTGCCGTCATCGGCGCTGCGCTTCCACTCCCAGTCCATGCTGTTGGGCGTGATGTTGAAGAAGACCATTCGCCACAAATACAGTTTACCCGTCTCTTTGTCGGGCATGCGCATGCTCAGTTCCATGCGATCGCCCACCACGCCGCCTTCAAAGGCCATGTAGTTGCCGTCGGTATCCACCCACGTCTGCTTCCACTGCTTGGTCGGCGCATCCCACACGCTCCAACTCTCGCCGGAGTATTTGGCGGTGGGATCATGGAAGTGTTCGTGTACAACGTGGCCGTTCAGCTCCTTGGTAATGGTGTTGGTGCCTTTGCCGCCATCCCACGCAAGATCCCATGTGCCGACCCAGAAATCGAATTGCGTGGTGGGGTCCATGGTGGTGGCTTGTGGCAAGGCGCGCGTTGCGAAGTGCAGCACTACGGCAGTGGCGAGGAGGGCAGGTATACGCATGCGCCCACAAAGTACCGGGTGCGGAAGTCGTGCACGTGGTGGCGTGATGGGCCGTTGGCCCCGGACCCGAGCGGATCAGTTGAAATGGTCGCCGAAAAAGGCCGCCAGTTGCTCATCGCCCATCTTGTTCGATGTGCTTTCCGTGGACACGGTGTTCTTGTACTGTGGCGTTTCCGCAAGGAAATGGATGAACTGCTCCTGCACCTGTCCGGTGCCCGTAACATGGATCTCGTCCGCGTTGGGCATCATAGCGGCGATCTCCTTGAAGAACTTGTGCATTAAGGCGATCTCCTGGTTGTTCGCTGCATTCTCGTTCGAGTTGCGCTCTGCGCCAGGGTTCTTCACGTGGCCCAGGATCACGAAATCCTTGCTCTCCGGGCTTTTCTTCACGGCAACGGTAGCGTGCTGCGTATCCATCCATACCCCGAACTGCTTCTTGTTGTGCGTTGTCATTGTCTTGGATCTACTGATGTTCAAACTACGGTATTTTATGGGGAAGTGCGGATGACCAACGTTCCGAGGATCATGCTTCGCGTTCCTGTACCGGTATCGTGTGCCACTGGATAACCTCCAAATGTCGCCCGCAACCGAACGAACAACCGGGCCGCAAACCGGATAGTGGCCCCTCGTCCGTGGTATCAGCACATAGTTGCGCGCGGCGAGGATCGGGCCAGCACTGCAACGGGGCGGTACTGCCCCAATACGGGATGCACGGCATCGGCTCTTCCGAATGAGTGGGCAAACCGGCCATCTCCTCCTCACTCCACCGCCGACCGCGAGCGCCGCGTACGATCGCGCAGACCGCTGGCGATGTATACCACCACGAAGAAAACGAGCAGCAACAGGATGATGGTGTTCTCCAACCAGTGCTCGAACGGGTGTACCCAGATCTCCTTGAACAGGTTCCAACGCCCTGTGATCTCTTCGACGTTCCAGAAGATGACCACCGTGGGGATGGCTTACCGGATGGCGTGATCGAACGCTTTGATGCGAATGAGATTGAGGAAGAGATATAGCGACCAGAACAAGGAACCGAAGGCCACGGCATACGTGAGCGGATGGCGGTCACCAGCGATGCTGTGATCATAGATCAGCAGCAACAGGATGTAAAAGGTCCAGATCACCATCACCATTTCAATGAAGGCGATCACGGCCAAGGGACGTTGCGGTGCGTTGCCCGCATCCTTCAGCATGTGGCGGTAGCCCAACCGCCGCTGGAACCAGTTGAAGAACTGGCAGCGCGTGTGGCTGAAGAAGAAGACGAGCAGCACGCCCCCCAGCAGTCCGATGGAGGAGAGCATGACGAGGTACTCCGGCTTGGTGGCCACCTCGCCGTTCTCGATCAGCGGTGGTACGCCCAGCTTGTACGCGATCCACACGAAGGAGAATTCGACCCAGCCCGTCCACACCAGCACACCGGCCAACGCACCGAGCATGGTGGCGTACAGGTCGCTACCCGGCCGCCGCACACCCCACCACAACAGCACCACGCCCAGCAACCCGATGATGAGCGCGCCGCTGCAACGGGCCGCGCCTATCCATTGCTCCATAAGCACCATGAGCGCATGGCCCAATGGCATCAGCAGCAACACGATGGCGAACGCGAGTACGCCGGTACGATGGTTCTTGATCGCTTGCCACATGGTCGCTCCGCTCCGTTGGTCGCGGCCTGGTCAAGGGCGGGTACACGATGGGGCGAAACAAGGCGTGCGACTTCCGTTGCGCAATACCACGATCATAGTATCGGTTGCGAGAGCCGTGGTGGTCGTTGGGTTAAAGTAACAGGGCATCAACAGTGACCCGGCCCGTGGCTGGTACTTTCGCCCCGTGACATCGACCGCGCCCATGCGGTCATCCAATAGCAATGCTCAAACAGAATCTCTCGTTCAAGCTTCAGCACAAACTCTCGCCGCAGCAGATCCAATTGATGAAGCTGCTGCAGGTGCCCACGACCGAATTGGAACAGCGCATCAAGCAGGAGGTGGAGGACAATCCCGCACTGGAGGAAGGCGAAGACCAGGGCGACGAAGAGGAGCCCACCGAGGAGCAAGCGCTCACCGATAGCGAGACGAGTGAGGCCAACGATGACACTCCCGGCGAGGAGGACATCGATATGAGCGCTTACTACGACGACGATACGCCGGACTACAAACTGAGCGTGCAGAACAAGGGGCGCGATGAAGAAGAGCGCGAGATCCCCTTGGCGGGCGGCAAGAGCTTCGCTGACCTGCTGATGGACCAACTGGCATTGCGCGAAGTGGACGAGCGCACGGAGATCCTCGGCCAGCACCTGATCGGCAACCTCGATGAGGATGGCTACCTACGCCGTGATCTGGAGCAGATCGTGAACGATCTGGCCTTCACCCAGAACATCGCCACGGACAAGGAGGAACTGGAGAAGGCACTGCGCCATGTGCAGGCACTGGACCCGCCCGGCGTTGGCGCGCGCGACCTGCGCGAATGCCTACTGCGCCAACTGCAACGCATGCCGCGCTCGGTGACCACGCTAACGGCGAAGGAGATCGTCGACAAGCACTTCGAGGCCTTCAGCAAGAAGCACTACGACAAGATCATCGAGCGACTGGAGATCGACGAAGAAGCGCTGAAGTCGGCGCTCGATGAGATCCAACGGTTGAACCCGAAACCGGGCAACACCATGCGCGAGGGCGAGCGCACGGCACAGGAAGTGATCCCCGATTTCATCATCAACACGGTGGATGGACAGCTGGAGCTGATGCTCAACAGCCGCAACGCGCCGGAGCTGCGCGTGAGCCGCCAGTACCGCGAGATGATCGACAATTACAAGCGCAACAAGAACAACAAGGAGGCGAAGGACGCCATGATGTTCGTGAAGCAGAAGCTGGACGGAGCCAAGTGGTTCATCGATGCGATCAAGCAACGGCAGCACACGCTGCTCACGACCATGGAAGCCATCATGGAGCACCAGCGCGACTTCTTCCTCACCGGCGATGAAACGAAGTTGAAGCCGATGATCCTGAAGGACATCGCCGACAAGATCCACATGGATATCAGCACAGTGAGCCGGGTGGCCAACAGCAAGTACGTACAGACGAACTACGGCACGATCATCCTGAAGTTCTTCTTCAGTGAAAGCCTTACCAACGACCAAGGGGAGGAAGTGAGCACCCGCGAGGTGAAGAAGATCCTGAAGGATGCGTTGGAGGCCGAGGACCGCAAGAAGCCGCTCACCGACGAGGAGCTTACCGAGCTGCTGAAGAACAAGGGCTACAACATCGCGCGGCGCACCGTGGCCAAGTACCGCGAGCAATTGCACGTGCCCGTGGCGCGCATGCGCAGGGAATTGTAATGCCGTTGATCGCCCGTATCATCTCCGTGCTGCTGCATCCCTTATGGATGCCGTTGTTCTCGTTCGTGCTCGCCTTCGAGCTGGTGCCTGACCTCGGTTACTTCATACCGCCAAAAGCCCTGTGGTTCAATTACCTGGTGATCGGTGTCATGACCGCCGTGTTCCCACTGATCGGTGCGCTGATCATGGTACGCAGCCGTCGCATCGATGGCATCACCATGGACGATCGGCGACAACGGCTCTCCCCCATGCTGAGCGCGTTGATGTACTACTGCCTCACGTACTGGCTCATCCGCAAATACCCGCACCACCCCTCCACACTGTCGCTTTTCCTTGGCGGGATCGTTGCGCTGCTGTGCACTTTGGTCATCACCTTCAAGTGGAAGATCAGTTTGCACATGGCCGGTATCGGCGGGTTGATCGGTGGCTTGTCAGGGCTGCTGCTGTTGTTCAGTTCGTTCAGCATCCTGATGCTGGTCCCGTTGATCGTGCTGGCGGGCGGACTCGGCACCGCGCGACTGGTCATCAGTGACCACACACCTGCCCAGGTGTACGTGGGTGCGCTGCTGGGTTTCGTCTGCGTGTTCGCGACGGTCGTCTCCGGTTTCGTGATCTGAAGCAACGGTTCCGTTCGGCATCGCATCTTCGGCCCATGATATGTCGGTGTGGTGCGTTCCTTCTGGTGATCGCACTTCCGTTGACGGGTATCGCGCAGGATAGTGTGTTGCACCACTGGAGCGGCGCGCTGTCCCCAACCCACATCCGCGTGAACGCCATGCTGAGCGGGGCGTGCGATAGCGTTCGACTCGTGGTGGACGAGGATGCACAATGGGGATCACCACTGTACTCGGCGTACCTATCTGCCGACACTGCCTTCAACCGGATGGTGCCGCTGTGGACGTCGGGCCTGGAGCCGAACACAGCTTATACCTACCGCTTCGAAGTGTCTGGCGCGATGGACACAAGCGCAGCGAACACCGGCCATTTCAGTACTCCGGGCGAAGGCCCGTATTCGTTCCAGTTCGTTACCGGATCGTGCAATACCACAGGCGATCACCCGGTGTGGAGCAGCATGCAAGCGTTGCACCCGCTCTTCTTTCTCAGCACCGGCGATCTGCACTATGGTGATCCCACCTCGGCGAGCGTATACGAGCATCGCGATGCCTACGTGCATCTCGTGTACGAGAAGGCTCCGATGCGCGACTTCTTGCGGGGTGCTCCCACTGCACATGTGTGGGACGATCATGATTTCTGTGGAAATGGTTCCTATGGCAATGCCATCGGCCGATCGGTTGCAGCACAGGCATTCCGCGAACACGTTCCGCACTACGGCTTGGTGGACGACACGGCGGTATATCAAGCCTTCACCATCGGTAGGGTGCGCTTCATCCTCACCGACCTGCGCAGCGAGAAGGACAGTTCCAGCATGATGAGCGACGCTCAGCGAGCTTGGCTGCACGCGCAATTGTTGCAGGCCCGCGACAGCGGGCTGGTGACATGCTGGGCCACTCCGCTTTCGTGGAACAGCAGCGGCTACCCGGAGAACTGGGGAAGTCAGTCTGCGGAGCGCACGGCATTGAGCGACTGGCTGCTCGCCAACCACATCGACGACCTCTTCATGGTGAGCGGCGATGCACACATGCTGGCGATCGACGATGGCGCGAACGGCGACTTCAGCAGTGGGCACAACAGCCCGTATCGCTACCCGATCCTGCAAGCCGCAGCGATCAACCGCATCGGTTCGTACAAGGGCGGCAGCTACAACCAAGGCGGTTACTTCCCCAACCCTACTGCGGGCTACGGCCAGTTCGGTCAAGTGATCGTCGACGACGACGGCACCGACGTATGCGTAACGTTCAACGGCTGGCGTACCGATAGCATGGACACCGCCCTCACGCTCATCAACAGCTACACCTTCTGCCGCGCGCCGCAGAACGTGGACACCTTCGGCACAAAGCCACTGGCTGCCGCCTTCGATGCGTGGTATGCCGATGGTGCGCTCATCATACACGGTGTGCCCACCGGCCCACAGGTGGACGCCCGCATCATCGACGCCACGGGGCGTGAGGTATTGGCGATAAGCACCCGCAGTGCCGACGAGCCGATACCCATCAGCGACTTACGCGCGGGCACCTACGTGGCCATTGTGCGGCAAGAAGACAAAAGGGCGATCGTGCGGTTCGTGATCGATCTGATCTACCACACGCGGCGCTTGTGGCCAGGTGGTGGCGTACCAGAGAATGAAGAGGTAGAACGGGATCAGCAGCCAATAGGCCTGCTGCGAACTGGCGATCGACTTGTCCGCCGACATGGCGGTCCAAGCCGGCAAGGCTAAGGCGCCGCCGAGGATAGCCATGATCAACATCGCTGAGCCGGTTTTCAGAGCGCCTCCGATGCCATCCACCGCGAGCGGCCAGATGGCGGGCCACATGATCGCATTGCCCAAGCCGAGCAGCGCGACAAAGACCACGGTGATCGGGAGTTCGACCGCTCGCATTTCGAAAGCGGAGAAATCAAAGACGAACACACTTGCAGCATTTGACGGATCCACGAACAGAACACCCAGCGTACATAGAATAGCCACTACTGCGGAAGCCATCAGCGCCTTGGCTTGCGACAGGAACTTGGGGATCAGCGCGATACCGATCACATAACCCACCAACATTGCGCTCAGCGTTAGGCTGGTAAGCACCTTGGCGACATCCAACGGAGTCCCGAGCCGTTCCGCATAAACCGGGATGCTGTCACCAGCGAGTACTTCGGCCCATACATAAACGAACAGTGCGGCAACGCCCAGAACGAGTTGTGGGTGGCGCAGGACAGACCCTGTTGAAGCCCGCGATCCCGAACCTTCCTCTTCCAACGGTGGCAACGGCGACAGTCGCACAAAGAGCGCAGCGACGATCAACGAGAACCCAAGTACTACATACGGGAGGATCACCAACTGTGCGCGTTCATCAAGCAACACCGCACGCGCCGCACCCTCCACGTTCACCAACTCGGCCTTCAACTCATCTGCATTGGCCAATACCAATGCGCCAAGAATGAACGGTGCAACGATGCCTCCGACCTTGTTGCATATTCCCATGATACTGATCCGCTTGGCAGCGCTTTCGATCGGCCCAACTATGGTGACGTACGGATTCACGGCGGTTTGCAGCAAGGCCAGACCAGTGCCGATGGTGAAGAAGCTCACCAAGAACATTCCGGCCGACCGCATATACGCTGCCGGCACGAAACCGAAGGCGCCCAAGGCCATGACGAGAAGTCCGAGCACCATTCCATTCTTCAAACCTGTGCGACGCAATACCACGGAAGCAGGCAACGCCATGACGAAGTAGGAGACATAGAACGCGAACGGGACCACGATCGAAGCTTGAAAGTCACTCAACTCACAAGCGATCCGCAGGAACGGGATCAGCGGTCCATTCAGCCACGTAACGAACCCGAAGATGAAGAAGAGGACCCCGAGGATGATGATCGGAACGATCGAACTGCGCTGTTGTGCCATGATCCGTGGTTGGATGCGCCAAGGTGCGGTGCACACATCCATGTCGTTCGCCCACGTTCATCAGCTTACGCACATCACTGTGTACGATCCCGGGTAGCCGTTCATCTCCACATCCATCGCATCTTCACATTCTCTTCTCCCCCATGCTCTCGCGCCGCAACTTCCTGCACCAGACAAGTCTCGCAACTGCGGGCCTGGTGCTCCTTCCGCACTACTTGCGCGCACGCGCTTCGGAACTGATCCCGCAAGTGCGATTGGGCATCATCGGGGCGGGCTTGCGCGGGCAAGAACACTTGAAGGAATTCGTGAAGCGCGCGGACGTGGTGGTGGTGGCACTGGCCGATCCCGACCCGGCGATGGTGGCCAGGGCACAGCAAGTGTTGCGCGATGGCGGGCACCCGGATGCAGCAGTGTATGGCAATGGCAACGACGACTACGAACGCATGTTGGCGGAAGCCGACATCAACGCGGTGCTGATCGCGTCGCCGTGGGAGTACCATGTGCCACAAGGGATCGCAGCCTTACGCGCTGGTAAGTGGGTGGGCATGGAGGTGAGCGGGGGCATGAGCGTGCAGGAGTGCTGGGACATTGTGCGGGCGAGCGAGGAGACCGGGCTGCCGGTGATGATCATGGAGAACGTGTGCTACCGTCGCGATGTGATGGCCGTGCTGAACATGGTGCGCCTCGGCTTGTTCGGCGAGTTGATCCACGGACAAGGCGGCTACGAACACGACCTGCGCGCAGTGCTCTTCAACAGCGGCAAGGAGAACGGATATGGCGACGGCGTGGAGTTCGGTGCGAAAGGCTGGAGCGAGGCGAAGTGGCGCACGGACCACTATGTGAAACGCAACGGCGAACTCTATCCGACGCACGGTCTTGGGCCTGTGGCGATGATGATGGACATCAATCGCGGCAACCGGCTCACGCGGCTTTCGTCAGTCGCTTCGAAAGCGCGCGGTGCACACAAACACATCATCGAGCATCCGCAGGGCGGCACCTCACACCCCAACGCAAGCGCTGTGTTCAAGCAAGGCGACATCGTGAATACCCAGATCCAATGCGCCAACGGCGAAACGATCCTGCTCACGCACGACACCACGTTGCAGCGGCCCTACAACCTCGGTTTCCGCGTGCAAGGCACCGAAGGTCTTTGGCAAAATCATGGATGGGGCGAGAGCGACCAAGGCATGATCTACTTCGAGAAGCGCATGGCACACAGCCACCGCTGGGAGAACACGAAAAAATGGCTGGAAGAATTCGATCACCCTATTTGGAAGCGTCGCAATGCCGAAGCGACCGAATCGGGTCATGGCGGCATGGACTTCTTCGTGGACCACGCCTTCATCGAGTGCATCAAACGCAAGCAACCCTTCCCGCTCGACGTGTACGATCTGGCAACGTGGTACGCCATCACCCCGCTCAGCGAGAAGAGCATTGCCGCGGGCGGGCAGGTGCAGGACATCCCCGACTTCACGAACGGAGCCTGGCAAGAACGGAAACCGGTTTTCTGTTTCACGGATGAGTATTGATCAGATGATCGGACGATCAGAACATCAGACAATGAGGAGAGTGTGCGCATGCTTGGCATTCCATTTTCTGATCGTCCCACTTTCTGGTCATCTGAGCGCGCAGGCACCCTACGTCGCGCCCACGGATCCCTTGGTGAAAGAGAAACTCGCGCAATGGCGGGATTTGAAGTTCGGTTTGCTGATGCACTGGGGGCCCTACAGTCAATGGGGTGTGGTGGAAAGCTGGAGCATCTGCCCGGAGGATGAAGGCTGGTGCCGCCGCGACTCGTCGCACGGAGCGACATACACCGAGTATGTGCAGAATTATGAGGCGCTACAGACCACGTTCGACCCAGTGAGGTTCGACCCGACCAAATGGGCCAAGGCTGCCAAGGAGGCGGGCATGAAGTACATGGTCTTCACCACCAAGCACCACGATGGATTCTGCATGTTCGATACGAAGACCACGGACTATCGGATCACTTCGCCGAAGACACCATTCCACGATGATGTGCGCGCGAACGTGACGAACGAGATCTTCACCGCGTTCCGAAAAGAAGGCCTGTGGACCGGTGCCTACTTCAGCAAGCCCGACTGGCACAACGACAACTACTGGTGGCGAAATTTCCCGCCGAAAGACCGCAGCGTGAACTACCTGCCCGCGAAGTATCCGGAACGTTGGAAGGCGTTCCAAGACTGCTCGTACACACAGATCGAAGAGTTGATGAGCGACTACGGCAAGATGGATATCCTCTGGCTCGACGGCGGTTGGGTGCGGCCCTTCAGCAGCATCGACACCAGCGTGAGCTGGCAGAAGGCCATCACCATCGAGCAGGACATCGACATGCCGCGCATCGCTGCGATGGCACGCGCGAAGCAGCCCGGCTTGCTCGTTGTTGACCGCACCGTGGGCGGAGAGTTCGAGAACTACATCACGCCGGAAGGACATGTGCCGGAGAAGGATCCCGGTGTGCCTTGGGAGACCTGCATGCCGATGGGCACCAGCTGGAGCTGGGTGCCGAACGAGCAGTACAAGAGCACGGACGAGATCATCCGCACGCTGGTGCAAGTGGTTACGTGCGGAGGAAGTCTGTTGCTGAACGTTGCGCCGGGACCTGATGGCCAACTGGACTCAACGGCCTATATGCGCTTGAAGGAAGTGGGCGAATGGCTGAAGGTGAACGGGGAGGCAGTGTATTTGACAAGAGCCATGGCTGTTTCTTCGGGCACACTTCTCGGCGGAACAGAACGCGTTGAGTGCATCCGGAAGGTCGGTTCACGAGCGACGCACTTGCACGAGGATTATCTCTTCCCGTCCGACTCAGCCGGTTGGGTAATTGAAGTCCCTTGGCTCGATCGCAAGTTGCCACGGGTATCGGTGGTCGGCTCAACCGACCGGATCCCATCGACTTGGAATGGCAAGTTGCTGACCATCGAACTGCCCGAGTCCGTTATCCCGTCGAAGAGCGTGATCAAGCTTACCTATCGAACACACGCCATTGTTTGCGGCATCCGTTTCTGAGTCTGGGTCAGTACCCGCCCTTTCCCCTGTTCAATTTCACCTTTGCATTCAGCTTGACCTGCACATCGACCAAGAGGATGGCCCGGAGAACGACGGCAGGGCGCATCGTCCGGACATGTGGTCGTTCAAGCCTTGCCGATCGCCTTCTGCCAACGCCACGCATCGCGCAACGCATCGCGCAGTGTGAGCTCAGTGCGCCAGCCTAACACCTCCTTGCTCTTGGTGGTGTCCGCCCAGATCGCTTCAATATCACCAACCCTGCGTGGGCCGATCGCATGCGGCAGATCAACGCCGGTCTCTTCCACGAACGTCTTCACAGCACCCAACACCGTGTTTCCTTGTCCCGTACCGAGATTGAACACTTCGCACACGGGCGGTGAAAGCGTATCCATGCGATCAAGCGCCTTCACATGGGCCTTCGCCAGGTCCACCACATGGATGAAGTCGCGGATACAACTTCCATCGGGCGTGTTGTAGTCGTTGCCGTGGATCGTGAGTTTGTCTCGAAGTCCGGCCGCCGTTTGCGTGATGAACGGCACAAGGTTCATGGGCACCCCGATCGGCAACTCGCCGATATGCGCGCTGGGGTGTGCTCCAACCGGATTGAAGTAGCGCAGCAACACGCATTTCAAGATGTTGTTCGCGGCAACAGCATCGTACAGCATCCGCTCGCAAACCACCTTGGTGTAGCCGTAAGGCGAGCTGGTGTTGCCCGTCGGCGTTAGCTCCGTTACCGGGGACTTGTCGGGCTGTCCATAGACGGTGCACGACGAGGAGAATACCATGCGTTGCACGTTGTGCCGTGCCATAGCGCGCAACACCGTGGCCGTTGAGCCGATGTTGTTCGCGTAGTACTTGATCGGATCCTTCACGCTCTCGGGCACGCTCTTGTCCGCCGCGAAATGGATCACGCCGTACACCTCGCCAGCGGCCATCACCCTGTCCATTGCCGTGGCATCCCCACAATCTATCCGATGCGCGATAGGGGCCCGGCCAATGATGGCTTCGATGCCCTTGAGCGCGCGTTCCTGCGAATTGCGCAGATCGTCGATGATCACCGGCTCGTAACCCGCTTCCACCAGTTCCACCACCGTATGCGAACCAATGAAGCCTGCGCCTCCTGTAACGATCACTCTCTTCATCGGGCCGAAGATGGGGACAAGGCGAACGTTCGTGTAGATCCTGTTCCGGTCACTGTGCTCCGGCCTTTATCTCTTCCACAACGCCCGGGTCCAAGAGCGTGCTGGTATCACCGAGGTTGCCGGTCTCCCCTTCGGCGATCTTGCGGAGGATGCGCCGCATGATCTTGCCGCTGCGCGTCTTCGGCAATCCGCTTACGATCTGGATTTTGTCCGGCCGCGCGATCTTGCCGATGATGCGTTCCACCGTTGCCGTTACGCTCGCGCGCACGGCGTTCTCATCGGCATGTTCCCCGTCGCAGATGACGAAGGCATAGATCCCTTGTCCCTTGATATCGTGTGGGTAACCGACCACTGCGCTCTCCACAACGGCGGCATCCTCATTGATCGCGTTCTCTACTTCGGCCGTGCCGATACGGTGTCCGCTCACGTTGATCACATCGTCCACCCGGCCGATGATCCTGAAAAAACCATCCTTGTCGCGCCGTGCACCATCGCCGGTGAAGTAGCGCCCGGGATACTGCGCGAAGTAGTTGATGCGGCAGCGCTCGTGGTCGCCGTAGGTGGTGCGGATGATGCTGGGCCACGGGAACTTGATGCACAGATATCCTTCCGCTTCGCCAGTGATCTCGTTGCCCTGTTGATCCACCAGAATGGGCTGCACGCCGGGCAACGGAAGGCCCGCATGCGCCGGTTTCATCGGTGTCATGTCGCCAAGGCCGCTGAGCAGGATGCCGCCGGTCTCCGTTTGCCACCAAGTGTCAACGATCGCGCAACGTTTCTTTCCGATCTTCTCGTGATACCAATGCCAGGCCTCCTCGTTGATCGGTTCGCCGACGGTGCCGAGCAGTTTCAGCGAGGGCATGGCGAAACGATCGGGCAGGTCGTGCCCGGCCGCCATCAGTGAACGGATCGCCGTGGGCGCGGTATAGAACTGGTTCACCTTGTGCTTCTCGATCACCTGCCAGAAGCGTGTGGCATCGGGATAGGTCGGTATGCCCGCGAACATGAGCGACGTGGCGCCGTTGAGCAACGGCCCGTAAATAATGTAGCTGTGCCCCGTGATCCAGCCGATGTCGGCGGTGCACCAGAACACATCCTCTTCATCGCATTGGAACACGTTGGCGAACGAGTACCCGGCATATACCATGTATCCACCACAGGTATGCACCACGCCCTTCGGCTTGCCGGTGCTGCCACTCGTGTATAGGATGAACAACGGATCCTCGCTGTCCATTGGCTCCGCCGGGCAGTCGGCAACAACAACCTTCAACTCTTCTTCGATCCAATGGTCCCGTCCTGCCTGCATCGGCACTTCCTCCCCGGTGCACTTCGCAACAAGAACCGCACGTACGCTGGGGCAGTCTTTCAGCGCCTCATCAACCACCGTTTTCGCCGAAATGTTCTTCCCGCCACGCCGTATCCCATCGCTGGTGATCACAACGCTGCAAATGGCATCAGTGATGCGATCCACCAGTGATCGTGCGCTGAAGCCACCGAAAACAACAGAGTGTATGGCGCCGATCCGCGCACACGCCAACACACTGATCGCGAGTTCGGGCACCATGGGCATGTAAAGACAGATGCGGTCGCCCTTCTTCACGCCGTGTTTCTTCAACACATTGGCCATTCGGCACACCTGTGCATGCAGCTCGCGGTAGCTGATGTACTTCGATGGATGATCCGCATCATTCGCCTCCCAAATGATCGCGGTCTTGTCGCCGTGCGTGGCCAGGTGCCGATCAAGACAATTCTCCGTGATGTTGAGACTTCCCCCGACGAACCACTTCACATCGGGTGTCGTGAAATCCCATTGAAGCACTTCGTCCCATCTGCGTTGCCAAGTGAACGCGTCCGCGACCGCGGTCCAGAATGTGGCCGGTTCCTTCACGCTGTGTGCGTAGGCTTCGTGGTACTCCTCGATGGTGCGAATGCGGTAGCTCATGGGCCGGTGGCGATGCTGGCAAAATAGTCGTTCAAGGCTCCGCGTCAGCGCCCGTGCATCTTTGCCGTCATTGCCCAGTGATGCGATCCACCCTTGCCCAGCACCTGCGTTCCGACCGTTGGTCGTTGGCGGTGGTGTGCGTGGCCGTGGTGGCCTGCGCCCTGCTCACATGGCAGTGGCAACTGCGCGGCGATGATGGTTCGGGGTGGAACAAAGTGATCCGCGGCGATGCCAAAGGCTACTACAGCTATTTGCCCGCCGTGTTCATCCACGGTGACTTGTCGCACCCCGCTGGCGGCGAAGGCAGCATGAACACCACGCCACAAGGTGTGGTGCGCAAGTACAGCATGGGCACAGCCGTGGCGCAGCTACCGTTCTTCCTTGCGGGCGATGCCGTTGCGCGTATGCAGTATGCGAAACGGACCGGATATGAGCAACCGTACCATGTGTCGATCGCCATCGGCGCGATCATCGCACTGCTCATCGGCCTGCTCGTTCTGCGGCGCGTGTTGCTGGTTTCCGGGTTCAGTGACGGGACCGTCGCTTGGGTACTTGTGCTCTTGTGTGGTGGCACTTCGCTCGTGTACGCGGCCGTTGCCGCTGCGGCGTACTCGCACATCTGGTCGTTCATGCTGGTCGCCTGCTTTCTGCGGTGCGTGCAACGTGGTGTGATCGACAGGAGCGCGCGATCGATCGTTGCCGCTGGCTTGTTGCTGGGGCTGGTCGCGTTGATCCGCCCGGTGAACGTGATCATTGTACTTGCACTCCCCATGCTCCTACAAGGCTGGCCGTTCTCCGGTCCATGGAAGGGGGAATGGCCGAGCGCACGCACCATCGTCATTGCGGCCGTTGGTTGTTGCGCGGTGGTCGCCCTGCAACCCTTGGCATGGAAGCTTCAAACAGGGCATTGGGTGGTTTGGTCCTATGCGGAAGAGGGCTTCCACTGGTCGCGGCCCGAAGTGCTCCAAGTGCTTTTCGGGCCGATGAAGGGGCTGTTCTTCTGGTGGCCCGTGCTCTTGGCGATCATCCCCGGAGCGGTATTGGTCGCCCGCAATTCGCGCTGGGCCGGTGGCTTTGGTATCGGCTACTTCGTGGTGCTCATCTACATCACGAGCGCTTGGTGGTGCTGGTATTACGGCGATGGTTACGGTCTGCGTCCCATCATTGATCACTTTCCCGCGCTGGCGGTAGCACTAGCCGCTTTCGTACAATGGATCAGCGGCAGGTGGCGCATGGTTGCCGGGGCTCTAGCCGTAGGGCTTTGTGCGCTACAGTGGTTCCAGATCCGGCAGTTCGAGTTCGGCATCATCCACCCCCACAGCATGTCGTGGCAGAAGTACCGGACGATCTTCCTGAAGGGTGATGAGCATTGGCGCGGGGCGTTGGGCGGCAACTATGAAATGGCCCAGTATGCACCGAATGGATACGACACCCTCTTCAACGGCGAACTGCCCGTGTCATTGGTGGATGCGCAGCATCCGTACAGCCGAGGACTCCACTTGGACAGCGCAGCGCTCCCCGACGGCCGACGCCTTTTCGTTGAAGCCGAAGTGACGCGCTCGGAGCACGCTGCCGGAAGTTCCACCGACGCGATCATGGTGTGCGAGATCGGTCACGATGGAGAACCGTATATCTACTACAAGTTCAAGTTGAACGACCTGCCGACCCCGCCGGCCGGCACAACGGCCACATGGCGTTACGCCTTTCCCATGGCGGCTGCACGACCACAAGATGAACTCAAGCTGTACGTGTGGCAGACCGGCGAAGGCGCCTTCACCATCGATCGCTTCCATGCGACGGTGAAGGCGGTGCGGTGATCCCTCGATCTATTTTGGGGCGCATGAGAACCGTATTACTCCTCCTCGTCTTCCTTCCTGTAGCGGCCGTTACTCAAACGCTTCAATTGGATCTGCAAAGTGCTGCGCAGAACAACGGGCTCATCGGGATGAGCGTAGTGACCACCTGCGGAACAACGGTGACCACTGTAGTGCACACTGGCAAAAGCGACGTGGCGAACAACATTGATGTTTCGGACAGTACTCGCTATCGCATCGCCAGCATCAGCAAACTCGTGACCGCCATCGGGATCATGCAGTTGTACGAGCAGAACCTGTTCGACCTGGACGACGATGTGAGCACTGCGCTCGGTTTCACCTTCCGCAACCCTGCATTCCCGAACACTCCTATTACCTACCGCATGGTGTTGAGCCATACCGGCAGTTTCCAAGACGGCACAGGCTACAGCGACTTCCTCACCGCCACCTATGGCACAGCCCCTCCGCCACCCATCAGCGAATTGGCTACCACAACGGGCAACTGGTACACCAGCGATATGTGGCGCACCGAGCAGCCGGGCACGTATTACACATACAGCAATGCCAACTTCGGTATCATCGGCACGCTGATCGAAGCATTGAGCGGGCAGCGGTTCGACGCGTACATGCGCCAGAACGTCTTGCTGCCGCTGGGCATAACCGGGAGCTACAATGTTCAGGACCTCGCTGACCTCACCAACCTGGCGGTACTGTACCGCAACAGCATTCCACAGGCGGACAATTACAATGGCGTGATGCCGCCCCTGGCTGATCTGAGCCAATATGTGATCGGGACGAACGGACTCTTTTTCGCACCACAAGGCGGCCTGCGCGTGAGCGCGCTGGAACTGGCGCGCGTGGGAATGATGCTGGAGAACGGTGGCGAACTGTACGGCATCACCATCTTGCAAGCGTCCACCGTGAACTTGATGCGCAACAACGAATGGACTTGGAACGGGAGCAATGGCGACAACTACTACGGACTGTTCCGCTCGTGGGGCTTGGGCACGCACCGTATTACGGCGCAGAGCGGCGGCGATGTGGTGTTCGACGCTGTTCCCATGTTCGGGCATGCGGGCGAGGCCTACGGTCTCATCAGCGATATGTACACGGAGGAGAACTTCGGGTTCGGTCTTGTATTCATCACCAACGGGTACACGCCGGGCAACGAATACCAGCTCGGCACCAACAGCGCGTTCTATTCGGTGGAAGAAGATGTGTATGCCGCGTTGGAGCAGTACAGCTTGCCAGGCTGTGCTCCCGGGGCTGTTGCTGACGAACTGGGCGCGGGCGCACTGGTGCTCACCGCTGACCGCATCACATGGGCCGGGACTTCCGTTGCACGCATCACAGTGCATGAACCAAGCGGACGCGCAGTTGCAACGTTCAGCATGCAACCCGGAGATCAGCGACCGGCACCGTGGCGCGGCCTGCTCATCGTGCGTTACACCAGCACTGAAGGCAGTGGCGCGTTGAAGTGGTGGGCCTGGTAGGACTTGAACCTACGACCAAGGGATTATGAGTCCCCTGCTCTGACCACTGAGCTACAGGCCCGGGAATGGGCGGCGAAAGTATCCTTCGGCGCGCTCAGGATCACGGGCGGATAGATTCGCGACCTCAAATGAAAGGCGATATCGACACGATCCTCCTGGACCTCGGCGGTGTGCTCATCGACGTGTACTATGAGCGCACCGCGCAAGCCTTCGCGGCGCTGGGCTTCAGCGATTTCGATCGGTTGTACAGCCAAGCGAAACAAGATCACTTGTTCGACGGCTTTGAGACCGGGGCCCTCTCCCCCGCTGACTTCCGTGACGGCGTGCGCCAGTTGCTGGCCCCACTCACTCCCTCCGGTGGGGCCCAGTTGGAAGATGCGGCGATCGACAACTGCTGGAACGCGATGCTCGGGACCATCCCGCCGAGCCGCATGGAAACCGTTGCGGAGTTGCGTCGACGATATCGCGTGTTACTGCTGAGCAATACCAACGCGATCCACGTCCCGGCGTTCACGGAGATCATACACCGCGAGAACGGTATAACGGATTTCAAAGGCCGCTTCGATGGCGCCTACTACAGTTGCGAGATCGGTCTGCGGAAACCGGATGCACCTTCCTACCTGCACGTACTGGAACAGCACGGGGCTTCACCGGAACGCACGCTCTTCATCGACGACAGCATACAGCATGTGATCGGCGCACGCGCAGCCGGGTTGCGCGCAGAGCATCTCGATACCGGCAAAGAGGACGTTACTTCCCTGTTCGCTCGCTTGCTGGCTTGAAGTCGCGCGATCCGCGAGATGCCGCGCCCCGTCAAAGGAGCTACTCGATCATCACGCCGCGCTTTTCGATCAGCGGCACTTGGGTGAAGTGCTCTTCCAAAATGCTCTCCGGCAGGAAGATGTACTTCTTATCGTAAATGGTCGAGCCCACGTAAAAGCTCAGCCAGTATTGGTTGTTCAGCGCGAACACATCCTCCATGATGCGTTCAATGCGTGCGTAGCTGAGCGGCTCCAACTCCTGGATGAAATGCCGCAACTCACTGGTCTTCACTTGTTCGTCCTTCACCTGTCCGTAGCCGCGTGAGCTCACCAGCACATTGGTGATCGGCACGTCCTTGCGGTTCAGTAAATACACGTACCAAGCGGGTGCGCCCTCTTCATCCTCCTCGCGCACAACGGCCATGGCAACGCCCTCGACTTTCGGAAGAACGATGTCCTTTTTCATGGCCGTTCAATGTGCCTGTGCGGCGATGCTCCGAGCAATGCGGATCCACTCGAACACATCGGTCGGATGGCCTTCCTTGTTCACCTCTTCGCGTTTCATGCCGGTGCGCACCATGACGGTGCGTTCGTGCGGGATCACCACCACGTACTGTCCGTGGAAGCCACGACAGTAGTAAATGGGTTTGCCATCCACTTCCGCCAACCACCAGAAATATCCGTAGCGCTTGTTGGGTCCGTGCACATCCTCGACATCGGCCGGTGTGATCGATGCTTCCCAGTATTCCACAGGCAGTATGCGCGTACCGCGCCACATACCGCTGTCCAAATACAACTGACCGATGCGGGCGAAATCACGGGCAGTGGCATATAAACAACAGAAGGCTTTGAAGTCGCCACCCTCGGTGTCCTGGCCCCAGTAGGCCGTGTGCTCCGCGCCGAGTGGCGCCCAGATCTTTTCCTGCACCAGCTTGTCCAATGGCTGACCGTGGATCTTCTCCAGCACCTCGGCCATCACCTGCGTGCTGCCGCTGATGTAATCGAACTTGGTGCCGGGCTCATCGCGGCAGGGCTGGCCCAACGAGAGTTCGCGCACGTAGTCCCCGTAGTAGCCGCGCGCATTGTCACTGAACGGGTTGGCGCCGCTCTCGCTCCAATCCAGTCCGGTGCTCATGGTGAGCACGTTGCGCAGGTCGATCTTCTTCTTGCATTCGGCATCGTCGAACTCCGGCAGGAACTCCCCGACTTTCCGGAACACATTGTCCAATTTCCCTTCCTGCATGGTGATGCCCGTGAGGAGGCTCACATAGCTCTTTGCCACGCTGAAGCTGTTGCTC
This sequence comes from Flavobacteriales bacterium, assembly GCA_016703005.1. Taxonomy (GTDB): domain Bacteria; phylum Bacteroidota; class Bacteroidia; order Flavobacteriales_F; family PHOS-HE28; genus PHOS-HE28. The sequence goes on from JADJCX010000029.1 coordinate 196,472, forward strand.
ACACTGTCCTTGTTCCAGCCGTTCCAATAATTCTCGTAGAGCAGGCTGTCGTTCTTGATCACCACGAAGCCCACGGAGAAAAGATCCTTCAGCTTCTGTTCGTCAGCAGCAGCCAGCGCCACCTTGCCGTTGCTGGTGTGCACGGGCCACGGTTGCGGTGTAGCGGTATTGATCGTGCTGTACGGGAAAAAGTCGCGGTCGTCGATCTCGGGCGCGGTGCGACCGATGAGATAGGTGAAGCGCAGCCCGCCAACGATGTGGCTGTTGCCGGTGAGGTAAGCAAGACCGATCAACACCGCGATGATGCCGCCGAGCCAGAGGATGAATTTGCCGAGGAATCGCATGGAGCGAATGTAGATGCGGGAAGCTGCTATCAGCCTACCATCTCCACATCGAACAGATCCGCCAACTCCAGCTTCAACCGCTCTTTCACCTCGGCCATGTCCACTTCGCGGCCCAGCTCCTTCGCCAGACTTGTCACACCCTTGTCGGCGATGCCGCACGGGACGATGTTCTCGAAGAAGCTGAGATCGGTGTTGACGTTGAAGGCGAAGCCGTGCATGGTGACCCAGCGGCTGGCGCGGATACCGAAGGCGCAGATCTTCCGTGCCTTGTGCGGTTCGTTGAAGTCGATCCACACGCCGGTGAGCCCTTCGATGCGTCCGCCTTTGATGCCGTACACCTCCAAGGTGCCAATCACGGCTTCTTCCAACGTACGCAGGAAACGGTGGATATCGGTGAAGTGATGATCGAGATCGAAGATGGGATAGCCCACGATCTGTCCCGGCCCGTGGTAGGTGATGTCGCCGCCGCGGTCGATCGGAAAGAACTGCACGCCCTTTTCGCGCAGGCCCTCCTCGTTCAAAAGCAAGTGGCTCTGCTTCCCGCTCTTGCCCAACGTGTACACGTGAGGATGCTCGCAGAAGAGAAGGTGATCCTCTGTTGCCACTTTGAGCGCCGCCGAAGGGTGCTGTTCCTCGGGCAGGTTGCGGTTCGCGATCTTCCGGTCGATGGTGGTTTGGAAAAGGCGCGTTTGCAACTCCCACGCTTGGGCGTAGTCGATCAGGCCGAGGTCTTGGAAGTGGACGGAGCGCATAGGGAAATGCTCACCGCAGAGGCGCGGGGGCGCAAAGGTCGCAGAGATAATATGTGGAGGTATTAACGCGTCGGGCGCTGAGCCCCTTGCCTCACTTCACCTCCGCCAACTTCCCCTTCAGCATGTTGATCACTGCGATCTCGGTGGGGTCAACGCCCTTCTTCTCGGCCCAGTAGTAGCTCACCCAGTCGCCGAGGCTGATCAGATAGAGCTGGCGCGCGAAACCCGTGTCGCCCTTGCTCCACACTTCGTGGATATGCGGGGTGTACTTCTCAAAAACGCTCTTGTTGATCTCCATGCGCATCTGGGTGCGCTCGTGATCCTCCTTGTGACGGAAGATCACCACCGCGATGCTCTTGTCACCACCGGCCCAGCCCACGAGTTCGTTGTGGTTCATCTCGGGTATGGCATGGTGCCAACAAAGTTCCTTACTGTTCTCGTTCACTTGCTGGCGGAACCGGATGCTCACAGCCTCGGTGCTGGCTTCGCTGTAGATCACCAATCGTTTGCCCACTAGCTTTTCGGTCAGTTCCATCGCAGCCTTCTTGATGTCCTCCTTGTCCTGCTCCAACATCAGGGCAGCGGTCTTGATCGCACCCTCGAACCCATCGCCGATGATGCCGAAGTGGTGCAACACGAAGAACTGCTGCACCAGCGAGTAGGCCAACATGGTGCGCGGCGGATTCCCGCCCGGGATCACGATATGGTCGAGGCCTTTCACTTTGGCGATCTCCAGCATGGTGCCACCGCTGGTAATGGTCACCACGCGGGCGCCTTTGGCCAACGCCTGATCCATGGCGGCGAGCGTCTCCTCGGTGTTGCCGCTGTAGCTACAGGCGATCACCAGGCTCTTGTGGTTCACGTAGCCCGGCAGGTAGTAATTGTTGTAGACCTCAATGGGGCACTTGGCCTCCTTGTGGACCAACTGCGCAGCGATGCGCCCTCCGATCCCGCTTCCGCCGAGACCTGTCACGACAACGTTTCCGTATGGGCCGCCCGGGGCCTTCAGTTGGGCTTTGCGCCCGATCTCCAATGCTTCTTTCAGTTGGCGTGGGAATCCGTCGATGAGCTGCTGCATGATGTGCTATCCCGAAGGGTCGGGGGTTTTGAGCGCGGTGGTGGTTGTTCGTTGTACCGGGACGAAAATAGAAGCGTGCAACGCGGAACCGGCACCTTGTGTTGCAGTCCATCCACAGCCGGGCCGGATAACTTCGCCGCCCTTTCCATTCCCCCATGTCAGATCATTTGAGCGATCAGGAGCTGGTGCGCCGCGAAGCCTTGCAGAAGTTGCGCGCACTCGGCATCGAACCTTTCCCTGCAGCGGAGTATCCCGTTTCGCACACCGCCAAGCAGGTGAAGGAACTCTTCAAGGACGGAGATCAACTCGAAGTCGGTTTGGCCGGGCGCATCATGAGCGTCCGCGTGATGGGCAAGGCATCTTTCGCAGTGCTGCGGGATCACACCGGGGACCAGCAGATCTACATCGCCCGCGATGAGGTCTGTCCGGGCGATGACAAAACGCTTTACGATGAGGTGTGGCGCCACCTGCTGCACTTGGGCGATTTCATCGGGGTGCACGGGCACATGTTCCGCACGCGTACCGGGGAGATCACCGTGCACGTGAAGCAGTTGACCGTGTTGGCCAAATCACTGCGCCCGTTGCCCGTGGTGAAGACCGACGAGGCGGGCAATGTGCATGATGCGTTCACCGACCCTGAACTGCGCTACCGCATGCGCTACGTGGATCTGGTAGTGAACGAAGGCGTGAAGGAGACCTTCCTGAAGCGCTCGCGCATCATCACCGCCATGCGCGCCACCATGGACGAAGCCGGTTACCACGAGGTGGATACCCCGGTGTTGCAACCGATCCCGGGCGGTGCCGCAGCGCGGCCGTTCATCACGCACCACAACGCGTTGGATGTTCCGCTGTACCTGCGTATCGCGAATGAACTCTACCTGAAGCGCCTCATCGTGGGTGGCTTCGACGGCGTGTTCGAGTTCAGTCGCAACTTCCGCAACGAGGGTATGGACCGCACCCACAACCCGGAGTTCACCATCATGGAACTCTACGTGGCGTACAAGGATTACGGCTGGATGATGGGTTTCATGGAGCGCATGCTCGAACGGGTTTGCATCGCTGCGAACGGCTCATCATCGACGACGTTCCGCGAGAACACGATCCATTTCACGGCGCCGTTCAAGCGCATCACCATGTGCGGTTCGATCCAGGAGAAGACCGGCAAGGATGTATTGGAAATGGATGAAGCCGGATTGCGTTCGCTCTGCGCCGCACACCACGTCCACGTTGAGCCGAGCATGGGCAAGGGCAAGTTGATCGACGAGCTCTTCAGTGCGTTGGTGCAGCCGGAGCTGATCCAGCCCACGTTCGTCACCGACTTCCCGTTGGAGATGAGCCCGCTGTGCAAGAAGCACCGCTCCGATCCGCGATTGACCGAGCGCTTCGAGCTTTTCGTGAACGGCTTCGAGCTGGCCAACGCATACAGCGAGCTGAACGACCCGATCGACCAGCGCGAGCGCTTTGAGGACCAGCTGAAGTTGCAACAGCGCGGTGACGATGAAGCCATGTTCATCGACCAGGATTTCCTGCGGGCATTGGAGTACGGCATGCCCCCGACTTCCGGAGTGGGTATTGGCGTGGATCGCTTGGTGATGCTGCTCACGGGCAACACCACGATCCAGGAAGTGCTGCTGTTCCCGCAGATGCGGCCGGAGAAGGTTTGACCCCCACCCTGCCCTAGAGCGAGCTCACCCGCTCCACCGTGATCATCCGGTCGCCCACCACGATCCGCTGCACCACGTCCATGCCGCTCACCACCTCGGCGAACTTGGTGTAACGACCATCGAGGTGTGGCGTGGGCACATGCGTAATGAAGAACTGGCAGCTCTCTGTATCGCGCCCGGCGGAAGCAACGCCCACCGAGCCTGCGGTGAAGCCGGTACTGCCGATCTCCGTGCGCAAGGTCCACGGCATGCCACCATAACCATCGCCGCGCGGGCAGCCGCCTTGGATCACGAAGTTGGGCACCACGCGGTGGAAGGATCTACCATTGTAGTAGCCAGCTGCGACCAGCGAGTCGAAGACCAAACTCGTTCCCGGCGTTTCGTTCACGTTGGTGGCAATGATGATCTCGCCCTTCGTGGTGGTGATACGGTAGCGCTGGCCCTGCTTCAATTGCAGGAGACGATCCCGATCAATGGGATGGTTGAACGGCGGCGCCTTGTGTTCGGGAGGCGGAAGACCATCGCGTTTTGCAATGGCCTGATCGAGCAGTTGGAGCGTTTCGAGATCGCGGATGGGATGTAAATGCACACGAGCCTCCTCTACAAGACTGTCATGCAACATGATCCGTATGGCGCTGCTGTCCTCCTCGGCCAATTGTTCGCACGCGAATGCTATCAGTCCGGCATCGCGAGTTCCTATTGTTGCGCGGAGCACATCACCGAGCATTGCATACTGCGCTTCTCGCGAAGCGTATCGAGCACGCTTCATGTCCTCTCGCGCGGAAGCCACCGCTAGTTCCGCGGCGGCCAACCGCACCACGGCCGGGTTGTTCGCCATGAATTTCTCCGTCAAGACCGGTCGCATGTCCTTATCGGGATCGCTGGCCTGCGCCCTCAACAACTCGGCTTGCGCATACGGATCCAGCGATCCCGCTTTGAGGATTTGCAACAGGTCACGCACCACCCTGCGCGTGGTTTCATCGCCATGCTTCAACGCCAGGCCGTACAGGCCGAATTGGATGTGCGGTGCCGCACCCTGTTGCGCATCCTTCCAGCATCGGGCACCATCAAGCACTTCCTGTTTCTGCAACACATCCAACGCGGTCCGCGATACGCCCGGATCCGGGTCACGCACCGCGGGCCAGAAGATGCTGTCACCGATCTGGCCCCATGGTTTCTCCGCGCCGAGCGAGCGCAGCGCAGCAATGCGGATGGATGGGTCCGTGCTCAGTGCCGCCGAGTCGAGCAACAACTTGTGGGTCGCGGTGTTGTTGTCGGTGCGCAAGGCGGACATGAGCGCACGAACCGCAACTGGGTCGCGCTCTACGCGCAGCGCATGCAACAGGTCGGCGGAATGGGCTGCCAACTCTTCATGCGGAAGTCGGGCCAATTGAACCACAGCGCGCATTCGGATGTTCTTGTTTTCGCTTTCCAAAAAGCTCGTCAGGAACATGGCGTCGTGCTTGCGCAATGCCAACTCGGCCTTAAAGCCCGCCTCGTGCATCAGCTGCTGCGCGGTGGCATCCCGTTCAGCATCCGCAGAGGCGTTGAGAAGGACGAGTCCGGCACTATCGGCCACAAGCCCCAAGGCATAAGCGGCTTGGGCGCGCACGGCCGCCAAGGGGTCCTCGAGCGCGGCGAGCAAGCAAGGTCTGGACGTGCTGTCCTGCACACTCGCCAACGCAAGCGCCGCCGCCTCGCGTACCGTTCCGGATGTGTCCAGCAACATCAGGCACAGCGCTTTCGTGTCGCGGTGCTCCTGAGCCTCCAACACGGCCCACAAGCGGTCATCGGCCCACTTGTTCAAAGCGGGCCGGTCCTGCTCGGCGGAAGTCGGGCTGTCGCAAGCGACCACGGAGAGCAGCGCGAGGGCGAGGAGAGTGTGTTTCATGGAAGGGGTCTATGGATCGGCGCGTCGAGCCGGGATCGCTTCGTTCCTCGCGATGACGCGCTACGCCTCGGCCAAACTAACCGCTGCGTCCACGATCTTCGCCCGCCGCCATGGACACATACAGCACCATCAAGTACGACTGCCGCCACTTCCAAGGCCACATTCCGTGCAGGCCCAACAAGCTGCGCGGCAAAGTGTGCGGCAGTTGCGATGAGTACGTGCGCACCAGCAAGCGCATCCTTTTCATCAAGCTGGGCGCCATCGGCGATGTGATCCGCACCACGCCTTTGGTCACGCGTTTCAGGAGCGAGTACCCTGATTGCCGCATCAGCTGGATCACCCATTCACCGGCCATACTGCCAAAGAGCGCAGTTGATGATATCTGGCGGCTGGATACGGAGGCGATTCTGAAGGCCGAGAGCCTGCCGTGGGATATTGCCATCAACCTGGACAAGGATGTTGAAGCCTGCGCGCTGCTGGCCCGCACCAACGCCAAGGAGAAGTTCGGCTTCACGCTGCGCGATGGGCATATCGATGCGGCCACGCCAGCGGCCGAGCACAAACTCGTAACCGGTTTGTTCGATGGCCTGAGCAAGACGAACACGAAGAACTACCTCGAGGAGATCTTCGAAGTCTGCCATCTCGACTTCCGTGGTGAAGACTACCTGCTTGACGCCGACCCGAAACTTCTGGCGAAGTGGAAGCACCTACGCGGCGAAGCGAACGGCAAACCGGTGATCGGCCTCAACACGGGCTGCGGCGAACGTTGGCGCACACGTCTATGGCCGGAGGAGAACTGGGTGGCCCTGATCGAAGGGCTTCAACAAGCCGGCTTCTACCCCATGGTACTGGGCGGCCCCGATGAACACGGACTGAACACCCGCTACCAAGAGCGCACGGGCTGTGCCTATCCCGGCCATCACAGCCTGCAGGACTTCATTGCGATCAGCGCGCAGTGCGATACGATCGTGACCCAGGTGAGCATGATGATGCACATCGCTATTGGCCTGAAGAAGCCGATGTTGCTCTTCAACAACATCTTCAATCGCCATGAGTTCGAGCTCTATGGCCGCGGCGTGATCGTGGAGCCGACAACGGGTTGTGATTGCTACTACGGCAACACCTGCACGCGCTCGCGCGGGTGCATGCATGACATTGCTGTAGAGCCCGTGCTCGCACACATTACCAAGCTCGCCGGGAAGTGAGGATCGCCTACCTCAGCACGTTCCATCCGTTCCGTGGGGGCATCGCTCAATTCAATGCGGCCCTCTATCGCTCGTTGGAGCGCGAGCACGCTGTGAAGGCCTACACCTTCACCCGTCAGTACCCGGAATTCCTCTTCCCCGGTAAGACACAGATGGTGCAAGCGGACGACAACGCCGATGCCGTTCCCTCGCAGCGCATACTCGACACAGCATGGCCGCTCAATTGGCCGCATGCCGCGCGGATCATCGCCAAGGATCAGCCGGATCTGCTGGTGATGAAGTATTGGATGAGCTACTTCGGACCATCGTTGGGGTATGTAGCCGGCAGCCTGAAGAAGCGTGGAACGAAGGTCCTGACCGTGCTGGACAATGTGCTGCCGCACGAGCGCCGCATCATCGATGTCCCGTTCACGAAGTACTTCCTGAACCGCAACCATGGCTTCATTGCCATGAGCGAAAAGGTGAAGCGCGACCTGCTGAGCCTTCGGCCCGATGCGCCGGTACACTTCATGCCGCACCCGCTGTACGATCACTTCGGCGCATCCATCCCGCGCGAAGAAGCTGCGCGCAAACTCGGTCTTGACCCCGCGCTGCGCACGGTGCTCTTCTTCGGTTTGATCCGCGACTACAAGGGCCTCGACCTATTGATCGACGCCTTCGCGCAACTCGGTGAAGGACATCAATTGTTGATCGCTGGCGAGCCGTACGGCGATTTCGCGAAATACCAGCGCATGATCGATGCGCATCCTTTGCGGCGCCGCATCGTTGCGCACGCCCGCTACATCGGCGATGCCGAAGTGCCCACGTTCTTCAGCGCCGCTGATTGTTTGGTGCTGCCCTACAAAGGCGCCACACAGAGCGGCATCACGGCCATTGCGTTCCACTTCGGGGTGCCCGTGATCGCAACGGATGTCGGTGGACTCGCGGAGATCGTCACCCACGAGCGGACCGGCTTGATCGTGCCGAAGCCCGATGCAACAGCCATCGCCGAGGGTATTAAACTCTACTTCACCGGCGACCGGTCGCAACGGTTACGCGGCAACTTCGCCCAAGTGAAGCAGGAGCTATCGTGGGACCGCTTCAGCGAGGGTTTGGTGAAGTTCGCAGGGACTCTGTGACCTGACGCTGCCCACTTTCCCTACGCACCACCATCTTCGCATTTCTTTTACAGCACATGCGCCTCCACCCCTCCCTTTTCCTTCTCTCCTTCTCCGTCCTTTCCGCTTCATTCGCCAACGCCCAATGGATGGGCGACGAGGATGCCCGCACGCAAATGCGGTATGATGTGCAATACCTCGCGAGTGACGAACTCGAAGGGCGCGAAGCCGGCACCAAAGGCGAAAAACTTGCCGCCGACTACATCATGGGCAAGTTCCAGAATGCTGGCCTGGTGCCCTACGGCGATAGCGTGTCCTACTTGCAGAAATTCCCATTCGCTGCTATGCCCGTGCTCGGGGCGAAGAACAGCTTGCAGGTCGGTCGGAAACAATTCAAGCAAGGGCAGGATTGGTTCCCGATGGCGTATTGCGATACGGGCATCGTCTTCAGCAAACTGGTGAAGGCGGGCTACGGCATTGAAGCGCCGCAACTGGGTCGCAACGACTACGAAGGTATCGATGTGAAAGACCGGGTCGCGGCCATCAGCATCAGTTCGCCGGATGGCGTGCATCCGCATAGCCGCTACATCGAGCACAACGACTTGCGCAAGCGGGCTGAATTGGCGATCAGCAAGGGCGCGATCGCCGTGCTCTTCTACAACGACAACAAGGACATGGAGTCGCCAGAATTCCGGATGAGCGAGAAGGTGCAGGCATTGAGCGTGCCTGTGCTCTTCCTCAAGGGCGACCTGCACGAGGGTTTGATCGTGGATGGCAATCCGATCGTGATCAGCACGGATATCGTACGCGAGCAGCGCACCGGCATGAACGTGGTCGGCTTCCTGGACAACGGCAAAGAGAACGTGGTGGTGATCGGTGCGCATTTCGATCACCTGGGCTATGGCGATGAAGGATCGCTTCACCGCGGTGAGCGGGCCATACACAACGGTGCGGACGACAATGCGAGCGGCATTGCGGTGATGCTTCAACTCGCGCGTGATCTGCGCGAACTGGACGAGGCCCGTGCCAACGACTACCTCTTCATCGCCTTCAGCGGGGAGGAGAAAGGCCTGTACGGAAGCAACTGGTGGACAAAGCACCCGACGGTGCCGATCGAAAAACTGTCTTACATGATCAACCTCGACATGGTCGGGCGCTTGGACTCGTCGAAGACCATCGCCATCAGCGGCGTGGGCACCTCGCCGTCATGGGCGGAGATCGACCCCATGAAGATCAACGGGTTGAAAGCGAAGACCAGCAAGAGCGGGATCGGGCCGAGCGATCACACCTCGTTCTATTTGAAGGATGTGCCTGCCATCCACTTCTTCACCGGCAGCCACGGCGACTACCACAAACCGGGGGACGATGTGGAGAAAGTGAACTTCAACGGCATGCTGGACATCACGCGTTTCATCGAGAGTCTGATCACTTCGCTGAATGACGACCCGAAACTCACCTTCACGAAAACGCAGGAGGCGGACAGCACCGAGACGCCGCGCTTCAAAGTGACCATGGGTGTTGTGCCGGACTACATGTATGATGGCAAGGGCCTGCGTGTGGACGGGGTTACGGAAGGCAAGCCTGGGGCCGCGGCCGGAGTGAAGGCCAACGACATCGTGGTGAAACTGGGTTCGCAGGATGTGACGGATATGATGAGCTACATGAAGGCGCTCGGCTTCTTCAACAAAGGCGAGACAACACAAGTGACCGTGCTGCGCGAAGGCAAACCGGTGACCATGGACATCACCTTCAAATGAGCGGCGAGCACATCGCCGTCATCGGTGCCGGCAGTTGGGGCACTGCGTTGGTGAAGTTGCTCACCGGCACACAGCAACGGGTGGGCTGGTGGGTGCGCCGACAAGAAACCATCGACCACATCAAGAAGTACGGCCACAACCCGGACTACATCAGCGCGGCGCAATTCGATGTGGAGCGATTGGCCATGAGCGCCGACATCCACACGGTGGTGAAGGAGGCGGACATCTTGATCGTCGCTGTCCCTTCCGCGTTCCTGAAAGGGACGATCGAGCAACTCGACAAATCGGAACTGTTGGGCAAGACGATGTTCAGCGCGGTGAAGGGTATCGTGCCGGAGACGAACCAGATCGTCGGCGAATACCTGTTCGATCACTGGGGTATTGCCAAGCAGCACTTCGGGGTGATCTGCGGCCCTTGCCATGCTGAGGAGGTCGCGATGGAACGACTGAGTTACCTCACCATTGCCAGCCAGGAAGCCAAGAACACGAGGGCCATGGGCGATGCGCTGAACGGGCGCTTCATGAAGACCACCCTGAGCGACGATATCTACGGCACCGAATACGCCGCCATCCTCAAGAACGTTATCGCAGTTTGTGCGGGCATCAGCGTCGGGCTGGGCTACGGCGACAACTTCCGAGCGGTGTTGGTAAGCAGGGCCATCCAGGAGATCGATCGTTTCGTGAAGGCCGTGCATCCCATCGACCGCGACATCAACGAGCCCGCCTACCTCGGCGATCTGTTGGTGACAGCGTATTCAACCTTCAGCCGCAACCGCGAGTTCGGCACCATGATCGGCAAGGGCTACAGTGTGCGCGCCGCGCAAATGGAAATGAACATGGTGGCCGAAGGTTACTATGCGGTGAAGTGCGTGCACGAGATCAACGCGAAGCTCGGCGTGGATATGCCGATCACCGAGAGCACCTATCGCATGCTTTACGAGAAGATGGCGCCAGCGATGGAGATGCGGCTGTTGAGCGACCGGTTGGCGTGATGGGTGCGCTGCGATTCCACTGGGATTTCTTCGGCCCGGATGCCGTGCCCACCGCCGAGCACTTCGTGAAGCACCTCCACCAATTCTGTGAAAAAGAGGGTGTGGCGGAACGAAAGGCATGGACCACCCCGCTACCGATCCGCTGCACGGCCACCTTGGAATGCGACGAGAGCCACATGCTACTGATCCGCGATAGGCTGAAACCGAAGCGCGCCGAGCGCGTGGGTTAAGCGGCAAGGATGAAGTCCTCGCCTTCGACAAGTCCGCGCAAAGCGAGGTAGGTGGCTATACGATCCCCTGTGCCGCGCTGACTGATGAAGGAGATGATGAGCGCCTCGCCCGATGGGGGCAACGCATTATGCTGGATGAACGAATATCCCGGCACCTCGCGCTTCTTCACATCAGTAAAAGCGGAAATACGAATGCCTTGCGCCTCAAGCATCGCGGCGCGCCCTTGGCACAAGCCACTCGTTCCAGCAATGATGACGGGGCGGCCGGCCAGTTCTCTCTCAAGCCATTTCGCCATCCACTTCGCCTTTGTGGTGAAGAAGGCGTCCGCGCTATAGTTGACGTGTGTGCGACTAAGACGATCTGCGTGGTCGTGCCATGTCACTAACTCCAGGGGCAGCTTCGCGAAGCGTACGCCATGGTGCATCCAACGGAGCCATAGCTCGTGGTCTTCGGGCAATGGACCAGTGTCATAGCTGCCGAAACGCTCCACCAATTCGCGGCGGAACATTGCCGTGGGGTGCGCGAGCGGGGCATCCACGAAACGCTTCACGTAGTGATCGTGTGGTACAAGGATCGCGTTCTGCCACTGTACGAACCACTGCATGCCACTGCTCTTCTCAACCGTGGTTTCGAATCGCGTGCAGGTGCCCAGAACACCGACTTCCGGGTGTGTATTCATGTATTCGACTTGTCGCGCAAGTCGTTCGGGGTGACTGATGTCGTCGGCATCCATGCGGGCGATCAGCGGCGCGTGCGTTTGAGCAAGCCCTGTGTTCAGCGCATGGGCAATACCGATCGTTGGCTCGTGGAACACACGGATGCGTGGATCGCGTTGCGACCAGTTGTGGGCGATGCTGCTGTCATCGCTGCTTGCGTTGTCGATCAGCAGCAGATCCCAGTCGGTGAAGGACTGGTGCGCCATGCCGGCGATGGCCGCATCCAACGTGGAAGCTGCGTTGCGGAACGGGAGCAGGATGGAGACGCTGGGCATCAATCCACCTGTGTCACCGCCTCCTTCACCACCACCGCCTTCTTCGCGCCGACTTCCGCGACCAGGTCCTCCATGATCGCTTCTTGAATTCCCTTCACCGAGCCGAAGCGCTTGAGCAGCTTCTCGGCGGTGGCCTTGCCGATGCCCGGAATGTTCTCCAAGCCGGTGCGGATGATGCGTTTGCTGCGCCGCCCACGGTGGTGCGTGATGCCGAAGCGGTGGGCTTCGTTGCGTAAGTGTTGCAAGAGTTTCAATGTGCTACTGCGCTTGTCGATATGCAACGGCACCGGATCGTCCGGGTAGTAGAGTTCCTCCAATCGTTTGGCGATGCCGATCACGGCGATCTTACCGCGTAGCCCCAGCGCATCGAGACTTTCCATGGCAGCGCTCAGTTGCCCCTTACCGCCGTCGATGAGGATAAGCTGTGGCAGATCTGCGCTTTCGTCCAACAGTCGCCGGTAGCGGCGGTGCACGGCTTCCTTCATCGTCGCAAAGTCGTCCGGGCCTTCCACCGTTTTCACGTTGAAGTGGCGGTAGTCCTTCTTGCTCGGCTTGCCATCCCTGAACACCACGCAGGCGCTCACGGGGTCGGTGCCTTGCGTGTTGCTGTTATCGAAGCACTCGATGTGGCGCGGCTGAACGGGCAGGCGCAGATCCTTCTGGGCGGTCTCCATCAGGCGCGTGGTGTGCGCCTCCGGGTCCACAAGCTTCTCCTGCTTCTGCTTGTCCATCATGAAGTACTGCGCGTTGCGCACGCTCAGCTCCAACAGTTTCTTACGGTCGCCGCGCGTGGGCACGGAAACGGCAGTGTGCGGGATCTCCAACCCGATGTCGATGGGAACGATGATCTCCGGTGCGGTGCTGCTGAACCGGCTGCGCAATTCCACGATGGCCAGTTGCAGGAGTTCCTTCTCACTCTCCTCCAACTTTCGCTTCATTTCCACCGAGATGCCGTGTACCACTGCGCCATCGATCACGCGCAAGTAGTTCACGTATCCACCGCCTTCATCGCTGACGATGGTGAAGACATCCACATCGCCGACGTCAGTGCTCACTACTGTGTTGCGGCGTTGGAAGCGCTCCAAGTGGTCGATGCGTTCGCGCAACTGCTCGGCCTGCTCGAACTCCAACTTGTCGGCGTATTCCAGCATGGCGTTGTCAAGCATCTTCAACACGCCGCGCGCGCGGCCACGCACGATCTGGCGGATCTCGTTGATCGCTTTTGTATGATCCTCCTCCACATAGTTGCCGACGCACGGCCCCTTGCAATTGCCGATGTGGTACTCCAAACACACTTTGAACTTCCCGGCTTCCACATTCTTCTTCGACAGGTCGAGGTTGCAGGTACGTAAGCGGTAGAGTTTGCGGATCAGGTGCAACACCGTGTGCATCACCTTACCGCTGGCATACGGTCCGAAGTACTCGCTGCCATCGTGCTCCGGATTCCGCATGCCTTCCACGCGCGGAAACCGTTCGTTGCGGATCCGGATCCAAGGGTAGCTCTTGTCATCCTTGAGCGCGACGTTGTACTTCGGCTGGTGCTGCTTGATGAGCGAATTCTCCAGCAGCAACGCGTCGAACTCCGTTGCCACCAGTATCGTCCGCAGGTCAACGATGGTGCGCACCAACCGCAGGGTCTTACCGCTCATCCCGGTGCTGCTGCCGAAGTAGCTACCCACACGGCTGCGCAGATCGATCGCCTTGCCGATGTAGACGATGTTGCCCTCGGCGTCCAGGAACTGATACACCCCCGGCTGCCGGGGCAGCAGCTTCACCTTCTCACGTACGTCGAGTTCGGACATGACGCGTCAAAGATCCATCAACCCCGTTCGATCCCGTCGGCTCACTGCAGCTTATGCGCCAGCACCACCGTCTTACGGAACGTCTCCGTTTTGCCGCTCAGGTCGAAGACCTCGAAGACAACGATGTACGGCCCGATACGGGCCTTCTCGTTCCCGTCGGAGATGCCATCCCAGCTGATGCTGCCACTGACACCGAGCAGTTCGTTCTGCATCAGCTTCTTGGTTTCGCGGCCGGCTTGGTCGTAGATGATGATGTTCCCGGTGAAACCCGGCTCATCCAAGCGATAGTTCACGGTGAGCACGTCCTCGAAGCCATCGTTGTCCGGCGAGAAGATCGCGCGGTCGACGGTGAGTTCGCCGCTTGGTTCACTGGTAAGACCGTATTGCGAGTTCTGGTAGCCGGGAGTTGCCCAACCCACAGCCTCGGCCGCACTGTGCCAGTTCGTGTTGTCGCTGCTAGGGCGTGCGGGGTTGATCCGTTCCAAGCTCACGCCTTCCGTTTCGTTCAAGAGCTCGAAGTGCAGGTCATCGGTGTATCGGAACAAGTCGAGCGTGTCGCCGTCCACATCCATCAACACAACGGTGCCTTCGCCATTGTTGTAGCTGGGCATGTCGGCTTGGAAGTAGCGATCGGCATGGCCAAGCGGGTATTCGGCTTCGATGTTCGAGGCGCTCTCGGTGATCGCCATGTACTGTCCCGGGAGAAGCAGGATGCTCTGGTCCGTGATGTCGGTGATGTTCACGATCAAGCCGATGAACTCGGTAGCAAGAGCAAAGTCAGCAAGGCTGAGCGTCTTGTTCGATGCATTGTACAACTCCACGAAGTCGTAGCCGCCAACACGCGGGTCGTACAGCACTTCGTTGATCACGATGTCGCCGGGTTCCGCTGGCTCCGGAAGCGCGAACGACCCCGTGTTCTGCGCACCGATCGCGTTGCCGGGACAATCAGAAACACCCGACACGGTGACCACGTACTGCTGCCCGATGGCAAGCGGAGTCCCCAGTGTCAACACAACAGAAGTCACGGGTGCCGGCCCGTTGGCGACATTGGTGACCGTGATCGCCGGGTCAAGAACATAGTTGGCCGATAGCGTCGAAACCGCATCCAGCTCTTCGCTGAACACGAGCGCGACCTCCATAGCCGAGTTCACCAACACGCTCACCAACGCCGGGGCCTGCGTATCCGGGGTGATGTCCAGCACGCTGTTCACTTCGCCGGGCGTTCCGCCTTGCGGATCGGTGCTGGCGGTCCAGTTGCTGGCACCACTGCATGGAGCGGTGTAGTTCTTTTGTTCGAGGCTCCAACCGCCGTCTTCCTTGGCGGCATCGTTGTACCAGCTCAGATCATAGGTAACCGCGTCGATCACCACACCACCTGCATCCTTCAGCGACAGCGGATCGCCATCGTTGTTCATGGACGGAAAACTGGTGACGCTGATCACGTTCGCCACGCCGGTGAAGAGCGCCGTGTTGGCATCGTCAACAACAATAGCATACATGCCGGGCGTAAGGATGAATGAGGCCAACGTGCCCGTGGTGCTGCCGTCGGAAAAGGTCCAGCCGGACAAGTCGAACGAACTGGCCGTCGTTGTGTTGAGGATCTCCACGTACTCCGCATCGGGCAAGCCGACTACAGGAGAGGGGTCGGCCATGATCTCGTTGATCACCACATCGCGCGGGCCGGCGACAGCGGGAACCACATAGGTGAAATTGATGTTGGCCAATGGCGCAGCATTGCCAGCGGCATCCTGCGCTGCGCTGGCACTCAGGGTATACGTACTACCGTTCGTGAGCGCTATCGCCGATGTTACATGAACGAGCGCCGGATCGAAGCCATCCTGCACCTGGGCGCTCACACCAATGAACGGGGTGATATCGTACGTACCGATGAAGGTGGGATCGAGCGCCTCGACATACTGAACATCCACATTGGTAGCGGAAGTGGCGACCACGCTGATGACCGCGGGTGGTGTCAGGTCCACTGGAATAGCACCCACGCTGAAGTCATCGAAGAAGTGGTTGTTCACTGCGCTCGCAGCGGTGCTCTGTTCTATCCGCACACCGAAGTGCGTCGATGAATTGTAGGTGGCATCAAGTGCGGTACCGGCAGTGGCCAAGCTGCCAAGTACGCCGTCATCATACATCAATGTCCAGTTGTTACCCGCATCACGTGTTACACGGATCTTGAAGGGGTTGTCGGTGCTGCTGTTCACGATGCCATCAGGGCTGGTGATCAACGACACGGCAACACCGGCATCGCTCCGGAAAAGCTCCATTCGGTCCTGCGTTCCGCCCATACGAACGAAGTAGCCGTTCACTCCACTGGCAAGATCCGATGCACCGCTCATGAGATAGATGTCCGCGTAGTTGGCGCCGCTCGTGGCGAACTTCAGGTTCGCGTACAATTCCCATTGCGCATTGGTGGCCAGCGCGCTCGGGGTGCTCAAGTAATAGTTGGCCGCGCCGGGGCTTTGGCTTTGCAGCGCGCCGGTCGAAGCCGTGAACAGCACAGCATTGCCTGTCCAAACCACCCCGGTGGTGAAGTTGTTGTCATTGAAGTCGTCCGTGAATTGGGCGTGTGCCGCACCGTTGGGCAACACAATACTCATCACTATGAGGAAGGTCGGATACAAGCGCGACATCGGCGGATCTTGAGCGGACAAGGTAGTAGTTTCGGCCGCCTTGATCTGATGGGCTGATCGCATGAAAGTCGCTGTAGTCGGTGCCACCGGATTGGTGGGCGGTGTGATGTTGAAAGTGCTCGAAGAGCGCAACTTCCCGGTGGGCGAGTTGCTGCCGGTGGCCAGCGACAAAAGCGAAGGCATGACCGTGCGCTTCCGCGGAAAAGACCACAAGGTGGTGACCATGGCCCAAGCGATAGCGGCGGCGCCGGACCTCGCGCTTTTCTCCGCCGGTGGAAGCACATCGCTGGAATGGGCGCCACGCTTCGCCGAAGTGGGTGCGACAGTCATCGACAACAGTAGCGCATGGCGCATGCATGCCGACAAAAAGCTGGTGGTACCCGAGATCAACGGACACTTGCTGACGGCCGATGACAAGATCATCGCGAACCCGAACTGCAGCACGATCCAGATGGTGTTGGCACTGGCACCCCTGCACAAGGCCTACGGTGTGCAACGCGTGGTGGTGAGCACTTACCAGAGCGTCACCGGTACGGGCATGAAGGCCGTGCAGCAGATGGAGAACGAGCGCAACGGCAAGGAGGGCGAACGTGCGTATCCGTTCACCATCGACCGGAATGTGTTGCCGCGCTGCGATGTTTTCACCGACAATGGTTACACGAAGGAGGAGATGAAGCTGGTGCACGAGACGAAGAAGATCCTCGATCCCGTTATACGCGTTACCGCTACGGCCGTGCGGGTGCCGGTTACCGGCGGCCACAGCGAAAGTGTGAACGTGGAGTTCAGCAAGGAGTTCGACATCGACGTTGTGCGCCAACTGCTGAACGAAGCGTCGGGTATCATACTGCTCGATGACCCCGCCAAGGACGAATACCCAATGCCGCTGATCGCCAACGGTCGCGATGAGGTTTTCGTTGGCCGCCTTCGTCGCGACGAGTCGCAGCCGTGCACGCTCAATATGTGGATCGTCGCGGACAACCTGCGGAAGGGCGCGGCCACGAATGCAGTGCAGATCGCCGAGTTGTTGGTGGCGAACGGCCTCTTGAAGAGACGTGCGGGTCAGGTGGCTTGATCGGACGTTCGCGGAGCGCTAAGGGTCCTACTTTCACCACAACGCAAACCATGGCCGGGAAACGACCGGGACCTCCACCGATCGTTGAACCGGACCCAAACCCTGCTCGTTGATGGCGCGCACCGATCCCAGCAAAGTCCTTTTCCTCGATATCGAGACGGTTCCGCAGACCTACAACTGGGCCGACATGGATACGCGCACCCAAGTGCTGTTCAGTGATAAAACGCGGCACGAGCGCGAACGCGATGGCAAAACGGACGCCGAGATGCACCGCGACAAGGGCGGTATCCTGAGCGAGTTCGGAAAGATCATTTGCATCGGCGTGGGCTTCCTCACCGCCAGCAAGACAGATCGCAAACTCCGTGTGAAAACCATACACGGGGATGATGAGCAGGCGGTGCTCACGGAGTTCGTGACCCTACTGAACGAACGCTTCCACACAGCGGACCACAAGCTTTGCGGGCACAACGGCAAAGAGTTCGACTTCCCGTACATCGCGCGGCGCTGTGTCATCCATGGCATCCCCTCCCCTTGCAATTGGACATTGCCGGAAGAAGCCGTGGGAAGTGCAGCACGAAGACACGTTGGAGCTTTGGAAGTTCGGCGACCGCAAGCACTACACATCATTGGAACTCCTCACGCACGTCCTCGGCATACCCTCTCCCAAGGGCGACATCAAAGGCAGCGATGTTGCTCGTGTCTATTACGAGGACAAAGACCTGGACCGTATTGCCGAGTACTGTAAGAAGGACGTTGTTGCCACCGTGCAGGTGTATCTGCGTTTGCGCGGACTACCCTGATCGCGACGGACAACATCACTCTCGTGTAGCCGTCGGACCGAACGTGGTGGAAGTCAGCGGCGCGGGCTTAATGGAAAGGTGGCGGTTCTCCACCTGGGCGATGCTGTTGTTGGGCGTGTGGACGCTCGCACTTGCTGTTCACCGGGCGGACAATGCCTCGTTCACGCCGGATGAGAGCTACTCGTACCTGCACTATGTGCATCAGCCGCTCGGCGCTATCCTTACGCACAAGGAAGCGTTCAGCAACAACCACTTACTGAATACCCTGGGATGAAATACGCCGAGCAACTGTTCGGCAACTCCGAGCTGGCCTTACGCACGCCCAACCTCTTGGCGCTTTGCCTGTATCTGGCCTACGCGGCCTTGCTCTTGCGACGCTTGTTCTGGCCTTTCGCAGTGGGCGGCTTCGTGTTGTTGTGCACCAATGTCCACCTCATGGAGTTCTTCACGTTGGCACGGGGCTATGGCCTTTCGTTCGCCCTTTTTTTGATGGCACAGTTCCATCTCGCGCAGAGCATCAGGACGCATGGAAGACGTCACCTTGTGCTCTTTCATGCGGCGTCGGTGCTGGCATCGTTGAGCAACTTCACACTGCTCACCGCTCACATCGCAGGTCTCATCGCATATTACATCGCCCGTTCGACCCATGACGACCATCCAAGGAAAACGATCGCGGGCGTGCGTCAGCTCGATCTCTTGAACGTCTTTCTGGTCGGCTTGTCGTTCATGGTTTTGTGGATCCCGGTACAACAGCTCATGCAAGCGAACATGTTGACGTTCCATGGCACCAGCTCGTTCTATGGCAGCACGGTGGGCACGTGGGTGCGTAGCGCGTTGCCCGGTATCCCGATGTCCCGGTTTCCGCTGGTGACAGGTCAAGTACTGATCACGCTGCTGGCCCTGGCGCCGATCATCATCCTGGCCCGGGGAGCGCAAAAGCGGGTCTGCGGGTCTTGAGACGGACAGTGTGCTGCTCGCCACAGTGTCGATCACCTTCTTGGCAACCTGCATGGGTGCCTCGATCGAACACCTGCTCTTTGGCGTTGATCACCTGAAAGCCCGCTACGCATTGTTCCTTCTGCCCTTGCTGTTGTTGTTGGTTCCATTGCTCTTGCAGTTCCTGTGCAACGTTGGCTACCGAACGGCTTCGCAGGCGATCATGGTCGGCGTGCTGCTCTGGTGTGTTCCGACTTTCCTGCGGCACTTCGGGCCGTACGAGAGCGTGGAGTGGATGCATGAAGTACGGACAAAGGATGCCATGGCCTCCATGGAGGCCGACCACAACGCCGCTCTCAGGTCTCGAACGATCACGTCCATATCGGCAACAATTGGCTCTTCGAGCCGGCCATGAGCTATTATCGCGACGTGTGGAAGTTGCATTGGCTCGCCCCAACTGGTCGGAACGGCATTGGCAACACGACACATACCGCTACGTGTTCCAAGGAGATGAGGAAGAACGCCCGACGATGGCTTCACCGTGCTTGCACGGTTCCCGAAAGCGGAACGGTGCTGCTGAAACGATCGCCGAACGGACATTCAGGCGAATGATGCACCCTCAGAACCTCGATCAGCCGACTGTCGCGGCACGTGGCCTTCCGCGCGTCCTTCGTGCCGCGTTGGCGGTCATCGTGCCGGTGGTGCTTTTTGCATACGGCATATGGTCCTTCCCACTGGCCATTCTGGGGCCTGAGCGGGCGCTCGTGCCTGGCGATCCGGCGACTCGCGGTTCAACAACTACATCCTTGAGCACTTCCACCAGTACGCGACGGGAAAGGTTGACAACTACTGGGATGCGCCGTTCATGTATCCCTACAAGAACGTCGTTGCGCTGAGCGACAACCTGCTGGGTACGGCGCCCATGTATTCGCTCTTCCGGAACCTTGGCTCAGCCGTGAGTCGGCCTACCAACTGGATCCTGGCGCTGTTCTCGCTCAACTACATCTGCTGTTTCATCGCACTGTTCCTCTGGTCCAAGCGCTCCACCTTGGCAGCATGCGGCGCTTTCGTTTTCGCATTCGGCATCTACATGATCGGCCACTTGGAACACGCCCAGGTCTTCCCGGAAATTCATGGTACCGATGGCGTTCTGGTGGTGCTGGCAATGGCTCGGTTCCGGGCGTGCCAAGCACATGCTCTTCATGGCGCTCGCGGTGGTGTACCAATTCTATTGCGGCATTTATCTCGGCTTCCTGCTTTGTTATGCACTGGCCTTCCCTGGTGCATCGGATACGGGGTTGTGAACTTCCGGCAACGGCGCGGTTTTCAACCCGGGCATTGGCGCTGACTGGCGAAGGGCGGCGCGGTATGATCGTCGTGGCATTGCTAATGTGGCCCTTGATGCAGCCGTACGTGGCCGCGGGTAATGCCATTGGCCTCGCGAGTTCGCAGAGGTTGAGAATACGATCCCGCGCTTGTGGTCGCGCTTCACTCACCCTGCCGCGCTGTCGTGGCGCAGTCTGTCGCAGCATTCCGTCGAAGGATTCCATACCTGGTGGAGCCACTTCCACTTCATGGGCGCTCTTCCTGGCTCGGCATCCTGCTACTGCCATTGGTCCTGTGGAAGTCCGGTGCGGATGCTCGTTTGAGGAAGTCCATGGCCATGCTCGGTATCGCGTTTTTACTGAGCACCGTTTTCTGCCTGCGATTCGGCGACTTCACACTGTACCGGCCGATCCATCACCTGCCGGGCTTCGGTTCCATGCGTTCCATGGACCGCATCATGAACGTGCAGGCCATGTACTTCGCAGCGATCATGGTGATGGTGTTCGCGACGATCACCACACGAACATGGGTACAGCTTACGCTGGCTTGCTGTCTTCCAATTGCCGTGGTGGTCGACAACAAGATCGATGTGCGCGAGTTGAAGCGCTACGACAAACACGACGCGCGCAAGCTGGTGGACCGTGTTGTGCTGGATATGCAATTGCAGTGGGACAGCTCGGCACAGGCCATTGCCTACACACCGGCCCGGGGCATGATGACCGGTGAAGAGGACTACTTGCGCAGTGTCGGGATCCACCTGTCGGCCATGCTGGCGGCACAGCAACTCGATCGCTACGGTGAACGCTTACACAAGCAAGTATCCGGGCAACTACGAAGCTTTTTGGGAAAGTCTGGACCAGCACACGCTGAACGATTGGTGCCACTTCAACGGGATCGCTTCGAAGGACATACGTGTCGCGAACAACCTCCATCGAGCGATCCTGGCGGCGGACACCATGAGCCTTGTTGCGTCGAACCGTAAATACGTGTGTATCGATCCCACCCAACGGGGGATCGCGTTCGCTGACCGCAATGCCGCAGGGGCTTGGGAAACACTTCTGCGCCTGCGCTTGCCTGATCGTGAATATGCTTTCGTGGCGCACACTGATCGGTTCCTAAGCGCCGATTTGCTGCACGATGGGTCGGTGAGCGCCACCACCGATCGCCTCGGCGACATGGGCGTGTTCGAACTGGTGGAGCAGCCCGATGGCCGCGTAGCACTGCTGGCCGACAACAAGAAATTCCTCGCCCTTGATACGGTTTCATTGCGACTTGTCGCACGGGCCGACAGCGTTATGCCTGAGTGCCTGTTCCGGATCGAGCAGCATAGGCGGCGATCACCAGCGAAGCCCAAACGTTCCAGTACGATATCGCCCACCCGAACGCCGGTATGCCATCGGCAACACGCTTGAAGGCCGGTGGTGGGCAATCGCCGCGTTCCATGTCGTGACGTGTTGCACTGGCCATCCAGTGGTATAAAAAGACCGGCGCGTATAGTTCGAATCGGCCGTCCGCCGGTTGAAGGTGGTGGTAGCTGGCGTTCCAATCTTCAGTCCACGCGATTGATCGTCCCTTCGGTTGTCGGCTTGCCGTCCGTATCGATCAATCGTCCGGGGATCTTGCTGACCTGCCCGTTGGAGTAGTTCAGATAATTGGGCAAGCAGACACACTCACCTGGATCGGCCCATGGGTCGAACTTCGATCGCCTCAGCCACTGGCTTCACAGTACCATTCACCAGGGCCCCACTAGCGGTGCGTGTAACGCTATCGCGGTTGAGCACCCCATGTAGTCGGCGTGGAACCGGCCCCATTTCACATCTTGATACTGCCACCACGAATAACCGATGGCGCCGCACGCACGGCTCTGTAACAAGGTCTTCCTCCGCGAACGCGCGTTGTTCAGCGTACGGCACCGAATCGTTGTCCGCCGGGATCGCCGTTTCGCCGATGATCCATGGCACCTCAATAGTGTTGTGGTACCACCGCAACTCGTTGCGCACCTGGTCCGGCTCATACTCGTACGGGTGATAACTGATGAAGTCCACCAAGAGCATGTTCGGGTCGAACTCAAATGTTTCTGCGGATTCCGGTTAGGCCGGGCGTGTACAACTGGTTGGGCGCATGCGCATCGACCAGGTCCCGCCAATGCTCCAGGATCGGGTGCGCCCGTGCTTCGGTCGCTCCGGTCTATCGAAGTACGGGGTTCTGAAGAGGTCGTAGGCCAGGATGCGCGTGTGTCGTTGACGAAAACGATCGGCGATACGCGCGAAGTGGTCATCCATCATAGTGCGGTACGCCCTCACCTGGGTGAGGAGGATCGCGCGCAACCCAGCCGCTCGAACGGGCATCGAGCATTCGCTAACGGCATCGAGATAGCGATCGTACGATGCCGGTTTTCCAATTGGATCAGCGTATCACTACCGACGATATTGCGCGCAGCGAGAAACAAACTATCGCGCTCGAACGCTTGCTCAGAAAAGCCGACAATGCGTACCGTATTGAACCATCTCCTTGTTCAGCTCCATATCGGCGTGCAGCAACGCCAACTGGCGCGCATGGGAAGAAGCGTTCGGGTCGAAGGTTGCGTAGTTGACACTCGGTCCGATCCACAGACTATCGCCAATGGCCCGCACGGCAGCGATGGGTTGATGCCATCGGAAGAACGCACGACCGTTGACCATGAACGTGCTGTCCTGCAGCGTGACAAACCGCGCTTCCGTTCTTGCCGGAACAGCCGCAGAACACGCCCATCAACGAGATCGCACGATGCCCAAGCCCTGCACGCTCTACGCCGATGCGCCCATCAATCGCAGGTATTCCTGATGCCCGTGGTGACATCAGTGTGCGTTCGGGCGAACAGACCACCCCATCATTCCCTGCTCCCATTTGTTGCGCGTGAGTTGCAAATGCGCGCAGCGCCAGCGGGTGCTGTTGCCTGTTCCAGATGTACAGTTTGTTGCCGACGCCCGGCGCCCGGAGTACGCGGGCGACAAGTGCGAGAACGACGCCTCTTTGATGTCGATCTTTTGGCAGCGCACTGGTACGCAATTCTCATTCCGCGAAGACCAAGAAGAGGGAAAGGAATCGCGCGGGGCTGCATCGAGCGTGCCCTGCACTAAATTTATCTCGTCGAACAGCCTGGTATCCCCAAGCGTCGGCAATCCCTTCCATGGTGAACGGGAAATCTTATCGGTGGTGAAACACAGCTGCTGGTGGCTTCCCGCCGGGCAAGGATCGTATCGTAGCGCGACATAAGTGGGGACT
>JADJCX010000030.1 GCA_016703005.1 Flavobacteriales bacterium
CCCTCGGCGTCCAGGAACTGATACCCGCAGCTGCCGGGGGCAGCAGCTTCACCTTCTCCCGTACGTCGAGTTCGGACATGACGCGTCGAAGGTCCATCAACCCCGTTCGGTCACGTCGGCTCACTGCAGCTTATGCGCCAGCACCACCGTCTTACAGAACGTCTCCGTTTTGCCGCTCAGGTCGAAGACCTCGAAGACAACGATGTACGGCCCGATACGGGCCTTCTCGTTCCCGTCGGAGATGCCATCCAGCTGATGCCGCCACTGACACCAGTAGTTCGTTCTGCATCAGCTTCTTGGTTTCGCGGCCGGCTTGGTCGTAGGTAAGTGATGTTCCCGAAGTGAAGCCCGGCTCATCGAAAAGCGATAGTTCACGGTGAGCACGTCCTCAAGCCATCGTTGTCCGGCGAGAAGATGGCGCGGTCGACGGTGAGTTCGCCGCTTGGTTCACCTGGTAGGACCTATTGCGAGTTCTGGTAGCCGGGGGTGCCCCAGCCCTTTACAGCCTCGGCCGCACTGGCCCAGTTCGCTGTTGTCGCTGCTAGGGCACCGAGGGTTGATAGTTCAAGCTCACGCCTTCCGTTTCGTTCAAGAGCTCAATTGCCGGTCATCAGTGCCATCGGAACAAGTCGGGCGTGTCGCCGTCCACATCCATCACACAACGGTGCCTTCGCGCATTGTTGTAGCTGGGCGTATCGGCCCAGGTAGCGTCGGCTTGGCCAAGCGGGTATTCGGCTTCGATGTTCAGGCGCTCTCGGTGATCGCCATGTACTGTCCCGGGAGAAGCAGGATGCTCTGGTCCGTGATGTCAGTGATGTTCACGATCGAAGCCGATGAACTCGTAGCGAGCAAAGTCAGCATGGCTGAGCGTCTTGTTCGATCCATTGTACAACTCCACAGAAGTCGCTAGCCGCCAACGCGGGTCGTACAGCACTTCGTTGTCGACGATGTCGCGGGTTCCGCTGGCTCCGGAAGCGCGAACGAGGGCCGTGTTGTGCGCACCGATCGCGTTGCGCGGGACAATCAAACACCCGACACGGTGACCCGTACTGCTGCCCGGTGGCAAGCGGGTCCCCAGTGTCAACACAACTAGGAAGTCACAGTGCCGGCCCGTTGGCGACTTGGTGACCGTGATCGCCGGGTCAAAAGCATAGTTGGCCGATAGCGTCGAAACCGCATCCAGCTCTTCGCTGAAAGACACGGGCGCGACCTCCCCAGCCGATTCACCAACACGCTCTCACAACGCCGGGGCCGCCGTATCCGGGTGATGTCCAGCACGCTGTTTATTCACTTCGCCGGGCGTTCCGCCTTCACAGATCGGTGCTGGCGAGTCAGTGCCTGTCACCACTGCATGGACAGGTACCAGTCGTCTGTTCGAGGCTCAACCGCCCGTCTTCCCAGCGGCATCGTTGTACCAGCTCAGGTCGTAGGTAACCGCGTCGGTCACCCACACCACCTGCGTCCTAAAGCGGCGGCGGATCGCCATCGTTGTTCATGGGACGGAAAACTGGGCGACGCTGGTGCGTTCGCCACGCCGGTGAAGAGCGACGTGTTGGCATCGTCAACAACAATAACGCCATGCCGGGCGTAAGGATGAATGAGGCCAACGTGCCCGTGGTGCTGCCGTCGGAAAAGGTCCAGCCGGACAAGTCAAACGAACTGGCCGTCGTTGTGTTGAGGATCTCACGTACTCCGTATCAGGAGAAGCCGACTACAGGAGAGGGTCGGCCGCGATCCCGTTAATCGCCCCACATCGCGCGGGCCGGCGACAGGGGTACCACATAGGTGAGTGATGTTGGCCAATGGCGCAGCATTGCCAGCGGCATCCTGCGCTGCGCTGGCGCTCCAGGGTATACGTACTACCGTTCGTGAGCGCTATCGCCGATGTTACAGGAACGAGCGCCGGATCAAGAAATCCCACTGCACCTGGGCGCTCACCTTAAACGGGGTGATATCGTACGTACCGGTGAAGGTAGGATCGAGCGCCTCGCCGTACTGAACATCCACATTGGTAGCGGAAGTGGCGACGACGCTGATGACCGCGGGTAGTGTCGAGTCCACTGGAATAGCACCCACGCTGAAGTCCATCGAAGAAGTGGTTATTCACTGCTCACAGCGGTGCTCTGTTCTATCCGCACACCGAAGTGCGTCGATGGTCGTAGGTGGCATCAAGTGCGGTACCGGCAGTGGCCAAGCTGCTTGGAAATACGCCGTCATCATACATCAATGTCCAGTTGTTTACCCGCATCACGTGTTAACGGATCTTACGAAGGGTTATTAGTGCTGCTGTTCACGATACCATCAGGGCTGGTGATAACGACACGCCAACACCGGCACCGCTCGGAAAGCTCCATTCGGTCCTGCGTTCGCCCATACGAACAAGTAACGTTCACTCCACTGGCAAGATAGATGCACCGCTCATGAGATAGATGTCCGCGTAGTTTGGCGCCGCTCGTGGCGAACTTCAGGTTGGCCGTACCATTCCCATTGCGCATTGGTGGCCAGCGTAAGGGTGCTCAAGTAATAGTTGGCCGCGCCGGGCTTTGGCTTTGCAACGCGCCGGTCGAAGCCGTGAACGGCACTGCATTGCCAATGTCGACCACCCCGGTGGTGAAGTTGTTGTCGATGAAGTCGTCCGTGATTGGGCTGTGTGCCGCACCGTTGGGCAACACAATACTCATCACTATATGAGGAAGGTCGGATACAAGCGCGACATCGGCGGATCTTGAGCGGACAAGGTAGTAGTTTCCGGCCGCCTTGGTCCGATGGGCTGGTCGCACGAAAGTCGCTGTAGTCGGTGCCACCAGTTGGTGGGCGGTGTGATGTTGAAAGTGCTCGAAGAGCGCAACTTCCCGGTGGGCGAGTTGCTGCCGGTGGCCAGCGACAAAAGCGAAGGCATGACCGTGCGCTTCCGCGGAAAGAAGACCACAAGGTTTTGACCATAGCCCAAGCGATAGCGGCGGCGCCGAGACCTCGCGCTTTTACTCGCGCCGGTGGGAAGCATCATCGCTGGAATGGGCGCCACGCTTCGCCGAAGTGGGTGCGACAGTCATCGACAACAGTAGCGCATGGCGCATGCAACCCGACAAAAGCTGGTGGTGACCGGATCGACGGACACTTGCCGGCGGCCGATGACAAGATCGTCGCGAACCCGAACTGCAGCACGGTGGAGATGTTGTTGGCACTGGCACCTGCTGGGGGCCTCCGGTGTGCCAACGCGTGGTGGTGAGCACTTCCAGGCACGTCACCAGTACGGGCATGAAGGCCGTGCAGCAGATGGAGAACAGGCGCAGCAGCAAGGAGGGCGGACTGCTATCAGTTCACCACAACCGGGATGTGTTGCCGCGCTGCGTGTTTTCACCGACAATGGTTACAGAAGGAGGAGATGAAGCTGGTGCACGAGACGAAGATGCCTCCGGCCGTCATACGCGTTACCGCTACGGCCGTGCGGGTGCGCGAGTTACCGGCGGCCACAGCGAAAGTGTGAACGTGGAGTTCAGCAAGGAGTTCGACATAGACGTTTGTGACCCAACTGTATGAACGAAGCGTCGGGTATCATACTGCTCAGGTATTGGCCCGCCAAGGACGTATACCCAATGCCGCTGATGCCAACGGTCGCGATGAGGTTTTCGTTGGCCGCCTTCGTCGCGACGGAGTCAGCCATGCACGCTCAATATGTGGATAGTCGCGGACAACCTGCGGAAGGGCGCGACCAGATGCAGTGCAGATAGCCGAGTTGTTGGTGGCGAACGGCCTCTTGAAGAGACGTGCGGGTCCAGGTGAACAATCGGACGTTCGCGGATACGCTAAGGGTCTACTTTCACCGCAACGCAAACCCTGGCCGGGGAAACGACCGGGACCTCCACCGATCTTGGTTGGGCGGACCCAAAAACCTGCTCGTTGATGGCGCACCACATTGGTAAAGTCTTTCCCTCGATATCGAGACAGTTCCCCCAGACCTACAACTGGACCGACATGGATACGCGCACCCAAGTGCTGTTCGGTGATAAAACGCGGCACGAGCGCGGGAACGCGATGGCAAAACGGACGCCGAGATGCACCGCGACAAGGGCGGTATCCTGAGCGAGTTCGGAAAGATCATTTGCATCGGCGTGGGCTTCCTCACCGCCAGCAAGACAGATCGTAAACTCCGTGTGAAAAACCATACACGGGGATGATGAGCAGGCGGTGCTCACGGAGTTCGTGGCCCTACTGAACGAACGCTTCCACACAGCGGACCACAAGCTTTGCGGGCACAACGGCAAAGTTCGACTTCCCGTACATCGCGCGGCGCTGTGTCATCCATGGCATCCCCTCCCCTTGCAATTGGACATTGCCGGGAAGAAGCCGTGGGAAGTGCAGCACGAAGACACGTTGGAGCTTTGGAAGTTCGGCGACCGCAAGCACTACACATCATTGGAACTCCTCACGCACGTCCTAGGCATACCCTCTCCCAAGAACGACATCAAAGGCAGCGATGTTGCTCGTGTCTATTACGAGGACAAAGACCTGGACCGTATTGCCGAGTACTGTAAGAAGGACGTTGTTGCCACCGTGCAGGTGTATCTGCGTTTGCGCGGACTACCGCTGATCGCGACGGACAACATCACCCTCGTGTAGCGTTCGACCGAACGTGGTGGAAGCCAGCGGTGTGGGCTTAATGGAAGGTGGCGGTTCTCCGCTTGGGCGATGCTGGTGCTGGGCATCGTGACGCTGGTGCTTTCCATCCACAGGGCGGACAACGCCTCGTTCACGCCGGACGAGAGCTACTCGTACCTGCATTATGTGCATCAGCCGCTCGGCGCTATCCTTACGCACAAGGAAGCGTTCAGCAACAACCACTTACTGAATACCCTCGGGATGAAATACGCCGAGCAACTGTTCGGCAACTCCGAGCTGGCCTTACGCACGCCCAACCTCTTGGCGCTTTGCCTGTATCTGGCCTACGCGGCCTTGCTCTTGCGACGCTTGTCTTGGCCTTTCGCAGCGGGCGGCTTCGTGTTGTTGTGCACCAATGTCCACCTCATGGAGTTCTTCACGTTGGCACGGGGCTATGGCCTTTCGTTCGCCCTTTTGTTGATGGCACAGTTCCATCTCGCGCAGAGCATCAGGACGCATGGAAGACGTCACCTTGTGCTCTTTCATGCGGCGTCGGTGCTGGCATCGTTGAGCAACTTCACTGCTCACCGCTCACATCGCAGGTCTCATCGCATATTACATCGCCCGTTCGACCCATGACGACCATCCAAGGAAAACGATCGCGGGTGTGCGTCAGCTCGATCTCGTGAACGTCTTTCTGGTCGGCTTGTCGTTCATGGTTTTGTGGATCCCGGTACAACAGCTCATGCAAGCGAACATGTTGACGTTCCATGGCACCAGCTCGTTCTATGGCGGCACGGTGGGCACGTGGGTGCGTAGCGCGTTGCCCGGTATCCCGATGTCCGGTTTCCGCTGGTGACAGGTCAAGTACTGATCGCTGCTGGCCCTGGCGCCGAGTCGTCATCCTGGCCCGGGAGCGCAAAAGCGGGTCTGCGGGTCTTGAGACGGACAGTGTGCTGCTCGCCACGGTGTCGATCGCCTTCTTGGCAACCTGCATGGGTGCCTCGATCGAACACCTGCTCTTTGGCGTTGATCCCTGAAAGCCCGCTACGCATTGTTCCTTCTACCCTTGCTGTTGTTGTTGGTTCCATTGCTCTTGCAGTTCCTGTGCAACGTTGGCTACCGAACGGCTTCGCAGGCGATCATGGTCGGCGTGCTGCTCTGGTGTGTTCCGACTTTCCTGCGGCACTTCGGGCCGTACGAGAGCGTGGAGTGGATGCATGAAGTACGGACAAAGGATGCCATGGCCACCATGGAGGCCGACCACAACGCCGCTCAGGTCTCGAACGATCACGTCCATATCGGCAACAATTGGCTCTTCGAGCCGGCCATGAGCTATTATCGCGACGTGTGGAAGTTGCACTGGCTCGCCCCAATTGATCGGAACGGCATTGCGCAACACGACACATACCGCTACGTGTTCCAAGGAGATGAGGAAGAACGCTCCGACGATGGCTTCACCGTGCTTGCACGGTTCCCGAAAGCGGAACGGTGCTGCTGAAACGATCGCCGAACGGACATTCAGGCGAATGATGCACCCTCAGAACCTCGATCGACCGACTGTCGCGGCACGTGGCCTTCCGCGCGTCCTTCGTGCCGCGTTGGCGGTCATCGTGCCGGTGGTGCTTTTTGCATACGGCATATGGTCCTTCCCACTGGCCATTCTGGGGCCTGAGCGGGCGCTCGTGCCTGGCGATCTCGGCGACTCGCGGTTCAACAACTACATCCTTGAGCACTTCCACCAGTACGCGACGGGAAAGGTTGACAACTACTGGGATGCGCCGTTCATGTATCCCTACAAGAACGTCGTTGCGCTGAGCGACAACCTGCTGGGTACGGCGCCCATGTATTCGCTCTTCCGGAACCTTGGCTACAGCCGTGAGTCGGCCTACCAACTGTGGATATTGGCGCTGTTCTCGCTCAACTACATCTGCTGTTTCATCGCACTGTTCCTCTGGTCCAAGCGCTCCACCTTGGCAGCATGCGGCGCTTTCGTTTTCGCATTCGGCATCTACATGATCGGCCACTTGGAACACGCCCAGGTCTTCCCGAAATTCATGGTACCGATGGCGTTCTGGTGGTGCTGGCAATGGCTCGGTTCCGGGCGTGCCAAGCACATGCTCTTCATGGCGCTCGCGGTGGTGTACCAATTCTATTGCGGCATTTATCTCGGCTTCCTGCTTTGTTATGCACTGGCCTTCCTGGTGATCGGATACGGGGTTGTGAACTTCCGGCAACGGCGCGGTTTTCAACCCGGGCATTGGCGCCGACTGGCGAAGGGCGGCGCGGTATTGATCGTCGTGGCATTGCTAATGTGGCCCTTGATGCAGCCGTACGTGGCCGCGGGTAATGCCATTGGCCTTCGCGAGTTCGCAGAGGTTGAGAATACGATCCCGCGCTTGTGGTCGTACTTCTTCACTCACCCCGCCGCGCTGTCGTGGCGCAGTCTGTCGCAGCATTCCGTCGAAGGATTCCATACCTGGTGGAGCCACTTCCACTTCATGGGCGCTCTTCCCTGGCTCGGCATCCTGCTACTGCCATTGGTCCTGTGGAAGTCCGGTGCGGATGCTCGTTTGAGGAAGTCCATGGCCATGCTCGGTATCGCGTTTTTACTGAGCACCGTTTTCTGCCTGCGATTCGGCGACTTCACACTGTACCGGCTGATCCATCACCTGCCGGGCTTCGGTTCCATGCGTTCCATGGACCGCATCATGAACGTGCAGGCCATGTACTTCGCAGCGATCATGGTGATGGTGTTCGCGACGATCACCACACGAACATGGGTACAGCTTACGCTGGCTTGCTGTCTTCAATTGCCGTGGTGGTCGACAACAAGATCGATGTGCGCGAGTTGAAGCGCTACGACAAACACGACGCGCGCAAGCTGGTGGACCGTGTTGTGCTGGATATGCAATTGCAGTGGGACAGCTCGGCACAGGCCATTGCCTACACACCGGCCCGGGGCATGATGACCGGTGAAGAGGACTACTTGCGCAGTGTCGGGATCACCTGTCGGCCATGCTGGCGGCACAGCAACTCGGGATCGCTACGGTGAACGCTTACACAAGCAAGTATCCGGGCAACTACGAAGCTTTTGGGAAAGTCTGGACCAGCACACGCTGAACGATTGGTGCCACTTCAACGGGATCGCTTCGAAGGACATACGTGTCGCGAACAACCTCCATCGAGCGATCCTGGCGGCGGACACCATGAGCCTTGTTGCGTCGAACCGTAAATACGTGTGTATCGATCCCACCCAACGGGGGATCGCGTTCGCTGACCGCAATGCCGCAGGGGCTTGGGAAACACTTGTGCGCCTGCGCTTGTCGGATCGTGAATATGCTTTCGTGGCGCACACCGATCGGTTCCTAAGCGCCGATGTGCTGCACGATGGGTCGGTGAGCGCCGCCACCGATCGCCTCGGCGACATGGGCGTATTCGAACTGGTGGATCAGCCCGATGGCCGCGTAGCACTGCTGGCCGACAACAAGAAATTCCTCGCCCTTGATACGGTTTCATTGCGACTTGTCGCACGGGCCGACAGCGTTATGCCCGAGTGCCTGTTCCGGATCGAGCAGCATAGGCGGTGATCACTCAGCGAAGCCCAAACGTTCCAGTACGATATCGCCCAATTCGAACGCCGGTATGCCATCGGCAACACGTGTGAAGGCCGGTGGTGGGCAATCGCCGCGTTCCATGTCATGGCGAGTTGCACTGGCCATCCAGTGGTACAAAAAGACCGGCGCGCGTAGTTCGAATCGGCCGTCCGCCCTTGAGGTGGTGTGGTAGCTGGCGTTCCACTCTTCGGTCCACGCGATGATCGTCCCTTCGGTGATCGGCTTGCCGTCCGTATCGATCAATCGTCCGGTGATCTTGCTGACCTGCCCGTTGGAGTAGTTCAGATAATTGGGCAAGCAGACACACTCACCTGGATCGGCCCATGGGTCGAACTTCTTGATCGCCTCAGCCACTGGCTTCACAGTACCATTCACCAGGGCCCCACTAGCGGTGCGTGTAACGCTATCGCGGTTGAGCACCCCCATGTAGTCGGCGTGGAATCGGCCCCATTTCACATCTTGATACTGCCACCACGAATAACCGATGGCGCCGCATGCACGGCTCTGCAACAGGGTCTTCTCCGCGAACGCGCGTTGTTCCGCGTACGGCACCGAATCGTTGTCCGCCGGGATCGCCGTTTCGCCGATGATCCATGGCACATCAATAGTGTTGTGGTACCACCGCAACTCGTTGCGCACCTGGTCCGGCTCATACTCGTACGGGTGATAACTGATGAAGTCCACCAAGAGCATGTTCGGGTCGAACTCAAATGTTTCGCGGATCCCGGTTAGGCCAAGCGTGTACAACTGGTTGGGCGCATGCGCATCGACCAGTTCCCGCCAATGCTCCAGGATCGTGCGCGCCTCGTACTTCGGTCGCTCCGGTCGATCGAAGTACAAGGGTTCGTTGAAGAGGTCGTAGGCCAGGATCACGGTGTCGTTGACGAAACGATCGGCGATACGCGCGAAGTGGTCATCATCGATCGTGCGGTACGCCCTCACCTGGGTGAGGAGGATCGCGCGCAACCCAGCCGCTCGAACGGCATCGAGCATTTCGCTAACGGCATCGAGATAGCGATCGTACGATCCGGGTTTTTCCAATTGGATCAGCGTATCACTACCGACGATATTGCGCGCAGCGAAAAACAAACTATCGCGCTCGAACGCTTGCTCAGAAAAGCCGACAATGCGTACCGTATTGAATCCCATCTCCTTGATCAGCTCCATATCGGCGTGCAGCAACGCCAACTGGCGCGCATGGGAAGAAGCGTTCGGGTCGAAGGTTGCGTAGTTGACACTCGGTCCGATCCATAGACTATCGCCAATGGCCCGCACGGCAGCGATGTAGTTGATGGCCATCGGGAAGAACGGCCGACCGTTGACCATGAACGTGCTGTCCTGCAGCGTGACAAATCCACGCTTGCCTTCCTCCCTGGCACAGCCATGGAACCCACCAAGCACCACGAACACGGCAACGCCAACAGCGCAGGTCTCGCGCACTCCTTGCATCCACTTCTTCCCTTGCATCCCCGACTTCATTTCAGTTCTTCCTTACGCACAAGACTCGTGACTCGCAAGCTGTCGATCCAAACCGCCGGGCCACCACGGTTCCAACCGTACAGCCGGAATTTGTCCCACGGCCGGCGAGGTTCGGGAGTGAGGTAAAGGAACCCCACGGTGTTCCATTGGCCCGGTTTCAGGTCACTGTGCGAACTGAGTTCCTCGGCTACATATCCGTAATTGCCATTGTGATCGAAGGTGGCCACCAACACCGAGTTGCACTTGACGAACGGGCTATCGCACCAAACTTGGGCGCTCACCTTCAACCAAGCATGGTCGCTCGGTGTAAGTGTTTCGAAGGGGTTCTCCATCGCCGGTGTGAAAGGGGTTCGGTCGTTGATGAAAGGCAGGGCGGCCATCCGGAGCAGTACGTTCGGTTGACAGGTCGATCGCACCGACATCGGTCTTGTACACCGCATACCGCTCCGGGTCGCGGAAGGCTGCTCTATCATCCGTGCTTCTGTCGATCGATAGCAAGCGCTTCTTGGCGCGGTCCTGATGCGTATCGAAGAAGACGGCCTTGTAGTGCGCGCACGTTCCGCGCGAATGATCCCATATACCCCATCTGGACTGATGCGATTGATGCACGCTGAGCGCGACCAGCAGCGTAGATAATGCTACGAATGGCGCTCCGATCATTGCCCGTTGTTGCATCAACCATTCCATGCCGGCAGCAAGTGCAAACGTTACCACGGGATACGCTTGAATCATACCCCGCTGCCCGAAGGAGCCTGGGTACCATCAAGCCGTCCAAGAGGAAACCACGTAGAGTTCGATACAGAAGAACCACAACAGCGCAATGGCGATCGCCGATGTCGGCGCCACAGTGGTATGAAGCCGAGCAACGCGAGCGCGATAAGCGGAGAGTACAGCAACCAGCCCTTCCGGAAGCTGAACAGGAAATTGTGAATGTGCGGATAGAAAATGTCCAAGCCCTCTCCCGGGTTCTGGTAGCTGTCCCAGAAGAACGAACCCGCGTACACCTTCCAATAGATGAAAAGCGGACTTACCGCGATCAGCGCCGCGAACGCCCCCCCGAACAACTGTGATCGATACTGCGACATCACAGCGCGGAACTTCCCCAGCAGACGTGATCCCGCAATGGCCACAACAACGGGATCAATGCAACGATAGCGTCGGTGGGACGCACCAGCGCAATGAAGCCGAGCACAGCGCCCAGTGCGATCGCTGTGCGCATGCGCGGATCCTTGTGCCACTTCATGTTCAGCCACAACAACAAGCTCAGCAGAGCGAACGAATACCCGTGCGTCATCATCGGATTCGTTTCGAAGTACACCAATAGGTTGGTGCCCAAGAGGGTGAGCAACAGCGCGGCTAGGGCGATGGTCGGTCCGAACAGTTCGTCCAAGACTTTCCGCAATACCCACAAGCCAAAGACGATCACCAACACATAGGTGATGAGCGCTGAATACTGATAGGGCGTTGAGAACCCATCGGCTGGAGATCCCAACGGCTCGGCAAGAGCATGGGCGATCAGGAAGCCGGGCAGATGGATGAAGGCGAGACCCGGAGTATATCGGATCACGGTATTCCCCGTAGGCGCTTTGTGCGCTTGATAAAACGTGCCCGAAGGATCATAGGTCTTGAAGATGCCTTCTATGATCGTCGGGTCCTGCATGCCCAGATCATTGTGTACGATGGTGAGCGGTAGGTAGAGCCAATACCCGAACCCGTCCCAGCCAAGTGCATTGTCAGGGCGTTGCACCACCACCCGTTGCGTAAGGAACAGGCCGAACAACAGCACCGCGATGCGCCCGATCAATCGTCTATTCCTCATGCCCGTGGTGACATCAGTGTGCGTTCGGGCGAACAGACCACCACATCATTCCTGCTCCCATTTGTTGCGCGTGAGCGTAAATGCGCGCAGCGCCAGCGGGTGCTGTTGCCTGTTCCAGATGTACAGTTTGTTGCTGACGCCCGGCGCTCTCGGAGGCACGCGGGCGACAAGTGAGAACGACGCCTCTTTGATGCTGATCGGTGGTAGCGCAATTGCACATGGCCCTCGTATTCCGCGAAGACCAAGAAGAGGGAAAGGGAATCGCGCGGGGCTGCATCGAGCGTGCCCTGCACAACGATCTCATTGAACAGCTTGGTATCCCCAAGCCTCGGCAATCCTTCCAAGGTGAACGGGAACTCGTCGGTGGTGAAACACAGCGCTGCCGGGCTTCCCGCCGGGCAAGGGACTGTATCGTAGCGCGACATAAGTGGGGACTTATGCTGTGCAAGTGTGTATAGCGTGTCGCTCGAAACCATACGCTGCCCCGGTAATCGGCGGAAGATGTACACCTCCATGGGATGACCACCGAGCATGTCCACGTTCTCGCGCGGGGCCATCAATTCCAGCAAGCGCAGGCCCCTGTCGTTCATTACCCGCTCCAGTGGAAGTCCGCCTTCGTTGGGCGCGAAATGCGCATCCCACACCAATAGGTCGCCGGCACCGAGACCGAGGCCCTCCTGCGACTTGTCCACCGCCCAGATCATGCGGGTGCGTTCCGTATCGAACGGATCACGCCCCGCTGCATAGGTGATCATGGGGTCTTGGCACACGATGCTCTGCCCCAGGGTATCCAACTCTTGCACCCGGACCCCTGCCCGCAGCAAGAGTTCCTGATCGACACTTCGCGCCACTGGCATCGGAACATGTTCAATGAGCGAGAAGAGGCCGAAAGTGCCGAGGGCAACGCCCGCGATCCAGAGCACGGAGTGCTGCCGTCGAGCATCACGCACACCAGCATTCAGGGCTTCCGTGGTCTTCGTCAACGTGTGCAACACGAACAGCGCGACCAAAGGAATACCGGTGCCCAGCACACGCAGCAACCCGAGCGAACCATTTCCACCCTTCCACCATGCGTAGGAATGAACGAGCAGAATGCCGAGGGCGGGGATCAGTGTGAGGAGCGCGATACCCATCATGGCCTTGCGTTGGCCCTTCAGCTTCCACAGAACGAATGGCCATACGCAGACACAGCATAGCAGAAGGACGATCAAAGGCGTTCCCAGAACTTCATCCATGTGACGGATGAAATGATCCGCTGCGCCGGTGCCATAGGTGCTGTTACCAGCGTATGGGTCGTGGGTGAAGAAGTGGAGCGGATCGCCGAACGCAACAAAGGCAAGCACAGCGTACACACCACTACCGAGCAACAACCATGGCAGCGTGCGCCATGCCCGATGCCACGCCGCATACACCAACACGCACGGTAGAAATGCGATCCACTCCGGTCGCATGAGCGGCATGAACGAGGCGAGGATCAACGCGTGCTTGAAGCGTTGCTTCAACAGCAGCCACACCACACCGATGGCAGCAGCGCCGAAGAGGACCTCCGTCATGCCGCTCATGACGTTGTGGAAATACACTGGCGCCAAGAGCAGCAGCAGCGGTGCCAGCCAACGCGCGGCATTCGTGCGCACTATGGCGCCGATGCCCACGGCCGTGGTTGCTGCCAACAACACGTTCATCAGCACAAGGCCACATGCATCGAGCAGCGCGAACGGCGAAGCCAGCAGCGTGAACACCGGTTTCGCCCACAGGTCCAGAAGCAACCCGGGGTGCGACCAACACCAGCGAGCATATTGATAGTGTAATATCCCATCACCAGCATCAGGGATCCCTGGCGAGAGCAAGCGCACGATCAACGGCACCGCAGCCAACGCGAACGCGAAGACGATCGGGCCGGAATCGCGCGCATTCAATGACGTATTGGTATCGCGGTCGGTCACTGCAAGCAAAGGAAGGAGAAGTCGTGAGTCGTGAGTCGCGAGTGGCGAGTGGCGAGAAATGAGCAGCGGGCGCTTGGTGTTGCGCAGAACGACCTCAGTCAGCGAGGCCGTATCGCACAATGCACCAGATGGCACGGAAGCCGTCCTTCCAGCCGATCTTCTTGCCTTCGGCGTAGGTGCGGCCGTAGTAGCTGATGCCCACTTCGTAGATGCGCGCATTCTTCACCCGGGCCAGCTTCGCCGTGACTTCCGGCTCGAACCCGAACCGCTTCTCGCGGAGCTTCAAGCCCTTGGCAATATCGCTGCGCATGAGCTTGTAGCAGGTTTCCATATCAGTAAGGTTCAAGTTGGTCAGCATTGCTCAACGACGTGAGGAACTTGTTGCCGATGCTGTGCCAGAAGAACAGGATGCGGTGCGGATGATGACCCATGAACCGCGACCCGAACACCACATCCGCAAAACCTTCCACCACGGGGCGCAGCAGTTGGTTGTACTCCCGGGGGTCATACTCGAGATCGGCATCCTGCACCATCAGGTACTCGCCAGTAGCCAACTCGATACCCTTGTGGATGGCGGCTCCCTTGCCCATGTTGCGCGGCTGGTCCACGAGCACGATGCCCATGCCCGGGTTAGCGGCGATGTAGGTCTGCACAGCGGTTATGGTACCATCCGTGCTACCGTCGTTCACAATGATCACCTCCTTGGCGATGCCATGGTCGAGCACCACGTCGCGTACCTTATCGAGGATCAAATGGATGGTGCGTTCCTCGTTGCATGCTGGAACAACGATGCTGAGCTTGCGGATGGACATGTCTCGCCCCGGTCGTTCCGAGGCGTGCGAAGATCGCCATCGCCCGTCACGCCCGGTGGCGTACTTCGGCCAACTACATTCGGCACAATGGCATTCGTCCACAAGTCCGGTCGACCGCTACGCTGCGGCTTGTTGGTGGCTGTTGGGCTATCCCTTGCAGGGCTCTGGGTCCACTACGGCGCCGTACTGAAGGCTCCCGGGGATCACCTCTTTTCAGACCACGGTGACGGCTTGAAGAACTACTTCGGCTTTGCTTGGCACGCCCGATATGACACGACCGCTTCGGTATTCGCGGGCATGAACCATCCCTATGGTGAGCACATCGGCTATCCCGACGCACAACCGATATTCACGAACACATGGCGCGTTTTGCTCGACGTGATGCCCGAGTGGCACGTGGACTCCGTGGCGGTGGTGAACCTGCTCATGTTGCTCAGTATTCCGCTGTGCGCGGTGTTTCTGTACCTCACTCCTTGAATTCCGCGTGGCTTGGTGGTATGCGGCCTGTTGCGCCGTGCCCATCGCCTTCATTTCCCCCAGATCGAACGCATGTTCTGGGGCACTATGCGCTCGCATACGGCTGGTGGATCCCTGCTGCATGGTGGCTATACCTGCGCAGCGGCAGAAGTGCGAAGCCCTGGCTCTGGAGCATGGCACTTGGCCTCCTGGTGCTGTGTGGACTTTGGACGCACGTTTATCTCGGCTTCATCTGCGCAGCATTCGTCCTGCTGGCGGTGCCGCTCGATCATTTCGCGGGCCGGTCCGGATCCCTGAACCGCCTGTGGCCCGCCGCATGCGTCACGGGTGCGTTGTTGTTGTTCGGCGCGATGCTGCGCCATACCGATATGCATGTGGGCCGTACCGACCATCCCACGGGTTTCTTCAACTATTGCGCGACTTGGGCCGGCTTCCTCACGGCAGGCGATGAATGGAACGACGCCCCCTTCAAACTACTGTTCAGTACCGGGTACAGCGCGCAGCCCGAAGGAAGGATCTACCCGGGACTTGGCGCGCTGCTGTGGGCGATCATTGTCGTTCTCCTACTTGCTGTTTCGCTCTTCCGGAGGAGAGCGACTGCATCTCTTCGTCTTCTTCTTCCGGTGAATTCGCGGGCACCGCTCCTCTCCGCATTTCTACTGTTGCTCTTCGCGTTCGGGTTTCCTTTCGTACTTGCACCCTTCGAAGATCTGCTGTGGCATACGCCGGTTATCCGGCAATTCCGTGCGCCCTCGCGCTTTGCATGGGTGATCGTTCCAATGCTCGCTGTCATGTCCGCGCATGCGGCTTGGGTGCTCTGGTCATGGCAGCGGCGCAGTGTGTTGAAATTGCTCTCGGCCGTTCCATTGGTCACTATTCCCGTTCTGTGCGCGATCGAGGGCTTTGGTTACAATGTGCACGCCGGTGCACGTGTCTTGGGCCAGCCCAACATCTTCGTACTGGACAACCTGGATCCCACGGAGCGATCGCTCGTGGAGATCATCCAGCGGCAGAATGTCGGTTCGTTACTGGTGCTTCCGTACTGTAACGAAGGCGCTGAGGAGGTCTTGGTACACTGTGATCCCGGAGCCATCCGGTTAGGGCAATTACTCGCGTACCACACGGGGTTCCTTTAATCAACTCGACGATCACACGAACAAGCATTCAGGAGGCAAGGAAGCAGGTCCAAGCCGTCGGACCATCGTGGTACGAGCGCCCGCGTTTGCCTTTTGCGCTCGATGAAACCATTCTTGTGTTGGTAAAGGGCGAATTGCACAACGCATATGACAGGGCCATCATCGGCCGGGCGAAGAGCGTCCATTCCATCGGCGATGTTTCGTTGCACCTCTTGGCCCAGAAAGATCTCCTGAAGGACGATCGTGCTGCCGCTATTGCCGATTGGCAAAAAGCGGCGCTCGTCTGTGCGGACAGTACCTCGACCGAACGCTGGTGTCCGGATGAACCTGTGCTCTTCGATAACTACGACGGCGCACCGGCAACCCATTCCTTGCTCGGCGCTGGCGCGTTGTCCCTTGCTTTATCGGAACGGCCGGTATTGGCCACATTCGACGGAAGGCTTCTGGACCCCGGGGTTCACTATGAAGTTTCGTTCTGGTTCTACAACCATGGACCCATGCAAAGCCTTGCGAACGTTTGCGTAATGAACACCTATTCGAACGGTGAAGTACACTGGGACCACTGCACGGATCCTCGCTTCAGCCGTACGATCAACGGCGACTGGACGTTGGTCGAGCTTCCCTTCGATATGGAAAATGAGGATGACCTACTGACCCTCTACATCGAGGCTGATCACAAGCACTTGGACAGGTGCCTGGATCGACGAACTGCTGGTACGCAGGAGCGATGTCGATCTGTACCGCACTCTCCCGGGGCAAGACAAGCGATCGGCAGTGGTGCAGCGCAATGAGCATCTGATCTTTGCTTCAGTAACGAGGCCCTTCGGGGTTGGCTCCAGCCCCGAAGGCTTCAAGGATATGATTGAAGTAGAGCCCCCACCCCAATGCTCCCCGTTGAAGCAATGGGAGACAGATAGCATCACGCGGTAGTTCACGAAGCACACCAACGTAAGAAGGACCATGCTCGCCTTGAATGAGGCGGGCACGCGTTCACGCATCCGCGCGAACAGTGCCCACAAGCCCACGGCAAGGAAGGGCGTGTATTGCACCATGGGACGCAAGCCGCAGCTGCATCCGAAATGCCAGACGTGCCAAGCCGCACAACTGTATATCACGAGGAGTGTTGCGGCAAGCCAGAGGGCCATCCATCGGCTGCGATACCAAAGCGACCACAGAGCGAAAGGCACCAAGGCGAACACTGGCGCATTGGGCAGCAACCCGTTCATGGGCGCAGCGAGCACCTTGCTCCACTCGGGGTCAGCCCACTGCGTAAAGCCCTCGTTCCCATACGACCATACGACCCATTGCCCATGCACATGGTGCCAATACAGGAGTTGTGGAGTGGCGAAGACAATAAGCGCAAGCAGTTGTCGGAGAAGGAGCCCGGGAGTGAGTGGCGCACTCCCGTTCCTGACCCAAATGAACCCGGCCAAGGCGAGCGCCGCAATGGCGTCCACCGGTCTTATAACGACCATCAACGCATTGGCCGCAACAAAAACCCAGCGCATGAGCGAAGACCAACCGCTCGGGGTGGCGCGGGAAGCGGCGCACAGGGCTGCCGAGACGAGAAAGAAGGAATACACATGCGAATACGCTGGTGCCCTGAAGGCATAGAAGAACGTGTTCGTGCCGAACGCAATGCAACCAAGAACGGAGATCACCACCACGGGGTCGGCAGGCCATATACGCTGCAGTGCAAGGGCGATACAAAGCAGACCAAGCGTCCAGTAGAAGATGCCCGCAATAGCGATCACGTTGAAGTGGTCACGGGTTCTTCCGTCCATGCTTTCAAACCCTGTGACCACCTCCGCAACCGCATAGAACGGGAGTTCCAATAGGGCTGTCCCGTATGTGTACTTCGTAACGATCTTGTGGCTTGCTGAGTCGATGCTGAAGCCACGGCCCATGACCTCCATCGCCGTGCTATCGATCGTCGAGCCGTCGAACCCATAGTGGAACAACCCCGGTAGGTAGATGTAGTAACCGGCGGCATCGGACCGAAGGTGTCCGTGGTCCCTTGGTATCGCTAAGCTGAACCGCAAGGTGAATGCGGTGAAGAAGGCGAAGAAGAGAGCCGCCCCAAAATAGAGTCCCGTTCTTCCGCGCAGCTTACCGGCGAATTGACTGGCTCTTTGGGCAAGGGTCATGTATGCGCGGGGTCCAAGGTTGCTTCCTCCGGGCCAACAACGGGACGCTTGGGCGGCAGGGTCGCTGCCACCAAGAACACCGCGACCATCGGCACCAACCACACGACGCGCGATTGCATGCGCGAGTCAACAATGGACAGCGACGAGGTAACGAAGGCATTGAGAAGAAGCCAGCTCGCTACCCATACCATAAGCGCCCAATGCATGCTGGTCAGGCTTCGGAAGCGGAGCACCGCAACGGCACCGATCGCCAAAAGCGACACGAGCAGCACCGCACCCACGAGCCGATTCCAGCCGGACAAGTCAGCCCAGGCGCCGCGCTGCTGCATGGATCCTTCGTAGGCCGCCTTCTCGTGCGGCAATCGCCACCACAGATGCGCATGGGGCGACGTCCCTTCGCCGTAGGCATGGAGACCAGCACCTGTTTCCCATTGCAACAGTTGCTGACCTGTTGAGCGTACCATGGACCGGGCGTAGCGCACAGCGTACTCCGGCCTGCCCAATAGGTCGGAAACCAGCGGCTCCAACACGGAGTCTGCCTGAGCCAAGGAAAGTCCCTCCCCGCGCACGAAGCCGGTATCGGACCAGAGGAAACCGTTCAATGCATCGGCCGGCAACCGGTCCTTATAGGCACACAGCGGATGTGGTCGTTCGCCACACGTCGCGTTCAAGTAGTCCGCCATGATGCCGTCCTCGCAAAGTCTTCCGGCAACAAAGGCGTTCGACGCCCTGGACAATCGGAATTGCCCATACGGAACGGCATTGAACAGCATGATCATCAGCGCTGCGCCCATCGCCACCGCGTTCACGCTCCACCACTTGCGCCAGAAACGATCGCGGGGGACAACGAACACCCGCCGACCGATCACATGCGCTCCGAGCAGAAGGCCTTGCAGGGCCCAGCAGGATCGGGAAATGTGAGTTGTGCGCCGCCAGGAAGAAAAGAGCAACAACCATAATGCAACACGTCGCGCCTTGCCTTGCACGCTTCCGTTGTACAACAGGAAGACGATGATCATCACCAACGGAGTGAACACATCGGCCATGATCTGCGCCGCATACCACGGGAGACTTGTTCCAACGATCAGCACGGCGAGCAGCATCAGGTGCAACTTCAACCAACGAGTGGCTTCCACAACAGTGCTGCGCACCAGCAGCATCAGCAACCAACTGGTCACGGCGCCTTGAAAAAGCACGACGGTCCACAACGTGGCCTTCCACGTAATGGCATGGATGATCAGTCCGTAGCCGATCGGCCGATCCTCGATCTGTGCGAGGGTGAAGGCGTTCATGATGTACGTCCCCGAATCGGAATAGACCAGTGGATAACCATTGATCAGCGCGATCACGGCGATCGCGGTGCCGGTAGGAGGTAGTACAACGCCCGGCCCCACCAAGTCCCCAGTAGAACGTTCGCCTGCTTCACTTGGATGGCGGGATCTCAGATCACCATCTCCGGTATCTCCCCCTCCACCACCAATCGGCCCTCGGTCTTTGCCTTGATCTCGTCCACGGAAACGCCGGGGGCTCGCTCCAAAAGCTTGAAGCCTTCGGGCGTAATGTCTGAACACCCCGAGGTCGGTCACGACCTTCTTCACGCACTTGACGCCCGTAAGCGGCAGCGTGCACTCCTTCAACAACTTGCTTTCACCCGCCTTGTTGGTGTGCAGCATGCATACGATGATGTTCTCCGCGCTCGCCACCAGATCCATGGCACCGCCCATGCCCTTCACCATTTTGCCGGGGATCTTCCAGTTGGCGATATCGCCTTGGTCCGTGATCTCCATTGCTCCCAGTACCGTGAGCTGCACATGCTGTCCGCGGATCATGGCGAAACTGGTCGCACTATCGAAGATGCTGGCACCATCAAGCAAGGTCACCGTCTGCTTGCCTGCGTTGATCAGGTCGGCTCCTCCTCGCCTTCGTATGGGAAGGGTCCCATACCCAGGATACCGTTTTCGCTTTGAAACACCACGTC
Organism: Flavobacteriales bacterium; assembly: GCA_016703005.1. Lineage (GTDB taxonomy): Bacteria > Bacteroidota > Bacteroidia > Flavobacteriales_F > PHOS-HE28 > PHOS-HE28. The sequence continues at coordinate 20,008 of JADJCX010000030.1, forward strand.
GATGCCTTCGGGCACATAGTTGGCCACCAGAGTAGGGATGCCGATGCCGAGGTTCACGTAGTACCCGTGCTGTAGTTCGCGCAATGCGCTTGGCCATCTGGTTCTTGTCGAGGGGCATGTTTGGTGGTGTGGAGATGCGAAGATGTGGAGATGGAGCACGCGGCCGACTTAGTGACGACGCTACTCAACCTGATTGAGTCTTACTGCGCCATTGGTCAAGGTCAGTGGGGTCCGGCGAACATTCAGAAATAGACCACCGCACTGCGTGCCTCCACCAGCGCCGGTATGTGCCGCACTTCCTCACCCGCCCGAACAGCGGAGCGAATGCCGTGATCATGGCGGCATCGTAATGGATCGACTTGTCCGAAGCGTCACGCAGTTCCACGACAAGCTTCACGGCCGTCGCATTGATGCGTGCTCATCTCGCCCGTTACTTCCACCAGGAATTCATCCTCGGCAGATAAGCTATCCAGCCTCAGAACCTCCACGAACTCATCACTTGTGGCACTGCAGCTGAATGCGTTGACGAGCACCGGGGACAACACCAGCGGTTGGTTCGTTCCAACAAGTGCAGGCCAGTCCCGTCGTGGTGGTCCACTTCGCGGAATCCTTTAGCGCTTGTTGAAGGTGATCGTCGCGCATGATGCGCACATCGTGTGGGCCTCAGGGAAACCTTCGGTGAGCGGTAGCGGCAACTGCTCCTCGCGAGCCCGAACAGCAAATGGTAAACTGCGGTTCATCAGGGTGATAGGGCACCAATGGCCAACGGCCGCTCCTGTGCCGCCTGCAATGCGATAAGGCGATCCACGAAGCGCTGCGGTGGCGATTGGTCGGGCCAGAGAACCGTGTGGTCCAGGTTCGCGAGCGCGAGTGAGCGGACCGGCAAGAACAGCAATACGAACGCAGCATCACGCCAACCCGGATCCGAATGCCGAGTTCATCAATGAGCGCGGCCGCCAAAACGAACAGCGGGACCAAGTGCAGTGCTGCGCGATCAGGGGTGAGTTCACTTGGAGCATGGTGGCCGCTGACAACACGTGCCAGCACTTCCAGCCCAAAGCAGGCCAATGATGATCACCAACGGATGGCGGAACGATCGCTCGCGGCGGATGATCCCTGCAGCCACCGCCGTCATTGAACTGGAACCGATGATCAGCGAGCCGATCAACACGGATGCTGACTTCCCAGCACGAACCAGCTCAAGGTGGAAACGGTAACCGCAACGAAACCCTGCGTGTTGCCGTGGTGCAACAGGCCGATCTCCCTGCATCTCCATGGCGATGCGCGCAGCGAGCAGCAACGGCAGCACACCAAACACGACCCACGCCAAGGAAAGTCGAGCACGCACGACCCGAGTTTGCTCCCCGCGCCGATCGCTGATCGCCAACAATCCGAGCACGACCGACCAGAACGGTAGTAGGGCAAGGATGCTTGCATTGGCCAAACACAGCGAGAGAAGGACTTGCGCGAATTGCCCAACACGACCGTCGCGCGCGAACGATAGCGCGTGCAAAGCCCAAACGAAGAATACCATTTCAAGCCGTAGCCGCGGAAAAGCGAGAAGAACTCCAGCAGGAATGGGCACAGTAACAGCGAGCCACATGCACCAGCGTACAAGCCGGTCGCGCACGTATCCACCAAGGCACCAAACCATCCAAGCATACAACACGAACGCCAACACGTTTCCGGCGCGGATAGCCAATTGCTCCAAACCAAAAGCTTGTAACCAACGATCCCAAGGGCAGTGTTCAGAAGTGGTTGCCCGCATCCCAGTGTGATCGCCAGGGCAGGAACTCGCCGAACTGGACGTACATGCTGACCGTGGCAGCCTCGTCGTGAACAAAAGGGCACAAGCACAGCCCGTGCGAGAACGTAGCAGAACGCGACCAAGGCCAAGAAGAAGTACAGCTTTCGGTCGTTGCCGCTCATACGCCGTGGCGATCGTCGCTGATCGGGACTTTCCTCACCGTCCGCTGCCCAATGCGCTTCCTCGTAGTTGCGCCCGGAAGATGCGTTGAACGAAGATCCGGGGTATGCCGCGTCGGGGTCGATCTCGCCGGGCTTCACCAAGTGTTCCACTTCGGCGATGGTGTTGATCTTGTCCGCCATGGCCATCTATCGGGTTAAAGTTGCGCGCGCGGTGCGCTTGTAGATGAGATTGCCGCGCTCATCTCTCCCTTCCACGCTTTCACGATCGCAAAGTCGGCGCGCAGCCAGCTTGCCAGGATGCGGCTTGCCGTTGAACTCTCGCGAACTGCCGCCTTCCGCGACTTCCGTTCCGTAGCCCGCCGGCGTAAAGAAGGCCGGGATGCCTGCGCCGCCGGCACGACAACGTTTTCGGCCAACGACCGCCTTGGGGTTCAGGTCCACCTCAGTTCACCACTGAGCATCTGGCGTTCTGAACTCCGGCGTTCTCGCCCACGTAGCTGCTGATCATTTTCTTGATCTGCTTGTTCTACTGTAACAACAGCCCCCAGCCAAGTCATCCACCCCTGCGTTGTTGGGCCGATACACGTGAGGGTTCTTCACGCCTTTGCGCACCAGCGCTGCGACCGTGTTCTCGGAATACCGCAACAGGTCGAAACCACCGACCATCAACGCCGCTGCCATCGGTTAGCCTTCGAGGGCAACGTCCGGACCGGAGACTACTTTGTTCATTGGGAAATGCTTGCGTGCGGCGAATGTAGCGGCGCTCACCCGTTACAACGATGGCGCGTCAAGTGGCGCTCTCGGTCCCATCCTCCACCAACACCAGATACCGGCGGCCGGATGGTGGTTCCGCGTAACCCCACGCGCACGCCTGATGGAACCGGCAAACAAGACTGCATCGTTCCGCGAAGACCTTCCTTGCCGCTCGCGTCCAGAACACGGCAACATGACTTGGGAGGAAGTAAGCCCCGGGCCTGCACCATGAAGTTGCCGTCGTTGGGAACAGGGTACACAAGGAGCGTCGGTGTAGTCGGTTCGACCGCGGCAATGCCCAAGGTGCTCAGCGTGAAGGTGTCGTTGGCGACGCACCCGTAGGCGGTCGTGCCGGTGATCGCGTAAGTCCATCGCCTTGCGAGAACGCAAGACTGATGGTTGTTCGGAATGGGCACGCCATCGAACGTCCAAGCGTACGCATCGAACACATCATCAACGAACAAGACGCCCGCATCATGGTCGATCGCAAGCGATGGGCAAACCACCACCGTATCGCTAACACCGAAACAACCGAAGCCGTTCGTCCCGGCCTCCACCAAAGTCCGGGAGCATTGGCGTTCACGCGAAGCCGTTCGCCATGGGTACCGTGTCGCCGTTGTTGTACCACGTGTAACTGACGAGCGTTGTATCGCCTGCGCAGATCTCAGCAGCCGCAGTGTCATAAGCGAGCACCAGTCTCGGCTTAGGATAAACGACCACCGTATCCGTATCGTTCGAACAATTGCTGCGTCTGGAGGCTGATGTCGATGCTGCCGAACGTTCCGCCGGCAATGTTGAAAGGCAGGTTGCCCACGGTGCCGTCGGGATGTTCAGCGTACCGAGTATGTCGTCTGGCTGATCGGGTCTTCATCGTAAAGGCAGTCGAGTACGGCGGGTTGTTGAGCACCGGGCCGAGACCTGTCCATGTTTCGCTGCCGCTGTCGCTACCGCTACTGCTGGTGTATGTTCTGCCGCCGCCATCGGTAAGCACGAAGTACGGGTCGGGCGATCCCGTGCAACCGAAGATGTCAGCTCTTCCACATCACCGCACCAGTTGTCGTTCACCCGCTGAGCGTTACCACATCCAGCACGTATCCGCCGATGGTCGTCTGCAACGACACTGTGTACGTGCCTGGACTTCCGTAGGTCTGCGCAGGCGGCAATGCATCGCTGCCCGTGTTGCCGTTGCCGAAGTCCCACGCGTAAGTCGTCGGGTCGGGTGCGCCATCGATCGACGCCGTGAACTGCACCTCGGCACTTCCGCAACCATTGGTCGGCGTGAAGGGAGAAACCCTGTTGCCACCACTGCCCGGCAACAACACCAGGGTTATAGGGAACTGTTGTGGCGCGTTGATGTTGAACCCGCTGTACTCCACCTGTGCGATGATGGGATGGTAACCGTGAAGGTGCCGGCGCCCAGTGGTGTGCCACAAATCCGCGCACAGCCGAACTGGTTCTGCTGCGGGAATAGATGCCTAGCGGGTCGTTCGTTTCGGTCTCCAGGCCGAAGGGTAGCCGGTTACGCCGGTGATCGTCATTTGCAGGAAGTCCACATTGAAGCCGTGCCGGGATCGTCGAAGTTCACCGGCATCCAGAAGGTGATGTCGGCGCTGTACGGCTGACCGCTGGTGGCGTCGGCCGGTTGCAGCGGACAGAGCGTCGGATACGCTGGTGCAACGGTGCAACCGAAGTCGATCGGCAGCCGGGGCATTGGGCCTTTGCGGTCCCAAAGCGGTAGAAACGTGAACGAACGACTCGAAGCCGAGGTGGCCCGGTACAGTCCGCAGCGCGGACGCGAACGGTGTCCTGATGTTCATGTGCTATCCGTTTTGTTGTTGTGGTTCGCGCAGCATGCGCACAGCCATGAAGCCAACGATGCCGAGCACCGCGACAAGTCCTGCCCAGATCCACCAGCGCGATGGCGCAATGGATGGGCCTGCTTCCGGGGTTGTCGCCAACGCGATGAGAGGGCCGTGCGAGATGGTGGCGATCGGTTCAGGCAGCTTGTCCTTGAAGTGGACGAGGTCGTATGCGGCGCCGACCTCTTCGGGTCGCCGGTCGTAAGAGCGTAGTGCATGCCGGACGGGGTTCGGCGCCGAGCGACTCTCGCGCTGACAGCATCGGACCTTGCAATTCTTCAGTCGGTGGGTCGTCTCCGTTCTGAATGACTATCGCGAACGTGTCCTCGCGAAGGCCAAGGATTTCAACGGTGTTCAGTGTTCTGCTCGTAAGCGCAAATGCGGCAACGCGCTCCTTGATCGCGGCTTGCCTCGTTCATTTTCAAAGCTGTTCCAGCGTAGCAGCGGCTGCCGCGGTGATCACCCGATGCCCCGCCACGGTGATCTTCATGGTCACCGTTTGCCGTGTATGGCCAAGTAATTCTGGGTGTTGGGTCTGTCCATCGAATGGAACCCAAATGCGCATCGTTTATGGGTGTAGTGTTGGACGTCGCTCCGCGCTTCCGATTTGCACATTCAATACTTGACTGGCGCGGTCAAGGAATCATTCAGCGCAAGCCGGTAGAGCCGTATCATCTGGCTGGCAGATACGATTCGGATATATATCTCTTCCTCCATTACAGCTGTCGTATGTCCTTTTTGATGAAATACCAACGGCCGTCATCACTCCCCTGAGGCCAACTCCTTTTTCGCACTTGGGCATTCCAGTTCGGGAGAGTATCAGCCACGGGAAGAAAAGCCTTGGGCGGGGGAACTCAAAATGGTTTGCTTCCCCACAACAATCGTTCCGCACTTCAAAATCGATCAGCGGATTCGACACCGGCTCGGCCTCCTCCGCGACTTACCAGCAAGGAAGCTCTTGCCGCCGAATCCACCAATTGCACATCGCCTAAGTCCTCGCGTGATCGCCCCACCATCTCCGGCGACAATACGATCCGGTGAAGGCCTGCCTTCTCAACAGTGGGCAACTCAGCCTTCCACTGCTGCGCGACCGAATGCGAAAGGCTCAGCGCGAACACCGCAGCCGTCACGCTCCGCCAACTGCTCCACTGCTTCATGGCTTCACCGCTTCACTGTTCTTCTCTCTTCCACGAACAAGCCCTTCAGCTTGTTGTACATGAAGCTCACCACCAACAGCAGGACGCCCAAGCAGATGAATCTCCGCCACCTTGCCGCCTTCGCTGATGCCGCGCAGATGCGAGGAACAACTTCAGGCGTGATGCCGAAGAGCACAAGCGCGATACGCGCACGGTCTTCAGCTTCGTGCGCATACCGTACCACATGAACAGGAACGAGCCGATACCCCAGAGGATCGGATAGCCCGCGCGACGTGCGTTGTTGAGCGTCAGGTACGGCGCCTCTTCAGCGGAGGAGTTGGCCCACAACATCGCGTGGTCAAGTTCTGGCTGCTGCCATCACAACGAGGAAAGGCACATGGACCAGAGTGGCGTTCCACAAACCCGAAGGTCGTGGCAGGACAAGTTCGCCTGCTGTGCAACACGCACCACCACCGCGACACCCAATACGAGTCCGATGTAATGGATACCAAAACCGCGTGCCGATGCGGTCAGCATTTCCTTCAAGCTGTCGCCGCTGGCTTCATAGAAGGTCGTCACGTAGCCGATGAGCGCGAGGATGCTGAGTCCGAAGACAACGACACGCACCTGCTTGCCCGCGCGCCGTGTGAAGAGGTCGAGGCCCAACACATAGGCCAGCGTGAACGCCATGGTGATCGTGCGCACACCATCGACGCTAGAAGCGCGCTTTGGTTGCGCAGTTCCAATAGATTGACGAGATAGCCTAGGGTGACAGCGAGCACGAGCGCTCCGTTCGCACATGAACGGATACTGATAGCAGGAAGCACATCGCGTTCGTCCTTCTCTCGGCGGAAGAGCAAGTGCAAGCCGACCATGCACACCACCACAACCATGCCCGTGATCCAACCGGGATTGATGATCGGTCGCAGCTCCGGGCGCAGAATGCTGTAGAAGGCATCGAGGTCCATGACCAAACTGATGACGGCCAACACGGCTACGAGCACGCTGCCACGGGCTACCATGGGCAGCGAAGCGCGCTGTGAGAACCATAGTAACAGCACCGCTTCAGCCGCCCAGAAGATCGTGATGGTGTAGCCCTCCAGTTGCACCGGCACCGCAAGCGTGCAGAACGTCAACGCGTAGACCAATGAGAAGCAGCACCAAGTTCCGCGGCACCTGCTTCCTGCGATAGAAAACTAAGGCGAGCACAATGTGGAACAAGCCAAGTGCAGCGGTGAAAAAGTCCGGTCCATTTTCTGCATCGGGTAGCTCGGTGCATCGGTGAGGAAGTGCATGCCCACGGCGTAATACGTGGCGGTATTCCCGATCAACAACGCGAACTCCAACAGCCGGAACTTCAGGTTGTAGCGCAGGTTGAAACCCACCGCCATGGCGAAGAACACCAAGTGGAAACCAGTGGCGAAGAGGAAGCCCCACTTCCACGGTCGTGGCACCGATTGTGAGGGGTCGATGGCCCGTGACCGAAGAGCATAATAGCCCGTATGCAACAAGGTGGACAATGTTCCAGCGCTTCAACAACGCAAGCACCAGCATGCCCACATTGAGATCGACCAGGGGAAGAGCACCTTGGAGTTCCCTCTCCGTCGCTCACCACGAACGGTGCAGCGAACCCGCCGTCGATGCGAAAACTGCTAGCTCCCGGCGATCATGGGCAATGGAGAACACGACAGCGAGCGCAGTAATGACCACCATGATCGCAAACGCCTGTGTTTGCGTGAACATGTCATCGTAGGAGCGGTAGGCGATAGCAATGGTGAAGTACAGAACACTGATACCACCGGCCACCAGCACCGAACTGAACGCCCGCAACTTCAACCGCAACCGGTGCGCGATGAACATCAGCACACCCCGGAAGCGACACCGATGAGAACGCGGCCCACTTCGTTGATGTAGTTCTTGCCTGGCATAGCGCAGCAGAAAACCAAGCCCCAACACCAACACCGCGATGCCGATCTTGTTGATGAGGTTCTCACCGATGAACTTCTCCTGATCGGGGTTGCTATCGAGGAACTCCGCGCCCTTCTGCGGAGGTGGCGGAGGTGTGCGCGGTGGTGCCGGTCAGGCGGGCTCCATCACGACCTGTCGAGGGGCATCCTGCGGCGATCGCTCTGTGAGCGACGCCGGCTCAGAGATCGCGATGCGCGGTGGTGGCTGCGCGGATGATAGCGTTTCCGCTTTCGACTCTCGGGCGCGACTTGCGCAGGACCTGTTTCCGGTGCGTGGAAAACGCGCGGCCCGGGCTCGCGCATTCCAGCATACCACGGATCGCCAGTAGCTGTTATCGGCGGCATGGTCGGCGCTGGCGGTGCTTGTGGCGGCGGTTGTCCGCAGATGCCGTAGGCGTGGTACGGTCCGTGAGCGCCTTGCGCAGCACGGCCACTTCCTTCCGCAGTTCATCGAGTTGCCGGACGATGCTGCCGGTGCGCGATGCCGTGATGATCGCGG
>JADJCX010000031.1 GCA_016703005.1 Flavobacteriales bacterium
GCCGGGCGAAGAGCGTCCATTCCATCGGCGATGTTTCGTTGCACCTCTTGGCCCAGAGCAGTCTCCTGAAGGACGATCGTGCTGCCGCTATTGCCGATTGGCAAAGCGGCGCTCGTCTGTGCGGACAGACTACCTCGACCGAACGCTGGTGTCCGGATGAACCTGTGCTCTTCGATAACTACGACGGCGCACCGGCAACCCATTCCTTGCTCGGCGCTGGCGCGTTGTCCCCGCTGTATCGGAACGGCCGGTATGGCCACATTCGACGGAAGGCTTCTGGACCCTGGGGTTCACTATGAAGTTTCGTTCTGGTTCTACAACCATGGACCCATGCAAAGCCTTGCGAACGTTTGCGTAATGAACACCTATTCGAACGGTGAAGTACACTGGGACCACTGCACGGATCCTCGCTTCAGCCGTAAAGATCAACGGCGACTGGACGTTGGTCGAGCTTCCCTTCGATATGGAAAATGAGGATGACCTACTGACCCTCTACATCGAGGCTGATCACAAGCACTTGGACAGTGCCTGGACCGACGAACTGCTGGTACGCAGGAGCGATGTCGATCTGTACCGCACTCTCCCGGGGCAAGACAAGATCGGCAGTGGTGCAGCGCAATGGGCATCCGATCTTGCTTCAGTAACGAGGCCCTTCGGGGTTGGCTCCAGCCCCGAAGGCTTCAAGGATATGATTGAAGTAGAGCCCCCACCCCCAATGCTCCCCGTTGAAGCAATGGGAGACAGATAGCATCACGCGGTAGTTCACGAAGCACACCAACGTAAGAAGGACCATGCTCGCCTTGAATGAGGCGGGCACGCGTTCACGCATCCGCGCGAACAGTGCCCACAAGCCCACGGCAAGGAAGGGGCGTGTATTGCACCATGGGACGCAAGCCATAGCTGCATCCGAAATGCCAGACGTGCCAAGCCGCACAACTGCATATGATCACGAGGAGTGTTGCGGCAAGCCAGAGGCCATCCATCGGCTGCGATACCAAAGCGACCACAGAGCGAAAGGCACCAAGGCGAACACTGGCGCATTGGGCAGCAACCCGTTCATGGGCGCAGCGAGCACCTTGCTCCACTCGGGGTCAGCCCACTGCGTAAAGCCCTCGTTCCCATACGACCATACGACCCATTGCCCATGCACATGGTGCCAATACAGGAGTTGTGGAGTGGCGAAGACAATAAGCGCAAGCAGTTGTCGGAGAAGGAGCCCGGGAGTGAGTGGCGCACTCCCGTTCCTGACCCAAAGGAACCCCGGCCAAGGCGAGCGCCGCAATGGCGTCCACCGGTCTTATAACGACCATCAACGCATTGGCCGCAACAAAACCCAGCGCATGAGCGAAGACCAACCGCTCGGGGTGGCGCGGGAAGCGGCGCACAGGGCTGCCGAGACGAGAAAGAAGGAATACACATGCGAATACGCTGGTGCCTGAAGGCATAGAAGAACGTGTTCGTGCCGAACGCAATGCAACCAAGAACGGAGATCACCACCACGGGGTCGGCAGGCCATATACGCTGCAGTGCAAGGGCGATACAAAGCAGACCAAGCGTCCAGTAGAAGATGCCCGCAATATATTTCGCGTTGAAGTGGTCACGGGTTCTTCCGTCCATGCTTTCAAACCCTGTGACCACCTCGCAACCGCATAGAACGGAGTTCCAATAGGGCTGTCCCGTATGTGTACTTCGTAACGATCTTTGTGGCTTGCTGAGTCGATGCTGAAGCCACGGCCCATGACCTCCATCGCCGTGCTATCGATCGCCGTCGAGCCGTCGAACCCATAGTGGAACAACCCCGGTAGGTAGATGTAGTAACCGGCGGCATCGGACCGAAGGTGTCCGTGGTCCCTTGGTATCGCTAAGCTGAACCGCAAGGTGAATGCGGTGAAGAACGCGAAGAAGAGAGCCGCCCCAAAATAGAGTCCCGTTCTTCCGCGCAGCTTACCGGCGAATTGACTGGCTCTTTGGGCAAGGGTCATGTATGCGCGGGGTCCAAGGTTGCTTCCTCCGGGCCAACAACGGGACGCTTGGGCGGCAGGGTCGCTGACACCAAGAACACCGCGACCATCGGCACCAACCACACAACGCGCGATTGCATGCGCGAGTCAACAATGGACAGCGACGCGAGGTAACGAAGGCATTGAGAAGAAGCCAGCTCGCTACCCATACCATAAGCGCCCAATGCATGCTGGTCAGGCTTCGAAGCGGAGCACCGCAACGGCACCGATCGCCAAAAGCGACACGAGCAGCACCGCACCCACGAGCCGATTCCAGCCGGACAAGTCAGCCCAGGCGCCGCGCTGCTGCGGATGGATTCTTCGTAGGCCGCCTTCTCGTGCGGCAATCGCCACCACAGATGCGCATGGGGCGACGTCCCTTCGCCGTAGGCATGGAGACCAGCACCTGTTTCCCATTGCAACAGTTGCTGACCTGTTGAGCGTACCATGGACCGGGCGTAGCGCACAGCGTACTCCGGACGGCCGAGCAGGTCGGAAACCAGTGGCGCCAGCACGGAGTCCGCCTCGGCCAAGGAAAGCCCCTCCCCACGCACAAAGCCGGTATCGGACCAGAGGAAACCGTTCAATGCATCGGCCGGCAACCGGTCCTTATAGGCACACAGCGGATGTGGTCGTTCGCCACACGTCGCGTTCAAGTAGTCCGCCATGATGCCGTCCTCGCAAAGTCTTCCGGCAACAAAGGCGTTCGACGCCCTGGACAATCGGAATTGCCCATACGGAACGGCATTGAACAGCACGATCATCAGCGCTGCGCCCATCGCCACCGCGTTCACGCCCACCACTTGCGCCAGAAACGATCGCGGGGACAACGAACACCGCCGACCGATCACATGCGCTCCGAGCGAAGGCCTTGCAGGCCCAGCAGGATCGGGAAATGTGAGTTGTGCGCCGCCAGGAAGAAGAAGAGCAACAACCATAATGCAACACGTCGCGCCTTGCCTTGCACGCTTCCGTTGTACAACAGGAAGACGATGATCATCACCAACGGAGTGAACACATCGGCCATGATCTGCGCCGCATACCACGGGAGACTTGTTCCGACGATCGCACGGCGAGCAGCATCAGGTGCAACTTCAACCAACGAGTGGCTTCCACAGTGCTGCGCACCAGCAGCATCAGCAACCAACTGGTCACGGCGCCTTGAAAAAGCACAACGGTCCACAACGTGGCCTTCCACGTAATGGCATGGATGATCAATCCGTAGCCGATCGGCCTGTCCTCGATCTGTTCGAGGGTGAAGGCGTTCATGATGTACGTCCCCGAATCGGAATAGACCAGTGGATAACCATCGATCAGCGCGATCACGGCGATCGCGGTGCCGGTAAGGAGGTAGTACAACGCCCGGCCCCACCAAGTCCCCAGTAGAGCGTTCGCCTGCTTCACGTGGATGGCGGGATCTCAGATCACCATCTCCGGTATCTCCCCTCCACCACCAATCGGCCCTCGGTCTTTGCCTTGATCTCGTCCACGGAAACGCCGGGGGCTCGCCCAAAAGCTGAAGCCTTCGGGCGTAATGTCGAACACCCCGAGGTCGGTCACGACCTTCTTCACGCACTTGACGCCCGTAAGCGGCAGCGTGCACTCCTTCAACAACTTGCTTTCACCCGCCTTGTTGGTGTGCAGCATGCATACGATGATGTTCTCCGCGCTCGCCACCAGATCCATGGCACCGCCCATGCCCTTCACCATTTTGCCGGGGATCTTCCAGTTGGCGATATCGCCTTGGTCCGTGATCTCCATTGCTCCCAGTACCGTGAGCTGCACATGCTGTCCGCGGATCATGGCGAAACTGGTCGCACTATCGAAGATGCTGGCACCATCTAGCAAGGTCACCGTTTGCTTGCCTGCGTTGATCAGGTCGGCGTCCTCCTCGCCTTCGTATGGGAAGGGTCCCATACCCAGGATACCGTTCTCGCTTTGAAACACCACGTCGATGCCTTCGGGCCATAGTTGGCCACCAGAGTAGGGATGCCGATGCCGAGGTTCACGTAGTACCCGTGCTGTAGTTCGCGCGCAATGCGCTTGGCCATCTGGTTCTTGTCGAGGGGCATGTTGGGGATGGGTGGGTGTGATATGGTATCGGCAGCGCGAATGAACGACGCGGAAGCGTTTCAAGTATCAAGCACATAAACCCGGAGCCGCAGAGCGGTGGCTTTCATCGGTGCGCCGGTCACGTTCCACAGGTAACAGTAGCGTTCCGTTGCACCCGGGTTGGCGGGCAGGCGCCGCATCACATCAAAGGCCTCGCCGTTCCATACCGCCCGCTCGTGCATCAAGTCCGTTTCGTCCCAGTGTATGCGCCGCTCACTATCGCGTTCATCGGCGATCACCATCACTTGCCCGCTCCGGGTGTCAACCGACAGATCACCCGAAACGCGTACATACAGCATAACGCCCTTGAACCGATCGCCCCTGAGTTCCAAGAAATTATGGAAGTCTTTGGGGTCGATGGCATCGGCTAAGGCCGAATCAAGAACCATTTTCAGGTTCAATGGCGTTTTCCGCTCGAGCAGATACATCGCTTGTCGCTTCGTGCTGTCGACGATGGCGTAATCCCGGTGCGGACGGTCCATCAAGAAGTAGGGGACCACCCGAAGATCCTGCGCACTCTGTCCGAAAAGCTCCATTTCCATATCGTTCACCATCTCACCTCCGGCGAACAAGCCGAATGCCCAACCAGTGATCAACTGCCCGCCACCGGCAACGACCAGCGGCCTTCCCAAGGCCTTTTGCTTCGCTGCGGCATATTTGATGAATCGCTCGGGCACGCCTTGCTCCAGGTTGTTCATGGCCACTTCCAAGTTGAGGTTGGCAAGCGTTGTGAGCGGTATGGGTAGCAACGCGAGCGCCGACCATTGCCATCGGCGCTGAACCGAAGCGAGCGCATCCACTGCGAATGGCCCTGCCAGAAGGAAGAGCACCAATAGCTGGAACGCTGCGCGGTCCTCTGGGTAGTTGACACCGAACAGGTGGTTCAGCGCAACGCGCAACGCTACTTCGGTCCACAACAAGGCGCAAAGCACCATCAGCGGACCGCGCCATTCACGATCGCGGCCCAACATCCATGCAGCGGTAACCAATATGCCGGTCGCCGTTGCCACTATTATCTCGGGAAGGAAGGGCCAGCCTGGTTGGAAAGCGCCCGGCACAATCCCGTTACCGATACACGTATCAGTCCTTCGCCGGAGCCCAGATACAGAGCACCTTTCTCCGGAGGTGTAGTGCGAAACGTGCCGCGAACCAATATGCCGGCAATGGAACCACCAGAGCGAGTACCATGGCTCTGGTGCCTTGGCGCATGACCCCTTTCGCCCGGCCCCACATATGGAGCATCAACGGCACGGGCGCTAGCATTGCGCATAACGGGAGCAAGGTGAGGTCGGCATACACCGCAAGAACGGATCCGAGTGCGAAGAATATGGCGTCCCGGGCGCTCCGTCGTTGTACACAACGGATGAAATGCAAGAGTGCCCACACGAAAAAAGCCATCCCCAAGCCGTAGCCCCTGAAGAGCGCGAAATACTCATGGAGAAAGGGGCACATGATCAGTGCGGAGAACGCGCACCAACGCACGAGCTTGTTCCTCAACATGCACAGGATACTCCACAACGCCACGACGTACAACAGGTACGCCAGCAAACTCCCGATGCGCAAGGCCCACGGCTCCGGCCCGAAGATCCCGTTCCCCGCCCATCCGAAGAAGCTGTTCAGGAAATGGTTCGCGGCATCGGTGTGCGCCAGGAAGGGGACGAATTCCCCGGTCCGCACGTACCACCAAAAGCAATTCGCCTCATCCTGGATGAGTGGCAGGTGAACGGCGCGGGCAACCAGGTAGACGCCGAACAACCCAACACCAACCCCGAACAACACCCCCTCAACACGCGATACGCCCTCCGTAATGGATTGCATGTCCGCAATGTAGCCGCCGCGGCTTTCGTCTTACGGTTCGCCCACTTTCATCAAGCGCGCGGCTCCTTGCCTCAACGATATTTCAGTCCGGCGAACATTCCAGAAATAGACCACCGCACTGCGTGCCTCCACCAGCGCCGGTATGTGCCGCACTTCCCTCACCCGCCCGAACAGCGGAGCGAATGCCGTGATCATGGCGGCATCGTAATGGATCGACTTGTCCGAAGCGTCGCGCAGTTCCACGACAAGCTTCACGGCCGTCGCATTGATCGTGCTCATCTCGCCCGTTACTTCCACTAGGAATTCATCCTCGGCAGATAAGCTATCCAGCCTCAGAACCTCCACGAACTCATCACTTGTGGCACTGCAGCTGAATGCGTTGACGAGCACCGGGGACAACACCAGCGGTTGGTTCCGTTCCAACAAGTGCAGGCCAGTCCCGTCGTGGTGGTCCACTTCGCGGAATCCTTTAAGCGCTTGTTGAAGGTGATCGTCGCGCACGATGCGCACATCGTGTGGGCCCTCAGGGAAACCTTCGGTGAGCGGTAGCGGCAACTGCTCCTCGCGAGCCCGAACAGCAAATGGTAAACTGCGGTTCATCAGGTGATAGGCACCAATGGCCAACGGCCGCTCCTGTGCCGCCTGCAATGCGATAAGGCGATCTACGAAGCGCTGCGGTGGCGATTGGTCGGGCCAGAGAACCGTGTGGTCCAGGTTCGCGAGCGCGAGTGAGCGGACCGGCAAGAACAGCAATACGAACGCAGCATAACGCCAACCCGGGATCCGAATGCCGAGTTCATCAATGCAGAGCGCGGCCGCCAAAACGAACAGCGGGACCAAGTGCAGTGCTGCGCGATCCTCGGGGTAGTTCACTTGGAGCATGGTGGCCATGACAACACGTGCCAGCACTTCAGCCCAAAGCAGGCCAATGATGATCACCAACGGATGGCGGAACGATCGCTCGCGGCGGATGATCCCGGCAGCCACCACCGTCATTGAACTGAACCCGATGATCAGCGAGCCGATCAACACGGGATGCTGACTTCCCCAGCACGAACCAGCTCAAGGTGGAAACGGTAACCGCAACGAAACCCTGCGTGTTGCCGTGGTACAACAGGCCGATCTCCTGCATCTCCATGGCGATGCGCGCAGCGAGCAGCAACGGCAGCACACCAAACACGACCCACGCCAAGGAAAGTCGAGCACGCACGACCCGAGTTTGCTTCCCGCGCCGGTCGTGATCGCCAACAATCCGAGCACGATCGACCAGAACGGTAGTAGGGCAAGGATGCTTGCATTGGCCAAACACAGCGAGAGAAGGACTTGCGCGAATTGCCCAACACGACCGTCGCGCGCGAACGACAATAGCGCGTGCAAAGCCCAAACGAAGAATACCATTTCCAAGCCGTAGCCGCGGAAAAGCGAGAAGAACTCCAGCAGGAATGGGCACAGTAACAGCGCGAGCCACATGCACCAGCGTACAAGCCGATCGCGCACGTATCCACCAAGGCACCAAACCATCCAAGCATACAACACGAACGCCAACACGTTCCCGGCGCGGATAGCCAATTGCTCCAAACCAAAAACCTTGTAACCAACCGATCCCAAGGGCAGTGTTCAGGAAGTGGTTGCCCGCATCCCAGTGCGATCGCCAGGGCAGGAACTCGCCGAACTGGACGTACATGCTGACCGTGGCAGCTTCGTCGTGAACAAAGGGCACAAGCACCGCCCGTGCGAGAACGTAGCAGAACGCGACCAAGGCCAAGAAGAAGTACAGCTTTCGGTCGTTGCCGCTCATGCGCCGTTGGCGATCGTCGCTGATCAGGACTTTTTCCTCACCGTCCGCTGCTCAATGCGCTTCTCGTAGTTGCTGCCTTGGAAGATGCGTTGAACGAAGATCCCCGGGGTATGCACCGCGTCGGGTCGATCTCGCCGGGCTTCACCAAGTGTTCCACTTCGGCGATGGTGATCTTGCCCGCCATGGCCATCATCGGGTTGAAGTTGCGCGCGGTGCGCTTGTAGATGAGATTGCCGCTCGTATCACCCTTCCACGCTTTCACGATCGCAAAGTCGGCGCGCAGCCAGCTTTCCAAGATGTGCGGCTTGCCGTTGAACTCGCGAACTTCCTTGCCTTCCGCGACTTCCGTTCCGTAGCCCGCCGGCGTAAAGAAGGCCGGGATGCCTGCGCCGCCGGCACGACAACGTTCGGCCAACGACCCTTGCGGGATCAGGTCCACCTCCAGTTCACCACTGAGCATCTGGCGTTCGAACTCGGCGTTCTCGCCCACGTAGCTGCTGATCGTTTCTTGATGCTTGCTCTGTAACAACAGCCCCAAGCCGAAGTCATCCACCCCTGCGTTGTTGCTGATACACGTGAGGTTCTTCACGCCTTTGCGCACCAGCGCTGCGATCGTGTTCTCGGGAATACCGCACAGGCCGAAACCACCGACCATCAACGTCATGCCATCGGTTAGGCCTTCGAGGGCAACGTCCGGACCGGAGACTACTTTGTTCATTGGGAATGCTTGCGTGCGGCGAATGTAGCGGCGCTCAATTCGTTACAACGATGGCGCGCGTCAAGTGGCGCTCGGTCCCATCCTCCACCAACACCAGATACCGGCCGATGGTGGTTCCGCGTAACCCCACGCGCACGCTGATGGAACCGGCAACAACACTGCATCGTTCCGCGAAGACCTCCTTGCCGCTCGTGTCCAGAACACGCAACATGACTTGGGAGGAAGTAAGCCCCCCGGGCCTGCACCATGAAGTTGCCGTCGCTGGGAACAGGGTACACAAGGAGCGTCGGTGTAGTCGGTTCGACCGCGGCAATGCCCAAGGTGCTCAGCGTGAAGGTGTCGGTGACGACGCACCCGTAGGCGGTCGTGCCGGTGATCGCGTAAAGTCCATCGCCTTGCGAGAACGCAAAGGGCTGATCGTTGTTCGGAATGGTCACGCCATCGAACGTCCAAGCGTAAGCATCGAAACATCATCAACGAACAAGACGCCCGCATCATGGTCGATCGCAAGTGATGGGCAAACCACCACCGTATCGCTAACACCGAAACAACCGAAGCCGTTCGTTCCAGCGCTCCACCAAAGTCCGGGCGCATTGGCGTTCACGCAAGGGCCGTTCGCCATGGGTACCGTGTCGCCGTTGTTGTACCACGTGTAACTGACGAGCGTTGTATCGCCTGCGCAGATCTCAGCAGCCGCAGTGTCATAAGCGAGCACGATCTCGGGCATAGGATAAACGACCACCGTATCCGTATCGTTGAACAATTGCTGCGTCTGGAGGCTGATGTCGATGCTGCCGAACGTTCCGCCGGCAATGTTGAAAGGCAGGTTGCCCACGGTGCCGATCGGGATGTTCAGCGTACCGAGTATGTCGTCCTGGCTGATCGGGTCTTCATCGTAAAGGCGATCGAGTACGGCGGGTTGTTGAGCACCAGGCCGAGACCTGTCCATGTTTCGCTGCCGCTGTCGCTACCGCTACTGCTGGTGTATGTTCCGCCGCCGCCATCGGTAAGCACGAAGTACAGGTCCGGCGATCCCGTGCAACCGAAGATGTCCGGCTCTTCCACATCACCGCACCAGTTGTCGTTCACCCCGCTGAGCGTTACCACATCCAGCACGTATCCGCCGATGGTCGTCTGCAACGACACTGTGTACGTGCCCGGACTTCCGTAGGTCTGCGCAGGCGGCAATGCATCGCTGCCCGTGTTGCCGTTGCCGAAGTCCCACGCGTAAGTCGTCGGGTCGGGTGCGCCATCGATCAACGCCGTGAACTGCACCTCGGCACTTCCGCAACCATTGGTCGGCGTGAAGGAGAAACCACTGTTGCCACCACTGCCCGGCAACACCACCAGGGTTATAGGGAACTGTTGTGGCGCGTTGATGATGAAGCCGCTGTACTCCACCTGTGCGATGATGGAGATGGTAACCGTGAAGGTGCCCGCGCCCAGTGGTGTGCCACAAATCCGCGCACAGCCGAACTGGTTCTGCTGCGGGTAATAGATGCCCAGCGGGTCGTTGGTTTCGATCTCCAGCCCGAAGGGCAAGCCGGTTACGCCGGTGATCGTCATTTGCAGGAAGTCCACGTTGAAGCCCGTGCCGGGATCATCGAAGTTCACCGGCATCCAGAAGGTGATGTCGGCGCTGTACGGTTGTCCGCTGGTGGCATCGGCCGGTTGTAGCGGACAGAGCGTTGGGTACGCGGGCGCAACCGTGCAGCCGAAGTCGATCGACAACCGGGGCATTGTGCGAGAAGGGGCGACGCCTGCGTCGCCAAGGCGATCGCGATCGTGATCCCGAACGAACGCACCCGTAGGGGCGACGCAGCGTCGCCCGCTGCGTGACCGACGCCGAATGATCGACGCGAACGGTGTCCTGATGTTCATGTGCTATCCGTTTTGGTTGTTGAGGTTCGCGCAGCATGCGCACGGCCATGAAGCCCACGATGCCGAGCACTGCGACAAGTCCAGCCCAGATCCACCAGCGCGATGGCGCAAGGGACGGGCCTGCTTCCGGCGTTGCCGCCAACGCAATGAGAGGGCCGTGCTCGATGGTGGCAATGGGTTCAGGCAGCTTGTCTTTGAAGTGGATCAGGTCGTAATGAGGCGATGACCTCTTCGTATCGCCGGTAGTGAGCGCGTAACGCATGCCGGATTGGAGTTCGGCGATGAGCGTACGCTTGCGTTGACGGTATTCGAGCCTTGCAATCTTCAGCGGTTGATCATCGCCGTTGTGGATCACAATGTTGAATGTGTCCATTCGAAGCGCACGGAAAGCTGGCGACCAAGCTTGGTTCGGGCCTATTGGAAAATCTCGACGCGCCTCGTGGCAACTCAAGGGGCATGCGCGCGTTGATCTTTTCAGAGGCACTTCAATGTAGCATTGGCGCTGATACCGCCGGTCCTCAACCACGATGTCCAGCCCATCCATGGCAATCTGCATGGGCTGTGTACAACCAAGCAAGTACGCCCGCGGAGTCGGTTCTTGTCCATGGCATGGAAACACCTTGCATCCCCGCAGAACGATTTCGTGTAGCCTTCTTCCATTTCACCGAAAGCACCAGGAGAGGAGCTGAAAGGGAGTCGTTAATCGCAAGCCGGTAGTAGCCGTAATCATTCTTGGGCGCATATAAGATTCGCATGGTATAGGTGCTCTCCGGATCGCCGGTTAGGTCAGAGTCGTTCACCCCTTAATGAAGTACCAATGTTCGCCGTCATAACTCCCCCCTCAGGTCCAACTCCTTTGTGACAATGGGCATTCTTGAACTGGAGGTGGATCACCCTCGGTAATAAAATCTGGAGAGGGGGAACAAAATCAACAATTGTGCGTCGGGGACCACTTTCGTTCCGGGCACTTCAAAATCGATCAGCGTATCGGAAAAGGTGTCGTGGTCGCCAAACTCTACCAGCCAAGGAACCTCCTGTCCTTCTTCGTTCATTATTCTGAGATTCCGAGAATTGCTTTGGGACCTCCCCACCATCTCCGGCGACAACACGATCCGGTACACGCCCGCCTTCTCAACAGCAGGCAACTCCGCCTTCCACTGCTGCGCGAACGAATGCGAAAGGCCCAGTGCTAACACCGCCGCCACTACGCCCCGCCAGCTGCCCCACTGCTTCATGGCTTCACCGCTTCACTGTTCTTGTCCTCGTCCACGAACAAGCCCTTCAGCTTGTTGTACATGAAGCTGACCACCAACAGCAGGATGCCCAAGCAGATGAATGCCGCCACCTTGCCGCCTTCGCTGATGCCGCGCAGATCCACGAGGAACAACTTCAGGGGCGTGATGCCGAAGAGCACAAGCGCGATCACGCGCACTGTCTTCAGCTTGGTGCGCATACCATACCACATGAACAGGAATGAGCCGATGCCCCAGAGGATCGGGTAGCCAGCACGGCGTGCATTGTTGAGTGTGAGGTAGTGCGCCTCTTCAGCGGAGTAGTTGGCCCACAACATCGCGTGGTCAAGTTCCTGGCTGGCCATCACAACCAGGAAAAGGCACATGGACCAGAGGTAGGCGTTCCACAAACCCGAAGGTCGTGGCAGGACAAGTCTCGCCTGCTGTGCAACACGCACCACCACCGCGACACCCAATACGAGTCCGATGTAATGGATACCAAAACCGCGTGCCGATGCGGTCAGCATTTCCTTCAAGCTGTCGCCGCTGGCTTCATAGAAGGTCGTCACGTAGCCGATGAGCGCGAGGATGCTAAGTCCGAAGACAACGACACGCACCTGCTTGCCCGCGCGCCGTGTGAAGAGGTCGAGGCCCAACACATAGGCCAGCGTGAATGCCATGGTGATCATGCGCACACCATCGACGCTAAGGAAGCGCGCGCTTTGGTTGCGCAGTTCCAATAGATTGACGAGATAGCCTAGGGTGACAGCGAGCACGAGCGCTCCGTTCGCACATGAACGGATACTGATAGCAGGAAGCACATCGCGTTCGTCCTTCTCTCGGCGGAAGAGCAAGTGCAAGCCGACCATGCACACCACCACCACCATGCCCGTGATCCAACCGGGATTGATGATCGGTCGCAGCTCCGGGCGCAGAATGCTGTAGAAGGCATCGAGGTCCATGACCAAGCTGATGACGGCCAACACGGCTACGAGCACGCTGCCACGCGCCACCATGGGCTGTGCGGCGCGTTGTGAGAACCACAACAAAAGCACTGCCTCTGCCGCCCAGAAGATCGTGATGGTGTAGCCTTCCAGTTGCACCGGCACCGCAAGCGTGCAGAACGTCAGCGCCAGGCCAATGAGAAGCAGCACCAAGTTCCGCGGCACCTGCTTCCTGCGATAGAAAACGAAGGCGAACACAATGTGGAACAAGCCAAGTGCAGCAGTGAAAAGTCCGGTCCATTTCTGCATCGGGTAGCTCGGTGCATCGGTGAGGAAGTGCATGCCCACGGCGTAATACGTGGCGGTATTCCCGATCAACAACGCGAACTCCAACGGCCGGAACTTCAGGTTGTAGCGCAGGTTGTAACCCACCGCCATGGCGAAGAACACCAAGTGGAAACCAGTGGCGAAGAGGAAGCCCCACTTCCACGGTCGTGGCACCAGATCCGTGTAGGGGTCGATGGCCCATGCACCGAAGAGCAGCAGTGTGAGCCCGTATGCAACAAGGTGGACAATGTTCCAGCGCTTCAACAACGCAAGCACCAGCATGCCCACATTGAGGATCAACAAGTAGGAGAAGAGCACCTTGAAGTTCCCCTCTCCGTCGCTTACCATGAAAGGTGCAGCGAACCCGCCGATCAATGCGATCACTGCCAGCTCCCGGCGATCATAGGCAATGGAGAACACGACAGCGAGCGCAGTAATGACCACCATGATCGCGAACGCCTGTGTTTGCGTGAACATGTCATCGTACGAGCGGTAGGCGATGGCAATGGTGAAGTACAGAACACTGATACCACCGGCCACCAGCACCGAACTGAACGCCCGCAACTTCAACCGTAACCGGTGCGCGATGAACATCAGCACACCCCCGGAAGCAACACCGATCAGAACGCGGCCCACTTCGTTGATGTAGTTCTTGCCTCAACAGAAAACCAAGCCCCAACACCAACACCGCGATGCCGATCTTGTTGATGAGGTTCTCACCGATGAACTTCTCCAGATCGGGGTTGCTATCGAGGAACCGCTCCCATGCGCCCTTCTGCGGAGGTGGCGGAGGTGTGCGCGGTGGTGCCGGTCGGGCAGGCTCCATCACGACCTGTCGAGGGGCATCTGCGGCGATCCGCTCTGAGAGCGGCGCCGGCTCGGAGATCACGATGCGCGGTGGTGGCTGCGCGGATGGTGGCGTTTCCACTTTCGGCTTAGGCGCGACTTGCGCAGGACCTGTTTCCGGTGCGTGGAAAACGCGCGGCCCGGGCTCGCGCATCCCAGCATACCACGGATCGCCAGTAGCTGTTATCGGCGGCATGGTCGGCGCTGGCGGTGCTTGCGGCGGCGGTTGTCCCGCAGATGCCGTAGGCGTGGTACGGTCCGTGAGCGCCTTGCGCAGCACGGCCACTTCCTTCCGCAGTTCATCGAGTTGCCGGACGATGCTGCCAGTGCGCGATGCCGTGATGATCGCGAGGATCAATAGCGCGATGGGGATCAGCGCAACAAGAACGAGTGCTCCTTCCATTGGGGGGGTTGCGCCAAACTAAGCAGCGGCGGCGGAAGTCGCGGATCAGCCCTTAGCCAGCTGCTTCAGCACCTTCTCCACCCGCTTGACCTTGGCGGCCGTGGGCAGGTCCTGCAGCCGCAGCGACAGGATCTCCGTCACATCTTTCACTGCACCGCCTTTCGCGACCGGTGCAACCAACTCGGCGTACATCGGCAACTGGTTCACAGGTGCGCTGCGTAGTTGTTCGAGCAGCAATGGAATAGTGGTCTTCGCGAAGCGTTCCTCGCCGGCCAACTTCACCAATGCCTTCACGGCGTGGTCGCGTGTGATGACGCTGCCCTTGTCGACGGCTGCCATGATCTGCGGCAGCATCATGTACACGGCTTCGGGCTTCACGGCGGTGATGGTGTCGATCGCACACATGGCGCCCCACACCATCCCGTTGTCCGGACTGGTCAACAGGTTCTTGAATTGAGCAAGGAAGGGCGCGATCAATTCGGGTGCACGACCGCCCACCTCGTACAGTGCCTTAAGCGCATCGCTCTTAAGCACTTTGTTCTTCCCGTTCAACAGGTCCACCAGTTCGCGCACACCGGCAACGTTCTTCTCTGCCACGATGGCTTCCGCCAACGCGATGTTCGGCTGCTCATCGGTGCGTCCGAGCGCGGAAGCGAGCTGTTCGGTAACCATCAATTGCGCTTTACAGTGGCCTTCGTCTTCGGTGCGGATGAAGCGCTCTTGGCGGCCCGCGATGCATCGGGACGCGGACGCTTCTTCGGCAACCCCTTCACGTATTCCAGCGCAAGCCTCACCCACTTCTCCATCGCCTTCGGGTTCTCCACGGCATCGGCATCCACAAAAAGAAACCCCTTCATATCGCCTTTGCCGAAGGTCATCGGTTTCGCGCCGGGCCATTTGCTGATCTCGGCATGTCGCGCCTTGTCGAACCGCGTCATGAAGTCGCCTTTGTTGGTGATACCAACGCTCATGTTGCCATTGACCATGAATGCCACGCCGCCGAACATCTTCTTGTGTTCGGGTTTTGCGCCCTGTGCTTTCAGTGCTTCCGCAATGCGTTGCTCGAAGAGAGGATCGTGCGCCATTTGGAACAAGCAGGACAACGACAAGTGGGACGCTGTGAAGGTGTGAAGAAGAAACGGATACTGAACAACGCTTAGGAGCGATGATGTCAACCGCGCAACCCAGCCAGCCCAGGTTGTTGCGTGCGTCCGCGATGGACTTGGCATCCTTGATCCGCTCGGCGAGGGCAAGGCCTTGCTCGCCGTAGTACAGGGCGCTGTCCGGCTGCGAGCGTGTGAGGTTGAAGCAGAGCTTGACAAGGATCTGCGCGCGGGTGGTGTCCGCAAGATCCTCGGACAAGGCGGCCCGCAGATCGGGAGCGAGCGTGGGGTCCTGGGCGACACTAGGGACCGCGAAGAGGGTCAACACAACCAGGAGCAGCGCACGCATCGGCGTGAAGATCGGTCGCTTCCGACGAACCCCGCCACCGCATCACCGGCAGCGGCTTCATGCAGGTGCGGTAACCACATGCCAAGACCAGCGCCTACTTCTTCCACTTCTTCAGGATGATGATCCACGCACCTACGCAACAGGCAATGATCACACCCAGCATCAGTGGATCGAATGCCTTGTGGAAGAACACGTTGAAGAAGGTGATGTTGACCACGAAGTGGAAACAAGCGCTCGAGCCGATGGACCGCGTGAGCACCGCCACCTGCCCGATGCCCCAACTACCAAGGACCAAGGTGCCGAAGAACATCACGTTGGCGAGAACGTCCGTGTTCTCCAGGAAGCTGAGGTGCCAGAAGTACCACAGCCCGCCGATGACGACGATCTTCAACCATGGCCGAAGTGCGCCCAACTCCTGTTGCAAATAGCCGCGCCAACCGTACTCCTCCATGACGCAGTAGCCGAGCACTGCGAGCGTTGCCACGGCCCCGAACAGATGAACGTTGATGCCAAAGCTGTTCCTGACACCGATCATGGTGATGAGGACGAATGGCACCAGTGCCATGAGCAGGACCGCCCTGCGCGACGAGCCCCAGAACGTGACCTCAACCGACCGCACCTGCTTCAGTGCATGGAGGCCGACCAGCGCACCTATGAACACGCCGCTCCCTTCCAACAGGTTCCTGATGATCAGGTAGCCCAAGCCCGACCACGAGCCAAGACGAGTGTTCAACTCGAACAGGTCGAAACGGAACAGGTTGGAGACCACGAAGGCAATGCCATAGAAGAGGAGGATCCGCACCAAGCTTACCTTATGGGTACTGGGTTGATGTGAAGCGGAGACCTCCATGGTTCAATGACTGCAATGGGTTCGCGGAAAGGCCTCGGCACACTCAGTGCGCGAACTTCGTTCAAGCTGCTGCTTCACGAACAAGTAGTGCGAACTATCGTGATACCTGAACTCACCGACGAAGTTGACGCCGTTGCTTCGGTAGCTGGCTGGGTTGATAGCCCAGGCAACAGATCATGCCTGATCACTTCCGCATCGGCATCACCTTCCCATAGGTGAGCGAACGCCACAGCCATTCCATCGGCCCGAACTGGAAGCGCTTCAGCCACCAATGGCTGTAGAGCACTTGGAGGATGAACACAACAACGGCTAAGGACTCGAAAGTGATCGGACTTACGCGCGCACCCCAGCCGAGGCCCATGCCCGTGAAGAGCCAAAGGGCGATGATCGTTTGCATCAGGTAGTTGGTGAGCGCCATGCGACCGGCTGGTGCGAGCACATGCAGGATGCGTTGCGCACGCTCACCAGTCCACAAGAGTGCGAAGCCTGCCGCATAGGCCAACGCGAGCGGTACCACGCTGAACGCGTATGCGGCGGTATGCACCAGGCCGATCAGCTCCGGCACGTGCCCGAAGTGCAGCTCGCTCCACCACAAGAGCACGGAGCACGGCAGGCCGATGATCGCGCCGATCAACGCGACCTTTCGCAACAACGTGCTATGAGCGGATGGATCACGGAAGATCCCCCGACGTGTCACCCACAAGCCGAGCAGGAAGAGTGCGAACACTTTCGGAATGCGGTTGGTGCCGATCAATCCCTCGATCCGCCAGATCCATCCACCATGCTGCCATACCATGAACTCCTTCCACCCACCATCGGGCACATAGTGCGCAGGGATCCCACCTTCGAACCCGAACGACTTGTCTTCGGCAAGTGCGGCGGCGTGAATGGGCGCGGCCGGTGCGAAGCGCCCGTCGCTGAGCACGGTGGAGGCATCCAATAGGATGGGCGAGAGCAACAACGCGACAGCGATGATCACCAACGAGCGATCGCGCACGTGACGGAACAGTGGAAGTAACATCCCGAGCACGGCATAGAGGAAGAGGATGTCGCCCTCCCAGAGAAGGCGCATGTGCATGGCGCCGATCAAAGCAAGCACCAGCATGCGCCGTAAGAAGCGCGGCATGGCCTCCGCGCCTTTTCCCAAGAACAACCCGAAGCCGATACCGAAGAGCAACGAGAAGATCGAGTAGAACTTGCCGTCGATGAGCACGAAGTGGAACGCGTTCATGGTCGCGTCCAAGAACGCACCCGGCAGCTGGGCTTGTTCCTTCTCCGGCAGGAATACCCAGTACGAGAGCCCGGTATAGTTGGCCAATGCGATGCCCAATAGCGCGAAGCCGCGAAGAGCGTCGAGGAGGTGCGCTCGATCAGCTGCGGGTGCGCTCATGGTGTGAAGAACGACAATACTCCATCACCGCGAACGCGGCTGTTGTTGCGTCCAACAATGCACGCCTCCTCCTTGCCAGTTGATGGCCCGTGGATCCACTTGCACGACGGTGCGATCGGGGAAATGCTCACGAAGGATGGAACGCACACGTTCGTCCTTCTCCTTCATCGAAGCCGGTAGGCCCTCATGCCAATAGGCCGGAACGAATACGCGGCCATTGGTGACGAGCAGGTTCAGATAGCTGGCCGCAGGGATGTAGTGGATGCTGTCGCCCGGCGAGAGGTCCGCGTACTTCGTGAGCAACCAACGACCATAGCTCTTCGCGGTGTCCACTACCGCGTGATGGAACTCCACATCCGGTGTGGGCACCTTCACCACGTTCAAAGACCGGCCATCGTGATCGCGGAACTGCTCAAGGATGCGCAGGTTCACTTCCATGCGCTGGCGCGTGATGAGCTGCACACTGTCGGTGAGGTCCGTCTCATCCGGCCAGGCGATCAGTACCGTGCTGTCGTTCACGAAGCGGCAGAACTCATCCACATGGCCACCAGTGCCTTGGTTGAACACGTTGCCGTGGATGCGCGGCGCCAAGTACCACATGTCATCGGCCGGTCCCTCCTTCAACCAGATGATGGACCGCACACCGAACACGCGCTTCAGTTCGTGCTCCATGCTGTCGCGGCTCCAGCCGGGGTTGCGTTGCATGGCCACAGCTTCCACTTGCAACAGCGTGCCCGCGCCGTTGACTTCCACCGCGCCGCCTTCAATGACCATGTTGCTGTGCACCACGGGAAGACCAAGCCGTCGCGCGACCATGGTGGGAAGCTGTCCTCATAAGCCAGCAGAGCGGGTGGTGTCTCGATGATGTTCGCTTGATCGCCATAGTAGTTCCAGTCGGGATCGAGCACGGCCAGCGAACCATCGCGCTTGCGCAGGAAGATCGGACCGGCATCGCGGACGGTCGGGCCCGGCATGGTGTCGCTCAAGAGCTCGATCCGGTAACGGTTGCGGGGATGCCCAGGCTGTCCCAACGAAGTGCGATAGACTTGGCCACGCTGTCGCCTTCCACTGCACAAACGACAAGCGTCGCTGTATCCATTGCCAGCACCACCTTGTCCAGCACCGTGTCCGTTACGTCGCCATAGTAGCTGAACCAGACGGCCCCGTGCGGCTCCCATTCAGCGGGAAGGACGTACTCAGGTGGGTTCTCCCGCGGAGCGGAACACGCCGCGAACAAGCACGCCACAAGGATGGGGAAAGCACTTCGTGTATTCCGCATGGAATGCCGGTGGGATCCAAGAGGAGAGACCATCACCACTTGGTCATCACTTCGGCCACGCTCGGATGCACCTTTTCGCGCAGTAGCTCAGCCAACGCGGCGTCATCCAATTTGCCATTTGGCAACGTAAAGCCCTCCCAGAATTTCCGCAGGACGATCGCGCCACCACGGTCGTAGATGGAGGCTGCGGCGCTGTGCCACCGACATTGGTACCAGCCGTAGTTCGTGGGATGCTGGCTGGCGATCAACTCGTAGTTCGCTTCGAGTTCCGGCAGTGTAGTGAACTGGAAGTCCTGCGTGCCACGCGCGACCACCATGCGCGGAAAGACCGTGAGCGCCGGAAGCAGATCGGGCCTCTCGGCTGCAATGAAGGTGTGCAGGAACACGTTCGCGAAGAGCTCGCCCAACCAAAGCCGTGGGAAGTCCACGGGGCGTTGCAGATGGTACAGATGGGCAAGCTCATGCAATACCAGCAGGTCGAAGAAAGGTTGCATGCTCAAGCCACCATCGGGTGTGCCATAGGCGCTGCGCACTTGTATAACGAGGTCCTCTGGCAGCTGCGCCGTATCTGGAACAAAGCTGCGCCAGAAGTCGTTGTCCTCGGCGGCGAGCACCAAGGTGGTATCGCGCACGGGATGCGGCATGCCATACACCGGGAATGCCGTATGCGCGCTCCAGTCGACCTGGGCCAGCACCTTCAGTTGCAGCGCTGGGATGAAGTCCATTTGACCATCCATGTACACCATGGTGCGCTCGCACAATTGAGCCATCGCGCGCGCCCGTTCTTCATGGCCCGCACTATAGAGCACGGTGAAGGAGAAACCGTCGAGGCGCTGTAGCGCATTCACACCTTGTTCCGCGTTCTGCCCGCTGGCAGGGTCGATGCACAGAACCAGTGCGACGAGTGTCATCCAATGCTTCATGCGCATGAAGGTACGTGGCTATCGGTGCAGGATCACTCGTGCCGACATCGGCTCATGTCCTTCCACCCGCAGCATCACCAAATACAATCCTTCGCGCAGCTCCGCTGGCAGTTCAAGTACAACGTTGCTCGCAAGTGACGGCACCACGCGCGCATGCACTTGTTTGCCCGTGACATCGAACAGTTCGATCACCGCCTCTTCGCCGATCAACCCCTCTTCGATGCTGATGTTCAACCGATCGTTCGCCGGGTTCGGGAATACGTTGAGGCCATCGCCGATCACCGTGGCGGAAGTCGCGGGATCCACTTCCGGCACATCCACCGTTACGCAGAGCGCATCGATCACTTCGGCGACGGTCACATCGTCGAAGTAGTAGTAGACGATACCGGCGGTGCACTCCACTTCGTCCCGCGGCTTCAACACACCGATGGTGATGTGCTCATACGGCTGGTCTGCGATGATCTGTCCGCAGATGGTCTGCCACTCGTTGGTGACGTTGATCGGACCGCCCTGCCATTCGATCTGCATGGGCGGATTGAACGGCGGATAGGACACCGCGACCGGCTCCAAACCCAGGTGCACACCGAAACCGTCGCAGCCGCCGATGTTCCCGCGCAGCCGCACGTTGAAGGCGATGAGGTAGGGCACTCCGGGCACCAGTGGAGCGCTCAGCTTTCCGCCGAGCGCTTCATGGTAGGTGGACGATTGGCGCGCGAAAGCACCGCCTGCACCACCGCCGCCGCGTGGGCGCACATCGGAGGCCAGATCGATCGAGCCCGCCAGGTTCGTCGGCAGATGCTCGGGATCCGCAAAGTCGTTGCCGGAGGAATAGCTGTCCGCCGTGGCCACCGCCGTATGCCAGTGCGGAGCCAGTCCGTGGCCGATGGGTACAGGAGGTCCGGTCGTTTGGAACATCGTGGCATTGAGCTCGCCCGGTTCGATGCCGGGGTTCAACACGAGGTTCGGCCCCAGGCAATCCACATCGGCGCATTCGCTTTCCATCGGGTGCGGCGTGTGGAAGATGCCGAGCTTGCCACGGAGGTCACTGGTGTTGGGGCTGTACACGCGCAGGTGATAGGTCTGCCCATCGACCATTCCGCTTGGAAGAACAAGGTAGTTGTACCCGCACGCAATGGACGTGAGGCTTCCCACAGGACCTTGGAAGAGTTCGAGCACCGCGTTGTTGTCCAGGAAGTGGCACATGATCGTCGCGGCTTCGCCATCGTGCGTGAACTTGAACCAGATGTCGTCGTCCGGACTGTCACCGATCACACCGCAGCCGTTGCTGGGCAGGCTTTGCGTGGCGTTGTTCGTGTTGAACTCTACGGCGTAAGCACTGCGTTCGGTGATCAGCACTGCGCCGCTCGCTTCATCGCTTGTGCCACTTCCGCCTACCCACGGGTGGAAGGTGCGGATGACATGCGGGCCGTTCGTGCTGGAGAACATGCGCACCATCACCGTATCGCCGACAGCGAGCCCTGATACGTTGATGCCGTTGGTGCTGGTGCCGCAGATCAGCTCGTTGGCCAGCAGCGTATCGGGTATGGTAGAGAAGCCGCGGAAGGTCTCAATGCGCAGGGTCGATGCGGTCTCTTCGTACTCGATGCTGCCCACGTCCGCGCCTACAGGTGCGTTCCGCGTCCGTGGCCACGAAGTAGAACCAAACATCGTTCTCGGGTGTGCCGGTACAAGCCACCTGCGGGAAGGACATCGAAGCGCCATAGTTCGAAAAGGGCTTCATCGGATGCGCGAACGCATCGCCGTCCGGCATGAGTTGGATCGCACCAACCATGTCGTCGTTCGCAGGAGGTGCATAGAACTGGTGGTTGAAGAGATGCGTATCGCCGCCCGCGTTGGTATAGATGCGCACGAAATAGGTCTCGCCGGGAACAAGGCCCGTGTAGTTGGTCTGCCGTTCGTCCGTGCAAAGGATGCTGGTGAGTGACCCGCAAGTGCCGGAGAAGAGCTCGCTTCTCAGCTCGTAGTCGATGTAGTGCGGTTGCAGGACCAAGGCCGCCGTAGGAGCCGTGGCCGTGAAGCTGTACCACAGGTCCTTGGTGCTGAATGCAGCGCCGCATTGGGGCAGCGATGAGGTTGCAAAACGGAACTCGGTGCGTTGCGCGGGGTCGAAGTCCTCCAGGTCATCGGTAGAAGCGGAACCGCACCGGCGCATTCATCGTTCGATAGCGTCTTTGCCAAGGCCACCCGTAGCGGCTTCGGCGAAGAGCCGTTCGTCCACAGGCGAAAGGTGTAGTTGGTGCCGATCACAAGGCTGTCCAGTACGGTGCCGAAGTTGAAGTCCACCGCGCCACATTCCATGGCGTGAGCATCCGCAAGCGCCGGTGTTCAGTTCATACCGCAACGCCGTGCCATCCGCGAGCGCGCTCAACAGAATAGTTGGTGCTGTAGCGGTGAAGGTGAACCACACATCGTCATCAGTGCCGGACACGCAGGCATTGGCGCTTTCGGTGGCGCCGTAGGTCACGGCGTGCGTGAACACCAACGGGTCGTCCTCGTTCTGCACAGGGAGGTTGATCGCATCCGCACAATCGTCGTTGGTGGTGAAGCCCCGCGTGCGGAGGCCCTCCGTGGTTCCACTGCCCGCCTTCAGCTTGTAGGTGGTTCCGGGAACCAGCGCATCCAGGACCAAAGGGGGATGTAATGCCAACGGAAATGATGCCATCCACGCAGTTCTCATCGAAGAGCGCCAGGCTGAACGAGCCCACTTTCTCCACCACCAAGGCTGGTGGAGGGTGCGGTGAACGAATACCACACGTCCTCCAGCGTCGTGTAGTTGTTGACGGTCGAGCTCGTCGCCGTTTCGAGGTCGAAGCCATACACCTGTCCTGGCTTCGGACCTTCGTTCACCGCGATGGTGATCGCGTTCGCGCACTCGTCGTTCGCCGGTGGACTCCCGATGCCCGCGGTGAACCAGGTGTAGGTCTGCACTACCGTGCTCTCGGTGTAAATGCGCAGGTAGATGCCCTGGCCTACCGTAAGGCCGGTGAGTTCTGCATCCAGCACCCAGTTGTCCTCGCACCACAAGCTGGTGAGACTTCCACAGGAGCCCGAGTACGCTTCCACCACAACGGCGACATCCGTGGCGACCACCACCGTGTGCTTGGGTGCCGTGGCCGTGAAGTGCAACCACACGTCATCATCGCTGGCGGCCGCCACACCGCAACCGGGCAACGACTGCGTAGCACCAACGGTGGTAAACTGTTGTCCAAGACTTATTGGACTGATGTTCGGAGAAGGAATGAGCTCCACGGCCCCGGCACACTCATCGTTCGTGATCGGACGCACCACGCCCAAACGCCGCGTGTTGCCACCGCCCGGGTACGTCTGGAAACTGCGGAAATAATAGGTGTTGCCCACCACCAAGCCGGTCAGGGGCAAAGCACTATTGGAGATCGGCCCTGCCGTGCAGCCGATGCTGTTGAGCGTACCGCATGTCCCGCTGAACGCCTCGATGCACACGGCATCCACTGCACGGCCATCGTGCACAACGTGAGCGTGCTCGCGGTCGCCACGAAGCTGAACCACATCACTGTAGCCGTTGCCCGCACGCCGCCGGGCTGATGCGCGTTGGGTTCATCGCCGGTGTTGCTCAGCACCCACTCGTCCGGCACCCCACCACTGCTCACCGCAATGGGATAGGCGTTGGCGCAATCGGGGTTGTTGGCGTTCTGGGCGAAGGCGAGCGTTGGGGCCAGAGCGAGAATGAAGAAAGCAGTGCGCATGATCGTGGGAATTGCACGACCAAGGGAAGGCAACGCGCGGCGCGGTGAAAGGGAGACTGAGGCTACGGGGCGGGATCGAGGGAACGGTCAACCGCGCAGGGCCAGGGTCACCTCCTCCAACCTTCTTCGGCTGATCTCCACACGCACGCCATTTCGCAGGCGCACGCGCCCTTCGCCATCGATGCCGTCCACATGGCGGCGGTTCACCAGCGCGCTCTTGTGTACGCGGATGAAACCGAGCGGGGTGAGCATTTCGTCGTAGTCCTTCAGGGTGCGCGCGGAGACGAAACGCCGCTCATCGGCCAGGTGCAATGCAGTGTAGTTGTCGTCGGCTTGGCACCAAGCGATGTCGGAGGGTGCGACGGCGTGCGTACGGTCGCCGTGCGTGAGCGTGAGCTTCAGCGCCTGCTCGTCGCGCTGCGCGATGTTGTTCAGGAACTGCTGCTGGACATCCGTGGAAGTCTGCCCCTTTTGTTGAACATGCCGATCGATCGCCGCGCGCAACTCATCTGCCTGCACGGGCTTGAGCAGGTAGTCCAGCGCGCTGAAGCGGATGGCTTGTATGGCGTAGTGCTGGTGACTGGTCGTGAAGATGACATCGAAGTCCCACCGGCCGAGGCGCTTGAGCAGTTCGAAGCCATCGCCACCGGGCATCTCCACATCGAGGAAGACGAGTTGCGGCTTGGTGTCCGCGATCAAGCGGGCCGCCTCGTCGATGTTCTTCGCTTCGCCGAGGACCTGGACTTCAGGGGCGACATTGCGCAAGCGGGCGCGCAGGAATTCGCGTGCGCTCGCTTCGTCATCCACCTGCACCGCCGTGATCATGGGAGCAAGTTAGGTGGTGAAGAAATCCCACCGCCACGACGCAACGAACGCAACGATTGCGCAACGCTGCATTTCGTGGCGGGTCCTTGGCGCTCGCCGCGTCGTGGCGGTAAAAGACCTTACCCCAACACCACTTCAACCCGCGTCCCTGCAGGAACACCGTCTTCCACCAGGTCGGTGAACGTCACGCGGCCTGTATCCCCGAGCTTGAAGGCCAGCAGCTGCAAGCGCTCGTTCGTGAGTTGAAGGCCCAGGCTCGCACTGCCATCAGGGTGTGAGCGTTTCGGCGCGGCGTTCCTTCCGACGCCATTGTCCTCTACCGTGCAGATCACCTGTTCGCCACGCATCGCGAACCGCACGATCAGCTTTTTCTCGCCTTGCTTCGGCGCAAGCCCGTGCCACACCGCGTTCTCCAAGAAGGGCTGCACGAGCAGTGTGGGTACGAGCAGGTCCTCATCATCGAGCAGTGCGCGATCGACATCCACGACAAAGTCCAGCCCGTCCTCGAAGCGCATCGCTTCCAGCTTCAGGTACTGGCGCAGGAAGGCGATCTCCTCGGCAAGTGGAACGCGCTCCTTCACGCTGTGGTCCAGCACCATGCGCAACAAGCGCGCGAAGCCATCGAGGTAGGCGCTGGCGGCAGCCGCCTCGCCCTTGCGCACCAGGTTGTGGATGGCGTTGAGGCTGTTGTAGATGAAGTGCGGGTTCATCTGCGTGCGCAGCACCTTCAGTTGCAGTAGTCGATTGATCTCCTCGATGCGGGATTTCTGCTCGCTCAGTTCCGCGTTCAACTTCTCCAATGTGGCGGAGTACCTCCTCTTCTGTCGAAGGTTGCGCCACACGAGCACGACTGCGCCCAGAGCGAGTACTGCAATGGCGAGACTTCCGTAGAGCTGCACATTACGCACGCGCAGCCGCTCCTCGCGTTCCCGCGCTTCGGAATCCAACCGCGCGATCTCCTCCTCCTTCAGTTGGGTCTCGAAGCGCTTCTCCAGTTCCAAGTACTGCTCGTTCATGGACCGGTCGAAGAGCGTGTCTTGCAGATCGCGGGCACGCCTGATCATCGTGTACGCACCCGTGATATTCCCCATGGCTTCGAGGCACTCGGCGCGCAGCTCAGCGAGATCGATCGCCAGGTCGAGCGCATTCCCACTGGCCGCATTCAACGAGTCGCCCGTATCGAACGCCGCGATGGCTTCGTCGTATCGCTTGGCATACATCAATGACCGACCGAGGTTGCTCAGCGTCCAGGCTTTGTTGGGCAGATCGGTGCTGTCCAGCTCGGCGAGGACCTGTTCATGCAGTTGCGCCGCTTCCGTGTGTTCGCCTCGCGCGCTCAACGTGCTTGCGAGGTTGCCGAGCAAGGCATGCTTCACCAGGTGCTTGCGATCGCCGAGCAACTTCAGCCCTTCGCGGTAGCAGTACTCCTCGGAGTCCGGTCGTTCGATACGACTATACATACTGCCCATGCTGTTGAGGGCGAGTGCATGTTGGATGGTGTCGCGCCCATATGCACGCGCCAGCACCAAGTGCTCCCGACGGAAGCGGTCGGCCTCTTCGTAGTGGCGTCCTTCCACGTTGAACTTGGTGAGCTGATAGAGCGAGCCCAGGATGCGCGACGTGTCCGCAAGCTCACGCGCAGCGAGCAGTGCCTCTTGAGCGTGCTGCACAGCACCCAGTGGGTCATCCTTGCCGCTACGTGCGAAGGCCCAGTGGTATTCGGCTTCGTAAAAGATCTCCTCCGTCGGTGTTGTAGCCAGCAGGCGCTTCGCCTCGGATTCAAGCGCGTCGTGCTGATCACCTGCACGCAGCTCCTTCAGTCGCTGAATATCATCCGAAGCGCGGTCCGCTTGGCAATAGGCGCCATGCCAGAGCAGCGGGGCAAGAACAACAAGGAGCAACCGGCGCATGCCGTGAAGGTCGAGAATACGGTGGTTGGCGCGAAGCATCGATCCAGTTGCGGCATCCCATCACGAGGCCCTCCGTCTTTGCCTTCGTGCAACCCGGCCTTCGCCACCAGCGCGTCCGTCACTTCACCTGCGTGTTGAAGTTGGCACTCATTGTTCTCTTGCTTCCTAAGGCCCTTGGCGTTCATGCGAGCGAATGGGTCCGTCGCCAAGGCGGTACCAAACGACTGGTGAACCACCACGCCACACACTACTTCATGTTGCCCAGTGCTATTCCGCTGGAGCGCGGCGAAGGCTATTTCAAAAGCACTTTGATCGCGCTGAACTCGGCCGCATACGGTTGTAGCGACAAGTTCTCACTGGGTGCGGGTATCCACCTGCCTTCGATCTTCAGCAAGCGCGATGGAGGCCCGGTGTGGTATGCTAACGCACGATTGAGCGGGCCGGTTTCCGAGTTGCTGCACATCGGCATTACCGGCGCGTATCTACGTGCGGTACTTCCTGTTTCGCGGACCGAACCGGATGCAACGGATGCTGTCCCGCTCGGCTTCGGAACAGCCATGGCGATGGCCACGATCGGCAGCACTGATCACCAACTGACCGTTGCGGTTGGTGCTACGCATGATGGACAGCAACTCGGTCGCGGGCCACTCGTAACCATCGGAGGAAGCACCCGGCTCTTCCCGAATGTGTGCATCATCACGGAGCATTGGCTCTTCATCGACCCGGACGCAACGTGGCCGCTACATAGCTTGGGCATGCGTGTCCTAGGCGAGGACATGGCCCTCGACTTCGGGTTGGCTTATGAGCGGACGCTGGCGAAGAAGACGCTCGGCATCGGTTTGCCGTTCGCGAGTTTGACCTTCAACTTCTGATCAGAGCGCGGTCACCGTTTCGCTTAGCGCACGACGTACACGTGCAGTATGCTCTCGGGTCTTGAATGGCTCCACCAGCTGCTCGGCATCGCCGAGGTGGCCGAGGGCAATGAAGCACGCGACTTCCTCAGCGAGTTCACTCAGGCCCAGGGTCGCCTTGGCCTTGTCGTGGTCGAAACCGCCCATCAAATGACCGTAGATGTCCATGCTTGCCGCTTGGATCAGCAAGTTGGCGTTGGCCAAGCCCACATCGTGCAGCCAGTAGTGGTTCGGCTGTCCGTTGCGTTGCAGGTTGGTACGACCGAGACATACCACCAGCGCGGCAGCGCCCTTTGCCCATGGCTGGTTGCCGATCGCCAAACAATTCCACAGCTCCTCGAAGGCGGGCGTCCCACGCAATGCGTAGCGGTAACGCCAGGGCTGTTCATTCATACTGCTCGGCGCCCATGCCGCAGCCTCAAACAAGGTGTTCATCGTCTCCGATGAAAGCGGCCGATCGCTGAACCCGCGCGCGCTGAAGCGTTGGCGGATCAGGTCATGAACGGCGTGTTCGGTGTGCGCCTCTTTCAAGGCTTTGATATCGGTGCTCATCAGTTGGTCGGGCACGGCGAAGGTCAGGGTTGCATCGGTACTTCCATCAACAACACCTCGGCACCGGCGCTGTCCGCCTTCAGCGAAAGGCTCTCCGTGTCCCATACACCCAGGCCGTCACGCTGGTTCAATGCGATGCCGTTCACCATTGCATCGCCCTTGAGCACGAACACGTACACACCATTGCTCTTGTCCTTCAACGTGTACGTCGTGGTGAAGTCATTGTCGAACGTTCCCAAGTGGAACCATGCGTTCTGGTGGATCCACACGCCTTCGTCATCGGCATTGGGCGATAGGATCTGCTGCAATTTGTTGTGCCGCTTGCTGGCGTCGAGCGCGATCTGGTCGTAGCGAGGCGCAACGCCGCGCTTGTTCGGGAACACCCAGATCTGGAGAAACTTGACCAACGACTCCTTGTTGCGGTTGTATTCACTGTGGCGGATACCCGTGCCGGCGCTCATCACCTGTACATCCCCGTTACGGATCACCGCCGTGTTACCCATGCTGTCCTTGTGCTCCAGGTCGCCTTCCAACGGAATGGAAATGATCTCCATGTTGTCGTGCGGATGTGTGCCGAAGCCCATGCCCGGTGCCACGGTGTCGTCGTTGAGCACGCGTAGCACACCGAAGTTCATGCGCTCCGGATCGTAGTAGTTGGCGAAACTGAAACTGTGGTGGCTGTTGAGCCAGCCATGGTCGGCATGGCCGCGCGTGGCGGCTTTGTGCAGGACGGTATTGGCCATGATATTCGGTTTTTCGGAAGGCAGGTGGTTGAAGCCCACCACCACGGGCTTGTCGCTCACTTCACCAAGCACCTTGCCCACCACAACGGCGGCACCGGCGCCCAGTATGCTTTTGCGGAGGAAGTCTTTGCGGTCCATGTGCTTTGTGTTTCGACGGCACAAATGTGCACGCGGTTCGCAAGAACGTTCATTGAACTAGGACAAGAACCTCACTTCGCCACGCGCCGTGCGCGCAGCTTGCTCAGGAACTCCGCTGTAATGCCGAGGTAGCTGGCGATCATGTGCTGCGGCACGCGGTTCGGCAGTTGGGGAAAGCGCTTCAGGAAGGCTTCGTAACGTTCTTCTGCAGGCCAAGCCATGGTGGCGAAGAGCCGGTCCTGTAGCGCACCGAGGTTGCGCTGCAGCATCATGCGGAACACCCGTTCCAGACCCGGCACATCCCGGTACAGATCCTCCTTCTTGTCCCGATGAATGCACAGTAGCTCGCTGTCCTCCAACGCTTCAATGAAGATCCGCGAGGGTTTGCCCTCCGCCATGCTCACCACGTCGCTCACCCACCAATCCTCCGTGGCGAACTGCAGCGTCACTTCGTGTCCGTGCTCATCGAGGAAGTAACTGCGTATGCAGCCCTTGTTCACATACGCCTCGAAGTCGCACACCTCTCCAGCGCGCAGCAATTGCGTCTTCTTTGGCACCTGCTTCACCTCGAGCGCCGCCAAGAACTTCTGCTGCTGCTCATACGGCATGGCCGTGCAACGCGAGATGTTGCCGATGATGCGTGCGTAGCGTTCTTCGTTCATGGTGACGAAGTTCGGCATCGGGTTCACTTCGGCTGGTACCGCGTGGTGTTCGGATGGAAGGTGCGCCAGCTGTGCCAGAATTCCTGGTAGGCGGGGATGTAGAAACGGGATGTGTCATTACGCTCAATGAGGCTATCGCCCAACAATCAGGGGCGCTCGAACGTCGTTCGGACTACCTCCATGGCCTGCTAAGTCAATCCTGGGCACGGAACCCCTTGCGGTCCGGCCGAATACCAATTTCAACGAGCTGACCACCGAGCGTATCCTTGATCCAATGGGCGCTTTGCAGGTCATTCCAATCATATGCCCGTGCATGTCCGTTGTAAATCACCCCACCACCCAGCTCTTCATCTGCCAGCTCGCCGTGTCGCGTTTCTCCAAGCTGCTCTCGATCGTGCCAACATCAAATCCCGCCAGACCTTCATACTCCTCGGTGAAGTTGGTGTCTGCTTGCATCACAAGTCCTTTCGGGTAACGCTCCATGAACTCGCCAAGGGTCAGCTGCTCTGAGCGCACCTCTGCCAACTGCTGTCCTTTCAAGGGCCCTGCAATGCACTCGCCGCTCACCTGCCGCCACCAGCTCTTCGTGCGACTATCCTCGAACATGGCGTTGAAATGATCCATGCCCACCAACCGGAAGGTCTCCTGCTCGCCGTTCACTTTCGGGCTCCAAGCCCGACCTGTGCGACACACCGTGCAATAAGTCGCTAACAACGGCTCGCCACCGATCGTATCCGTCACTTGGTGGTGGTAGCCGATCAGTTCAATAGGGTACGCGCGTGCATCGCCGTTGCGCTCCACAGCGATCACCAAGCTCTGTCGTTCATGCTGGAAGAGGTTGGTGTCCGGCAGAGCCATTCGCTTTCCCTTGGGCGGATAGAACATCTTGTCCGCCATGAACTTGTAGTTGAAGGCGTAGAAAACCAGCACGCACAACGCGGCCGGTATCACCACGGCAATGCGCTTCCACCAGTTGCTCACGCGCAGGTAGTGAATGAACGGGCCGATGACGAGCGCAAGCCCGATCAACCGCACCCACCAGATGTTGTTGTGCAACCAGTACGCAATGTTCACTTGTCTGTCGTCCGTAGGCTTGTCCTCCTGACTTCCCGGGAACGGCATGATGAAATACACGCGCATGATCTCGGGCACCAGCAGCAGGAGGATGCCGAGCAGAAAGAGCCATGGTCTCATGGCGGGAAGCTATGTGGGCAAGTCGTCCTGCCCGCGGCGGTTGTGCGGGTTGCCTGTTGTTCAGGACGAGGCCTCAGGCCGGGTGCTCCTCGTGACCCAACTGGTACAACCGGCGGAAGTGGCTGCGCAACGCGGCGCGCAATGTCGGCTTGCAGGTGTAGGGCACATTGTGCTCGCGTGCGGTGCGCTCCACGATCGGAGCGATGGCGCTGTAGTGCAAGTGGCTGATGTGCGGGAAGAGATGATGCTCGACCTGATAATTCAGTCCGCCCACATACCAATTCACCAAGCGATTGCGCGGTGCGAAGTTGGCCGTAGTGCGCATCTCGTGTACGGCCCAGTCGGCTTCAATGATGCCTTCGCTATTGGGCAAAGGTTGCTCGGTGCCCTCCACCACGTGCGCCAGCTGGAACACACTGCCCATGATCAGGCCGGCCACGAAATGCATCAACGCAAAGCCCAGCAACACTTGCCACCACGTGAAGTCGGTGAGCAACAGCGGCAGGCCGATGAACATGAAGATCACGAGGATCTTCGTGATGGTCATGCTCACGAATTCCCACGGCACATTAATGCCGTGCTGCTTCGTTATGCCCTGTTTGCTGAAGCGGGCCAGTGTGAAGTAGTCGTTGATGATCTTGGTTACAGTAAGCAGGCCGTAAAGGAACCAGGCCAAAACGTGTTGAATGCGATGGATCGGTTTCAGGGGCGCATGGTCGCTGAACCGCAAAATGGCGGGCGGATCGATGTCCTGATCGTGCTCATCCACGTTCGTGTGGGTATGGTGGTTCACGTTGTGCAGGATCTTCCACGTGAAGACCGTGCTACCCAGCAGCACCATACAGCTTCCCATGGCCTTGTTCAACCACTGCTTGTTGCTCACGGCCCCGTGCACACCATCGTGCATCATGCTCATGCCGATGCCCGCCAGCCCGATGCCCATGACGATGTTCAGCGGCACCAACCACCACGCGCTCATGGGCACCGTGACGAGCAGGACCAGCGGAGCGAAATACATGGCCAACAGCGCAATGGTCTTCGGCACCAAGCGGATGTCGGCCTTCGTGCTGATGTTGTTCTCCTTGAAGTAGGCGTTCACGTTGCGCCGTACAGCGCTGGCGAACTGCTTTTGGAGCGGGTCGGTGCCGATGTAGCGGGGTTGAGGAGTGGTCTGCGCCATGTTCGGGGCGAAGGTAGTCCCGCTCCCGGGGGCGAGGCTTGGTGCAGGGGTTAACACCAGGGTCACACAACGCCCCTGAGGCTGGTATCTTCGCGGTCTGAACCATGGCCAAGCAATCCGCCCCTGATGCCATCGACTTCGCGTCGTTGCCCCTGATCGATGAAAAAGACATGCGGCAGTTCGTCCTTCAAGTCGGCGAACACCGGGCACGCATGGAATACGACCACCAAGGCGACCGCATCTTCTTGACGCAAACGGATATCCCACGCCAGTTGGAGGGCTCGGGCGTGGCAGATGCTCTTGTACTGAAGGCATTGACGTTCGTGGATGAGAAGCGCTGGAAGTTGATACCGGTGAGCATGCACGTGAAGGCGTACCTGCGCGAGCATCCGGAGTGGAAGCGTTTGCTGGTGAAGGGGTTGCACGTCTAGTATTATCGGCTTGGCCTTCGGGCGCCAGCTCGACGCGTCGAGCCTCCTTTTGTTTCGCGGCACCTCGGTTTCCGTGGCGCCTACCTTCACCGGCACATGGCAAAAGGACAACAGACCTTCGCGAAGCGGCAGAAGGAACTCGCTCGGGCGAAGCATCGTGCCGACAAGGCCGATAAGAAGCGCGAGCGTGCGGCCAATCCCGGCAGCGGTGAGTTGAAGGACATGATGGCCTACCTCGACGAGTTCGGCCGCATAACCAATAAGACCCCCGAACAGCAGGCCATTGAAAAAGCAACCGCAGAGCGCAGGGCCTTGGAAGAACGCCGCCGCCTTAATGAACTGAACAGCGCTACCGACATTAAGTAGCCATTCGTCGGCACTGCCGGGCACCATGCCGCTGCATGGGCTATCGGCGTTTCACTTTCTCGGGACCTGCTTACCCCTTCGTGGATATTGTGGGCTTGGGCTGTCCGGCGGGATGCGGATCAAGCACCCCTGGTCATGTCATCCTTTGGAGGCTTTCATGTGCTTTGAGTTGCGTTGCTCGTTTTGGCCGCCAGCTTCTCATCACTGCGGCGCTTGCGTTCATCGTCGCTTACATCTTCCACGTGCGTGGCCAGCCACCACACGTTGTCCCACTTATCCTGTACCGCCGCCACGCGATCTCCATAGAATTCGTTGTTCGGCTCGCGAACGCTCGTTGCACCGGCTTCGAGAGCCTGTTGGTAAACGGTATCCACATTGGTGACATAAAAAAGGAGCGCTGCGGGCATTGGTGGATGCCGGCCCATGGGATCGCCGATCACGATCGTGGAATCGGCCATGCGCACTTCGGCATGGCCGATAGTGCCGTTCGGTCCTTCGTATTGCCGGGTAACCTGGGCATCGAACACTGTGCGCAGGAATTCGAGGAAGGCCGCCACGCCGTCCACCATCAAGTACGGCGTTATGCATCGGTATCCTGGCGCAATGGGACTGACCTCTGTTGGCTGCATCGTGGTGTTTTCCGCAGGGTACG
The DNA here is from genome assembly GCA_016703005.1 of Flavobacteriales bacterium. Lineage (GTDB taxonomy): Bacteria > Bacteroidota > Bacteroidia > Flavobacteriales_F > PHOS-HE28 > PHOS-HE28. Next base: position 33,281 of record JADJCX010000031.1, read on the forward strand.
CCATTCGCATACCAAGTATGATGTGTGCACCAGAGGGGACTTTCATCCTTGGCTCCGCCATGCTCGTTCCACGTCTTGGGGGAAGAGTACCACACCCGTCCTTGCGAATACCCACTGTATCAACACCACTACAACACGACCCACAAGCATGAAGCACAAAGGCGCTCCGATACCAATGGTCTATCGCATACTTGCCATCTTCTTGGTACTGATATTCATTGCGTGGATGGTAATGCTGTATTGAGCCCACGTGCTAGCGCCTGTGAACGGATTTGCCGATTCCGTGCAGTAACATCCACACTCTCCCGCCGATGTACGGTTCATGTTTATGGGTTCGGGGGATGGTCCGTGTATTGCGCTTGAGAATTCAAAAAAACCGGAACCATGAAGACCCATCGGCCCCTGAAACGATTGTACACTGCGATGCTTCCCCTCGGCTTCATGGCCATGCTGGCAGCAGCATGCTCCAGCCCCGGCAGCACGAAGGAGGATGGCACGACCGGCGTCATCGACGAGAATGGCAATGGCACCACGCAGGATGAAACGGAGGCCATGAACGCAAGCAACGCCGCCCAGCGTACCGAGGAGACCCCTGTTGCCCGGACGCCGGCAGAGGAGCGCTCAAACACTGCGAGTGATCTGCGCGGCCTGCGCGCGTCTTTGGTCAAAGAACTCGATGATGTCCGCGCACGATTGAACAACGGCACCAACCCTTACCCTGAGCGAGAGACCGATCAGACCCGCGCTGCTGAGTTGGCCCAAGGACTGGAGCGCATCGACGGCGCCTTGGCCACGCTTGATGCCTCAACCGATGCCCTCTGGGCCTCAACCCGGGAAGCGCAGATGAAAGAGGTAGAAGACGTGCGCGCATGGTTGCGCACACATGAGCATACGCAGACAAGCGTCAAGCACTAAAGGACTTCCAGTGCCCCGCGACCGGGGGGATGTGCGGAGAGGCGGAGGTTACTTTCGCCGCTCGTTCAAAGAACGCGTTGGGGGTCGTCCCCACATCTTTCACATCTCCACATTGCCGCATGTCCGTAAGAGTCCGCTTCGCCCCTAGCCCTACCGGCCCATTGCACATGGGCGGTGTGCGCACTGCCTTGTACAACTATCTGTTCGCCCGCAAGCATGGCGGGCAGTTCCTGCTGCGCATTGAGGATACCGACCAGACGCGGTTCGTGCCCGGCGCCGAGGATTACATCAAGGAAAGCCTGGAGTGGTGCGGCCTGATACCCGACGAAAGCCCTTGGGCGGGCGGCCCCGATGGCCCCTATCGCCAGAGCGATCGTAAAGACCTGTACAAGCAGTACGCCGACGAATTGATCGCGAAAGACAAGGCGTACTACGCCTTCGATACGCCTGAGGAACTCGATGCCATGCGCGAACGGTTGAAGGCAGCTGGTGTTGCGGCACCGGCCTATAATGCCGTGACGCGCGAGCACATGAAGAATTCGCTCACGTTGAGCGCGGATGAGACAAAGGAGCGCCTATCGCGCGGCGATGAGCACGTGATCCGCTTGAAGGTTCCACGCCACGCCGAGGTGCGCTTCGAGGACATCATCCGCGGATGGGTGGTGGTACACAGCGCCAACATCGACGACAAGGTGCTGTTCAAGAGCGATGGTATGCCCACGTACCATCTGGCCAACATCGTGGACGATCACCTGATGCGCATCACGCACGTGATCCGTGGTGAGGAATGGCTGCCGAGCGCACCGCTGCATGTACTCATCTACGAGGCCTTCGGATGGGAGCGTCCACAGTTCGCGCACTTGCCGCTCATCCTGAAGCCCGATGGCAACGGCAAACTGAGCAAGCGCGACGGCGATCGCCTCGGCTTCCCGGTTTTTTCGTTGAACTGGACCGATCCAGTGAGCGGTGAGAAGAGCAGCGGATACCGCGAACGCGGTTATTATCCTGAAGCGTTCATCAACATGCTGGCACTGCTGGGCTGGAACCCGGGCACCGATCAGGAGATCATGAGCATCGCACAGCTCACCGACCTCTTCGATCTGGAACGCGTGCACAAGGGCGGCGCAAAGTTCGATCCCGAAAAAACCAAGTGGTTCAATCAGCAATACTTGCGCATGCGCCCCGATGCCGAACTCGGTTCAAGGCTATTGGAAAAACTGCTGACGCGCGGAATCGAAACCACACATGCGCGCGCAACGCAAGCAGCAGGCTTGTTGAAGGAACGCGCAACGTTCGTGGACGACATGCTCGAGGGCGCGTACTTGTTCACGAACGGTTCGCCCTTGATCGATAACCCCACAGCGAACGAAGAACTCGCAAAGCGCTGGAAGCCTGAGGCGGCTCTGGCCATAGAGGATTTCCTGCTCAAGCTGGAACGCCTGCGCGAGTTCACGCCAAGTGCCATCGAGACCGCATTCAATGAAGTACTGCACGAGAAGAGCATGAAGATCGGCCAGGTGATGCCGATCTATCGGCTCTTCGTTGCGGGTCGTATCCAAGGTCCGGGCATGTTCGATGTGAGCGCGTTACTGGGCCGAGATGAGGTGGTGGCGCGCATGAGGGCCGGGCTTCAGCAATGCAGACCATGAGCGTGATCGAGGTGAACGGGATCCGTGTGTATGCATACCACGGCTGCCTCAGTGAAGAGGGCCGCATCGGTGGCCACTACCAAGTTGACATCAGCGTGAAGGGCGACTTCAGCACCAGTGAGCGGACCGACAAGCTTATCGACACCATCGACTACGGTCGCATCACCGTGATCGTGAAAGAGCAGATGGCCTTGCGCAGCAAGCTCATAGAGCATGTGGGCCGCCGCATTTTCGACGCTCTGAAGGCCGAATGGCCGGGCAACTTCCATTGGACCGTGCGCCTTACGAAGGAGCATCCGCCTGTTGCGGGCGCCGTGGATCACGTGGTATACGTGCTCGAAGGGTAACGGCCGCCGTCTATCTTCGCCGCCCATTCAGCGGTCGCGTGGCCGAGTGGCTAGGCACAGCTCTGCAAAAGCTGCTACTGCGGTTCGAATCCGCACGCGACCTCGATCAGCGAACGTCCCGGCCCCCGGGGCGTTCTGCATTTCTACCGGGCGATAAGGATCGTCCGCCTCCTCAAGGGGAAGGCCCCTGGTCCGTTCAAGGAGATGGTGAACACGCCGTTCCGCAACACACTCACGTCGATCGGGGCACCGGTGAACACCCCCGACAGCACGATCCGACCCGGTGCATCATGCACTGCGAAATCGGCTCCCTCGGGTGCGTTGAGGAATAGGTGGTCCCCGGCGGGCACGGGCCATAACATCAGCGCTTGCTGCGCCAGGTGTTCGTTCACTGCAACATCGCTCGGGATGGTCGCTTTGCGATAATGCACCGTTGCACTTGGGGCGTCCTGCCAAACGATGTGGAAGGCGCCATTGCCGAACGTGATGTCGGGATTCTTCTGTGCCCCCGTGGTTGAGATATGCACCGTATCCGCGGTGGACAGCCCGCCCCATCCGGTCACGCTCCATCTGAAGAGGATCTCGAACTGGCCCGCCTGTCCCTGCTGCCAAACCACACCAAGTGTGTCGGCGTTACCGGCTATGCGCGGGAAATTCTGGCTTTGGGACATCGGTTGCCCTGGCCATAGGTCGATCAATGGGCCAAGGCCGAGGGTTTGCAAATGCAGGCCACGACCATAGCTTTTGGTTCCGTTCACCGCGCCGCTCATAAAGACAAATCGCAGCGAGTCTCCGGCGATGTACGCATCAGGACCACTGCTCGGACACGCGTTAATGGTCCACGCTGTCGGGTCCACTTCAGCACCGGCGCCGAAGGTTGCGCCGCTATCATTGGACACCACCGCCCAAATGCTCCGCAGGTTGTTGTCGTTGTTGCGGAACAGGACTACGACCGTGTTTCCAGAGGACATCACCTCGCCTGTACAACAATCGCACACTTCGCCAGGGGCGATCGGGGTACTTACCGGCACCGGGGGGAGAAACGCCGTTCCGCCAGCCGTTGTGCGGATAAGGATGTATTCAGCGTCGAGCCAACCACTGGCGGTGCGCATCACCAGCACCGCTGCCTCGCCATTCGGGAGCGCCGCTACCGAGGGCAGTTTGTATTCCTCTCCAGCAGGAGGATCGATCCGCAGCGTATCACCGATGGACGGAAAGCCATTGACGAAGTGATGCAGATAGATCGGTCCATCGGCGCTGCTGCCTGTGCCGTACACAGCCCATCCATCAATGCCGTCGCTCGCCGACTGGGGGCCCGTCCAATCGCCCACGTATGGGTGGCCTTGGACCAATGCACTGACCTCCATTTCCACCCACAGCCCCCCACCTACGGAGAGGGCGCCATGCACGGCATGCATCCCATCATCACCCCAGAGCACAACCGGCTCACCGTTGGCCGCCAGATATACCCGAGGCCGGAGATAGTCGAGGCCGCCGGGGCCGATCTCCTCCTCAGCACTCCATATCAATGACTGCCCGACAAGTGATGACACCAAGAGCCCGGGCACAACGGTAACAGAGAACCGCAGGAAAACAAGACTGGTCAGCATGGTCCAATGGCGAACTTCGCGCCTCGCACAAGGTATGCCCCCGAAATGCGTTACCAGCACGTTCAAACCACGATCATGCGTTCCCTAAGACCCTTGCTCTTCGCGCCGGTTACCGTTCTGCTACTCTCGGCAACTACCTTGTTCGCCCAAGTGCCGTTGGGCCAATGGCGGGATCACTTTCCCTACCGCCAGACCTATGCGGTTACCGAAGGTGGCGGAAAGGCCTGGTGCGCTACACCAACTGCCGTGTTCGGCTTCGACCCCGCAACAGGCGAGTACGAGCGGCTCACCAAGGTGAACCGGCTGAACGATGTGGGCGTGCGAGCTATTCGATGGAACCACACATTAGGCATGCTGGTGGTGGGCTATGACAATGGCAACCTTGATCTGGTGAGCCCGAATTCCACCTACAACCTCAGCGATATCAAGCGTAGCAATCTCCTTGGCGACAAGGGCATCAACAGTATCCGGTTCGAGGATAGTCTTGCTTATTTGAGCTGTGGTTTCGGCATTGTGGTGGTGGATCTGGTGGCGCGTGAAGTGCGAGAGACCTGGTTGATCGGCCCAGCCGGAACGCAGCTGGATATCAACGCCACTGCGATCCTTGCGGATTCCGTTTATGCGGCGACCGAGAATGGTTTGTACGCGGCGAAACGCATTGGCGAGAATCTGGCAGCGTTCACCAATTGGCACAAGCGCGTTGATATGCCCATGCCGAACGGTGAATACACCTCCGTAGTGGCCTTCGCAGGAAAACTGCTTGCCAATTATCGCGGCTCCGTGCAATACACTGACACCGTATTCTACTTCGATGGTGGCTGGCAGCGCTTCAGCAACAACGGCATGTTCGGCACTACAAACCTGAGCCTGGAGGTCTCTCTTGCGGGTGATCAGTTGGTTGTAACGCACGATTACCACATGCAGACCTTCGACACTTCTCTTCAGCAGGTCGCCGCCTTCTATGGATACAATAACGGCACCCTCACCGCCTTCCCTGCCATGGCCATTCCGTCGGTGAATGGGTATATCTGGATCGCGGATCGGGAGAACGGGTTGGTGCGGAGCACCGGGGGCACCCAGGGCGACCTTTTCTACCCCAACGGCCCCGCGCAGACAAGTGCGATCGGCCTCAGCATGAGCGAGGGGACATTGTTCGTGGCCAGCGGTTCGGTGGCCACCAACTGGAGTGGCTCGTTCCGCAAGGACGGAGTACATCATCTGGCCAATGGGGAGTGGCGCACTACCAGCATCGAGAACGAGCCCCTGATGGTGGGGGCCAACGCGTTCGGCAATGCAGTGAACGACATTATGGCCGTGGTAGTGGATCCCGACGACAATACGCATGCTTTCGCCGGGTCGTGGGATGATGGCGTCCTCGAATTCCGGGATCGGGAATTGATCGGTTTCTTCAACAGCGACAACACCAATGGCGTGCTACAGATCTTCGCGGGGCTAGGGAACGCGAACGTGGTGCAAGTAGCGGGGCTCGCCTACGACAAGGATGGTAACATGTGGGTGAGCAACAGCAACTGCTCCAATCCGGTGGTGGTGCGCAAGGCCAATGGCACTTGGAAGAATTTCAATCCGGGGACCATCCTCAACAACCAAACCTTGTTGGGCAAGATCGTTCCGGCTGAGAATGGTTATAAGTGGTTCATACGGCCGCGTGGGCTGGGGTTGTTGGTATTCAACGACGGGGGCACCATCGACAACACCAGCGATGATCAGTACAAAGTGCTCAACAACTTCGAAGGCACCGGTCATCTGCCCAGTACGGATATCTATGGTTTGGCGGAAGACCTGGACGGCGAGATGTGGGTAGGCACGGGAAAGGGCGTGGTGGTGTTCTACAACCCCGACGCCATATTCAACGGCGGGGATTACGATGCCCAACAGATCCTGATCGAACAGGACGGCAATGTGCAGATCCTGTTGGAGACCGAGGTCGTGACATCGGTAGCGGTTGACGGCGGTAATCGCAAATGGTTGGGCACCGTCTCCAGTGGCGTATACCTGGTCAGTTCCGATGGCACTGAACAACTCGAGCACTTCACCTCGGAAAACAGTCCGCTGCCGAGCAACAACATCAACGACATCGCGATCGACCAAGTAACGGGCGAGGTGTACTTCGCAACCGACCGTGGGATCATGAGCTACAGGAGCGATGCCACCGATGGAAGCGGCTCGGCTGATTGCGCTATGGTATATCCCAACCCGGTGCGCGAGAGCTACACCGGGCCGGTGGCCATTACCGGACTGGTGCGCGATAGCGATCTGAAGATCACGGACGTGAGCGGCAACTTGGTGTACCGCACCACCAGCCTCGGCGGGCAGGCCACGTGGCCGGGTACGGACATGAGCGGAAACCGCGTGAGCAGCGGGGTGTACTTGGCTTACAGCACGAACGACGACGGCAGTGAGAAGTGCATGACCAAGATCCTGGTAATGCGTTAACCCCGTGCAATGCTCATCACTACGCGAGCGATCGTTCTGCGCACGGTGCGCCACGGCGATAAGAGCGTTGTGCTGAAACTCTACACGGAACATCATGGCGTGCGCGGGTATGCGGTACGCATGGGAGGCAAGAGCGGAATACCGGCGGCGCTGCTGGAACCCATGCAGCGGTTGGTCGTTGTGGCACATGAGCGCGGCGACCGCGAACTGCACCATCTGAAAGAGGTCCGCCCCGACAAGCCGTACCTGAGCATCGGTAGCGATCCGATCAAGGGCGGCGTGGTGCTCTTCGTGCAAGAGGTGTTGTTGCGCACACTTCGGGAGGAATCCGCGGACCCCGCGCTCTTCGAGTTCATACACGATGCGCTGGGTGTGTTGGATGATGAAACCGACCTTGGTCATTACCCGATCGGCTTCTTGTGTGGCCTTTGCCGACAGCATGGTTTCGCGCCCGAGCTGCCGGAGGGGACAGTGACGTGGTTCGATATGATGGATGGACAGTTCATGGACAACGAGCCCGCACATCCGCACGCCTTCTCCGGAGAGCTTGTGCCGCTATTCGCGCAATTGCTGGAAACGCCGCTGGAGAACGCAAGCGGCGTTCGCGCGTCCACATCACATCGTCGAGCGCTGCTCGAGAAGCTCCTGCATTATTTCCGCCTGCATGTGGATGGATTCGGTGAGCTGCGCTCACCCACTGTGCTGCAAGCGGTACTGGGTTAATTGGCCGGTCTACCGTCGATCACGGTCGTGATCGCGGTGCGGCTACTTTCGGCCGGACTATCATTCGCCTTAACCGCGTGACGATCCTGGCCACGATGCGCGGTAATACCCACAAATAATGACCACTGTCGCACGCCTCGCCCCGCCGTCTGCTGAGAAAATACCGCACGAGATGACCAACCACGGTCATACGCGCGTTGACGAATACCACTGGATGCGCTTGAGCGAGGAACAACGCAACGCCAAGACCCCGGACGACCACACGAAGAAAGTAGTGGCACACCTTAACGCGGAGAATGCATACACCGCTGATGTGCTTGCTCCGGTGAAGCAATTGCGCGAGGACCTGTTCAAAGAGATGAAGGGCCGCATCAAGGAAACGGACATGAGCGTGCCCTATCGCGAGAACGGTTACTGGTATGGCAGCCGGTTCGAAACGGGCAAGGAGTACGCTGTCCATATGCGCATGCCGACGATCAAGGGTGTGGAGCGTATACCGGCGGACAACGATCCGGCTTGGAAGGATTTCATCGACGAAAATGTGATGGCGCAGGGCCATGACTATTTCGACCTTGCCGACTACGAACCAAGCCCGGACAACAGCCTCTGCGCATACGGCGTGGATACGGTGAGCCGGCGCCAATACACCATCCGTTTCCGCGACATGTCCACTGGCGTTGACCTCCCCGATGAGATATCCAATACCGACGGAGGGGGGGCTTGGGCGGACAACAAAACGTTCTTCTATAGTCGGAAAGACAAAACGCTACGCAGCTTCAAGATCTTCCGCCATATCGTTGGCTCCGATGCGAAGGATGATGTTGAAGTCTATCACGAACAGGACGAAGCCTTCAGCTGCGATGTGTTCCGAAGCCGGTCGGACAAGTTCTTGGTGATCGCCACCGGCAGCACGCTCATCAGCGAGGAGCTACTGCTTCCGGTGGACAGTCCGCTGGGTGCTTTCACCGTGTTCCAGCCGCGGGAGGAAGAGCACGAATACAGTACGCAGCATGTGGACGGCAAATTCTACATCCTCACCAACTGGAAGGCACAGAACTTCCGATTGATGGAATGCCCGGAGGACAAAACGGGAAAAGAGCATTGGAAAGAAGTGATCCCACATCGTGATGATGTGCTGTTGGAAGACGTGGACCTCTTCAAGGACCACATGGTGATCAGCGAACGCGAACAGGGGCTCACACACTTGCGCATCCGTAAACTGAGCACGGGCGCCGAGCATGAGATCAGCTTCAACGACCCCGCGTATGTCGCATACAGCGGAACCAATCCGGAGTGGGACAGCTCTTTGCTACGCTATGGTTATACCAGCCTCACCACACCCGGTAGTGTGTACTAGCACGACATGAACTCGAAGACCGATGTGTTGCTGAAGCAACAGGAGGTGGTAGGGGGATATGATCCCAATGAATACCGCAGCGAACGCTTGTGGTGCTCTGCGACCGATGGTGTGAGGGTGCCCATGAGCATAGTGTACAAGAAGGAAACGCCGATAGACGGGTCTGCGCCGCTTTTGCTCTATGGCTACGGGTCGTACGGCATCAGCATGGATCCCACCTTCAGCAGCGCGCGTTTGTCGCTATTGGACCGTGGTTTCGTGTTCGCATTAGCGCATATACGCGGTGGCGAGGACCTTGGTCGCGCTTGGTATGACTCGGGAAAAATGGAGCACAAGACCAACACATTCACTGATTTCATTGCATGCGCCGAACATGTGCTGGCCAACAAGTACGCAGACCCTGAGCGGCTCTTTTGTATGGGCGGAAGCGCGGGTGGATTGTTGATGGGCGCGGTTGTGAACCTGCGCCCGGACCTTTGGAAAGCGGTCGTGGCGCAAGTCGCATTCGTTGATGTGGTCACGACCATGTTGGACAGTACCATTCCACTTACCACAGGCGAATACGACGAGTGGGGAGATCCAAATGAACAGGAAGCCTACAAACGGCTGCTCTCCTATTCACCCTATGATAACGTCAAGGACGAAGTGTACCCGGCGATGTTGGTCACTACGGGATTCCACGACAGCCAAGTGCAATACTGGGAACCGGCGAAATGGGTGGCCCGGCTGCGCGATCACCACAAGGGCGACACGCCGATCCTGTTACACACCAACATGGAGGCTGGTCACGGCGGCGCGAGCGGGCGCTTCGAGCGATTGAAAGAGGTTGCGCTGGACTATGCGTTCTTGCTGATGCAGGCGGGGCTGGCGGAGTAGGCGGCGCAGACCATTCCAAACCCGGAAACGTTCGCCTATGATGCGATGCTCTCCACGTAAACGATCTCTTCGGGTTGCATCGGTATCACGTTTACCGGGGCGGCATCGTGTTGAAGACGCTCATAGTCACGCACACTGGAAAAGAAGAGGCGCTTAGTGCTACCGTTGTCCACTTCCCAGATCACACCGAAAACCTCCTTACCACTACGCAGCTTGAACTTGCAGTGCTTGTTGGCGAAAGGGCGGATGCGGGATAGTTCCATTTGATCAATCCGCAGTACAGCGGCGGGGCTCTTGACGTGATGTTCGTCGATCGTTGCACCGCCAAAATAGAGCGGTACATCAGTGCAATGCCAATGGAATTGTGAACAGGTGGTCGATAGCTGTTCATAAAACGAACGACGCGATGCTCGCATTGCATCGCGTCGTGAAAAGTATCGTGGACCAGTTGTCGCGATCAGGCGCCTTGCTTCTCCTTTGCCTTGGCACCGATCATTCCGGCAAGATCACGGTCGAACAAATAGAGCCCGCCCTTGTCGCCGCCGATCATGTTCAACTTGTCGATGAGCGTACGCGCCAAAGCCTCTTCTTCGATCTGCTCACTCACATACCACTGCATGAAGTTGTGCGTGGTGTACTCCTTCTCCTTCAAACATAGATCGACAACCTTGTTGATCTCGCCTGTGACTTTGGTCTCGTGCACGAAAAGCTCTTGGAATATATGCGTGATGCCCTTCCATGTGCGCGGGGGGGCGGGGAGTGCGGGCACCACAGCGTGACCGCCGCGCTCGTTCACGAACTTCACGAGCTTCAAGGCATGCATACGTTCTTCGTCGCTGTGGCCATAGAGAAAAGCGGCCGTGCCGCTGAGGCCTTGTGTTTCCGCCCAGCTGGCCATTGCCAGATAGATCTGGCTGCTCATCGCCTCTGTTTGTATCTGTGCGTTCAGCGCAGCTTCGATCTTCTTCGGTAACATGGTGTTGCGTATTGGGGCCGAAAGTTACGCGGCTTCCGTGCGCGCTGTCAGCGCGTATTGAAGTTGTTCATCGCGTGCGCAATGCCCAGCAACCCGAACTGTAGCACTGCCTTACAGGCGATCTCCGTCCGCTCTTCCAGTGTCTTGCCCTCCTCTACCGTCCATGGGCTCAGCACGTGTTCCGCCTGTCGTCCTCTTGGAAAATCGGCCCCGATGCCGAATCGCAACCGAGCGAAATCCAGGGATCCGAGAACCTCGATGATGCTCGTCAAGCCATTGTGGCCCCCGGCGCTGCCGCTGGCGCGCAACCTGATCTTCCCGAAGGGCAACGCCAGATCATCCGTAACGACCAATACCCGGTCCAATGGCACATTCTCCTTTTCCATCCAATAGCGCACGGCCTTGCCGCTGAGGTTCATGAACGTCTGCGGCTTTGCCAGAATGAACGTCCGTCCCTTGTGGCGCACCTCGGCGACCTCGGCGTAACGATCGCTCTCAAAAGATGCATTGAACGTCTTTGCAAGTGTGTCGAGCACTTGAAACCCAATGTTGTGGCGCGTGTTTACGTACTCGGGTCCGGGGTTTCCCAACCCAACGATCATGTACTTCATTGCTGGGCACAAAAGAAGCGGACCCACGACGATGTCGTGGGTCCGCTCGAAATTCGATCCGCATCGGGTGTATCATCATCCCGCTGCGCCCAAGCAAAGGGACTACTTCTTGGCAGCAGGTTTCGCGGCCTCCCCCTTCTTGGCATCGGCGGCTGGTGCAGCGGCACCCGCGGCAGGCGCAGCGGCACCCGCGGCAGGCGCAGCCGTGGTTGCGGTCGCCACAACGGCGGCCTCTTCAACCTTTTTCGGCATCTTCAGGGTGAGCACCACATCGGTTGGACGCTCTACGACCGAAAGACCAGGGAATTTCAGATCACTCACGCGCAAGCTGTCGCCCAATTCCACTTCGCTCACATCCAGATCCAAGTGCTCGGGAAGAACGCCAGGAAGACCCTTAACGCGAAGCTTGCGGAACTTCTGGCTCAATACTCCGCCCTTGCGCACGCCAACAGGTTGTCCGTTCAACTTCAAGCTCAGGGCTACCGTAGCCTCCTTGGTGTCGTGCATTTCCACAAAGTCCACATGGATCGGCGCGTCCGTGACCGGGTGGAATTGCGTCTCGTGCAGAAGAGCCATGGTCTTCGTGCCGTCCATATCCAACTCAATGCGATAAGTCTCGGGCGTGAAAACGACCTTGCCAAGGGCTTTGGCCTCCACGTGGAAGTGGGTGGTTTTATCGCCGCCGTATAGCACACAGGGCACACGACCTTGGCGACGTAGGCTGTTCGAGTTGCTGCTACCGGCGCCGGTGCGCGGGATCGCTGAAAGGGAAACCTTTTTCATGACTGGTATGGTTAGGCGACTATGAAATGGCTACTGATGCTTTCGTGATTGCGCACGCGCATGATCACATCGGCAAAAAGCTGGGCCACTGAAAGTTGTTTGATCTTGTTGGTCTGCGCCAGTTTCTCCGGCGACACGGGGATGGTATCCGTTACGATGAGCTCCACGAGCGATGACGCCTGGAGTTTTTTGCATGCGTCGCCGCTCAGCACCGCGTGCGTGCACACCGCACGAACACTGGTAGCACCCTCCTCCATCATCATGTCACTGGCCTTGGTGAGGGTTCCGGCGGTATCGACCATGTCGTCCACCAACACGACATCCTTGCCCTTCACATCGCCGATCACCGTCATGCGCTCGATCTGGTTGGCCACTTTGCGCTGTTTGTAGCAAATGGCCATATCGCATCCCAGGTGCTTACTGTAGGCGTTGGCCCGCTTAGTGCCGCCGGTATCGGGTGCGGCCATCAAGAGATTCGGTAATCCCATGCTCTTGATGTGCGGGAGGAAGATGCTACTGGCGAACAGGTGGTCCACCGGCACCTCGAAGAACCCTTGGATCTGGTCCGCATGCAGGTCCATGGTCATGATCCGATCAACTCCGGCCGCAGTAAGCATATTGGCCACTAGTTTCGCGCCGATGCTCACTCTGGGCTTGTCCTTGCGGTCTTGACGAGCGAAGCCGAAATAGGGCATCACGGCAACGATCCGCTTGGCGCTTGCGCGCTTAGCCGCATCGATCATCATCAATAGCTCCAACAGGTTGTCCGCTGGGGGGAACGTACTCTGGATAATGAACACCAAGTCGCCGCGTACCGTTTCCTCGAAGCTCGGCTGGAATTCACCATCGCTGAACCGGCTTACGGTAACCTCGCCCAGACGCTCGCCACTGGCGGCTGCAACTTTCTCGGCCAGGTAACGCGATGCGCTACCGCCGAAGATCTTGGCGGGTTCTAATGGGACACTCATGAAATTTCCCTGATCCTCGCTCCTGAAACCTGCGGGGCGGGTGAAAAGGGGCCGCGAATGTAGCGATCGACTTGGTTTATCAACAGGTGTTGGTAGGTAAGTGCCGAAGCCCGCCCGGACTTCCGGGGCCGCATCTTCGCCGGGCCCTTCTTCCGGGCCACACCCACACTCCACTTATGCCGAAGCAGAAGCCTGCCCCAAGCCCACACGCACTCAGTGAAACCCTGTTGGCCGCCATTCGTCAGAGCGGCAGCGCGGGGATCACCGCCCAACAGCTTGCTCTGAAGGTCGGGATCAAAGAGAAAGGCAAGCTCTATATGTTGTATGAAGCGGTTGACGAGTTGCTCGGTGCGGGCAAGGTGAAAAGCGGCAAAAGGGACGCTACCATGCTGGAGGCGAAGTGGAGGGCGGCCACGCCCGCGGGGGCGGCGGGGCGAGAGATAAAAAGCCAAGGGACCAGGAAAAAAGCCGACCTGCCACAATTAGCGGTGGCGGGAACGATCGACGCGGCGGACGTTCCAGTGATACGGAAACCGTAGAGGGCACCCTGGATATCGTAAGCAATGGCTCCGGTTACCTGAGGCGTGACGGGGTTGATGATGATCTGTTCGTTCATATGGGAAACCTCGGCCTTGCACTATCGGGCGACACCGTGTTGGCCAAGGTGGTGCAGCACCGCGGTCGAAAACCGGAGGCGAAAGTGTTGGAGGTGCTGAAGCGGAAACGCAGCGATTTCGTGGGCACGGTACATAAGGACAAGGGCCGCTTCGATGTGCGTCCTGGTGATCAGAAAATGAACCGCGTTGTCACCCTGCGTGAGAGTGACCGTAACGGCGCGAACGAAGGCGAGAAGGTTGTGCTGATCCCCGGAGATTGGCGGGATCAACGTGAACATCCGCCGGGCATCGTACAACGGATCCTGGGAAAGGCCGGCGAAAACGAAACGGAGATCCATGCGATCCTCGCCGAATTCGGGCTGCCTTATGATTTCCCCGATCACGTTGAGGCCGAGGCCGCAAGCATCAAGAACGGATGTACACCACAGGAGATCAGCAAGCGCAGGGATGTACGCAACATCACCACGCTGACGATCGACCCAGAGGATGCGAAGGATCTGGACGATGCACTGAGCTTGCGTAAATTGGAAAGTGGCAACTGGGAGGTCGGCGTGCACATAGCGGATGTCAGCCACTATGTGCGCCCGGGCATGGCTATCGAGGAAGAAGGTTCGTCACGCGCGACCAGCGTGTATTTGGTGGATCGGGTGGTGCCGATGTTGCCCGAGAAATTGAGCAACGGTCTATGCTCCTTGCACCCCGGCGAAGACAAACTGTCCTTCAGTGCGATCTTCGAGTTGGACGAAAAGGCACAGATCATCAACGAATGGTTCGGCCGCACCGTGATGCATAGCAACCGGCGCTTCGCGTATGCCGACGCCCAGGCGATCATCAATGGCGGGGATGGCGAATACAAGAACGAGGTGCTCACCTTGCATCGACTGGCACAGGTGCTGCGCAAAGACCGGATGGCCAACGGCGCCCTGGAGGTCGGGGGCAATGAGGTGAAGTTCAAGCTGGACGAAAAGGGCCGTCCGTTAGGTGTGTATGAGAAGGTGATGGCCGAGGCGAACTGGCTCATCGAGGAGTTCATGCTGCTGGCCAATAAGCGCGTGGCCACCTATGTAGGGTCTCTGAAAAAGGGCGGCGCGCATCCGTTCGTTTACCGGGTGCATGACCTGCCCGACGAGGAAAAGATCGACCAGCTGAAAAACTTAGCAAAGAGTTTTGGTCACTCGCTCGTGGTTCACAAGGGCGAGGAATTGGCGCACGCCATCAACCGCTTGCTCGCCGATGTGAAAGGCACCGATGAGGAGAACATCGTCAAGCAGGTCACCATCCGAAGTATGGCGAAGGCCATCTACAGCACCGATAACATCGGACACTATGGACTGGCCTTTGACCATTACACGCACTTCACCTCCCCATCCGCCGGTATCCCGACCTGCTGGTACACCGGGCCTTGGCGCACTATCTGGCCGGCGGTTCACCGCTGAACAAGGGCACACTGGAGACCAGCTGTAAGCATAGTTCGTTGCAAGAGCGCCGCGCGGCCGACGCGGAACGCGCCAGCATCCGCTACAAACAGTCCGAGTTCCTGCTGCAGCGCATCGGACAATCGTTCGATGGCCTCATCACCGGCATCACCTCATGGGGCATTTACGTGGAACTGAAGGAGAACAAATGCGAAGGCATGATCTCCATTCGCGACCTGCGCGGCGATACGTTCAAATTCCTGGAAGGCAAATTCCAAGTGGTGGGAATGCGCACCGGAAAGACCTATCGCCTTGGTGATGAACTACGCGTGACCATACGCGCCGTGGACATGGAGAAGCGGGTAGTTGACCTTGTACCGGAGGGCAGCGGTGCGCAGGCACCACAAACAGAGCGTTATCGTAAAGAAACGCGAGCGGGCGGAAAGAGAGGTCGACGCTAAACCAGATTCAGGCGCTTAGCCAGCTCGTCTTTGTAGCTGCCGCCGATGGGGATGATCTTCTTGTCGTTCTCGAGGATCACGTTCGGCTGTTCGATGGCCGCGATCTTGTCGAGGCGAACAATGAAACTGCGATGCACACGCACGAAGTCGCTATCGGGCAATTTGGCCTCGATATCCTTCATGGTGCTGTGTATCGTGTAACGCGTGTTGAGCGTATTGATCGTCACGTAATCCTTCAGCGCTTCAACGAAATAGATGTCGCTGGTCTTCAACTTCACCAAGCGACTGTTATTCTTCACGAAGAGGAACTCCTTGCCGGTCTCTTTGTTTTCGACGAGGCTGAAAAGCAGGTCGCGCTCCTTCAACACTTCGGTCTCCTTCTTGTGCTTGTAGAGCGCCATTTCGATCGACGTATGGATGTCGATCTCCTTGAACGGCTTGATGATGTACCCGTATGGCTGCGTGACCTTCGCCTTGTTCAGGGTGCTTTCGTCGGCATACGCCGTTAGGAAGATCACCGGGATGTTGGTCTCTTGACGGATCTTGTCCGCTGCTTCGATCCCGTTCATTTCGCCCTTCAACATAATGTCCATGAGAATGATGTCGGGCTGGGTCTCGATGGCCAAGGCCACCGCATTCTCGCCAGTTGCGGCGGCACCGGCCACTGTGTAGCCGAGCTTCTTCAGGCTATGCTGGATGTCCTTGCTCACAATGCTCTCGTCCTCTACCACCAAAACACTTGTCTGCGCCATGAGTATCCGTTGGTTACGTCCAAATGTAAGCTTGCGGGCCGTTTCTACGGTCTATCGATCCGTGGGTTCCCGTTCGGGGTACTGCGGGTAAAGGTGAGCACCCAAGTTGCTCCGGCCCCCGCCTTTCGCTCAATACGGCCATCGATCTGACCGGCAAGGGTCTGTACCAGCTGCAAACCCAGGTTGGCGCTACGTTCCTCGTGGAAGTCGCCAGGAAGGCCAATGCCGTTGTCCGCAACGGTAATGCATACCTGCCCGCTGCTCATTTCCACACTGAGATCAATGGTTCCCTTTGCCCCGCCCGGAAAGGCGTGCTTAAGGGCATTGCTCAACAATTCGTTGAGGATGAGTCCACAGGGTATGGCCTGGTCCAGGCCCAACTCCACCTTTTCGACGTCCGTATTCAGCTGCACCTGCCCTGTCAGGCTATAGCTCATCATGAGATTGCGGGCCAGGCTGTCGATGTATGCCCCAAGGTCGATGCTGCTGAAATTTTTGGCCTGATAGAGGCTCTCGTGGATGAAGGACATGCTCCGAACGCGGTCCTTGCTGTCGCGCAGAAGGTCGAGCATGCGCTGGTCGCCACCCACATAGCCCGTTTGAAGGTTGAGAATGCTGCTGATGATCTGCAGGTTGTTTTTCACCCTATGGTGGACCTCTTTCAAGAGAACCTCCTTTTCGTGCAGGTTTTCCTGCATTTTCCGTTGAGCATCCTTACGGTCGGTAATACCGTGGGCAAGGCAGCTGATCTCGCGTACCTCCCCGTCGATCACGATCGGGTTCAGGAAGTTCTCCACCCACAACATGCGACCCCTGCCATTGTCCAGTTGCACTTCGAAATGCTGTGGCTCGCCCGTTAGCGCTGCTTCATAATGCGCGACCACGGGCCCCCAAACACCTCCCGCAACACGTTTCTTCATGTCGTCGATGAACGCATCGCCAAGGGCGTGGTCTATCCCGAGCCCTCGCAGGTTGCTCTCGTGAAAATGTTCATTGAACGCCGTGATGCGGAATTCGCGGTCCAGCGTCCAGATCATAACGTTCGCGCTGTTCTCGAAAATGGCTTTGATACGCGCCGCCTGATCACGGACCAATCGTTCGGCGACAACTTGTTCGGTGACTTCGTGGCCGATACCGAACACCTCATCCACCTCCCCATCGGCGCCGATCACAGGACTCAAAAAGATCTCGTTACAAACGATATTCCCCGCCCTGCTCTTCACTTCTGTTTCGAACCGTAGTGTCTTTCCTGTGAAGGCCTGCTTGTACTTGTCCTCCCAGAAATGGTGATACTCATCGCTTGCGAAGCGCTTTCGCGGAACGGCGATATTGGTGCGTATTTCAGGCCGTATACCATACAGTTTCATAACCATATCGGCATAGCCCCTGTTGAAGCTCGTAAGGGCGATGTCGCGGTCCACCGTCCAGAACATGTGTTCTCCGCTTTCGAAAAGTGCCCGCAGTTTCGCGGTTTCGTGATCGAGGTGTTCGCGGTCTTCTTTGGCCCTGGTGATGTCCCGGCTCACGCCCATTGACCCGAGCAGCGTTCCCTGTTCGTCGTACAGCCTACTTGACGTGAGAAAGGAGATGAACCCCTTGCCTTCGCGGTCCACATTGCGCACCTCTCCGGTGAATGCGCCATGCTCATCGAGTTCCCGCTTCACGCGCGCATGTTCCGCTTCCGTGGCGTAGAGCATGCGTGCATGTTTGCCAACAACTTCGCTCGGCTCATAACCGAACCGTACGGATGCTGCCGGGTTGAATTCCGTGATAAAGGACTCCTTGTCCACGGCAATGATCGCATCCAACGAGCTGTCCACAAGGCTGCGAGCGAAGCGTTGGGAACGGAACAATTCCTGTTGGGTCAGCTTGTGCTGATCGATCTCGTGCCGCAACTCTTCGCTCGACATGTCGGTCCCTTCAGCTTGCGGGCGCGCGGTCTCGTGCACAACCGCATTGCGCGGTCGGGGCCCGGCCCCCTTATCTGATTTCGCTGCCACGCCCCGAAACTACTGCTCTGGTTCGCCGCCACCGGGAACCGGCAGCTTCTGGCCGTCGATACGGACCTCTTCGCCGTTCAAATAACGTATGGTCATCTTAAGATCCCCATCCTCCGCATACAGATCCCAATCGCCCTGCTGTAGACCTGCGGCGTACTTGCCCTCCATACGGATCTGCCCATTGGGGTAGTACCATCGGTGTTTGCCTTGTGGCTCACCACCGATGAACTCGCCGATGAAATACGTGCGCCCGCTTTGATACGTGTGTTTCCAAATGCCATCCTTCAGACCGTCCTTGTACTTTCCTTTCTCGGTGTGGTCGCCGACCACATAGGTCCATTCACCCTCTTTAAGGCCGTCGATGTACTCGCCCTGTGTGATCACAACTCCGCTGCTGTCGTATTCGATGCTGGTTCCGTCTTCGCGTCCCTTCCGGTAATTCTCTTCGCGATGTGTAGCGCCGTTCTGGTAGAACCATGTCCACTGGTTCTGCGCAAGGCCATTCGCATAACGGCCTTTCTGCTCCACCTTCCCGCTGCGGTGGTAATACACCCACTCGCCATCCCGCTTTCCCTCCTTGTATTCTCCTTCTGCACGCAGCTCGCCACTGATATAGAACTCCTGCCACTTGCCATTCGGAACTCCCATTTCATTCACGGGTCCTTTGCCCATGAGCTGTCCATTCCGGAAAATGCTGGATGATACCACTGAACCGTCCGTCGCGAACTCACGGAACAGACCCTGCTTGCTACCATCCTTACCGTAAGTGCCCGTAGTAGCCACCTTGCCTGTGCTATGGTAGGTGCTCTTGATCTTCAGCACTTCCGCTTCTGCAGCGTTATTCTCTATCTCTCCCTGATCGTACTTGGTGATATCCTTCAGGTTGCCAAGCGCATCGTACTCCTTGAACACGCCCTGTCGTTTGTCGTCAACAAAAGTCCCTTCCCACTTCACCTTTCCGATCCTGCCGGGCGCACTACCGGGGTGGAACTCCTTCCACGGACCTTGTTTCAAACCACGCGCATCCGTACGGTTGATGTCTTCCTTTTTCCGCAGCACACCGGATCCATACGTCAACAACGAAACCAATCTACCGTCCTCCGCGAATTCGTAACCCCTCCCCTGTTCGTATCCCTTCTCGAACGGTATACGCTTATGCACCGCACCGTTCGCGTGGTAATACTCAGCCTCGCCTGCCCGAACATCGTCAACAAAGGGCTCAACGCTCATCAGTTTGCCATCGCTATCGAACTTCCGTTGCGGCCCGTTCTTCTTGTCGTTGTCATACGTGATCTCCGTCATCAACTTCCCATCGGGCGCAAAGAACTGCCAAGTGCTATCCAGAAGGAACCTCTTCCTGTTCCCCTCGCTGCGCACTATTCCATCCTCGTAGTAGGTTTTCCACCAACCCTCGGGTTTGCCATCCACCAAATAACCCTCGCTGCTCACTTTTCCGTTGGTGTGCTTGTACTGCGTGAAGCCGTCCTGACCGAATGCAGGCACAACGATCATCATCAGTACGATACACACACACCTGTATTTCATTATTCTTCTATTTAAAAATTATGTAATAGTGATAAGAGTTGTTGATCGTGTTCATTGTCGGAATGCATTCCCCTTGCATTCCTCGCTTTTCAAAAGTAGCCAACGATCCATGCACGATCAACGATATGTAGGAATAGCGAACAGTGTTGGAGGAGCGGTGGAAGTCTGGCAGGAAATGAACGATCGAACAAGGTCACGGACCATCTGGTTGGTTGATACTCGACGCCACATGACGGGTAGATCGATCGTGTACTGATCGGTGATGATCGCTAGATCGATTGCATGTGTTTTTCCGAGGGGATCGATCATGGCCATCAACGATCGTTGATGACGGGAAAAGTTGTCAGCGCTTGTTCACTGTATAACTCGCGATCCCACAATCACTATGTTGGATCCTGAACACGCGGCTATCTTCGGCCAAGAAACAACCGCAAATGCGTATTGCCATTGGTAACGATCACGCTGGAACCGCTTTAAAGAGGCGTCTGCTTCAGCATATGCGTTCACTGGGACATACTGTAACGGACCACGGGGCGCCGGGGGACGAGAGCGTTGACTATCCGGATTATGCGCATCCCGTTGCGAGTGACGTTGAGAACGGTGCGGCTGATCTCGGTATTCTGATCTGCGGTAGTGGCAATGGTGTGAACATGGCGGCGAACAAACACCAAGGCGTTCGCTCCGCATTGGCATGGAATGCCGAGGTGGCCACCTTGGCGCGTACCCACAACGATGCGAACGTGATCGCCCTGCCGGCCCGCTTCGTGGATGATGTGGAGGCGGAACGGATAATTGATGCATTCCTTACCGCGCACTTCGAGGGAGGGCGGCACCAACGCCGGGTGGCCAAGATCGAAACCGCCTGATGCGGTTGTGAACAACCATTGAAAATGTTGAGAACGAAACTCTTGATCACGGCCATCGTGATGATGGGCCGTGCTGGTGTTGCCCAACAGGATACGGCTGTAGTGCGCTACGCGAACACGATCACGGAGGCCGACTTGCGCACCCACCTTACCATACTGGCAAGCGATGCATACGAAGGTCGCGAAGCCGGCATGAAGGGGCAGAAGATGGCAGCGGAGTACTTGAAGCAACAGTTCATCGCATTCGGCATTCCCGCCGTTCCAGTGGCGGCCGAACACGGTTTGGTCGATGGTTATTTCCAGCCCTTTGGCTTGGTGGTGGAACAGCCGGGAAGCCTTGTGTTGGAGATGGGGGGCAAACAATACAGGTTCCTCGAGGACCAACTCTACTTCAGCAACCGTACCCCGGCCGATATCGGGTTCGCCGAGCTCGTCTACACGAATGTCCCAGGGCTTTCGGTTTTGCCGACGGGTACGCGCGCCGCACTTGTCCTGCTTCCTGTGAAGGACAAGACAAGCGTCGTTGATATGGCCCAGCTAACAGCTCTTGGTGCCGCCTTCACAGCCCAAGGCGGGGAGTTGCTGTTGGTGGCTACCGAGAGTTTCGTACCCACGAAGCAGGAATATGGTCATTGGCTTGGGGGTACCCGCATGCGGCTGGCTGATGCCGCGCCCACTAAGGCATCAAAGCAGAGTGCGCAGGTGATGGTCATTTCCCCGGCGGTGGCAACCGCGATCATGGTCAAGGGCAACATGGTGTATGCGAAAGAACTGAAGCGGGCCCTCAAGAGCAAAGCGGCGAAGGCGCGTACGATCGCAATGGACGTGAGCATATTGAACCGGCCCATGCGCACACCCCTGAGCAGCGAGAACGTGTTGGCGTATATCGAAGGCGGGGACAAGCGGGATGAGGTGGTTGTGGTAACGGCCCACTATGACCACATAGGAGCGCACGATGGTGAGGTGTACAACGGCGCCGACGACGATGGGAGCGGCACGGTTGCACTGCTGGAGATGGCGCAGGCGTTCGCCCAGGCAAAGCGCGAAGGGCGTGGACCGCGGCGTAGCATTCTGTTTATGCCGGTCAGTGCCGAAGAGAAGGGGCTACTAGGCTCGGAGTATTACAGCGACCACCCCGTTTTCCCCATGGAGAACACCGTTTGCAACCTGAACATCGACATGATCGGACGCACGGATAGCGCGCACGCACAGAGCGCGCCTTATGTGTACATCATCGGCAGCAACCGATTGAGCACCGAGCTGCACGCGGTGAACCAGCGAGCGAATGACGTATACGTGGGCATTGATCTGGACGAAACCTTTAATGCACTGGACGACCCGAACCGATTCTACTTCCGTAGCGACCACTACAATTTCGCCCGGAAAGGCGTGCCGGTGATCTTCTATTTCAGCGGAGTACATGAAGACTATCACCAGCCCGGTGATGAGACGGAGAAGATCCGGTTCGACCTGCTGCGCCAACGCACCGCGCTTGTCTTCCACACGGCATGGGAGGTGGCCAACCGCGAAGGACGGCTGGTTGTTGACGGGAAGGTAGAGGACGAATAAGCTTAGGCCGCCTTGGGAAGCGCCACGGGCGACGGCTCAGCCAACATGCGCTCTAGGAACTGCTCGAGGTTGCGACGGTAATTCAAATAGTGCTCGCCGGTGCCTGGCCCATAGAAGCCCGTGCGTATGCGGCGCACCACCCCTGCGCGATCAATGAAGATGCACGTGGGATAGCTCATGACATGGTCCAAGAAAGGCAACCGCTCGGCAGCAGCGGCTTTGCTCGCTGGTCCGGCATAAGCAATGTCGTACTTCACATGCAATCGCTCTCGGAACCGCTTCAAGCCCGCAATGGCGAGCGCACTATCGGCGTGCTGCTCGAACGCAAGGGCGATCACGGAAAGCCCGTCGTCGTTGTACTTGGCATACATCTCATCAAGGAGGAGGGTCTCGTCAACACAGTTGGGACACCAACTACCCATGATCTGCACCATGAGGACCCGGCCCGCGTGCGCAGCGTCCTTTGACGAGATCATGCCGCCGTCAATACCGGGAAAACCGAAGTCGGCCATATCATAACCCTCGCGCAACATGGTCAGCGAATCGGGATCACGGAGTTTGAAATCGGGGTTACGCACAGCGACCCACGGCTCCTGCCAATGCGTGCCGCTCCAAAACCGGCCATGCAGACTATCGTTATGCCACGCGGCCTTGAACAGGAAGGCATGGGTGCCGTCGAAGCACGACAGCTTCATGGAATCACCGTCCACAACCCCCTCCAAGTAGCGATAATCGCCGGTTTCCGTTACGAAGGTGCCCGAAGTGTGTGTTCCCTTCTGGGAGAAGATCCCGATCGCATCGTACGCGTCCGGAACGCCTGGGCTGTAATGGGTTTCCCATGTACTCGAAAGATCGCGGGCGGTACCGTCGCCGTTCAATGGGAAGCGGCTGCCTGCACCATGTGAAGCAGTGAACGGGATACGGTATTCGGGTCCCTTGAGATGGTTGGCCCAATGTCCGGTGAAGGCGCTATCGGACGAGAGCGCCCCAACGAATTCCGAATCGAACAACGGCATCCGGATGCGCAGCGTGTCATTCGCGAGTTGCACATCATCCACTACAATGTGCTCCGTTCCATTGTGCACGGTGATGATCCACCCGGCACTGTCATTGGACAGGTCGAACGAGAAAGGAAGCGTGTTGCCACCACCCAGATTGAGCGTCATTGACCAGGCGCCAGTGCGCGGGATGATCGGCGCAGGTGCCTCGTTCGACGCGCAGGACGCGAGCAACAGAGCAAGTATGAAGGCGGGGAGCGCGGTGCGCGAGTGCATCAAGGGGTGCCGAATATATCCGGACGATCGGAGTACGGGAACAATCACACGTCGAACTTGATGCCCTGTGCCAATGGCAGAGAGCTGCCGTAGTTGATCGTGTTGGTCTGGCGGCGCATGTACGCCTTCCAAGCATCGCTGCCACTCTCACGCCCACCGCCGGTTTCCTTCTCACCACCAAATGCGCCACCGATCTCGGCGCCGCTGGTCCCGATGTTCACATTGGCGATGCCGCAGTCGCTGCCGGCCGTGCTCAGGAATCGTTCCGCTTCGCGCATGTCGGTGGTCATGATGCTGCTGCTGAGGCCTTGTTTCACCCCGTTCTGAATCGTGATCGCATCGGCAACATCGCCGCTGTAGCGCAACAAATAGAGGATCGGTGCGAACGTTTCCTCCTGCACGATGTGTATGTCCGGCTTCGCCTCAACGATGGCGGGCTTCACGTAGCAGCCGCTCTCCCGCCCTTCCCCGTTCAGCACACCACCCTCAACGGCGATGGTTGCCCCCTGTGCTTTTGCAGCATCGAGGGCTTTGGTGTAGAGCGCCACGGCATCACGATCGATCAGTGGACCCACGTGGTTCTTTTCGTCAAGCGGGTCGCCGATACGCAATTGCGCGTAGGCCTTCACGAGCTTCTGCTTCATCGCGTCGTATACGCTGTCGTGGATGATCAAGCGGCGCGTGGTGGTGCAACGCTGCCCGGCCGTGCCAACGGCGCCGAACAATGCGGCACGCAAAGCCATATCGAGATCGGCCTTTTCCGAAACGATGATGGCATTGTTGCCACCGAGCTCGAGCAACGACCGTCCGAGGCGCTCGCCAACAACCCTGCCCACGGCCTTGCCCATACGCGTGCTACCGGTGGCGCTCACCAAGGGAATGCGCGCGTCAGCAGCGAGCCACTCCCCTACTTCCCGACCACCGTTCACCAAGACACAAACACCCTCGGGAACATTGTTGCGCTTGAACACTTCAGCCGCGATCATCTGGCAAGCCACGCCGCACAACGGTGTTTTCTCGCTGGGCTTCCAAACACACACATCACCGGAAACCCAAGCCAAGGCAGTGTTCCACGCCCATACCGCCACGGGGAAGTTGAACGCGCTGATGATGCCCACCACACCGAGCGGATGCCATTGCTCGTACATACGATGCTCAGGACGTTCGCTGTGCATGGTGAGTCCATGGAGTTGGCGCGAAAGACCCACCGCGAAATCGCAGATATCGATCATCTCCTGCACCTCGCCTAGGCCCTCTTGATAGCTCTTGCCCATCTCGTAGCTCACGAGCTTGCCCAGGCCGGCCTTGTGTTTTCGAAGCTCCTCGCCGAATTGGCGCACGACCTCACCGCGCTTCGGGGCGGGCCATTGGCGCCATTGCACGAAGGCTTCCTGGGCAACACCGATCGCCTTGTCGTATTCCGACTTGCTGGACGCGCGCACGGTGCCCATCAGCGCGCCGTCAACCGGCGAATAGGAGGCGAGCATTTCACCGTCACCCTTTAGCCAAGTGGAGCCCGTGGAGACACCACTTTGTTGTGAGGTGATACCAAGTTCGGAAAGGATGGAGGCCACGCGATTTGCGGGCGCTGCGACTGCTGTTGGCATTTCGTTGGAAAAATGGGCCGCGAAGGTAGCTCGATGCCGAACCCTCTTTTTCGATAAGGTGGGTCTCGATGGCAGCCATCATGGGCCCTTACGACCCGTGTGTGTGTAAAGACCTGTGAATCAGAAGATTACGACGAAGTCATTGCGCCGCGCTAAGCCCGCGATCTCGGGGCTGGTGGGGTGTGGGCCTTGCGAAATGGCCAAAGTGGCGCAGAACGAAGTATTGGGGCCTTCCCAGGGGTTTAGCGTTTGCGGCCGATAAAGAGGGTGCTCGAAGTGGAGCGCCCAAGGACCAGCGCCACGAGGTTGCTCCATGAACCCTTGATGATGCCGAGGACCAAACTCACCAGCGGTCCCCTACCCCGATAGCGTTCACTGAGCATGCAGATGTACGGGGCGTCCATCCACATACGCCGGGTTGATACCAGCTTGAAGCCATGTTGCGCCATAAGCGCTTCAACATCTTTTGGGCGGAAATGAGAGAGATGTCGGGGAACATCCCATGCCGCCCAGATAGGTCCGTAATGGGAACGATCCCAACTGGTGCGATCCGGTACGGCAATGAACAAATGTCCTGCAGGCCGGAGGAGCGAATTGAACTCCCGGAATGCGGCCTGGAGATCAGGAAGATGTTCCAATACGTGCCAGAGGGTAACCACTTCGAAGGGTTGGCTACGGTCCAATTCGGCCATGGTGGGCACGGCGCTCTCGGGATGTGCTTGGTTGACAATTGCCCGGGCGCGATCGCTTGGCTCCACCCCCGCCGCTTGGTAGCCGCGCTCCTGCATATACCCGAGAAACGAGCCGGTACCACAGCCCACATCAAGGAGCCGCCCACCGGGTTTGTAACATCGCACCATGCGGTGCTTTTTGCGGAGTGCCCAGTTGCGGGCTACTTGGTATAAGCGGTCCGAAAGCGTTGCTGCGGAATTGGAGTGGCTGATGTAGTTATCAGAGGAGTAGTAGGCTCCGATATGCACCTGATCTGGGCGCGGGTTGGTGAAGACAAAACCACATGCCGTGCATGCCGAGAGCCGAAAGACTTCTTGGCTCAAATGGTGGTCCTTCACCTCCCCCTCTGGGACGATGTCTGGGTCGGCACAGATAGGGCAGGCCGAAAGGGTTTCTTGGGCTACATGTTCCACGTGGAACGATCTGGGGCCTCACTCCTACCCCGTTCTCGGTTGCGCTCGAACTCACACGCAATAGGACAGGGGTTTGAGTGGGACGGGTTAGGCTGGATTCTATTGGGGCTCTTATGCTTCATCTGCGAATGAAGTACTACCGCCCGAGGTATACCATGAGCACGCTCAGGTCGGCGGGCGAAACGCCGCTGATGCGGCTGGCTTGTCCCAGCGTTGCGGGCCTCACCTTGTCCAATTTCTGGCGCGCTTCGATACTCAATGACGTGAGGCGAGCGTACTCCATTTCCATATCGAGCGGCACGTCTTCCAGGCGGGAAAGCTTGTCGGCGGTGTCGCGTTCCTTCTGGATGTAGCCGTCGTATTTCGCGTTGATCTCCACCTGCTCCAGTACCTCTGCGCGCAGGTCTCCGAAGGTTTGGGCAAGTGACCATGCGCCGGGCGCCAGGGCTTCGATATCGGTGGCGTTGACCTGTGGCCTGAGGAGCAAGTCGTAGGCTTTCATCTTCTGCTTCACAGGAGATGTTCCACGTGGAACGATCACCGCATCGGCCACTTCCGGCGACACGCTTTCCTCCTTCAAAAACCGCACAAGTTCGGCGGTGTATTGGCGCTTCCGTTCCACCCGTTCGAAGCGCTCGCGACTTGCCAAGCCAAGGGCAAAACTCCGGGACGTTAGGCGCAGGTCGGCGTTGTCTTGGCGGAGCAGAATGCGGTACTCCGCACGGCTGGTGAACATGCGGTAAGGCTCCTCTGTTCCCTTGGTAATAAGGTCGTCGATAAGCACCCCGATATAGGCCTCGTCCCGACCCAGAACGAACGGTTCTTCGCCGCTCAATTTCAGGTGTGCATTGATGCCTGCCATAAGGCCTTGGCAAGCGGCTTCTTCGTACCCCGTGGTACCGTTTATTTGGCCGGCGAAATAGAGGCCGTCAACCAGTTTCGTCTCCAGGGTATGGGTGAGCTGGGTAGGGGGGAAGTAGTCGTATTCCACGGCATAGCCGGGGCGGAACATGCGCGCATTCTGAAAGCCCGGGAGCAGGCGCAAGGCTTTCAGTTGAACGTCCTCCGGGAGGCTTGTGCTGAACCCGTTGATGTACGTTTCGATGGTGCTCCAACCCTCTGGCTCCACGAAGATCTGGTGGCGGTCTTTGTCCGCGAAACGGTCTATCTTGTCCTCAATGCTGGGGCAGTACCTGGGGCCCCGTCCTTGTATGCGCCCGTTGAACATGGGGCTGCGGTCGAAGCCGCTGCGCAGGGTGTCGTGGACCTCTTGGTTCGTGTAGGTGATCCAGCAGGGGAGTTGGGGGCTGCCCCCTTCAGTTCCCCCAGTGGGTGAGAGGGCATTGGGCAGGTAGCTGAAACGCCCCGCAGGCTCGTCGCCTTTCTGCTCCTCGAGCTGGCTGTAATCGATGCTTCGTCCGTCGACGCGAGGGGGCGTGCCCGTCTTCATGCGGCCACTCTCGAAGCCCAGTTCGACGAGCTGCTCGGTAATGCCATGCGAACCCCGTTCTCCGGCCCGGCCACCGCCGAACTGTTTCTCGCCGATGTGCATGATACCGCCCAGGAAAGTGCCGTTGGTGAGGATGACCGCTGGGGCCATGATGGTTCCGCCCAAGGCCATTTGGACGCCGGTGACCCGGCGGGCCTCGAGCTTCGAGCTTCGAGCTTCGAGCTTTTCCTGAGAGCTCGCGGCTCGCGGCTCATGGCTCGAAGCCTCTTCCACCACCAACCCGACCACCTGGTCCTGCAAAAAGTGCACGTTGGGTGTCTCCTCCAGCATTTTGCGCCATTCCTCGGCGAAGCGCATCCGATCGTTCTGGGTGCGGGGGCTCCACATGGCGGGGCCCTTGCTGCGGTTGAGCATGCGGAACTGCACCATACTACGGTCGCTGACGATGCCGCTGTAGCCGCCCAAGGCATCTATCTCTCTGACTATCTGGCCCTTAGCCACACCGCCCATGGCCGGATTGCAGCTCATTTGACCGATTACACCCATGTTCATGGTAACCAGCAGCACGCGGCTACCCATGTTGGCTGCGGCCGCTGCTGCTTCGCAGCCGGCATGGCCAGCACCCACCACGATCAGGTCGTATGCATCGGAGTTTTCCACAGGGTGTTGAAAAGGGGCGGCAAAGGTAGGAGGGTGGGGCGAGGATTCGAGTTGGGGTTTCACGCAGAGGCTGGGGCGCAGAGGAATGCAGAATGGACAAAAGCCGGCGTTGAACGAACGACACGCCTCCTCGTTTCGATCGAATTGGATCGGAAACTGAATGCGCTGCATTCGATGCCGATCGGAGTGCACCACGGTGCGAGCACTCTCACCGGGTCTGGCCGCGTAAATGATTGCACCCCGGCCGCCCATTTGCTGTGGGATACCGCCATAGCCCAACACCCATGTATGCCGACATGGAAACATATGGAACGCGCTGCGCTCATCGCTGAAGTGAAAAGGCTACGTGCAGGCATCCGGCAGCACCGCGACAACAGCGGCCACGACCTCTGCTGGCATCACCCAGCGCTGTGGTTGTTTCCCCCGGAAGGACCGACCCGCTACCGACCATGCCCGATCGGCCGACCTTCCTGCGCAGAAGCATCGAGTACCGCCAGTCGTTGGACCAGCAAGCGCCGGAAGCACTGTTCCCGCGCTAGGGGAGCGCGATGGATTTGCGCTTGTTGATTCCCGTAGGATGGTAGCAGTGATTCTCTTTGACCAGCTCGGGGAAGCGCGCAGCATCGCCCATGCTGTTGGGGAAATACCGCGACGGCTTGAAGTTGTAGTGGCCCACGGCGGGTCCCCAGGACAATGGCTTGATCGAGCGCGTCAATCTCGCGCACAGCGAAGATGTGCTCGAGGCCCACCTCTTTGAGACGCTCCATCAGGTGCGCGTAGTGATCAACTGCTAGATCCAGGAGTACATCAAGGAACGACCACATGAGTCGTTGGGTATACTCACCCCTACGCGCGTTCCTGTTGGAACGTGGACAGCTTCCCAACATCCAAGCCGACGCTGTTGACCTATCCATTCTCCAACAGGACAACCCAACAACAAGGACAAAGGCAACTGTACGATAGACCGCGACCGAAATGAGGGCTTTTACAGCGGCGCCTCAGCGGTTCTTTCCCTCACTGGAACAGGTTACTGATAGCGAGCAACATCGCATCCGGGTGGCCCGCTCTATTTTTGAACCACCATGAAGAAGAAGTCTGCATCCGAATCCAAGTCCATGACGCTGCACGAGGCGTACGAGCACGCGATCTTCCAGCCCGAAGCATTTCTGGCCATGGGCATCGCCAAGCAGACCATGATGAACCAGCGGGTGGTTGTGGCCAAGGGGGACCGTCCGGGCGAGAATGCGATGCGGAAGCGGCTGTCGAAAGTGGGTTGGCGCTTGGTGGTACACGAGCAATGGGCCCCGGGCAAGGCGCGCCCCAAGGCCAAGCACAACGCGGCACCGCCGAAGAGCAAGAAGAAGCGGAAGGAGAAGGCCAAGAAGAAGAAAAGAAGAAGTAGGGGGGAGAGCCGCGCCCGTTATTAGGGTTCGCCGGGGCGCTGTGAGAGGGCCGTGGCCCCGATATATTCGCTCAGCCCCGCATGCGCATCATCGTCGCCTCCATGAGTTTGGAAGAGAAGTTGGCGCACGTGCGCGCTGACCAGGAGAGCGTTCTGCGGAAGTTCGAGAAGAAGGTGAAGGAGCTGCGCCACGCGCTGAAGGCGAGCACCAGTAAACATCCGCGCCAGCATCAGGAGGAATACAACTCGCCCAGCAACATCGATTGGCTGGTAACGGTGCGCATTACCAAGAAGAACGAGAAGGTGTTCATGACGGCGTGGTGGCACCTGAAGGACATCGGCCTGGAGGCCATTTCATTGGCGCCCACCAGCGCGTTCTACTTCGACTCGCATTTCTTCCAGCGCTACCGCGAGCACGAGAGCGGGATACGCGATGCGGTGCCCAACATGAAGGCCTTTTTGCTGGCCAACTACGACATTACCATTAAACGGCTGGGCACCGAGCGCTTCGGCATGGAGGAGGTGGCCGGCGTGGCGCGCCAAGGCTTGTTCAGGGGCACAGTGCGGCCCGGTGGCATTATAGCGTGCGACACCTTTCTACCCGACCCCGGCTTGAACAAAGGCCAACAAGCGCTGAAGGCGCAAATGGACTTCCACGCCGCAACGAAGGACTGGAGCGCCGTGCAACTGCAGCAGCACCGCGCATGGGCGAACGAACTGCTGAACCAGTTGCGCGACGAAGGGGAGGAGGTGTAAGCGTCAGCTCCCGGCCATCATCTGCTTCACCCAACGCTTGGCTTCTTCCAACTGAGCGAACACTTTGAAGTGGATGCCCGGCGGCGGGTTGTCGATGTGGAAGTCGCGGAGACGTTCGAAGAGTTCGCCCTCGGCCACCCAAGCGAGCAGGTGCGTAACGCGGTCGAGACCGAGCACCGTCCATGGATCGTTCTCCACGAAGCTGAGCGCAAAGCGCGCGCTGGCGGGGATCTCCACGATAACGGCTTCGGGCGCAGGGCCGGGCAGGAAGCGGCTCGCCTCCACGTTCTCGGCAATGGTGGCTGCTGTTATGGTGCTCAGCGGCTTGTAGCGGCGTAGCAACACTTGTGGGGCCATTCGGCTGGCCATGGCCGTTGAGGTATGTACGCTGGGTTGCATGTTCTTTTTGCTTGCGGTACCCTAAAGCTGTGCCAACCAAGCGGGCGAACGCAAGCAGAGATCGACCGGCAAGGAGGCATTCCTGACGAAGCGGTCAACGACTTGTATGAACCACTAGCGTCCCGTGCGCTATGTTCAGCCCCGCCGATGACGCCCCCCCCATGCAAGTAGCCGTTACCGGCGCCAGCGGCCATATCGGCAATGTGTTGTGCCGCGTGCTCTTGGAGCAAGGCCACCGTGTGCGCGCTTTCTACAACGCCGATGATCACGCACTGGTGGGCCTTGACCTCGAACGCGTGCAGGGCAATGTGCTGGTGCTGGCCGACCTGTTGCGCCTGTGCGCGGGCTGCGATGTGGTGGTGAACTGTGCGGCCATCATCAGCGTGCATGGCGACCCCACCGGCATAGTGTACCGCACCAACACCGAAGGGCCGCGCAACATCCACGCGGCCGCCGTTGCGAAAGGCGTGAAAAGGCTGTTGCACATCAGCAGCGTGCACGCCGTTACGGAGTTGCCGCACAGCATGCCGTACAACGAAAACCGGCCGTACAAAACCCGCAGTGACTACGCCTATGACCATTCGAAGGCGATGGGCGAGCAAGTGCTGTTCGCCGAACTGGGGAAGGATGCGCTGGAGCTGGTGGTGCTGCGCCCCAGTTGCGTGGTGGGCCCGTACGATACGAAGCCCTCGAAAATGGGCGCCGCACTGCTCGACTTCCTCCGTGGCAACGTGCCCATGCTGCCTGCTGGCGGCTACGACATGGTGGACGTGCGCGATGTGGCGCGCTCCATTGTGCAGGCCATCAGCAAAGGACGCAATGGCCAGATCTACGTGCTCAGTGGCAAGTACTATAGCATGAAGGAACTGGCCCGGGCGGTGCAGCGCGTTACCGGCAAGAGGGTGCCGCAGCGCGTGCTGTCATATGGTCTCCTGAAAGCGCTGTTGCCCTTCGTTGCGTTGTGGGCGTGGTTCACAGGCGCACCGGCGCGCTTCAACATCGAATCGATCGACGCACTGAAGAACGGCCACCCGAACATGGACAGCTCCAAGGCGCGACGGGAACTCGGGCACACCACGCGGCCACTGGACGACTCTCTGCGCGACTTTTTACCAATGGCAGAAGGAGAGGGGAACGATCCGATAGGACATGGAACTGCGCACACTGGAATGGATCACGTACGGGTGGATCGCGCTGGCCGTCATCGTGCATGTGGTCATGTTCTTCGTCACCGCGCCGTTCGGTCGCCACACGTCCACGAAGTGGGGGCCTACCATCAACAACAAGCTGGGTTGGTTCATCATGGAATTGCCGAGCCTCGGCATCATGGTGTACTTCATGTTCTGCGGTAGCTACGCCTTCTCCAACTACGCGTGGATCCTGTTCGCGGTGTGGATCGTGCACTACCTCAACCGCACGGTGATCTATCCGTTGCGCATTCGCGCAACGCCCAAGCGTATGCCGGTGTTCATCGTGTGCAACGCCATCCTGTTCAACGTGATGAACGCCGGGCTGAACGGCTATTACCTCGCGGAACTCGCACCGGTGGAACAGTACGACGCGAGCTGGTTGACGAGTGCGCACTTCATCATCGGTGCGATCGTGTTCGCCTGCGGCATGTTCATCAACATGAAGTCCGACACCATGCTGATCAACCTGCGCGCGAAGACCGGAACAGGTTACCGCATCCCGAAAGGATTTCTGTTCGATCGTATCTCGTCGCCCAATCTTTTCGGTGAGATCATCGAATGGACGGGCTTCGCCATCATGGCGTGGAACCTGCCCGCGCTCAGCTTCATGGTGTGGACCTTCGCGAACCTGGTGCCGCGCGCCAAGAACCACCACGACTGGTACCACCGCACGTTCCCCGATTACCCGAAGGAGCGGAAGGTTGTTTTTCCGGGGGTGTTCTGAAGTGGAGCGAGCTGTGCTGGTTCTTGAAGCGTAACACCAGCACTGCTTATTGGTTGCCAGGGTCTCGCCGTAATGGGGCTGAGCAGCTGATTCCACGCTTTTCGGCGTCGGGTCAATCATCGAGAGCACCCCTGTTTCTCCGCGCCCTCCGCGCCTTCGCCTGATACCGCATTTGCATTTCACTCCCTTCCCATTCCCCGACTTTCACCACTTTTCGGAACGCCACTTGCGTACGGCGCGTTCACAACCCCACAACAAACACTCATGAACACCTCGTCTCTCTCGCTCCTCACCCTATCCCTCAGCATCGCATCCTTACACGTATTCGCGCAGGACAAGCCCATGAAGGCCGACCACCGCTATGCCTTCACCGCGATGACGGTGGAGACCAACGAAGTGCGCGTGGAAATGGAGGATGTGTTGGCCGAGGCCACGTTCTGCAAGTTCCGTTTCAAGGTGACGAACAAGACCAACGACTACGTGTTTGTGGACCCCACCAAATTCAAGGTGACGATGGGCGGCGCGGCCATGGCCTTCAAGGAAAAGGCCTTCATGGTGCGGCCGTACGAGAAAGAGGCGACGACGCTGAATGTTACCGGCGGCACCAACTACCATCACGAAACATTGTCCGTCGACTTCGCCGATGGCTTCCAACTCGCGCCGAGCAAAGGCACGGTTGCAGCCGTTGAGGAATTCACATTGCCGGCAGCGAAGAACGAAGTGAGCGCTGGCCCGTTCACCGTTAATCTGGTGAAGGCGAGCCAAGAGACGGACAGGACCGAAGCGAAGTTCAATGTGAAGTACGTGGGCAGCTCATTGGCCATCGTGGACGCGAGCAAGGTGGGCGTGCGCATCCCGGCAGGACAGGTGTTCGCCACGGCGAAGTCGAAGTCGAAACCAGTGGTGCTCAGCGGCGGCGGCGAGGATTCGTTCACCGTAACCGTGGAGATACCGGGCAAGATCGCCGACATGCAGTTCACCACGCTCACTGTGCTGTGGAACGAAACGTTCGTGGAAACCGCGAAGAAGCCGTTGGTAGTGGATCAGGCCACCTTCGCCGTGGATGCCGCCAGGACGACGGAGATCAATAAGTGATCGGGTCGAGCAGGGTTTGGTCCCTCCGCCGGACGGCGGAGGGCAGGGGGGTGATGGGCAGGCTGCCCGGTGCATTTCCGCGCCCCTAACTTCACGCTGCGTTCCGCGTACGAAGCCCACGAAAATCATCCCTATGGAAGTCAAGAAGATCGACGTAGCCGACCTCACGTACGAGCAGTTCTACAACGAGCATTGGTTGCCCGGTATACCGCTGGTGCTGAAGAACGCCAGCAAGGTGTGGAAGGCCAACGGCACCTTCAGCCCGGATTGGTTCCGCGCCAACTTCGGCGATCGCAAGACAACCGTGAACGGCACCGAGTACACCATGAAGGAGGTGATGGACCTGGTGGAAGGCAAGGACACGAGCCGCCCCGTTCCGTACCCCTGCAAGTATGAGCTGCGCGCGCAATTGCCGGAGTTGGTGGATATGGTCTATCCGTTGAACCTCGGCTACGCAAAACCGAATTGGTTGGAGAGCAGTTGGTTCAAACGCGGCTATTGGGGCAACGCCGTGGAGATGTTCGTTGGTGGTGTCGGCGGCAAGTTCCCGTATGTGCACTTGGATTACTACCACTTGAGTGCGTGGATCAACCAACTTTACGGCAACAAGGAATTCACCGTGTGGCCGCGCGGGCAGGAGAAATACCTCTACCCCGACCCGAATGACAAATGGAAGAGCGCCATCCCGGATATTGAGCACGTGGACCTGGACAAGTACCCGCTATACCGCAACGCCACACCCATCACCTTCGTGGTCGGCCCCGGCGAAACGCTCTTCATACCCTTCGGCATCTGGCACACGGCCAAGAGCTTGGAGCCCACCATTTCAGTGGCCTTCGACCTCTTGAACGACCACAACTTCCCGCTCTTCCTGCGCGATGTGTGGGATTTCAAAAAGCGCCAAAGCACCGCCAAGGCCATCGCAGCGACCAGCTACGCCGCCCTCGGTGGTGTTGTATGCCGTGTGGGCGATATGGTAGGAGTAAAGCGACACAGTTCGCAGTAGCAGGAAGCGCCCTTTGCGTTATTGGGATGACGCATGTGAAGAGCTCATCCCTCTATTGCTGCGATCCCCGGCAGCACCTTGCCTTCGAGGTACTCGAGCATAGCGCCACCGCCGGTGCTCACGTAGCTGATCTTATCGGCAAGGTTGAACTGGTTCACGGCGGCAACGCTGTCGCCACCGCCAACGAGCGAGAACGCACCACCGGCCGTTGCTTCGGCAACGGCGTTCGCAACAGCGACCGTGCCCGCTTGGAAGCTCTTCATCTCGAACACGCCCATGGGGCCGTTCCACAACAACGTCTTGCTGCGCAGCACCACCGCGCGGAACGCTTTGATGGTCTCCGGACCGATGTCCAACGCCATCCAGCCATCGGGCACCGCATCAGCCGCACATTGATCGGTGTTGGCCGTATCGGCGAAAGCATCGGCTACAACAGCGTCGGTAGGCAGGTGAAGTTTCACGCCTTTCGCTTCAGCTTTTGAGATGATCGTACGCGCGGTCTCCAAGTGATCATCCTCCACCACCGACGAGCCGACTTGTCCCCCCTTCGCCTTGATGAACGTGTTGGCCATGCCGCCGCCGATGATCACTTCATCGCACTTGCCGAGCAGGTTCTCCAGAACGCCGATCTTGCTGCTCACTTTGCTACCACCGATGATGGCCGTGAGCGGGTGTTGCGGGTGGTTGAGCACCTTGCCCACACTGTCGATCTCGGCTTGCATCAGGTAACCGAACATCTTGTCCTTCGGGAAGAACTTCGCGATGATGGTGGTGCTGGCGTGCGCGCGGTGCGCCGTGCCGAAAGCATCGTTGACGTACACATTACCAAGGTCGGCGAGCGCGCGACTGAAACCGGTATCGCCCTTTTCCTCTTCCTCGTGGTAGCGGAGGTTCTCCAACAGCATCACATCGCCGGGCACCAGCGATGCCGAGGCCAGCTTGGCCTTGTCGCCAACACAATCCTCCGCAAAACGCACGGGCACACCAAGCAATCCTTCCAGATGTTTCGCAACAGGTCGCAGGCTCATCGCAGGGTTCGGTTTGCCCTTTGGTCGACCGAGGTGGCTCATGAGGATCACGCTACCTCCATCGCCGATGATTCGTTTCACCGTGCGCACAATGGCCCGCGCCCGCGAGTCGTCGGTGATGTGCATGTTCGCATCCATCGGCACGTTCAGGTCCACACGCACAAGCGCCTTCTTGCCGGAGAAATTGTAGTCGTTGATGTTCGCCATTGCGGTCGGTTGATCGGGGCGCGAAAGTAGGAGCCGCATCTTCGCTGCATGCCGCACACGCACGACGTCATCATCATCGGCCGCGGTATTGCGGGTGTGGTGCTGAGCGAAACGCTGCACGCCATGGGCAAGCGCGTGGCGGTTTTTGATGTGCCGAAAACGAATGCGGCATCTCCGGTGGCTGCGGGCATCGTGAACCCGGTGGCCATGCGCCGCATCATAGCCAGTTGGCGCGCTGCTGAAATGCTCGACATCGCTGAGCCGTTCTATCGATCACTGGAGCAGGAATACGGAGAGGTGATCTGGCACCCACTGCCCCTGGTGCGGCTCTTCGCGAACGAGCGTGAGGCACAGGAGTGGCCTCGGCACCTGCGGGATCCGGAGGTTGGCGCGTTCCTCGCCGAAGGAGCATTGCCGGGTTTCGACGCAGACACGTTCAACGCGCCCCACGGTTATGGCGTTGTGAAGCGCTGCGCATGGCTGGATGTGGAAGTCATGCGGGAAGCCCACCGATCAAAGTGGACCGCGATGAACGCATTGGTCGAGCGCGAAGTGTTGCCGAGGGATGTGCTCATCACGGAAGACGGAGTGGAGGTCTTCGGTTGTTCGGCCCCATGGATCGTTTGGTGCAACGGTCCCTTCGCCGCACTTCCCGGTCTCGTCCCGACGCGCGGCGAAGTGATGAGCCTGCACCTACCCGATTTGGACGCCGAAGCAATGGTGCATCGCAACGGCTTCCTACTGCCCGTTGGCAACAACAACTACAAGCTCGGTAGCACATTCGCATGGGCCGATGTATGGAGCGGACCCACGGAAAGCGGGAGGGAAGAATTGGTGAGGAAGCTGAACGGGCTGCTCGGCCACGTAGGCTCACCTCCCCTCTCCACTGGAGAGGGGTCGGGGGTGAGGCAAGCATCCGGCGTCCGCCCCGCATCCCGCGATCGCCGCCCGATCCTTGGGCAAGTCGCGCCGCACCAAGCAGCATTCAATGGTCTCGGCTCGCGCGGGGTGTTATTGGCG
The DNA here is from genome assembly GCA_016703005.1 of Flavobacteriales bacterium. Classification (GTDB taxonomy): domain Bacteria; phylum Bacteroidota; class Bacteroidia; order Flavobacteriales_F; family PHOS-HE28; genus PHOS-HE28. Next base: position 70,738 of record JADJCX010000031.1, read on the forward strand.
CCGTGGTGCGCACAGCATTTGGTTGCACACCTGTTCGACGCCGTACCACTGGACGCCGAAGTGAACGCCGCCCGGTTCCACGCCTGACATGCGGATCACCGCGCCGTGAACGTTGAGCAACGGTCGTTGCATTCGCCCCGCCATTCCACCTTTGCCCCATGCGCCGCATTTTGTTCCTCTGCTCTGTGATCGTTACGATCATCGCTTGCAACACCAAGAAGAAATCGCTCACACTGGATATGACCGACCCGGATCCTCGTTGGGCGCGTATTGATTCACTTGAGAGCATTGGCCAGTATGCCGATGCGCTGACCGCAACCGAGGTGATCGTGCAAGAGGCGCGTGGCCAAGGCAACTGGCGCGACGAGTTCCGCGCACTGATGCGCCGCGCCGCGCAGCAAGGCATGACCGGCGTGGATGCGTACACCGTGATCGCACAATTGGAAGAACGCACCGCAAGCACGGGATATCCGCTGAAGCAACTGCTGCATTCCGTTGTTGCCGAGCGCTATTGGCAGCAGTACGAGAACAACCGCTGGACGATCCTGGAACGGACCAACACGGAAATAGTCACATCGAGCGCAGTCGAGATGCCCGACCCCGCCACATGGACTCAACAGCAATACATGCAGAAGGTGATCACGGAGTTCCGCGCCTCGCTCGATCCGCATGATTCGCTTGCAACCACCCCAACGGAAGCACTCGCCGATCTCCTGCAAACACCCCTCTCCACTGGAGAGGGGAAGGAGGTGAGGCCGACGCTCTTCGACATCCTCGCTCACCGCGCCCTTGAAGTCTTCCGCAACACCGAGACCCGTCTTGCCGAGCCTTCGTGGGGTTTCAAGATGAGCGACCCGCGCGCCTTCGCGCTGTTCGAGGACTTCGCGAACAAACCGTTCTGGCATCGCGACAGCACCAGTTGGGAATTCCAAGCGCTGCGCCTGCACCAGCAACTGGAGAAGCTGCACCTGAGCGAAGCAACGCCCGATGCGCTGGTGGATGTCGCGCTTGCGCGGCTTTCGTTCGTCCGGGAACGCAGCACCCTCGTCAATAAGGACAGCCTCTATCTGCAGGCGCTTACAACCCTCAACTCGCGCGTACCCAACGATGCCTGTGGCGCGGAAGTGATACACGCCATTGCGAGCTGGTACGTGGAGCAAGGGGCGCAGTACAACAGGTTGGTGGGTGATGCCTGGAAGTGGGAGAAAAAGACCGCGCGCGATCTATGCGGTGCCGCGATCGCGAAGTTCCCGGGTCGCTCGGTGCCAAGAACTGCGCGGCACTGAAGGCTCGGCTGGAGCAGCCTGCGTTGCAATTGCATGCTGAGGAGGCGGTGTTGCCGAATGCTCCCTTGCGTATAGCGCTGGACTACACGAACACCAAACAAGTGTGGTTGCGCGTGGTGGAAGATCGCGTGACGATCAATGGCCCGCAGCAAGAAGGCCGCGACGAATGGTTGTTGAAGCAGAAGCCCATCAAAGAGTGGAGTGTGACACTGCCTGATGATGGTGACATGAATGCACACGTGATCGAGTTGCCGGCGGAGGGATTGACGTATGGACACTACACGATACTCGTGAGCAATGCCCCAACGTTCACCAGGCGTGCGGATGTGATCACGCATGCATCGTTCTGGTCCACACAGTTGTCCACATCGCAACGGAACAAGGCCAGCGAGCTGGAACTGCTTGTCCTTGATCGCAGCAACGGCGCACCCGTTGCGAACGCCAAGGCTATTGCCCACGGCCAACAGTACAACGGCCGCGAGAACGGCTGGAGCAAGCTGCACGAAACCACGACGAACGCCGAAGGTTCCGCGACACTTGCACATCGCACTGACAACTGGAACCTCATCTGGGAATTGTCGCTAGGCGAGGACAGCTACATCACTGATGCATGGAGGTTATACCTGATCGTGTCGGTGTGCTCGGCCCCCAACTCCGAACGTTCCTCTTCACCGATCGCGCCATTTACCGCCCAGGCCAACCGATCGAGTTCAAGGGCGTCGCAACGGTGAAGAACGGCAAGACAACGGAGGTGCGAGCGAGCATCAAAACACAGGTCCGGCTCTTCGACGCGAATGGAGAGTTGGTGGATTCGCTGAACGTCACCACCGACAGCTATGGTTCCTTCAAAGGCAAGTTCACCGTGCCGGGCGGGCTCACGGGTAGTATGCGGCTGGAAGAAGCCAACGGAAGTCAACACTTCCAAGTGGAAGAGTACAAGCGACCCACATTCGAAGTGGTCTTCGATCCGGTGACCGCAACGCCCAAGCTGGAGCAAGAAGCCGAGGTGACCGGAATGGCCAAGAGCTACGCCGGAGTTCCACTGGACGGTGCACAGGTGAAATGGATCGTGACACGCCAAGCGCGGATGCCGTGGTGGTGCGGTTGGGGATGGCGTGGTTTCCCGGGCTGGGGAAGATCAACCGAGATCGCAAGTGGCACAACGGAAACGGATGCGACCGGCAAGTACACTGTGAAGTTCCTGGCCACTGCCGATGTATCGTTACCGCGCGCTGCGGATCCAACGTTCACCTATTTGGTTGAAGCGAGCATCACCGACATCAACGGCGAAACACAAAGCAGTAACACATCACTGAATGTCGGCTATCGCAGCATCGACATTGCATTGAATGATGGCGAGAACATCGATCGCAGCGTTGTGGACAGTCTCGATGTCCGCATCCAGAACCTCAATGGCCAGGACGTGGATGTGCCAATGGAAGTGCGCATCCACGAACTGATCGCTCCCGCTGGAATGCCGGAAGTCGCGCGGTTGTGGGAACGTCCTGACCGCGTGCTTGATGGCGAGCCAGCCTTCGATCCAACGCGCGACGACCCCACGCAATGGAAGGTGAAGACTTCCGTCATCGAGCGCACGGCTTATCGCGCGAACAAGAAGCAATTAGTACTCGCCGGTATCAAGGATTGGCCGGTCGGCAGCTACCTCATCGAGGTCATCGCCAAGGATGCCGACGGCAACGAATTGAAAGCGAAAAAGCACGTCACGCTCTTCGATCCCGAGATCCAGAATACCGGCTTCGTCAACGAACCATTCCACGTCCAACAGGTCGCGCGCTCCCCTCTCCTTGGGAGAGGGGCCGGGGGTGAGGTCGAACCCGGCGAGAAGGCAACCCTCCTCATCAGCACCGCCCTCCCCGAAGCCAATGTGTTGATGGAGATCGAGCGCGATGGGATCATCACCGCCAAGCGATGGTTCAAATTGAACAACGGCCAGCAGCGCGTGGAGATCCCCGTGATGGAAGAAGATCGCGGCGGCTTCGCCGTTCACTTCCTATGTGTGGAACGCGGGCGTTCGCACCAAGAGACGCAGCACATAGCAGTGCCGTGGACCAACAAACAACTGCAAGTGCAGTGGAGCACTTTCCGCGACAAGCTGCTACCGGGCGCTAAGGAAGAATGGCGTTTGAAGATCACCGGCCCGAAGGGAGAGAAAGTCGCGGCGCAGTTGCTCGCGGGCATGTACGATGCTTCGCTCGATCACTTTGTGCAGCATGATTGGGACATGAGCATTTGGGGCGGCAACTACCCGCGAATGGGATGGGGTCGTGTGGAGCCCTTCGGCGAGAGTAATGGGCAACAGATCTGGCGCGAGGTGGTTCTGCCAGTGGATAGTGCGCGTACTTATCCGTGGCTGAATACTTACAGTTGGGGTGGCCGTTACGGCTGGGGGCGAGGTTCGCGTGCCGGCGGGACATACATGTATTTAGACGGGGCTGCAATGGATGGCGATGCGGTCAATAACCGACTTGAGGCTGGGAACATTGCGTTTCTACCTGCCGTGGGTGGAGAAGCGGATCTGGCACAATACACCCAAGTGGTTCCCGGAGCCGTGTTCACCGATAAGAAAGAGGTCACGTCAGAGGATGAAAAGTCAACTGCCAACAACCGGGAGCCTGCCCGCACCGACTTCCGCGAAACCGCTTTCTTCTTCCCCGACCTGCTCACGGACAAAGACGGCAGCATCGTGTTGCGCTTCACCGTGCCGGATGCGCTTACGCGTTGGAGGTTGATGGGCTTGGCGCACACGCAAGACCTCAAGCTCGCGCAGTTCACCAAGGAGACGGTTACTCAGAAGCCATTGATGGTAACGCCCAACCTGCCGCGCTTTTTGCGCGCAGGCGATCGCATCACGCTCACTGCGAAAGTCTCGGCACTTGAAGGAACGAAGCAACAAGGGAGCGCATCGCTCGACCTGTTCGACCCCTACACGAATGCCTTGGTAGGTGCATCGTTCGGCCTCAAGAGCACAGTACGATTCTTCTCCGTTGCCCCGGGGCAAAGTGCGAACGTGAGTTGGGACATCGTGGTACCGGAAGGGGTGGATGTGGTGAGCGTGCGCATCACTGCCAACGCGGCCGGTCATTCCGACGGAGAGGAGAAACCCCTTCCGATACTCACCGATAAAGTGCTTGTCACCGAGAGCCTGCCACTATGGAGCAGCAAGGCCGGAACGAAGACGTTCACACTGGAGAAGCTGAAGAACAACACGAGCACCACGCTCAAGCACCAGTCGCTGAAGCTCGAGTACACGCCGAATCCAGCATGGTACGCGGTGCAAGCATTGCCGTACCTGATGGAGTTCCCGCACGAGTGCGCCGAGCAGACCTTCAGCCGCTATTACGCCAATGCATTGGCCGCACACATTGTCGCTGAGCGGCCCGCGATCAAGCAAGTATTTGAAACAATGGAAACAGTCCGGTCCGGCCGCGTTCTCCAGCGCATTGGAGAAGAACACCGACCTGAAGAACATCATCCTTGCGGAAACACCCTGGGTGATCAACGCCAAGAGCGACCGCGAGCGCAAAGAGCGCATCGCGCTGCTCTTCGACATGGAACGTATGGCCGGCGAGGAAGCCATTGCATTGAAGAAGTTGCGCGACATGCAATTGCCCAACGGCGCATGGCCTTGGTGGAGCGGTATGCGTGAAAGCAGGTACATCACGCAGCACATCGTTGCCGGTTTCGGGCACTTGGAGGGACTTGGCGCCGCCGATCTGCGCCCGGACGGACAAACACAGGCGATGCTGCAGAACGCTGTGCAGTGGCTCGATGCTGAGGTGGATCGCGACTATCGCGAGCTGGTGAAGCGCACCAAGAAGGAGGACATGGAGAAGTACGTGCCCAATGGCGCGGACATTCATTTCCTCTACGCGCGTAGTTTTTTTCCTCGCTGGCCGATCGATGGAGCGACGAGTACGGCTACGGATTTCTACAAGCAACGACTTGCTGCAACGTGGTTGAGCCATGGCTTGCAGGAGCAGGCGATGATCGCGCTCGCGCTACACCGCCTCGGCGACAGGTCGACCGCACAGTTGATCATGGAGTCGTTGACGCAACGCGCAACACAAAGCGAAGAGCTGGGCATGCACTGGAAGAATTTCCAAGGCGGCTACGATTGGTGGCAGTTCCCTGCCGAAACGCACGCGCTGATGATCGAGGCCTTCCTCGAAGTGGCCAATGATGCGGCCAGCGTGAACGCGTTGCGCACCTACATGTTGAAGTTGAAGCAGACCACAGACTGGAAGACCACTAAAGCCACAGCCGAGGCGTGCTATGCATTACTGCTTACCGGAAGCGATTGGCTGGGCGATGACGACGCGATCGCGATCAAAGTCGGTGGAGCTGAGGTGAGGGCGGACAAGAAAGAAGCTGGTTCTGGCGCTCTCGAGAAGACATGGTCCAGCGCCGAGGTGAAACCATCAATGGGCGATGTCATCATCACCTCAACCGCCGACAAACCTTCTTGGGGTGCACTGCACTGGCAGTACTTTGAGCAGATGGACAAGGTGACGCCACGCGAAAGTCCGTTCAGCATCAAGAAGGAAGTGATGCTTACAGAACAGACCGACGCCGGTCCGCGGTTGATCTTGCTGGACAAGTCGCGTGCGCTGAAGGCAGGAGACAAACTCACCGTTCGCATCGAACTACGCACCGATCGCTACGCGGACTACGTGCACATGAAAGACCTGCGTGCGGCGGGACTGGAGCCGACCGAAGCGATCAGCGGGTACAAGTACCAAGGTGGACTTGGTTACTACCAGAGCATCCGCGATGCGAGCATGAACTTCTTCTTCGATCGCATTGCGCCGGGCACCTATGTGTTCGAGTATGCATTGCGTGTAACGCACGCTGGGGATTTCAGCAATGGCATCACCACGGCCATGTGCATGTATGCTCCTGAGTTCTCAAGCCACAGTAGTGGAACGCGGATCGAAGTACTGAAGTAGCTGCCTTCTCCACTGGAGAAGGGCCGGGGATGAGGCTATACTTTCGCGGCATGAAGTCCTCGATCCTATGCATCGCGATGCTCGCGCTTTTTGCGGCCTGCGGCCGAAGCGGCGGCAGTTCTGCGGACACTCCACCGGCCGATAGCACAGCAAAAACGCAGCAGGTTTCAGCAAGCGTGCTCGACTTGTCGCAGTTCGATATGCCCCTGCTCGTGAACGTACCCGAGAAAGGCGTCGCACCGCTTGCCGTCATGAACGAAGAATTGGGCCAGTTAGAAGTGCGCGCAGGCGATCACTTCGGACTCGCCATCAAGGAAATGGAGCCCGATTTCCCCCGGCTCAAAGCTGATCTTGAACGCGACATGCTGTTGAAGAACACTATCGTGCAGGAGGCGCCGGAACTATTGCTCTACCGTAGTGAGTATCCGAATGAAGCTGGTGTGTTCATGCACTTCATGCAGATGGTGAAGTCGGGCGCACGCACTTTCGTGGTGGAGGACCTCCAGAACGGTCGCTTCAACGAAGCCGACGCCAAAGAGATGATTGCAGCGGTTATGCCCAAACCGGTTTCGTGATGTTCGCCCTGCGCGTCGTCGTCGTTTTGGTCTTGAGCATTTCCGCGTTGGTGCTGCAGGCCCAGGACACCATTGTTTGGCGAGACAGCCTCGATGCCTATTGGGCGCGGATGGATGCGGAATTCGCTGATAGTGCACATTCACCGCTGAAGTCCGAGGACAGGCAAGTGTTCGAGCATCTGCATCGATTTCCGGCCGAACACAGCTATTGCGTTGAAGCGACGTTCTCTGCTGTAGCGCATGCGGAGCCGTTCGCTATGAAGACCAGCACCACCCGTATGCCCATGTACAAAGTGCACGGCACGCTGACTTTTCAACTCGGAGACAGGGAATTCAGCCTGCCAGTGTACGAGAACGCCGTCCCGAACCCGGCGTATGCTTATCATCTGTTCCTGCCGTTCACCGACCTCACCAACGGGGAAGAATCCTATGGCGGGGGTAGATACCTGGATCTGCAAGCTCCCCTCGGCCCAACGGTGATCGTCGACTTCAACAAGGCCTACAATCCCTACTGTGCCTACAACGACCGGTATAGTTGCCCGATCCCACCCATCGAGAATCACGTGGATGCGGAAGTGAGGGCTGGTGTGCTCAAGTTCCACGATTGAGCCCGAGGAGGGGTTGGCGACGAATATTCGTTTTCGCCCGACGGGGAGGGCCCAGGCCTCGACCGAAACACTTGACCGCTCTTGCCAAGGCTGACTCCGCCGATTAGATTTGGCACCCTCAAAAGGGAAATACTCATGGCAACACTGCTCCGCTCCGTTGTTTTCTCCGCGTTCTCTGCGGTGGTTCTAGCATCCGCCTCAGCGGGAACGGTCGTTGTCGAGGGCCATTACCAAGGCAAGAATTTGTTCGTGCAGAATCCGTTCAGTGAAGCTGGTGTCGGTTTCTGCGTGTACGAAGTGACGGTGAATGACCTGATCGCCACGGACGAGATCAACAGCAGTGCCTTCGAGATCGACCTTGGCCTCTATAACCTGAAACCAGGCGCCGCCGTGTCGGTGAAGGTGAAGCACAAGGATGGTTGCAGCCCCACGATCCTGAACCCGGAGGTACTGCGCCCTAAAAGCACGTTCGATATCGTTAGCCAGAACGTGAGCAACGATGGTACCTACAAGTGGATCGCCACCAATGAGACCGGTGAGCTCATGTACGTTGTCGAACAAAAGCGCTGGAACAAATGGGTGAAGTGTGGCGAAGTGATGGGCCTTGGTATCCCGGGTGAGCACAGCTATGAATTCAAGGTGACCGCGCACAGTGGCGAGAACACCTTCCGGGTGAAACAAGTGGACAGCACGAAACGACCGCGTTACAGCGAAGCTGTGAAGTTCACGGATACGTCGATCGCCCCTGTGACCTTTACGCCGAGCAAGCCGAGCAAAGAGATCATGTTCAGCCGTGCAACGTTGTACGAGATCTTCGATCAGTATGGCAACATCGTGAAACGCGGCTATGCTGATAAAGTGGATGTGAGCACGATGAAGAAGGACCTCTACTACCTCAACTACGATGTGAAGATGGGGGAGACCTTCATCAAGAAGTGACCCCGTTCAACTGACCACTATTCCAAGACCCTGTCACCCGGCGCGTTGCGAAGGGGGCAGGGTCTTGTTCTTACAGAAGCACCATGATCCGTGTTGAGCACATCGGCATTGCCGTAAAGGACTTGGCCACGGCCGAAGAGACGTATGCGAAACTGCTCGGTTCAGCGAGCTATAAGCGCGAGGCTGTGGAACGCGAAGGTGTGACCACGTCCTTCTTCCAAGTGGGTCCGAACAAAGTGGAGCTTCTGGAAAGCACTTCACCGGATGGGCCGATCGCGAAGGCCATCGAGAAGCGCGGCGAAGGATTGCACCACATTGCGTTCGAGGTCGCCGACATCAGGAAGGAGATGGAGCGATTACGGGCCGAGGGCTTTCAGCTACTGAGCGAGGAACCGAAGACAGGCGCAGACAACAAACTCGTGTGCTTCGTGCATCCGAAGAGCGCGAACGGGGTGTCGATCGAGTTGACCCAAGAGATCCTTGGCTGAACTGGCTCAACCCTCGGGGTCGACCGACCGATCCACCAACGGCCGCCCGCGCCGTCCATCGGATGCGCGGAGTTTCTTCGGATGCCGGCCGCGCCGGTGCAATGGTAGCGAACGGGAATTGGCCTTCGCGCACCGCATAGAAGCGCTTCTGAAAGAAGATCAGGCACGCCACGCCAACGGTTATTGATGCGTCGGCAATGTTGAAAATGGCGCTGAAGAACGTGAATGAACGCCCACCGACGAATGGGAACCAATCAGGATATCGGGCTTTTTCGACCAAGGGGAAGTAGAACATGTCCACCACCGAGCCATGCAGGAAACTCGCATAACCCGGATAGGACAACTGTGCCATGCCGATGTACCCATCTGGATTGGTTGGCGTGGTTCCCATGTCCCAAATAAGCCCATAGAACGCGCTATCGATGATGTTGCCCATGGCCCCAGCGAAGATCAGCGCCATACAGGCGATCAGGCCACGGTGCCGCTTTTGTGATACCAGTTTATGCAAGTACCACGCGATGCCGATGACAGCAACAATGCGGAAGAGGGTCAGCAGAAGCTTGCCCGTTTCACCCCCCCAAGAAAGCCCAAAGGCCATGCCCGGATTCTCGATGAACTGCAGCTTGCACCAATCCCCGATAAGCGGGATGACCTGGTGATAGGACATGTTCAGCTTCACCCAGAACTTCAGCCACTGGTCGGCGGTGAGCACCAACAGGATGATGATGATGGCGCGCTTCATTCCAAGTGGCAAGTAACGGGTTGGCAGGTCGCGACCAAGTGGGCGGCCTTGCGGATCGCCACGCCCTGCTCGGCCTTAGCTGCTCATCTGCTGCTTGGCCTCAATGCTCAACGTGGCATGGGGCACAAGGCGCAGGCGGTCCTTACTGATCAGTTTTCCAGTGACCCGGCAGATACCATAGGTCTTGTTGCGGATACGCAACAGGGCATCTTCCAAGTGCTTGATGAACTTCTCTTGGCGGCTGGCCAATTGAGCGGTTTCCTCGCGGCTCAGCGTTTCGCTTCCATCCTCGATCATCTTGAAAGAAGGACTCGTGTCGTCCGTACCGTTGTTATCGGTGTTGGCCAGCGTTTGCTTCAGTAGGTCGTAGTCCTTTCGGGCCTCGTCCAGTTTCTTGTTGATGATGCCCTTGAACTCTTCGAGCTCTTCATCATTGTAGCGGGCGCGGTCGTCGATCTTCACGTTCTTGGCGATCTTGGCCATTGCTGGCCGTGGTGCTGGAAATGCTGGGCGCGAAACCTGTTTTACCACCGGAGGGGCCGATTTCACTGTCTCTTCTTTACCACCGCGATTGCGGATACGCTTGCGGGGCGCTGGGACCGGTTTTTCGACAGGGGGGGCAACAGCCTTGATCTCTTTTGCAGGGATGGCTTTTGCGGAGACGGGTTTTGGTGCGGGCACGCTGGGTTTTGGTGTGGGTTTGGCAACGACCGCCTTAACGGCTTTGGTCGGGGCCACCTTCACGGGCGCCTTCTTCGGCGCAGGTTTGGGCAGTGGTTTCTTTGGAGCGGCCTTCTTCACTACAGGCTTCGCTTTCGCAACAACTTTCTTCTCCGGCGCCTTCTTAGCGGGGAGGGTTTTTTTCACTGGCTTCTTGGCACCTTCTTGGCCGGGGCGGCCTTCTTCACGGGCTTACCCTTGGCAGCTTTGGCAACAGGCTTCTTGGCAACCGCCTTCTTGACCGGCTTGGCTGCTTTCTTGGGTGTAGGTTTCTTGGCCATAACGGGTACCCCTTTTGAAATTGATCGGCGAATATAGACGGATCCCCGCGTCAATTGGCCGATCTGGAAAGGCTGAGCAGGCAGGCTGAACGCTCATCCAAGTCCACGTTATGCACCACCGAGCCGCTATTCGGGAGGTCGGTCACCAGTAGCTGGTCGACAGAAGTGATGGACAGTGTTTCGGCAAGGATGTGCGCGGCATGTGCCGACACGGCTTGTTCGAAGGCCGCATCCCCGTTACGCTGGATGTGAAGGTCGATACGGTCGGTTACCGCGAAACCGCTCTCCTTGCGCAGGGTTTGGATGCGGCTGACCAGTTCGCGAGCGAGTCCTTCTTGGAGCAAGGCCTCATTCAAGGTGATATCCAGTGCGACGGTCACCGGGCCATCGCTGGCCACGCTCAGGCCGGGTACGTTCTCGGCGGTGATCTCCACATCGTCGCGCAACAACTCCACATCACCACCCTCCATACTCAGCTTCATGCTGCCTTTCGCTTCCAATTCAGCGATCTGTGCCTGGGAGAAGCCGTTCACCGCAGCAGCCACGTTCTTCATCTGCTTGCCCATTCGGGCGCCGAGCTTCTTGAAGTCGGGCTTGATCTTCTTGTTGAGTCCTTCTTGCGGATGCTGAGCGCAAGCGATGTGAGTTTCTGTGCGAGCGCTGTGCGCTGCTCCAGTTCAACATCGATCGCGGAAGCGTTGCTCTTCGGCCATGAGCTCAGATGAACACTGCTGCCCATGAGATCGCGGAACAAACGATCACTGAAGAACGGGGCAACGGGCGCGCTGAGCATCGCCACCACCTCGAGGCATCGATGTAGTGTTTGGAATGCCGCGTTCTTATCGTTCCCTTGTTCGCCCTTCCAGAAACGACGCCGGTTCAGGCGCACGTACCAGTTGCTCAGGTCCTCGACAACGAAATCCTGAACGGCGCGCGCCGCGATGGTGGGTTCGTAGTCGCCGAACGCGGCATCACATGCTGCAATAAGACTGTTCAATCGCGAGAGGATCCATCGGTCCATCTCGGTGCGTTCGCTCTCTGCAACCTGGGGCGCTTGCAGGTCGAAACCATCGATGTTCGCATACAATGCGAAGAAGTTATACGTGTTGAAAAGCGCTCGGAAGAACTTGCGTTGCACCTCCGTGATACCCTCGGCATCGAACTTCAGATTGTCCCATGGAGAGGCGTTGCTGATCATGTACCAGCGCACGGCATCCGCCCCGAACTCATCGAGCGTCTTGAAGGGATCAACGGCGTTGCCGAGACGCTTGCTCATCTTCTGTCCGACCTTGTCGAGAACGAGACCATTGCTCACGACGGCTTTGTATGCAACGCTGTCTTGTGTAAGCGTAGCAATGGCGTGCAGGGTGTAGAACCATCCGCGCGTTTGGTCCACGCCTTCGGCAATGAACGAGGCGGGGAAGCTATCCTTGAACGCCGCTTTGTTCTCGAACGGATAGTGCCACTGCGCATACGGCATGGCACCGCTGTCGAACCACACATCGATGAGGTCGGTCTCGCGTTTCATGGGCTTGCCACTGGGCGATACGAGCACGATGTTGTCCACGTAGGGGCGATGGATGTCGATCGTGTCGTAGTTGGTTTCGCTCATGTCGTCCGGCGTGAACGAAGCGTAAGGGTCGCTCTTCATCACACCGGCCTTCACAGCACGCGCGATCTCTTCTTTCAGTTGTTTCAACGAGCCGATGCAGAGTTCCTCATCGCCATCCTCGGTACGCCAGATCGGTAGCGGGATACCCCAATAGCGGCTGCGCGATAAGTTCCAGTCCTGCACGTTTTCCAGCCAGTTGCCGAAGCGGCCGGTGCCAGTGCTCTCGGGTTTCCAGTTGATCGTTTTGTTGAGCGCGATCAGGCGGTCTTTCTTCGCTGTCGTGCGCACGAACCAACTATCGAGCGGGTAGTAGAGGATGGGCTTGTCGGTGCGCCAGCAGTGCGGGTAGTTGTGCTCGTACTTCTCCACTTTGAAGGCCCGGCCCATCTCCTTCAGCTTGATACTGAGCTCGACATCGACGCTCTTCTCCGGGGCTTGTCCGGTGGGGTAGTATTCGTTCTTCACATACTTGCCGGCGTACTCACCCATCTCGTGGGTGAAGCGGCCCTGGAGATCAACGAGCGTGAGCGTGCCGATACCGTGCTGGCGCGCAACGCGCATGTCGTCCGCACCAAAGCTCGGTGCCGTGTGTACGACACCTGTTCCATCTTCCGTGGTAACGAAATCACCACCGATCACCTTGAACGCATCGCCGCCTTCGGGTTGTGCGTAGGGGAGGAGTTGCTCGTAACGGATCCCCTCGAGCTGGTGGCCATAGAATCCGCCGCCGACTTTCCACGGAATGTTCTTGCCATCCTTCTTGTACTCGTCGAACGAGGCGTTCTCGTTCTTCTCGTTGAAATAGGCGCTCAATCGTGACTTCGCCAAGACCATGGTTTGCGGCTCGTGCGTATACGGGTTGAACGACTTCACCCGCACATACTCCAGCTTTGGGCCGATGGTGAGCGCGCAGTTGCTGGGCAATGTCCACGGCGTGGTTGTCCAAGCGAGGATGAAGACATCACCGAAAGCATCCTTGAACAAAAACTCCGAAGCGTGGTCTTTGTTCACCTTGAACATGGCTACCACGCTGGTGTCCTTCACCGGCTTATACGTGCCCGGTTGGTTCAGCTCGTGCGAAGAGAGTCCTGTGCCCGCAGCGGGTGAATAGGGCTGGATCGTGTAGCCCTTGTAGAGCAGGTCATCGTCGTAGAGCTTCTTCAGCAAGTGCCAAACACTCTCGATGTACTTGGTGTGGTACGTGACATACGGCTTCTCCAGATCCAGCCAGAAGCCGATGCGCCGCGTCATGTCGTTCCACACATCGGTGTAGCGCATCACGGCTTTCTTGCACGCCGCGTTGTAGTCCTCGATGCTGATCTTCTTGCCGATGTCCTCCTTGGTGATGCCGAGCTCCTTCTCCACCACCGAGCTCGATCGGCAGACCATGGGTATCCCATCCGGCCTTGCGATCAACACGATGCCCTTTCTGGGTTTGATACCGGCAGAAGATGTCCTTGATGGCCCGTGCCATCACATGGTGGATGCCGGGTAGCCCGTTGGCGCTGGGGGGCCCCTCATAGAACACAAAGGGCGGCGCATCCTTGCGCAGCTCGAGACTCTTGCCGAAGGTGTTCTCCGCATCCCAAATGGCCAGAATATCCGCCGCGACTTTTGGTAGGTCGAGTTCGTCGTACTGTGGGAAACGCTTGTCCATCGCGGGCTTGGCAAAAAGGTCGGCGAAGATAGCCGGGGTGCCGAAGCTGTTAAACCAGCGAACGCCGTTGCGGACACGATGACCTTGAACCAAGGACAAGGGCGCCGTTGAACGCCTTGCCCCACCATCCATCAAACCATTCGCAACGGATCGTCCCTACTTTCATCCCACCAAAACCTTGTTGTCATGAAAAGAACCTTACTCCTTCTCACCTCTGTATCGCTTATCACTGCAGTCTCGGCGCAGAATGTGCTGATCACAGAGAACTTCGATAGCTACGCCGATGGGGCGGCGATTTCCGTGTCGGACCCGGTTAACTGGGCAATATGGTTGCCGGGGGTGCTGACCAAGTCGTCTCCACCGCCCAAGCTCATTCAGGCGCAAACAGTATGGGCTGCGTTTCCACTGTCGCTGCTGGCGGCCCCGGCGATCTGCTCCTCCTCCTCGGAGACCAAACCGTTGGCAGCTACATCTTGTCCTGGTGGATGTACATCCCAACGGGCAAGGGTGGATACTTCAACATTCAGCACACCGAGGATGTTACTACGCCATCCTTCGCTGCTGAGGTGATCTTCGCTGATGGTGGCACGATCGGAGGAATGGCGAACAACGTTGCCATAGCGGGCACCTATGCTCAGGACACTTGGTTCCAAGTCAACTTGTTCATTGATCTGGACAATGTGACCGCATCGTTCCTCATTGACCTGACGCCTGTCGCAACGTGGCCGTTCAACACCGAAACGGATGGCGCTGTTGGGCCGAACCAGTTGGGCGCTATCGACTTCTATTCCTACGGTGGCGGTGCGCCAACGCTTGGGGAGTTCTATATCGACGATGTTTCCTACATCCATTTGTCGACCATCGGGGTGGAGGAGACCGCCCGCGCCGAGTCGTTCAGCGTTTATCCTGTTCCATCCAGCAACTCACTGACGATCGCCAACAATGGCTCCAATGCGGCAGCGCAATGGCGCCTGCTGGACATGAGCGGTCGCGAGGTGATGACTTCCGCCGCGTTGGTGATGCCCGGCAGCCAGACCGTAGCTGACATTTCCGACTTGGCTACAGGCACCTACACCATGGAGCTGACCCATGGCGGCATGCGCGAGCGGCACGCCGTGGTGCGGAACTAAGGCGTCTTCCTTCATCTGAACCCCCTCAGCCGCATGGCTGAGGGGGTTCTGTGCTCAATAGCGGTTGATGGCCCGGTGCATTACTGCTGGGCGTCCAAGCCGCGGGTACTTCGTTGCCGCTGATCTTTGTTAACGCAGCAATAATCCGGGTCCAGTGCGGTTCGATCTTTGGTAACGAAAAGAAAGCGGTTCTCGACTTCGCTCGAACGGACAGCGAGATCAACAGAACCAAGGACGTTCTTGTTTTAGCGGATCGTCCATGGGGAGGGCCGGTTGCAGGAATCAGGGACCTGCAAGGATCATCGTCTCATAGGGTTAGGTAAACCGAGCCCTCCCCTCCATCCGCCTGCTGAGACCAAGTCTTCATTACGTTTTGGTGCGGGCCCTACGCCGCAACCATTCGGCAGTTGCCACTTGCGAACGTACTTGACCGGCACCGCGCGCTCGTTTGCGATACGGATTCGTCTGCGCCTCGTCGATAACCCTGGCCTTTACGTTATCGCTCCATTGCAGTTCAAGGAGGTCGCCCATTTCTTTCTGTAGCGCGGGATCGATGAGAGGGAATGCGGCTTCGATGCGACGATCCATATTGCGCTCCATCAAATCGGCGCTGGACAAATACATCAGCGGGTTGCCACCATTGTGGAACACGTAGGCGCGCGTGTGCTCCAGGAACCTATCCACAATGCTGATGGCCGTGATGTTCTCGCTCAGTCCGGGCACGCCCGGCACCAAGCAGCAAATGCCGCGCACAATGATGCGGATGCTTACACCAGCGCGACCGGCGTGGTACAACTTGCTGATCAGCGACTTGTCCTCGAGGCTGTTCAGTTTCAGGAGAATGGACGCTTGCTGACCCCGTCGTGCGCGGATCGCTTCAGCATCTATCAATGCTTCTATGGCAGGCCTCAGCCGGTCGGGCGCCAGCAACAGGTGCCGGGGTTTGATCGTGACTTTCCGGTCGGCAAGGTGCCGGAACACGGCGGCCACATCAGCGGTGATGCTGGGGCGCGTGGTAAGCAGTGCACTGTCGGCATAGATGCGGGCGGTGCGCTCGTTGAAATTACCGGTGCCCAGATAGGCGTATCGTTTCCGTGCACCTTGTTCGCGCCGCTCGATGAGCAGGAGCTTACTGTGCACCTTCAAGTGCTCATAGCTGTACAGTACGGTAGCCCCGGCAGCTTCCAGTGTTTCGCCCCAAAACAAATTACTGCGCTCATCGAAGCGCGCTTGTACTTCGACAAAGGCCGTCACTTGCTTACCGCGCTTCAAAGCTTCCAATAATGCCCTGCACACCTCGCTCTCCTTGGCCACACGGTAAAGCGTGATGAAGATCCGGGTAACGGCCGGGTCCCGCGCCGCGCGATGCAGCCAATCGGTGATCACGCTGAAGTCGTGGTACGGGAAGTGAAGAAGAAGATCGGCCTTTCGAACAGCCGGAAAGAGGTTCGGGCTTTTGCTCAGTGCGGGGTGCCGCACCGCCCGGACCGCCTCATCCTTCAAGTTTCGCCGTCCCACGGACGGCATGCTCAGCAAGTCGCTGAAATGATGGTACCGCCCGCCGGGTACCAGGTCGGCGCGCTTCAGCTTCAGGGTTGTGGAAAGAGCGCGCACCATGCCCGTTGGCATCTCATTGTCGTAGAGGAACCGGGCGGGCACTCCCGTGCTCCGTTTCTTCAGGCTCCTGCGCACCTTATCCACCACCGAGTCCGCGAACTCCTCATCCAAATAGAGGTCCGCATCCCGGGACAGTTTGATGCTGTGGCAAGACAGCACGTGCTGGCCCGGGAACACATGATGGAGGTTCAGGCGGATCACGTCGTCGAGGAACATCAAGTGTGTGCGACCGCGGCCGGCCGGTACTTCCAAGAAGCGCCCTAGCCTGTCGCTCGGCACGTTCGCGAGCACCATGCGATCCTTACCCCTATGCTTGATCCTGCAGGCCATGTACAGCTTCCGATCCTCGATGAACTGGGCGTTGACGGAACGGATCGCGGCCGTGTGGATGAGCGGTGCGACATGCGCCAAGAACCAGCGTTCCACGAAAGCGTGCTGATCCTTGTTAAGCGAACCTTCTCC
Organism: Flavobacteriales bacterium; assembly: GCA_016703005.1. Taxonomy (GTDB): domain Bacteria; phylum Bacteroidota; class Bacteroidia; order Flavobacteriales_F; family PHOS-HE28; genus PHOS-HE28. Next base: position 87,822 of record JADJCX010000031.1, read on the forward strand.
GAGGAAGCGAATTCCGGCGCGGGCCAGCGCGGGCAGCAGCGTGCGCCTCCAGAGCAGGCCGAAGCGGCGCTGTTGTGCCAACGCCTTCCGGTTGATGCGTTCCACCCGTTTCGCGGCGGGCGCTTCCAAGGCGCTGCGCTCGCCCTTTTTCAATTTCGACAGGCTGCGCAAGCCGGCCACGCGCACCCGGTAGAACTCGTCGAGGTTGCTGCTGAAGATGCCGAGGAACTTCACGCGCTCCAACAACGGCACGCGGGGATCCTGCGCCTCTTGGAGCACACGCTCGTTAAAGGCCAGCCAACTGATATCGCGGTCCACGAAGCGCTCGACCACACGACCGATGACCGGTGCGGTCTCCGGGGCGATCAACCGCTGCCTGAGCTCCTTCAGATTGACCGCTTTCTGGGGGCCGTAGCGTTTGATCGCATACGCCGTGTGGAAGCGGTGGTTCTGCAGATAAGCGATGTTCGTTTTCAGCCAAGCCTTTGCGCCTTGGTGCTTCAGTTGCAGATGTGAAAGCTCATCGCGCAATCGTTCGCTCTTCTCCAGAAAATCAGGTTGCCCGGCCTTCGATTGATCGGCATCGCGGAGGACCTGCTGCAGCAACCCCCTCGGCTCCGCAACCGCACGGGTCGCCATGATCAACGCACGAACGCGCAATTGATCGGATGTCGACACGCCGTACTTTTTCAGAAAGGCAAGCGCAAGACGCGCACTTTCTTTTTCATGACCCTTCCGCTTCAGGGCGTAGCCCGCATCATGGAACAGCCCCGCCAATTCGAGCAGCAACAATTCATGCGGACCGACCCCGCTGGCACGCCCAATGGCAAGCGCGGTGCGTGTTACGGAGAGCGTATGATCCAGATCGTGGAAGACCAGATAGGAAGGCATCCGCTCGGCGAACCAACGACGCACATGAAGTCGTGCCTTCTGGATCAATGCCTCGTTCACCATGCCGGTCGCCTAATGTATCGGGCACATGTAAAGTGATCGACCAACGAGCTGTGCGGCCCCGGATATATTTGGCCGTACCGAGGGAATGCAGATCAATACGGCCCATACGTTGTACGAGGCCTTCGGGAACGATCGCTGTGCATTCATCCATGCCGGTCGTTTCCGCGACGAGCACTCCGCCGATCTCATCGCCCTGAGCGAAGCCGCGGCTGAGCTGACCAAAGCCGCTCGCGATGTCCGGAACCGGCTTGCGTTCGTCATGGTGGAAGCCTACCAGAATGTTATCCGGCATGGTGTTCCGGCGGTCAAAAGCACGGCCGCCGACCGGTCGTTCATGCTGATGCGCGGAGGGGATGAAGGTTTCACGGTAGCCACCACGAATGCCATGCGCAACGAGGACGAAGCGCGCGTGATGCAGATCATGGGCGATCTGCACGGCCGCAGCAAGGGACAGTTGAAGGAACTCTTTCTGGAGCGGCTGCAGGGGAACAAAGTGAGCGATCGAGGAGGCGCCGGGCTCGGCCTGATCGAAATGGCGCGGCGCAGCGGACGCGACCTGATGCACAGCGTGGTGCGGCAGGACGACCTGTCCAGCCTGTTCAATTTGCAGGTTAGCGTACTTCCGACCGGTGCCGTGGGCGTGCGCGAAATGGAAGAGGCTACCGATGGGCTGCACCGCACGGTCCTTGACCAAGGAGTGGTGCTCGCGTACAAAGGCACGTTGTTGCCGACCATTGTCCAAGCCTTGGTACGTATGGTAGAGAAGGGGGTGGACGATCGGCCCGAAAAGGCCAGCGCCCTTTCACGAGCGCTGTTAACGGCCAGCGAACTGATCTATGAGTTGCGTGGTCCCGAAGAGGAAAAGTGCATAGTGGCGATCGGGTCGAACGGAACCGGGGGTCAACTCGCCATCGGGATGCTCATGTCACCTGACCAAGCCAGGGAACTTTCCGCATCGGTGGACCGCAAGAATGCGATGAGCCCCATGGAACGATCGCGCAAGTACCGTGAAGGGCTTTTGGCCAAAGCCAACGGCCAACCCGCTCCTGGCTTGGGCCTCTTGGATTTATTGCGCTCGGGTGGCGGGGTGGTGCAGTGCGCCGAGCAGGAGATGGTCCAGGGCAGTTTCGTGACGCTGATGATCCACATTTGATCCACCGCTGTCCGATTTTACCCGGTCGGCGGTCAACGGATGGAGGCGGTCACTGTTCGGGGCTGTTGCTGGATCGCCTTTCTTAGCGGCGCCGAAACCGGACCCATGGATTCCCCACAGGACTACATACCTATAGCGATCCAAACGATCATTGCTTTGGGCTTCGTGGGCGCTGGGCTCGGGGCTGCGGCATGGCTCGGCCCCAAGCGCGCGGGCAAAGTGAAGGATGAGAACTTCGAGTGCGGCATCGAACAATATGGTAATGCACGCTCGCCGTTCAGCGTGAAGTATTTCCTGATCGCCATCCTGTTCGTGCTCTTCGATGTGGAAGTGATCTTCCTCTATCCGTGGGCGGTGAACTTCAAGACGCTCGGGTTGCCGGGACTGGTCGAAATGTTCCTGTTCATCGGCTTTGTGCTGGCGGGTTTCTATTACGTGATCAAGAAGGGGGCATTGAAATGGGACTCATAAAAGATCCGCATGGCCGAGAGTTTTCCCGGCCCGACAACCAGCTTGCGACCCGTCCGGAACTGGGCAAGCCCACCATTGTGCGCGCACCAGACGGGCACGAAGGCGCTGGCTTCTTCGCCACCAAGTTGGCGGACGCGGTAGGGCTCGCGCGCCAGAACAGTCTTTGGCCGCTGCCCTTCGCCACCAGTTGTTGTGGCATCGAGTTCATGGCCACCATGGCCAGCAACTACGATGTCGCGCGCTTCGGCATGGAACGCCTCAGTTTCAGTCCGCGCCAAAGCGACCTGTTGATGGTAATGGGCACCATTGCCAAGAAGATGGCTCCTGTGCTGCGCGATGTGTACACCCAAATGGCCGAGCCCAAGTGGGTGCTGAGCATGGGTGCCTGCGCCAGCAGCGGTGGCATCTTTGATACGTACAGCGTGCTGCAGGGCATCGATCGCATCATTCCCGTCGATGTGTACATCCCCGGCTGCCCACCGCGTCCGGAACAGGTGATCGACGGTATACTGAAGATCCAAGCGCTTGTTGGAGAGGAGAGCCTGCGCCGCCGCTACAGCAAGGAATACGAGCACCTGCTCAAGACCTATAAGATCGACTGACGCGTGCCCGCCTTCGTTGTAAAAGCCGATCGTGATCAACTGGTGATCGACCAGCTCACCGCCGCGTTCGGTGCCGACATCCTATCGCATGAGCGCATTGCCGACATGTTGGTGATCAACACCACCAAGAATGTCCTTCACCAAGTAGCGCAGCACTGCAAAGAGCAGCTCGACTTCAATTTCCTTACGACAATGTGTGGCATGCACTACTCGGAGCGCGATACGCTCGGACTGGTGATGCACTTGCAAAGCATGCGCAAGGGCCACCGCATCCGACTGAAAGCCGAAGTGCCGCTCAAGGAACCCGTCTTCCCGACGTTCACTGATCTGTGGGATACGGCGAATTGGATGGAGCGCGAAGCGTGGGATTTCTTCGGCATCCAATTCACCGGGCACCCGAATTTGAAACGCATTCTCAACATGGAAGACTTCCCGGCCTTCCCATTGCGCAAGGATTACCCGCTGGAGGACCCCACGCGCGAAGACAAAGACGATAGCATGTTCGGCCGATGAGTAAAGCGATCGTCAAACCCGATTACTGGCAGCACGACATGGTGCAAAGTGGCGAGCACAAGGAGCTCACCACACTGAACCTTGGCCCCACACACCCCGCTACACACGGCATTTTCCAGAACGTGCTCACCCTCGACGGTGAGGTGATCCAGAGTGCGGAACAGACCATTGGTTACATCCACCGCGCCTTCGAAAAGTTGGCGGAGCGTCGCCCGTTCTACCAGATCGCACCGCTCACGGACCGCATGAACTACTGTAGTGCTCCCATCAACAACATGGGTTGGCACATGACGGTGGAAAAGCTCTGCGGCATTGAAACGCCGAAGCGGGTTGACTACCTGCGCATCATTGTGATGGAGCTGGCGCGCATTGCGGATCACGTGATCTGCAACAGCGTGATCGGCGTGGACACCGGCGCGCTGACCGGCTTCACGTACATCTTCCAGCAGCGCGAAGCCATCTACGAGATCTTCGAAGAGATCTGCGGCGCGCGCCTTACCACCAACATGGGCCGCATAGGCGGCTTCGAGCGCAACTTCAACGAAGCGGCGTGGGCAAAGCTGCGCCAGTTCATCAAGGTCTTCCCGGGCAAGTTGCAGGAGTTCGAGAACCTGCTGGTGCGCAACCGCATCTTCATGGACCGCACCATCAACTGCGGCCCCTTCAGCGCCGAGCGTGCATTGTCGTACGGCTTCACCGGCCCCAACCTGCGCGCTTGTGGTGTTGACTACGACGTGCGCGTGGCCGATCCGTACTGCTCTTACAACGACCTGGACTTCATCATTCCCGTTGGTGAGAGCGGCGACACATACGACCGCTTCATGGTGCGCAGCCAGGAGATGAAGGAAAGCCTGAGCATGATCCGCCAGTGCGTGGAAAAGCTGGACAAGATGCCGGACAAGAAGACCTTCAGCGCCGAAGTGCCCGCGTGGGTGCTTCCGCCAAAGGAGGAGGTCTACAACCAGATGGAGGCCCTGATCTGGCACTTCAAAATCGTGATGGGCGAGAGCAATGTGCCCGTTGGCGAAGTGTACCACTGCGTGGAAGGCGCCAATGGCGAACTCGGCTTCTATCTCGTGAGCGACGGTGGTCGCACACCTGCGCGATTGCACTTCCGCCGACCGTGCTTCATTTATTACCAAGCCTATCCGGAGATGATCAGGGCAGCATGTTGAGCGACGCGATCCTCACCATGAGCAGCATGAACGTGATCGCGGGCGAACTCGACGCGTGAGATGGGAGCCACAGTGAAAGCCGTTACCGTTCGCGAAGGCACTCCACCGTTCGCTTTCAGCGAGGCCGCGCTGGCCGAGTGCCGTACCATCATCGCGCGCTACCCGGAAGGGAAAAGCAAGAGCGCATTGCTACCCATCCTGCACATTGCGCAGAGCGAGAACAATGGCTGGCTCAGCGTGAACGCCATGGACGCCGTGGCGCAAGTGCTGGGTATCCAGCACATCGAAGTGTACGAGGTGGCATCGTTCTATTCGATGTTCAATCTGCATCCTGTCGGCACGTACCATTTGGAAGTGTGCCGCACTTCGCCATGCATGTTGCGCGGGGCGGATGACCTGATCACGCACTTGGAAAAGCGCCTCAACATCCACGTTGGCGAAACGACCAAGGATGGCATGTTCACGCTGAAAGCCGTGGAATGTCTCGGTGCATGCGGCTATGCGCCGATGCTGCAATGCGGTGCCAAATTCCACGAGCACCTGACGCCGGAGAAAGCCGATGCGCTGATCGAGCAGATGCGCGCCGAGAACAAACGCCAGAACTATACTGACCGCTGAGCCACAAGCCGGGGCCCCGGCCACGAGCCGCGGGCCCCCCCGGCCCCGGGCCCCCCCCAGCCCACCCTCGCCCAGCCCCCGGGGCCAAGCAACCCACCAAGATGGGCCGCAAACTTCTGCTCGAACACATCGGCAAGCCCGGCATCCGTGGGCTTGAAGGCTACCGCGCGAACGGAGGTTATCGCAGTGTGGAGAAAGCACTGAAGACCATGACACCAGAGGCCGTGGTGGATGAAGTGAAGAAGAGCGGATTGCGCGGTCGCGGTGGTGCGGGTTTCCCCACTGGTTTGAAGTGGAGCTTCCTCGCGAAGCCGCCCGGGGTGCCGCGCCACTTGGTGTGCAACGCCGACGAGAGCGAACCCGGCACGTTCAAGGACCGCTACCTCATGGAGTTCATTCCGCACCTGTTGGTGGAAGGGATGATCACCAGTAGTTTCGCACTGGGCGCCAACCTCAGTTACATCTACATCCGCGGCGAGTACTTCTACGTTGCGCGGATCCTGGAGCAAGCGATCGCCGAAGCGTATGCTGCGGGCTGGCTCGGCAAGAACATTCTCGGCAGCGGTTACGACCTCGACCTGCACGTGCATATAGGCGCGGGCGCCTACATCTGCGGCGAGGAAACGGCCCTACTGGAAAGTCTGGAAGGCAAACGTGGTAACCCACGCATCAAGCCGCCCTTCCCGGCGGTGAAAGGCTTGTGGGACCGCCCCACGGTGGTGAACAACGTGGAGACACTTGCGGCCGTGGTGCCGATCGTGAACGAAGGCGGCGAGGAATACGCCAAGCTCGGCATCGGCAAGAGCACCGGTACCAAGCTGATCAGCGCAGGTGGGCACATCAACAAGCCTGGCGTGTATGAGATCGACCTCAGTCTACCGGCCGAAGAGTTCCTGATGAGCGATGAGTACTGCGGCGGTATCAGTGGTGGCCGTCCGTTGAAGGCAGTGGTGCCCGGCGGTAGCAGCGTGCCCATCATCCCCGGCGAACTCTTCCTGAAGACCGCGAAAGGAGAGCCGCGCCTGATGAGCTACGAGAGTTTGAGCGACGGCGGTTTCGCCAGCGGCAGCATGCTCGGCAGTGGTGGTTTCTATGCGTACAACGACACGGCGTGCATCGTGCGCAGCACTTGGAACCACACCCGTTTCTACCACCACGAGAGCTGCGGCCAATGCAGTCCGTGTCGGGAAGGCACGGGCTGGATGGAGAAAGTGCTGCACCGCATAGAACACGGTGGCGGACATATGGAAGACATCGACCTGCTGTGGGACATGCAGCGGAAGATCGAAGGCAACACCATCTGCCCGCTGGGCGATGCCGCTGCATGGCCAGTGGCTTCAGCCATCCGCCACTTCCGCGACGAGTTCGAGTTCCACGTGAAGTACCCGACGAAAGTCAAGGACCCGAACCACTTCGCCAAGGAGCCGTTCCGGAAGGAGGTGAAGATGTACGCGTAGAAGCCGTGTGTTAGGCGCAGGCCGACGAGCAGTTACTTTAGCCACATTATGCCAGCTAAAAAGCCCAAGGTGGCTGCGTCCGTGAAGACCACGGCCCGGCTTGCCCGGACGCGGAAGCCTGCTGCGCCGCGCGCAAAGCCCAAGCGTCGTGAACGCAAGGTGCTGGACGACCGCTCCTTGTTCGGTGCATTGCCCGGCATGGGCAAGTGGGCGTTGCCGTTGTTGAGGGCGATGCGCGATGAGTGAGAGGGCGTTGGTGGCGGACACCAGTGCGCTCATCCACTTCATGGAGGGCTATCCGCCAGCGGAGAAGCTGCTGCTCGGTGCAGCGGTGCACATATCGGTGGTAACGGAGATCGAACTCCTTACGATGAGCGCTATCAAGCGGACCTCGGCGGAGGTGATCGAGCGCACGCTGGCGCAATGTTCCATCTGGGATGTTGGGCCCGCCATCAAAGACCATTGCATTCGGCTTCGCAGTGCGCACCGCCTGAAACTAGCGGACGCGCTGATCGCAGCTACCGCAGCCAGCCTCAGCCTGCCATTGGCCACATCGGACAAGGGCTTTGCGCGCCTCAAGGATGAGTTGGTGATCAAGTGGTTGTGATCTCCTTCGCGCTTGCAAACTAAGTTCCCGGGGGAAGGACCCGAACCACCAAGCCAAGGAGCCGTTCCGGAAGGAGGTGAAGATGTACGCGTAGTTCTTCCTCCATCTTTCCAACAACCGCTTGCCACCTGCTCGCAGCGGGGTACTTTGGTCGTTCGTTCCGCCGCGATGATCTCTCTTGAACGCCTTTATTTCAGCTGGCTCCCCGATGCGGGACTCGTCCAGCTCATCGCATTCCCGATGCTGCTGCTGGGGTTGCTATTGGTACTGCTGGAATTGCGCTATGCCCCCCTGATCGCGCGTGCCGAACGGTGGGTGCGGGAGAGCGGGCAACGCCTGCGCAACACCGATGTGCACGATGCGCTGGTGGGTTTCCGGCACCGGGAATGGACCCGAGAGGCGCGTGGGTGCGCTGTTCCTGCTGTTCCTCACGGGCCTGTTCCAGGCGCTTTACTTCATCATTATGATCAACAGCGTGCTAGCGTTCGTGGGCACATGGATCGCGCTCACCACGTTGGGCCTGTTGGCCCTGCGCTTCGGGCGTAGCCGTGATCAGATCGTGCGCATGGCCTGTCTCAGCATTGTCATGGGCACGTGCGTGCAGATACTGGCGGCATATGCCGTGGCGCATGCGCTCTCGCGCATGGGTATGCGGGTGCTCGGCTTCTTCGATCGCACGGGTGGCCGGGCCGTCGGCCGCATCGGCCTCACGCTAAGCGCTTGCGGGTTGTTCGGTGAGGCGTACCAGCTACTGCGGATCAGCAACTTGGACTACTGGACCGTGATCGTACTTGCACCAGTGGCGTTGATCGCCGTGGTGTTCTTCATCAGCGGGTTGATGAAGCGTGCAACGGCAAGCACGGCGCCGGTGATCGCCAACGGCGGAGCGGTGGTGCTGAACGAGGGTGAAGTCGAGCAAGACGTGTAAGCGCTGTTGGCTACCGCGCCGCGATGCCGAACTTCACATACACTTCGGCGCTGATGGTGATGCGCGAGAAGCCCACACCGAGTTCCTGATAGTCGCTGCCCACGTATCCGACGGAGAGCTCGTTCGCATACAACTGCCGCGTCTGCACGTTGCCCCTGAAGTCCGCGTCGGCTACTTCACGCACTTCCGTTGCTGCACCGGCTTTCTCACCGATGGCCTCCAGCAAGTAGTCCGCTTTTTCCTTGGCGGCTTTGATCGCCTTGATGCGCTGCTCGCGGCGCATTTGCACCTCCTTGCTGTGCGACACGTGGTGGATGAACGCATCCTCGATCTGCAAGCGGTCCAGTTCCAGGAACACCTTGCGCACCATCTCGGCATCGGCCACTTTCAGCATGTAGCCTTTGCGCGCGATCACATCATCGTCGCGGAATTTCTTGGGCACCAGATCGGCCATGGCGTCGCTGAGGGTGAGGTTGGCGCCGTCGATGCCCAAGGCCTTCACGGCGTCCTTCAATTCCACTTCCTGTTTGTCCACGCTCACCTTGTCCTTGCCGCTGCCGCGCTCGCGCAGCTCAATGGAAATATGGATCTCATCGGGCACCACTTGTATCTCGGCGCGACCGGTCACCTCGATATGCGGCGGCTCAACGGCCGCTGGTTGTGGCTGGGCCGCCAACGGCAACAGGGTTGAAAGGAAGAAGGCGAAGGGCAGAAAGGTGCGTTGCATGTACAGGGGAGTGGGGGTTGGGTTGTAAAAACGGAATGCGAGGTTGATCGGTGTGTTGTCGCTGCGCGACAAGTACACGCGAGGGGGAGATGGGTTCAGCGGACGCCGATGGCCGATCCTGATGCATCTTGGTGGTCGGATACGCCAAGCCCACCAACATGAAAAGTTGCCTGAACACTCCCTTGAGCATCGCTGCCGCAGTGTTCCTTCAATTGCATGTGGTTGCCCAAACGGAGTACCAAGAGTTCATTTCGGCACCGGGCGGTGATTCGCTCACTCAGGCGTTTCTTTACAAAACACCGGAGGGAGGGGCTTTCTTTGGTTGTGGGATGTCACAGGTGACCGCAAACTCATCCGGGTGGATGCTGCTGGCGTACCACAATGGACAAAGACATTGCTTCCTCCGCGAATCCAGCCGTTCCGATCCATGGAACCTTCGCCCCAACGCCGGACAATGGCTTGATCTTTTGCACTTGGGGCCTATTAGAGGAGGTGAGCCCAGACAGTGCGCTCGGCCATTGGGTCGCAATGAACTCAATTCTGCAGGACAAATAGAGTGGACGCGGCAAATTGCCGCACCGTGCATGACCAACCAGAACGGTTGGCAATGGATGAACAACGTGCATGTTTTACCGGATGGTGCCGTATTGATTGCCTCGGGATGGTTTGAGAGCCCAGGGCAAGATCGAGTTCATGTGATCAAGCTCGATAGTGATGGTCTGCCGCTTTGGTCATTCACTCGACAAGACGGGATACCCGGATCACCACCCCTGATACTCACACGGCACTTTTGCCTGACGGTAGTCTCATCATTGCGTCCCAAGACCACCAACGGAACAGAATCCTTGGACATCATGAAGATCGCCGCGAACGGCCAGATGCTTTGGCACAAGCACCACATAATGAATAATGCCCCATGGGGTGTTGGCTGGACGGGATGGTTGTCCACCCAGAGGCAACTTCGCGGTAGTGGGGACTCGCCATACACTTCAACTGCATTACGATTTCATCCTGTGGTTCACCCCAGACGGTGAACTCTATCGCCATCAATTGACGCGATGACCCAGTACGGAAGCCTAGCCGAGTGGAATAGCGATGGCATCTGGAAGGAAACACAGGGTGCAGACGCCTTGTTGGATTCAACAGGCAGTTCGGTCGCGCCCTGGGTTTCGTTTGGAGTCTCCAGGTTCGTTCAGGGGGGCAGGTGCACACCTTGGGAGCAACCGCAGTACATATTGAACCGGATTCGGTCTGGATGGCGGGCATCTACCAAAAGGTCACAACCCAGCTCGGCTATACCGAAAAGCGCCCATTCCTTATGCGATCCGCAATAGACCCCTTGAGCGGTTGCCGCCTGGTGCCAACAGCCCTGCGCCAGTAAACTACATCGACGTACCGGACTCGTTGATGACCATCACCACCGACGGTCCTGCGCTGCCGGGGCCCGCAACATATGTCGATACCGCTGTGGTCCTCGTGGATCTTCCTCTCCCCACCACCTACGACTTCTGCTCCATCGTCAGTGTGGACGAAATAGAACCAACATCCGATGCCGTCCACCTCTGGCCCGACCCGGTGGCGCAAGGCTTGGCACTCAACATTCAAAGCACCATAGCGGCAGACCTTACCATCTTCGATACACGCGGACGCGTGGCCCTGCGCAACAACGAACTGCTTGCAACGCGCGTGGTGAATACGGCGTCGCTTGCTAAAGGGACATACATGGCCGTAGGGTGCGACAAGAAAGGCGTGCGACTATGGTCGCGGCCGTTTGTGGTGCTGTGATCGCAAGCCCCCAACAAGCAACAGCCCCGACATGTCGGGGCTGTTCAACTTCATAAAAGTCCGTGTACTACAACCCGTACTCCAGCGCGCTGAACGGATGCGCGAAGACCATCTCGGGGCGGTAGGTGGGCAGGGCGCCGTGTACCATGCGCATGCCTGCGGGTTGCACGGCGTACTTGCGCTCCACCAGGTGCGCGTGCGCGGCGGCGTTGCCTTCGGGTATGATGATGTAGTCCTGCGTAGGGAAGTGCCAGCGCTGCAGCTCCAAGCCCACGGCGGGATCATCGGCGATGATGAGCCCGTGGCCGCTCAAGGCCAATGAAAAGCCGTTGACACGTCGGGCGTTCTCGTACACGCGGCCCAGGTAGTAGTGCTCCAACAAATACGTGGTGCGGTCCTCGCCGGTGGCGCGCTTGTCCATGTGCAGCACGCTGAGGTTGTGTTGTGGTTCGAAGTGTACCACCTCATCGAGCGTGGCCTGGTAGAACTTGCCGCCGCTGTAATGCAGGTAGGCGCCTTGCTCCACGAAACCGAGATCGCTCCACGGCGCGATGTGCTCGCTGCGCACTTGCGCGGTGATGGTGGTGCAGCCCGCTTCGTGCAATTCCTTCATCAACGCATCCACCAACGTGCGCGGCATGGCCGTGGTGCGTTGGTTGCCGGCCAGGATGAGATCGGTGATCCACGCGCTATCGCCGAAGCGCACGGCCGCTGCCCAGCCGAATACGCGCTCCGGATCCGACGCGCACACCGTGTGCGCGTATGGCGTGCTCACCAACCACCGCATGCGGCCCAGCAACTCGTGCTCGCGCACCGGGTGCAGCGCGGCGCAAACCTCGAAGTCGATGGGTTGGAGGGCGGTGAGTTGCATGGGGTCCGTTGCTGAAAAACTACGAGGGGGCTAGTACGCGGATGGGGCGTGGTTCGTTGCGGGAATGGTGAACGATCATTTTCGCCGCAGGTCGATCGGTTGTGAGCGAGGCTGGCCAGAGGCCCTGGACTGAAGACGCACTCGACCGGAGCCGAGCGCGTGCACGACGATCACAAGTACATCATCGACTCTGTCGCCTCCGCGGTTGAACCAAGGAAGCGCGGCACGGACGGATAGGCAAGCACTTCGGTGCTTGCCTATCGCCGTTTTAGGGCTGCACAAAGAGGCGGGCCAGAGGCCCTGGACCGAAGGTGCACTCTGGAAAGACCCGAGCGCGTGAACAGGCTAGAAAATGGCTGTGGGAAGCTCACCCCTATAGGCACGGGATCACTCAGCTGTCCCGACCACCAGCCGCGCGTACACAGTATTCTTGTCCGTCCTCAGCGCAACTACATACGTCCCGGCAGGAACGCTATTCAGCATCACTTGCGCACCTACGGGTTTTAAGGAGGCCGTCTTTCGGCCCTGCGCGTCGAACCGGGTTATATCCACCACGTTCTCCAATCCATCCAGTGAAAACGATGAGATAGCCGGATTTGGGAATAACATGCGAATGGTTGGTGTCATCGCCTCATCGATTCCGACGCTACCGCAAGCGGCGGAGGTCAATATTGTATCGCGTTCGTTCAGCAGGGCGGCAAGCATACGATCACCTTGCCCTGTGGTGAACATGTTCTTGCAATTGGTCGTCGTGTAGTCCATGTAGTTCATGAACAGGTCGCTTTGGGTCGTATTGCCGCATGAGTAGAACGGATAGGCGGGGCAGAAATAGTGGAACGTTTGCAGGGGGCGTATCCGCGACGAGATCCATCTCCACAGGATGCTTCGCCAAAGTGCCACCGAATACGTGCTTGAGGCCGAAATAGTGGCCTAGTTCATGGGTCGGGGTATGGCTGTTAGTGATCTCATTGCAGTCCACCGCGATCCCATCCCAAGGTTGGCCCATCGAGGACGGTTGGCTTGAAGTGCCTCCAAAATAACTTCGATCGATGATGTACACGTTCAGGTAATGATGGGTGTCCCACGCATCCAAGCCGCCCGAAGCAGTCTGGAAGTGATTGTTCCCAAGAAAAGTGTCCATCCAAAGCGCAGTATCGGTATAGGTGTGAGTGATGCCGCCTGTAGGGTTGCCCGCAGGGTCAACGCTCGCCAGACAGAACTGAATATTCGTGGCGGCCGCTAGCCCCAAGAGGTCGCTTGGTGTGTTGACAGCATCGGCGTTCGTACGCGCAAAGTCGGCATTGATGAAATCGAGATGCGTAAGGATTGTTGCATCAGAAAGGTTCTGAGCAGCCGTGTGGTATAGCACATGGAAGACAATAGGCACGTAATACATCCCGCCGCCTTTCGCGACCGGGCGCGCGGGCACTGTCGCATCTTGCACAGCGCGAAGGGGACCGGCGTCACCATTGCATCGGAGGTCTTGTGCAATGGTGGGTATGGTCGGCCAAAGGACTAGCGCAAAAACCGGCAAGCGGAAAGATGGCAGATGACATGGGATGTGCTTCTAGGGCTTACAAGAGTACCTACTGCTGGCAGGCGGAGCACTTGCGCTCAGGTTTCTTTTGTGATGTTCCTGCTTCAAGCGCAATTCCCACCAGGCTTGCGCTCGGGCTGAATACTCGCACCCGCAGTAGTGTTGACGCAACAACCCCGGCCTTTCGGCCAGGGCTGTTGCCTGTGGCAGTGCGTAGCTGCTTAGGCAGCCTTTGCATTGATGGATTCGCAAGCGGGGCCTACGCCGGCCGTGCCCACCGCATACACCCTGAAGGTGTACTGGCGGCCACTTACTAATCCGTGCAGCGTGAAGGAGCTGCGCTTGGTGGTGGCGGCCACCTCATAGGTGCCGTCCTCGCGCAACATTTCCAGCTGGTAATACGCTGCCACTTTCTCCGCTGCCCAACGGAACTTCACAGCTCCAAAGCCGGTGTACACGGCTTCGAATTGTTGGGGTTCACCCGGCAGTGGGTGTTGCGCAGGTGGTTTTACGGTGTCGAAACCAGCGCTCACGATGGTCTCCGCATCGCCACCGCTGACAGTTTGCACTTGGGGTGCAAGGTCAACGATGAGCGCGCGCAGGATCGCGTGACACTTCCGCTTGGTTTCGTGTTCCAGCTTGCCTCCGTTGCCCGCAGCTGCAGCGTTGGCTGCGGCCAGGTTGTTGGAAGCCGTGGTGATCGCTGGCAACAAACCCTGAAGGCTTGCGTATGCCAGGTTCCCCGTCATGCTGGTAACAATGTGGTTGCTCTTTTCCACCAGAGCAGCTGAGGTGAGGCGGCTTACGCCCGTTTTAACTTTTGCCATTCGCTTGCCGTGCCCGGGGGATGGTTTGTTGTCCCTTGCACAACACGCCCCCTTGTATGCAACGCCGGGCCACAGTGTTTCTCCGTAGATCCTTCAGAACGTGCTCAGTACAATTACTGAGAGACAGCTGGAAAAGCGCTCCAGTATTGGGTTTCAGCAAGTAGCCTCGGCAGCGTGGAGCGCCAGTTGCGCGGCTTTGGCGGCAAAAGAATTTGCGTGCCCCGAAGAGCACAGAAAGCACAAGAATCTCCGGAAACCCGCTACTGTCAAGCATTCGCGGCGTTACCCGTGTGCAATTACATGCGCCGGAAGTTGGTAAGCATAGCCCTCGAGTTCATAAGCAACGCACGATCGCTCATGAACATGGGCCGATCGTTCATGAACATTGATCGATCGCTCATAAGCATTCACGACAAGTTCATAAGCAAAGCGCGATCGCTCACGAACATTGATCGATCGTTCATGAACATGGGCGGCAAGTTCATGAGCAAAGGCGCCATGTTCATGAACTTGGCAGGATCGTCAATGGGTTTTGCGCGATCGCCAGTGAACTTGTCGCGCATGCAGACGCACTATTTCACCAACCCTGCACGCACGGCCCACAGCCCCCAGGCCCATGCGCGACTTCAGCCCCAACAGTTTGCAGATGTTATAGATATGACTGTCCACGGTGCGGGGCTTCAAGTTCAGGTTGGCCGCCGCCTGCGTGCTGTTGGGCTCCCGGTCGCTGATCGCTTCTCGATCACCTCAAGTGTCGCGATGAGAGCAATGCGAGCGCCTCCTGGCGTTGCCGTTCTTCCTTGCTGATACCATCGGGGGGTTCTCCAGCATACAGCGGTGTACGCGCTCGGTTATGTAGCAACCGTTGGTGCGCATCTGCTCCCACGGCCCGCACAAAAGGGGTTCCCATTGCCCTCCGTCTTTACGATGTAGCCGCGCGCGCCGAGGTGCATGGCCTTCAGTATCCACTGGTCGCTATTGTTGAAGCTGAAAGCTATGGCAGGCAGGTCCGGCCACAGCTCCCGAAGTGCCGCGATCGTTTCGAAACCGTCCATGACGGGCATGCTCGGATCCACGAATGCCAAGTGTATCGGCCCGGCCTTCGGCAGCGTCCAATAGTTGACGCCCATCGGTGGCGCGCACAACCACCCGCACATAGGGCAAACGCTGCAGGACGGCCGCTATGCCATCCATTACAATAGGGTGGTCATCGGCCAAGGCCACATTGAAGATGGGCTGGTCGGGGTGCGCGGAAGATGCTGGCTTGGCTGTGGCCATGGGGCGGGGGGTTAGACAAGTCTAACGCCGCCATGGGGCGATCACGGGTAGGCTGGGATGCTGGCTTTTGAGCGGGCGGATGTGAAATACTGCGTGCCGCGCGGGCAATGGCGCAACGCAACCCCGCCCACCACCCCTGCGTAACAGGCCTTGTTTTCATGATGTTGGTTTTTGCGTTTTCACTCGCGGGGGCTTCGGCCCCCGTTGGTGTTTTTTTGGTGGCTGCTGTTGATGGGGTGTCCGACACCTGTTCGTAAGAAGTGGCCCACTGGGGAAGGTTTTCCACGCATCGCGCACCTACGTTCGCCGCCGATGAACCGATACTCCCGCGCAGCTGTATTTCTACTGGTCGGCACCACGGCGTGCCGAAAGGACAAGCTGCGCGAAGTGGATTACATGGTGGGCTGCGCCTCGTGCGATGTCACCTACCTGAACGACGAAGGCACCACGGCGCAGCAGACCACCACCGGCTCGTGGAAGTATACCATGAAGGTGCCCGAAGGCCGCAACCTTTCGCTGAAGGCGGAGAGCAACAACAGCATCGGCGGTGTTACCGTTTCGATCCGCGTGGATGGCGAGCCCTTTCTTACGCAGACCAAGAACGACACCTTCGCCGTGGCCATGGTGGCGGGGTTGGTGCCGTAGCCTGTGGGCGCGCCGCGCGCAACACATTGCCACGAACGCACGATCCCCGCAGGCGGATCAATTGATCGCCCACGGGGATCGGCTAAATGAAAGCGTAGCAGCCGCCTAGCTGTTGCTGCCTTGTGGCGTCTTGGTATCGGTGCCGGTGTTCGTTGCATGGCGGTCGTTACCGAGGTAGTGCGGGCCGGATCGGGAACGCTGCCAGGGGCATTGTTCTTTCCGTCCTTGCGGTCATCGGTCTTCGGCGCCTCGTGCTTGTCGGCCGTTGGTGCGCCCGGCAGTGGTTGCCCCGCCTTGTTGTTCGTAGTAGCGTCCGGCGAAGGCGCGTTCGTTACCGGAACCTTGGTGTCCTGTGCACTGCTCTGGGTAGTGCTCTTGTTGTCGTTGGTGGTGATCATGGTACCAGGTGTTTTTAGTGAGGAGCAGGTGGGTCCGCTTCCGGAACTTCCACAGGCTCTTGCCAGCTGTATCAACAAACCAGCGACCGCTTGCGACCGGCGCACCAACTGCTACCGACTTCGCTAAGTCTCAGGTTGTTCCCACTTGCGCAGACTTGGCCCAGCGTGGTTTCCCTTGGGGAAGGATCGGGGCGAGAGTGCCGCAAATGCGGGGAGCACAGAGACCGAAGTCAAAGGGGTAATCGTTGTTGACTATCTAGTTGTCAATCCCTTCGGATTCATCATCGTGCGGAGGATCCAGGATGATACCCATATCTCGTAGGGCCTTGTTCACCCTCTGCTTGCCCTTTTTAGAACCACCTACCGCTATTTCAATGAGTGCCTTGAACTGATTCTCAAGCGTCTCTCGTTTTCGCGCCTCCTCACCAATTGCTGCTTTTGTTCGGGCATAGTCATTAATGAGTTCGTTAACGGGTGCTGCAACCCCATACCCCAAAGCCCGGGCGGCTTTTGCAACCTGTAGGGCCGCAGTACCCAAGTCACTATTCATTTCCACAACAACTCCTTGCTCTGACCTCAGCCGGAAAGCATCAATGGAAGCGCTCAATTCATGTTTCACATCCCACTCAAGGCGATCCAAGGGTTTGTTCTTCAGATCAATCCCAAGTGATGCAAGCACATGAATATCCCTTTTCAAATACTCGGCGCTCGCCACGATAATTGGGTTAAAGAGCATGTGGATCATGTCGTCATCCTCAATACCAATTCCGCAGACTAATGATGCTAAGGTCGAAAGCCCCCTTGTCGGGATATGAACCCTTCCCTTATTCCCCCAAAGTTCGTGGCCTTGGATATACCTGAACGCGCGGTCATCACTAACCAGATAGCCCTTTGCCTTACTCGTAACATCACTTCCCATCGCGGCCAGATGGAAGATCATCCTCACATCCGATGTTACCCGCATCTGTTTTCCTCATCGACCCGATAGCCTGCTTTTGTCGCGTTTGCTCTTTATTATAGAGAATCGACTCTTCAAGCAGTGCAATCGGTGCTCCTCCTCTGGAACAGATGTGAGATTTTGCACCCTGATGGAGAGTCGGCGACCAAGGACATGCCGGAGGTAGTCCATCGGATTTTTCAGTCGTAGTACTTCGCCCAGTATTGGTTCGCGTTGAGTTCAATGCCATTATTAACTCCGTAATAGTACCCGCGAACAATAGCGTGCCAGACAGTCTCTTCAACTGCGGCAACGGGCAATCGCAAAAGCGTTGTTGAGAATAGATTAAAAGTGCGATCTGCTCGCGAAATGTGTAGGAGAACCTCGTCCATCACATGATGGCTCACTACTACACTGATTCCAGCCTTTTGAAGACTTCTTAGAGCCTTCAATAGTGGCCGGTGCTCGGGCAATTCTTCCACTAACAGACCAAGCACGGCATCCGTATCTAGGGCAATGCAACTGCGCTCCATTACGGCCTGCTGCCATCGCCTTCCGACGGGATCGATATTTCTAATGGCTAAGGCCGCGTGTGAGCGCACCAGAGGCAAACAGCATGACCTTTTCCTTGTCTTGAACAAATGATGCAAATGCAAGCACCGCGCATCGTGCAACATCAAGTGAAGGTCACGACCATAATTGTCGCAACATCGCCTTCCTCTGTGACATTTGATGAAGCAAGTTGGGTCGCATCGGTAAGTGGGCCAGCGGCTCTTATGAGAGACAATACGGCACGGCGCAGATTCCGATCAAGATAACCACATGCAGCGTCACTGAGTTTTCGCTCGCATACACAAGCCGCATGTATTGCGGAGTACAATGCTTGATAAGCGTTCTTTGATAATTCGGAAGCCTCAACAAACTTCTCCAGAAGCGCTTCCTTACAAACGTCCTGGGTACCGTGGCTTTCACAGAAACCTTGTCGGACAAGCGCGTCACAAGCCGATGCAATCCGATGCTCATCCACGATCGCCCGGCAATAATTGATTCACGGGGTCAAGTAGGTTGGCTTTCTCCGCTTGCCCGCCCAAACCTGCAATCACAGCGAGAACCGTTTTTTCAAACAGAGTGCTTCGCGTCAGCCTTGCATGCGGGGAGAAGACAAACGAACCTAAAGAGGCTAGGAGAGCATGCCTGAGGCGAGAATCCGTCAATTCAAGCGGGTCAGGGGAGTCTAGCAGTGTGATTAGTTGTTCTCGGGCACTGCCGAAGAATCGGGCGTAAATCCTCGATCCAGGTTTACTCAACTGCCCAATGAGATAATCATCGCCCCTGACCTCTAGCGTAACTCCACTCCCTTTCGCTTCACTAATCATCTCTCTTCTCAGCTTACTTAAAACCGGATGCCGAGTAAGGAAAACGAGATGCTCACACGTATTGCCTGTCTCAGCAAGTCGGTCTATTGTCAATTTGACCTTACTCCGCAAAGCGACGTTGGAAGTAATTTGGACAATAGTTCTTACTCCGGTCCCACCCCTAAAGAAACTTTCGTTCACAGCGTCAATACCTTCATCACCGGTTCCTCCAATTTTCTGTAGAGACGGGAAATCGTCGGCGACAAGTACAGCGTATGCAAGCTTCTCAAATTGCCCCCAATCGATAGGTTTCGAAATAGCGTCCGCGACAACATCTCTTTGACCCATCTTACTTTTTCGTATAGAGCGAAGGTATTTCCTGCTGGAGTACCAATTCACCGAAAGATTTCGCGGCTAATGGACGACCACGCGCTCGGTCACTCCCCAATTGCCGTCACAGCCCCATAGCACGACATCATATAGTCAGTGTGCCTCGCATTGCCCGCCCGCCCGTAACCTTTGGCCGCACCTGCCCTTCGCTGAATGACGCTTCAGGCAACCAAATCGTAACGGCTATGTTTGGCCAAGGCGGCCTTAGGTGAACACATCACTCCTCGCGTCACCTCTCACCATGAAGCATCTCGCTCTCGCCGCCACCATGTTGTTGCTCTGCCCCAACCGTTGTGCGCCCAGTGGGATGTCAACGACTATGAAAGGGCAAGGAGATAACGCCGGAAGTGATGACGGCACTCAAGGCCACCACCACAATCTTCTTCTACCGCACGGGCGACGAACCGCGCAAGGCCGATTGGCAGAAAGCGTTGAGCGCGGTATGGAAGGTCACGCCGCTGGAAATGCAGCCCTACTCGGCGTATGCCTCATACGCCGCCGAAATGGAAAAGCCCAGCGGCCACTCCTTCCTCACCATCGATAACAGCTTGGATGAGTTCGGCATCACCACCACCTTCCTGCAGCTGCGTCTTCCGTGGACGGAGAAGCAGAACATCAACGGCAAACGCACCATGTGGAAGGAACTCGTGCGTATTCCTCTGGACAATTCAATGGAGACCTTGGCGATGAAGGGCGGCATCGAGGACGACTATCTCTACGGCGCGGCCGTGATCGGAATTGGCAGCCGTACATCAGCCAACCTGCTGCGGCCCGTGAGCAAGTTGCTCGCCGAGGAACGGAGGTGCATTGGATAGCGCCGCACCACGATGAAGCCCTCTTCAAGAAAGCTTACCGCGATTCGATGGTGGTGATCGACTATTCCTTGGAAGTGTGGGTGACAAGTTGGGCCGCATGGATTGGAGAAGCCCAAGAAAAGTCCGTTATCGTTCTGCACGCGGCGTATGAAGCCGATCGCGCCGGAAGCGCTGGACGCCATGCTGGCCGATAGGCCGAGCCCGCGTTCCACTATGTTGTTTCGGCGCGCTATGGCACGCGCAAATTGCTGTGGGTGCAGAGCAGCAAGGATGGCGAAGCCGTGTACTTCGGTTGGAACAACATCGGCTACACGGTCGAGATGTTCGAGGACATGTGCAAGATCGCCAAAGGCGACTAGCGCCACAATGGAACAGGCAACGTACCGCACCTACCGCACCGACGCCACCGATCCCGCATTACGCGCACTGGTAGTTGAGTTGGACAAAGACCTCGCGATACGCGACGGAAAGGACCACGCGTTCTTCGCGCAGTACAACGGGCTCGATCAGATCAAGCATGTGGTGGTGGTGATGGAAGGAGAAGTGCCCGTGGGCTGCGGTGCCTTCAAAGCCTTCGGCGATGGGGTGGTGGAGGTGAAGCGTATGTATGTGCCACCGGCGCACCGGCAACGCGGCATCGCCTCGTTGGTGCTGCGCGAGCTGGAACGATGGGCGCACGAGCTGGGCCACCAGCGCTGTGTGCTGGAGACCGGCGAGAAACAACCGGAGGCGATCGCGCTCTACACCAAGCGCGGTTACCGCGTGATCCCCAACTACGGGCAGTACGTGGGTGTGCTCAGCAGCGTTTGTTTCGAGAAGGAGGTTGGGTGAGGGTGTGGGATCTAGCTACTCCCCGCGCAGATCCAGATTGTAGACGAGGCCCACTTGCAAGGTGTGGTTGCGCTCCGCGCGAATACCATCGGCCTTGAATACATATTGGTTGAGGTAGCCGAGCTGCACGTTCACGTTGGTGTTGAAACGCCAGCCGAGCGCGGCGTACAGGCGGTTCTGGTCCAACACGTTGGCGCCCACATGCTGGCCGAATTGAATGAATACTTCATCGTACACCGCCAGGAAGAGCGTGTTGTTCAGCAGCTCTTTGCGGCTCAGCGGCACGGTTACCATGAAGCGGTAGCGCGCGCGCTGCTTGAACTGGTGACCATCGGCCACGGTGCCGCCCTCGCCATCGGGTATGCGCTGTTCCATGAAGCGTTGCTCCAACCGGAAACGGTGTTGGAACTGCGCGCGCCAAGCCGATTGTGCCAGCAGGAACTGCTGCCAGATGCGGTGCTCGTTGAACCGGTAGGCGATGGGTTGCTCGCCGTACGGAAAGCTCGCGATCCACCCATAGCCCGCGCTGATCATGGGGCCTGCCGGTGTGTAGTAGTCCGCACCCACGCGCACCACCGATTGCTGCCAGTGTTCGACACCATCGTGCCGACGCCATTGCCCTTCGGTGTGCACGCCCCAGTGCTTGGTAAGGCGGTGGTTGCCGTTGTACATCACCCAGGCGTTCCGCTGATCGGCCACGGGATCTTGCGCGTGCACGCGCCGTGCGCATGCCATGGCGAGCAACACGCACACAATGCTGCCGAAGAGCCGGTATCGAATGGATGATGCGGGCATGAGGGAGGGCGAAATTATCCGCGGCATAACCGCGCCAGTGGCAACCCGGATACCTTGCTGCGTCTTGCGTGAAATGTTGAGCAAACCACTTCGTTGCTTGGCCCTTGGACTGTTGCTCCTGAGCGCCACCAGCGCTTCGGCGGTGGATGCGCCCACGCTCACTGCTCCATGCGGCGGCATGTACGACCCGGCCGTTGCGATCATGCTCCTCTGGAATTCGGTGCCCAGTGCCGACAGCTACAACGTGCAGGTGAGCATGGATCCCAATTTCACCTGGCCTGAGATCAACCTGCCGGCATTCGGCAGCAGCATGATGGTATCGGGCTTGTACTTCGACGCCCTTTACCACTGGCGCGTGCAAACAGTCGACGGTGGGGTGCTGAGCGCTTGGAGCACTCCATGCGTTCACCACCACTACGCTACCAGCCCCGACCGCCCCGCTGTTGTATTTGCCGACCAACGGTTCCTCGGGACAAGGCACAAGCGTATTTCTACAGTGGACGTTCATTCCGGCCACGGCCATCGAAGTACAGGTGAGCACCGATGCGTTGTTCATGAACCCCATCATCATCAATACGCAGGGACAGTTCGTAACGGTGAACGGGCTTACGAACGGCCAGACCTATCACTGGCGCGTGCGCGGGTCCAACATCGGCGGCACTGGTCCATGGAGCGATGTATGGACGTTCTCGGTGGGTCCGGCTTTTACGTCCATCACCCTGCGCATGCTGCTGCATGGTCCGCTGAACACGGGCACGCTGTTGATGAGCGATGGGCTTCGTGCGGCCGGACTTGTTCCTGCAATGGAACCCTACACGGCATTGGGCTGGACACAGCTGGCCAATGCAGGGGCCACGGTGGGCGGTGGTGTGCTGGCCACTTCCGGAAACAACGCGGTGGTCGACTGGGTGCTGCTCGAAGGGCGCCATGCCACAACCAACGCCGTACTCACGCGATGGGCTCTGCTGTTGCAGCGCGACGGTGATGTAATGATGCCCAGCGGGGCGGCCCTCAGCTTTGCTCTCCCCGCAATACAGATGAAGCTGGCCGTGCGCCATCGCAACCACTTGGGCGCCATGTGTACCACGGTCTTCAACAGCAATGCTAGCATCACGCTCGACTTCTCGTTGATAACAACACCCATGTACGGCACCGACGCCACAGCCGCAGTCGCCGGGGTGCGCGCGTTATGGAGTGGTGATGCCACCGGTAACGGCGAGTTGAAATACATCGGTGGCGGCAACGACCGCGACCCCATCCTTGTGGCCATCGGCGGCAGCACCCCCACCAACACCGTCAACGGCTATCGCTTGGAGGATGTGAATTTGGACGGGGTGGTGAAGTACACCGGTGCGAACAACGACCGCGACCCGATCCTGACCAACATCGGCGGCAGCACGCCCACCGCAGTGCGCTTGGCGCAGCTGCCTTGAGGCGGAGTAATCGGGTCTGCACGGGTCCGCCCCGCAGCTTATCGCCTCACAAAGCGCGCAGTGCGTATCGTCCCAACGCGCACCATCGATTGCTGCCAATGCTATAGACATCGTGCCTGCGCCATTGCCCTTCGGTGTGCAGCCCCAGCGATCGGTGAAGCGGTGGTTGTCGTTGTACATCACCCACGCGTTCCGCTGATCGGCCACGGGATCTTGCGCGCGTGCCGGTTGTGCGGTCGCCATGATCAGCCACATGCACACAATGCTGCCGAAGAGCCGGTATCGAATGGATGATGCGGGCATGAGGGAGGGCGAAACTATCCGTGGCATAACCGCGGCAGTGGCAACCCGGGTACCTTGCTGCGTCTTGCCGAATATGTTCAGCCTTCCTCTTCGCTCTTGGGCATTAGGCCTGTTGCTCCTTCGCGCCACCAGCGGCTCGGCGGTGGATGCGCCCACGCCGCTCATGCCCTGCGGGGGCGTTTTCGACCCCACCACATTTCTTGGTTTTGCTTGGAGCGCTGTGCCCGGTGCCGATAGCTACACGATGGAAGTGAGCATGGACCCCGGGTTCAGCTTCGCGGACGTAAGCCAGACCGTTACGCAGACCAGTACCGGCGTTATTGGTCTCTTTTTCAGTGCCACCTACTACTGGCGTGTGCGCACCACCGATGGTGGCGTGCAGAGCGCGTGGAGCGCGTTGTGCAGTTTCAACACCCTGAACATGCCGGCGCCACCGGCCCCTGAGCTATACGTTCCTGCCGATGGCACCACTGGCGTATTGACTTCCGTTACGTTCCAATGGGGCTACATACCGGCCACGGCCATCGAGTTGCAAGTGAGCACGGACATCAACTTCACCTCACCCACGATAGCCTACACGCAAGGGCAACTGCACACCGTGAACGGCCTGTTGTATGGGCAAGCCTACTACTGGCGCGTGCGCGGTTCGAACCTCGGGGGCACCAGCCCGTGGAGCGTGGTATGGAGCTTCAACACCGCCACGGCAGTGGCCCTGCGCGTGTACTTGCAAGGCCCCCTCAACAGCGGAACATTGCTTATGAACGACGGTATCCGCGTGGCCGGCTTAGTGCCCGTGGTGGAGCCTTACACCGCACTGGGTTATCCGGGTATTGCCAATGCGGGCATCAGCCGCACGGTGTTACCCGTGGCCGGCAACAATGCCTTCGTTGACTGGGTGCTGCTGGAAGCGCGCCATAGCACTACCAATGCCGTAGTGGGCCGTTGGGCCCTGCTGGTGCAACGCGACGGCGACGTGATGCTGCCCGACGGCTGGCCGGTCACCATCGCCTTCCCATCGGTTCCGGTGCGGTTGGCTGTGCGCCACCGCAATCACTTGGGCGCCATGTGCAGCACGGTGTTCGGTCCGGGCACCGTGCCGCTGGACCTCACACTCACCACCACACCCATGTACGGCACCGACCCCACTGCCGCAGTGGGCGGGGTGCGTGCACTTTGGAGTGGTGATGCGACCGGTAACGGTGAGTTGAAGTACATCGGTGGTGGTAACGACCGCGACCCGATTCTGGTGGCCATTGGCGGCAGCACCCCCACCAACACCGTCAATGGCTACCGCTTGGAGGATGTGAATTTGGACGGGACGGTGAAGTACACCGGTGCGAACAACGACCGCGACCCGATCCTGGCCAACATCGGTGGCAGCACGCCCACCGCACTGCGCTTGGCGCAGCTGCCGTGAGTGGGTGGTGGTTGTGTGACCACCCCGCCGGGCCTCGACTGGCTCCCCAACACCCCGGCGTAATCCCCTCCGCCCACCCGCGCACCGGTAGCCGCGCACTTCTACATTCGCCGCCGCTGATCATCAACGGCCCGCGCACATGCCACGCGTCACCATAGACAACATCGAGATCGAGGTACCCGAGGGCACCACGATCCTGCAGGCCGCGCGCATGATCGGCGAGCGCAACAAAGCGGATAGCTATGTGACGCCTCCGGCGATGTGCTACTACAGCAAGCTGAAGACGAGCGGGGGCTACTGCCGCACGTGCATTGTGAAGGTGACCAAGGGCAGCGAGAAGGACCCGCGCCCCATGCCCAAGCCGGTGGCCAGCTGCCGCACCAACGTTATGGATGGCATGGTGGTGGAGAACACCACCAACCCTGAACTGCTCGAAGCGCGCAAGGGTGTTACCGAATTCCTGCTGATCAACCACCCGCTCGATTGCCCCATTTGCGATCAGGCCGGTGAGTGCCACTTGCAGGATCTGGGCTACGAGCATGGCGCCGAAGCAAGCCGCTACGAATTCGAGCGCCGCACCTTCGATCCGATCGACATCGGCGATACCATCAAGCTGCACATGACGCGGTGCATCCTCTGCTACCGCTGCGTGAAGGTGGCCGAGCAGATCACCAACGGCCGTGTGCACGGGGTGATCAACCGCGGCGACGTGAGCGAGATCAGCACCTACATACAGGATGCGATCGAGAACGACTTCAGCGGCAACATGATCGATGTGTGCCCCGTGGGCGCCCTCACCGACAAGACCTTCCGTTTCGCCAGCCGGGTGTGGTTCACCAACCCCATGGACGCGCACCGCAACTGCGATAAGTGCAGTGGCAAGGTGGTGCTGTGGATGAAGGGGGAAGAGGTGCTGCGCGTTACCGGCCGCAAGGATCAGTGGGGCGAGGTGGAGGAATTCATCTGCAACACCTGCCGGTTCGAGAAGAAGCAAGTCGGCGCATGGACGGTGGAAGGTCCGCGCAACATTGATCGCCACAGGGGATCGGGTCAGGGCCATTACAAGGAGAAGCTGAAGCAGAAGTTGCTGCATGAATCGTCGCCGGACGGCCCGTCAGTGGAACCGTTCAATATCATGGACCGGTAGGCCTATCTTTGGTCATCATGGTCATCGTCATCAAAAAGAACACGTCCAAGAAGCGGGTGAAGGCTCTGCTGAAAAAGGCGCGACCAGCGAAGCGCAAAGGGTTCGACGCCCGAAAGCACTTGGGCAAGATGAAGTTGGATGAGGACACGCTGCTGATCCAGAAGCGCCTCCGTGATGAGTGGGCGTAGGGTACTCCTCGATACCAGTATCGTATTGGACGTGCTCGGTGGCCTCGAGCACGTGGCGGACCTGATCCAAGGCTGCGAGGTCTATCTTTCAGTGATCACGCGAGTAGAGTTGTTCGCATCCTTCAAGCCATCGGCCGAACGCCAAGCGGCAACCCAGTCCTTCATTGATGACAGCAAGCTGGTGCAGTTCTCGCAGGAGGTCCAGGATCTTACGATACGGTTCAGGCGCCAATACCGGTTGAAATTGCCGGATGCCGCGATAGCTGCAACGGCGTTCTACTTGGACTTGGAACTCATTAGCGCCGACAAGGCGTTTTCGGGCGTGGTTGCGGTGATGGTGGAACGCTGAGCCCTATGCAATCCCGCGCACATGCCCCTTTCAACCGCAATGCTGGTCACCGTCATCTTCCTCAGCGTCCTGTTGCTCGTTACGCTCGGCGTAGCGGCCTACGAGACATACGGCGAGCGGAAAGTCGCGGCCTTCATGCAGGACCGGATCGGTCCGGACCGCGCGGGACCTTTCGGCCTTTTCCAGCCCTTGGCTGATGGCGTGAAGATGTTCATGAAGGAGGACTTCGTGCCAGCCACCGCCAACCGTGTACTGTATTTCCTTGGCCCCGCCATCGCCATGACCACGGCGCTGATGACGGGCTGTGTGATCCCATGGGGCGGCACTCTGGTCATCGGCGACTTCACCCTCAACCTGCAAGCCGCCGACCCCGAGATCGGTATCCTGTACGTTTTCGCAATGGTGAGCATCGGCGTATACGGCATCATGCTCGGTGGCTGGGCCAGCAACAACAAGTTCGCGCTGCTCGGTGCCATCCGCGCCAGCAGCCAAATGATCAGCTACGAGCTGGCCATGGGCCTTAGTTTGGTGGCGTTGATCATCGGTACGGGTACGCTCAGCCTAGGCGGTATCGTCGCTGGCCAGCTCGATGGTGTGTGGAACATCGTGGCGCAGCCGCTCGGCTTCCTGCTCTTCCTGGTATGCGCCTTCGCCGAAACCAACCGTGCGCCCTTCGACTTGCCGGAATGCGAAACCGAATTGGTGGGCGGCTACCACACCGAGTTCAGCAGTATGAAGCTGGGCTTCTACCTCTTTGCCGAGTACGTGAACATGTTCATCAGCAGTGCGGTCATCAGCACGCTGTACTTCGGCGGCTACGACATTCCGTTCGTTGATCAAGCCGGCCTCACCACGTTCTGGGTCACGGCGCTGGGCACGCTCTCGCTCTTCGCCAAGATCGGTTTCTTCATCTTCTTCTTCATGTGGATCCGGTGGACCTTACCGCGCTTCCGGTTCGATCAATTGATGAATCTGGGCTGGAAAGCATTGATCCCGCTGGCCATACTCAACATCCTGCTGACGGGTCTCTGGAACTTCCGCACCGAGTTGATCCAGCTCTTCTGAACCATGGCCACCACCGCGCCCCTTACGCAGCGCTCCCGCAAGGTGAGCAACAAGAAGATGACGCTGATGGAGCGCATCTACTTGCCGGCGATCGTAAAGGGCATGGCCATTACGCTGAAGCACTTCTTCACGATCAAGAAGGCCACGCTGAAGTACCCCGAGCAGAAGAAGGCATTCAGCGGGATCTACCGGGGCTTGCACGTACTGAAGCGCGATGATCAAGGCCGTGAGCGTTGCACAGCTTGCGGGTTGTGTGCTGTTGCGTGTCCCGCTGAAGCGATCACCATGGTGAGTGGCGAGCGCAGGAAAGGCGAGGAGAAATTGTACCGCGAGGAGAAGTATGCGGCGATCTACGAGATCAACATGCTGCGCTGCATCTTCTGCGGCGACTGCGAGGAAGCCTGCCCCAAGGAGGCGATCTTCCTCACCGATCGGCTGGTGCCCACGGACTACACGCGTAAGCCGTTCGTGTACGGCAAGGAGTGGTTGGTGGAGCCGCTCGATCCGGCGTTGCGCGTGGATGTGAGCAAGCGCCAGACACCGGAGGTGCTGAAGTTCAAGCAGCAGAAACAATATTCGCACAACCGCTGAGCGCCGGATGCAGATCCTCTTCTACCTCTTCGCGGCCGTCTCCATCCTCAGCGCACTGTTCGTAGTGGCGGCGAAGAACCCGGTCAATAGCGTTATCGCGCTCATCGTTTGTTTCCTCAGCATCGCGGGGCACTACATCCTGCTCAACGCACAGTTCTTGGCCGTGGTGCACATCATCGTGTACACAGGCGCCATCATGGTGCTCTTCCTGTTCGTCATCATGCTGCTCAACCTCAACAAGAGCACCGAGCCGCAGAAGTCCATGGCCACGCGCATCGCTGCGGTGATCGCTGGTGGCTTGTTCCTGCTCACCCTGTTGGGCGCGATCAAGGACGGCATCGGCATCGCCAACCCCGATGTGTACGACGGTTCCGTTGGCTTGGTGAAGAGCGTCGGCACATCCTTGTTCACTGAATATCTGTTGCCCTTCGAAGTGAGCAGTGTGTTGTTCCTCAGCGCCATGATCGGCGCGGTGATGTTGGGGAAGAAAGACAAGGGCCAGCCCGACGGCGGGGAAATATCCGGCGCGGCATGAACGACATTGTTACCGCCATCCGCACCGTGCCCTTGGAGCATTACGTGATGCTCAGCTTCGTGCTGTTCAGCATCGGGATGGCGGGTGCCATGTTCCGGCGAAACACCATCATCGTGCTCATGTGCTTGGAGCTGATGTTCAACAGCGTGAATCTGTTGCTCACGGCGTTCAGTGCGCACCATGGCGATCCCGGCGGACAAGTATTCGTGTTCTTCATCATGCTGGTCGCCGCTGCGGAAGTCACGGTGGGCTTGGCGATCGTGGTAATGATGAAGCGGAACGTGGACAGCGTTGATATCAACCAGTTGAACCGGATGCGCGGGTGATGGACTTCCAACAGCTTGCTCATATCGCTTGGTTGGTTCCCGCACTACCGCTGTTCGGCGCGCTGGTGATCGCTGCGCTCCGCAACAAACTGAAAGGCAATACGGCGGGCTACCTCGCCACCGCGATGACCTCCATCGCGTTCGTGATCGCGCTGCTCGCGTTCATCGCGCACAAACCAGCGGAGCAGGCCAGTGCCCTGGTCCACCTCTTCAACTGGATCGATATTCCCGGTATGGAGGTGGCCATGGATCTGCGCATCGATGCGTTGAGCCTTACGATGATGCTGATCGTTACCGGCATCGGCTCGCTGATCCACATGTACTCGATCGGCTACATGCACGACGACAAGCGCGTGAACACCTTCTTCGCGCTGCTGAACCTCTTCAGCTTCGCAATGCTGATGCTGGTGATGGGTGGCAACTTCCTGGTCACCTTCATCGGCTGGGAAGGCGTGGGCCTATGCAGCTACTTGCTCATCGGATTCTGGTATACGGTGCCCGCCTACAACTACGCGGCGCGCAAGGCCTTTGTCATGAACCGCATCGGCGACTTGGGCTTCCTTATCGCACTGGTGATGATCGCCACACAGTTCGGCACGCTCGATTACGGCACCGTCATGGACAAGTCGAGCACCGTTAGTACGGGCTCGCCCTGGATCACGGCGGTAACCCTGTTGCTCTTCGTGGGCGCCATCGGCAAGAGCGCGCAATTGCCCCTGTTCACTTGGTTGCCTGATGCCATGGCCGGTCCTACACCGGTGAGCGCGCTCATCCACGCGGCGACGATGGTCACGGCGGGTATCTTCCTGCTGGTGCGCAGCAGCGCCTTGTTCGCGCTCGCCCCCATTACCATGGAAGTGGTGCTGATCGTCGGGTTGCTCACCGCCGTGCTCACCGCTACCATCGGCGTGTTCCAGAACGACATCAAGAAAGTGTTGGCGTACTCCACGGTGAGCCAGCTCGGATTGATGTTCGTGGCGCTCGGCCTCGGCGCCTACAGTGCGGCCATGTTCCACGTCACCACGCATGCCTTCTTCAAGGCGCTGTTGTTCCTCGGCGCAGGGAGCGTGATCCACGCGCTGGGCGGCGAGCAGGACATCCGCAAAATGGGCGGGTTGAAGGGCATAACGAAGACCACCTACGTCACTTTCCTTATCGGCACCTTGGCCATTGCCGGTATTCCCGGTTTCAGCGGTTTCTTCAGCAAGGATGCGATCCTGATGGCGGCGTACCAAGAGCATCCGTTGCTCTATGCCGCCACGCTGGGGGTCAGCCTGCTCACGTGTTTCTACATGTTCCGTTTGTTGTTCCTCACCTTCTTCGGAACCTATCGTGGCAAGGCGCACGCACACGAAAGTCCGAGCTTGATGACCGTGCCCTTGATGGTATTGGCCGTGGGTAGTGTGGTCGCGGGGGTGCTTAACCTTCCGCACATCTTCGGTGGTCATGAAACAATGAAGCACTACTTGGAGACCGCTGCCGAAGGCATCTACGGCGAGCACTTGCACCTGAGCGCTGCCACGGAATGGATGCTCATGGGCATTACGGTCGGCTTGATCGTTTTGGTCATTTGGTACGCCCACGGCCGCTTCGTGAAGAAGACCACACTGGATGCCGAGGCGGACGAACTGCCTTACTTCAAGCGCCTCATCGCGCGCAAGTGGTACATCGATGAGCTGTATGCCAAGCTGTTCGAGAAGCCCTACGGCTGGCTCAGCACGCAGCTCGATGCGATCATGGAGAAACGTGTTGTTGATGGCGCGGTGAACTTCACCGGCAGCAGCACCATGCGCATCGGCAAGCTGGTGCGTCGCGTGCAAACGGGCAACATGAGCTTCTACCTGTTGGCCATGGTCGTCGGCATCATCGGCTTCCTCATGCTTACAATCTGGGGCGTATGATGCTGCTCACTCTCGCCCTTGTTCTGCTGCCGATGCTGGCGGGTATTGCGCTGCTGGTCGCACGGCCGCACGCGCAGGCCAAGAGTATTGCGCTCCTCACTTCCGTGATCGGTCTCGGTTTGGCCGTTGCGCTTTACGCGGGCTACGATGCGACGAACGGACCGGTGATCGCCTTCCAGCACGATTGGGCTCCTGCGATCGGCTTGCGCATGGTGTTCGGCTTCGACGGCATTAGCCTGTTGATGGTGCTGCTCACGGCCATCGTCTTCCCCTTCATCATTGGTGCAGGCTGGAAGAAGCCATTGAGCGAACCCGCACTCGTGAACGGACTGATCCTGTTGACGCAGTCCGCCCTCTTCGGTGTGTTCCTGGCGCAGAATGCCTTCCTCTTCTACGTGTTCTACGAGCTGTCCTTGGTGCCGGTCTTCTTCCTGCTATTGCGCTGGGGTGGTGAAGGCCGCCGTGCCATCACCATGAAGTTCTTCATATATACCGTGCTCGGCGGATTGACGTTGCTGTTCGGCTTGGTGTACAGCTACCTGCAATTGCCCGCACCGCGCAGCGCCGACTTCGCAGCGCTGCAGAACGTTGTGATCGCCCCTGATGTGCAGCGCTGGTTGTTCTGGGTGCTCTTCCTCGGCTTCGCGATCAAGATGCCCATGTTCCCCTTGCATAGCTGGCAGCCGGATACCTACACCATGGCGCCGATACAAGGCACGATGATCCTCGGTGGTGTGATGCTGAAGATGGGCATCTACGGGGTGGTGCGCTTCGTGCTGCCGATCGTCCCGGCCGGTGTTGCGCACTGGCGCGATGTGGTGATCGTGCTGAGCCTGATCGGATGTCTTTACGCGGCGTGGATCGCGTTCCGCCAGAACGACCTGAAGCGACTTGTCGCATGGAGTTCATTGAGCCACGTCGGTCTGATGTGCGCTGCGCTGTTCGCCGCGAACACGGCCGGTATCACCGGAGCGCTCTACCAGACACTGGCGCACGCCATCCTCGTTGTTGCGCTGCTCTACCTCGTTGGTGGTTTGCAAGAACGCTTGGGCACCACTCAGCTTGCTGCCATGGGCGGATTGAAAGCGCGCATGCCACGCCTTGCGGCGCTCTTCCTCTTGGTAATGATCGGCTCGGTGGCGCTTCCGCTCACACAGGGCTGCGTTGGCGAATGGCTCATGTTCAATGGTCTGTTCGAGGTTTCGCCTTGGTGGACATTCCTCGGCGTGATCTCCATCATCCTTGGTGCGGTGTACATGCTCTTCGCCTACCAGCGCAGCATGCTTGGTGAAGCCCATAAGAACACCGACCTCGTCGATGCGGATGGGATCGATCATTGGATACTGGTGCCGCTCATCGCGGTCACCTTCATCCTAGGCGTGTACCCACAACCCGTGCTCGACTTGTTGCATGCCCCAGTTGAACAATTGCTCACGCTGATCAACTAGCCCATCGATGAGCGCGATCATCCTCCTTTCGATCTTGGGCGTTGTGCTGCTCTACATGGGTTTGGGCAACAACAAGCGGTTGCTGGCACCCGTCGGTATTCTGGGTCTTGCTGGCGCAGGTGCGCTGAGCTTCCTTGATCGACGTCCACTCCCCGCTTGGGGTCATGGTGCCATGGCATTCGACGACCTGAGCATGGCCTTCTGTGTGGCGATGGCCGGGATCACCCTGCTTTTGTTCGTGTTTGGAAGCGACTACTACTCGCGCACTCAGGAGAACGTGGCTGAGCACTATGCACTGCTGGTGTTCAGTCTCACGGGCGCGTTCCTGCTCACCAGCTACCAGAACCTATTGATGTTGTTCCTCGGCATCGAAGTCCTGAGCATTCCATTGTACATCCTTGCCGGTGGCAAGAAGCGCAGCTATCGCAGCAGCGAGGCCGGTTTCAAGTATTTCCTCTTGGGGTCGTTCGCCACGGCGTTCTTCCTCATGGGCATCGCGTTGGTCTACGGCATGGCCGGTTCGTTCGACCTGAAGGTCATTGGCGACTACGCTGCTGCGAACGCAGAACATCCGGCCGCTCTGTTCTTGGTGGGTATGTTCTTCATCGCTGTTGGCCTCGGGTTCAAAGTAGCGGCCGTTCCGTTCCACTTCTGGAGCCCCGATGTGTACGAAGGCGCCCCGACGATCATCACCGCGTTCATGAGCACGGTGGTGAAGATGGGCAGCTTCGCTGCCGTGTACCGGCTCATCGGGGTGCATATCACCGCTCTTCCGCCGGCCGTGGAGCGCACGCTCTGGGCCATTACTATCCTCACCTTGCTCATCGGCAACTTGGTCGCTCTGCGCCAGAGCCATTTCAAGCGACTGATGGCGTATAGCAGCATTGCGCACACGGGATTCCTGCTGATGGCCGTGCTGAGCGGCGATGCCTTGGCTGGTCGCGCATTGTTCTACTACACGCTCACGTATGCGTTGGCCACGGTCGGCCTTTTCGTTGTGTTCACCGTAGCCAAGCGCGCGGCCAATGGCGATGAGCATATCCGCATCTTCCGGGGCATGTTCAAGAGCAAACCCTGGCTGGCGGCCGCTACGCTGATCATGTTGTTGTCGCTGGCCGGTATTCCGCCCACGGCCGGCTTCCTGGCCAAGTACCAAGTGTTCGTCCTTGCTGTGCAGAACGGTTATGTATGGTCAACGCTGTTCGCTGCGGTGATGGCAGTGCTCGGCATCTACTACTACCTGAAAGTGATCCGCGAGACCTTCACGACCAACGAGGAAGGTGCCGTCCTTCAGCTGAATGCCACCAACACGGCGGTGATCGCAGTTTGTGGTGTTGGTGCGCTATTGCTCGGCCTATGGCCGATGGGGCTGATCTGATCGCGCCCGCGTTATTTCTTCTTTCCAGTTCCGGTTCTGGCGGCCATCAGCAATACGGAACCGTTGGCGCGGGCCATTCCCATGGTGTACTCATGGTCCATGGCGAAGCCACCGGCTGTTTTGTCCCAACGAACAATGGCGCTGGGGAAATCGAGCACGTCCGTGTCAGCGCCTTCGTAGAATTCTTCGGCGAGCAAGGTCACGTCCATATCGATGGGCGCAACGATCAGCTCCTGTCCGGGCTTCGCCTTCACGCGCAGGTCTATCAGCATGCGCTTCACCACATAACCATCCTTGGTGAACTCAAGCATGTGTTCCTTCTGCAGACCCAATAGCATGGCGAACTTGCCGTTGCCCGTGGTCTTCATGGAATCCATGCGCACGTTCCCGATCAAGGAATACACCTGCACCCCCTCCAGATTCTTCTCACCGTCCGTTATCCGGCCAGCCACTTCAAGTGCGGTCAAGTCATCATCCTGTCCCCAAGCAGTGGCTGCAGAGCAGCAGAGTAGAACCAATGAAGCAAGGGTCGAGAAGCGCATGAGACGTTGATTTGGATGGCTTTTACCCTCGAAGGCACGGTAAGGTTGCAATGCAAGAGGGCGGACCATGCGGTCCGCCCTCTTGCACTACGGAAGTCAGAGATCACTTCACCATGAGGCGATGCTCGTAGCGCTGCTCACCATTGCTGATGCGCAGTGTATAGCTGCCTTGGGCCAATTCGCCCGCGAGCTCGAGTTGGTGGCTTTGACCAGCCGCCAACTGCACGGTGGCACTGTGCACCAAGCGTCCGCCGAGATCCAGCACTTCCATGGTCATCAGGCCTGAGGCACCGCCGTTCCGAACGGTGAAGTCCCCGTTGCTCGGGTTCGGGTATACGCTCCAAGCACTTCCGGCCGCGCCATTGAGGCCTTGACAGATGTCAACGTTCACCGAAACGAAGTTGGTGCTCAGGTCGAAGCAGGTCCCGTTGCTGCCCACGCCGCTAACAGGTGCGCCGGGGATCACATTCGTGAGCACGCCGTTGTAGCTCACACCCCACACATGGTAGGTGCCAAGCGCTGCGGTTTCGAAGTCGAAGCTGGCGCCGGCCAGCAGCGAAATGATGTTGTCACTGGCGTCCGTCAGGATGTAGTCGTAGCTCTCCGTGCTGGTGCTGGTATTAATGAAAGAGATCAAGTCCGCCACAGCATCTTGGCATACGTTCTCGCTTGTCGTGAAGGTGCTCGTGAGGACCAAGCCTCCATCGCACGTGCCAACCCCCGCGCAAGCCGTTGCGCTCACGGTAACGGTGTAAGGGCCAAAGGCCCCGACATCGCCCAATACAGGCAAGTAGTAGGTACCAGCGGGCACGTCATCATAGAACACGCTGTAGTTCCCATCCCCACACGACGTGTTGTCATATGTACCGGGGCCCACAATGTTGTCGTTACCGGGACAGCTCGTGGCGAGGATGATCCACACATTACCGAACGCCGGGTTGGTACCGCAATGCTCGACGGTGATATCAGCGCAAGCGCTCACCGTGAACGCGTGCCATACGCTAGGAAGAACCGGCGGAGGGATCTCCCAGGTGCTGCCGGGCACATAATCGTTCGTTGTCGTTGCGTTCGTATTGTCGCCATTGAATACAATGCTGCCACCGATGTTCAGGTTCTGGGGAACGATGCTGGCACAGAGGTCGTTCACCGGTGCGACCGCTACACAGGGGGCTGTGGTGACGGTAACATCATAGGGGCCAACGGAAAGTGGTTCCGAGAGCACCGGCAGGTAGTAGGTGCCGGCCGGTACGTCGTCGAAGTACACGGTCCAGTTGCCATCGACGCAATCAGTGGTGTTGTAAACGGCGGACAGTATGGTCGTTGCAACGGGGCACTGCTCAGCGAGCACGATGTACACATTGTTGAACGCCGGGCTGGTGCCGCAATAGCTCACTTCGATATCGGCACAGGCCGTGATGGTGAAAGCGTGCCAGACGGCAGCGGTGGCGAGGACCCCGTCATTGGCCAGCGTGGCCCCGGTGTTATCGCCATTGAAGGCGATGGTGCCAGGTACGGCTAGCGCTTGTGGCGTTACACTGCTGCAATTGTCATTTGCTGGCACGCTGCCGCATGCTGTCGAGGAGAATTCCACCGTGTACGGACCCCAAGCCAATCCAGGAGCGCTCAACACGGGGTAGTAGTAAGTGCCAGCCGGCAAATTGTTCCACGTGATGGAAAGAGTGCCGTCGCCGCAGGTGCCAGTGCTACTGGAGTCGATCACTGCTACGAACGGGCATGCGTCGGTGATACTGATGAAGAAGTTGGTGAAGTCCACCGACCCGCAGAAATCAGCGGTAACGTTCGCGCACTGGCCGATCGTGAAGGCTTCCCACACGGTAGCCGTTCCGATACCCTCCGTGTCCGTCGCGCCGATGTTGTTGCCGTTCACCGTAACACTTCCCGGTACGTTCAGGTTCTGCACCACCGCGCCGGAGCACAGATCGTTGACGGGGCGGCAGGAGTGTTGTAAACACAAATGGTGAATGTGGGATCGGCCGGAGTGCCTGCATCATAGTGGTAAACGCGCACACGATAGGTGGCGCCCACGGTAAGGCCGGTTGCGTCGATCACTTCAATGCCGCCGTACAACGTGGCATCGGCACACGCCATGTTGACGCCGTTGCATGCACCGCTGCGCAGGTCGACAACAGCATCGAACGTAGCGCTACCCTCCACTTCAATGGTGGCAGTTGTGGCAGTCGCCACGAAACGGTACCAAACATCATCGTCAGCATTCCCGGTGAATGTTGCGCAAACGAGTGCCGCGATCGTTTCGGTCGCTCCGGCCGTGGTTCCATTCGTTGTTACACAAGAAGAGTTCACGGTAAGCAGCGTGGCCGCAGCGCAATTGTCGTTCGCAGGTGGTGCGGCAACGTTGAAGACGCAGATATCGAACGTTGTCGTTGGGGGTGCTCCGGTCAAATAGTCGTAGACCCGCACATAGTAGGTGTTGCCGATGGTAAGGGCCGTTGCATTGATGGTCTCCGTTCCACCATCAACGGTCGCATCTGCGCACGAGATGTTGACACCGTTGCAGGCTCCGCTGCGGAGGTCAACTACCGCATCGAAGTTCGCGCTGCCGACAACTTGGATCGTCGCAGTGGTTGCGGTTGCGACGAATTTGTACCACACATCGTCATCCGCATCGCCCAAGAAGGTGGCGCATGTGATCGCCGCCAGCGACTGCGTTGCCCCGGCTACATCGCCGATCGTAGGAGTACAGCCAGCTCCGACCGTCAGGGTTATCGCACCTGCGCAGTTGTCGTTGGCCGGTGGTCCACCGAAGAAAAAGAGGCCGCTTCCATTGTTGTTCCGTGCCCAGTTACGGTCGGTGGCAATGGTTTTGTCAACGGACTGCACGTTCGATGCGACCGTATGGAATGCTGGAAGTGCGTTGGGGCTCAGGGCCGTTTGGCCAATAGCGCAAAAACCAAGGGCAACGACCGCCGGAATGGTCAGAAAGCGTAGTGGGTTGTTCATCTAGGGAGCCGGTTTGTTTTGTTGGGGAGCAAATCTGCTGTGCATCGGCGACGATCGGACCGTGGCACCGAGGAGAGTTTTTCACGATCCACAACCCCTTGCTCCGCGCATACCTTGGCCGCCATGGACCTTCGCCTCAACGGACAGCATGCGCTGGTGTGCGGTAGCACACAGGGGATCGGGCTTGCAGCAGCGCAGGAATTGGCCAGGCTCGGGGCACGGGTAACGCTTCTCGCTCGCGACCCGAATAAGCTTGGGGCCGCCCTCTCCACCCTCGACAAGTCAGCCGCTCAGGAGCACTTGGTGCTGATCGCTGACATGAGCGACACCTCTGCATTGCAGCAAGCGATCGAAAAGCACGTAAAGGTGAATGGCGCCATCACCATCCTGATCAACAACACCGGAGGACCGCCACCGGGCTTGGCACACGATGCGCCGATCTCCGCGTTCGAAGCAGCCTTCCGGTTGCACCTGCTTGCCTTCCAAACACTCATGCTCGCCATCGTTCCGGGGATGAAAGCGACGGGCGGTGGGCGGATCATCAATGTGATCAGCACCAGTGTAAAGCAGCCGTTGAACGGGCTTGGCGTCAGCAACACCATTCGGGGTGCCGTGGCAAACTGGAGCAAAACGCTGGCCAACGAACTTGGTCAGTTCAACATCACGGTTAACAATGTGCTGCCCGGCGCCACGGAAACAGAACGTCTTGCCCAAGTGCTGAGCGGCAAGGCCGCAAAGACGGGCCATACGATCGAGGAAGTCGCTCAGGAGATGAAGAACGAAGTGCCACTGCGACGGTTCGCGAAGCCTGAGGAGGTCGCGAACGCGATCGCCTTCCTTGCTTCACCCGCGGCTGCCTACATCAATGGCATCAACCTGCCAGTGGACGGGGGAAGGACCGGATCACTCTGACCGGTCCGTAAGTCTGAATCCTTTCCCGTGGACATTCACGATCTCCACACCGGGGTCGCTGAGAAAGTACTTGCGGAGCTTGGCGATGTACACATCCATGCTTCTTCCGTTGAAATAACTGTCGTCGCCCCAGATCTCTCGCAACGCATCGCTGCGCTGGAGCACACCATTGCGATGCACGCATAACATGCGCAATAGTTCGGTCTCCTTGGTGGTGAGCTTCCGCTGCTCTTCGTCGAATGTGAGCGTTTGTTTCCGCACATCGAACGTGTACTTACCGATCTCGTAATGCGATGGTGGGGCTTCCTTTTCGGCCACGCCATGTACACGGCGCAGCACAGCGTGTATACGCAACTGCAACTCCTCCATGAGAAAGGGCTTGTTGATGTAATCGTCAGCCCCGCTGAGGAAGCCGTTGATCGCATCCTGCCGCATGCTTTTCGCCGTCAGGAAGATGATGGGCACTTGCGTGTTCTCGTTGCGGATCTCCCGGGCGAGGGTCAATCCATCCTTCACGGGCATCATCACGTCCAGTAGCAACAGGTCATGCCCTCCGCGTTTGTAAGCATCGAAGCCTTGTTGGCCGTCTTTCTGCAACTCGACCGAATACCCTTTCGCGGCCAGGTATTCCGTGAGAAGGAACCCCAGGTTGGGATCGTCCTCAACGACGAGCAGGCGCAGTGGTGTTTGCATGTTCAAAAGGTAAAGTGATGCGGAACGTACTTCCCGAGCCCGGTTCGCTTTCAACGGCGATCCTTCCTCCGTGGCCCTCAACCACGCTCTTCACATAGCTGAGCCCGAGCCCGAATCCCTTCACGTTGTGCAGGTTGCCGGTGGGCACCCGGTACAATCGCTCGAAGACGCGCTTCAGTTCGGTTTTCGCGATGCCGATGCCATTGTCCTGCACGGCGATGCTTATGCCCGAGGTGTTGCTTGTGGTGCTGATGACGATCCGTGGCTCTTTTTCGCAATACTTCACTGCGTTGTCCACCAAATTGTACAACACGTTGGCCAAGTGGATCCGATCGCCCATGACATGCGCTAGCTCGGCTTTCATGTCCGTAGTGATGCGGCCGTTGCGGCGTTCGGCGAGTATGTTGGTATTGCGCGCGACTTCCGTGATCACACCGTGCAGGTCCAAGTCCACCGGCCTCAAGCGCATGCGCCCACTGTCGAGCACGGCGCTCTGCAGCACGCTTTCCACCAGTACCCCCAGCCGTTTGTTCTCGTCACGGATCATGTTCGTGAACGACTTCGTGCGCTCCTCGTTCTTGGGCAGCGACGGATCCGCGAGTGCCTCGCACGCGAGTGCTATCGTGGCGATGGGGTCTTCAGCTCGCGGGTAAGGTTGTTCACCAGGTCATTCTTGATCTCGCTCATGCGGCGTTGGCGCACAATGGTGATGATCGTGAAAACGAACATACCTGCGATGATGAGGACCAACAAGGCGCTCAGTGCCAATTGCCAGCCCATGCTGCGCAGGATGTGCGAACGTTGCCCGGGCACCGTGACCAACAACCAGTATGGAACGCTGACAGCCTCACTGCGAAAGAGACGCGTCCGGTGGGCCGACGACAATAGTTCATCGGCCTGTTCGTCCGGGTCCGTGTGGTGCTCGATGATCACCGCCCCGGAGTCGGCCATAACGGCGAATGCCGCAGGCTCGGTGATGCCCCGTGCGCGCAATTCCTCCCGCACCAGCGAATCAAGCAGGTTCTCGTCAAGTCGCTCGCCGATGGGGCGTTGAGAGTTGCCGAAGAGGATGCCGCGCACCATATCATCCACCAATGATTCGCGCAGCAACGCATCCCCCGACCCATCGGCAGTGTTGTCGGTGATCGCGATACCGCCGTATGGAGGACCGCCTACGGAGGCGCGCATGCTATCGATCATGGCCAGCATGCGAGCGCCGTCCGTGTGTTGCTTGATCCCGGCCAAGGCATCCGCCCGTTCGATGCGCTCGCTCACGGCATTCACCGCATCATCGATGCTTTGGCCGAACTGCGCATCGCGCAGTGAGATCACGCCGCTGATCCATTGCGCCTGGATGATCGTGAGGCCGGCAAGCGCCAAGGTGATCCCTACGAGCAGGGCGGCGATCCAGCGTTTGTCCACGAGTGCCACCGCTCATGCACGCTGCGGTGGGCGGCCAAAGTATCCCCATGGCAAGGGAGCATAAACCACTTAACGTTCTTTAACCGGCGTTGGCGGGGCTTTAACAGCCACCCCGAAAGGG
This sequence comes from Flavobacteriales bacterium, assembly GCA_016703005.1. GTDB lineage: Bacteria > Bacteroidota > Bacteroidia > Flavobacteriales_F > PHOS-HE28 > PHOS-HE28. The sequence goes on from JADJCX010000031.1 coordinate 128,241, forward strand.
CCCGGATACGTTCGCAGCGTCCTAACGCACTCCCCACCATGTTCATCACACGACACCTGTTTTTATGGAGCGATAGCGGCCACGCTCACGGCTACTGCGCAGGAAATGATCGAATGCCATGAGATACGTTCGGTGAGCGTGCGCGAAATTGACGGAGCGCAGGTGACCACTATCGTGATCAACATGGATACCGTGGCGGTGATCGAAGCGCTTGACGAAGCCGAAGAAATGGCCATGCTTTTGGCGGATCGAATGACCGAAGAGTATCCGGCCTATGCCGACGTGCCCGAGCCGCCCGCTCATCCAGCGGTTGCTTGCATGCCCGCACTTTGCCAAGTTGTGGTGCATGTCGACAGAGTTGACGCCCCGGACCAAGGCGCGCCGAAAGCCGAGGTTTTCCGGTATCGCTATAAGCAGAAGCCGACCACCGTGCCCGTGCATTCGACGGTTGACGATACGGTTGATGAAACAGGCGCGGATGATGGTGTCGAAAAGGCCGCTGACCAAGAAGCCGGAGAACCATCTGCGGATGATCTCCGCGTCCTCCCCAACCCAAGTGCGGGGGTGTTCACGCTCGCCTTCCCGTTGCCGGATGAAGGCGGCAATGGCGAGTTGTACGTCACGGATGCCGCTGGCCGGGTGGTTCATCGCGAAGCAGTAATGGGCCAAGGTGGCCAAGCACGCGTCATCGATCTCACCGGTGAAGGCAAAGGCACGTATGTCGCCACGGTGGTAATGGGCGACCGAACGATATCAAAGAGGCTTGTCATCGAGTAGGCCGTCATTGCCTCGACCAACTCGAGGCGATCGGAAACAGAGGCAAGTGCAACAAGGCGTCGGAGGGCTCGCGAAAGCGGGCCCTTCGGCGTTTTGCGCCTTGTCATGGTGAACCCGTCGAACCATGACCTGGGCACCGCGATGATGGTTGGACGGGCTCTCGTGACAACACACATTACCGAGGAATACCTTCGCATCCGTCCATGGAATCACCCATCCTCAACTTCATCAACGGCCAGCTGCAGGCCGCTGCCTCCGGCCAGTGGCTTGTGAGCCATGCGCCGGCCACCGGCGAGGCCTATGTGCAACTTCCCGATAGCGACGAGCGCGATGTGGAGCAGGCGGTGGTCGCGGCGCACGCTGCCTTCCCTGCATGGAACGCCTTGGGGCGCGAGGGACGGAGCGATCGCCTGATGAAGTTGGCGGCCCTTATCGAGCGCGACTTGGAAAAGTTCGTGGCCGCGGAAAGCCGTGACAATGGGAAACCGCTGTCGCTTGCACGCCGTGTGGACATTCCACGGGCGATCAGCAACTTCAGGTTTTTCGCAACGGGCATTCTGCACTTTGCGAGCGAGAGTCACATGATGGACGATGTAGCGGTGAATTACACCGACCGGCAACCCTTCGGCGTGGCGGGTTGCATTAGTCCTTGGAACTTGCCTCTTTATCTCTTCACATGGAAGATCGCGCCCGCACTGGCCGCGGGGAATTGCGTAGTGGCCAAACCCAGCGAGGTGACACCGATGACCGCCTACATGTTGAGCGCGTTGTGCAACGAAGCAGGACTTCCGCCAGGAGTGCTCAACATCGTTCACGGACTTGGTCCGAAGGTCGGCAGCGCCATCGTGTCGCACCCACGGATACCGGCGATCAGTTTCACCGGGGGGACGAAGACCGGCGCCGAGATCGCTCGTGTCGCTGCGCCGATGTTCAAGAAACTCAGCCTGGAACTTGGTGGTAAGAACCCGGTACTCGTGTTCGCCGACTGCGATTTCGAGGACATGCTGAAGACCACTGTGCGCAGTTCGTTCACCAATCAAGGGCAGATCTGCTTGTGCGGGTCGCGGATCCTGATCGAGCGCTCGCTCTATCCGCGTTTCCGTGATGCCTTCGTTGCACGGGTGAAGGCACTTCGCGTGGGCGATCCGAACGATGCGGCCACCGATGTGGGGGCTGTGGTGAGCGAACCGCACATGGAGAAGGTGCTCGCGTATATCGCGGGAGCGAAGAAGGATGGTGGCACGGTCTTGTGCGGTGGCGAGCGCGTGAAACTTGCGGGAGCATTGGCGAATGGCTGGTACATCGCCCCGACGGTCATAGAGGGTCTCGACAACAACTGCTCAGCGATACAGGAAGAGATCTTCGGTCCGGTGGTGACACTTCAGCCCTTCGATGATGAGGCTGACGCCCTGCGACTTGCGAACAGCACGCCATATGGCCTAGCCTCGGTAATCTGGACGAACGATCTGAAAAGGGCTCACCGTGTTGCGCGCGAGTTGAAAGCCGGGATCATTTGGATCAACTGCTGGATGGTGCGTGATCTACGGACCCCCTTCGGAGGAGTGAAGCAGAGCGGCGTGGGCCGCGAGGGTGGATGGGAAGCACTGCGCTTCTTTACCGAAGCGAAGAACGTCTGCGTGCGTCTTTGAGCGCCGCATCGCCCTTCATGCCGTTGGTGAAGAACCATCCGAACCGGTCGTTGAACCAGCGCTCGAACCGGTCGAGGCGCGACAAAAAGTTGAAAATGGAGTTGGCCATGATCCTGCGGGTTATGCCATAGACGCGCGCAAGCCCCCGATCATTGCCCATACCACGGCGCAACGATGTGCGTTATTCGCGCTATCCCGAGGAACGGTAGGGTTGCGCGGTTGAACGGCGCGCTTTCCAACCGCCCACCACTGCACCGGGGTACCCACTAAATTCGCCGCACACAATGCCCTTTCCCACCGACCCCGCACAGTATCCCTTGCTCTCGGGTATCACCTACCCGGCCGATCTGCGCAAATTGGATGAGCCGCAGTTGGAGCAGGTGTGCAAGGAACTGCGCGACTTCATCATTGATGTGGTGAGCGTGAAGGGCGGCCACTTCGGTGCCAGTCTTGGGGTGGTGGAACTGACCGTCGCATTGCACTACGTGTTCAACACGCCGTACGATCAACTCGTTTGGGATGTTGGCCACCAAGCGTATGGCCACAAGATCCTCACTGGTCGGCGCGAAGTGTTCCACACGAACCGCTTGTACAAAGGCCTCAGCGGATTCCCGAAGCGTAGCGAAAGCGAGTACGACACCTTCGGCGTAGGGCATAGCAGTACTTCGGTAGGTGGCGCGCTCGGCATGGCGGTGGCCAGCAAGCTGAAAGGGGAGAAGGATCGCCAGGTGGTGGCCGTTATCGGCGATGGCGCAATGACGGCAGGCATGGCCTTCGAAGCATTGAACCACGGTGGCACGGCCAACAGCGATCTGCTGGTGGTGCTCAACGACAACTGCATGAGCATCGACCCGAACGTCGGTGCGTTGAAGGAGTACCTCACGGACATTACCACGGCAGAGCAACCTGTTCGAGAGTCTCAAGTTCCGCTACTTCGGACCGGTGGACGGCCATGACGTAGAGCGCTTGGTGAAGGTGCTTGCGCGACCTCAAGGATATTCCGGGTCCCAAGATCCTGCACACCGTTACGGTGAAGGGCAAGGGGTACAAGCCTGCGGAAGAAGGCAGCGCCACGGTGTGGCATGCGCCCGGCCTTTTCAACAAGGAGACCGGCGAGATCATTAAAGTGGTGCCCAAGAGCCCACAGCCGCCCAAGTACCAAGATGTCTTCGGCCACACCATCGTGGAATTGGCGGAGAAGAACCCGAAGATCGTTGGCGTCACGCCCGCTATGCCATCGGGCTCATCGCTCAACATCATGATGAAGGCTATGCCGGATCGAGCCTTCGACGTCGGTATCGCTGAGCAGCACGCCGTGACCTTCTCCGCCGGCATGGCCACGCAAGGGCTAGTGCCCTTCTGCAACATCTACAGCTCATTCATGCAACGCGCGTACGATCAAGTGGTGCACGATGTGGCGTTGCAGAAGTTGCATGTGATCTTCTGTTTGGATCGTGGTGGTTTGGCCGGGGCCGATGGTCCCACACACCACGGGGCATTCGACATCGCGTACTTCCGGTGCATCCCGAACATGATCGTGAGCGCGCCGATGAACGAGGAGGAGCTGCGCAACCTCATGTACACTGCGCAGCTGCGCAACACTGGTCCCTTCAGCATCCGCTACCCACGCGGAGAGGGGGTGATGACGGAGTGGAAGACACCGTTCAAAGAGATCAACATCGGCACCGGACGCAAGGTGCGTTCAGGCAACGATGTTGCCGTGCTCACTATCGGGCACATCGGCAACGTCGCAGCGAAAGGGATCGATGCCCTGCAAGCCGAAGGCTATTCCGTTGCGCACTACGACATGCGTTTCGCGAAACCGATAGATGAGATGCTGCTGCACGAGGTTTTCGGAAAGTTCAAGCATGTGATCACCGTGGAAGACGGCTGCATCCAAGGCGGCATGGGCAGTGCGGTGCTTGAGTTCATGGCCGACCACGGTTACTCGGCACAAGTCAAGCGTCTCGGTATTCCTGACAAATGGATCGAGCACGGCAGCCAGAAGGAGCTATACGCTGAATGCGGGTTTGATGAGGTGGCACTCGTAGCCGTGGTGAAGGAGATGATGCCGATGAAGGGGACGAAGAACGCGAGCGCCTCCGCCTGAGGCAAGATCTCACGCCGCCTTCAGCAGCCCAAAGAGCTTGTAGCTGAGGTCCATGAAGAGCACCTTCGGATTGGCATTGCGGTCCAAATGCGCGTGTGCCGTTTCCAGTTCTTGACGGATGCCGCTGGCGTTCCTGTCGTTGAGCAGCGTGCCGAATTTGCCTACGAACTCCAGCTCCTGGCCCATGGCGCGGATGAGATCCGGCGCCTGTTGCCAGTGGTACACGCACTGCCGGATGATGTACAGCGCGTAACGCATCAGCGCTTTCTGTTGCTCGCGTCCAAGGCTCGCGAAGTGGTCGCTGAATTGCACGGTCTCCACAACCTTTCGACCATAGCAGGCACGCAACCAGTCGCGGAAGAAAATGAACAGCTCGTCCTCTGTGCGTTCCACCATTGCCTTCGCCTCCAACAGATCGCCCTCGCACCGCGCCGCGATGCTTTGCGCTTCGTTCTGTGGAAGTCCGGCGCGCAGCATCAGTTCCGTTGCGACATCCGCAGGCGAGAATCCGGGCACCTTCACCAGTTGCGTACGGCTGAGGATGGTGGGAAGCATCAGGTCCTGGTGTTCACTCACGAGCAGGTACACGGTGCCGGGCTCCGGCTCCTCCAGTCCTTTCAGCAGCGCATTGGCGGCCTCGATGTTCATGCGTTCTGCATACCAGATCAACAGCACACGTAAACCACCCTGGCTGCTTTTGAAACTGAGTTTGCGTAAGCTATTATGCGTTTCGCTCACGCGGATGATGCCCTTCGCGTTGTCCTTTTCGATGACACCGTACCATGCCGTTTCATCGATCAACGGCTCTTTCAACACGGCCGTGCGCCACTCGCCTACGAGGTCGTCGCTTGTGCGGATCTTCTCTTTCTCATTCGTGAAGATGGGAAAGGAGTAGTGTACATCCGGATGTGCCAGCTTGTCCATCATGCTGCACGAAGCGCACACGCCGCAGGCATCGGCTTGGCCCGGTTCTTTGCACACCAAGTAGCGCGCGTAGGCCAGCGCTAACGCCAGATTCCCACTGCCGCGTGGACCGAGGAACAACTGAGCATGCGCGATGCGCCCTTCCCGCGCGGCACCTATGAGGTGCGCCTTCAGGTCTGCTTGGCCGGGGATGGAGGAGAATAGCATGCGTCTTTGTCCCGATCCTGTCGGGAGGCGCAAAATACCTCACCCTGCCCCTTCTCGAATCCTCGGTCGCGTTGCGTCCTTCGGCCAACTCCTGTGGAGAGTTGCTCGAGGCCACATGCTAGGAGAGGGTCTGAGCGGAACGGACGAGGCTCGGCGGATGCGCATTCGCACATCTCCACATCCATCACATCTTCACATTGGAACTCAGGCCGCCAGCAACCGCCGCACCTCGTGCACGAGTTCGCTTGGATCGAAGGGCTTGGCGATGAACGTATTGGCACCGCTGCCACGCACTGCTTCCCTAAGGTGCTCTTCTTCCCGACCGCTCAGGGCGATCACCGGGAGTTCGTGCCCACGGGCGCGAAGGCCCTCGATCAACGACATGCCATCGAGGAACGGAAGGCCAAGATCCACCAGCACAGCATGCACATGCACCTTCTCAACCAACTCGAACAAGTCGCGGCCATCGGCCAAGGCGATCACTTCATGACCGGCAGCGCTCAGTCTGCGGCCGATCAAGCTGCGCAACAGGTCGTCGTCTTCGATGAGGATAAGGCGGGCCATGTGGCCTGTTCCTACGGACCGTTCAACAGGAAGGTTGCGCGCTCAGAATTTGCCCGTCAATCCCTTGATCACGTCGTTGCCGTTCGCGAACAACAGCAGACCCAAGAGGAGCACCATGCCCACCATCTGTGCCACCTCCATCACACGCTGAGGTGCTGGCTTGCGCGCCACCATTTCATACAGCAGGAATACCACATGACCGCCATCAAGTGCTGGGATCGGCAGGATGTTCATGAAGGCAAGGATGATGCTGATGAAGGCGGTGAGCATCCAGAAACTCTGCCAGTCCCATTCGTCCGGGAACATGCTGCCCATGCTTCCGAAGCCACCCACTTGCTTGGCGCCGCTCTTCGTGAAGAGCAGTTTCAGGGAGGACACATAGTCGTTCAATTTCTCAAGACCAAAGGAGATCCCGGCTGGGAACGACTCAAGGAAACCGTATTTCTTGGTCTCTATGTGGTAGGCATGTCCACGCGCGACCAAAGAGTCATAGGAGGCCATGGTTTTCACGCCGATGAATCCTTCGTCGTTCACTTGCACAGGCAACGCCACGGGTTGCCCTGCCCGCTCCACGTGGACTTGTACTTGGACGTTCTTCTTATCCTTGAGATAGCCGGTGAACTGGTCGAACATGGGCGTTGGCACACTGTCCACCGCCACGATCCGATCCCCCACTTGCAGCCCCGCTTTCTCGCCATTGCTTTGATCCGTGAAACCACCCACATAGAAGGGGATGCGTTCGGATAGCAACACCTTCTCTTCAACACCCAAGGAGCGCTCCTCGATGTCTTCCGGCAACACCACCAGCACCTTGCTGCCGTTGCGATCCAGCTCAAGTTTTTTGGCGTCGTTGATCAGGATCTGCTTGGCCGCTTGCTGTAGCGATTCGGGTTTCACGCCGTCCACGGTGAGCAAGCGGTCGCCGGGTTGCACACCGAACTCCTGCATGGTTTTACTCGGCACTAAGCCGTACGGAGAATTCTCAATCGGCAGGTAATCGAGGCCCCACACGAAGAGCACGCCGATGTAGATCGCGATGCCCAACAGCAGGTTCACCGTAACGCCGCCGATCATAACGATCAGCCGTTGCCATGCGGGCTTGCTGCGGAACTCCCAAGGCTCTGGTGGCTTTGCCATCTGCGCCTTGTCCATGCTCTCATCGACCATGCCGCTGATCTTCACGTAGCCACCCAGCGGCAACCAGCCGATGCCGTATTCCGTGTCTCCTTTCTTCTTCTTCCAGAGCGAGAACCAGGGGTCGAAGAAGAGGTAGAACTTCTCCACGCGGATCTTGAACCAGCGAGCGGGCAGGAAGTGCCCCATCTCGTGCAGGACGATGAGAATGGACAGGCTGAGAAGTAGCTGAGCGGCTTGGATCATGGTTGAAGTATCGACAACCGCGCGCGCGCTACGCGCCTTGTTTCAGCGTCCGTAGCAGCGATGGCGTCGAGTGTTGGAGCGGGGTCAAAGGTCGCCTTCGAGAGGCAATGCTCCACCAGGTCGCTCATTTCAAGGAAACCGATACGCGACTTCAGGAATGCTTCCACAGCGATCTCATTGGCCGCATTGAGCACACAGGGCATATTGCCGCCCTGCTTCATGGCCTCCAGCGCCAGCGTCAGGTTCCGGAAAGTCGCGAGGTCGGGTGGCTCGAAGGTCAGGGCGGGGTAGGCCATGAAGTCGAAGCGTGGCCAAGCGGTCTTAAGCCTTTCAGGATAGGCCATGGCGTATTGGATCGGCAGCTTCATATCGGGCAAGCCGAGTTGCGCCTTCATGCTGCCATCGGCGAATTGCACCAAGCTGTGCACGATGCTCTGTGGGTGCACCACGATCTCGATCTGTTCCGGTTTCAGGTTGAAGAGCCACTTGGCCTCAATGGCTTCCAGCCCTTTGTTCATCAGGCTCGCACTGTCGATCGTCACCTTGGCACCCATGTCCCAGTTGGGATGCTTCAGTGCTTGGGCTGCCGTCACCTTCTCCAATTCATTGCGCTTCTTTCCTCGGAACGGACCACCGCTCGCGGTGAGCACGATCTTCTCGATCGGGTTGTCCCACTCTCCGGCCAGGCACTGGAAAATGGCGCTGTGCTCGCTGTCCACGGGGTAGATGTTGGCGCCCTTCTCCCGTGCCAGTTTTGTTACCAAATGCCCCGCGGCCACCAGTGTTTCCTTGTTCGCGAGAGCGATGTGCTTGCCTTCTTCGAGCGCTGCCAGCGTTGGTCGCAGACCGGCATAACCAACGAGGGCCGTAAGCACGAGCTCGATCCCCTCGCTGCGTACGGCCTGTTCGATCGCCGCTTCGCCTGCGTACACCTTCATGCCGAGCGGGAACAGGATGTCCTTCACTTCCTGATAACGCGCTTCGTCACCAATCACCACCGCATTCGGGTTGAACTCCTTGGCTTGTGCGACCAGCAGGTCGCTGTTCTTCCCGGCCGTGAGCAGTTCAACCTGAAAACGATCGGGCTGCTCGCGCACCACCTGTAGCGCTTGCGTACCGATGCTGCCCGTGCTGCCCAGGATGGCAATGCCTTTTTTCATGTCAGGGCGCGAAGATCGCCTGCGACTATCTGTCTTGAGTGACGGACTTGCGTTTGCCCCAACTGAGCGTATACCCTAGGTTCAGCTCCCAATAGGAGAAATACTGCTCGAATGCACCGTTGGTCCGTTCCTGAGTGCCGGGAAGTACTAGGGCTGTCCCGGTGATATGGGGGCTAAGTGTGCGTTGAAAAATGAGGGAAAGCATCAGATCGTTCCCGATTCTCGTGCGGCGGATAAATCCAGCACGCGCCGTGAATCCCGGATAAACCCGATTTGCGAAAGTCGTGTAGCTCAGATATGCCGCCTCTTCGCTGTTTGATGCGGTGTTCGGATTGGACACAAGGTCGGTGACGAAGCCCGTTTTACCGAACAAACTGGTCGGTCCGAAACCGAATTGCAGGTGGATCTGTTTGGATATAGCGCGTTCAAAGGCCACGCCAATTGCCGCATATGTTGTGGAGATGATGCCCCCCATTTCTTCATGCACCCCGAAACCAGCAAGTTCCGCGCTTTCGGTCCCGCTAAGCCGAAGTGCGAAGGACGTTGGAGTTCGGGAATAACCAACCCCAACCCAGAGGCCCAGGCCGCTTTTGGAAAAGCGTGAGTAGCACGTGCAAGGGAAAGGGATCGGCCGGTAATGGGGTCCATTGCATTGAGCGGGCCGTCATTACGGTAGATGTCGGGCGCAGTTGACCATCTATAACCCACGTCGATGCGCAAACGGTTCGCGCCAGCCGAGTAGGCCGTTGTGTCGCCCGACTGTGCCATTGAGGCCATAGACACACCCGTCAGCGCGAGTGAGAACCAAGTGCCGGCGAGTGTCTTCATCTTGATCGGGTCGTAGAGGTTCGCATTCCCTCTGCGCTGTAGCGAACATAACGGAAGTAGGAGCCGTCCGGACTATGCCACGCCCCCCGCTGCCCTTCGCAATCGGTCGTTGATCGCGCGTCCTAGACCTTCTTCCGGAAAGACTTCCGCGAGGATCAGATCCACATGGCTGCTGTCCAGTCTTCGCAACGCTGCGAAAAGCCCTCTGGCGGCTTCATGCAGATCGCCCGAAGGGGAGAGCACCTCATTGATCGCGGCACCGTGATCTTGCGAGAAGCTGATGACGCCGATGCGCTTACCCTGGTGCGTCCGCATCAGATCCGGTACATCGCCAACGATCACGCGCTTGCGTGGGGCGTAGTGGCTCAGCAGCATGCCAGGCGACCTCACCCCCGGCCCCTCGCCCAAGGAGTGGGGAGTGGTGGTGCTTACCGGCCCGATCAACGCTTCGATCTCCTCCACCGGAATACCACCTGCGCGGTAGAGCACCGGCACGGGTTCGAATCCGATGATCGTGCTTTCAACCCCCACGCTACACGGCCCACCATCGAGGATGTACGGCACTTGTTCGCCGAGCTGATCCGCAACATGCTGCGCCGTTGTGGGGCTCACATAGCCGAAAGGATTGGCACTTGGTGCCGCCAGTGGAAAGTCGAGTGAGCGCAGCAATTCGAGCGTGAGCGGATGTGCAGGCATGCGCACACCGACCGTATCGAGCCCACTTGTAACAATGTCCGGTACGCGTTGTTGCTTCGGTAATACCAACGTGAGGGGCCCCGGCCAGAAGCGATCGATGAGTGCCCGCGCTTCTGGTGGAATGTCCTTCGCCACATCGCGCACCTGTTCCTTACGGCCAATGTGTACGATCAACGGGTCGAAGCTGGGACGCTGCTTCACCTCGAAGACCTTCAGCACGGCATCAACATCAAAGGCATTCGCCGCCAACCCATATACCGTTTCGGTGGGAATTGCGACGACATCACCGTGCTCGAGCAGGTATTGGGCGCGTTCCAGGCCGACACCGATGGTCATGGCTGCTTGCGGCGCATGATGGCCTCCTTCAACAACGGGAGATGCTTCATCAAGATGGGCCAAACGAATTCATCCTCGATCGTCTCGTAAGAGTGGATCAGGCGGTTACGGAAAGAAACGATGCGATCCGCTTCGGGTATCATGTGTGCGCTGTCCAGCTTCCGTATGTTATTGACCGCCTCGCCAATGATGCCGAGTTGCCGCTCCACAGCGCTTTTCACCAGATCATGCTTCCGGTAATCACTGATCGAGGTCACTTTGCCCTGTTCGAGGAAGGCCTCGATCAAGCCAATGGCCCTGAGCGCATCATCATAGTAAGCCTCCGCTCGATCCATCGTAGATCAGCTGTTTGCCGGCCTCAATGCTTCTGCGTCGCACCGGGTTCTTAACCTGAGAGGTGGTGAGCAGGTCAACTCGCCGTTGCAGCAAATCTTCCATTCGGTCCCAGAAAGACCATAGGCGTTCGCCGGTCTCGACGGGTTCCCTTGCTCCACTTCCACGATCAAGTCGACATCGCTATGCTTGGTAAAAGGACCATGAACGGATGAACCGAACGCGTACAGCTTCACCACGCGGTGCTGTTGGCACAGGCCAATGAAACGCTGGCGCTGTTGTTCGATGAGATCCTTGATCATGGGGCCAAGTTAGCGTGACACCTGCACGGGCCTGCCTTCCATGCCGAAGTAGTGCGCGTAGCATTGATTCACCCAATGGTTTGGATCATCGTGCAGTTCATAGAGCGGAAGGCTCAGCGGCGGGTCCATGGTGGCGGGTAGCATAACAAGCGAATTGCTGATGCGCGCTTGTTCCAACAGGGAGTAGCGGTGTTCCATTTGTCCATCGAAGCGTGCAGCTCGGCCAGTAACAAGGTCGCGGGCAGTGTCGCCGCCGTTGCCGTCGAGGTTCAATAGCAGAATAAGTGCGACGCCCAGCAGACCAACAACGACCGGCGAAAGTCGAGGCAACACGTTCCAACGCTTGCTGAAAACGTGTACATCCCAAGCCGTGAGGTTGATGAACCACAACAGGAGGAAGAAGCAATACGCCACGTTCATGGTGCGGTGTTGCCCGAGAATTCCGGTACCCCAGTAGGCTGGGAAGGCGCACAGGAAGATGACGGCCAAAAGCGCGGTCGAGGTCATCCATGGGTTCAGTCCAAAGGCCCGTGCGAAGCGCAGTTCCGTTGTCGCCAGTCGACGGCTCAGCGGCAGGTAAAATGCTGAACACACCAGCAGTGCTGGATCGATGGCCCAAGTGAGTGCGAAGCGGCCGGTTTGGAGCAGACTCCACCACAAAGAATGGAGCGCATCGTGGGCGTCAGCGAACAATGCAGCTGCGCACCGCATTGCCCGGCGCGAGTATCACGACGCATGCACAAGCGATCACCAACAGGAGCTTCCACCACTTGCGTGCACGCGAACCCGTAGCGCTGGCACGTGGAAGGAGCATCGCCGCACCGTGAAGCGCGACCATCAGCACCATATGTACTTCGCTGCTGCCAATGATCGCGATGATCAACAGTGCATCGACAAGAGAACGGAAGAGACTTGTTTCCCGTGCAGAACGATCGCGCACCAGTCGCGCCAAGTGGAACAGGAACAACGCGTTGCCGAGCTGATAGGTAACGCCCCCGGTGTACCAGTAAAAGCCTTCACCCATGTTGGGCATGCCGTGTATGAAGAGCGAGAGGAAAACCAATGCCCCGGCCATTTGTTCCCGCGCGGTCAGCGTTTCCCGGGCCAACGAGCGGATCAATACGAACGCAGCCACCGCCGTGAGCAGTACGAGCATCACCGGCACCGACCGATACAGCCACAACGCATCGAGCCCGAGCACCAACGGCCCCTTGCCAACAAGCACATTCGAGAAGTACCGACCGTTCCAGTTCAGGTATTCGCCCTGCAGCCAAGGAAGCAGATCGCGGGTGATGCCTTGATGCGCATAGCTCCAATCGTCGGCCATAGGGTGGCAATAGCGCGCCAGCCACACATACTTCAGCAGCGATGCTGCGAGCAGGATGAAGAAAGCGGTGAGGACGGCGCGGCGGGACATGTTTTCGCCCGTCGATGAACGGGATGCGTTGCAAGATCAGCAATGACCAAGGAAGGCTTGTGGTTCGATCTCACATGGATCTCACCATAACGATCAACCGTAATGTGCAGGGAGCATTGACCACCGATCATGTTGAGGAAAGCATAAGACGGTCGATCCTCGCGGGCAAGGTCATAAGGGGTGTTTTGCGCACCCAACAACACAACCCATGTACACGTCATTCCTACGGCTTGGAAGAGCATTCGCCCCGACACGGGATGCTCTCATTCATTTCGCCATTCTGGCGGGATTGCTTTCGCTTGCGAGCATTGCGCGCGCCCAGATCAACATCAGCCATCTGAGCACTTATGCCACCGGCAGCTACAATACAGCCGCCGCTGAGATCGTCACCTATGATGCCGTGAACGATCGCATCTTCTTCGTGAACGCGCAGTTGAACCAGGTGGTGGCATTGGATGCGAGCAACCCTGCAGCGCCGACGCTCGCCTTCACGCTGCCCATGGCCGCGTACGGTGCCAGCGCGAACAGTGTAGCTGTGGTGCCCGGTGGCATCGCCGTGGCCGTGGAAGCCAACACCAAGACCGACCCCGGCACAGCGGTCTTCTTTAATGCCAGCGGCGTATTCCTCAGCCAGTTGACGGTGGGGGCGTTGCCCGACATGATCACCGTAACGCCCGATGGCACCAAGGTGCTCGTGGCGAACGAAGGCGAGCCGAACACCGCTTACACTATAGACCCTTTTGGCACGGTAAGCGTGATCGACATCACCGGCGGCCTGGCCACGTTGACGGCCGCGAACGTGACGACGATCGACTTCAGTGCGTACACCCCGGCGATGATCCCCGGTGTGCGCATCTTCGGTCCGGGTGCTTCCGTGGCGCAGGACATGGAGCCGGAGTACATCACCGTGAGCGATGACTCCCAGAAGGCGTATGTGGCCTGCCAGGAGAACAACGCCGTTGTGCGTATCAACCTCGCGACCAATACCATCGAACAGATCACGGCGCTGGGTTACAAAGACCACAGCCTCGCCGGCAACGGCCTCGATGCCAGTGACAGCCCTACGGGGATCAACATAGCCACCTGGCCGGTGCGTGGCCTGTACATGCCCGATGCTATAGATAGCTATACCGTGGGCGGACAGACGTATGTGGTCTATGCCAACGAGGGGGATGCGCGTGAGTACACGCCCCTCAATGAACCACGCCGTATCGGCAATGCCGCATACGTGCTCGACCCCACCGTGTTCCCGAACGCAGCCACGCTGAAGACGAACGCCAACCTCGGCCGCTTGAACGCCACCATCTCCAGCGGTGATATTGATACCGATGGCGATTACGACGAGATCTATGTGTTCGGTTCGCGCTCGTTCACCATCCGCGATGCCAACGGTGTGATCGTGTACGACAGCGGCGATGACTTCGAGCAGATCACCGCTGCAGCTCTTGCGACCAACTTCAACTGCAACAACAGCGCGAACGGGACCTTCGACACGCGCAGTGATGACAAGGGCCCCGAGCCCGAAGCGGTGGTCCTTGGCAAGGTCGGCAGCCAGACCTACGCCTTCATCGGCCTGGAGCGCATCGGCGGCGTGATGGTGTATGATGTAACGATCCCCGCCGCACCGGTCTTTGTCCAATACCTCAACCACCGCAACTTCGCCGGTAACGCAGCGGCTGGCACCGCACTGGACCTCGGCGTTGAGAGCATCGTCTTCGTAAGCGAGGCTCAGAGCCCGGACGGCAAGCCGTTCATCATCACCAGCAACGAGATCAGCGGAACGGTTTCGCTCTTCCGCATCAGCGGCCCGGCATACACGGGCTGCAGCAGCACACAGGATCCATACCTGAACCCCCTGGGTGCAGGCAACACCACCACCTCGATCCTCACCGTGGGTGATGTGGTCGGCGGTTACGACCTGGTGAGCATCCCTCATGGTCTGGGTGCTTATGACAACAACAACGGCACCTTCACCCTGTTGGTGAACCATGAGCTGGGCCCCACCTTGGGCACCACTCGTGCGCACGGCTTCGCCGGTTCGTTCGTGTGCAGAGCGGCAGCGACCTGATCACCACCCTGCTCACTTGGAACGGCTCGTCCTTCGTGCCAGCCACGGCCCCCATCGGCCGCCTGTGCTCGGGTGACCTGCCTGCAACAAGCGCCTTCTACAACGCTGGTACCGGCAAGGGTACCACCGAGCGCATCTTCATGAGCGGAGAGGAAGTGGGAGCCGAGGGTCGTGCCTTCGCGCACATCGCCACCGGCACCAACGCTGGCACCTCCTACGAACTGCCTTACCTGGGCAAGTTCAGCTGGGAGAACACATTGGCCAACCCGGCCACCGGCGACAAGACCGTGGTGGTGGGTACGGACGATACGACCCCCGGCCAGGTGTATGTGTACATCGGCACCAAGCAAAGCACGGGCAACGAGATCCAGAAGGCGGGCCTGCAGAACGGCAAGCTCCTCGGTATCAAGGTCACCGGCATCGCTCTGGAAACCGCTGCCACCTTCCCCGGTGTAAGCACACCCTTCACGCTGTTCGACCTGGGCTTCGTGCAGAACACCACCGGCGCTGCATTGCAGACTGCCAGTGTGGCCAACGGCGTCACCGAGTTCCTGCGTCCGGAGGATGCCCATTGGGATCCTTCCAACCCGAGCGATCTGTACTTCGTGACCACCGCCAGCTTCACCGGCCCAAGCCGCCTCTACAAGGTGAGCTTCACGGACATCCTCCAGCCTGAGCTGGGTGGAACCATCGTGGCACTGCTCGACGGTACCGAAGGCCAGAAGATGATGGACAACATGACCGTGGACCAGCGCGGTGGCATCTACATCCAGGAGGATCCGGGCAACCAGGCCCACATCGCCAAGTTGTGGAAGTATGAGATCGCCACCGACGTGCTCACCCAAGTTGGTTACGCCGACAGCGCACGCTTCATCACCGGTGCACCCCTGTTCCTTACACAGGACGAGGAGCACAGCGGCATCATCGACATGCAGGACATCCTGGGCAAGGGCCGCTACCTGTTCAACGTACAGGCGCACTACGGCATCCCCGGTGAACTGGTGGAAGGTGGCCAACTGCTGGAGTTCGCAACGGGCGATACCGCACAGGCTTGTGTGCCTGCGCTGATCACATCGATCACCGGCGCGCAAACGATCGACTACACTGACACGCTGGCCCTGAACGTGGCCGCTTCCGGAACACTCCCGCTCACCTACATCTGGAGCGGTAACGTCAGCTTCCTCTTCGGCAGCAGCAGCGCCAGTGCATTGGTTGACAACGCCATCACCGGCAGCTACACCGTAACGGTGACCAACGCTTGCGGCACCGACAACGATGCCGTGGCGGTAACTGTTGACGGCCCGGCATACACCGGCTGCAGCAGTTCACAAAGCCCCTATCTCAAGCCCATCGGCGCAGGCCGCACCACCACCTCGATCCTCACCGTGGGTGACCTGATCGGTGGTTATGATATGGTCGGTATCCCTGATGGCATGGGTGCATACGACAACAACAACGGCACCTTCACCCTGCTGCTGAACCATGAGCTGGGCGCCACCTTGGGCACCACTCGTGCGCACGGCTTCGCCGGTTCGTTCGAGAGCAAGTGGGTCATCAACAAGAGCGACCTCTGTGTACAGAGCGGTGGCGACCTGATCACCACGCTGCTGACCTGGAACGGCTCGTCCTTCGTGCCAGCCACGGCCCCCATCGGCCGCCTGTGCTCAGGTGATCTGCCTCCTGTAAGTGCCTTCTACAATGCCGGTACCGGCAAGGGCACGCAAGAGCGCATCTTCATGAGTGGCGAGGAAGTGGGAGCCGAGGGTCGTGCCTTCGCCCACATCAGCTCGGGCACCAACGCTGGAACCTCCTACGAACTCCCTTACCTGGGCAAGTTCAGCTGGGAGAACACATTGGCCAACCCGGCCACGGGCGACAAGACCGTGGTGGTGGGTACGGACGATACGACCCCCGGCCAGGTGTATGTGTACATCGGCACCAAGCAGAGCACGGGTAACGAGATCCAGAAGGCAGGCCTGCAGAACGGCAAGCTCTTCGGCATCAAGGTCACCGGCATCGCTCTGGAAACCGCTGGCACCTTCCCCGGTGTAAGCACACCCTTCACGCTGTTCGATCTTGGCTTCGTGCAGAACACGACGGGCGCTGCCCTGCAGTCTGCCAGCGTGGCCAACGGCGTTACCGAGTTCCTGCGTCCGGAGGATGCCCATTGGGATCCCTCCAACCCGAACGTGCTGTACTTCGTGACCACCGCCAGCTTCACCGGCCCAAGCCGTCTGTACAAGGCAACCTTCACCGACATCTTCAACCCTGAACTGGGTGGGACCATCGTGGCCCTGCTCGATGGAACCGAAGGACAGAAGATGATGGACAACATGACCGTGGATCAGCGCGGAGGCATCTACATCCAGGAAGATCCCGGTAACCAGACGCACATCGCCAAGCTGTGGAAGTACGATATCGCCACCGACGTGCTCGCCCAAGTGGGTTACGCCGACAGCGCTCGGTTCATCACCGGTGCACCCCTGTTCCTGACACAGGACGAGGAGCACAGCGGCATCATCGACATGCAGGACATCCTGGGCAAGGGCCGCTACCTGTTCAACGTACAGGCGCACTACGGCATCCCCGGCGAACTGGTGGAAGGTGGTCAGCTGCTGGAGTTCGCAACGAGCGATACCATTGCGCCTTGCGTACCAGCATTGATCACGGCGATCACCGATACCACCGCCCTGTGCGGCATCGACACCTTGGAGTTGAACGGTGCAGCCAGCGGCACACTGCCCTTGAGCTATAACTGGAGCGGCACCGGTAGCTACCTCTTCGGCAACACCTCGGCCAGTGCTCTTGTAACAGGGGCGGCCAGCGGCTTCTACATCCATACTGTAACCAACGCCTGCGGTACGGCGGTGGACACGGTGGTGGTGACTGTGGCGCCGCAGATCACTTACTATGCTGACGTGGATGGCGACGGCTTCGGTGACCCTGCAGTGGACAGCCTGAGCTGCACACAGCCTGTAGGCTACGTTGCCGACAACACGGACAACTGCCCTGCGGTGGTTGGTTTGATCGGCAGCACCTGCGATGATGGCAATGCCAACACCACAGGCGACGTGATCGATGCGAACTGTGTTTGCGCAGGTACACCGGTGCCGTGCAATGGCAACGAGGTGTCCTTCGTGTTGACCACGGACGCCAGCGCGAACGAGACCAGCTGGGATATCGTGGTGTTCGGCACCAACAACGTTGTGTGCAGTGGCAGCGGTTATTCGAACTTGAGCACTATTACCGAGCAGTGCTGCTTGGCTGATGGTTGCTATGACCTGCGCGTGTTCGACAGCTTCGGCGATGGCATCATCCCCGGCGGCTTTGTACTTCGCGATGAGAACAACAACCGCATCCTGGACAATGTGAACGACGGCATCTTCGGCACGGTGAGCAAAGCACCGGGCGGGTTCTGTCTGCCACTTGGAACCGACCAACTTACCGTTGCGACCTGCGATCAGGAAGCACTGTCGAGTGCGAGCGTGATCCAAGCCGTGGTAAACCCTGCGGTATCGGCCCAACTCGGTATCAGCAACGCTACGAGCGGATACCAGTTCTGGATCTTCAACCCCGATGGCGGATACAGCCGCACGATCTTCAAGAGCATCGCTTCCCCGGGTGTCGGCTATCCCGCGGGCACACCCGTGGCACAGCGTCCAGCGTACCTGAAGCTGAGCAGCATGGTTACCTCACCGGTCCCGGGCTTCACGTTGCTGAACGTGCGTGTACGCTCGCGTGTGAACGGACTGTACAGCGCATACGGACCAGCGTGCCGCATGAAGCTCGACCCATTGGGCAACTGCACAACCACCCAATTGGTGGACAACACGCAGAGCAACCAACATAGCTGCGGAGTGTCGGGCAAAGTCGTCAACAACATGGACAAGATCTACGCGAACGTCGTGGCCGGTGCGAACAAGTACCAGTTCCGGTTCGAGAACGCGACCGAAGGCTATGTGCGCAACATCGCATCAACGACAAATGCCCTTACGCTGAACAAATGGGCTACGGCGCCTTTGCTCTGCGGCACGTTCACGTACGACGTTACGGTGCGTGTGAGTTTCGATGGTGGTACCAGCTACTGCCCTTACGGGGCGGTCTGCACGGTGGGCATCACCAACAATGCACCCAACCCCTGCACGGCACCATTCCAAGGTGGCGGCGGCAACCTCAACAGCTTGGTTGACGGAACGCGTGCGAGCGATCTGGCGATCTGGCCGAACCCGACCCGTGATGGTCGTGTAACGATCGAACTGGAGGCCATCGCCCCCGGAACGAAAGAGGTGACGATCACGGTGTTCGACCTGTTCGGGAAGCAGGTGATGGCAAGCACCATTGGTGTTGAGGGTGCCGAGCAATTGAACACGGTGTTGCAGTTGCCTGCGGTCTCCGCCGGACTGTACACGGTTCAAGTAACCGTCGGTGCGGAGATCCTTACACGTCGACTGGTGGTTGAGTAACTGCACTGAAGCATGAATGGGGGCCGTCTCGCAAGAGGCGGCCCCTTTTCGTTGCGGATAGTCTCGTGCGACCGGAACACCCGGGGGTGGACCGCAGCTCCCGGCCGCGGAAGAACGATCAACGAAGGGCAAGTCCGCCCGGGACGATGTCCGTTCGGGGAAACTGCCCAAGGGCCACTTCGTCCTTGATGCGCGTTCCTACCCGTTGCCATGTGGGACAAGGAACATCCCCATAGCTGCAATACACACAGCACATCCGGGGCATCGGCTTGATC
Organism: Flavobacteriales bacterium; assembly: GCA_016703005.1. GTDB lineage: Bacteria > Bacteroidota > Bacteroidia > Flavobacteriales_F > PHOS-HE28 > PHOS-HE28. Next base: position 147,730 of record JADJCX010000031.1, read on the forward strand.
ACCGTTCCGCAGCGCATGCAATCGTAGAAATAGACGCTCGCGTTACCGGGCATCTGGTCGTGGCTCCGCTTGTTGCAAACAGGGCAGGTCAACGTGGAGAAATACAGGGGTCGGCGCCGCAAGCGGCGTGCAAGCCGCCAACCGAGTATGCGATGCAACAACAATGACATGGGGTCTGTTCGATGCAAAAATGCCCGGGCCGAAGAACCTTGGCTTTATCGTGGGGTGAAGAATGCGGCGATCTTGAAACGGGCGCGATGATCGCGCGTGCTGTTGAACGGAACAAGGTCGGGCTGTAAGTGCAAGTGGACACATTCACTTAACGACCAAGCACCGTGATGACAATGGTCAGCGCACATACTGGACGAATGCATCCGGAACATTTGCCACCCCGACCGATGCCATGACCTCTACCGTACGATCCTCTCTGCTGGCGATCACCGCATGGCTCATGCTGATGCCGGCGAACGCCGTTGCTCAAGGCGGCAGTGTCGATGCATCATTCGCGACCGGTCTGGGCGCCGATGACCTGGTGATGGCGATCGTACCTCAGTCCAACGGCAAGATCCTGATCGGAGGCTTCTTCACGGAGTACGACGGTGCCGTGGTAGGCAGTATTGCACGGTTGAACAGCAATGGGTCCTTGGACAACACCTTCAGCAGCGGCGTGGGGTTCAACAATGCGGTGCAGGCCATGGCCATGCAGTCCGATGGCAAGATCCTTGTCGGCGGCACCTTCACGGAATACAATGGCACGGCCAGGAACTCGCTCGTTCGACTGAACGCCACAGGGACACTGGACCCAACATTCGTTGCCACTGCCGTTCAGGGAAGCATCCATACGATCGCCATCCAAACCGATGGCAAGATCCTGATCGGTGGGGCCGGTGTGGCGCTGGTGGGCGGCACAGCGGTGAACATCGCCCGCCTCAGCGCAACCGGAAGTTTGGATGCCACCTTCGACGTTGATCCCGGACCGAACAACACGGTGCAGTCAAGCGCTGTGCAAACGAACGGCAAGATCCTCGCGAGCGGTTTCTTCACAACGTACCACGGCGCCACACCTGCCTATGTCGCGCGGGTGGAGGGCACGGGTTTGCAGGATGCCGGCTTTCAACCGGGCAGTGGACCCAGTGGGGCTGTGCGCTCGCTCGCCGTGCAGCCCGACGGAAAGATCCTGATCACCGGATCCTTCACCACGTGCAACGGCGTTACCAGCAACCGGGTGGCCCGGCTCTTGTCCACCGGCGCGCTCGATCCATCGTTCTCCGTCGGTGTGGGCGCGAATTCGATCGTACACGCGGCGGCGCTGCAGCCGGATGGCAAGATCCTGATCGGTGGGCTCTTCACCACCTACAACGGCAGCGCGCGCAACCGGATCGCACGCTTGAACGCGAACGGCACGGTGGACGCAACGTTCAATGTGGGTACCGCTGCCAACGACATGGTGCGTGCGATCGCCGTACAGTCCGATGGCAAGATCCTGGTCGGCGGCGGCTTCACGTCGTTCAATAGCGCAGTGCGCGGGCGGATCACACGTCTGCACGCGGTGTCTCCGATCGTTACTGGCAGCATCAACGGGCCGATCTGTCCAGGCGCTGGCATTGCAGTGCCGTTCACCATCAATGGCAGTTTCGTCGCGGGCAATGTGTTCACTGCGGAGCTGAGCAACTCTGCGGGGTCCTTCATCACACCAACGCCGATCGGCACCTTGACAGCCACATCAGCGGGAACGATCAACGCAACGATCCCGCAAGGCACCGCATCGGGCGCCGGGTATCGCATCCGCATCGTAAGCAGCTCCCCATTGGCGTATGCCACCGACAACAACTCGAACATCGCGGTGAGCGCGACAACGACCTACTACAGCGACGCCGATGCGGATGGACTTGGCGATCCGGCCACCATCGCGACAGCGTGCTCGGTCCCGGTCGGCTACGTTCTGAACAACACGGATCTCTGCCCTCAACTGAACGGCACTGTGGGCAATACTTGCAACGACGGCAACACATCCACGGTGAACGATGTGATCACGGCCGGTTGTCAGTGCCTCGGTACGCCTGCGGGGGTGCGCATCAGCCCGAAGGTTTTCTTGGAGGGACCGTTCGTCGGTGCCGCTTCGTTGATGAACGATGGCCTTCGTTCATCTGGGCAGCTACCGTTGCTGGAGCCGTATTCGGCGCAGGGCTATGCGCAAGTCGGTGGGGGTGGTGAAACGGTTGCACCAGGCATTTTCTCCGTTACAGGGAACAACGCCATCGTCGATTGGGTTTTGCTGGAACTGCGCAACGGCGCAGGCTTTCAGCAAGTGATGGCCACACGCAGCGCACTGGTGCAACGCGATGGCGACGTGGTGGACCTCGACGGTACGTCTCCCATTTCCTTCGAAGCTACGGCCGGTAGTTATGCCGTAGTGGTGCGGCACCGCAATCACCTGGGCGTGATGACCGCAGGACTTGTCGCACTCGGCAATGCACCTGTTACCATCGACTTCACCCTGGCCGGCACAAGCACCTACGGCAGCGCTGCGCGCAAGACCGTCGGCAGTAAGCAAGTGCTATGGGCCGGTGATGTGGCCGGCAACGGTATGCTGATGTACACCGGCACCAACAACGATCGCGATCCGATACTGGCTGCTATCGGCGGTGCATTGCCCACGAACACGGTGGTGGGCACGTACGCGCAGAGCGACACGAACTTGGACGGCGTGATCAAATACGTGGGCGTTGGCAACGATCGGGACATCATCCTGATCAACATCGGCGGCACCGTGCCGACGGCAGTGCGCGTCGCGCAATTGCCATAGCGCTGCGCGATCACAAGACCGGTTCAGGGAACCGCGAGTACTTCCTCTGCAACGTTGGCCACCGGGGTCTGCACGCGTGCATGCCGTTCATGGATGTAGAGCGACCATTCCCCTTCGTTGTATTCCAGTGCGCTCATGTTCTCGATCCAGTCGCCGGTATTCATGTAGCGGATCGTGCCCTTCGGCGTGGTCACCGTGCCGATGCGCGGTTGGTGGATATGGCCGCACGCCACCACGGCGTGACCATCGTGTATCGCTATGTCGGCCATGGTCTGTTCGAAATCGCTGACGAAGCTCACGGCCCGCTTGATGCTGTCCTTCACCTTCTTGCTGAAGCTCATGCGCGGCTTTCCGAAAAAGAGCAGCACCGCGTTCACCATGTGGTTCAAACGGATCAGCACGTCGTAGCCGAAGCCGCCGAGCTTGGCCAGCCACTTCGCGTTCTTCATCGTGGCATCGTAGATATCGCCGTGGAAGAACCAGTGGCTCTTTCCATCGATGTCCAGCACCAGCTGATCCATCAACTGCAAGTTCCCCAAGCTGGAGGGACTGTACCGCCGCAACGCATCATCGTGGTTGCCGGTGAGGTAGTACACGGGGATCTTGGAACTCCACTTCAGCAGCTTCTTCACCACGCGCATGTGCTCTTTTGGGAAGTAGCTCTTCTTGAACGCCCAGATGTCGATGATGTCGCCGTTGAGGATCACCGTCTTCGGTTTCACCGAACGCAAGTAGGAGAGCAACTCGGATGCGCGGCAACCGAACGTGCCCAAGTGCAGGTCGCTCAGTATCAGTATGTCAACGGGTCGCTACATGCTGCCGCGAAGTAGCGGCGCGTGCATGGCCTGCGTATGCGCGGATCGTTAAGTACTTGCTATGTCGGTCGATGGGCTTAGTTAACACAGCTGCTGCCGTATACGCTGTTGAGGCCGAGGAAGTCGCCCACGTTCACCACACCGTTCTGGTCGATATCCGCTGCACAGCCGGTGCAGGTGCTCCCGAACGCGGAGTTGAGTGCCAGGAAATCGGAAACGTTCACGTGGCCATCGGCGGTGATATCACCCGGGCAAGGGGCGACCAAGTTGATCGTTCCGGCCATGCCGCCGTAGTGCACTTCGCAGTGGTAGTATATGGTCGCAGGCATCTGCACCGTGGGGGTGAACGATACGACTTGTCCGTAGGTGGAAGGGAGGAAAATGGTGCCCCACGGGTTGGTTGCGTTGCTGTTGATCAGGAAGGGGTGCTCATCCTGGAAGGCGGACAGGTCGAAGGTGTAGGTGTGGCCGCGCGTAAGCGTGAGCGTCGGGTTCACCGTGCCGTTCACCACCCATTGTTGCGCACCGTTGGCGGTTACTACGAAGTCAGCGGTGCTTGGTAACCGTGGGCGTTCCATGCGAGCGGCAGGCACGGGGCAGCCACTTGCCGAAGATGGAATGGGGGTCGTCTCTTGGGCGTTCGGCAGGCTCGTACCAAAAGAGAATACGAGCGCTGCAAGCAGCACAACGGGCCCGGCGAAGTGCGGAGCAAAAGGTACTTCCATTGCGGTAGTGGTTAAAGCGTGCCAGGCCGTGCTACTGGCGCCGCCCTAGATCAAGTCCATGGAGCAGGCAAGGGCGAAAGCGATCAGCGCGGCCACAAGGGCGTAGACCGAGAAGGTGTTGTTGTATTTGCGGAACGTGGTTGCCATGGTAAGATGGTTTGGTGCCGCAAAGCACGGCCCGCAACATGGCAGGAATGCGAAGACAGGATGATGCTTACCCAAGGAACGCGACAGGCATTCCTCAACGGATCATGAAGCGCGGTCGGACGGGCCGACCGCAAACAACCTCTTATTGGCTCTCGCGAACGGCGAGCAAGGTGCCTTGCCCATCCAGTTCCTCACCCTTCTTCAGGCTTCCGTTGCCGTAGGTCAGCTTGTACAGGTTGCCGCTCACCGGGTCGCGCAGCACCCATTTGCCGGTGCGTTTGCCTTCGCTGAAGCGGGCCTTGGCCATCAGCTTCCCGGCCGCATCGTATTGTTTCCATGTGCCCTCTGGGCCGCTCTCGGAATACCAGCCCGTTTCCTTCACCTCGCCGTTGGCGTGGTAGGTAACGTGGCGCAGGCGCTCGCCCACCATATACTCCTCCGTGGCCACGGAACCATCGGCCGCGTAGGTGCGCTGCATGGCATCCTGGGCTTGCAGGCCAAGCGTGGCAACGAGTGCAGAAGCAAGAAGGAGGGTTCTCATGGCGCGTGGTGTTTCGGATAGCTTGGCTCAAATATAACACAAACTTCACATTGCGTGCAAGGGATGTGTTATGGGTTTTTCCACCGGGCTCTGGTCATTCAGCGGGACGATGCCGGGGATGAACACACCGTTCCGGAAAGGCTAAGGCTCCGCAGTAGTTGAGTACGGCCAATGACAACGGTCAGCCAACCGCCTTGCCGCCAGCGTAGGTTCGTACGGAATAGCCGCGTTCCATCGCAGCCTTTCCATCATCATGGCGCACATCCTCCTCCCCACGGACTTCAGTGATCACGCATTGAACGCGTGCGCGTACGCCCTCGACCTGTTCGGCGGCGCGGGCAATACCTATACGCTGATGCACTCCTACATCGACCCGGTACCCGGTTACGCGAGCATGGTGGACATGAGCGGCGAGTTTTATGCGAGCTCGGTGGAGGGTATGCTGCGCTTCACCGAGCGCTTCCGGGGGTTGAAAGGCGCTGACGGGACCGTTGTGTTCACGGAAGTGGTACCCGGCACCCTTGAAACCGCGATCGCCACCGTTTGCAAGGAGAAGGGAGTGGACGTGATCGTCATGGGCACGCAAGGCGCTACGGGAGTCGGCCTGTTCGGCAGCAACGCGGCCTCTGTGGCCAAAACGAGCACGGTTCCGACGGTGATCGTGCCGAAGGGAGCCGCCTTCAAGGGCTTGCGCCACATACTGCTGGCCGATGATCATCGCAGCGTGGAACCGCTCGCGCTGCGGCCGTTGGTGAAACTGGCAAGTCAATTCGGGGCTGACATCACCATTGCGCATGTGCTGCGCAACGAAGCGGAGGAACCCGATGCACGGATCGTGGCGGACTACGACGAGACCTTTGCACAGGTCGCACACACGTACACCGATGCAAAGGGGGATGACGTGGCGCTCGCACTGAGCACTGTGGCCGAACGCGACAATATGGATATGGTAGCAGTGCTCCATCGCCACGTGGGTTTTCTCGACAGCCTGTTCCATGGGAGCGTAGCCAAGCACCTCGCCTTGCACACCCGCATCCCGTTGCTCGTATTGGAGCATTGATACCTCAACGGCGTACCGGTTTGCGGCTCCACCGGTTGCGGTTGGTCAACAACAGCTTCCCGGTTTGGTCACATTGAAGTGATACAACATGGACTTCTTTGCCGCCTCCGCATTGCAGCCCATGGTCGAAGTCCGTCTTGAACTCATCCGCCGGAAAGTGGATCCACGCACGGCCGAAGCCAACCGCAACGCCACCACCACGGCCGAAGAATTGCGCGAGCTGCTGAAGGATAAAAGCTGCCCCTTGGGCCATACCAAGCACAGTTTCCTGGTGGTAACCGCTGTGCCGGGCAGTACCCCGCGCGTGGACAGTACGGGCACCTGTTGCAGCGTGTTCGCCGCACGGTTGGGGCTGGGGCCAACGACCGATGGCGCTTCGCTGCCATATGGGTTGATGGGTTCTTCGAAGTAGGGGAGCGCAACCACGGATTCTGCACTGGATCCAAAGCCACTTACCTGCGGCAGGTTGGCTTTCGGAAGGCAAGCGGCTGCGTGGTGTCCAAGCGCGTATGCTTGGGGGCGGTTGAGTGGCGTCACCTCCTAGCTTCGCACAACAAACACCGCCCCTATGATCCAACGCTACGCACTATGCCTGATCACCTCCTGCATCGTCGCATCCGCCCTCGCCCAGCCGCCGTTGGACGAAGTGGCCTGCTACCCGTTCAACGGCAACGCCAACGATGGCAGCGGCAATAACCACGACGGCACCGTTTTCGGCGCTACGCTCACCACTGATCGTTTCGGCTCGGCCAACAAGGCGTATGAGTTCGATGGCGTACTCGACCACATCGAGGTTCCCGACTTCAACACCTTCGGCATAAGCACCGAAGTGAGCGTGGGCATGTGGGTGCGTGCGTTGACCTACACTGGGAATTTCGCGGTCTCGATCTGGCCGGACGATTTCAATGATCGCTTCTCCGCAGCACCTTACTACGGCCACGTTGGCGGCTCCACCATTTTCTGGGACTTTGGCGACTGCACCAACGGCGGCCGCACCAGCATCATCCCCTATGCCTTCGTTACGCAGTGGGACCATTTCACCTTCACATCCAGCGCGGCCAATAACCGCATGCGCATCTACCATAACGGAACACAGATCCTGGAGGAGTTCCACCATAGCACGCTGACCAACATCGATCGCGTGCTGGAGCTCGGCGGCGGCAACGTGGCCGGTTACTCGCATTGGAACGGCGACCTGGACGAGATCGTGCTCTATGACCGTGAGCTGAACGCCGATGAAGTGGCGGATCTATATACCTACGGCGCGCCCTGCCAGTACCAGGTCGGCGTGCTGGAGAACCCCACTGCTGCGCCTGTGATCACCCTTGATCCGATCGAACAGACCGTGATCCTGAGCACCATGGAGCGTTGCACACTGCACGTGCTCGATGCCACCGGCCGCCGTATCGCGCAACAGGAATTTGCCGTAGGCCGCCACACATGGAGCTACGCGGGTTTGCCCGCAGGGGCCTACATAGTGCGCTGTGCAGGCGCTTCGGGCAATACGGTGCAGAAGGTGGTGGTGGAGTAGGTGGCGGGGCAGACCTGTCCGCCTTGGGCAGCGTGCGCCTAGGTCATCCGCCTGGTGGTAGAGGTGTAAGTGTTCAGGCCAGGCGTGCAAGGATGGTGGGCTCACGCGTCCAGCTGTCCCGCCTATAGCGCCCGATATTCGTACCGCGTTGGTCGGCCGCATGTGACCAACCCTACGGAACATGAACAGGGCTCCCTTCAACACTTGGCTGATGGTTCCGGCACTGTGCCTTGCGCTGGTGGGGTCGGCCCGTGCCCAGGAGCATCCCTTCATTGCACAGTATGAATTGACCGAACTGCCCGGCGCCATACGCATCGATTGGACCATACAAGGCGGCAACACCTGCAACGGACAGGAGGTGGAACGCTCCACCGACGGCATCACCTTCGCCCGAGTGCATCGGATCGACGGCATCTGCGGCAATACGGCTGCGGCCGTGCCGTACAACTGGTTCGACAATGCACCGCCGGAGTTCAGCACCGTGTACTACCGCGTGAAGCTCGGCATCGATGGATACACATCCGTGAAGTCCATCCTCTTCCACCAGCTCACCACCAGCGAGCAACGTTTGTTCCCGAACCCGGTGACGGATGCCGCCACGTTGGTAGTGAACGCATCGGCCACCAGTGCTATCGATGTGCGCATCGCGGATGCAGGCGGACGCGAAGTGATGCGGATAACTGGCGTGCAGGGTCCCGCCATTCACATCGACGCCCGCGCACTGGTGCCCGGGTTGTACAGCTACACGGCGGTTGCCGGTGGGCGCAACTTCCAAGGGCGCTTTATCAAAGCTGTAGAGAAAATTGTGGATGGCCTGTGCAGCCCGTGCCGCCATGGCACGCGCACCGTTGCGGATGCGGTGCTGGGCCTTCACCGCTTCACTCCCGAACCGCGCACCACCTTGGCCAACCCTTGATGGTACGAGCCTTCGTTCAGCTGCACCTCCACCTCCTCCAGCACGTGAAAGTCCACTCCTGCGAACTCCGCATTCGCCTCCTCGACCGTGTAGAGCATGGCCGCCTCCTGCGGCCCGCCGCTGCCGTGCACCGGTTGGTACTTCAGCTGCTCCTTGGCAAACGCCTCGAACACCACGGCACCACCGGGGCGCAGATGCTGCATGATGGCCGTTGTAAGCGACGCCCGCACCGCAGAAGGGAAATGCGCGAAGCTGAAGCCGATGGCATCAAAACCCGTAGCCAACGGACCTATCTCGTGCAGGGCGCCCACGTGGTAGGTGATGTGTACGCCGTGCCGAGCGGCCAACCGCATCGCCTTTTCCCGGCCTTGGGCACTGATATCGAATGCGGTTACCTGCCAACCCATGCGGGCGGCGTGCACCGCGTTGCGTCCTTCGCCCTCGGCCGGCAACAGCATTGTGCCAGGCGGCAGCGTGGCCAGTTGCTGCGCGAACCAACCATTGGGCTCGGTGCCATAGGCATAGGCCTCTTCCGCGTAGCGGGCATCCCAGAACGCTTTCATACCGCGAAGATCCGATGGGTTCAGGATCGGCCGCAGGGTGTGCCGTTCATTTCAGCGTAACAAGCGGTCGCTGCTGTGAAAGCCCGGATCGCGGTGGCGTTGCGATCACTTCGCCCGCATCTTGTTCCCCTTGGCCTCGTGCGTCACCTCGGCCAGACCCAGCGCTTCCATCAGCGGGGGCACGTAAACGCCGAAGCGTCCTCGCAGTCCCTTCTTCAGGCCGTACCAGCCCTTCATGGGGTTCTTCTCACTGCGGCCCCAGGCTTCCACCGTGCCATCCTTAGCGGGCTTCTGCTCGTCGGCGCCACCGAGGTCCATCCAGTCCCCATGCTTCTTGAGCATAGCATGCAGATCGCTGATGCAACGGATGTCGTAGAGCAGCACGGTCTTGCCCACGGTGCAGACGAGCACTTCCTTGCCGTCTTTCTCTTCGATGTGCATGGTGTAGTCCGCAGTGCCGGGCGGGGTCTTCAGTTTCCAGGGCTTGTCTTTGGTGCGCTTTTCCATGGTGAATGCGGGTTGAGGTGAAAGAGTGGTAGCGTGAAAGGGTTAGTTGGCTTTCTTCTGGATGAGTTCGGCTTCCTTCTTCAGATCAGCGGCGAAAGCGTTGAAGCTCTCATCGAAGTTCGGGATGTACTTGGCATACATCGGGAACATCAGCCCACCGATGCGCTCGTGCATGGTGAAGGTGACCGTACCGTCGCCGTTGTTGCGCAGGGTGAAGGTGCGCTGGCCTTTGCCGTCTCCCCACACGAGCTTCTTCGCGGGCTGTAGTTCTTCACCTTGAGCTTGAAGCTGCGCTTGGCGTCAGGGTGCTCTTCAACACGATCTTCTCACCGAGGGCAATGGTGCCCTGGATGGCAGTGATGGTGCTGTTCCAACGCGGGTAGTCGCTCGCGTTGGTGAGCAGCGCCCAGATGATGGACTCATCGGCTTTGATGGTGGTGGCTACGGAGGTCTCGCGGTGGAAGGTGGTGCGGGTGGTGCTGGCGGGTTGTGCAATGGCGGCGGCGGTGGTCATGATCAGGAGGGGTGTTACGAGGTTCATGGATGTGGTTTACGTCTCTTTGACGACCCAGCCCCACGGAACGATAGGATTCCCCCCAAAGATCTTCGCACGGCCCGTCAGGCGGGGGCTTCGTGCATCTCCATCACCTGCCGATCGAACTCCAAGTGATGCAGTTGCAGTTCCGCCGCCGGTGAGGTGAAGGGGTCGAGTTCCTGCATCACCTTCATCCGCAGGTCGAAGAGGTGTTCCTTGTCGCCCTTCTTCGCATCACGTACCATCTGGAGCTTCACCGCTTCCTCCTGCGCGTTCTGCTTCGGGTTGAAGATGCCATTGAGCTCCGTGCATTGGTGGCACACGCCTTCCTTGTTGATCAGCGCGCAACGTTTGTCGAACACCTCCATCATCCTGCCGCGACCGGTGTGCAGGTAGTACTTCACCATGGCCTCGTTGGTCTCCATGATCTCCGCGATCTCCTTCGCGGTGAATTCATACACCTCCTTCAGCATCAAGGCCAGCTGTTGTTCCAGCGGCAATGACCGGCTCACACAGGTGAAGCAGAAGGCGATGTGCTCGCGTATCTCGAACTGCGCCTGCGGTGAGGTCTTGTGAATGGTCATGGCCTCGCGAAAGAAGTCAGGGTCCTTCATCGCAGCGTCCTTGCAGATATCGCCCACGTCCTCGGGCCAACGCTTCAAGGAGCGCAGGTGATCGCGGGCGATGTTCTGAGCGATGGCGAAAAGCCAGGTCTTAACACTGCTGTCGCCCTTGAAGCTGGCCACGTTGCGGTGCGCGCGGATGTACGTTTCCTGCACAATGTCCTCCGCCTCCTGCCGGTTGGCCGTGATGCGCACGATGTAGGACTTCAGTGCGCCCTTCGCACGTTCGAACTCGGCGGTGAGGGTGGGGATGCCAAGCTGTGGGAGAGGAGCTGGTGGTTGTTGGTGCATGGCAACGAAGTTCGTTCTGGCACCCACATCACATATTACTACCATGTGAACGATGCGCGGAGCGTTCATTCGATGTGCGCATCGCGGATGCAGGCGGCCGCGAAGTGATCCTGATAAGTGGCGTGCAGGGTCCCGCCATTCCCATCGACCACTTCGCGTTCGGTCTGTAGCCGAGCGTCGGTCCGGAGCCCTGGCTGGGCCACGCCGAGCAGGTGCCGGGGTAAGCGGTAGGTGTTGAACTTCTAGGCGATGGTGGGCTAGTCCTCTATTGGCACAACAAGCCGTGCACGGTGGAACACACCAGCTATGGAACGGATATGGCCGATGGAATCCAATGGGTTGCCACGGAGCAGGACGAGATCGGCTTGCTGGCCAACGGCCACCGTGCCGCGCATGCCGGCCACGCCCAAGTATGTGGCGGGTGCCGTGGTGGCCATGCGCAGCACGGCTGCATTGGGTAGTCCCGCCTCCGCGAGCCGTTCCATTTCCTCCAGCAGACCGGTACCCGGATAGACGAAGGGCGCACCACCGAGGTCGCTGCCAGCCATCATCCGCACACCCTGCTCGTGCATGTGGCGCACCAACCGCTGTTGCGATCGGTAGCGTTGGTCCAGGCTGTCCAATTGGGCGGGGCTGCCATAGCGGGCAAGCCGCTTGGCGCGGGCCCCTTCCCACTCGGCCTGCAGGCCGGGCACCTGCGCGTCCAGCGACGTATCGCGGATCGCGGGGTCGTTCATGTGCGCCTTGCGGTGGTATACGATGAGGGTGGGGCACGACCACGCCTCATGCTCCTTCATCAGTACCAGCATGGAGTCCAAGCCGTTCGGGTCATCGCTCCAGAGCTCCTCCAGCCGGTTCAGGTGTTCAACGCTGTGCTGACCCAGTGCGATGGCGCGCTCCGGTTCCACCAGTTCCGAGAGGTGACCGGCGAACACGGTGTTGTGTTCGGCGCAATAGGCCGCGATGCGTTCCAGCTCCCCCACTTCCAACAGCGAATACACTTTGAAGAAATCGACACCGTCGGTGGCGAGGCTGTCCAACACGCGCGGCATGTCCGTGGTGCTGTCCATCGGCACGGTGAAGTCCGTGAACACCGGTGGATCGCCATCCAGGATGGGCCCGCAACCCCAGATCTCCGGCCCGGCGGTGGCATCGGCCAGCACCCGTTGCTTGAATGCGTTCACCAAGCGCAGGTCACCGCCCATATCGCGTACGCCGGTGATGCCATGCGAAAGGAGCACGGGCAGCAGCAACGTGGCATTAGTATCGCTCCAGCACACATGCACGTGCATATCGAAGAGGCCCGGCATCGCATACAGACCAGTACCGTCCACGTAGCGCGCACCGGGCACGGTGTCCACACAGCCCACGTCATCGCCCACGTAGGTGAAGGCCCCCTCGCGCATGGCGATGAGCTGATGGCGCAGAACGACACCGCGCTCCACATCCACCACGTTGATGTGGCGAATGATCACCTCCGGCGCATTGAGTACCAGCGAGGGCCCCGAAGTGCAAGCCACCAATGCGAGGCTGAACAACCCCAATCGCATAATGCTGGTCGCTGCCCTTGTCATCGTGCAATGCCTTCCATGGCCTTCACTACTTCTTGCGTCCCCACGCTCACCGTCGTCAGCCTCCTCAGCAAGTCTATCACCTTCTCCTTGTAGTCCGCGAAGCGGTAGGTGTTGAAGGTCGAGGCGATGGTGGGGTCGCTGGGTTTCATGCACCAAGATAGATGCACCCTGGTGCAAGTGCAGGGTCCCGAAGCCGGAGACCCTTCGAAGGTTTGAATTAGCTTGGCAGAAAGTTGAACGCCTTGGCAATGCTTCGAGATCGGATAATGGAGTTCGCCGGAACGATCGCCTTGATGATCGGGGTTTGCTGCTGCACGGTATCCAAGGCCCAATACGAGGATGACAACGTCCGCTTCACGACCGTGCCCTTGGAGCGTGCCGATAGCCTGTTCCGCACATTGAGGGATCCCGTGCTTCTCGATGTTCGTTCCATCGAGGAGTACGAGTGCCGAGCACCATACACGTTCGCGATGGTCGGGCGCATGAAGGGGGCGATGAACATCCCCATCGACAGTTTCGAAGTGCGCTATACGGACCTTGCACCGCACAAGGAACGCGACGTGGTGGTGTATTGCTGGACAAGCCAGCGGAGCCGTCGTGTGGCCAGCGCGTTGGCCGATAGTGGGTTCACACGCGTATTCAACTTGAACGGGGGGCTTAGTCAGTATTGGGTGGAACAGACCGAACGATTGGCATCGCTGCGTGAGCGGATCGAGGTCGACCTGCCTTACACCCTGATCACTGGCATGGAACTCTGCGAGCGCCTCGCGAAGGATCCGTCGGTCCAACTGATCGACCTGCGCAGCGATAGCGCCTTCCGATGGTTGCCGGGGCACGAGATCGATCGCGACTGGGGTCGCCTACGAAGTGCGCGGAACATCCCGTTCGATGCGATCCAAGCGCGACGGCCGGAGATCGATCTTTCCAAACCCATCATGCTCATTGATGGTAGGGATCGGGAACCGGAAGCCGCGCGGATCCTCGTGGACATGGGCGCAACGGATGTAAGGGTCGTCTTCCGCGGCTATAGTGGCCTGGCCGGTTATGGAGAACGCCATTGCCCGTGCCGGGAAGCGATCATGGAATACGGTGCTCCCTATCGGGAAGTGGCCGACTACGATCTCAGGCCTACCGATCTGACGACCAGGTTCACGCACATCATCGACGTGCGGAGCGATGAGGAATACACGAACACACATATGCAGTCGTGGAAGAACATCGGCCGCATGAAGGGGGCATTGCACGTTCCAAGCGGCGGTATAAGCAGCTCAGGGTCGATCGCGGGGCTCGATCGCCATGCGGAGGTCCTCGTCTACGCCTACTCGGCGAACAAGGAGGCAAAGGCCGCGGCACAGTCGCTTTGCGATCTCGGTTTCACCAAGGTGCATGTGCTCACTCGGGGCTTGTTCGGCTTGCGATGGACGGCGAACAACATCTCGGGCTATGGCTACCTGAACGATCACGTGGAGAACGACCCCTGAACGGCGAGCATTGGATCGCTGTTGCGGATACCACCTGGAAGTGCTGATGTTCACCGCCGGAGCCTATCGTACAACTGCTGCACATCGGGTTCGATCTCCGGTGGCCAGGGTGGCTGTAGCCCAGCAGCCAGCTGCCACCGCCTGATCCAGGAAAAGCCGAACCGCGTGGTGGCTTCCGGCAACGCATAACAGGTGTCCTTCAGGGCTTCCTCGAGCGTGATGAAATTGTACCCCTGTTCTTCGTGCCAAAAGAGCAACGCATCGAGTTCGGCGGCATTGAGGGCGTTAGCGTGGATCAATAGGATGTGCGGGACCTCCCGCCCGAAGAAGTCACGCGCTTGGGACCCATGGAACAGCACCGACTGCGCCATGTACATAAGGTAACCCCTCGCCAGGCGGTTCATGAGGCTGTCGTCCAAGGCCCGACGCGCTTGTTCGTAGCAGTAGGCGTAGATGTACTCATCGTTGTCGAAGGTCACCGGTGCGATGGTGTACCCATGCCCAGCGAGCATCGCATTGAGCGAGTCGCGGCGCTGGGGCGTTGCGCCCGCTTGCAAGAATGGATGCCTGAAGTACCGGAGTTCACGACCGGAGCGCTCCATAAGGGGACGTAAGTGATGCTCGCCGTGGACGACATCCTGCTCATAATCGGCCGCAGAAGTGCTTGTGGCACCCAGGTGCGCAAACGTGTGATTGCCCAACTCCATGCCGGCCTGCAACCAACGTTCGAGCAGTTGGTACCGCGTGCTGTCCAATAGGCCATCGCGATACAGCTTGCTCTCGTTCACGAACCCGATGGCCGGTACCCGGTGTGCCTTCAATGTGCGCAGCAGGTCATCCGTCACCTGGTCCCAGGTGCCTTCCGCACAATTGGCACACGGCAGGTCATCGATGGTGATCACCACGCGCTTGTCCTGCGCACCGCATGCGCATGCCGACAGCAATAACAAAAGGTGGATCGCACGCACGACACCAAGGTATGGGCGCTGGACCGGATCCGCCGAACCAGGGACTTCGAAGGGGCGTGCGGTTTCCGGACCGGAAGAAGGTCACAGCGCGAAGACACGATCACTCGCCGTCACTATCTCATCGCCATGCCCCGATGATCAACCCCTTCAACGTGAAGGCCACCAGCATGTAGCCCGCATTGATGAGCATGTAACCCCACTTGCGCTGCTCGAAGAGGCCCACGATCATGAAAGCCAGTGCGGCCCACAGGCCGGTGAGCAGTCCGTAGATCGCACCCTGCGATGCGTTCATGTCCGGCGAGTCGAGGAAGAAGCCGAGGTTGTAGCTGATGATGAGCGCGAAAAGGACCGTGAGGCCGTACGTCTTCGCCGGGTTCAAGGCCTTCTTGAGGCCTTCGTCAGTGAAGGCGTTGGCATCGCGCCAGGGTTTGTAGAAGAGCAGCGGTGAGTACCAGAGCGCGCCCACGAGCAGGTCACTGAGCGCGGCCACGATGATGGCAATGTGGTTGAGGTGTACGTCCATGTTCAAGGTGTATGGCGCGAAGGAACCGGTCGCGCGTCGTACCTTCTTGGAAATAAATTACCGGCCACCCACCGCCAACCAGTTGAGGTGCGGGCCCTTCTCTTCCATGTAGCGTGTGGGACTCAGGCCGGTCATCTGGCGGAAGGTGTTCACCATGTGCGACTGGTCATAGTAACCGTGTTCCAGCGCGAGCTGTGTCCAATCGGGGTGGTCCTCTTTCTCCAGCCTGCTGAGCAACGCTTGGAAGCGGATCACCGAGCCGAAGCGCTTGGGCCCCAACCCGAAGTGACGATGGAAAAGATCGTTCAAATGCTTGTGTGAGCAGCCGAGCGCTGCGCTGATGGTACGCACGCTGCCATTGCCGCCCTGTTGGTGCAAGGCCGCGTACGCGATGGATAGCCGAGGGTGACCGTAGTCGCACACGGGGAAGAGCGGGGCGAGGCGCCATTCTGCCTCATCGAGCATCGCCTGTGCGCCGCGCTGTTCCAGCGCCTCGCCCAGATCATCGCGCACCGCGGTAAAACGCTCACCCAACAACAGGTCCATGTCCACAACGGTATCGTTCAGCTCGCTCGCGGGTACGCCCGTGAGCATGGGAAGCACCCCGGCACGTAGCCGCAGCACCAGCATCGGCGCACCGTTCCCGGTTCCGATGATGATGCGGGAGGTGCGCATCCCGCTCACCCATCCGCGCTTGTGCATGTCGAAGCGCTCGCCGTGCTCGTCGTGCCAGCGCTGCTTCGGCGCATCGCTCAGGTCGATCACCACTTCGCAGCCGCCATCAGGCACGAAGACCTCGCGCGCATGCGCAGGTCGATAGCCCTGGTGGAAGGTGATGTGCTCCACTGCATGGGCGATGGCCCCCACAGGTTTGCGAAAGAGCAAGAGCATGCGGCAAGTTAGTGCCATGCGCTGTTCCCCGCGATCGGTCCCAGCGCATCCACCGCTCCTTCATTGTCGATCAGGAAAAGGTGACGCAGGTCAACAGCAATGAAGTGCGCCTAGGCTCCCTCTCGCTATCGACCGGGGAGACCTGTTCGACCGTGGTTAAGGCCGGGTTACGGGAGTGATCGCACGGCGAACGACCAGCCCTGCGTGTTTGACACCGGCACAAGGGCCCCCGAGACGGAAGACCCTGCGCGGGTTTACTGATATTGACTTCGCCATTAGCGTTCTGCTTTCTCCATCCTCCTCACCACCTCCATCGTCCCCACGCTCACCGTCGTCACCCTCTTCAGCAAGTCTATCACCTTCTCCTTGTATTCCGCGAAGCGGTAGGTGTTGAAATTCTCGGCGATGGTGGGGTCGCGGAGGAAGCCTTTCGATCACCTCACTTCGTGCGGAAGGATCACGTAGTCCGCCTCGCGCAAGCCATCAAAGCCGCCTATCCAACCAATGGATGATGTTCAGCAGGAACTGCGGATCCTGCTCCGCCCGCGTTGGTTCATGCCCATTGGTTCCCGCGAAGGACCGGTGAGCCGCACTGAACAGCGCAGCCTCACCAAAGGCTACGATACGGCCTTGCCATACTCCAGCATCGCGCCATTGATGAAGCCATCACCAGCGATGCGGCTCATTGGTATCGCTGAGCTCACCCGCACGTTGGGGCAACAGGATCTCGTAACCCGCATTGAGCCGCGACAGGGACCATGGCTTCTGGTGGAGCATGGGCGCACTGCCGGTGAAGAGCGCGATGCTGTCGTGCGTGCGCTGTCACCACCGTCTGTGATGGGGGTCGCTAAAAGCGACCCATCGCGGCGTGAGAACATCTCCATTCCATCCTGGGGCGGTATCGCGTAGCCATTGATCCAATCGAAACCGAATGCTGCACCCAGCTCGCCACGCCCCGCGCCGCCGAAGGGCATGTGATCGGCGATGAGGAACAGGCTGCCGCCTTCGGCACCCACTGCTCCATAGCAGCGATCTCCCCGGTGGTGAAGGCCGAACGTGTCGGTAGGCGAAGTCTCGGCAGGCGAGAGCGCGTTGGCGATGACCAGGATGCGCGTTTGTCGGAGGTGTGCCGCGGTGAAGGGGCTCCGTCCCTGACATCATCCGATAACCATCCTCCGGATCACCTTCCGAACGCATAGTAGCGACCGCCGAGCGTAGGTGGAAGTTGTTGTGCGCTTCGTCCAGCATCGCAAGGGCCCCGCCCCGTTCCCATAGGCCGGTGCTGGATTGCGAAAGGTGAATGCGGTATCCGGCACTTGTTGGGCGCATCCGGCCGCGAGCACGGCGATGATCAAGGCGAAAGAACATGCTGAACGGACCATGGCCTAAGGATACGCTTACATCTTCACCTTATTGTCCGCGAAGCGGTAGGTGTTGAGCTTTTCGGCGATGGAGGGGTCGTTGGGCTTCTCCTATTCCTTTACGAAACGCAAAGGCAAGGTACCAACGACGTGTATGGTGTACACTCCAGGCGCCAAGGCCTTACCATCGAGCACAGCGCTAGTGCTGCGCATCGAACATCGGAGCACTTGTTTGCCGGTAGATCGCACACTTCCATGACCACACCAGGTTAGGAGGTCGTGACATGCACCGATAGCTGATGAGATGTAGGTTGGGGCTTAGCGCGACCGACAAGGACCGGGACTCCGGGACACCGTTGAAATCCGTTCCATTGATGCGTGCCACCCGGCGACGAGGCACATCATCGTATTCAGTAAAGATGCCACCGATCAAAATGCGACCATCCTCTTGGAGCACCACCGCATTCACCTGGTTGTTTGGCCCGGGGTCCAAGGTGAACCCAGGGTCCAATGCGCCGTTCTGGTCAAGGCGCACGAGCTTGTACATCAGCACACCATTGAATTGATTGAACTCACCACCCAATAGGATGGCGCCGTCCGACTGTACGCAGCTGGCGCGCACATTGCCATCGGCACCGGTGCCAGTAATGAAACCCGTATCCACTGTGCCATCGGGCACCTTAGACGCGCTGCGCGGCCCGTGGACACCCCATTGATGTTGTTGAACCCACCACCTACGATGACCTTCTCATCGCTCTGGATGGACAGGGTCAATACAACGTTGTCCGCACCAACGCCAACGTTGAACGCGGGATC
>JADJCX010000032.1 GCA_016703005.1 Flavobacteriales bacterium
TTCAGCGCGCCCTCGGTGATGTGGAACTCCGATGCGCGTTCAGCTTTCAACGTCCTGTATTGCGCAATGGCGTGATCCACACCGTTCTCGGCAATGTCCTTTCCCAGTACCTCGCGGATCGAGAGGGCGGGCAACGCGTAGGTGGTGTCATAGAGTATGTTCTTCACGCCCTCAACGATCGGCCAGAAGTAGAGCGATGAGTTGTTCATGAGCACAACCATGCACTTGTCCTCGTCATCGCCCGAAGGATGAACGTGGAGAAACTGAGCCAGCCACCCGAGTGCGACACCATGCGTTTTCCGGTGGGCGACTTCTGAATGAACCAGCCGAAGCCATACTCAGTGGTGTCACCATTGTTGAGCACCGCCGGGGTGAAGGCTTCTTCAAGCGTGGCCTTGCTCACCAGCTTTTCGGTGTAGAGGATCCTGTCCCACTTCAACAGGTCGCCCACGGTGGAATAGACCCCATCCTCTCCCTGCCCATGGTTCAGGTAATGCGAATCCGCAGGGCTTCTGGTCGTTCCGTCCCATCCCACCTGGAAGCCATAGGCGCGGTCCGGCATCTTCGGGTCGGGGCCGATGACGAAGTGGTACATCACCGTGCGCGACATTCCGGCCGGATCGAAAATGTATTTCCGCGTGTAGTCCGCGAACGACACGCCCGAAGCCTTCGCGACGATAGTGCCGAGCAGGTTGTAGCCCGTGTTGCTGTATTGCCATTTCTCGCCGGGCGCGAAGTACACCGGGGGCTTCTTCTCCACCAGCATCTTGATCACATCCGCGTTGCCGTCGGTGTAGCGGGCCGGGTCGTCGTAATTCAGATCCGTCTTCCAATTCTGGTCCATCAATGGCTCGTAATCCGGCAAGCCGGAAACATGGTGCAGCAGGTGCCTTCCGGTGTCCCTCCCCAAGGCAGTTCGGGAATGAAGTCGCGGATGTCCTGATCGTACTTCAGCTTGCCTTGCTCCTTCAGCAGCATGATGGCCATGGCCGTGAACTGCTTGCTCACCGACGCCAGCCGGAACTGCGCGTTGAGATCCAGTGAGTCAACGGGATCGATGCTGCCGATACCCAAGGCCCCTTGGTAAACGTCTTCCTGGATCGTACACCAGCGCCGTTCCGTTGAACTGACCCCGGGCGTGCGCTTCCGTGAGGTAGCGCCCGTACTTGTTCGTTCCTCCGGCTGCTGCGCCTGGCAACTGCCGAGCAGGAAGAGGAACAGGGTCGATCCAATGGTGTGGTTGCTCATGCGTGCGTGCTATGGTCGTTCTGTCGTGTGGAAGTCGCATGAAACAGTCCATGCGCACGCGGTCTTGCCGCTCCGAGTTTAGGTGCACCGGGGCACGGAGATCCCTGGTTAACAGGTCATAACAAACACCCCTTGTGGATCCAGAGCTCGCGCTTGGTCGAACGGTCGTTCAATGTCCGGCCCCCGTGCCGCGTGCGAAGACGCAAGCGGTAGCACCCTTCCGACCTACAAAGACCTTCCAGTAATACTTGTCGCTCGTGCCTGCGTACTTCACGTTCACCTTGACGTACGAGTTGTTGTGGCGGTCGGCATGCGGCACCATCGGCGCCTCAAGCGTGTTGCCCTTGGTAACGATGGGCGAGTTACCGGGAGCGAACGGCCCCACCACCGCGAACACCAGAACGCCACCGTCATCGCTTATGCCGACAACGGTCCACGTGCATTCGCCGTCCGATGCCGAAGAGGGCATTACGTATTTCGCCGTCGGCTCTGTGAGTGCCGTTTGCCATGTGGCATTTGAGAAGACAACGGGCATGCTCGGGTGGGTTGGGTGATGCGGATGAAAGTAGGGATGGGCAGCGATCCGACGCCTCTTCGGCTCTCCGTAGCTGATCATCCAATTGATCCCGAACCGGTCACGCACCATCCCGAATTGCGCGGCCCAGAACGTGGGCGCCAGTTCCATGATCACGTGGCCGCCCTCGCGCAGGGCATCGTACAGTCGGCGCGCCTCGGCTTCGTTCTCGGGGTTCACGCTCAGCGACACGTTGTTGCCCACTTGGTAGGCAGGCCCATAGCCCTGCGGTGTATCGCTGCCGAAGAGGAAGGGCTGGCCCTTCACGCTAAGTGAAACGTGCATCAGCTTCTCCCCGAAGCCCTCGGGCACGGTGTGCTCGGGCGGCATTTCCTTGAAGCGGCCGATGAAGTCGATCTCGCCGTTGAAGACCTTCTTATAGAAGTTGAATGCTTCCTCGCAGTTGTCGAGGAAGTTGAGGTACGCGGTGGGTTGGAGCATGCGTGGGAGAATGAGGAACCAAGGTAGTGGGCGGAGTGCTCCTTACTTGCACGGCACGTGGTCTTCAACGAGCATTTGGTTATCTCCAATTACCCAGAGATTGAGGCTATTGAAGATGTTGTCGCGTTCCGTTGGCGTTCGAATGCTCGAGAACTTTCCGTCAGGGAGCTTTCGGATCTTTTTGGTGAGACGTGAGGCGACGTAGAGATATGCGCAGCTTTCCTTTTACTCCACAGTAGAAGTGAGCCGCGAACATCCCATTCCTTCTTTCTATCTAACCTACGAACCAAATTCCCGACTCTGGTGCCGTCGGCGCACCATTGCTCATAGATGAGTCGGAGATCGTTCCGCTGGCTCTTGAAGCCAAGCGATCCGTTTGGATAAAAGATCATTACGGTTACGTCACCGACGCCATTCCACACCGAGGTTGTCCACAAATATCCTGACGGATCATACTCTGTACACGCACCGATCGTACTTGCTCCAAAAATCCTATCGAAACAAGCAGGCTGTTGGTATGGGATCGTGCATGATCCTTTGAGTAGTCCGCTCTCCCTGTATTCGAAGTCCCGGATCTCGTTGGTCAATGGCGAGTGTACTTTGACCTGGAGCACCCGTCCGGCACTGTCCAAAATGAACCACGCCTGAAACCTTCCCTTTGTCGTACGACCTGATCGCGGATATCGCACCATTTGGATGCCTGGATATGACAGTTGAAGTGAGCGCGGAGTACTTTGACAATAGACAGCCGGAACTGTAAAGATCGCTCAGGACCGTGTCGGAGCAGATGTTCTGTAGAGAGCGCAAGTAGACGTCAACGGAGTCTGCTGACGGGGCGCTGAAGTAGCCGGAGTCGTTCGGTAGTTGAGCACTTGCGCTGATCGTTAAGAGTACAAAGAGACACGCTGGTAGCCGCATGGTAGTGCGAACAAACGCGGTTGAGCACGGAATGGTATGTATGCATCTAGACGCAGTGAGAGGGTAGGCCGGATGCACCATACGATAAGTCGAGGCGGCGCGGCGCTCAGCGCCTTCTCCACCACCACAAGAATCCACCACCCAACACAACCAGAGCACCAAGTACCCAGCCCACACGTGTCCAGTTGCGCTGGATCGAACCTCTTCCCGTGCCAAGTAGCGATCGATGATCTCTTGTTCCCGCTCAGCTTCCTCCGCTTTCGCGCCTCGCCTCTGCAAGCTTGTGCTTCTGCCTTGCCTTATCGCGGCGTGCCGTGTTTCCCGTCGGACGAAAGCCGTACTCCTCGGCCATGTCGTAGTAGCGCGCAGAAATCGTTTGCCGATCGGTCAAGAACAGTAGATCGGCGTACGCGTAGAGCATCGCACCGAAAATTTGATCCGGCGCCTCCTGAACGAAGAAGTACCGGTCGTTCAGCTGATACAGAAGTTGGTTCAACAGGGTATCAAGTTTCTCCCTCGGTGTGGCGGCCACGATCTGATCCGCGCTCAGGTCGATCCCGATCAACTCTGCAGGTGTGACCTGAGATGTGGAATTCCGGACGCGGGCTTCAAGGATGTTCACATGGATCCACTCTCGATCCACGATGCGAGCTGGATCCAGCGCAACTGCCTGTTTCAGCAACGCAAGCGCCCATGGGGTGCTCCCGCTCAACTCTAAGGCGACCGCATTTGCCATGAGCACGTTGTACTCGTCCGGGTATTGTTGAATGAGCCCTTCGCTCACTTGGCAACGCACGTTCATAAGCTCCGATGTAGATGAGCGCAACGACCAAGTCATTGCATTTTACGTCCTGCGATGCGCTGCAGCGCACATGGGCCTCAAGGATGTAGTCGATCGGGACATCCCCTGTTGATCCAAGTTTCACCCAGTGAACCGATTACCATATCCTCAACGATGACGCCGGGGATGGGCCCATATTCATTGAGGCATGCTTGCACTGGTAAGCATCCTAGGCCACCAACGGCACAGGCGATGCTCAGTACGATGGCTTGGAACGTTGGTTTCATGGCTTCAACCTCGAAGCGGTTGGACCAAACCTAGTGAAGCCGGCGTTTTCGATAGTGTCTCAATTTGCACGGACGAAGGCTAAGGCTTGGTTTCTGGCAGGCTGTCGCAAGGTCCGCATGTTGCCCAAACGTGTTCCGGTATTCGTTCGGTGGTGTGGCGAAAGACTATCTAGGTCTTTGGGGGTGGGAATAGGTTTTGGGTTCCTTTCTTGCAACCATGAGTACCCTTTTCCTAGAGATAGGAGCTACTGATAGGACTAGGGCAACTACTGAAATCCTGAAACCCCACTTTGCACGCCAATCCGAACGGTCAAATCCCTTCAATTGCTTAAACGCATATTGAACGGCGATTTCATCTTTTGCCAGTATCAATCCTGCCTCAGTAAGTCGATAGCTTGCTTCCCATTTTCTGGGGTTCGTTCCGCGAATGCGGTTAACCGATTCGGTCCCCGTGAAGCTCTCCTGATATTTCGAGAAACTTCTTTCCGTCAGTTCATCGAATAGGTAGTGGGCAGCATGGAACAGGTCTTCCGACGCCAATCCGGTTCGGTTGCATGCTTTCTCGTGGTCGATCAGTGGACCGTTTGCAGTGTGACCGCCCTCGATCAAACACGACACAAGTAGCCGAATGTCGGTTTGCTGTTTCAGGTAATCAGGATCCCTTGCCACGCGACCAACCTACACGATCATTTCCGATGGGTTCCCGCACATGCTCGGCTGTCGCGTTAAGCACGCTCTTGCCCTCGGCGAAGGTGCGCTGGTCCAAGGCCGCCAGCCCATCTAACCCCAAACAGCCACAACCGACAATCGTCAGTGCCCTAATACACCACAACGAACGACACCCCGTACCGCTTGCCCGTTGTCATTCACCAGCAGCCGATAGGTACCGGCGCAAGGGCTGCAACATGCAGTAGGGTTGGCGTGCCACGTTCAATATGTACGGGTGTTCGGCACCCAGCACATCCACCACGCGGAGCGTGGCGGTGGGCGGTACGCCTTCCAATTGCACAACATCGGTGGCAGGGCATGGGCCACATCCGCAGTGCAGCGGCCACATCCTCGCCGAGACCGGTCGAGAAACAGTCGTACCGCGTTACGGCCCGTGGTGTGGTCAGCATGCTATCCGCGAAAGCCGTCAGCGCGGCGGCATCGTTGCGCAGGTGATGATCGAGCCAGAGCGTGGCGAGGTCCGTCACCACATCGTGCTGTTGCCCTCGCGAAGTGGTCAGCGCAGGCCCGCAAGTGAATTCACCGAACGAGCAGCGCATTGTTGTCGCCGAAGTAGCAATGACCGCCGCCCGTAACGTTCACCAAAGCCTTGCAGGTGCCGAGGGCATCGTACATCGGCTGCTGGTTGGTGCCGATGGGCGTTACACAATCCTCGCTGGCCGCAAAGACGAGCGTGGGCACAAGCACGTTGGCAGCCGCCGCGATCGCTGACGGATTGGTTTCGGCAGGCGCCATGGTCACCATGGCCTGTATGCTCGAATTTCCTGATGCGCCAAGAAAGGCCGCACCGCCGCCCATGCTGTGACCCATCAATGCACTGGCCGCATCCACATGGCCGAAGAGGAGGGAGAGCGCATCGGCGTTCTCCACTTGCATCTGTGCAACGCAGAACGCCAAGTCCTCACCGAACGCCGAATGGTTTGGTGCGAGGCCGCCTTCGGTGGTGGGCAGAACCACGATGTAGCCCAGCGGTGTGAAGTGCTGCCAGATGTAGTCAGGCGTCCACCGTCATCACGAAGCCATGCCCCAGCACCAGCACGGGAAGGCCCCGGCAGCGGCGGGTTGGTCGTCGCCATCGGCTAATGCTGGGTAGTGGAGTTCGGCGGGCACATCGCGCATGCGGACGGCATCGTACCAGTTGCGAGCGGTATTGCCGATCGCATAGGGCTGGGCCATAGCACAAGCGACCGAGGTAACAAGGAGGGAGGAGAGGAGCGTTCGGATCATGGGGTCAAGGTATTGGGATCGCATGCGATGTGGAAGCGGAGTAGGGGGAGCAACAGCAAAAAGCCCCGCGTTGGGGCGGGGCTTTTTGCAATGATCTCTTGTACGGCTCAGTACCCGCCCATCCCCGGCCCAGCGCTCTCGGCCATGCCCGTGTTGAGGTGCGCATGCAGAGTGCCCTCATTTCGCCACGCCGAGCTTCTCCCGTGCCCGCACTAGAGCTTGAAACAGCGCTTCGTAATCCACGATATGGTTGCGTTTCTCTACATCGCCAAAATCGACCACAAGTCGTTTGCCATCGTGGTATACATCGCATACCCCATAGTTGTCACACGTGATTGCACACAGCACGCCGTCACCATCCGGTTTGCTCATGATCTCCATGTCTAGTTTGTTTGCGATCATGGTTCCTTCTTCTCAATACCCCCCCATCCCCGGCCCAGCACTCTCGGTCATGCCCGCATTCAAGTGCGCGTGCAATGCGGCCTCGTTCGGGATCATCACGCGGCGGGCCTTGCTGCCTTCGAAGGGGCCAAGGATGCCGGCGCTTTCCAGTTGGTCCACAATGCGGCCTGCGCGGTTGTAGCCCAGCTTCAGTTTGCGTTGGATAAGCGAGGTACTGCCTTGCTGCGTTTGCACGACCAGTCGCGCAGCTTCCTCGAACATGCTGTCGCGATCGCCGTCGTCGTCGATGCCACCGCCTTCGCCTTCCTCGGTCGGTACTTCGGGTAGCTGCAGCGCTTCAGGGTAGCCGCGTTGCGCACCGATGAAGTCGGTGATGTTGTCCACCTCCGGCGTATCGACGAAGGCGCACTGTATGCGGATCAGGTCGTTGCCGGTGCTCAGCAGCATATCGCCGCGGCCGATCAGCTGGTCGGCGCCGCCCGTATCGAGGATGGTGCGGCTATCGATCTTGCTCGTTACGCGGAAGGCGATGCGCGCCGGGAAGTTGGCCTTGATGGTACCGGTGATGATGTTGACGCTCGGACGCTGCGTGGCGATGATGAGGTGGATACCGATGGCGCGGGCCAACTGGGCAAGCCGTGCGATGGGCGTTTCCACTTCGCGGCCGGCCGTCATGATCAGATCAGCGAACTCGTCCACCACCAGCACGATGTAGGGTAGGAAGCGGTGGCCGTTCTCCGGGTTCAGGCGCCGGCTGACGAACGTGGCGTTGTACTCCTTGATGTTGCGCACCTGCGCGTTCTTGAGGAGTTCGTAGCGGTCGTCCATCTCGATGCACAGGCTGTTGAGCGTGGCAACCACCTTCTTGGTATCGGTAATGATGGCGTCGCTATCGCCGGGCAGCTTGGCCAGGAAGTGCCGCTCGATCTTGTTGAAGAGGGTGAGCTCCACCTTCTTCGGATCCACCAGCACGAACTTGATCTGGCTCGGGTGCTTCTTGTAGAGCAGCGAAACGAGGATCGCGTTCAAGCCAACGGACTTGCCCTGACCGGTCGCGCCCGCCATGAGCAAGTGCGGCATTTTCGTGAGGTCGGTCACGAAGGTCTCGTTAGCGATCATCTTGCCCAGCACCAGCGGCAGGTCCATGGTGCTGTTCTGAATTTCTCCCCGGCCAAGAGGCCCCGCATACCCACGATCTGTGGTTTGCTGTTGGGCACTTCAATGCCGATGGTGCCCTTGCCGGGGATCGGCGCGATGATGCGGATGCCGAGGGCGGCCAAACTCAGCGCGATGTCGTCCTCCAGGTTCTTGATCTTGCTGATGCGCACGCCCGCTTCCGGAACGATCTCGTACAACGTTACCGTCGGCCCGATGGTCGCCTCGATCTTGGCAATGGCGATGTTGTAGTGGCTGAGCGTCTCGACGATGCGGTCCTTGTTCGCCTCGAGTTCCTCCTTGCTCACGGTGAGTTCCCCGCTTCCGTGGTCCACGAGTAGGTCCAGCGGTGGCAACTCGTAATCGCTCAGGTCCAACTTCGGGTCGTACTCGCCGAACTCCTGCAGCTTGTTCTCGATCTCGGCTTCGCTCAAGGTCTTCTCCACGGCGTTGGCCACCACGCTCATACCATCCACCACGATGGGCATGGCGGGGATGATGGGGTCTATGGCCAGATCTTCCGCTTCGGTGGTCTCCAGTTCCAACTCGAGTTCGCCTTCTTCTTCGGTGTCTTCTTCCTGCTCGGTGGCCTCTACTTCCAGTTCCATTGCAGCGGGCTCTTCCTCCACCGCGTTCGGGGTGACCATGGCCGGTTGTTCGTTTTCCACAACCTCCATCTTCAAGGAGTTCTTCTTCACCACTTCCATCACCGGTACAGCAGCGCCTACTTCGCTTCCTTCACCTTCTTCACCCGCATTCACCACCTCCTTCTTCTCGAACAACCGCAACACCCAATCGAACGACGGGTTGAACATGTACATGGTGAAGGCCCCTGCCGCGAGGAGCAGCACTGCGCCTGCGCCTACCTGTCCCATCATGCTCTGTAGGTGCGCATTGATGGTGGCGCCGATGCCACCGCCCAGGAAGCCAAGCTCGCCGCGGAAGACGAAACCGAGCAGGGCGGGGAGCCACAACAGGGCCATCAATGTCCAGCGGATCGTTTTGCCTTTGGGCAGCAACCAGGTGCCGAGAAGGATGCGCACACCGCCGAGGAAACTCCAAAGCACGAAGGCGAACGACGCGATGCCGAACCAACCGTGCATGAATTTGTGCGCGAGCAACGCGCCGAGCTTGCCCAGCCAATTGTCCACATGCACCTCCTTGCTGAAGAACTCGCTCCACGGGCGCGCCATCAGGTCCTGGTCGCTCTTCCACGTGAAGAGGTAGCTGGCGAAGGCCGTCAGCAACAGACCGGAGCTGACGATGAGGAAGAGGCCAAAGGCTTTGTGCGTGCGCTCATCGGCCATGAAGCCCTTGAAGCGTGCCCACTTGCTCTCGCTCTTGGCGTCGCTCTTCTTGCTGGATGAGCGCGTGCGCTTCGGTGCAGGCTCGGGTGTTTCCTCTTCCGCCGCTTCGCGAAGACTGTTCTTGGTGGCCACTGGAATGCTGTGCTTTCGTTGATGATCGCCATGCACGGAGCGCCCCAAAAAAGGGGACAGGCGCGTACACACGCGAGGCCACCAAATTGCGGCGCTCGCTAAGGGCTAACGGCCAAGCGGCGCGGCTATGCGAACAGGTCGGGGAAAGGGGCGGGTTCACTGCCAAGGCGCAATAGACGCTGCGGTTCCGCCACGATGGGGTGTGACCGCTACATGCAAAAGCCGGCCTCCCGTTTTGACCCTGCTCCTCTGGAGCAGGGTAGGGATAAGGCGATCAGCAGGGCAATGGCGAGGGTGATCAGATGCTGAAGGTGCTCAGCACCTCCATCAACTCATAATTCAGCACAGCCGGGGGCACTGCTTCGTGGTCGCGCTTTACCACGAACCTGCTTGGGTCCACCTCTCCAGGGGTGATGCTAGTGGCGTCGAGGTGCATGCGCATGCCATATTGCACAATGCTGTAGCGGAGCAGCACACCAGGGATGTCCTTGTACGGCCCGAACCAGTTGGGGTCTTTCACTTCGATGCGGTCGGTGTACCACAGTTCGATCTCGGGCTGGTCTACAGCATCGTAGATGGCGATGGCTTTTGCAGGATATCCGGCAATGGTGTCGGTCTCGTCCGTAAGGAGAAGCACCATGGCCTTTTCCTCTTTCTGTTGAACATGGCCATGTCCTTCTCTTGCAAGTTGCTCACGAGTTTCTTGCTGAGCACGCTGAGGTGGTAGTCCATCCGGCGCTGTTCGTTGTTCACCATCATGCTCGTTCGGAACACGCCCATGCCTGCACTGAGTTCCGCTAATTGCTGGTTTTCGTTGAAGGTGAGGGTCGTTTTTTCGGGAAGCATGCCGGCCATCAAGCCATTCGGGTCCTGATCGGGGAAGCTCAGCGCGTATTCGATGACCCCGCGCCGATCTTCTGGTGCATGAAACCGCTACTACAGCCATTGGCCAGCATGATGACGGCTGCGCCACCGAAGACCAGCGGTCCGTACTTGACGATCATCGTTCGCATTGTTCGTGCTTGGGTTAGAGTCCGCTTTGAACGCGATCCGGGGTCCTACGGTTCCCGGCCAAGCAAAATGGATTTCCACGCCGCTCTCTTGGTAGCTCGAACGGAGCCCCTTGGGCCCCTGAAGGCCCCGGCTACCTTCGCCACCGCCCGAACCGTATTCGACACGGGCCCACAATGGATCTACGATTGATAGAGGCCGCCAGCGAGATCGGGGCGGGAAAACGCGGCGCGAGCATGGGCATGGCCGCTTTGCGCGTTGCTGCTTGGAAACTGGGAAGCGAACTTTTCGGTCATGCCGAGGAGAGCATTTTGCGCGACGAGAACGATGTGTTGTACGAGGACGACCGCAGCCCGAACGCACACCACATCGACGGGCTTATCCGTTTCGAGAGCGACTTGGCTTATGAGGTATACAAGTACCTGAGAAACAATGTTTTTCCAATAGTGGTCGGAGGCGACCATTCCATTGCCATCGGCTCGGTTTCGGGAACCAAAATGGCTTTTCCGGAACAGCGCCTCGGGGTGGTGTGGATCGATGCCCATGCCGACCTCCACAGCCCCTTCACAACGCCCAGCGGAAATGTGCACGGGATGCCCTTGGCCCTGCTGATGGATATCGAGAACAAGAAGCAGCGCCGGAACAAGCCCAGGGTGTACACCTTGGATGTGTGGGACCGCCTTCGGAAGATCGGTTCGAGCGGCCCCAAGTTGCTGCCCAGCGACTTGGTTTTTATCGGGTTAAAGGATTATGAAGCGAAGAGGCGGCTATCATCAAGGAGTTCGGTATCAAGGTGATAACGGTGAAAGATGTACGCGAGAAAGGAACTGATGCAGTGGTGAGGGAAACCATGGCCCACCTTACAGCTTGCGGCCGCATTCACGTGAGTTTCGATGTGGACAGCTTGGACCCATCCATTTCCGTGGGTACGGGCACTCCTGTACCCGACGGTTTGTTCCTAGAGGAGGCCAGTGGATTGCTGGCCGGGTTCTGCGCCGATGAGAAGACCTCGACCTCGATGTCGTGGGAGATCAACCCGGCGCTCGATCAGGGCAACGCCATGGCTGAGGCCACCTTAACATTTTGGAACCGTTGTACCCCATTCTCAGAAACCGATGAGCCGACAAGCCGCTTCGAACGTCATCTTGATCCGTCCGGTGGGTTTTGGCTACGACCCCGAAACGGCTGCGAGCAATCCGTTCCAGCACCGCACAAGCGATCCTGAGGTGAAGGCCAAGGCCGAACTGGAGTTCGATGGCCTGATCTCGGCGCTCGACCACTGCGGGGTTGGTATCACCGTGCTCGACCCCATTGATCCTTCAGCGCCGAACGCAGTGTTCCCCAACAACTGGTTCAGCACCCACGAGGACGGCACGGTGGTGCTCTACCCCATGTGTACCCCCAGCCGCCGCCGGAGCGACCGGCAATTGGACGAAGTGCTCGAAACCTCGGGGTTTAAAGTGCGCCGTACGATCGACCTCACCACGTTGGAGGCCGACGACCGTTACCTCGAGGGCACGGGCAGCTTAGTGATCGACCGTTTGCGGGGCGTTGCTTACGCGCCATGGGCCCGCGCACCACCGAGCGCGCGGTGAACTACTGGTGCGGTGCCCTGCAATGCGGTCCGGTCCCCTTCTGGCCACCATGGATGGCACGCTCACAGGCCAGCCGGTGTACCACACCAATGTGCTCTATGAGCATCGGGGAGAAGTTCGCGATGGTGTGCTTGGAGGCCATTCCCCACCCAGTGGAACGGGATGATGTGCACGATGAACTGACGCGTGGCGGCAAGGAGGTGATCCCATAACCCGGGAGCAGATGATGGGCTACGTGGCCAACCTGCTGCAGGTGTGCAACGCCAAGGGCGAGTCATCTATCCTGCTCTCCGAAAGCGCCTTCAACCTGCTGGATCCCAACCAGCGGATCGCGCTGGAGCGCCATGGACGCTTGGTGCCGGTGGCGATACCGATCATCGAAGCGGTGGGCGGCGGCAGCGTGCGGTCACGATCGCCGAGAATTTCCTGCCGAGGCGGTAGGACCTAGGTTCGAAGCGTCGCCTGAGCTGGTCCCGCGCGCCACTAAAACCTGTTGCGTTCCTTCGCGGGCGATGTTCCAAGACAGACTTCAAACAGTATTGGTGCCGGCTATCCAGCAGGCCTTCCAGCAATTGTCCAGCAGCGCCTTGGAGGCCAAGGCGCTAACCTTCCAGCCCACGCGACCTGAGTTCGAGGGCGATGTAACGATCAACGTATTCCCTTTCTCAAGGCCAGCAAGCTCGGTCGGGAGCAAAACGGCCACCGCCATCGGCGAGCACCCGAAGGCCAACGTGGCCATCGTTGATCGCTTCAATGCGATCAAGGGCTTCCTCAATATCGTGATCGCTGACCGCTATTGGATGGACTTCCCTTAGGGAGACCAGTTCACGGGACATCCTTCAGTTGGAGCCAACCGAAAGAAGGTGATGGTGGAGGATGCTTCCCCAACACCAATAAGCCCCTGCACCGGGGCACATGCAACATATTCTTGGGCCATAGCGTGAGCCGCATTCTGAAGCCTCAGGTAGCGAAGTGGTGCGGCGCGCAAATCATCAACGACCGTGGCATCCACATCTGCAAGAGCATGGTGGCTCGGCAGACGTTCGACCGGCGAAACGCCGGAGGGCAGTGGGTTGAAGGGCGATAAGCTGGTGGGGAAGTACTACGTGGAATTCGACAAGGCCTACAAGCGTGAGGTGGAGGCTTTCATCACTTCAGGAAAAACGAAGGAGGAAGCAGAGAAGGAAGCCCCATCCTGCTCGAAGCCCAAGCCATGTTGTTGAAGTGGAAGCGAACGACCCGGCGGTACGCGCGCTTTGGCAGAAGATGAACGGCTGGGTCTACGACGGCTTCAATGCCACCTATGCGAGGATGGGGGCGGAGTTCGACAAGCTGTACTACGAGAGCCAGACCTATGTGCTCGGCAAAAAACGATATATCGACGGACTGAAGAAGGGCGTTTTCTGAGAAGGACGGCGCCGTGTGGGTGGACAATACCAAGGAAGGGCTCGATGAGAAAGTGCTGCCGCGCCGCGATGGTACCAGCGTGTACATGACGCAGGACATCGGCACCGCGATCAAGCGGTTCGAGGAATCCCGGAGCCTCTCGAAACCGACCTACACCGTCGGGAACGAACAGGACTACCACTTCAAGGTGCTGTTCATCATCCTCAAGAAGCTCGGCTTCTCTTGGGCAAGCGAGCTCTTCCACCTCAGCTACGGCATGGTGGACCTGCCCAGCGGCAAGATGAAGAGCCGCGAAGGCACCGTGGTGGATGCCGACGACCTGATGGAGGAGATGGTGAACGAAGCCCGCAAGGCCGGGGAGCAGCTCAGCAAGCTCCGACGACATCACGGAGGCTGACAAGGCGAAGCTCTTCGAGCAGATCGGCATGGCCGCTTTGAAGTACTTCCCCGCTGAAGGTGGACCCGAAGAAGCGCATGCTCTTCCGATCCCGCTGCCAGCATCGACCTGCAAGGCCATGGGGGCCGTTCATCCAAAATTACACCTATGCGCGGATCAAGAACCTGCCGGTAAGGCCGGAAAATCGGAATCGATCAGTATTGGTCGACGAATCGATGCCGTCGTGGCGTTGAGCGGCCCGAAGAGCGCACCGTCATCAAACTCTTGCACCAGTTCCCGGCGGTGCTGCACGAATACATACACCTCGACCCATCGTCCATGCCAACCCACACCTGACGAGATTGGTGAAGGCCTACAACAGCTTCACCAAGTGGTCCCCGTACTGAAGGAGGAAGATCCCACCAAGCGCGACTTCCGCAATAGGTTTTGAGCATATGATAGCGTGGGCGGCCGGAAGAGGCCATGTGGTGCTTGGGCGCGAAATTCTTTCTGAATGGATCGCATTTTGATTGGTGACTGGGGCGCTATTTTTTTTGAACGATCGGTGCACGACTGCGGGCGCATTGCAGCGTTGATCGTGGCATGGCCGTCTTCGTGATCTGTTGCCTCATCGGTTTGGTAGACCCGCTCCCTGTACCGCACCTGTTGGCACTCCAGTCGTGAGGTTGTACCCCCATTTCGCTTGGAAGTACGCCCATGCGTGTTGCCCGATAAATCGTAAACAACCACCGGTGAACGGGGATAACCTATTGGCGGACCAGCCGATGCGCGCAATTAAGCACGGGTCCTTCGCCGCTCTAAATACCTGTTGAACGATGGACATTCCGCAATCGTGCCGTTCGTGGCCAGTGGCCATGGGTGGCCACATAAGGCTCTACCGTTTCATGGTGAAATTACCCAGATGGGACCTTGGCAAAAATATTGATGTGTTGTGGTCAGCGCTTCTTTGGCATCTATCGAGTGATGACTGAAATTGGACTTCCACTCCAGCGTTATCGCGGCAATGGCGTTGCCGTAGTATCTATTAGCCTTAAGTAGAGGCTCGTACGCTCGTGTTGTCCTTGCCTTCATGGTCATTGCGAAGGAGAACATCGGGTTCTGGATATTTCAAGCCAGGTTGCGCTCAGCAACTCGAGCTGCCGCTTCGCGGTGTGGGCATCAAGCTTTGGCATGTGGTCATGCAGGCGGCGAGGTAGCGCTCGCGTAGAGCACCTTGGTCATATCCGTTATGATGCCTGCATTGGGCCAGGTCCAGGTCAATTCAACATAACCACTACAGCGTATTAGGCCGTAACGGCGGCGAGATGCATCGAGAACATCTTTTTTTATCCATTCAAGTATTCCCCGCGTTCTTCATGGATGTGCGGGAGAGGCATCCGAAGGCACCAGCATCAAGCTCAAGTTCTATTTCCTTGCTCATATCCGGCGGTTGGGCGCTGTTGATTGGCTGGCCGTACCTCTGCTGATGTCATCGCGCCGGTGATCACATGAAAAGGATGCCCGACAACGCGGGTATGTGGGCTGCTTCGCCCCTATTGCCACGGAGTCCTCGATAATTAATTTCCGCTAGCCGAGTATTCGGTGTAGTCATCACACTTGCACTTAAACGGTGGTTGAGCCTGGCGATGGCATGGATGGCGTCACTGACTACTCTCTGGGTTGCGACCTTTTCGCACTCCGGAATTCCCGGTCGAACATGCCAGCGGCGATGCGAAGTTACCGGCATTCGGTTCTACGGGAACGGCACTACCGTGCGCCGGTTCGATACCGGAAAGTGGATCGTGTGCCAGCGACCATCCCAAAGGATGCAGCCGTGAGCGCGTTGTCCACTTGTTCCGCCAGCAATCGCGCAGCGCAACCTGTACATGTTCCCGGTGGTGGACAATGCCGAGTACATCGTCCTGCTGCCCGGGGACCAATCCTTACCCCATGCAATACGATGGGTACGGGCAGCGCACCGATGCCGCTGCGGAGATGATCCGCAATGGCGCGTTGTGCTCATTGATAGGGAGATAAGGATATCTACGAGGAACTGAAAAGCGAAGAGGCCCGCTTAACCATGTATGCCCGCCCGTCTCGCTACATATCCGCAAGGCCAAGCTCTGGTTCGTGCGCTTGCGAGATACCGTGTCTTCAAGCCCTTTGCCGGTACCATGGATCAGTTCACTACCTGACACAGCTTTCCAGGTGGGTGCCCGCCAATCGCAACCTCACTTACAACGACTTTCCCCATCCGCGTTGGGATTACGGCAAACAACAGGTTCTACGCGCACCTGAACGCACCCGCATATCGGCGAGGACCGATAGCTATTTGGAATTCCGGTGTTGCACAAAATGCCCCTCGTTCAAGTGGTAGATGGCCAACCAGAAGCGGTCGAGTTCGCGCTTCCCAACTTCGATACGTTCACCGGACTTCCGGAGGATCTGGGGTGTCTTCGAAGCCGGAGCAGTATCCGCAGTTCAAAGCTGCGGTCACCCAACGGATGACGGCGCGACTTTCCCCGCCGGGCTGTTCCGGGATACCCTACCGGGCTTCCTTACTACGTTCCAGCGCGGTGGCAAACTGCTGGTGCGGATGGGATGCCGACCTATACGCATCAACGCTACCCGTCCTCCCCTCCATCGCGCCGCTCACTGCCCTAGGGCGACATCATCATGTTCGTTGAGTTCTAACAATGCCCACGGCAGTTCAAGGCATTCCGCGAGTTCACGGCATCATGCAATATCGGCCATGGGCCCACATTGCGGCCAGCAATTACTACTTCACACGGCGTTCGTGGTGGGTGGCAGCGCACCCGCAGATTACACGGCGCTGCATTTCGAGGCGTCTCCGTGTTGCAGGTCGTAATCAGGACTTGGGGCACGCTGCCCTGAACGCCTGTAGCCGGACCGCATTTAAAGCGCTCCAGAGATGATGCTCACCTCATGCGCACCACCCGCTCTTTATACCCACGAGCCAACCAGTGCATGCCCAACATCGTGGCTATGAACGATGCAAAATTTGCTTATTGGTCTCATAACCCTGAGCAATACAGTGGCGTCGTCGTTCGGGTAGCCGGGTGCGTATTTCTTCAGGCCGGGCAGGCCGCGGTACCTATTTTACCGGTAATGTCCTTGTGCGTGGTCTGGCACCGACATCTCGCTAGTCCGCCGCCTTAGCTCTTGCTGGTAGGCCGCGATGCGGTAGCCGAACGACATGCTGCGACGCATCTTCACCCACCGTCGATACTGGGCGATGGCTTTCCGGTGTGCGTGCTGGTGCGGATGGGCAGGCGCGCCTCGCCATCGTTCATCAGCGATTGTTGTGGCCAGTTCAAATGGCTCCAGCGAAGTGCCGATGGAGAACTGCTCGGTATAGTACGCTTGCCACCCCGCCCCCATGTCAAAATGGCTGTTGCGCTCGATGCGTTTTCACTCCTCTCGATACTGGTGGCGGCATTGTCCCGGATGGTCACGGTCAGCGAACACAACAGCTCGATGGGTCGTAATCGCGCATGGTATATCCCAACTTCCAGCCCAGGCGCACCGGGCGTCGGCGATCGATGCTGGGTGCTTCATAAGCCTCAGTTCACATGCCCCATGCGTGAACGCGAGAGGGTTATGCGTTCAAAGCCGGGTCGCATGGCCATGATGCCGTAACCGTCGGTGCGCGCGTATTCTCCGTGCGGTGGTCGCCCAGCTCTTGGCATACGTGTCATGGCCGCTTGGGCAGGCCGTTCCATTGCGTTCGGTAGTTGAGGATCGTACGCTCTTATGCGGTGTTGCCGGTGAGGGCGAGATTCGATACCAACAGCGCCGCGTAAACTGGCTCAGTTGCAGATCACTGGGCGCGCAGCGAGGCGGAAGCCAGTGCAGAGTGCTGCCAATACGTGGAGGTGGCGTTGCTTCATGGCTTATCGGAAAGGGTAATCCTCGCCCATCAGTTCCATTACGCGATAAATCGATGAAAGCGTACCTGCATCGTGTGAAGCGTAAACGTCCTGCCGGCTCAACTGGCCTTTGTAATAACCATCCCAACCATTCCGTACGTCGTTGCTCTCGAACTGCAACTCTTCCAGCGGTTGTAGATCGCATGTTGAAATCTTCCACAGACCGAAGGAATTACGAGAATGCGTCGTTGCTCAGGTCGTTCGGGTCGTAGCCACCGCCCCCGCTGCCATTGGGGTTCGGCGTGGGCCGAAATCAGGATGGTGATGTCGTAGGTCGGTGTAGTCTCAGCTTACCATTCTATATCCACGGAGCCGCTGCAGCCATTCGCATCAGTAACCGTAGGCGTTACGAAGACACCGATGTTGTCATGGATGTATTCCGTGTCACAATCCGATTGCTGGTATTGCCATCGCCAAGATATCCCGCTCTTAATGGCGAGTGCGTTGCGCCGGGACTTTGGTCAGTGAGAACGCAATCGGCTGGTGGCGAAGTCCGTCCGGTGCGACACTCGCGCTGAAGGCAGCGGTGGGCGAGGGGTAAGCCGTGACAAGTCCGGTGTTCACCGCGGTAGCGCTGCAGCCGTTCGGCGTAGTCACCAGCGGGCTCCATTGAAGTTTCTGCCGGCGCCGGCCATGCCCATCAGCGCCACCGTGTAAATGCTCGAGTTGCCATCGCCGAACTGCAGGAAGTGGCTGACCTGTTGTGTGGTAGGGCTGTCGGGCATTTTGCTGCGGTGAGCGGGAGCAGCCCTTCGGCGATAACCGGAGGAAGGGTGATAGTCGGAGGCACGTCGAGGATGGGTTGTGCGCTTCCGTTAAGCGTATTTTGCCACCACTGGTCCGTTACGATCATCAGGCGTTTGGTTCGCATTACCACCACGGCACGGTAGAGGTCCATTGC
The DNA here is from genome assembly GCA_016703005.1 of Flavobacteriales bacterium. Lineage (GTDB taxonomy): Bacteria > Bacteroidota > Bacteroidia > Flavobacteriales_F > PHOS-HE28 > PHOS-HE28. Next base: position 18,442 of record JADJCX010000032.1, read on the forward strand.
CTGTGCACGCATTCAGCTACGGCGGTGATGGTATAGATTACCGAGGTAGTTGTTGTTCAGTGTGGCGCTCCTTTGTGCGGTTTCACCGGGGCAGGCGATAGTGTCGCCGTGAGACATCAAAGATTCGCGAGGGCGAGAGTTGAGCACGGTCACCTGCTCGAGAGAAGACCGGGGAGTTACTGTCCGTTGCCGTCAGGTGGCGCTCACCGTCACCGTTGCGATGCCGGGAAGGGTGGGTGATGGGCGAGCCCAGCCTGCCGATGCCGTTCCGTATTGTGATGTAGCTACCCGTACCACCGCGCTGGCTTGCGCGAGTCATTACCGTAGGGCGTTGCAGCGCAAACCGTATCAGGTACCTGCGCGATAAGTGCGATAAACGCCGGTGCAGTCAGTGTGGCGCTGGCCTGCTGCGGTGCATCCGGTCGCATCGATGATCGCTAGATGAAGTTGCCTGTACTGACTCCGATACGCTATCAGGCCCGTTTAGCCGGTTTTAACGGCGCTCCACTGATAGGTGCCAACCGGTACACCGCCGGTGGCTGTCACCGTCGCCGAACCGTTGTTCGTGTTGTTGGCGCAGGTGGGGTCCATGGTAAAGTCATGCTCGCAACCGCCAGCGGTAGCGGCTGCTGTTTGCGAAGGCGCTCAAGGTCATCGGAGACGAAGCCAGACTGGTCCGTTACCAGCACCGACCATGTTCCGCTCGGCGAGACCGATCGCGGTGCTCGTCGTTTGTGCAGCGGCGTCATTCCAGAGGTACGAGTGCCGGGGATGTTGGGTGTGAGATCGCGGTGCCGGTGCTTCCGCCGTTACACCACACCGCTCGCAATGATGTTCGCGTTCTGGAAAGTGGTGGGCAGCGTAATTAGCGCCCCGTGTCCATTCCGATGGACGGAGTGGTAGCCGTGTGCTGAGGTATAGTGTGGCCACTACCAGCGGCAAATCTCCAGCCGCGCTCGGTGTATACTGCGGACC
>JADJCX010000033.1 GCA_016703005.1 Flavobacteriales bacterium
GGGCGGCCAAACTCAGCGCGATGTCGTCCTCCGTGTTCGGGATCTTGCTGATGCGCACGCCCGCTTCCGGACCCATCTCGTACAACGTTACCGTCGCACTGATGGTCGCCTCGATCTTGGCAATGGCGATGTTGTAGTGGCTGAGCGTCTGGACGATGCGGTCCTTGTTCGCCTCGAGTTCCTCTCTGCTCACGGTGAGTTCCCCCGCCTGTGGTCCACGAGTAGGTCCAGCGTGGGCAACTCGTAATCGCTCAGGTCCAACTTCCGTCGTACTGGCCGAACTCCTGCAGCTTGTTCTCGATCTCGGCTTCGCTCAAGGTCTTCCACGGCGTTGGCCACCACGCTCACATACTCATCCACCACGATGGGCATGGCGGATGATGTGGCCTATGGCCGCATCTTCCGCTTCTCTGCGGTTTCCAGTTCCAACTCGAGTTCGCCTTCTTCTTCGGTGTCTTCTTCCTGCTCGGTGGCCTTACTCCAAGTTCCATTGCAGCGGCCTCTTCCTCCAATGGGCGTTCGGGGTGACCATGGCTGGTTGTTCGTTTTCCACTAACTCCATCTTCAAGGAGTTCTTTCTTCACCACTTCCATCACCGGTACAGCACCCGCCCCCCTTACTTCTGCTTCCTTCACCTTCTTCACCCGCATTCACCACCTCTTTCTTCTCGAACAACCGCAACACCCAATCGAACGACGGGTTGAACATGTACATGGTGAAGGCCCCTGCCGCGAGGAGCAGCACTGCGCCTGAGCTTACCTGTCCCATCATGCTCTGCAGGTGCGTATTGATGGTGGCGCTGATGCTACCGCCCAGTAGCCAAGCTCGCCGCGGAAGACGAAACCGAGCAGGGCGGGGAGCTCACAACAGGGCCATCAATGTCCAGCGCATCGTTTTGCCTTTGGGCAGCAACCACGTGCCGAGAAGGATGCGCACACCGCCGAGGAAACTCCAAAGCACGAAGGCGAACGACGCGATGCCGAACCAACCGTGCATGAATTTGTGCGCGAGCAACGCGCCGAGCTTGCCTGCGCCAATTGTCCATGCACCTCCTTGCTGAAGAACCCGCTCCACGGGCGCGCCATCAGGTCCGGGTCGCTCTTCCACGTGAAGAGGTAATTGGTTACGGCCGTCAGCAACAGACCGGGAGCCTGACGATGAGAAGAGGCCAAAGGCTTTGTGCGCGCTCATCGGCCATGAAGCCTTTGAAGGGGTGTGCCACTTGCTCTCGCTCTGGCGTCGCTCTTCTTGCTGGATGAGCGCGTGCGCTTCGGTGCAGGCTCGGGTGTTTTCCGTTGGCCGCTTCGCGAAGACTGTTCTTCGGTGGCCACTCGAATGATGTGCTTTCGTTGATGATCGCTTACGCACGGAGCTACCTGGTAATCGGGGACAGGCGCGTGCCACACGCGAAAACAGAAATTGCGGCGCTCGCTACCCCTACACCGGCCAAGCGGCGCGGCTATTATGAACATGTATCGTGGGGAAAGGGGGCAGGTTCACTAAGCTGCAATAGACGCTGCGGTTCCGCCACGATGGGGTGACCGCTAAGCATGCAGCCGGTCTCAGTTTGACCCTGCTCCTCTGGAGCAGGGTAGGGATGAGGCGATCAGCAGGGCAATGGCGAGGGCGATTAGATGCTGAAGGTGCCCACCCATCAACTCATAATCTCAGCACAGCCGGGGGCACTGCTTCGTGGTCGCGCTTTACCACGAACCTGCTTGGGTCCACCTCTCCAGGGGTGATGCTAGTGGCGTCGAGGTGCATGCGCATGCCACATTGCACAAGCTGTAGCGGAGCAGCACACCAGGGATGTCCTTGTACGGCCCGAACCAGTTGGGGTCTTTACTTCGATGCGGACGGTGTACCACAGTTCCGATCTCGGGTGGTCTACAGCATCGCAGATGGCGATGGCTTTTTTTGTAGGGGATATCCGGCAATGGTGTCGGTCTCCGTCCGTAAGGGAGGAAGCACCATGGCTTTCTCTTTGTCGAACATGGCCATGTCCTTCTTGCAAGTTGCTCACGAGTTTCTTGGTTGAGTACGCTGAGGGGTAGTTCATCCGGCGCTGCCCGTTGTTCACCATCATGCGCCTGCGGAACACGCCCATGCCTGCACCGAGTCTCCGCTAATTGCTGGTTTTCGTTGATGTGAGGGTCGTTTCTTTCGGGAAGCATGCCGGGCCATCGCTTCATCGGGTCCTGGACCTGGAAGCTCCACGCTGTATTCGATGACCCCGCGCCGATCTTCTGCATGAAACCGCTACTACAGCCATTGGCGAGGATGGATGACGGCTGCGCCACCGAAGACCAGCGGTCCGTACTTGACGATCATCGTTCGCATTGTTCGTGCTGGGTTAGAGTCCGCTTTGAACGCGATCCGGGGTCCTACGGTTCCCCGCCACAAATGGATTTATCGCCGTCCCTTGGTAGCTCGAACGGTAGCCCCTTGGGCCCCTGAAGGCCCCGGCTACCTTCGCCACCGCCCGAACCGTATTCGACACGGGCCCACCATGGCGGATCCACGATTGATAGAGGCCGCCAGCGAGACGAGCGGGAAAACGCGGCGCGAGCACGGGTGGCTGCTTTGCGCGTTGCTGCCTGGAAACCGAAGCGAACTTTTCGGTCATGCCGAGGAGAGCATTTTGCGCGACGAGAACGATGTGTTGTACGAGGACGACCGCAGCCCGAACGCACACCACATCGACGGGCTTATCCGTTTCGAGAGCGACTTGGCTTTATGAGGTATAGAAGTACCTGAGAAACAATGTTTTTCCAATAGTGGTCGGAGGCGACTATTCCATTGCCATCGGCTCGGTTTCGGGAACCAAAATGGCTTTTCCGGAACAGCGCCCGGGTGGTGCGTGATCGATGCCCATGCCGACCTCCACAGCCCCTTCACAACGCCCAGCGGAAATGTGCACGGATGCCCTTGGCCCTGCTGATGGATATCGAGAACAAGAAGCAGCGCCGGAACAAGCCTAGGTGTACACCTTGAGTGTGGGACCGCCTTCGGAAAGATCGGTTCGAGCGGCCCCAAGTTGCTGCCCAGCGACTTGGTTTTTATCGGGTTAAGGGATTATGAAGCGGAAGAGGCGGCTATTATCAAGGAGTTCGGTATCAAGGTGATAACGGTTAAAGAAGTACGCGAGAAAGGAACTGATGCAGTGGTGAGGGAAACCATGGCCCACCTTACAGCTTGCGGCCGCATTCACGGAGTTTCGATGTGACAGCTTGGACCCATCCATTTCCGTGGGTACGGGCACTCCTGTACCCGACGGTTTGTTCCTAGAGGAGGCCAGTGGATTGCTGGCCGGGTTCTGCGCCGATGAGAAGACCTCGACCCTCGATGTCGTGGAGATCAACCCGGCGCTCGATCAGGGCAACGCCATGGCTGAGGCCACCCTTAACATTTTGGAACCGTTGTACCCCATCCTCAGAAACCGATGAGCCGACAAGCCGCTTCGAACGTCATCTTGATCCGTCCGGTGGGTTTTGGCTACGACCCCGAAACGGCTGCGAGCAATCCGTTCCAGCACCGCACAAGCGATCCGGAGGTGAAGGCCAAGGCCGAACTGGAGTTCGATGGCCCGATCCGGCGCTCGACCACTGCGGGGTTGGTATCACCGTGCTCGACCCCATTGATCCTTCAGCGCCGAACGCAGTGTTCCCCAACAACTGGTTCAGCACCCACGAGGACGGCACGGTGGTGCTCTACCCCATGTGTACCCCCAGCCGCCGCCGGGAGCGCGACCGGCAATTGGACGAAGTGCTCGAGACTTCGGGCTTTAAAGTGCGCCGTATGATCGACCTCACCACCTTGGAGGCCGACGAGCGTTATCTCGAGGGCACGGGCAGCTTAGTGATCGACCGTTTGCGGGGCGTTGCTTACGCTGCCATGGGCCCGCGAACCACCGAGCGAGCCGTGAACTACTGGTGCGGTGCCCTTCAATGCGGTCCAGTGCCCTTCCTGGCCACCATGGATGGCACGCTCACCGGCCAGCCGGTGTACCACACCAATGTGCTTATGAGCATCGGGGAGAAGTTCGCCGTGGTGTGCTTGGAGGCCATTCCCTATCCAGTGGAACGGGATGATGTGCGCGATGAATTGACGCGTGGCGGCAAGGAGCTGATCGCCATAACCCGGGAGCAGATGATGGGCTACGTGGCCAACCTGCTGCAGGTGTGCAACGCCAAGGGCGAGTCATCTATCCTGCTCTCCGAAAGCGCCTTCAAACTGCTGGATCCTGGGCAGCGGATCGGCGCTGGAGCGTCATGGCCGCTTGGTACCGGTGGCCATACCGATCATCGAGGCGGTAGGCGGCGGCAGCGTGCGGTGCATGATCGCCGAGAATTTCCTGCCGCGGAGGTGAGGACATCAGGTTCGAAGCGTCGCCTCGGGAACTCCGACTTCGACGCCCGCCACTAAAACCTGTTGCGTTCCTTCGCGGGCGATGTTCCAAGACAGACTTCAATCAGTATTGGTGCCCGCTATCCAGCAGGCCTTCCAGCAATTGTTCAGCAGCGCCGTGGAGGCCAAGGCGCTAACCTTCCAGCCCACGCGACCTGAGTTCGAGGGCGATGTAACGATCAACGTATTCCCCTTTCTCAAGGCCAGCAAGCTCGGTCCGGAGCAAACGGCCACCGCCATCGGCGAACACCTGAAGGCCAACGTGGCCATCGTTGATCGCTTCAATGTGATCAAGGGCTTCCTCAATATCGTGATCGCTGACCGCTATTGGATGGACTTCCTTAGGGAGACCAGTTCACGGGACATCCTTCAGTTGGAGCCAACCGGAAAGAAGGTGATGGTGGAGTATGCTTCCCCCAACACCAATAAGCCCCTGCACCTGGGGCACATGCGCAACATCTTCTTGGGCCATAGTGTGAGCCGCATTCTTGAAGCCTCAGGTAGCGAAGTGGTGCGCGCGCAGATCATCAACGACCGTGGCATCCACATCTGCAAGAGCATGGTGGCTTGGCAGACGTTCGGGACCGGCGAAACGCCGGAGGGCAGTGGGTTGAAGGGCGATAAGCTGGTGGGGAAGTACTACGTGGAATTCGACAAGGCCTACAAGCGTGAGGTGGAGGCTCTCATCACTTCAGGAAAAACGAAGGAGGAAGCAGAGAAGGAAGCCCCAATCCTGCTCGAAGCCCAAGCCATGTTGTTGAAGTGGGAAGCGAACGACCCGGAGGTACGCGCGCTTTGGCAGAAGATGAACGGCTGGGTCTACGACGGCTTCAATGCCACCTATGCGAGGATGGGCGTGGAGTTCGACAAGCTGTACTACGAGAGCCAGACCTATGTGCTCGGCAAAAACGATGTGCTCGACGGACTGAAGAAGGGCGTTTTCTATGAGAAGGACGGCGCCGTGTGGGTGGACAATACCAAGGAAGGGCTCGATGAGAAAGTGCTGCTGCGCCGCGATGGCACCAGCGTGTACATGACGCAGGACATCGGCACCGCGATAAAACGGTTCGAGGAATTCCCGGGCCTTTCGAAACTGATCTACACCGTTGGCAACGAACAGGACTACCACTTCAAGGTGCTGTTCATCATCCTCAAGAAGCTCGGCTTCTCTTGGGCAAGCGAGCTCTTCCACCTCAGCTACGGCATGGTGGACCTGCCCAGCGGCAAGATGAAGAGCCGCGAAGGCACCGTGGTGGATGCCGACGACCTGATGGAGGAGATGGTGAACGAAGCCCGCAAGGCCGGGGAACAGCTCAGCAAGCTCGACGACATCACGGAGGCTGACAAGGCGAAGCTCTTCGAGCAGATCGGCATGGCCGCGCTGAAGTACTTCCTGCTGAAGGTGGATCCCAAGAAGCGCATGCTCTTCGATCCCGCGGCCAGCATCGACCTTCAAGGCCATACGGGGCCGTTCATCCAGTACACCTATGCGCGCATCAAGAGCCTGCTGGGTAAGGCCGGGCGATCGGACGATCAGACGATCAGACGATCGGATGTCGCTGCCGGTGATCGGTTATTGACCGAAGAGCGCACCGTCATCAAACTCTTGCACCAGTTCCCGGCGGTGCTGAATGAATCCGCGACGCATTTGGATCCATCGTCCATCGCCAACCATACCTACGAACTGGTGAAGGCCTACAACAGCTTCTACCAAGTGGTCCCGTATGCTGAAGGAGGAAGATCCCACCAAGCGGGACTTCCGTGTGGGTTTGAGCGCCGCGGTAGCCAAGGCGACCAAGAAGGCCATGTGGTGCTTGGGCATGGAAGTGCCTGAACGGATGTGATCCCCCCGTTGATGCCTGAGGCGCGAACCCACACCCGAACGATCGGTGCACGACTGCGGGCGCATTACCCGGCGTTGATCGTAACGGCCGTCTTCGTGGTGATCTATTGCCTCATCAGTTTGGTGAACCACTCCCTGTACCGCACCTATGCGCTCGATCTGGGGTTGTACACCCATTCCGCTTGGAAGTACGCCCACTTCATGTTACCCGACCGATCGCTGTTCCTGGTGAACCGGGACCTTCTGCTGGCGGACCATTTCGATCTGCATTTGGCGCTTTGGTCGCCGCTCACCTACCTCTTTGGGCAGTGGACGTTGCTGATCGTGCAGATCGTAGCGGTGGCCATGGGTGGCCTTGGGCTCTATCGTTTCATGATGGAGGTACATCCGGATCGGACCTTAGCCACGGTATTGATGTGTTGTGGTCTGGCCTTCTTTGGCGTCTATCCGGTGTTCGCGTTCGACTTCCACTCCAGCGTTGTCGCGGCAATGGCGTTGCCGTGGTATCTGTTAGCCTTAAGGCAAGGAAGGCTCGTACGCTCGTGGTGGCTCCTTGCCTTCATGGTCATTGCGAAGGAGAACATCGGGTTCTGGATGTTCGTGGTTGCGCTCGCTTCGCTCGGGCTGCCGCGCGGTGTGGGCATCAAACGCTGGCATGTGGTCATGCAGGCGGCGGTAGCGCTCGCGTGGAGCACCTTGGTCATATCCGTTGTGATGCCTGCTTTGAGCGGGTCAGGTCAATTCCAGCATAACCACTACAGTGTGTTGGGCCGTAACGGCGGCGAGATCATCGAGAGCGTCTTTACCCATCCGTTCGAGGTGTTCCGTGCGTTCTTCATGGATGTGCAGGGGAGGCATCCCGAAGGCACCAGCATCAAGCTCGAGTTCTATTTCCTTTTGCTCATATCCGGCGGTTGGGCCTTGTTCAAGGGCTGGCCGTACCTGCTGATGTGCGCGCCGGTGATCGCCCAGAAAATGCTGCACGACAACGCGGGTATGTGGGGCTGCTTCGCCCACTATTGTGTGGAGTTCTCGATGATCGTTCCGCTAGCGGTATTCGGTGTGGTCATCACCTTGCGCCAACGGTGGTTGAAGCTGGCGATGGCATGGATCACATTACTGTTCTCTATAGGTGCGACGCACTACGCACTGGAATTCCCGATCGAACATGCCAGCGGCGATCACGGTTACCACGACAGCATTCGGTTCTACCAGGAACGGCACTACGTGCGCCGGTTCGATACCGGAAAAGTGGATCGTGTGCTGGCGACCATCCCAAAGGATGCGGCCGTGAGCGCGTTGTCCCCCCTAGTTCCGCACTTGATCGCGCGGCGTGATCTATACATGTTCCCGGTGGTGGACAATGCCGAGTACATAGTCCTGCTGCCCGGGGACAATCCTTACCCCATGCAATACGATGAGTACGGGCAGCGCACCGATGCGCTGCGGAAGGATCCCGCATGGCGCGTTGAGCTCGACGATCCGGAGATCATCATCTTCCAGAAGAACTGAAAAGCGAAGAGGCCCGCTTAACCCCATATGCAAACCCGTCTCCTTCTTATCCGCAAGACCAAGCTCTGGTTCGTGCGCTTGCAGTTGCACCGTGTCTTCAAGCCCTTTGCCGGTGCCATGGATCAGTTGCTGCACCTGACACGGCTTTCGGAGTGGGTGCATGCCAATCGCAAGCTCCCTTACAACGACTTTCCCCATCCGCGTTGGGATTACGGCAAACGGCTTGAGTTCTACGCGCACCTGAACGCACACGCTATCGGCGAGGGACCGATCACCTATTTGGAATTCGGTGTTGCACAAGGCCACTCGTTTAAGTGGTGGGTGGCCAACCAGAAGGCGTCGGGTTCGCGCTTCCACGGCTTCGATACGTTCACCGGACTTCCGGAGGACTGGGGTGTCTTCAAAGCCGGAGCAATGTCCACCGGTTCAAAGCTGCCCGATGTAACGGATGACCGCGCGACTTTCCACGCCGGACTATTCCAGGATACCCTACCGGGCTTCCTTACTACGTTCCAGCGCAGCGGCAAACTACTGGTGCAGATGGATGCCGACCTATACACATCAACACTATACGTCCTCACCTCCATCGCGCCCATCCTGCGCAAGGGCGACATCATCATGTTCGATGAGTTCTTCGTGCCCACGCATGAGTTCAAGGCATTCCGCGAGTTCACGGCATCGTACCGTATCAACCTTCGGCCCATTGCTGCGGCCAACAATTACTACTTCACGGCGTTCGTGGTGGAGTGACATGCCCGCGAGTGCAACGCTGCGTTCCAGGCGTCTCGGTGGTGCAAGTCCCGTGATCAGAACTTCGGGCACGGCACCGCCCTGAACTTCTTCGCCGGACTGCGTTTCGGCCACTCGAAGATGATGCTCACCTCGTGCGCACCACCGCTCTTCGTACCGAGCCAGCTGATCGTAACATCGTAGCTGTAGACGATGCGGAGTTGCTTGTTGGTCTCATAACCCACGAGCAATACGATGGCGTCGTCGTTCGGGTAGCCAGGTGCGTATTTCTTCAGGCCGGGCAGGCCGCGGTACCACAGCCCACCGGTAATGTCCTTGTGCGTGATGTAGGCACCGACATCCAACTGGTCCCACTTGCCTTGGCTCTTGTAGTGGGCCGCGATCGTAGCGAACGACGTACTACGACGCATCTTCTTGCCGTCGATGGGCATGCGATAGCCGGTGTGCGTGCTGGTGCGGATGGGCAGGCGCGCCTCGCCATCGTTCATCAGCGATTGTTGTGGCCGGTTCAAATGGCTCAGCGAAGTGCCGATCCAGAACTGCTCGGTGTAGTACATGCCACCCGCCCCCATGTCGAAGTAGCTGTTGCGCTCGATCATGCTGCTCTCGATACTGGTGGCGGCATTGTCCCGGATGATCTGGTCAGCGAACACAACGCTCGATGGGTCGTAGTCGCGCATGGTATATCCCAACTTCAACCCGAAGCGCACCGAGCGTCGGCGATCGATGGGTGCTTCATAGGCATAGTTCACAGCCACATGCGTGAACGCTAGGTTATGCGTTCCGGCTTGGTCGCGCATGGCCATGATGCCGTAACCGTGGTGCATGTTCTCCGTGCGGTGGTCGTAGCTCATGGCATACGTGTCGTAGCCCTTCGGCAGGCCGTTCCATTGCGTTCGGTAGTTGAGGATCGCACGCTCTTGTACGGTGTTGCCGGTGAGGGCGGGGTTCAGGTACAACGGCGCCGCGTAGAACTGGCTCAGTTGCGGATCCTGGGCGCGCAGCGTAGCAGAAGCCAGTGCAAGTGCTGCCAATACGTGGAGGTAGCGTTGCTTCATGGCTTATCGGAAAGAGTGATATCGCCCATCAGTTCCACTTCGCGATCGTCGATGAAGCGTACCTGCATCGTGTAGGCGTAAACGTCCTGCTGGCTCAACTGCCCGCGGTAGTAACCGTCCCAGCCGATGCGTACGTCGTTGCTCTCGAACACCAGCTCGCCCCAGCGGTTGTAGATCCGCATGTTGAAGTCTTCCACGAACCGCACGAAGGGGTAGAATACGTCGTTGCTCAGGTCGTTCGGGTCGTAGCCACCACCGCCGCTGCCATTGGGGTTCGGCGTGAAGCCGGTCGGGATGGTGATGTCGTAGATCGGTGTGATCTCAACGTTCTGTATCACGGAGCCGCTGCAGCCGTTCGCATCGGTAACCGTGAGCGTTACGGCGAAGACACCGATGTTGTCATAGATGTGTTCCGTGTCCTGATCAGTGCTGGTGTTGCCATCGCCGAATGTCCACTCGTAGCCGGTGGGTGCGCCGGGACTTTGGTCGGTGAACGCGATCGGCTGGTTAGCGAAGTCCGTGAGGTACGTGCTCGCGCTGAAGGCAGCGGTGGGCGAGGGGTAGGCCGTGACAAGTCCGGTGTTCACCGCAGTAGCGCTGCAGCCGTTCGGCGTGGTCACCGTAAGGCTCACATTGAAGATGCCGGCGCCGTACGTGTACGTCGGCGCCATGTCGGTGCGCGAGTTGCCATCGCCGAACTGCCAGAGGTAGCTGACCTGTTGTGTGGTGAGGCTATCGGGCATTTGCACGGTGAGCGGGGAGCAGCCTTCAGCGATCACTGGAGGAAGGGTGATGGTCGGAGGCACGTCGAGGATGAGTTGTACGCTTCCGTTAAGCATGTTGCCACACTGGTCCGTTACGATCACATCGAGCGTTTGGTTCGCATTTACCGGCACGGTGAAGGGTCCATTGCCTGTTGCATTCAGCTGCGGCCAGGTGATGGTATAGTTACCGGGGTAGTTGTTCAGTGTGGCGCTCACTGTTGCGGTTTCACCGGGGCAGGCGATGGTGTCGCCGTAGACGTCAAGGTTCGCGAGGGCGAGGTTGAGCACGGTCACCTGCTCGAAGAGGACCGGGGAGTTGCAGCCGTTGCCGTCGGTGGCACTCACCGTCACCGTTTGCGTTGCCGGGAAGGAGTAGGTGATGGGCGAGCCCATGCCGATACCGTTCCATGTTATGATGTAGCTGCCCGTACCACCGCTGGCTTGCGCGGTCATTACCGTAGGAGCGTTGACGCAAACCGTATCGGGTACCTGCGCGATAAGTGCGATCGGCGCCGGTGCAGTCAGTGTGGCGCTGGCCTGTGCGGTGCATCCGTTCGCATCGGTGATCACCACAATGAAGTTGCCTGTGCCCAGTCCGATCGCTATCGGGCCCGTTTGGCCGTTGGCATTGGCGCTCCACTGATAGGTGTAACCCGGTACACCGCCGGTGGCTGTCACCGTCGCCGAACCGTTGTTCGTGTTGGCGCAGGTGGGGTCCATGGTGGTCATGCTCGCACTCGCCAGCGGTGGCGGCTGCGGCACGAAGGCGCTCAAGGTCATCGAGCAACCGAACTGGTCCGTTACCAGCACCGACCACGTTCCGCTCGGCAGACCGGTCGCGGTGCTCGTCGTTTGTGCAGCGGCGTCGTTCCAGAGGTACGAGTTGCCGGGGATGTTGGGTGTGTAGATCGCGGTGCCGGTGCTTCCGCCGTTGCACACCACACCGCTCACAATGATGTTCGCGTTCTGGAAAGTGGTGGGCAGCGTGATCACTACCGTGTCCACGTCTTGTGGACAGGTGGTATTACCCGTTGTGCTGAGGTATAGTGTAGCGCTACCAGCGGCGATCTCGGCCGCGCTCGGTGTGTACTGCGGACTGAGCCCGCCACCGAAGTAGGTGCCACCGCCACCGGTCCACACGCCACCGGTCGCATTCACTACACTGCCGGTCAACTGCAACGGGAACGTGCCGTTGCATACGATCTGGTCAGGGCCTGCCTGCGCGGTGTTCGGCTGGCCGGAGGCTTGCACGGTCGCGTTCGCGGTGGCGGGTGCGCAGCCGTTGGCGTCGGTCACTTGCACGCTATAGTTACCGGCACCTACCGTGATCGAGGGCGTTGTTGCGCCGTTGCTCCAGAGGTACTGGTAAGGCTGCGTACCACCGGTAACGGTGATGCTCACGCCGCCATTCCCTTGTCCAGCACAGCTCTCGTTCACCGCCTGCACGTTGCTGATCGCGATGGCCTGCGGTGCCGTGATGCTCACGCTCATCGTCGTGTCACAGCCCAGTGGGTCGGTCACCGTCACGTTGTAATTGCCTGCACCAAGACCTGTCGCCGTAGCGGTGTTCTGCACTGGGTTGGTATTCCACTGGTAGGTCAGTGCCGGGTTGTTCGGCAGGAAAGAGGCTGACCCGTTGTTGCCACCATTGCATGTTGCGTTAACCCCGGTCACCGCAGCGCCCGCGAAAGCGTTCGCATAGTTCACATGCACGGTGTCCACATCCGGTGGACAGCCCCCATTGCCGGTGGCGGTGAAGTACAGATCAACACCGCCGCCGTTGATCTCACCCGCAGTGGGCACGTACTGCTGTAGGCCACCATTGCCGATGAAGCTTCCGTTGCCGCCCGTCCAATACACTCCGGTGCTGCTCTGCGACGAGCCGCTTACGATCGTGCTGCCGCCCATGCACACGGTGATGTTGTTCCCACCGTTGGCGATCGGGGGCGGCGTGGTGCCCACCGATACCGTTGCCGGTGCGCTCACGCAACCGTTACCATCGCTAACGATAACGGTGTAGTTGCCCGCGCCTACGTTGATGCTGTCGCTGTTCTGTGGCAGGGTGCCCCAATTGTATTGGTATGGCGCCGTGCCCTCCGTCACATCCACGCTCACGCTGCCGTCGTTCATACCGACACAGCTCTCATCAGTGCTTTGCGCTGCAATGAAGATCCCGTCGATCACGGTGACGTTGTACACGTAGATCTGGAACGCCGGGATCGGGCATGCACCGTCATCCACCGTTACGATGAACGGATAGAATCCGCTGGTGCCTTGCGAGCCAATCCAGCATACGGTGCAGGTGATCGGGTTCGTGCCGGTGAAACTGAAGGTCGCTCCGGGCAGGCTCTGCTGCACGTTGGTCACAGCGTCCAGGATATTGTTGGCGTTCGCGTCGCTGATGATGAAGTCGAAACAGATATTCCCGCTCTCGCATACCTGGATCGAGTTCGGGCCGGTCTGCACCGCTGCACCGCTCACGCTTCCGATCACACCGGTGCTCGCGTCCGGTGGTACGTTGCTGCACGGATAGGCGATGAACTGCATGTCGCGCATCACACTGCCCAACCAGTTGCCCAGACTATCGTAGCTGTTCACCTCAACCACCACCACCCAGTTGCCCGCCAACGTTGGCGTGAAGTTGATAAGGCCTGTTTGCGGGTCCAGGGTGAGGCCTGTGATCGGCTGGGCAGGGGAGTAGGGCGCTACATAGGTGATCGGCGCAGCGCCTGCACCCATTGCTTGGATCAACGTGTAGGTGAGCGAATCGCTCTCCGGATCGAACGCGCCCAAGCTGTAGCTCACCGGATAGTTCAAGCACACATAAGGGCTCGCGATGCTGGTGAACTGCGGTGAATCCTCGCACACACCGCTTGAGTTGTCCAATACGGCCTGCACGTACATCTCTTCATTGTTCGGGCTCACCAGGTTGCTGATCGCCGCGTTGCGGTTCGCCAACGACCAACTCACCGTCCATGCGTTGCACGGAGGCAAGGTCACCGTCGTCGTGTAACTGTACTGTTCAATGCCGGGCAGGTTACCGCCGTTGCAGGTGCTGTTCGGCAGTTGGAGGTCGCAGAGCTGGCTCAACTCAACGCCATTGGGGGTGTTCACCGTTTGGGTGAAGTTGCCGCACGGGCTGTCGAAGTTGACGTCGAAGTTGTTGTTCAGTTGCACCCCGAAGCAATCGCGATAGATGATCAGGGTGATCTCGTACTGGTTGTTGCCAAGGCATTCCCAGTAGATCTCTCCGCCGCTGATGTGCGTGGCGTTCGTATTACTGGCGAAAGCGAGAAGTAGAACGATGGTGGGTAGAATTCGCCTCATGTGCCCCTGTTGCAGGCTCCGTACATGGAGTTTGCATGGGGTCGTACCGTCTATCGGGGGCGGATGTTCGCATGATTCGACGAGTTCCGTTTGTGCTTCGATGAAGACGGTCAGTCACATCGAGCGACCCTTGTGGGGCTGTGCATCTCTATGCTATGAAGCCCGCCGATCACGTTCGACGAGCTTCGCGAGCAAAGGTTCCGTTGTGCGTGAAAGATCCGGGATACGCGGAAAGCGATACTGCTTGAGCGCCCGTGCCACCCTTCAATTTTCGCAACGGTCGATGTCCGGGCTTCAGCAGGTCGCGCATCCCGTTGGTCGAATTGCTGAGAGATGAGCGGCATGATCGCTTGGATCCACCGGTCGGTCGCCGGTAGTTTCGCCGGGCCGGTGCATACTCCAGCGATGGGTCCGGCATCCACTGCACGAACCACATCACACAGCATGCGATATATCCTCATCAGCTTCCAGTTAGCCTTGTTCACCACTACCGTTCTGGCCCAGTCCGGGCCCGGACAAGTCGCCCAGCGTATCGGGGATCTTCGTGGTTCCGGTGGGACTTTCCAACCGGTCACGCTCTTCGCGGAGGCTTCGCGAACAGCCGCCACCGATGCATTGTGGGATCGCACGATAGCGGATGCGGAGGTGTTGCAGTTGCAACTGGCTGGTGCTGCTGCTCTGTTGCTGGAGGGCCCTGCGTTGGTTGCTTTCGAACTCCCCTTCTGGAACGGCACGGTCATTCTCGATGTGGAACGCGTGTCCATCGCAACGGACGATTTCTCCGTGGTGCAAGCGAGTTCAGGTGCTCCGGTCGTTGCATCCCCGGGCCTTCACTTTCGTGGAGTGCAACGTGGCGAGCCCGGTTCAGTGGTTTCCATCAGCGTGTTCGGCAACGAAGTGATGGCGTTGATCAGCACGAATGAGGGCAACCTTGAGCTGGGTCGGCTGGAAGGCGCCGCTGAGGGGGTCCATGTACTGTACCGCAGTGCTGATCTGTTCGACAAGTCGGGGCCTGCATGCAGTACGGAGGATGATGGTCTTCCGTATGCCACGGACCTGCTCGAGCCCGGGTATCCCAAAACCGTGAAATGCGTGCGTTTTTATTGGGAAGTGAACTACGACATCTTCCAGGGTAAAGGCAGCGTCGCCAATGCCACCAGTTACGTTACCGGCCTGTTCAACCAAAGCGCGACGCTTTACGCGAACGATGGTATCAGCGTGTTACTTCAGGAGGTTTTCGTGTGGGACGTGCCCAGCCCCTACACCGGCACGACCACAAGCGCATTGCTCACTCAGTTCGGCGACTACCGCACCAGTTTCAACGGGGACCTGGCACACCTGCTTGGCTATGTTGGCAACGGTGGTGTCGCTTGGCTCAATGGATTGTGCAATAGCCAAGCGCGCTACAAAATGGCGTACAGCGATGTCAACAGCACATTCCAGAACGTGCCTGTGTACAGTTGGAGCGTTGAAGTGGTAACCCACGAGCAGGGGCATTTAATGGGATCGAAACACACGCATGCGTGTGCATGGAACGGTAACAACACCGCTATCGATGGATGTGGGCCAGCGGCCGGTTACACCGAAGGTGCATGTGCGGCAGGGCCGGTACCATCGTCGGCCGTGGGCGGAACCATAATGAGCTATTGTCATTTGATCGGCGCGGGTATCAACTTCAACAACGGTTTCGGTCCGCAGCCCAAGACATTGATCACCAATAATGTCAATGGTGCAGCGTGCCTCACAGCATGTGTTGCGCCACCTGTTTGTGGTGTTCCCACGGGCTTGAGCACTAGCAGTATCACCAGCACTTCGGCGTCCTTGACATGGGCCGCCGTGGCGGGTGCGACCAGTTACACCCTGCAATGGAAACCGACCACCGCGACCATTTTCAACACGGTCACTGGTTTGACCACCACGACCCACACGCTTAGCGGGCTTGCCCCGAACACAGCGCACCATTTCCAAGTGCTTGCGGTATGTGCTAGCGGCTCCTCAACGTACTCATCGCTCACGGCGTTCACGACCATGGGCGGTAGCTGCAGTGATGTCTACGAGCCCAATGGCACGAACTCCACTGCGGTGGTCGTTCCGGTGAACAGCATCCTTTCCGGTAAGATCGGCGCCGATGGTGATATTGATTGGTACCGCTTCAGCAACACCACTACACAACGCAACATCAAGGTCTCGCTCACCAACCTGCCGGCGAACTACCAGTTGCGTCTGTACCGGAGCAATACGCTTTTGGCCACTTCCGCGAACACGGGCACCACCAGTGAGCAGATCATCTACAACACCTCCACAGTGGCTACCAACTACAAAGTGAAGGTGAACGGTGCCTCCGGGGCCTTCAGCGCAACGCAGTGCTACACGCTCACCGTGCAGATCGGCCAGTCGCCGTTCAGCATGCAAGGAATGGAGGGCGGTGACACGGAGCCCATGGTCGAGGATGATGTCATCAGCATCTACCCGAACCCGGCCAGCGATGTGGTGAACATTGTTCTGCCAGCGTCGGAAGTCCCGTCAACGATCGATGTGCTCGATGCCACTGGTCGGGTGGTCGATTCCTTCGGCAGTGGCGCCATTGATGTCACCACACGGTTGACGTTCGACATGAGCGACAAGCCTGAAGGCATGTATCTGGTGCGTGTCGTGCAGGGCGATGAAAGCACTCTTCATCGTCTTGTGGTCGCACACTGACCTGCGCGGATCCCAGCGAAGAAACCCCTGACATGTCAGGGGTTTCCTTCGTTCGTGCCGGGAACTCGTCAAATGAATGGTTACTTCCGCATGGTCAAGTGCCGGATCCGCAAGGCGATGCTGCTCTGTAGCCCGTTACTGACTTTGGTCAGCAAGGAGGCAGGTACTTTCCCCGGACCAGCCCCTGAGCCATGCGCACCGAGATCCTTGCCCGAGCAACCAGCACCCCTGCCGCCACCCGCAAGCGCATCGTGGTGGAGCCGCTCACCTTGGTGCGCTGGAGCATAGCCCTGTGCTACATCTGGTTCGGCGCGCTCAAGTTCTTCCCGGGCCTCAGCCCTGCCGAGGTCTTGGCGGCCAAAACGATCAACGCACTGTCGCTCGGTCTTATCCATGGACAAGTGGCCGTGGTCCTGCTCGCCTGTTTGGAATGCGCCATTGGCTTGGCGCTTCTTACGCGTTTCGGCTCGCGTGTGGGGCTCCACGTGCTGCTCGCGCACATGCTGTTCACGTTCTCGCCGCTTTTCCTCTTTCCGGATATCTGCTTCACCCAAGCTCCGTTCGCGCTCACGTTGGTCGGGCAATACATCATCAAGAACTTGGTGATCGCCAGCGTGGCGTGGATGATCCTTAAGCAGGATAAACCTCGCTGAAACGATCATCGCTTTCGCTGCACATTGCTCTTGGGATATAGCTTTCGCAGCAACCCTCCGCCTTATGGGATCCCAACGGCCATCGGCAAAGCGCTCCAACCTCATTCTCTGGATAGTAGTGCTCATTGCCATCGTTGCGCTGATCGTCGATCTGTTCGATGGGTACACCCCAAAGACCCTTACCTCATTGGGGCTGGTCATCGGTTTAGGAGCAGTACTCGGCGGCCGGCTCACCGGAATGAGAGCCTTCACATGGTTGTCCATCGCAGGCTTCTTGATGTGTGTTGGCAACGCGGTATACCGCGCTGCGTTGCACCAAGGGTGGATCGGTTGATCCCTCAATCCTCCAAGAACCCGAATTTCCCTGCTTTATAGTCGTTGATCGCCTGGTGGATCTCCTCTTCGGTGTTCATCACGAAGGGGCCGTAGTTGACGTACGGCTCGTTCAGCGGTTCGCCGCTCAGTACAAGCAGGATGCACTTGCTCGTTACCTGGATGCGTATCGCACCGGCTTCGTTCCTCAACTGCACGTAATGGTTCTCCGCGGCCGCTGTGCCGTTCACGGTGATCGCACCGTCCACCACCAGAATGCCGGTGTTGTAGTTCGCCGGCAGCTGGAAGTTCACATCAGCGCCCGCGTTCAAGTGCATATCGTACATGTGGATGGGCGAGTACGCGCTCGCGATGCCCTTCACACCTTCGTACTCGCCGGCCACCACGTGAACGGTGCCTGCGCCTTTGGGCAGCGTCACCTTCGGCTTCGTCGTGTGCGCGATGCTCTGGTACTTCGCAGGCACCATCTTGTGCTTCTTCGGGAGATTGATCCACAACTGCAGCATTTCGAACGCACCACCGGTTTTGTTGAATGTTTGCTCGTGGTATTCCTTGTGCAGCACCCCCCCGCCGGCCGTCATCCACTGGATGTCGCCCGGGTGGATGATGCCGTGATTGCCCTTGCTGTCGTGGTGCTCCACACTGCCCTTGTAGGCGAAGGTGATCGTCTCGATGCCACGGTGCGGATGTACCCCCACGCCTTGCGAGATGTCGCTCGGCGGGAAGTTCACCTCGGCGTTGAAGTCCAACAGGAAGAAGGGGCTCATGCGCTCTTCGAACCCCTTCCCGTTCGGGAAATAGTTCATCACCTTGAAGCCATTGCCCACCATGTGCGTATTGGTAGGAGAGAGCACGCCCTCCACACCGCGCCCGCCTACCGGTGGGGCGGGCGGTCCGCTATCGCCAAGATTCTCAATGGCTTTTGCTGTTCCGCTCAAGGCACCACCGACAAAGGCCAGTGCAGTGCCGAGAAATCCGCGTTTCAGGAATTCCTTGCGTTCCATGGAGTGAATAGTTGGGAGTACGAGCGAAAATTAGCATGTGGCATTGCAGTTGAACACACACGTCCCATCACCGCATGAGCAGGAGCGATTGACTTGTCAAACGGCAATACTACGCCGTTGCGGTCAGCACATACGCTCCACAGCACAAATGACCGAGGCTCAACTCAGCAGTGGTCGTAGCCGAGAACGTTTCGCTCAGCACTGGCTTCCCCGTGGGGTCGAACAACACAGCGGAGGTCAAGTGCGCCTTTCCGGCATCCAACCGTATGCGATCAGCTGCCGGGTTCGGATAGACGAGATCGGACCGCCTGGATCGGCGATGGACGCAACGGTGGAGTATCCTGCCCCATCCGTCTTCACTAAGTACATGTCCGTGTATGCGAACCCGCCCAGTGTGTCGGTCGTGCCCGAAGAGGACGAACCCACCATCACTTGTACGGTCCAGCGAATTGGCCTCACTGAAGATGCCTTGCTGAAAGGTGCGCTCCCATTCCATGTATCCATCCGCATCTGTTCGCATGAGGTGCATTTGGATGTCGTTGGTCAGAAGATCCTCCTTCCTGCCACCCACAATGAAGCCCCCGTCATCCATTTGTTGCACATCCCTTGCCGCTTCATCACCCAATGTAGCGTGGGTTCTTCGCCATTGCTCGTTCCCGAGTTCATCGGTACGTACCAACAGTATATCTCGATCGGGGTAGCCGATCCCACCAGCAATGATGAGTCCATCGTCCGAAGTGATAGCAAGACCGTGTGACTCGTCCGCGCCGGGAGTGAGGATCGTCCGTGTCCAAAGTGTATCGCCGTTCGGATCAAAGCGGAGCAGGTTGATCTCGCCGTTGGGATCCCCGGCATCAAAGCTGTTCGCTACCACGATGCATCCGTCATCGTCGGTTCGGCGCAAGCACCAGCCCACTTCGCTTGCGCCAAAATCCACGGCCGTTGCCCACAGCAGGGTCCCGTTGCCCGTGGTGCGCAACACATATACGTCTTCCTCTGTGCCCGTGCCCTCGGTGAATCCGCACACAAGGAACCCACCATCGCTGGTTTCCTCCACGGAGTATCCGATATCACGACCCAACGACCGGGATACCGCTCGATCCACAGAGCTGTACCGCTCGCATCCGTTCGAACCAGTGTAAGCGTGTCGGTACCGAACGTTCCGAACATGCCACAGAGGATATACCCACCGTCACTGGTCTGTCTGGCATTGTAACCCATGTCCATATCAACAGCGCCGTAATTGTTACTCCATTGTTCCACACCGGCCGCATCGGTCTTTATCAAATACATATCGGCGCTTCCGGCGGTGCCGTTCCAGTGGACCCGAAGAGGGCATAGCCGCCATCGCTCGTCTGCTCGACACTGAAGCCGAAATCGCCGGCAACCCCGCCGTAGGTCTGCTCGAACGTGATCTGCGCCAAGGCCATGTGGGTGGCACTTAGTGTAGTGATCAAAAGGAGTATGCGTTGCATGTGGTGAAAGTAGCTTCCGCCTAGCTTCCGTCCCATGACCGCGCGCCAAAAGCTCATCGCCATCAAGCTGCTCCACACCGCCGTGTGGCTCTTCATGAACGTGGTGATCTTCTACGTGCTTTACGCCGTGCTCACGGGCCGTATCGATCGCTGGTTGTGGATCGGTTTGTCGGTGATCGGCTTGGAATGTCTGGTCCTGCTCATCTTCAAGATGGCCTGTCCGCTCACCCTCGTCGCGCGGCGCCTACTCCAGCTCGCAACTGCCCAACTTCGATATCTACTTGCCGCTCTGGCTTGCCAAGTACAACAAGGTCATCTACGGCATCATTCTCGTCGGCATTCTTGCCGGGCTCTTTTGGCGCTTGTCGTAATGCGCGTCCTGGATCGTCGCTTCACTTCGCGCGATCCGACCCCGCACCGTATCGCGGTTCTAACTTTCCCCCATGATCGTTTTGCTATCCCCCGCAAAGGACCTTGCGCAGGAGACACCCGCCATCGCGAGAGCCACGCAACCCGTCCTGCTGGAGTACACCAAGCCGCTCGTCGCGAAGCTGAAGACCCTTAGCGCGAAGAAGCTCTCGTCGCTCATGGACTTAAGCGCCAAACTCGGCGAATTGAACCGCGAGCGTTACTCGAATTGGTCCACCCCCTTCACGCCGAAGAACGCGCGGCCAGCGGTTTTCACCTTCAACGGCGAAGTGTATCGCGGCCTCGAAGCGCGCACGCTCAGCAGCGATGATATGCAATTCGCGCAGCACCATGTGCGCATCCTCAGCGGGCTCTACGGCGTACTGCGTCCGCTCGACCTCATGCAGGATTACCGCCTCATGATGGGAACACCGTTCGCTTTGGGTAAAGCGAAAGACCTCTATGCATACTGGGGCGATCGCATCACCGAAACGTTGAACGCTGATCTGAAGGCCACCAAGTCGGATGTGGTGATCAACTGCGCCAGCAGCGAGTATTTCAAGGCGGTGCGGCCGGGGATGCTGAACGCACGCATCATCACACCGGAGTTCAGGGACAAAGTCGGTGGTGCGTACAAGCCGTTGCAGACGTACGTGAAGAACCAACGTGGGGCTCTCGCTCGGTACATCGTGAAGCACCGTTTGCTGGAATGGGAGCGGATCAAGGAGTATGATGGCGATGGTTATCGGTTCTCAGCGGAAGAAAGCACGAACGAGAAGTACATCTTCCTACGCGACAAGCGGCCGCCCTTGGTGACGAAGAAGCTGGAGGGTGGGAGGATCCGTTGACTTGAACTACCCATTCAGGTGCGCCAGTTTCAGTTCACCCGCTGTACTTTATTCATGCCCCTTCCGCCGCTACCCGCACCACCACCTTTCCCGTGTGAAAACCCTCGCCGAAACGGCGGATCAAGCGCGGCAATTCGTGGAAGTCGTACGGCCCGTCGATCACCGGCTTCAACGCGCCGCTGCTCAGCAAGGGCGCCAGCGTATCCAGGTTCTTGTTCGACTTGAGCATGAGGATGTGCATGTTGCGCCGCCCCAACCACCGTGCGAACAACAACGCGATCAACCGCCCAGGGTCGCCGCCCACTGTTACGTAACGACCGGTGGGTGTTAACGCCCGAGCTAGTTCCCTCGCTGAGCGTTTCGTCTTCGGATCCACCACCAAGTCGAAGCGTTCACCAAGCTGCGTGAAGTCCTGCTGCTTGTAGTCGATGACGCGATCGAAGCCCATCGCTGTCATCGCTTTCAGTTTCTCACCGGTGTCCACGCCCCACACTGTGCAGCCCTGCCGCTTGGCGAGTTGCAAAGCGAAGGTGCCCACACCACCACCCGCGCCGTTGATCAACACACGCTCACCATCCTTCAGCTTCCCGATATCCACCATGGCTTGATACGCCAACTCCAACGCATGGGGCAAAGCAGAAGCCGCTACGAAAGTCAGGTCCGGCGGTATGCGCCGTAGTTCATCCTCGGGCACGGCCACCAACTCAGCGAACGTCCCCAAGCCGCCGTTCGAGGTATCGCCATAAACCGCATCGCCTTCGCACCAACGTGTCGCGTTCGGGCCAAGCGCTACCACCTTGCCCGCGAGTTCCATGCCCGGTATGGGACGACGTGGGCGGAGAAGGCCGAAGAAGAGCCGATAGATGCGCGGCCTGCCGATCACCATGCTCCAGTCATAATCGTTCACCGTGGTGGCGTGCACACGCACCAGCACTTGGCGGTCCTTCGGTACGGGCGCGGGCATATCGCACAATTGCAATTGCTCAGGTGCGCCGTAGCGCTTGCACACGATTGCTTTCATGTCGCGAACAAAGTGAGCGGTGGTCAATGATCGCCGCACCATGGGCCAAACGGCCGAAGGGGAGGAGGGATGGTGCTGCCGGGACGGAGATCCTTTGGCAACTGAGCCTAGGAAGTAATTCACACTGGGTGTATCCATGGACGGCCCAACGCCATCGACGTAGACCCGCTCAGCAACCATTCGCACCATCAGCGCGCTATCCGACAACCCCTCGGATATCTTGCCTTCATGTTGTTGCGCCACCCTATGCTCGTAGTCGCGTTTTGTGTTGCCCATGCGTTGACTGCGCAACAACTCCGCAACGGCAACATGGAGGAAGGATGCGATACCTGCGCCACGAAGTTGACCGGTTGGAGCCTCTCGTGGGCGAACGCCGGAGTGACGTGTGGACCATATACTGACGGTAGCGAACGTTCGCTATTGATCGATCTGGCGAAGGAAGGTGTGGGCTTCGTGGAGCAAGCGATATCCATCGTGGAAGTAAATGAGGTGATCGTGTTCACTCTGTCGGCGCGTGTGCGTGTGCAGGAACTGAGCGTGAAGGGAGCAAGCCTTAACGTGGCTTGTTACGATGCCAGTGGCAACTTCCTGACCAACAAGGATCAGGGCCTGTTCTGGTACAACTGGATGCAGGGCACGCGGCCGTGGGAGCGCCGCACCTTGAAATTCATCCTGCCTGAAAACACCACGCAGGTGAAGGTGGGCGCCATTGTGAAAGGCACTGGCAAGGCTTGGTTCGATGACTTCACCGTTGCCTTCACACCGCTTGCGGGCCGCGCGCCGGACGAACCCGCGCTCGCCTATGTCGGCGCCGCGCTGGATACTATCCTCGAACATGCGCTCTACCGCGATTCAGTGGACCTGGAAGCGCTGCGCGCTGAAGCTTTGCTGATCGCAGGTGGCGACAACGATGCGGGCGACCGGCACCTCGCGGCGGAATACATGCTGCAATCGCTCGGCGATCACCATAGCTTCCTTATGCGACCGGACGAGTTCAAGGCTTGGGAGAACGAAGGCGGCGATGTGGCCTTCAAGCACGCCACCCACCGCCAGATCGAGGACTACGGCTACATGCTGGTTCCCGCCTTCATGAGCGGTGACTCGTTGAGCATGCTGGCATTCGCGGACAGTTTGCAACGAAGTATTGCGGCGCTGAGCGGGCAAGGTGTTCGCGGCTGGATCGTTGACCTGCGGCAGAATACCGGTGGCAACATGGCACCCATGGTCTGTGGGCTCGGTCCCGTGCTAAAGCCGGGTGTGCTCGGTACGCTCACCGATGTGCGCGGCACCGTGGAGCGGTGGTGGTACCGCGACGGCGTGTACGGTTGGGACGATGAAGTGGTGTTGCGCGCATCCAAACCCTTTGTGTTGCCTACGCCGCTGCCTGTCGCAGTGCTCACTTCATCGCAGACGGGCAGCAGCGGCGAGTGTACTACCATCTCTTTCATTGGCAACCCACGCACGCGCTCCTTCGGCCAAGCGACTTGGGGCCTCACTACGGGCAATGGACAATTCGCCCTTGGCGATGGCGCGCAGATGTTCCTCGCCAGCGCCACCATGGGCGATCGCAACGGCAAGCTCTTCTATGGGGCCATCGTACCGGATGAAGTGGTGGAACAATCGGAGGACTGGAAGTACGATGCCGCGTTGGATGCCGCGCTGGTGTGGTTGAGGGGGCAATGATTGCGCTCGCTTGCGCCTTTTGACAAGGACTTCCTTATTTCATCCGCGTAACCTTATACACCTTGCCCTCCTCTTGGGTGGTGGGTCATGCGCCGACCTCCTCACCTAAGAGCTGCTACCGCGCTACATGGAACGAAATCACGCGCACGGTTCTGTCATCCGCACAACGCAGCAGATACCGGCCCGGTTGAAGGTCATCGACGGGGATCGCCAGTCCGTTCGCATTCGTCATACGCATGCTTCGCACCAAGCGACCACTGGGAAGTTCCACGATGGAAGTCGCGGCATCTGTGGAGGAACCCATTTCGATGGGATTAAAGCCGTTCGGTGGCGCGAACGCGGATAAGTCCTGTGTGCCGTCCGCTTCAAGCCCAGTGATCACGAAATCGTAGTCGGCCCCGAAGGGGATCTTACCGGCCTGCACAAGGGTGCCATCCGCGCGCAGGATCGATGCCAGGCCTTGGTCGTTCTCTCCGTCCCAGTTAAGGTCGCGCAGCATCAGGCCGTACGGCTGGTTGAATCATGCAACATCCAACACGCCGAATGGAGTCACCCCTAAAGTGATGAAGCGGTCGCTCGTGTTCGTGGCTCACCACCCGGTAACGACCATGCGACCATCGGGCCGAATGATCAGGTCAAGACCGTATTCGTCGCCATTGCATGGAGTAGGCAGATCGAACGTGGCCATTCCATCGCCGCTGAAGGAGCCGTCCAGGCTGCCGTCGGAGTTATAGCGCGCTAACGCGATCGACCGAACGCCTTTCCGATGTTGTAATTGAGGCTTCCATCTTCTACCTGTCCGGCCCTTAGGAACGCCATAGGTGGTCAACAGCTGTACGAAGATGTTGGTTAATGCACCCGAGCAGAGGACACCGCTTGCCGTTCCCGGTTAAACCAAGCTTTTGGCGATCTCCGTGCGCACGGCTTCCCCACGGCGGTTGCCATCCAGTAGTTGGTACGTAGCCACGTTCACTATCAACGCGCTGAAAGCAGCCTAACCTGACTACCACTCCATGCGAGCCTTCAGGCCGGTAATGTGCGCCAAGTGGTGGCCGCTGTGCCACACGTACAGCTCCAACATTTCGGCCAGGGTGATCTCCCGGTTCTGCTCCGGGTGAATGAAGCTTCGTTGGAAGTCCGCAGCGGACATGTGTCGCATGATCATCGCCCATCGCGAGTGCAGCCCATTGATGATCCGCAACGACGGCTCGATCGGCATGATGCGCGAATCGACCAGTTCGGCCCACAGGGCTTCCTTGTATGGCTTTATCGTGGGTGTGTCCTCGGTAAGTGCCAGTTTGAAACGACCCGGTGCTTGCCCGTGGCTATCGGCAAGGTGGTGCACGACCTGCCGGATGGTCCAGCCGCCCGGGCGGTAACGGGTATCCAATTGCGCGTCGTTGAGACCCTGCACTTCCACGCGCAGCTTTTCGGGAAAGGCCTCGATCACGGCAATGCACGCGGCGATACGATCGGCCGTCTCGGCCTTAGTGCCTCGCACGAATTTGCCGGTGGGGTATTTGAGGATGTCGAGTTCTTGATCGGTCATGGCTGTTCCGCGCTACTGCGAGTGCGGCGAAGTTGTGCGATGGCGGTCAAATTCCGCTTACACACGCAACTCTAACAGCAGCAGTCAGTGGATCACCTCCAGAGGATGCATGGTACCAGCTCCGGCCGACAGCACTTGCAACAAGTATGATCCAGGTGCGATCCCCATCGGATCGAACACGATCAGGTTCGATGGTTCCTCCCTGCGCATGGCCACTACGCGACCGACTTGATCGAACAACGTGAGCTGCACTGGTTGCGCTGGAACACTTTCGAATTGCACCGTGAACGGACCATTTCCCGGGTTCGGGAAGACCGACGGGCCATTGGCCAGTTCGTTCGAAAGTTCAACAGCGACCACATGAGAGGTCCTCGAAGTACCATCAACGTCCGTTTGGCGCAGACGGTAGAAATAGGTTCCGCTGGGTACACCCCGATCCTCTGTGGTGTACTCCGCCAGTGTTGAGCTATTGCCGACCGCTTCGATCGTTGCAACCGTGCTCCACACGTCCTCGACTGAAGATCGTTCCACGGTGAAGTGATCATTGTCGCTTTCGCTGGCGGTGCTCCAATCCAACCGTACGGTAGTGCGATCAACGGCCATGGCAGTGAAGGAAACCAACTCGATCGGCAACGGCGTGTTCTCCGGATTGATGGTACCCAGTGTGAAAGCGGCGTTGTTCACCAGTGCATTGGTGTTGCTGAACCGATAGAGCGAGCCGCTTACCAATGTTGCTCCGCTGATGGGCGTTTCATCCGCGAACGTGCCGTCCAGATCGGCATCCACCAGCAAGCGCAGGTCGCTTGCGGTGACCGGGCCCAAGCCCGCCAGATCAAAAGTGATGTCCACGTTGCCCACGTTCACGGCACCGCCGCTCGTGTTCACTTCGTTCACTTTCCACACACGCTCCCAGCGACCGAGTACGCCGGTAGGCAGATCGGTGACACCGAAGGTGCCAAGTGCGCCATTGTCGTGTCCCCAGAACAAGAACTCATCATCGCCCAAGCCACTGTACCCAGCCTTGTCGATCTGCACAATGCCCGAACCACGGGCATCGGTTTGCAGGTTCGAACTGCTGACACGGCCGATCCCAGCTACATCGTGATCGTAGTCTCCGTTACCCGTGTTGTCGTGAACATAGAGGTCATTCACCGACAAACCGCGACCGTATTTCGCCGCGAGGTAGTTGTTCACGATGATGCGCTGGGTGCTGTTCAACCGTGCGTTGAAAGCTGATCACCCCAGCGATGACGCCATTCACCGGTCGGCCGCTGGTGCTCCGTTCATTGGCGATGTACAAAGGCAGGTTATTCACCTTGGGGGTCTTGCTCTCGTTATCGGTTATGATACCTGCTGCGTTCTTGTACACATCGCGCCCGCTGGTAGTGTTGTAACTGTATTCAATGATGTCGAACGTACCTGTGACCACTTGGCCGCCGGCTGAACTGGGGAAGGTCCGCGTGTTGTCGCTATACTTCGTGGGCGTGTGGATATTGCCGTCGCTATAGCTCAACATCTCGTAGTTCTCGTCGGAGTCGTCGCCCTTCACCAACCACGCGTTGTAGTTCTTCTGCACGTCGGCAGTGAGCACTACGAAAAAGTGCCAGGCGGTGAGGTCGATGCTGCGCAATCGGTTACCCAGAGCTGGTCATCCGTTCCATCGAAATCGAGCGAGGGATAGCCGTTCACCGAAGCTGTTACAAGCGTTGGCTGGGCCGTGGGAATGGTTGTGGGCAACAATGCGTTGTTGCTATTGCCCGAACGATCGGCCCACGCCGAAACAACGCCGCTGGCATGCGTTACGCCGTAGTTGCCCTCCAGCCACAGCACATTACTCGTACTAGTGCCAACACCGCCGGGACCTGTCTGGGCCATGGCCGGTGCAAGTGGCAACAAGAGAGCAAAGAGGTTCAGGTACCGCATGTGAGAAGCCGTTTTAAGCGACCCTACTACGAGCGGACGACGAACAGGGTTATCGGGGCGACGGGATCGTAGGATTCGCTCGACCAACGCCAGTCGATCCATTAAAGCCCCCTTACCTCCTCATCCCCTGCATCTGCTGCATCTGCCGCATCATGTTCTGCATCTTGCTCTTGTCCCCCATCATCTTCATCATCTTCCGCATCTCCTCGAACTGCTTCATCAGCTTGTTCACTTCTTCCACGCCGCGGCCACTGCCTTTCGCAAGGCGTGCGCGGCGGCTGCCGTTGATGAGCGCGGGGTTCTTGCGTTCCTCCGGCGTCATGCTCTTGATGATGGCCTCGATGCCCTTGAAGGCGTCATCGGGGATGTCGATGTTCTTCATCGCCTTGCCCACGCCGGGGATCATGCCCATGAGGTCCTTCATGTTCCCCATCTTCTTGATCTGCCCGATCTGCTCCAGGAAATCGTCGAAGCCGAACTGGTCTTTCGCGATCTTCTTGTTCAGCTCGCGCGCGGCCTTCTCATCGAACTGCTCCTGCGCGCGTTCCACCAGCGAGACCACATCGCCCATGCCCAGTATGCGGCCGGCCATGCGGTCCGGGTGGAACTCGTCCAGCGCCTCCATCTTCTCGCCGGTGCCGATGAACTTGATCGGCTTGTCCACCACGCTGCGGATCGATAGCGCCGCACCGCCGCGCGCATCGCCGTCGAGCTTCGTGAGCACCACACCGTCGATGTTCAGGCGCTCGTTGAAGGCCTTGGCGGTGTTCACCGCATCCTGACCGGTCATGGCATCCACCACGAAGAGCGTCTCCTGCGGGTTGATCGCCTTCTTGATCGCGGCGATCTCGTCCATCATCTTCTCATCGATCGCCAGGCGGCCGGCGGTATCGATGATCACGGCCGTGAAACCGTGCTGCTTGGCGTGCGTGATCGCGTTCTTCGCGATGCTCACCGGATCCTTGTTCTCGCGCTCGCTGTACACCTCGATCTCCAACTGCTTGCCCAGCGTTTCCAGCTGGTCGATGGCCGCGGGGCGGTACACGTCGGCGGCGGTGAGCAACACGCGCTTGCCCTTTTTGCGGATGTAGTTGGCCAGCTTGCCGCTGAAGGTGGTCTTACCCGAACCCTGCAGGCCGCTCATCAGCACCACTGTGGGGTTACCGCCCAGGTTGATGCCTGCGCTCTGCCCGCCCATCAGCTCGGCCAGCTCGTCGTGCGTGATCTTGGTAAGCAACTGGCCGGGGCTCACCGTGGTGAGCACGTTCTGGCCCAGCGCCTTGGCTTTTACCCGATCGGTGAAATCCTTCGCCGTCTTGAAGTTCACGTCGGCATCCAGCAGCGCGCGGCGGATCTCCTTGGTGGTCTCCGCCACGTTGATCTCCGTGATCTGCCCCTGGCCCTTCAACACTTTGAAGGCGCGCTCCAGCTTGTCACTCAAATTCTCGAACATCGATAGAAAATGAGGAGCGCGAAGGTAGAGGGCGGGTGTGTTTGGGCGTGCCGGCGCCAGATGCGCGTGGTCGGGCTGCTCTGCAGGCCGTCCACTCCTGCCAACAGTTCTCCCCTCCGGCCGCGATCACCGGCCATGCGTCAGCGGCATTCAGGAGTTCTAATTCCCGTGCGGCTCCAAGCTGGGCCACTGCTTTCCATCGCGCACGTAGGTATCCAAGAACAAGCGGGCGGAATGATCCGCCTCGTCGCGGTACTCCGCGAGGCCATGGTCGGCTCCTTCGATGACGAGCAGTCGGAAGGGATGCATGCTGGCATAGAGCGCTTGCGCCATGATGAGGGCTTGGTCGGCTTTCACGCGCCAGTCGCCGGTGCCGGCTTGGATCAGGATGGGCGTCGTCTTGCACAGGCGCTCTGCCCAACGCGCAGGTGAACGGGTGAGGAGAACGGAATCGCGGTTCATCGCATAGCCCGGGATCAGTGGAGCGAAGGCATTGGTCTCCATTTCCGGCCGGTCGGCCCTGGTCATGAACGCGTCCGTAATGCCAGAAAGAACGACCGCGGCTTTGAAACGCGTGGTGCGCGTGAGGGCGAGGTAAGCCATCAGTCCCCCTCGACTTCCGCCGAAGAGGCCGATGCGCGATGTATCCGCCTCGGGCACTTGGGCCAACAACGGCATGAGGTTGAGCACATCGTTCACATCGGCGCCGCCGAACTCCTCCTTGCCTTCGCCACCATCGTTGCCGCGATACTGGGAACCCACTACCACATAGCCCCAACTCGCGATGCTGGCGAGGTATCGTAGCAACTGGCCATCGCTGATCATGCCGTAATCGCGGTTGCCGCCGCGGCAATAGATCACGCTGGGGAAGGGTCCCTTCCCGACAGGCACCGCCATGTAGCCTTTCACTTTCAATCCATCGGACAGGTAGGTGATGCGGGAAATGCGCACGCCCGAGAGGATGCTATCAACGTCGGGCATCCGCGACCGCCATTTGGCGATGGAACTGTCCGGGACGGTATAAGCTGTTCGCTCCAAGAGCTTGCCGTCCTGCGCGCTGAGATCCGCAGTGAAAGCGAACAGGAAGCAGAACAATAGGGCGCGGATCATGTGCGATCGTTTGCGGTGAAGGTGCGATTCCTCCGCGGACCTCTGCTCCACCGTTCGCATACATTCACCCGCATGCTGAAGGATCCCTTCCTTGATCCTGCGAAAGCACCACCGGACAGCGCGCTGGGCGCACGTATCGGCGTGGCCTTCGCCGTGGTACAGGACGCCGTGGAGGCATGCAACACGGGCAAGGCGCGCATTTCCTTCGCCTGGAAGTTCAGCAAGACCAGCGGCTGGTACGTGACTTTCGACCGCGGGAGCAAGCGGCTGTTCTATCTCTTCCCGAAGCTGGGCTACTTCCTGCTGCGCATGGTGTTCAATGAGAAAGGCGTCGCCGCATTGGTCAAGACCGATGGCCTGCCTTCGGCGGTCAGCGCGCAGCTGGCCAAGCCCAAGAAGTATCCGGAAGGCACGTTGATCGAGCTGACAAAGGCCTCCGCGAACGCGGCGGTGATCACCGTCTTGTTGCGGATCAAGCTCAGCAGCTAAGGGCGGTCCGAGCGGCTGACACAAGTCATGTCACGCGCAGCACCTGCGGGTAGATTTCGGTCATGAAGAAGCTCGACCTGAAGAAGGACTTCGCCGCGTTGTACAAGGCCACTGCGAAGCCAGCGATGATCAAGGTGCCCAAATTGCGCTACCTGATGATCGACGGGCAGGGCGACCCCAACACCAGCAAAGCCTTCGCGGATGCGATCACCACGCTCTACGGATTGGCCTACACCATGAAGTTCATGCTGAAGAAGGGACCGGAGGCCATCGACTACCCTGTGATGCCGCTGGAAGCCGTCTGGTGGGCGGATGACATGATCGACTTTACGCAAGGCAACAAGGCGAAGTGGAAGTGGACGGCAATGATCATGCAACCGCCATTCATCAACGCGAAGATGCTAAAGGCCGCGAAGGACGATCTGGAGCGTAAGAAGAAGGTGCTACCTGCTATCTACGATGTACGCTTGGAGGACATGAGCGAAGGCGCGAGCGCGCACATCCTGCATGTGGGTCCATACGCTACCGAAGGGCCGACGATCGCTAAGCTCCACGCGTTCATCGAGGAAAACGGGAAAAGCCTTCGCGGCAAGCACCGCGAGATCTACCTGAACGATGCGCGCCGCACCGCGCCGGAGAAATTGCGCACCATCATCCGGCAACCGATGGGCTGAGGGCGCTGGTACCGAACATCCTAAGCACATACCTACCATGAGCGATCAACCTACCGGCATCAGCAACGCATTCCAACTATTCTTCACCGAAGCACCGGCACATGCGAAGGCGTGGATGGGCGCCGTGCAAGGTCTCGATACGGCCAGCGCGCTGGACAAGAAGACGGGCCATCTGGCCTACCTCGCCGTGCTCGCCGCGCTGCGCCTGGAAAGCGGCGTGCCGTTCCATGTTGGCCTGGCGAAGAAGGCAGGTGCCACACGTGCGGAAGTCCTCAGTGCGATACTGGTGGGGTTGCCCGCTGCCGGCAACGCTGTTACGCAAGTGATCCCTGCGGCCCTCGCGGCCTACGACGCCGGTTAACCTGCTTGATACTCCATGGTGCATGCCTGCGTCCTGGTGGTCCATCCACTTTACCGCCACGGTTGGCGCAAGTGTTCGGCTGTACGTTGGCCTCGTCCGCTAAGGGCCACCCACTCGTGCCAGCAGTTCACCCCTCTGGCCGCGACGGTGTGATCACCGGCACGCCCTCATCCCGCACGGTCCATCCCGGTGCCCCCTAGCCGCTGGGCCTCCCGCTTATCCTTGTTCATGCGAAACGCTCATGTCCTCTTCCCTCTCCGATCGTCGCATGCACCGCGCCACCAGCGCCACCTGAGGGAAAAGGACGAACTCTCCGCACAACACGCTGCGCTGGGGCAACGATGTGACAGCCTCTTGCTTGCGCTGGTAGACGATGCCTATGGCGCAGCGGTGCTCATCAGCTTACGACACGGCGATCCTCAGCGCCGGCTACGGCTTCATTGACAGTGCGCACCGGCACGCGCCCACGGACAGCACCTTGTTCAACCTGGCATCCATCAGCAAGAGCTTCACGGCGGTGTGCATCGCACAGTTGGAAGCGCAGGGCCTCTTGCATCGGTCCGATACGCTCACGCGCTTCTTCCCCGATCTGCCAGCGGACAAACGATGGATCACCATCGAGCACTGCCTGACGCATACCAGTGGACTGGCGCAGAACTATGCCGCCGATGGTACGCGCACGCTCGATGAGGCTGTGGCCGCCATCGGTCGCGACACGCTGGATACCCTGCCCGGCACGGCGTTCCGCTATTCCAACGAGAACTACGAGCTGCTCGCAGCCGTGGTGGAGAAGGTGAGCGGAATGCCGTTCGAAGCCTATGTCCGGGCGCATGTACTCTTGCCTGCTGGCATGATGCGCACCAAGGTCTGGAGCGATCTCGCCCGCCCTTCACCTCCGGAAGTCGCGGCCTTCACGCGCGTGATCGGGCCGGAGGTCTTCGGTGTGAACTGGGGCTACATCGGCAGCGGCGGTATCTACTCCTGCACGAGCGATCTGCATGCGTGGTTCCATGCGCTGCGCGATGGCGCGATCCTTTCACCCGCCGAATTGGACACGCTGTGGACTCCGCGTGTGCCCATGTCCGTGGGCCACATGGCACGGGGCTGGTTCGTTTCGGACACGAACGGCACCACGGAGATCTGGACACGCGGCAATGAGGACTGGGGGCATAATGCGGTCGTCCGCTGGTTCCCGGAGCGCGGCGTTTTGATCATCGTACTCACCAACTCCGGCGAGATCGGCGACAAGAACACCACGGGGAACCGCATCCTTGGCGATGCGTTGGTGGAGGTATTGGTCCGCTGAACGGGTCGTTCCCTGTACAGCCAGAATCTCCAACGCGTGCTAGGCCGTGCGTTGGCCTCGTGCGCTGAGGGCCGTCCATTCGTGCCAGCAGTTCTCTCCTCCGGCCGCGATCACCGGTCATGCGTCTGACATGCCATCAGCAAGCAAACGTGAGAGCGATCGTTTCCGCACTTGCTTTGCACCTTCTTCCCATGGACGTACCCATCTCATCGCCCGGAAATGACAACGAGTGGGAACAGGCCATTGGCTTGCTGAAGCGCGTGTACGTTGGCGACGGCTACTCGACCGCAGACCGCGCTGAGATCTTCATGCAGCGCGCATCCTTCGAAGCAGGTGGAGAAATGTTGCTGGCACGCGACACCTCAGGAAATGTGGTCGGCGCGGTGCTTCAGCTTCATGCCAACGGCCCGCTCGCACAGGTGGCACGAGATGGTGAGGCGGAATTCCGCGTGCTTGCTGTTGCGCCTGAGGCACGCGGCCAAGGGATCGGCGAGGCGTTGGTGAATGCATGCGTGCAACGGGCGAGAGCTGCCGGGGCACCAGCGGTGGCATTGTGGTCACAACCGACTATGCCTGCGGCACATCGGTTATACGAACGCATGGGCTTCGTGCGCACTCCGGAGCGCGATCAAGAGGATGCGCGCGGGTTCATGAGGCTGGTGTTCCGGAAGAGGCTTGAGCCGGATCCGGGGCAAGCAATGGCTGGAGGGTGAGCAGTGAGATCGGTTAAGATCACTAAGGTTTCACTTCCTCAAAGCTCACTCGAACTAGCGCGTTGTCGTCCGTCGCATGTCGGTTTATGGCTCCGCACTCCTCTGGCCTACGTGTAATCGCTGCCATCTGCGCTTCAGTTCGTTTGTCCTTGCTTATTACCGAATAGCTCAGGTTGGTCGGGGGGCAGCCCACGCACCGATAGCGGGGAAGCTTACATCGCGAACTGCGCCCCTACAAATGGATCACCTCCCCGTAAGCCGCCGCCGCCGCTTCCATGATCGCTTCGCTCATGGTGGGGTGGGGGTGTACGGTCTTGATGATCTCGTGGCCGGTGGTCTCCAACTTCCGGATGCTCACACACTCGGCGATCATCTCCGTCACGTTCATGCCGATCATGTGCGCGCCCAGCAGTTCGCCATACTTGGCGTCGAAGATCAGTTTCACAAAACCGTCCTTCGCACCGGCTGCACTGGCTTTGCCGCTGGCGGTGAACGGGAACTTGCCCACTTTGATCGCCAGTCCTTTCTCCTTGCACTGCTTCTCGGTCATGCCCACGCTGGCCACTTCCGGTGAGCAGTAGGTGCAGCCCGGTATGTTGTTGTAGTCGAGCGCGTGCGGCTTTTGTCCGGCAATGGCTTCCACGCAGATAATGCCTTCAGCACTGGCCACGTGTGCAAGCGCTTGTCCGGGCGTAGCATCGCCGATGGCGTAATAACCCGGGATGTTCGTCTTGTAGAACTCGTCCGTTTTGATCTTGCCCTTGTCGGTGACGATGCCCACTGCTTCGAGGCCAATGCCCTCGATGTTGGCGGCAATGCCCACAGCGCTCAATACAATGTCGCACTCAATGACTTTCTCACCAGCCGCGTTCTTCACGGTCACCTTGCAGCCCTTGCCGCTGGTATCCACCTTGGTGACCTCTGAAGAAACCATCACATCGATGCCTTGCTTCTTGAAGCTCTTCTCCAGTTGCTTGCTCACGTCCTCATCTTCCACGGGCACCACGTTCGGGAGGAACTCCACGAGCGTCACCTTGGTGCCAAGGGCATTGTAGAAATAGGCGAACTCGCTGCCGATGGCACCGCTGCCCACCACCACCATGCTCTTCGGTTGTTCGGCCAGCACCATGGCTTCGCGATAGCCGATGATCTTCTTGCCGTCCTGGGGCAGGTTCGGCAGCGCACGACTGCGTGCACCGGTAGCGATGATGATATGCTTGCCTTCCACGACCTGCTTCTTTCCATCCGCTCCGGTCACTTCGATCTTCTTGCCGGGCTGCAAAATGCCCACGCCCATGATCACGTCGATCTTGTTCTTCTTCATCAGGAACTGGACGCCGTTGCTCATGCCCTTGGCCACATCGCGGCTGCGTTGCACAATGGCTTTCATGTCCGGCGAACCAGCGCCAACGGTTATCCCGTAGTCCTTCGCATGGTTGATGTACTCGAACACCTGAGCGCTTTTCAGCAGCGCCTTGGTAGGGATGCAGCCCCAGTTGAGACAGATGCCACCAAGCGCTTCACGCTCAACAATGGCGGTTTTCAATCCGAGTTGGCTGGCGCGGATGGCGGCCACATAGCCGCCGGGGCCGCTGCCGAGAACAATGACGTCGTAGCTCATGATGGGTGTATGGTTGCTTGCAAAAAGCGTCGGCGAATGTAGCCGTTCAGCGCACCATGTACGTGGGGCGCCAAGCCCATTGAAGTTGCATCTTGGCGGCATAATTCACACCTGACCCATGAGCGACCCTTGGACGGACCAGACCGGTAAACGAACAACCACAGTAAAGGTGTTGTGCATCCTGCTTTTCGTTTTCGGCGGTTGGGCGTTGATCGGCAACTTCTCGGAGTGGATCAGCCCGCCATCACCGGAGGAGATGGAACAACAGCTGGATCAGAGCGCCGAACTGATGGAGGGCTGGATGAGTTCCTTGCCCGAAGCCGAAGAGGCCATGGAGAAGAGCCGTGAACTCGCTACGTTGGTGACATCGAACGCTGCACCGATCGCAATGCTGAAATTCTTCGCCACGCTGGGTGCATTGATCGGTGGTGTCCTGCTATGGCGCATGCGCCGCGTGGGCTTCCACGTTTACCTGATCAGCGCCATTGTCTGGGCGTTCGCACCCATGTTCATCATCGGGGCCAACCTCATCTCGTGGTCGTTCGCCATCATGTACGGTTTGGTGGTGCTTGTGTTCGCGCTGTTGTTCAACGCGCAGCGCAAGTTCATGGTGTGAATTCGGCAGCTCGGCTTCACGGCTTCACTGCTCCATTGCTTCACTCCTTCACTGCGATCCCGCTGATCTCAACGTTCACATTGGCCGGAAGTCCCTTCACGGCAACGGCCTCGCGCGCTGGAGGGGCATCCTTGAAGTAGGAGCCATATACCGTGTTCACTATGGTGTAGTGAGCCATGTCGCTGAGGAAGATCGTGACTTTCACCAAGTGCTCGTAGCCCAAGCCCGCCGCGCGCAGGAGGATCCCGATGTTCTCCATCACTTGTGTGGTCTCTTCTTCGATGCTGCCCAAGGCCAGCTCGCCGCTAGCGCCTTTGAAGGCGACCTGACCACTGATGAATACGAAGCCGCCCGCTTCCATGGCAGGCGTATAGGGAGCGATCGGCTTCGCCGCGCCGGGCGGATGGATGGGCTTTTTGGTCATGTGAAGATGAACAGGATGTGGAAATGTGAAGATGTAAGGCGTGGCGGCTATCCGGTCACAAGATCGGTAGTGCGGATACATCTTCACATTCTCACATCTCCACATCTTATCCCCACATCTTCACATTTCCACATCCCGCTACAGAGCGGTTTAGTTTCGCACCCGCAATGGATCAACGCCCCCTCATTCTGGTCACCAACGACGATGGTATCACCGCCAATGGGATCCGCACCCTCGCGGAAGAAATGAAAGCCTTCGGTCTGGTGCTGGTGGTGGCACCTGACAAACCGCAAAGTGCAATGGGCCATGCCATCACCATTCACCACTACCTGCGCCTGCAGAAGCTGGACCTTATGGAAGGGGTGGAGGCCTATGCGTGCAGCGGCACACCGGTGGATTGTGTGAAGTTGGCCATCTACGAAGTGATCAAGGGCAAGCCAGCGTTGCTCGTCAGTGGGATCAACCACGGTAGCAACATCAGCATTAATGTGCTGTACAGCGGCACCATGAGCGCAGCGGTGGAGGGCGCACTGGAAGGCATCCCGAGCATTGGCTTTTCGCTGATGGACCACGACATCGACGCCGACTTCAGTCTTGTTCGGCCCATTGTTCGCAGCGTAACGGCCAACGTTCTCAAGAACGGTATTCCCAAAGGCGCCTGCCTCAACGTGAACGTGCCGAAGGCGAGCGGCGAAGCGCTGAAGGGCGTGCGCATCTGTCGCCAAGCTTGGGGCAATTGGGAGGATGATTTCGAAACGCGCCGCGACCCGATGGGAAAGGACTACTACTGGATGAGAGGCCGCTTCAAGGACCTGGACCACGGCGAGGACACCGATGTGTGGGCCGTGCACAATGGCTACGCCAGCGTGGTGCCTGTGCAGTTCGACATGACGGCGCACCACGCGATCGCCGAACTGAATACTTGGGATCATGCGCATTGATCGCTTCGGTATCGGTGTGGTGCTCGGGCTCATCTTCCCGGTCTTCGGGTTCTTCGGTTATGGGCTCATCTACACAACGGGTATCCGACCGCACCATGACATGCACTGGTTCGTCCACGACCTGTTCCTAGGATCCAGTGAGTACCGTACACGGATCGTTTCGTTGAGCCTTATCGCCGACGCCTTTCTCTTCTTCGCCTTCGACCGCTTCGGCTATCACAAGGCCATGCGCGGGGTCATTACCGCGATGATCGCCTACGGGTTGTACATCGTACCGGTGATCGCCTACGAGGAACTCAGCAAGTTCGGATGGATATGAGCCCGAAGCGCCTCTATGTGATCGCAGGTGAAGCCAGTGGCGATCTGCACGGCGCCAACTTCCTGAAAGCACTGCGCGCGAAGGATCCCACCATCGCTGTGCGGGCATGGGGTGGTGACCGCATGTCGGCCGAGGGGGCGCACATTGTGAAGCACTACCGCGAATTGGCATTCATGGGTTTCGCGGAAGTGGTGCTGAACCTGCGCACCATCCTGCGCAACATCGCCTTCTGCAAAGTGGACATTGCGTCATGGAAGCCCGATGCCATCGTGCTCATCGACTATCCCGGCTTCAACCTCCGCATTGCCGAATGGGCGCACGAGCATGGGGTCAAGGTGCTCTATTACATCAGCCCACAGATCTGGGCGTGGAAGAAGGGCCGCGTACACAAGATCAAAAAGGTGGTGGATCGCATGTTCGCCATACTGCCCTTCGAGAAGGCGTTCTACGCCAACTATGGAATGGATGTGGAGTTCGTCGGGCATCCGTTGTTGGATGAGATCGCGGCCAGTGGAACGTCGAAGCCGCGTTCGCAGGAGCATATTGCATTACTCCCCGGCAGCCGTCGTCAGGAGATCGCTGTGATGCTGCCGGCGATGTTGGCCGTTGCCAAGAACTTCACCAAGTACCGCTTTGTGGTTGCAGCCGCACCAAGCGTGCCGCGCAGTTTTTATGAGGAGATGATGAAAGGCTCCAATGCGCAACTGGTCGTGGGCGACACGTACGGCGTGCTGCGGAAGTCGAAGGCAGCCTTGGTCACCAGTGGCACCGCCACATTGGAGACGGCCCTGTTCGGCGTTCCCATGGCAGTATGTTACAAAGGCAGCGCGTTGAACGTATGGTTGGCCAAGCGGTTGGTGAAGGTGAAGTACATCAGCTTGGTGAACCTCATCATGGACGAACCCGTGGTGCGCGAACTCATTCAGGAGGAAATGAACGAGCGGATGCTGAGCAGCGAACTGAACGCCCTGCTGCACGATGCCGAGTATCGTTCGACCCAGGAAAAGCACTTGGCCGACCTGCTGCATGTGCTCGGTGGCCCGGGTGCATCGGCCCGAGTTGCCGATGGCGTGTGGAAAAGTCTGAACAGCCGCGCCTGATGGCCCATAGGGCGGCCGGTAGTTTCGCCGCCGTCATGACAAGGGCCTTTGTTTCCTACTTCGTAACACTGCTTTGCGCAACGGCGCTGGCCCAAACGCGCACAGTGCATGTGGGAATTCTCCGCGATCGGCAGGTTGATGGGATCGTTGTGCTGAGCGCCGGTGGCGGGTACAACATCATGGCCGACGGCAAGAAGGTGGGCGAACTGCTCAGCAACGATGGCTTGCGCGTGTCCACAGCCGGCGGAAAGCTGCAGGCAAAATCGCTCGCTGCGAGTTTCACCGCGGGCTACATCGAACTGATCCAGAAGGTCCCCCTCAGCGCGTTCCGGCTCAAAGTGCTCGATAGCAAGATGGCCGAACGTACCTACCCCGGTCACCTGCGTATCGATCGGAACGGGGTGCGCCTGCAACTCACCAACCACGCCAGCATGGAGGACTACACAGCAGGGGTGATCCAGAGCGAAGCCGGCAAGGACCACAATGCGGAGTACTACAAGTTGCAGGCGGTGGCATGCCGCACCTACGCGCTCACCAACGCGCGCAAGCACCTGCCGGAAGGCTTCGAGATCTGCGATGAAGTGCATTGCCAGGTGTACCGTGGCAGAACTTCCAACCCCGACATCCTTGCAGCGGTGGCGGCCACTGAGGATATGGTGCTGGTGGATGCGCGCATCAAACTCATCCATGCCACCTTCCACAGCAATTGCGGCGGCGAAACGCTGAACGCCGAAGATGTGTGGAGCAAGTCCGAACCCTACCTGCGCGCCGTGGTCGACAGCTTTTGTATGCAGGAGCCGCACGCCGTGTGGACCCGCACCATTGGCAAGGCCGACTGGCTCGCGTACCTGAACAAGAAGTGGAAGGTGAACACCACCGACACTAATGCCATCGCATCGGCCCTCAACATGGAACCCAACCGGCGCAACCTCTACCTGCCCAATGTGCAACCCGCCGTTCCGTTGGAAGATGTGCGCCACGACTGGAAACTGAACAGCGGCTACTTCGCCATTCACACCATCGGCGAGAACGTGGTCTTGGAAGGTCGCGGGTTCGGTCATGGCGTTGGGTTGTGCCAAGAAGGCGCCATGCACATGGCCCGCACCGGCATGAGCTACACCGACATCCTGCACCACTACTTCACTGATGTACACCTCGTCGACCTCAGCGCCATCGACTTCTTCCGTGATGAGAATGCAGTACAAGAGAAGCCGGCTACCGGTGCCTCGCCAGCTACATTCGAAGGCGGTGGCAATTGACCGTTGATCCTTCGAGCGGTTGTGATGTGCGCCGCGCCCTAACCACGCCAGCACATCCACCACATCTTCACATCCGCCACATCTCCACATCGTTCTCCTCCCATGCCCGCACGCATCTTCATCACCGATCCGCACCGCCGGGTATCAGGCGGCCATCCGTGGATCTTCGATAGCCAGGTGCTGCGCAGCGAGGGCGACTTCGAGGCAGGCGATGTGGTGGAGGTCATCGACGTCAAGAAAGGCCCCGTCGGCCTCGGCTTCATCAACCCCAAAAGCCTCATCCGCGTTCGCCTGCTCACGCGCAACATGCAAGTGCAAGTGGATGAAGGCTTCATCCGCCATCGTATCCGCGCCGCGTGGGCGCACCGCCAGCGCATGGGCTACACCGGTAGCTGCCGGGTGGTCTTCGGCGAGAGCGACGGACTGCCCGCCCTTATCGTGGACAAGTTCAACGATGCCGATGCACCGGGCGAGTGCGTGCTGTCCATACAAACCCTCGCGCTCGGCATGGAGCGCTGGAAAGAGATCATCGCCGACGAACTCCGCGCCCTCTTCGATCCACGCGGCATCTACGAGCGCAACGACGTGGCCATCCGCGAAAAGGAAGGCCTCGCCCAGCACAAAGGCCCCCTCGGCCCCGACTTCCCCACGCAACTCGTCATCAACGAGAACGGCTTGCGCATGCACGTGGACATTGCCACCGGGCAGAAGACCGGCCACTTCCTCGACCAGGTGCGCAACCACGCCGCCATCGCACCCATCGCCCAAGACGCCCGTGTGCTCGATTGTTTCACTCACACAGGAGGATTCGCACTGCACGCTGCCCACTACGGCGCGCGCGAAGTGCTGGGGCTCGACATCAGCGAAGAGGCCGTTGCACTGGCCACGCACAACGCGCAGCTCAACAACATCGCTGATCGCTGCACCTTCCAAGCCGCTAACGTCTTCGACTTCCTTACCAATGCCAGCCGCAACAACAAGCTGTGGGATGTGATCGTGCTGGACCCGCCCGCCTTCGCCAAAAGCAAGAGCGCTTTGGAGAATGCCACGCGCGGCTACAAGGAGATCAATTTGCGCGCCCTCAAGTGCCTGCATACGGGCGGGTTCCTGGTTACCTGCTCGTGCTCCTTCCACATGGCCCCCGAACTCTTCCGCAAAACCATTGCCGATGCCGCCGCCGATGCCGGCAAGCAACTGCGCGAAGTGTACACCGGCAGCCAGCCACCCGACCACCCCGTGCTCTGGGGCGTGCCGGAGACGCATTACCTCAAGTGCCACATTTTGCAGGTGGTGTAGGGGTCGAGGCGCACTATAGTTGACCCAGAAGGAAACGGGGTAGCGCCCCAAGCTTGAGGCGCTCGCGGGATATCGGAGCGTAGGCGCTGCGTAAGGAGAGCGAGGGCAGTACCGTAGCTCATCATTGTTGAGCACACACAACCTGTGCCGCTAGGTATGTCCCGCTTAGTTGTTCAAGTGTCAGGGACTTTCCATAGCAGAAGGATCCAAGAAAAAAATACCCGGGATCGGGTATTTTTTTGTGGGTAGCACCCAGCTACGTTCGTAGCAGCTGCCATGAGCAACGACCCTTGGAGCGATGTGGTTCGAGCCCCAGGGCTTCGAGCGGTGCTGCCTTTCATCGGAGGGCTGGTGGTTGCTCGGCTTGGCGCCCCGGATCCGGCTACAGCATGGGCCTTGTGTTCGGGCGCATTCGTTGTCTTCGCGGCGATGGCCGTTCGACGCACGCAGTACAAGTGGCGATGGGTAAGCGGTGTAGCCTTCCTCTTGTTCTCGCTCAGTTTCGGTGTTCTTTTTCAAACCATGAGGGCACCGTCCAACCACCCGCATCGTCTGGTGGTGGATGCAGATCAACGCCGCGCATTGCTGGTGGAAGTCTCGGAGGTCACCGGAATTTCGCCCAAGGTGGTGCGTTGCCGCGCCGAGGCCTTGGGATGGGTGGACAGCACCGGCAGTGCAGTTGCACGCGGTGGCGTGCTACTGATGATCCGCAGGGACAGTGTCGCAACAACGCTCCGGGCCGGTGATCGGTTGGTGTTGCGCGCCCCGGTGAACGGGATCGACCGCGTGGCTGATCCCGGTGGATTCGATAGGGCGCAATGGGCCGCGTCGCAGGGTATTTTCCATGAGGCTTTCGTTGAAAGTGGGAATTGGCTGAGGATCGGGCATGAGCCACAGCTCGCCGGGCTGTTCAATGAATGGCGCGCGAACGTTTCCGGATGGTTCGATTCGCTGGACCTCGCTCCCACGGAAAAGGGCTTGGTGAAAGCGCTGGTGCTCGGGGTGCGCAACGATATCGATATGGAGCAGCGCGATGCATTCGCTAAAAGCGGCACCATGCACGTGCTCGCGGTCAGTGGCATGCACGTGGGCCTCATCTATTGGATCCTTATGCAATTGATGGGATGGTGGGGAAAGAAGTGGTGGGCACGGGTTACTCGCGGGGTATTGATAGTCGCTTCACTGTGGGCCTTCTCGGGTGTGGCCGGTGGCTCACCGAGCATTGTCCGTGCGGCGCTCATGTTCTCGGTGTTCACTGTGGCGGAGGTGTGCGGCCGCCCCAACGAACCGCTGAACAGCCTCAGTGTGGCTGCGTTCGTGCTGCTGCTCTGGGATCCATCAATGATCATCCAACTCAGTTTCCTGCTTTCGTTCATGGCGGTGTTGGGCATCATCCTGTTCTACAAGCCGTTCATGCGACTGTGGTCCCCACCCAACGCGGTGCTTCACTTCATGTGGTCGGCAGCGTGCGTTACCATGGCCGCACAGTTGATGACAACGCCACTTTCGTTGTGGGCATTCGGTGCATTCCCGACATGGTTCCTGCCCGCGAATCTCATCGTTGTAACGGCGAGCACGGGTGCTGTCATCGTGGGTATTGCCGCGCTTATCCTCGGACATGTCCCATGGATCGGCGATGCGGTGGAGTGGCTGCTCTCCAAGTTGCTCTGGGTCATGGGCGAGGGAGCGCAGTGGTTCGGTGAGCTACCGGGCTCGTACCCCGCAGTGCGGATGGATACAACGCAATGCGTGTTGATGTATGGGTTGATCCTCATCCTTTCCGCGATCGTCGCTTGGCGCTGGTGGAGGCTGAAGTGGTTGCTCGCGTTGTCGGTGGGCGCGCTCTTGTTCACGTGGCACACCAGACTCCGTTCGACAGCTGGTCAACGTGCATTCGTGGTGTACGACTATCGCGATGGGGTATTGGCAGGCATGGTGCACGGGAGGGAATTGGTCGTGTTGGCGGATAGTGCGAACGCCCGGGACGGCTACGCCCGCAGGCGCGTCGAGGCGCACGCACGCAAGTGGGGTCTCGGGTCGACCATGGAATTGGCACCGTCCATGATGCACGAGCCGCGCACAGGGTCCACGGGAAGTACTGTTCATGGACTTGGCCTCTGGGCGAATGATGCGCTCTGCGTCCGCTTTCTTCGTTCGGGGAGCGAAGTGCACGGGCGATCGATGAACAGCTCGGGTCTGGACGCGGTTGTGCTGCAAGGGCCAGGGCGGTTCGATATCGATGCGATCGCATCGGCGCATCATCCGCAGCGTGTGGTTCTGGCACCAGACATGGAGCTGTCCAGTCTGCGGTATGTGCGCCGTTGGTGCGAAGACCATGATGTCTATTGTCATGATATCAGAAGGCAAGGAGCCTTCATCTTGGAACGTTGATCCTGCCCAAACAAAAAGCCCCGACGCAAGTCGGGGCTTTTCAATGGAATGTCGGCGCGCTTACCGGAAGATGGTCACGTGCCCGGTAAAGTCGTAATCCTCCTTGCTGATCGCGTGCACCACGTGGGCCTTGTACACATACACGCCGTTCGGCGCATCGGCCCCGGTGCTGCTGCCGTCCCAGCCTGCAAAGGGGTCCTTGCTGGTGTAGATCACTTCGCCCCAACGGTCAAACACCTTCAGGTCGTAATCGGCTGCATCCACCACTTGCTGGCCGGGGTACCACACATCGTTGATGCCATCGCCGTTCGGGGTAAAGGCATTGCTCAGGTAGTAGCCATGGTCCATCGGATCCAGGTGTGCAATGATGGTATCGGTACTAGTGAAGCTGATGCTCACTTCCTGTTGCAACGAATCGTTCGGCAGGATCGGGCTGTGCAGGATCTCCCAGTACAGCCACTCGTGGAATTCTGCCGGGAAGAT
This sequence comes from Flavobacteriales bacterium, assembly GCA_016703005.1. Lineage (GTDB taxonomy): Bacteria > Bacteroidota > Bacteroidia > Flavobacteriales_F > PHOS-HE28 > PHOS-HE28. The sequence continues at coordinate 43,815 of JADJCX010000033.1, forward strand.
CTTCAACGTGAGCGGTAGACCGTGCGCAACGTTCTCCACGTGCGGGAATTGGGTGATCACAGTGTTGCCCAGTTGCACGTAGCCGCCGGTGCGCGGGTCAACGTCAACGTAGATATCGTAACGGATCGGCGGTATGAAGTGCGCCACCACGCTATCGGGCACATCGAAATCGACTGTTACCAGGGAGTCCAGCGTGCTGGGGCTGATGGTGTCGTTCGCAATGGTCCAGTGGCTGAAGATCCAGCCGTTGGCCGGCAGTGGTGCCAGTGTTGTGGTGATGCCGCCGTAGTAGGTTCCTGTGAACGGGTAGTTGGGCAGCGCTTGGCTGTTCACTTGTATGGAGCCGCTCAGTGGTGGCTCCACGTCGAACACCACATCGTACGGACCGGAGAGGTCGTAACAATCCACCAAGCCGGTTTCGATGGTAACGCAGCGGGTGGTAATGAAGTCGCGCATCACTTGCACGTTGGCTTGCCATGTGGCGTAGGAAGCCGCAGGCCAGCGGGCGCACTGCGCCGGCATTTCCGGGTCGATAATGGCTACGAAGCTGTCCAGCAAGGCCAGCATGTTGCCGCAGTTGAAGACGGTATTGCCCAGATCGATGTAGCGGTTCACGTAGTAGTCGTGCACCATCTGGTTCTCCGTCATCAATTTCTCCAGGATCTCGGTATGTCCTTGTCCGCCGGGATCGGGCAATTGTTCCACTGTGCACGGGTCAGCATCCGGTGATTGATCGGGGATGCCGGTGAAGTTGCCATAGTGGCCGAAGGTGGCATCCATGTCCCACAGCACATAGCGCCACTTCTTTTTATCGCCAGCGGGGTTGAGGCCACGCCACCAGCCCGTGTTCCAGTTCAACCAGTCGGCGCAAACGGTGTAGCTGCCCAGGCAGAAGTAATCGATGAGGCTGTGCCAGTTGTAGAGGCTGTCCACGTAGGCGAAGTTGGCGGCATTGCCCATGTTGTTGGTGGCGATGTAAGTGCGCAGCGCGTTCCAATCGGTCTGTGCTTGCGCCCCGCCGTACTCGCTCCATGTGCCGCCCCAGGTCTTGATGAACTGGATGTTGTTCTCGTCCTGGCCGTAGTAGTAACTGGTGAAATCGTGGTCGTCCACTTTCTCGCGTAGATCGTACACGCCCCAGTAATCGCCGTTGAGGTAAAGCACACAGGCTTCATAGCTGCGCTCGTCCATGGCGAGGTCGCCGAGCTGGCTCAGCGCCTGCACGTACGGATCGCGGATGTGTGCAGGTTGCCCGGGGCCGTAGGCCACGTTATCGCCGGCCAACGCCTTCACGATCACGCGCTGGTACTTGTCCCGTGTCTTTGTGCGGAAGATGGGGTAGTGGATCGCGTCGTTGTGGCCGGTTTCATCGCGCACGATGTAATCGAAGCCACGTTGATCGTAGGCCCAGCTGTCCTGTCCGTGCTCGTTGAATTCACCAACGGCTTCATCGCGCTGTATGCCGTTGGGGCCGAAGTATTCGAACGAACCGAGGGGTTGGATCTGGTTGCCGTTCTCCAACAGGTCGTTCAGGTCGTTGCCGGCAATGCTCAACACGGCAACCGTGTGCGGGCTGTTGATGAAGTAGGTGTTCGTTTCCACCAAGCTGCTCGGCGTGCCGGGCGCGGTGGGGAAGGCGGCGGCGCGGATAACGGTGGTGGTGCCGACAGCGATCGGACCGGTATACAGCGTGCTTGCGGCAGTCGGCAGTGTACCATCGGTGGTGAAGCGCACGTCGCTACCGGCAACGGGCGCAATGCTCACGTTCTGGGCGCCCGGATAAAAGCCTGCGATAGGGCTCAGGACCGGTTTGTTAGCGTAGTAGGGAACAGCACCCGCATTCGCGGCGGCTGGCGTAGGCGTGGTGAAAATGCTCCAGTTCGCCGCGCCGTCGGTGGTGCGGCCCCAGCTGTGGTTCTCCTTGGTAGGCTGTGCCAGTTCAAAGTCGTCGATGAGCGTTCCTCCGGCATCGCTCAATACGATCCACTCCTGGCTCGTTTGGTTCAGTTTGAAGTTGCTGTGTAGGGCGGGGGCGCCGAGGTCGCGTCCACTGCACCAAATGACCAATCGCGCATTCGCTCCGACGATCGTTCCTCCGGGGAAGGCCCACTTCTGGGGAGTGTTGGGGTTGTCGCTCAACCACCAACCGCTGATATTCACGGGTGCGCCAGTGGTATTGTACAATTCGGCCCAATCACCGAAATCGCCGAAGTTGTCCGCAACCGTGGTAAGGTTGCTGGCGCTCACTTCATTCACCACTACTTGCGCGCGCAGGCCGGTGGCAAGTATCAGCACTGATGCTAACGACAGGGCGACTTGTTCCTTCATGTTCGACATGGTTCTGGGCAGGTGGGTGCAAAATAGGCCACCGGATGCTCGGTGTTACGTTGACGTACGCAAGAGTTCATCCCAACATCGTGTTCCTGCCGGTCCGTTTCAGCGATGAGACGCGTTGTTCCGCAGGATCGTGGCCCGGTGCGCTGTGGGCGCCATGACCGGTCGCGGAATGTCTTTGGTCGGTCAGCCGATCCTGTCAAGGACCGCGATGATGTCGATGCCATAGGCCAACAGCCTCGGTCCATCGCACAACGCGGGCGCAGCGAACAACCGTGGAGCTTCGGGGTCCTTCGGGTTGTCGATGTCATCGATGCCGATATCCAGTCCACGGCCGTTTATATAGGCCAGGACTTTGTCGCAGTCATGGCAGTCCTCGCGGACATAGATCACCAGGCTCATTTCAGTTTCTTCAGATCGCGGATGAGCAGTTTCCCACGTTCCAGATACGCGAGGTCTTTCTTGCGCAGGTCGTTCAGCACCGTGGTGACCGTTTGGCGGCTCGTTGCCGTGAGGTCGGCGATGTCCTGGTGCGTGAGGGCGTGCTTCAGCAGGGTTTCGTCGCCCACTTGCGTGCCGTGCTTCGCGGCCATCTCCTTCAGGAAATCAATAATGCGCGAGCGACTGTCTTTGAAGATCAAGCCTTCGAGCCGACGTTCCACACTCACCACACGTTCGCCGATGACACGTGCCAAGGCCAAGTTCAAATGCGGGTTTTCATTCATCATCTCGTGAACATCGGACACGTTCATGGCGCAGATCATCACATCATCGTCCAGTGCCACGGCATGGTCGCGGCGTTTCTCTTCGCCGGCAGCGCCGAGTTCCCCGAAGACTTCTCCGGGATACAGCACGGCCTTGATGACTTCCTTTCCATCCTCACCCATAGTGGCGATCTTCACCCGGCCGCGTTTCAGGAAGAACACCACGTTGCTGGGTTCTTCGGGGAAGTAGATGTGCTCGTCCTTGTGTGCATGGCCCACGGTCGTGCGATCTGCAACGCGCTGCAGTTCCTCAGGTCGAAGGCCCTTCAGTAGATCGATCTTCTCGAGGTACCAGAGTTTGCTTTGGGTAGCGCTCATGTTTTGAGTCGTGAGTCTTGAGTCGCAAGTCGTGAGTGAATGCAGAGGGGGAGGCGATACGTGTCGTGTTGCCCGTGGCAAGTAACGCAGCGGGTTGCACGCTGAGGTGGCAAACTTGCCAGTAACTGTTAAGGCTACTGGGCTGAGTGTGGGAGATGGGTCAAGAAAGGATCCTTGCGATCGCTTCGCGCAACAGATCGCCATCGTCGGCGCTGGCACTGCCGATGCCTTTGCTGCGCAGGTCTGTTTCGCGCAGGACGGTTTGGGCGCGCACCACGGCGTGCTTGCTGAAATTCTGCGCCGCTTGCGCGTACTCCTTCACGAAGAAAGGCGGGATCTTGAGGGTTGCGGCCACTTCGCCATCGGGCCTGCCCGCCATGCCGTGCAACATGGCCACTTTGCTGAACCAGCCATTGAGGAGGCTAACGGTGAGCACCAACGGATGATCCTTGGGGTCGCTGCCGAAGTAGTGCGCTATGCGTTGCGCCTTAAGGTGATCACGCGCGCCGATGGCTTTTTGCAGTTCGAAGATGTTGTACTCCTTGCTGATGCCCACGTAGCGCTGGATGGTGTCGGCCGTGATGTTCGCGCCTTCTTGCGTTACCAACGCGAGCTTCTCCACTTCCATGGCGGTTTTACCGAGATCGCTACCGAGGTGCTCGGCCAAGAGCATGGCTTCGCTCTGGCCGATCTTCCGCTTGTGGTGGGTTACATACGCCTGTATCCACTTGGGCAGTTCGTGGTCTTTCAGCGGTTCGCTGTGGAAGACGACACCGGTCTTCGCGGCGGCTTTCGCGAAGCCCTTTCGGCCGTCGAGCTTCTTGTGTTTGTGTCCGATGACAAGGACAGTAGTGGGTGTGGGCTTGCTGGCGTATGCTTCCAGTTTATCCCATTGATCCGGTCGCCAGCTCTGTGCTTCCCGCAGGATCACCACTTGGCGCTCGGCCATCATGGGGTAGCGGAGGCAGGTGTCTTTCACCTGTTCAGCATCGCAATCTCGGCCATACAGTATGGTAAGGTTGAAGTCGCGCTCGTGTTCTTGCAGTGCGCGCTCCTCGATCTCCTTGCTGACGCGATCGATGAAGAACCCTTCTTCACCATGCAGTACATACAGCGGCTTGAACTTGCCGGCCTGCACATCCTTCATCACGGCCTTGTATCCGTCCAGCGTGCTCATTCGAATCGCAGGTGCTTGACGCTGCGGCCCTCGTTGATGATCTCGCGCAAGCTGGCGATGCCCACTTTCACGTGTGTTTCGGTGAAGGTGCCCGTGACTTTCGCATCGCTGGCTTCGGTCTTCACCCCCCAGGGTACCATGGGCTGATCGCTGACGAGCAACAGCGCGCCGGTGGGAATGCTGTTGGCGAAGCCCGTCATGAAGAGCGTGGCTGTTTCCATATCGATGGCCATGCATCGCATGGCGCGTAGCTTCTCCTTGAAGGCTTCATCGTGTTCCCATACCCTGCGGTTGGTGGTGTACACGGTGCCGCTCCAATAGTCCAGATCATGATCGCGGGTAACGCTGCTCACGGCGCGGTGGATCATGAAGCTGGGCAGGGCCGGGACTTCCGGCGGGAAGTAGTCGTTGCTGGTACCCTCGCCGCGGATGGCGGCAATGGGCAGGATGAGATCACCGAGCTGGTTCTTCTTCTTGAGGCCGCCGCACTTGCCAAGGAAGAGCACTGCTTTGGGGTCGATGGCGCTGAGCAGGTCCATGATGGTTGCGGCGTTGGCGCTGCCCATGCCGAAGTTCACCATGCACATGTCCTCGCCCAACGCAACGCGCATGCTCTTGCCCAGGTCCTTGATAACGGCTCCCGTCTGGCGGCAGAAAATGTCGAGGTAGCCATCGAAGTTGGTGAGCAGCACATACGGCTTGAAGTCGGGGAGGGTCACGCCGGTGTACCGGGGCAGCCAGTTGTTCACGATGTCCTCTTTGGTGCGCACGTGATAGGTTTGCTGTGAGATGGTAGCCCAGCAGTTGAACCTGCCCGACTTCGGGATCAAATGTAGAAGTGTGGGGGAGGCATCGCAGCTCTTCGACCCCAGCCGCCGCAGTTGGGTGGCACATACGGCGGAAGAGCACGTGCGGCAGCATTTTCTGAATTATCTGGTCCACGATAGGCAATGCCCGCTGGGATTGATGCGGACGGAGCAGGAGCTGAAGCTCAATACGCTGAGCAAGCGCGCGGACATAGTGGTACACGATGACCACGGCCAGCCGCTGGCGTTGGTGGAGTGCAAGGCGCCCGAGGTGCGCATAGACCAGAGCGTATTCGACCAAGCGACGCGGTACAACATTGTCTTCAAGGTGCGGTGGCTGTTGCTCACCAACGGGTTGAAGCACTACTGCTTCCATGTGGACCATGCCACGGAGGAAGTCAAGAGCGTGCCGTTGATACCGAGTTACACGGAGATGATGGCCGCTTTGAAGCGGACCTAATTTCGCCGGGCCCGACGGCCCGCGTATAGTGGGATCCCCGACAGGCACCGAACCCATGCGCCATCTTCTTACCGCCGTTTCGATCGCCTTAGCTACCGTGGCCGTTGCCCAAGTGCCGCAGAAGATGAACGTGCAACTGCGCACCCATCTGCAACGCGTGCAAGGCACAGATGCCATGGTGGACCTTTTCCTGCGCGGTAACGATGGTGCGCTGAGCAGCGCTGTGCTGAGCGTGGGCGGCGTGGTGAAACAACGGATGACCGGTATCGTGAACGCACGGGTGCCGGCGGGCCGTGTGGCCGAACTGGCGGCGATGGAGGTTGTGGAGTGCATCGAGTTCACGATGATCCCCGGGCGGTCGATGAACGACAGCATGCGCGTGCACAACCGCGTGAACCCGGTGCAACAGGGTATGGCGCCGTTGACGCAGGGGTATACCGGCAGTGGTGTTGTGGTAGGAGTGATCGATCAAGGGTGCGATTGGCGGCACGGCGATTTCCAGTTGAACGACGGCCGCACCCGGATCCAGAAATTCTGGGGACAGACGTACAGCTTCGACGCGCTGTTGACACCGCAACCATATAACTACGGACGCGTGTGGGACAGTACAATGATCAATACGCTGCAGTGCCCAGCGAGCGATCAGCCCGGCACTTTCGGGCATGGGAGCACTGTTACAGGCGCGGCCGTTGGCGACGGTTCGTTGACCGGTAACTGCAAGGGCGTTGCGCCCGATGCGGACATAGTGGTGATCAGCAGCAACCTGAACGCGGCCAACTGGCAGAGCACGGTGGTGGATGGTGTGCGTTACGTATATGACTATGCGGAGAGCGTCGGCAAGCCTGCGGTGGTCAACCTCAGCGCAGGCAGCTATTTGGGAAGTCACGACGGACAGGACGCCGCAGCGCTGCTCATCGACAGCATGTTGAACGCCGAGCCGGGGCGCGTCTTCGTATGCGCAGCAGGCAACAGCGGACAATTCCCGAAGTATCACATGCGCACCGTGAGCGATGCCGATACGGCGTTCACGTGGTACCGCGTGAACACACAGAGTTTCCTCGGCTATCCGTCGGTGTACTTCGACCTATGGGGCGATAGCGCCGAAATGGTGAACCTGGAATACGCGATGGGCGCGAACCTCGACACGCTGAGCTTCGCGGATCGCGGCCGTACGCCGTTCCACGATATCGTGAGCAATGTGGGTGGCATGTACACCGATGCCATTCTGAACGGCGATGGCGATACGCTCGGTGTGGTGGACTTCTTCGCCGAACAACGCGGCGGACAGTATCACTTGGAGGTGCACATGCAACAGCCCGACAGCGCCGACCTGAACTGGCGTTTCATGACAACAGGCAACGGCATGCACGATGTATGGTGCATTGGCGCGCCCGGTTGGATGAGTTACATCGTGGGCACCAACTTGCCCGATCAAGCAACCCTGCCGAGCATTGCCAACTATGTTCTGCCAGACAGTCTGCAGCAGATCGTGGATAGCTGGGCATGCAGCCCGCATACGCTCACGGTGGCGAACTACACCAACGAGGAGTGGTACATCGGTGCGCATCAGGACACGGTGTTCGTGACGCCGTTCGAAGGCATTATCGATGGCAGCAGCAGCAAGGGACCTGCGCGCACCGGCTTGATGAAGCCAGACATCGGTGCAACCGGTGCCTTCACCTTCAGTCCTGGTCCGCTGAGTACCATGGCGGCCATGCTGCTGCAACCGAACAACGTGTGGAAAGTGCACCAGGACAGCCTGCACATGCGTAACGCAGGCACGAGCATGGCGAGCCCCGTGATCGCAGGCATAGCGGCGTTGTACTTGGAGAAGTGCCCGAACGCCACACACGCTGAGGTGATCGCCGCCATACACGGTAGCGCGTACATCGATCAATACACGGGCAGTGTCCCGAACTACCAATGGGGTTACGGCAAGGTGGATGCCTTCGCGGCTGTTTCAGGAAACCATGTGGACTTCGATGCCGACACCTTGTTCTGCGAGGGCGATAGCGTGCTGGTGAGCGGACCGGGAGGTGTGGACCAGTACGTATGGAGCAATGGCCTCAGCGACGCGCAGTTCTACCAAACGGATCCCGGGCAATTGAGCCTTCAAGTGGTCTACTCAAGTGGGTGTACCGGTTCCAGCGATACGGCGGTGTTCTTCACGAACCCGGCGCCAGCGCAACCGACGATCACCGAAAATGGGGTCGTACTCACCAGTACGCCGGCAACCGCTTACCAGTGGTTCCTCGAAGGCAACGCGATCGGTTCGGCGAACGATCAGGACTATGAAGTGACCGTGAACGGCAACTACCAAGTGCAGGTGACGGATGCCAACGGCTGCGCGGCGTTGAGCGATACGCTCTACTTCGGTAGCATCGGTATCGAGGAAACAGAGTCGGCGAACGGTGTTCACATTTGGCCATCGCCAACGAACGGAGAACTGAATGTGTTCCTGCCCGTGACTTCCAGCAGCGATGCCTTCCTGTACGAAGTGGTTGATGCCGAAGGAAAGCTGGTTGCTTCTGGAACATTCGCTTCAGGCCAACCGCATCATAAGCTGGGACTCGCTGGCATTGCCAATGGACTCTACGCGTTGCGCTTGGTTCAAGGCGACACGCAGTGGGTGCAAGGTTTCCTTGCCGAGTGAGGGCTTGCGACTACGGCTTCGCGTTGAGGTTTTGCCCAGCGTAGTAACCCGTATCGATGTCGAGCAATAATTTGGTGTGCAAGGTCACCTGACCGACATGGTAGCTGAAGTGCTCGGTGACATGGACGATGATGGCGGTGCCTGACTCGCGATAGCACTGGACATCGAACTCGCGGATGAGGTCGGTATCCGAAAGCGCGCCGATGATGGTTGTCGCCTTGGTCATCGTCTCATCGAGTTTTGCAAGGAGCTGCGACTTGTCGAGAGAGCCGGTATCGCTGAACTCAGCATCGCGAACGCGTTGATCGGCGTCACTGCCGAGCGTGCTGTTGACCCACTGGCCCACGTTACCGCAGAGGTGCAACACCAAGTTGCCCACGCTCGCGGTACTCGTGTTCGCACGTTTCCACACCTGGTCTTCGCTCAGCAAGTCCAAACATTTGTGCAAGCGTTCGCGGCCTTCATTCAAATGCTTGATGGAGGAGGAGCGGAGGTGGTCGGAGACGGAGGGCATTGGTTGAGTCGTGAGTTTTGAGTCTTGAGTCGTGAGTTTTGAGTCGCGAGTGAGGGGCAGACTCGCGACTCAAAACTCACGACTCGCGACTCCTGTTCCCCAAGGTGCATTCGCGAGCATGGGTCCGAACATGCGATCGAGTTCGGCGACGGTTTCCGGTTTCAGTTTGTTCTTGTGATCGCCGCTCTTGGCAACGCGCACATGCTGGTTTTTGTCGCCGCTGCCTTTGATCGCCGTTCCCTGCGAAGCAAGTTCCGTCACCAGGTCAGGATGTTTGTCCAGTCCGCAATGCCCGGCTATGGACCGCAACCAACTGGCGTGGTCGGCGACCATCTGCTCGTAGGTTGTGATGAGCGCCCACGGTTTGCCGCTGTACTCGCGCAGGTAGTCGTTGTAGATGGCCAGCAGCTTCGGTGCTTCCTCCATCACGGCTTCGTCAATGGTCTGCGCCAACACCTTCTTGCGTTGTTTCGCGATACGCTCGTTGATGATGGCGTGGCTGAACGCTTGGCTGTAGTACTGGCTGGTGAGCACATCGCGCGGATCGCGCAGGACCACCACCACGCGGAAGCGCTCCGGCTGCGGAATGTCGCAGTGCGTGCGCAACGCGCCATAGAAGAAACCCTTCGGCCGGAACATCCGCTGCAGTGATGCAGGGTTCCGGAAGTGGTCGTACATCCTGCCGCTACTGGTGCTGAAGTACGCGTTGAAGTCGGCGGGTATCATGCCATGTGCCTTGGTGAGCGTGCCCACCATTTTCTGCACGTGCATGCTGGCCGCCTTGGCCACCGTGAAGAGCACGATGCTCTGTCGCTGTCCGACGTTGAGCGGTTTGCCGGCGATGAGCGCACGCTCAACACGATAGTGCAGGAAGCGCGAGCGCGGTTTGTGGTAAAGCCAAACGCTGAGCAACGGCCAGCGGTCCTTGATGCGGTTGTTGAACCGCCCATGTGCGCGGTCCACCGCCATGAAGATCCGTGTTTTCCAGTCGGTACGTTGCATGCGGGTCTAAAGAAACGGTGGCCTGGGCGAATGCAAGAGGCGGGGAAACCCCGCGCCTCTTCAGTATGAACTGTGTTCAACTATTCCGTCGGTAGCGCTGCGGCTTTCTTCACAGCAGGCTTGTACCCATTGCCGATGTACTTATCGAAGAAACCCTCCATCGCGCCGTAGAAGTCGAAGCGGTTCTCCTCGTTGTGGAAGCCGTGACCTTCGTTGTCCTTCACCATGTATTCTACTTTGATACCACGCTTCTTCAGGGCAGCCACCACGTGGTCGCTTTCATCCTTGTTCACGCGGGGATCCGTAGCGCCTTGGGCGATGAAGAGCGGGCACTTCACATTGTCCATGTAGAACACGGGGCTGCTCTCGCGCATGGCCAGGCTGTCCGTTTTCGGGTCGCCCACCATCTCGTACATCATCTTCTTGAACGGCTCCCAGTAAGGCGGTATGGTGTTCATGAACGTGAACAGGTTGCTCACGCCCACATAATCCACGGCGCACGCGTACAGGTCAGGCGTGTAGGTGATGCCGGCTAGGGTGGCATAACCACCGTAGCTGCCGCCGTAGATCGCCACGCGCTTCGGATCGGCAACACCTTCCTTGATCAGCCAGTTCACACCATCGGTGATGTCGTTCTGCATGGTAAGGCCCCACTGCTTGAAGCTCTTCTCCCAGAAAGCCCGTCCGTAGCCCGTGCTGCCGCGGAAGTTCATTTGCAGCACAGCATAACCGCGGTTGGCAAGGAATTGCACTTCGCTGTTGAAGCCCCATTCATCGCGCGCCCAAGGGCCACCGTGCGGGTTCACCACGACCGGGAGATCCTTCGCCTCGCGGCCTTTCGGAATGGTGAGGTAGCCGTGGATGGTGAGGCCATCGCGACTGGTGTAGGTGATCGGCCGCATCTCGGCCATTTGCGCCTCGGGCAGCCATGGGCACGCCGTAGCAAGGTGTTCCAGCTTGCCAGTGGTGGCGTCGTAGTAGTAGTACTTGCCGGGATTGCGGTCGTTGCCGGCCCAAACCAGCATCTTGGTCTCGGTGTCGTCCTCGCCGTAGATCCAGAATTCGTAGCCCTCGAAGTTGGGGGCCATCTTGGCGTACAAGGCTTCGGTCTCCTTGTCCAGGAATTTGCGTTCGCTCTTCGCTCCGGTCCACGTGGCCATGGTCAACACTTTGCGCTTGCGGCTATGGTCCACGCTGCCCATATCGTAGTCGCTGTCCTCGTGGATCAAGCGGATCTCCTTCTTCGCGGCGAGATCCCATTCCACGATCGCCGTCTTGTCGCGCCCGCCGAGGTTGTGGTTCACGATCAAGTTCTTGTTGTCGAACGTGAACATCTGCGGGCCCCAACTGTCCTTGAAGCTGGTGGTCATGTATTCGGTGAACGGCTCCTTGTCGCTGGCGCGGTAGTAGTACACTTGGTTCACACCATCAGTGCGGGTGGCCATGCGGATCACGCCGGCGTGGTCGGTGATCCAGCTTTCGTAGTTCTCTTGGTTGTCATAGAGCGACTTCACTTCACCCGTCACCACGTTCAGCAAGTAGGGGTCGAACACCTGCGGGTTGCGTTGGTTCATCTGCACCATAACGCTCTGCTCCATGCCTGCGATGTTGTGCAGGTCGTCGAGCACACCGGCGCGCACGTCCTTTTGCGGAGTGAGCGCTTTCACATCCTTGCCGTCGATACTTGCGCTGAACACGATGAAGTTCTCGTCGCCGTTGATATCCCGGCTGTACACCAGCCGGTCGCCCTTCCAGAAGTAGCCACCCACATCGCGGATCGTGTCAGCGGTCACTTGGGTAGCGGTGCCGCCGCCCACCTTCTGCACGAAGATGTTCATGCGGTTGCGCCATGGTGCGCGGTAGCTGATGTATTGGCCGTCGGGGCTGATCCGGAAGCTCACCTTTTCGGGGTTCTTGAAGAACTCCTTCATTTCAATGGGCTTGGGCACGGTGGCGAACGTAGCCTTGGTCTGTGCTTGGGTTGAAGCTGCGCTCAAGCAGAGCGAAAGAGCCAGTAACGGGGTGAACGATCGGGCCATCGGCGGCGTTTGGTTTTTTGGTTGGGGTGCCAAAGGTGATCGACAGTGGTCGTATTGTCGCCGTGGTTACATGAACGGTTGAAGGGGCGAGGTCACTGGCGCAGAGCCCGAGCGCATCTGCAACGCGCTCGCATGCGATCGGCGCTTGTCGCGCCCTACTTCCTGAACCGATAGACCCACACCTTCTTGTCGGCTTCGACCGAGTCCACCACGGGATAGTGCTCACGAATCAACTGCTTGGTCACACCCCGTGGATCTATCAGTTCCGAACCTGCGTCGATCAGAAGCACCACCGAATGCGGCTCAACCGGCAGGTCTTCTTTGCGCAGCGGACCTTCAAGTTCGTACATATTCACCCTCCCCAGCCAGTTGTTGATGTAAGCCCCATCCCCCTTCAGCGCTTCAGGTTCCCAAGCGGCCACGTACGTCAGGCCGTACCAATAAGGAGCGATGTAGCAGGCATCTGCCTCGAACGGTTTCCATTTGTCGAACTCCTGTACCACCGCGCTCGGCTTCACCCCATTGTCCTTCCACGGCGCGAACGTCACCAACATACCCAAGCACGCAGCCGCGAGACTTCCACGGACCACTGCCTTGTTCTCTGCGATCACACACAGCGATGCCGCGACCAGAAATGCAAAGCCCGGCGCTGCCCAAACGAGGTAACGATCCAAGTACAACGGCACAGCGAACGATAGGAAGAACAAGCCCAACAGTGGCACACCCGCCCACACCAGCCCGAGGCGGATCGCAGTGTTCCGAGCTCTCGTGCGCCACAACGCAAAGGCGATAACGCAGAGGAAAGCCACCGTTATCACCGGCGCATTGCTCCATCGCCACAGCATGCTGTACGGCTCATCCCATGCGGGGGCAGAAAGCCATGTGCCCTGGCTCACGCTAGCACCCACGCGTTGCGCAAAGAGCCAGCCATACGGAAGAAAAAGCGTGAGTGTAACCAGCGCCGCTTTGAACCAACCCTTATGCGCAGGTCGCCATTCTCGAACGAACAACGTGCACAGCAGTTGTATACCGATAGCCGCCCAACCCATAAAGTGTGTGTAGGCCAGCGCTGTGTTCAGCAATACCAACCACAGCAGGGCGCGCGGTTCCCTGCGCGCCATACGGTCCACCTGCCACATGCCCGTTATGGTGAGCAAGGTGAGCAGGCTGTATGCGCGGACCTCATGCGCATAGGTGTAGTGTTCGTTGCAAAAGGAGAAGAGCAGACAGGCGCTAACAGCGCCCCACGTGCCAACATGTCTTCTTGCCAACAAGAACAATGGCCAAACAGCCAGCGCGCTGAACAACGCCGAGGGCACCCGCAGCCATGGCACCTCGAACGGAGTGCCGACGCTCCAGAATTTCATCAAGAAGAAGTACAGCGGCGGGTTGTTCTCATCCCGGAACATCCCCAACAGATCGCTGGTCTTCTGCTGCGCCCAGAACACGGTGAAGGGCTCGTCGCCGGACAGTTCGTTGACACCGAGCCAGCAGAACTTCAGCACGACGTTCAGCGCAAGCAGCGCACCAAGCGTGTATTTGTCAGTGCGCGACAATTGCATACGATGGATATCAACTATACCGCTAGCAGGCTCCTGTACATGATGTAGTGCACGCCGATGCCTTCCAACACGAACGGCTCGCCCTTGATCGAGAAGCCGAGCTTGGTGTAGAATCCTTCGGCATTCTCCCTGGCTTGGCACCAGATCACATCGGCGCGTTTCGCCTTCAGTTCGTCCATGCCGAACAACAAGAGCTGCCTGCCGACGCCAGCTCCGCGGAAGTCAGGGTCGATGGCCATGCCACGCAAGCGCCACTGGATATGCCCCATGATCGTCTCTTGTTTCTCCTTGTAGAAGGACCCGACCCCCACGATACGGTCGGCTTCGACTGCACCCAAGTGAAAGCTGTCGGGATTGCGGTCGTTGGGGTAGTCACAATCCTCGATGGACTGATGCGGCCGCAACACTTTGTGCCGAAGGTGCCAACACTCGTTGGCTTTTATGAAGGCGATGCGCATGGGTAGTGGTGCGGCAAAGTACCGAGCCGCATCACACCGGCAGCGTGATCTCGGCGAACTGCGCGAGCAGAAAGCCGAACGCCGCAGCCTTTTCGGGGCTGCGGCGCTCAGGCTTACCTGAAGAGGTCACCGATCACTCTGCCACAACAAAACGCGCAGGTTGGCGGGTGTCGCCAACGAGCACAACGGCATACATCCCGGGAGCGATATTGCTCAAGTGGTAGGGGCCGGGACCATCGAACGCGTTCACCAGCGCACCGGATCCGCACGAGATCACGCGCACTTGTTCCACTTGCTCAGTAGTGCCAACAACGAGCAAGTCGTTCACCGCATCGTAGCGGATGTTAACAGTGCCGTTCGATGCAACATCGTTTACGCCGGTGATGAGGCCGTCGAACAGTGCTATGATGTTGTCGCCGATCGCTTCGCCGTTCTGCAGACCTCCACTGTTGGAATACTCATAGTGGATACCACCCAGCAAACGACTGTAGGCGGTTTCCTGCGAGCAAGTCGCAAAATCGGAGTAGGTGCGTGGTCCGCCGAACGAAGCGCCATGGGTGCTGTCGACGAACGCGAAGCTGGATCCGAATAGTTCCTCCATCACCGAACTCCACGCACCGCTTTGGCTGCTGTGGCCACTGCTGCATTCCGGGAACGGCGGGGTGGTGATCAGCGAAGCCCAGTTGGGGTCGATGTGATCACGGATGAAGTTGCGGGGGCGGTTCCAGTTGAAGATGTATTTCCAGCGCCAGCATGCAACGAAGGCATCTGCAATGCTCATCCCCAGCATGGCATAGCCACGTGCGGCGAAGGCCAAGTCCTTGTTCTCGCGGCGCATCAACTGCTCCATCATGCTCATGCTATGCGTTGGCGGCGTCACCACACCATCGGCCCAGTAGCGAGCGGTGAGGGTATCGGTTGTGGTGAGGTTGAGGGAGGTTTGATACACGAGTGCGGCGCCGTCATAGCACGGGGATCCCGGCAGCGTATCAAAGGCTGGAGGAGCGCTGTTGAACAGCGTGAAAGAGGTATCGGCTTCCAAGAAGGGCCGCTTGTTTCCCCAGTAGGGCTGCATAGCCTGTTGTCCAACGGCCGGAACCCACAAACCCGGCCCAACTGGTGGTACGAAGAGCGGGTCGAAGTTGGTCAGTTGTGGCCGGTGTTGGCCATCGGTGCGCGCCATGTCCAGCACAGCTTCAGCAATGTCGGTCCCGAACGCCTGGCTGCGTTGGATCACATCAACGGGTTCTCCGGAGAACTGCACATCGAAGCCGTCGCGGATGGCTTGCAACGCGGCCAGATTGGCTGGCGCCGCGTTGAAGAACAGACTATCCATGATGCGGCTCAATGCGTAGTTGGCGCAGGTGGGCCAGTGGTATATGAGGCCGGGTGTAACGGCGGGCAAGGGTCCCAGGTCGGGCAGGTCGCCTTGCAGGCTGCTGTATCCGGGTATGCCGTCAACTACGGCCTCGTATAGCGCAATGCCCATGTAACCATAGGCGCGCGACGATACCGGTGGCGTGCAGCCCGGTGTCGCCGGGCAAAGGGTGTAGCCTTGGCCGTAATAGGCGTTAGCTACTTCGCTGGTGAACTGATCGGCCGTTTGGCCATTGGCACTTTGGGCCAAGGCGACCGCAGCGGTAAGGGCGAGGGTCTTGGTGTAGGGGTGGGTCATATGGCCAAACTATCGGCACCCACCACCATACATATGTCAACAATGCGGGCAATAGAAGGCAGCGTGCGAAACCCTAGGATGGATCCGCGGGAACGGATGGCTCGGCAACGGTAGTAATGAGGGGGGCTTCGACTTCCTCCGGTTCGCCAAGGATGAAACGTCGGTAATAGGATAACAGGAGCGTGGTGAGCGGCAACGCAAGGAGCAATCCGATGAGCCCGAGAACACTGCCCCAAACGCTCAAGGCGAGCAGGATCACGACGGGCCGCAAGCCGGTGTTCTTCCCTTGGATACGCGGCGTGAGCACCAGACCTTCCAGCGCTTGGGCCGCTAAATAGACCATTATCACCCAGAGCATCATCGTACCCCAACTGCTGTGGTGTTCCATGCTGTGGATGGCCGCGCTGAAGGCCACCGGCAGAATGCTCAACAAACCGAAATAGGGAATGAGGCCAAGCGCGCCTGCGAGTATGCCCAACAAGGTGGCAAGCGGAAGGCCGATGATGTTGAATCCAATGATGTACACGAGCGTCAGGATCCCCGCGATCTTGAGCTGCCCGCGGAAGTACGCGTTCATGACACGCTGCACATCGTGCACCAAGGCGGTCATCGGTGCGCGATAGTCCTCCGGCAGTATCGTTTTCCATTTTCCCTGTAGTTGCTCTTCGTCAACCAGCAGGAATACCATGTACAACACCGTGGTGAATACCGCGACGAGCCCAAAGAGCCATCCGAACACATTGCCCACACCGCTCCAGAAACCGGGCAGCACTTTGCGCGCGGCCACCATGAGGTTGTCCGTGGTGAGGTAGGCGTGGTAGTCGATGCCACCCAGACTCACAACAGCATCATGCAACCAAGGGGTGTCCTGCACGCGTTGCTGCAGCGCAGGCAGTTGTTCGCGCACCAGATCAGCGAAGTGCAACGCTTCCTTTGTGATCATGGGTATTGTAATGGCCAACCCACCACCAATGAACAGGATCAACCCGAGCATGGTAAGCAGAACGGCCAGTACCCGGTTCTTCACCCGCTTCTGCACCACATCCACCAGCGGGTCGATGATGTAGTCGAGGATCAGGGCAACGATAAAGGGGATGAGCACGGCGCTCAAACTGTTCAACAGCCATATGGCGCCCCAGATAACGATCGCCACCACCACCAAATGAAGGAACCGTTCAACGCTGATGCGGCCGGAGGTGATCATGATGGTGCAATGCTAAGGGCGGCCGCACGACTTGCGAACCGTCCGCTATCCCTTGATCAACCGCCACGGCACGATCAATGCAGGTAGCAACCAGAGGTCCGCGGCCAAGGCCACCCATAGCGAAGCCGCCGTTACAAGTCCGAACACCGAAACACTCTCGAAGCTCGAAAGACCGAGCAACGCAAAGCCCGCGGAAACGATGAGCGATGTGTTCAGCAGCGGACCGTGCAAGTGATGCCATGTGCGCACAGCACTTGTGCGCATCACCCCGCCCTTCCGTTCAATATGGCGCTGATGGAACAGGAAGTGGATCGTATCGTCCAAAGCGATCCCGTACAACACCGGGAAGATCATCGCGGTGCCCACCTTCAACGGCAGGTTGAAGAACCACATTATGAGAGCGGCAACGGCAAGCGGAAGTACGTTCGGCCAAACGCTCATGAACGCTTTGCGCCATGATCGGAGCGCAAGCCCGATCAGCAGCGTGTTCAACAGGATGGCGGATAGAAGGCCTTGTACAAGCGTGCGCGCGATGTTCGCGTTAGCCATGTCCATAAGCCAGGCCCCACCCGTGATGGTGCTGGTGATGTGCGCGTTGTTGAGCAGTGGTGCCAAGGCATCCATTTTTTCCTTGAAGGCCGTGCTGCCCACATCCGGCGTGCGGCCTGCGATGCGACCTGTGCGCAGATCGCCGGATACCAGCTTGATCGGTGATCCTTGACGTTGCCACTGCTTCAGCACCCGACGTACAGTTTCCACTTCATCCGTTCCCTGCGGAAGTCGATCGCCCAGGTGAAGTGCCCGCATGGCCGTGCGCACCAGGTCCGGCGGACCCAACGGCGGTGCCACACCGAATCGCTGCCCTATTGCGGTGCACAGTTGTTCGCTGGCGGCAAGCACGGTTGGGTCAAGGAGGCTGGTTGTCGTATCGGCAGGTTGGATCGTGATCTCCAGCGGCCGCGTGCCAGCGAAGTGCCGTTCGAAGAAGCCGACATCCCGTCCAAGTGTGCTGCTGCGATCGAGGTCATCCAGGAAGTGGTTGCGCACCTCCAAGCGTGTCAGCAGGAATGCGCCACCGATCGTGAGCAAGGCCGAGAATACAAGAATGGCCGGGCGTCGACGAAGCACAGGCGCCAGCTTCGAGCGCGCACTGGTACTGGAGCGTTCGGTTCTCGCGATGGCAATATGATCCACCAAGAGCGGTATGAGCGCGCGCGCGGCGATCAACGCGGCGATCATGCCCCACGCGGAAGCGGCCCCGAACGTGCGCAGCGGCAGCACGGGATAGAAAGCCAAACTGCCGAAGCCGATCGCAACGCTCAGCGCGCTGAGGGTGTTCGCGTTGTTGGTGCTGGAGATCGCTGAGCGCATCGCACTCGCCGGATCGACCGAAGAACGCATGGCACCCCTGAACCGCGAGATGATGTGAATGCTGAACGAGGAACCCAAGACCAACAACAGCGCGGGCAATAGGGACAGCAGCGGTTCGATTCCCACACCGATCCAACCCATCGGTCCGAAGGTCCAGAGCAATGCCATCGCGCTCACCAAGAGTGGTATCAACGCGGTGAGCAGGTGGCGGAACGTGAGCCATGAAACGACCAGCATGAACAGCACCGCAAGTCCGCCGAGCAAGCCAAGCTGATCGCGCGTGGCTTGCAGGTAGTGCGCCTGTGTGGCCAGTCTTCCGGCCAAGTGGAACGGCATACCGGTAGAGAAGCAGCGTTTCCGAATGTCCGCGAGCAATTGTGAACGTTTCGCTACGTCCGCGATCGGCTCCAACTGCAAGACGATCACTGCGGCTTTGTTCGCATCACTAAGCAGTATGGCTTTTAGCGCTTTGCGCTCGGCCAGGCGTTGCAGGCCGTTGCCTACATCATCAAAAGGTGGTGGGAAGAAGCGCACTTGGATCCATTCACCCATGGGAAGCTTCAGTGGTTCGCTGATGGTGGTCAGGGAGCGAACGTTGCTGACGAACGGCAGGCCCGTCAGTGAACGCGTGAGTCCATCGATACGCTCAAGACCTTCCTTGTCCAGGGCGCGCGGCAATTCCACGGCGATCAACAGCGAACGCATGTCGTCCGCGAATTGCGCCTTGTGGTTCTGGTAGTGTACCAGCGCAGGGTCGTTCTGCGGAAAGAAGCGATCGATGTCGTAACTGAATTGGAGCTGCGCGATACCGACCGCGCAGAATGCGCTCCACACCACCAGTGCGGCTACGACCCATTTTCCAGTGCGTGGATCCATAAGCGCGATGGAGGTTGAGCGGGTCGCGGCGGCCTAACCGTTCTGTTGAGGCGCGCGCACGAATTTGAATACGCGATCGCCTTGTGCCAATGAAACCACGGCACAGTGAGAGGGGTAGGTGAGGCGGAGCGGAACGGACAGGTCCGGTACCTCATTTCCCAATAGGTCGAAACTACCGGAACACTCCAAGCGACCATTGGGGTCGAATCGGTCCACGTGTGCGATCCGCTCGCGCGACAAGTCCAGCACGAACCACGATCCGGCACCCTCACCGGCAAGCCATTGTGCATTCACCGGCAGGGTGGCGGGTAACTCAGGCGGGGGCAATGTGCGTGACGGCATCACGCGAACGCGAAGGCAGGCTGAGCGGGCAGCACGGGTTCAACCACTCCATTGCCCGCATATCCGGCGCACGCGTGCACATTGGTCAATGGCGTAGGGCTCAAGGTCCATGGAAAGCGCAGCGAAAGTCGCGCTCTTGCGGGCGGGTGGCCTGCGCGCAATGCGGTATTCACGAAGCGCGAACAGTTGCTGCCGCCGATCACGAACGGCCCGTACGTGATGAAGTCTTGTTGCTGCATGGCTTGGGCTTTTTGATGCACACGTTCGCAGATCACCGGCACCATGGACCAATGCATCGGACCATCACCATGGCAGGCCTTGTTCGTAGCGAGTTCGTTCAACAGAGCGGGCAGATTTTCCGGCAATGGGCTGTCCGCCCTCCAAACGAGACGAGTGCGAAGAGCCAGCTCATGATCAGTGTGCGCGCTGCGTACACGTGCTGTGCCGCCGGGTGCATGGTAGCGGCCCATGTCGAAGTAGTGCGCTTCGTCTTGGTCCTTCGTGAACACGACAATGGCGGCATGTCCAACTTGGTAATAACCATTGCGGTTCACCGCCAGCAAACGCATGACACCATCGTACCAAGCACCGGCGCGTTTGCACCATGTCTCCGGCCAAGCAATGGCGATCGCCCAACCTGTGCGTTCGCCGTCAGTTGGCTGTGTATATGCCGAGCTGTTGCTCATGCACCGAGGAGTTCAGGCATTCCTGTTCTTGCGGTCGCGCACGGTGCTGGGGGCCACCCCGAAATCCGGGTCCAGTGCAATGCCCGGATGATGCTGCTCAACGGCTATGCGCAGCAACGCCATGTGGTGGGTGCCGTGGTCGAAAGCGTATGCCAGCTCACGATAGAGCGATGTGCCCATGCGGGTGTTGCCCGATCCGTCCGTGCTGTGGTCCACGAGCAGGTGCATCCGCATGTCTTGGCGGATGTTCTTCATCCAATCCCGCAAAGCGTTCAACGCCCCCATGACCGCTGCACGATCGGTCTCCAGCGCCCTGTCCCGTTTGCGTGAGTCGTAATCCACCGTGTCGCTACCGGCGTTCATCAAACAGATGTAGAACTCGAGCACATGGCGCACATGCTGGCCGATGCTCGACTTGCTGAGCACCGGCACAGGTGCCGTGTATTGGTCTGCATTAAGCGCGCTCACCAGACGATGAAGTTCATCGAACTGAACGCGGGTATGGCCTATCAATGGTGTGCCTTGCCTACGGTGCGGGGTGAGCGCTGATGTTGACGCTTCGGAGGTGACTTCGTTCATCGGTATCGGTTTGCGGTCGGGGGAAACAGCGCAGGTGGGGGAGGCAAATATGCTGAACGGGTGTGGCGACTAAGGGTCACGCGGCCGAGTTCTCCGACCGAACGATGTGCTCTGTCCTGTGCAAGAGACATACGGGGTTGCCATGCGACCGGATCGGAACCAAGGTCGAAGGCAAGATGCTCATGCAACAC
The DNA here is from genome assembly GCA_016703005.1 of Flavobacteriales bacterium. Taxonomy (GTDB): domain Bacteria; phylum Bacteroidota; class Bacteroidia; order Flavobacteriales_F; family PHOS-HE28; genus PHOS-HE28. The sequence continues at coordinate 64,826 of JADJCX010000033.1, forward strand.
CGTTACCCGCCTTGGACCGTGTGTATGGTCCAGTTCCATATGCCAAAATGGTTCTGGACAATGTGCGGGGCCTATTTCAGATAGCGCAGGTCGTGCCCGTTCTTGATGCGCTTCAGCGACGCCGCGATGAGCAGGATCACCTTTTCGACATCCTTGCGGTGAACGCTCTCCACCGTAGTGTGCATGTAGCGCAACGGCAAGCTGATCAGCGCACTGGGAACCCCGGCAGCACCGTAGGCGAACGCATCGGTATCGGTACCGGTGGCGCGGCTAACGGCGGCGCGCTGGAATTTCATCTTCTCGCCTTCGGCCGCAGCGATGATCAACTTCAGCAGATTGTTGTGAACCGCAGGGCCGTAGCTCAGCACGGGACCCCCGCCGCAACTCACATCACCGTTCGTGATCTTGTTCATCATCGGTGTCTGCGTATCGTGCGTCACATCGGTAACAATGGCCACGTCGGGCTTGATGCGTTCCACGATCATCTCCGCTCCCCTCAGTCCTACTTCTTCCTGCACGGCGTTTACGATGTAAAGGCCGAACGGCAGTTTTACCTTTTGTTCATGGAGCAAGCGTGCCACTTCGGCGATCATGAAGCCACCCATGCGGTTGTCGAGCGCACGGCCGGTGAAGTACCGATCATTGAGGATCATGAATTCATCCTCGTAGGTGATCACACAGCCTACGTGAACACCCAATGCCTCCACTTCCTCCTTGCTGTTGCAGCCACAATCCAGGAAGATGTTGTCGGTACTCGGCACGGGGTCCTGTTTCGTGGTGCGCACATGGATGGCCGGCCAACCGAACACGGCCTTCACGATCCCCTTATCGGTATGGATGTTCACCCGTTTGCTGGGTGCGATCAGGTGGTCGCTACCGCCGTTGCGGCGCAAGTAGATGAAGCCTTCCTTGGTGATGTAGTGAACGAACCAGCTGATCTCATCGGCGTGGGCTTCGATCACCACCTTGTACTTCGCCTCCGGGTTCACCACGCCGACGGCGGTTCCGTAGTTGTCGACGAAATGCGAGTGGATGTAGGGCTTGAGGTATTCGAGCCAGAGCTTCTGCCCGGCGCTTTCGAAACCGGTGGGGCTGGCATTATTGAGATAGCGTTCCATGAATGCCATGGAGGCAGGGGTGAGGATCGACTTCTTGTCCTCCTTGGCCTTGGCGGCCGTCTTCTTCGTGGTCTTCTTCGCCATGGGATGGAAAATGTGGATGTAGGCTTTGCGTTCGGAACTTCCGCAAGCACGTTCGTGGCAGCGGTACTCAATTGCGGAAGTCGGGCCGAAGCTATCCGCCCCGGGCTGCGTCCTCGGCGGCAGTCGCAGGGCGATCTTAACGTGAGGATGTTGCTCCACAGGGATCCGCAACCCAAAGCTTGTTACCGCCGTATCAGCGGCCGCCCGAACGCCTCTTTCGTTCGGCCTTGAACATGAAACACGTAATCGCCTCCGTTGGTCTGGTCATCGCAAGCTTCAGTGCCATTGGGCAGAATGTGCCCTTTGACAAGACGCATATAGCTGACGCGGCTGCGCTGAAGCGTGCCCAAGAATGCATCAAGGCAGGCGATAAGATGGCGGCGAACGGCGGGCAGGGTTTGGGCTTGGCGTTGATCTCGTATGAAGACGCTCACGACATCAATCCGAACAATGCCGAGCTCAACATGAAAATGGGCTTGTGCCATCTCAACGGTGCACAACGACACCTTGCACTTCCATACTTCCAAGCGGCAGCTGAACTGGCCCCGGAAATGGAGGGGGTGCATTTCTTCCTGGGCTATGCGCAGCAGTTGAACAGCAATTGGGACAAGGCCATTGCGGCCTACGAACTACACAAGCGCTCACAGGCCGCCGTTGTCGGCGATCCGGATCCACGTATGGCCAACATCGAAAAGTTGATGATCGAGTGCAAGAACGGCAAGGCGCTCTCTGCCAGTGGTTCATCGGCGGTGGTATCTGCCATGGGCCCCAGCATCAATAGCGAGCAGGCCGACTATGGTGTGCTGCTCAGCGCAACATCGGATCAATTGCTCTTCACCAGTCGTCGTGCCACCACCACGGGCGGGAAGATCAACAAAGCCACTCAAGAGTACTTCGAGGATATCTACTCCACCACCCGCATGCCCGCCGGCTATCTGCCTCCACAGCCGCTATTGCTGCCCGTGAACAGTATCGGTAACGACGCGACGGTTTGCCTGAGCCATGACGGCAAAACCTTGCTCATGTACCGCGACGTGTCAGGCTCCGGCGATATTTATCGCTGCGACCTCACCCCTGCCGGTTGGAGCGAACCCAAGCCTTTGGGACCGAACATCAACACGCGCCACCACGAAGGGAGTGCATGGCTTACTGCCGATGGCCAGTGGCTCTATTTCGTTAGCGATCGCCCTGAGGAAAGCCTCGGCGGGCAGGATATCTATCGGTCGCGATGGGACGCTGCCGCCAACGATTGGGGCATCGCCGAGAACCTGGGACCGGATGTGAACAGCGCGTTCGATGAGGATGGTGTCTTCGTATCGTTCGATGGCAATACGATCTGGTTCAGCAGCAAGGGCCACAGCAGCATTGGCGGCTATGATGTGTTCATGAGCAGCTACGAAAACGGGTTCTGGGCAAAGGCCAAAAGCATGGGTATGCCCATCAACTCACCCGACGATGACCTCTACTTCGTATTGGCCGATGACGGTATGACAGGCTACTTCAGCAGCGTTCGGCCGGGCGGCGAAGGACAGGATGATATCTACCGCGTCGACCTCTCACCGGGTGCGGGCGATACGGGTAAGGCCGGACGATAAGCTCACCGGACAACGCGGGCCATCATTCGAAGATCCTCCCCGAGTAGTTGCACCGTATAGATCCCTGGGGCTTGCACGCGCAGATCAATGGTCGCGGCGCGTTCACCACTGTTGATCCCGATGCGCATGACCTCGTTGCCAAGCGGCCCATGCACCAATACATCCGCAGGCCCGGCATTCACTACAGTCCAACTGGCCATGTACACTCCGGTGGTTGAAGTTGGCAACAGGAGCAATTCATTGGTCGCTTCCCCGCTGATCACACCAACGTTGAGGCTGACGCAGAACTGCACACTTTCCTCGGCGCCGAACACGTCGCCGGACCCGAAGTTGCCCAGTTCGTTTGTGAAGAGTGAATAACTGCCCGGGCCATTGTCGCAACACATGCCATCGCCGAAGCTGTCGGTGATGGTGAACGTGTAGCAGCCGCCGTTGAGGCATACGTTCTTGATGATCGTGCTGCCGTCCGGGGTTCCAATGAACGGTCCTCCCTCGGCAACGATATCCCCGTTGTCGTCAGTAATGGTCCAAGCCGTCTCTTGCGGATAATCGTCGAAGGTGATCGTCACTTCAACTTCATTCGGCATGATGAAGACCTGGAACGTGCTTGTCTCGGAATCAGGACCATTTGCGTTGGTCACGGTCAACGTTGCACTGTAAGATCCGCTGGTAGGGTAGGTGACCGATGGTGAGGCCAGCGCGCTGGTAGCCGGTGTTCCACCCGGGAATTGCCAGCTCCAACCGGGCGCGGCGTCGGTGGAATTGTCCGTGAAAGTGATCGCCTCGCCAGCGCATACGGCCACATTGCCGTGCATGAATCCGGCCACGGGTGGTTGAGCGGACGGCGTGTACAATGGCGTTTCCCACAACCCGCGACCATAAGTGGCAGCGCGTAACTTGTTCGTTGCGTAGTTGATCTCCAACTCCATCACGATGACCGCAGGCATGCCTTGGCCATACGGTTGCCAGTTGCCCAAGGTGTTGTCCGTATAGAATACACCCATGTCCGTTCCAACGTAAAGGCCATCATCACTTCCGGCGTGGTAAACAATACTGTTCACCGGTGCATTCGGAAGGTTGATGGTGATGTTGGTCCAACTGCTGCCGCCGTCGCTTGTCATGTACACCTTCTCGCCATCCATGTATCCGCTCAAGGCCACGTAAAACGTCAACGCGTCGGTCGGGTCGAAGGCGATGCTGGTGACTTGCAGTTCGGGCAAGTCGGCGCTGATGATCGACCATGGGGCACCCCCAGTGGTGCTGCGCCGCAATTCGCCATTGCGCCAGATCACTATATGGTCGCTGTTGCTCGGTGCCACTTCAAGTGTGCGTATCGTTTCGTTGAGGCCGAAGCCGGAAACGCTGGTCCAATTGTCGCCCCGGTCGTTGCTGATCCAAACGTTGTTGTACCCGGCGACAAGGGTAGCCGGGTCGTTCGGGTCAATGATGTACGGCGTTACCCAGGCACCATCCTCGCTGATGCCCCAACTGATACCGTTGAAGTTCTGCCCGCCATCGTCACTGCGACGAATACTCCCGTTCTGGCTGGTACAGTACCTGATGTTGATGTCGCTGGGATCCACGGCGGCCTCCATACCATCAGCCCCGTTCACGTGTGTCCAGATCCCGCCCTCCAGCATGTTGCTGCCATTGTCCTGCGCCCCGGCCATGACCAGATCCGTCTGCAACTCGCTTCCACCCATGCGGTAGAACTGCATGATGTTAAGGCCCGTGCTGCGATCGTTCCAATCCGCTCCAGCATTGGTGCTTTGGAAAACACCACCATCGCTACCGCACCAGATCTTGGTGCCGATCATCTCCAAGCAGTGGACATCGGCATGGGTGTAGCCGACCGCGCTCGGGTGCGTCCAGTGGCTGACGATCGACCACGTCGTGCCCGCATTCGTGCTCTTCCACACGTCGATCCCGGCAGCATAGACGATCAAAGCGTTCGCGGGGTCCACGGCGAGCGCCATATCGTACCTGCTCTGTCCGCCGCTGTCCTGCCCTGCCTGGTCATACCCGAAAATGTTCGGGCTATTGCTGCGCAGGGTGAAGGTCAACCCACCATCGGTGCTGCGGTAGAGACCCTTGTAGCCCCATCATCCTCGCGACCACACAGCGCGAACACCACTTGTGGATCGGCCGGGCTCACTGCGATCGACATCCGGTTCACATCCACGACCAGTGGAAGTCCCGCTGCAATTGAAGTGAACGTATTCCCGCTGTCGTCGCTGCGGAGGAAGCCTTTGCCGCAGGCGTACATCACTGTCGGATCACCTGGTTCGAACTCCACATCGCGGGTGCCATCCACGTGTACAAGCGTCCATGAAGCCCCGGCGTCGGTTGTCTTCCACAGACCGTTGTTCGCTGCGCAGAAGAGCGTGTTCGCATCGCTGGGGTGCATGATGAGCTTTCGGACGGTGCGCGTTTGCGACAGCGACCAGTCGAGACCCGTGGCGTTCCAAGTGGCACCGCCATCGATGCTTTTAAGCACACCGATACTGTACGCATCGTTGCCGTCGCCATCGCCCGTGCCGCAGTAGACCACGTTGCTGTTCGTGTGATCGATCACTATCCCTCCAATGGCCAGCGTAGGCAGATCGGTGATCAGCGCGGTCCACGTGCCGCCATCATCGGTGCTCTTCCATAAACCGCCCGAAGGTGTGCCAACGAAAACGGTGTTCGGGTCGTTCGGGTCCTGCGCAACGCAGTTCACGCGTCCCGCACCCGGATTGTAGCTGATGCTCTGCCAACTGTATGGTCCCAAGGGCAGCCAACTTGCGCTCTTGGCTTGCGGCAACGGCAGCATGCCGCGCAGCTGCGTCAACGCATTGGCATGCACCGATGGATCCGGGCGCTCACCTGTGGGCCAAGTCCGCTGTTCCCAGAACCACTCCCAGCGTTTGAAGACCTTATAGCCCTTTCCTCGCTCGTATTCGCGGTCCCCCCATGCCGAGTGAAATGACTCTTGCACGGTTCGGACGTTCGTGTGCCCGTCCTGCAATTGCTCGATCCACTCCTGAGCGTGCAGTATGTTGGTAATGAGGAAGAGCGTGATACTGAACGTTGATCGCTGGAGCATTGCAACAAGGATGAGGGCCTCGAAGGTACCGGGCGGGCCGACGCTTCCCGCCACACATTTACTTCGCTGCCGCAGGAATGCTGCGGTTGGTATGAAGGAACTTGAAGTACGCATGACCAGAGATGGTACCCGGACGCTCTTCGACCCCTTGTTGAGCGAGCGTTACCACAGCGTGCATGGCGCGGTCGCGGAATCGCGTCACGTCTTTCTGGATGCCGGGTTCCTTGCGGCCAAAGAGCCTCGTGTTGACGTGTTGGAGATCGGACTTGGTACCGGATTGAACATGCTGCTGACATGGATCGAGTCGGAGAACCGATGCATTGAGGTCCACTACGATGCAGTGGAACCATTTCCACTGAATACCGGGATCCTGAACCAGCTGGACCACTGCACTTCGCTGGGGGTCAGCGAGCGATCCTTGGATTTCATGGGAATGATGCAAGGACCTCACAATACGCGATCATCGATGCGGGACTTTCATTTCCGGATGGTCGCAGATGGCTCAACCCTGACACCTTCAGGCTATCATGTCATCTATTTCGATGCATTTGCACCGGCACACCAGCCGGGTATGTGGACCGTTGATATGTTCGAGCGGATGCGCGCTTTGTTGCGGCCGGGCGGGGTTCTGGTCACCTATTGTGCCAAGGGGGATGTGCGCCGTGCCATGCAACGAGCAGGGTTTTCGGTTGAACGGCTGCCGGGGCCTCCGGGAAAGAAGGAGATGCTGAGGGCGATCAACCCTGGATGATCATGGCCCGCTTCACCATCCGTGTCTATGGCCTGCTCGTTCACAACGGTCGCGTACTCGTGGCTGACGAGATCATCAAGGGCCAACGCATAACCAAGTTCCCTGGTGGTGGCTTGGAGTATGGCGAAGGCACGAAGGATTGCTTGATGCGGGAGATCATGGAAGAGATCGGAATTGAGGCGTACGATGTGCAACACTTCTACACCACGGACTTTTTTCAGCGGAGCACATTCCACGCGGAGGAGATCCAGGTCGTGAGCATCTATTACACCTTCCGCGTCCAGTCTCCGTCGGAACTTCCGGTGGTCGAAGTGGCGTTCGCCTTCAAAGAAGAGCGCGATGGAGCGGAAGCGTTCCGCTGGTTGGAGCTTGCTACTGCAACCGAGGGCGATGTGCATTTGCCCATAGACCGGGTGGTCATGAAGAAACTATTGTCGGCGTAGCCAACGCAGGGCTGCTCAACACATAGTGAGCATTCCCAGCATCACCAAAGCCACTGTTACCGAAGTCCACCAGAGCATGGTGCTCATGGGGTTCTGGCGGCGAGTTCTGATATACGGGTACATCACGGCTGGTTCGTACGGAGGCATCGGATCTTTGGATGCGTCGCGAAACGAAAGGTCACGACAAGTCGTGCGTGTGGCCGGATTTTTCCGACCAGAAGGCCGAGGATCGCGACGGATAGCCTGCCTCAGATGCCTAGGCGCTTGACCACCTGACCCTTCACGCGCTCGTACAGGTCCTCCGGGTTAACCGTGCGCCAATCAATGGCATCAAGCTTTCCCCCGCTAATGAAGAACCGATCCAGATCAATGGCTTGCATGTCGGCCAGCACGTGCTGCCTGAAGTTGAGAAGGGCGATCCAGCCACCAGCATCCTCGCATTCTTCCCACCACTCCTGATAGTAGGTATCGTCACTGCTATGGAAGTTGAGGACGTTTTCGCCGATCAGGATGAAGCTGTGCAGCCCATGCGCCATCAATTGTTCGATGATGTCACGCTTCAGGAGCATGATATCGTTGTGCAGCAGATCGTTCCACTCGCCGATCATCTCAATGATGCAGTATCCGTCTTCGTAATCGGCGAACAGGATCTTGATGTACAGTGTTTCACTGCCGATCTCATCCCACTGCGGATGCAGCACATGGTCATACACTGCATTCGTGAACTCGAACTCGCTGTACTCGCGCCCGTGGAAAGGGGAACGCTCATCCTCCTCAGCCGTGTAATGTTGGCGCCAATTCCAGTATGGTTCGAGGGTGTGCATGCACGTGGGTCGGCGTTCGTGCACCGTTAATTCGAGGGCCTCGGTGCACTGCTTGAAGCGTCCATAGCCTTGCGCACCGATCCGTGGGTCTTGAGCAGCGCATTCGCGTCATCGTAGCCGATGCCCAAGCCCTCCATCACCATGCGCGTTCCCCGGTCAATGAGTTTGTTGTTGCTGAGTTGCATGTCCACCATGCGGTTGCCCTTCACACGGCCCAGTTTGATCATCACCGCGGTACTGATCATGTTCAGCACCAGCTTCTGTGCGGTGCCGCTCTTCATTCGCGTACTGCCGGTAACGAACTCAGGCCCAACGATCACCACGATCGGATGCATTGCGGCCGTTGCAACCGGGCTTCCTGGATTGCAGGTGATGCAGCCGGTGAGAATACCCTGCGTGTTGCAGGATTCGAGTGCACCGACCACATACGGCGTTCCGCCGCTCGCTGCAATGCCGACCACGGTGTCATCCGCACCGATGGCATGTTCCTGAAGGTCCCTCCAGCCTTGCTCCGTATCGTCCTCCGCAAATTCCACCGCCTTTCTGATAGCCGTGACCCCACCTGCGATCACGCCGATCAACATGCCATGGGGAACACCGAATGTGGGTGGACATTCGCTGGCATCCACCACACCCAAGCGGCCACTCGTGCCAGCGCCCATGTAGAACAATCGACCTCCGCGTTGGATGCGCGGAACGATGGCATCGACCAACGCCATGATCGCCGGGATCACCAACGCCACGGCAGGGGCCACACCCTCATCCTCAGCATTGATGCCGACCAGAAGTTCACCCGTACTCTTCTGTTCGAGATCATTGTGCCTGCTCGGTTGTTCGGTGATACGCTGCATGTTCTGGGTTGTGGCAACAAAGAAAAGGGCCGCCCGCTGGCAGCCCTTTTCTTTTGTGCAATTGTGTTCGTTACGGCAGTGGCAAGTCCGGTTACTGAAGCACCACTTTACGCGTAGCGGTGCCATCGGCGAAGTGAAGCACCACGAAGTAACTGCCACTTTCGAGGCCGCTGCGTTCGATCACCGTGGTGTTCGCGTTCACGTTCACATCGCGCACCACGCGGCCGTCGACAGCGTGCATGGTATAGGCCAGCAGTTTGCCGGCCGGGCTGGTGATGTTGACGTTGTCCGAGCTCGGGTTCGGTGCGATCACCAGTGCGGCAGCGGCGGTAGGTTCGTTGATGCCGATCGGTTGGCCGATGCAAACGCAGTTCGGCGACCATGCGTCGTTGATGGTCTGCGCATTGCCATCATCGCAGGTAGCGCCCGGAACATCAGGCCCATCGATCACGCCCAAGCAGTCAGGGGTGCCTTGCACACATGGGCCCAATTGGAGGGCACAAACGATGCGCGGGCTGGCATAGCCGATACACGTGTCGAGATACGTACGACCTTTTCCGCTCGACATGTCGGGGTTGCTCAGCAGGCTGGCCGCATGGGCGGTAACCGGGGGAGGACCTGCGCTGACGATCGTTTGGGCCAGTGGGCTGAACTCGTCCCACCACTGCCAAGGGCTTGCTTCGTTCGCCTTCCATGGACGCAGGTCGCGCACGAAGGGGTATAGACCCTCGGCATCCGCGATGGTCACATTCACCGGCGTGCCACCATCACCAAATCGGCTCCAAGTGGTGCCATAAAGCGCACGAGCCGCTGCGGTGTACGAGTCGCTTGCGAGGTTCTCGAACGAAGCATTGTTGCCGTATTGGTTTGCCAATGGAATGAAAACGTTCGGGCCTTGCACCGGTACGACTTCTTCGTTGGTGGTGGGCACGATAACGGTACCATCATGGAAGGGTGCGAAATCATCGCGTACGGTGTGCATGCTCACCATTGGCGCATCCCCTGGCGCCATCCAACTGGTGTCGGCCAAAGCGCCGCCCATGTTCACGCACATGTGCACATCGCTATCAAAACCATTCGGGCGATAGAGCGTAAGGCCACCGTTGAAGCCATCCAGGTTACCCACTTGGGTCGTATCGATGTAGCTAATGGTCGGGTCGAACGGATTCGGCCGGAATTTTTCGATGAACAGTTCAGCCGGATCGTCCATGGTAACGTAGGCCAAAGAGATGTACCCACCAGTGCCTTCGCCCCACACCGTCATCTTGTTCACGTCCAATCCATAGGTATTCACGCCGGAAGCATCCGCTTTCAACGTGCGAGTGCACTGCTTCACATCGTGAATGGCGCGATAGACAGCGTTCAACAATCCTCCACGACGCTCTTGTACCGTTGCGGCCAATGGGTTCCATCCACCACGATACTGCACGCTAATGGCGACATAACCATGTTTTGCCAAACGCTGGCAGGTCACCACAGCACAGCTATCCGTCTTCAAACCGTTCGGACTGCCGTTGATCGGCGGTGGCAGCAGGTTGCCGGTGTGCAGGTACAGGATCACAGGGCGGTTCGCCAACGTGTCTGCGTTCGGGTCGGGTTGGTAGATGTCCATTTTCAGTTCCTTCACCTTCACCACCGTGCTGCCATCGCTGGGATCGTAGAAAGGGCCAGGGATAGGCTGCTGGGTGCTGACGGCGATCTGCAGTTGCTGCACCTCGGGACCGAACAGTCCGGGGTTGCTGAAATCGCTCGTGAGGAAATCGATGTTCGTTCCGTACACCACATCGCTGGTGGTAAGGATCTGCCCATCGGTGAACACCTCATCGATGTAGCGCGTTTGTGCGCTGGCCACTGCAACGGCGGTGGCAGCGAAGGCCACCAAAGCGAAGCGTAGGGTTTGTTTCATGGTTGATCGGTTTTGGTTTTTGGTTCTTGGTTGTCGCGCGCAATGGGCCCGGTGCATCACCTGCGCGGATATGCGGGTGAGGGCGGTGCGGTGCATTCGGTCAGAAAAGTAAGCAGGTTCAACGGTTGTTGAACTCGTAGATCAATTGGATGTACCCCAAGCGTCCGACGCGGGGTCCGCCAAAGACCATCAGCACGTCGTTGTTCCAAGCGCGGTCCAGGCGTTCATCGTCCGGGACATCAGGGTCGAAAAGAGGTACGAGTCCAAGCAGGTTGGACGCGCCGATCTTCAACATGGTGTGGGCTTCGGGCCATGTGAAGTTGATCTGAACATCGAGGTTGTCATAGGTAGGCAGAGCCCCGGTGAATTGTGGGGAGCCCTCGAACGTGTAGCCTTGAATGAACTTGTAGTTAAGTCCCCAGCCGAAGTTGCGCTTGTCGGTGCCGGGGATGAGCAGGTCGTGGCCGGTAACGCCGATATTGAATTTGTGCTCAGGGGTATTGAAGGCGGGGATGATCGGGTCGTCTTCGCCGCTGCTCAGCTTATTCCAACTGTAGTTGAAGGTCCACACGTGGCGATCGAGGTAGTAGTTCAAGCCCGCGTTAACACCGAAGGTGGTTACTTGTTCCTGTGCGTTGGCAGCGAGCCGGTACACCTGAAGGCTCAGCGGAAAGCCTGTGGCTTGGTCGAACTTGCCGTCGATGCCGATCACGTACCCGATGAAGTCCTGATACCAAGAGTGATAGGCCCCGAGATCCAAGTAGAGCTTACGCCCGAGGGTGCCCCGGTAGCCGCCTTCCAGTGTGAAGACCTTTTCCGGTCGAACGCGGTCCACATGGAAATAGTCCAGTTTGTTGTAGCCTTCAATGAGTGTGGGCGATGTGCGGTATTCGTTGAAGCTCTCGATGGTGAAAAGGCTATCGCCGTCCTCGTCGAATTGACCTTCGACGTTGCCCAAGAGTATTGCTCTGCCCACATTGTAGTACAAGTACTGGTCTGCAAGCGTTGGGTTGCGCACAGCGCGGGATGCGCTCACGCGCAACACGTGATCCATGGTCGGCGTGTAGACAAGGCTGGCCGCTGGGCTTATGAGTGGGTCGAAGTTCTGGTTCTTGTCCAAGCGAATGGTAATGGTGGACCTCAGCTTTTCGTCCATTAACCGTTTCTCCATCCCCGCGTATGCGCCGAACTCCGAATTCCTCACCACCACACTCCCCGTGTCGCGGAAAATGGTGCCCGCGCTGTTTGGCATGTACCAGCGATAGTTACCGCCGACGATGATCTCTGCGAATTGTGGTTTGAACCGGTACTCACCCATCACGTGGGCGAGCTTGCTCTTGTCGTAGAAAAGTGAACCTCCATCGGTGAAGCGTTTGCTGGTAATACTGGCGAACGCGCTGTCATACCGAGCTGTTCCGGGTTCGAAGAAGGGAACGACAAAGCCGGCATTGACCAAGTTGATGCTATCGAGCACGGCTTGGTGGTATCCTGTGAACAGTGCATTGTTGTCGGCAACATATTGCGCGACGTACGCATCGTATTCTTCAAGGGTGTACTGCAATGCGATCGCTTCTTGGAAATCGAGGAAATCAGCACTGTTGTTCAGTAGTCCTCCGACGATCCAATTGTCGTACAGTTCCTTGTATCGCAGGTTCCACTCGCCCGTTTCTTCGCCCGTAGCCTCCTGCAATCGCAAACCGGTCGTGAAAATGTCGTACGTGTCGCCGGCGTCCTCACTGGTGAGGTAACCCCGTACGAACCACTTGCCTTCGTTGCGCAGTTCGATCCGTTGTTGCCAGAACTGCACGTTCTTCAACCGATAGCGGTTGTCGCCTTGGTAAACCGTGCTGCCGGTGCTGTAGTTGCTGGCAAGTACAAGCTCCAAGCTATCGGTGAATTTGTGGTGCAAGGCAGCGGCGATCTTCAGGTTGCGGGTATCGTAGTCCACGAGTTCTTCTTCTCTGTACCCTCGCCGCAGGTAGAGTCCGAGACCCGGCTCCGAGGTACGGCTGAATGCATCCAGCGTGTAGTTGTTGTTCGCTGTGATGTTCTCGTCACCGTAAATGTTCACCGCATCATATCGACCGGGATTGCCAACACCGGTGGGACTGTTGCTGGTGGGGTCAAGGCTGGTCGCCTCCCAGTCATTGGCCTTCAGGCCGCAGAGGTTCACCTTGAAGGCCCAGTTGGCACGGCCTTCTTTGTTCTTGAACACCTCGGCGAAACGGATGGCCAGGTCTTTCAATCCGCGTTCGCCGATCTTGTAGGTAACCGCGTGTCCCGGAAAGACCCACGGGCTCTTGCTGGTCATGTTGATCACGCCGTTGAATGCGCCGGGACCGAAGAATGCACTACTCGCACCGGCAACGATATCCACCTTCATCACATCCAGATCGCTGCACCCGAGAAAGTTGCCCAGGCTGAAGTTGAGCCCAGGGCTTTGATTGTCCACGCCGTCGATCAGTTGCAACGAGCGTACGGGACTCGTGCTGTTGAAGCCTCGTGTATTGATCACTTTGAAACCGAAGCTGGCCGCCGTCATGTCCACTCCCTTCAGGTTGCCGAGACTTTCGTAGAAGTCGCCGCTGGGTGCTTCGCGGATCGCCACCAGATCCATGCTCTCCACGGTAAGCGCGGCTTGTTTGGTCTTGTCACTGATGCGTTTGCCGCGCACCCGCGCTTCTTTCAACACCACTTGCTCAGCCGTGAGCTTCAACTTCAACTCTTGATCAAGGCTGGGCACCACCAATTCCAAGCGCCCGTAACCGACCAGAGCGATCACCAGTGTATAAGGTGGCATGCCATCTACCTTCAACGAAAAGGTGCCGTCGAACTCGGTGAAGACCACGTTCTGCGTCCCTTTCAACCCCACGCTGGCGCTATAGAGCCCCTCACCCGTGGCGCTATCGGTCACCTTGCCCTTAAGCGTGTATTGGGCAAACGCGGATGGAGCGAATAGAAGGGCCACCAACGCACACCACCAATGAAGTGTTCGCTTGCTGAAGCCTATTGTCCGAGGCGCGTGTTGAAGCATGTCGGAATGTCTTGCCGCCAATATAGACGGCTATGCAACGGTTGAAGGTGTGCGATCGCCAGCTTCGTCGTTCATTCGCCCAAGCCCTGAACCCAAGGGACGAAGACCAGCATGCCTATTTCCATTTCCTTTTTCGGTGCCGCGGGCACTGTTACCGGTAGCAAACACCTGATCGAAGTCGATGGTCTACGCATTCTGCTGGACTGTGGCATGAGCCAAGGCGAAGGCCACGAGAGCGACAAACGGAACCGGTTCTTCGGTTTCGACCCACACGATGTTGATTTAGTGGTGTTGAGCCATGCGCACATCGATCACAGTGGCATGTTGCCGCGACTTGTCGCTGAGGGTTTCCGTGGCATCATCTGGAGCACTCCGGCTACGCGTGACTTATGTGCCATCATGTTGGAGGACAGCGCGCGGATACAGGAAAGCGATTTCGAGTTCGACGCCAAACGCGCCAAGAAGCAGGACCGGAAACCCGACTGGCCGGAACCGCTCTACACCGTGGAAGATGTGAAGCCCACGATGGCCTACTTCCAAACGATCCAGTACAACGCCCCGCACAAGATCGCCCAAGGCGTTGAACTCACCTTCACCGATGCCGGACACATACTCGGCAGCGCGGCTGTGCAATTGGCGATCGAGCAACCCACCGGCACCAAGCATATCAGCTTCACCGGCGATGTGGGCCGCTATGTGGATCGGCTGCTTCCGGACCCGGTGCCCTTTCGGCAATGCGACGTGTTGATCTGTGAGAGTACCTATGGCGACCGCGACCATGTGCCCGTTGAAGAAGCGCGCGATGAACTCCTGCACCACGTGCAACGCGTGTGTGTGGAGCAACAGGGGAAACTGCTGATACCGGCTTTCAGTATCGGTAAAACACAGGAGATCCTCTACACGCTGAACGCGTTGAGCAACGCCGGAAAGCTGCCGCGCATACCCGTCTTCGTGGACAGCCCGTTGTCCATCAATGCAACGGCTGTGTACCGCGAGCACAGCACCCTGCTTCAGGAGGACGTGCGCGCGGAGCTGCAGCGCGACCCCGATCTGTTCGGGTTCAATGGCGTGCAATGGATCCAGAAGCCGGAACAGAGCAAGGCGTTGAATGCCCGCAAAGAGCCGTGCATCATCATTTCCGCCAGTGGCATGATGGAGGCAGGCCGCATCCGGCATCACCTACGATACAACCTTCACGATGAGAGGAACGCTGTGCTCGTAGTGGGTTTCTGCGCGCCGGGTTCACTGGGCGCAAAGCTGCTGGACGGCGCCAGTGAGGTGCGCATCTTCGGCGATACCATCCCGGTGAAAGCAGCTATCCTGCGCATGGATTTCTACAGCGCCCACGCGGGGCAAAGCGAACTGATGCGCTACATCGGTTGCCAAGATGCCGCCAAAGTGCAACGCACCTTTTTGGTGCACGGTGTCGAACGGAGCCTAACCGCCTTCAAGGCGAAGTGCGAAGGCGCAGGCTTCAAGAATGTGGTGGTGCCGAAGAGGGGGGAGAGGTTCGAACTCTAGGCCCCGAACCCCAACGCCTTACGCAACTCCTGGGGCAGCTGTGGAAGTCGGCGGCGATCAATGAGGAAGCTGCTGAGGTCGGCGATCTCCTTGAAGATGTAGTGGCTATCGAGCGCGCCCTTGAGGTAGCCGCTGCCGGTGCTGCCACCAGTGCCCATGCGCAGGCCGATCATGCGGTGCACCATGTTGATGTGACGACTGCGCCAAAGCGCCATGCCTTCATCGATATCCAGCAGGGCGTTCAGCAGGCGGAAGGCTTGTTGGAAGATCGGTTCATCGCGGTAGAGCATGATGAAGATGGCGGCGCGACTGGCGGCAGGGGTGAGGCGGCGATCATCGCTGCCGGTCACGAAGAGCTTCTCCCACAGTTGGGCGTTCTGTTCCTCGCCTTTCACCAAGCTGTCGGTGTACACCGCTTTCAGTTTATCGAAGAATGGTGGTTCGCCGGCCGGCCAGAACCGCGCATCGAAGAACGGCATGCGTTCAAGCCATGCGCTCACCAGTTCGAAAAGCGAGGTCTCGTTCTCCAGACTTTCGATCATGGCCTTGTGCTCGGGCTTCAGTTGGCTGGTGTAGTACTGTTTGCCGAAACGTGCGTCCATTTTCAATCCCAGCTTCGCTTCGAGCACTTTGAACTGCATGCTCTGGAAGCCACTGGCCGGGCGCAGCAGATCGCGGAAGTCGAGGAAGTCCAGCGGGGTCATCGTCTCGAGGATGTCGATCTGTTTCACGAGCACTTCAAGGATGCGCTGCACGCGGCCGAGGCGATGCACGGCAATGTTCAACTCGCCGCCGTTGTCGTCCACATGCCCGTCCTGGAAGATCGCGATCACGCTGCCCACCTCGTGGAGGATCTGCTTGAACCAGAGTTCGTAGGCTTGGTGGATGATGATGAACAGCATTTCGTCGTGGGCCTCCACGCCGTGCTTGTCGCTCTCGGGCGCTTGCGCACCGAGGATCTTGTCCAGTTGTAGATAGTCGGGATAATAAACGGAGCTCA
Source organism: Flavobacteriales bacterium (assembly GCA_016703005.1). Classification (GTDB taxonomy): domain Bacteria; phylum Bacteroidota; class Bacteroidia; order Flavobacteriales_F; family PHOS-HE28; genus PHOS-HE28. The sequence goes on from JADJCX010000033.1 coordinate 81,038, forward strand.
TGGTCGATCGGTCGATCAGAGGATCAAAAGATCAGATGATCGCGTGAATGGGTGATTGTTCTTAGCGCGCAAAGTACGGGCGGGCTGTTCATTAGAGCTGACGGTGGTCACAGCAAGCAGATGGCCAATAAGACCACTGCTGCGTTGCTCAAGAGGTTGACAACATCATTGGTCACCCACGTCAGCCCTCTCACGCGCCGTTTGCCGATATCGCTCAGCCCACGGCCATCATCGTACTTCACCTGTAACAATGCTCCAAGGAGGCTATCGAGCAACATGCCCGCCATGGCGAACGCCACGAAAAGACCAACGGCGAACGCTTCGACTGCGGCCAGCACGAACCACACGAAGGCGTTGCCATCGGTTCCTCCCGGCCCGACCAGCCAACGACAAAGGACCGCCATGAGCAGTGCCCCGAGCAGTCCACCAAGAGTGCCAGCCAAACTCACCCCTCCGCTGTATCCGGGTGCGACTCGTCTCAGCGTAGCCAAGTTCAAAGTGGGCCATTTCGAATACATACCGATCTCGCTCGCCCAAGTGTCACACGCTGCGACACACATGCTGATGGACATCCAAACCGTCTCGCGGGAGAGGTCATCGAAACAAGCGAGCAGTGCGTAGAGCCCGCCCGAGCAGAATACCTGCATGGCATCGCGCGGCTTGCCGTGTTTGGCGTCGGTGCGTGCGCCGCGGTTCAACCGGCCTAGCAGCACACCGCTCAAAAGGAAAAAGAACAACGGCAGCAACCAGAGCCAGCCTTGTCCGATGACCACGGATACACCGATGGCACTGGCCATCAATGCGCCGCCACGGGTAAGCACCTTGTATCGCACCGCCAAGAGCACGAACGGCACGGCACACGCCGCAGCAAAAAGTCCATTGATCAAAGCACCGGTCATTCACCGGTCAAGCTACGTTCAGGCAGCGGCCTTCATGGGCTGCTGATCGCCGCGTTGTCCCAGCCAACGCATGAAGCGGTAATGCGAAGCCACGGCCTTGCCTACGGTGGGGAAGCTGGTGTACTGTACGCCGTGTTCCTTGCACACCTCTTGAACGATGGGTGCAATGGCAGGGTAGTGCACATGGCTCACGCGTGGGAACAGGTGGTGCTCGATCTGGAAGTTCAAGCCGCCGACCACCCAGTTCACGAATTTGCTGCGCATGGCGAAGTTGGCCGTGGTGATCACCTGGTGCTTGGCCCACTCCTGGGCGATACGCTTGTCGTTGTAGCCCTCTTCGAAGTGCACGCCTTCCACCACATGTGCCAGCTGGAACACGATGGCCAGCGTAAGGCCCATGGCAAAGTGCATGGTGAAGAAGCCGATGATCCAAGGGGTGAAGCCCAGCAGGTAGATGGGCAGTGCGATATAGAAGAACACGTACAGCAGTTTGCTCACCCAGAAGATCACGTGCTCCTTCAGCGGGAACGAACTGATGGGGGTGCGGTACACGGCGCCGGTGAAGTACTTCACGAAGTCCATGGCGAACGCCCACAGGAACGAGGACAGCCCATAGATGAGGAACATGTAGAAGTGTTGGGTGCGATGGGCCGGGTTCCACTTCTGGCTTTCGCACTGGCGGATCAGCGGCAGCTTGGCGATATCGTCGTCCACGCCATCCACGTTGGTGTAAGTGTGGTGGATGATGTTGTGCTTCAACTTCCAGATGAAGGCGTTGCCCCCGAGACAGTTCAGGCTCAGGCCTGCGATGTCGTTCACCTTCTGGCTCTCGCTGAAGCCGCCATGGCAGGCATCGTGCATGATGTTGAACCCGATGGAGGCGAGCGTGAAGCCGAACAGACCGCAAAGCGGCAAGGCCAAGTACCAAGGCAACGGAACAAAGAGCAGGGTGCCGTATATCACCACCGCACCGATCAGTAGGATGATCGCCTTGGAATAGAGGGCGGCATTGCCGGTGCGCTTGATGCCCTTCTCTCGGAAGTAGGCATCCACCCGTTTGTTGATGGCGGCATGGAAACCGCTCGTCGCTTGGTCGAATGTGATCTTGCTCATGCTGGGCCTTTGCTGCACATGTATCCTCCTTCGGGTCCCGGCAAAGCGGTCCCGCTCATCCATCCGATCAGTCCTTCCGGCCCAGCGACCGCAGGAAGCGGTAGTGGCTGGCAATGGCGCCGCCCATGGTGCGGTAGTGCGTGTATGGAATGCCATGCTCACGGCATACCTCCTGCACGATCGGAGAGAGTTTCGGGTAGTGTACGTGGCTGATCCTTGGGAACAAGTGGTGCTCGATCTGGAAGTTGAGGCCACCGGTAAGCCAAGAGATCACCTTGTTGCGCATGGCGAAGTTGGCCGTGGTGAGCACTTGGTGGGCAGCCCATTCCTGCTCGATCTTCTTGTCGGTGCGGGCCACCTCGAAGTGGGTGTCCTCCACCACGTGCGCCACTTGGAAAACGATGGCGAAGGCCATGCCCATGCAGGCGTGCATAACGAAGAACCCGACCAGCCAGGGCCCCCAACCGAGCACCATGATCGGCAGGGCACAGTAGAAGAACATGTACAGCACTTTGCTCGTCCAGAAGATCACGTGCTCTTTGGTGCTCATGTGCGCTATGGGCGTGCTCTGGATTCGGCGGGTGAAGTACTTGCGGTAGTCGGCTGCAGTGACCATCAGTATGCTGGTGCCGCTGTAAAGCAAGAAGCCATAGATGTGCTGCAGGCGATGGATCCAATAGCGCTTCTGGTTGTTGCTCTGGCGCAGCAGCGGTTGCAGTTGGATGTCATCGTCCATGCCATCCACGTTGGTGAAGGTGTGGTGCACCACGTTGTGCTTCATCTTCCACATGAAGGCATTGCCGCCTAAGCAGTTGGCTGTAAGGCCCATTAATTCATTGAGCCAAGGTTTTGTGCTATAGCTCCCATGACAGGCATCGTGCATGACATTGAAGCCAATGAGGGCCAATGCCAAACCGAGCAAGCCGGAAAGTACGATCGCCAGCCATGCGGGCATGGTAACGGCAAGGAGCACGATGTAAAGGGCCAATGCGCTGGGCAGGAGTACCGCTGTCTTAATGTGCAGGGCGGTGTTACCGGTTGGCTTTACTTGGTGCTCGGCGAAATAGGCATCCACTCGGGCCTTCAGGGTTTCCTGAAAGCCACCGCGTTGGTTGAGGAAGGTGACCTTGGGCATGTGTTGATCCGTTTCTGACGGGTGCGAAGATAAATGCCACGGTCGGCGCATCCTTGACCGCCGTCAGCGTGGTTATCAACTGGGTACTCAGAGAGAAACAAGATGACACGGGGGTGACCATCACCGAACCGGGAACGGTATATGAACGTATCGAAGCCCAGCATGTCTCTTCGGATCTTCGGCTCCTTGTTCACGTTGCTCCTTGTTGTCCGCTGCACCGCGCAGGGCGGCGCCATGCCAGCGGTGGACTTGTCCGTAGAACCGGTGCATGCGCTGGTAGAGCAGCCCCCTGAGTACCCAGGCGGCCACACAGCGCTTCGCAACTACCTTTTGAACAACATGGTCTTTCCAGAAGCGGTGGGCAAGGAGGCCATTTCGGGTACCGTGAAGGTCCGCTTTGTAGTGGACCGCCATGGCAAGGTGCGTGAGCCCAAGATCATCTTCAGCCTACATCCTGATGTCGATGGCGAGGCCCTGCGCTTGATCAGTGTTATGCCCGACTGGCAACCTGGTCGCCTGCGCGAAAAGCCGGTGAACGTGATGTACGTGCTGCCCATCACTATTGGGGGCTGAAGCGCTGGGCTTCGGAGAACGCCGTGCCCACATTTCCACTTCCGCCCTTACATCTTCACATCGCCTCATCATCGCCCTTTCCTACCTCCCTTGTGCTCCTTGCGCTCCTCCGTCCGTTGCTGGCGCAGTTCCATCATCTTGGCATACTGCTCTTCGGTGAGCACCGTCTTCAGTTCCGCGTCGCGACGGGTCTGGATATCCTTCATCTTCTCGCGCTTTGCTTGCCGTTCCGCTTCTGTTGGTTCAAGGGCGCGCATTTCCTCGGCGTAGCGCTTGTTCATGGCTTCCACTTTGGCGGCCTGGTCGGCATCCAAGGCAAGCTCTTTGGTCATTTGCTCGGTGCGCTGTTCGGCGCGATCGGCCGGGTTGCGCTTTTCGCGCGGTGCATCCTGAGCATTGGCGGTGGTGCAGAGCAGCGCGGTGGCCAGTAACAGGGTGGATGAGATGATCTTCATGTTGTTCGGTGTTGTTTCCTGCTATTGGGATGCGAACGACGGGCAATGGTTTGATCGTGGAAGCGCCTTCCATCTACCCACTAGTGGGTGATCTTGTGGTTCATCACTTGCGAGGTTCGTTCCCTTTTCTACTTTCATCGCACGAACCCCACACACTACCCACGATGGCAACCACATTGAGCAACCCACGACTGGTGAACACCCCCGGTACCCCTGTCAGTGGCGTAACACCTTCTTCCGGCTTCGACGGCGTGAATACTTGGGCCGTTACCGGACAGAACGGCAACGTTGTTACCCTAAGCTACACCACACGCAACGGCTCCAACGCCGGCGTGAATGGAGACCTGATGTCGCTCACCTTGGGCACCACGGTCACGTCCAATACGTACGTGCAAGTAACGCTTGGGTTCACAGGGAAAAGCGACCAGAACAACTGGACCGTGAACGTGGTGACCGCCCCGGCACCCGGCAAGTCGAACAATACCACCATCAAATTCCAGAAAGGGAACGGAGGAGGTGGCTCCAAGTAGATGCCTATGTTGGATGCCGCTCGTGCAGTATCCGGATCTCCATTCGTTGAACAGCCTCTGCATAGGGCGTACAACTGGAAAAGCACTAATCGATCTTACTGATACTTACCAATTTCCCTAACCCTTAAACCTCAACACAATGGCAACTTTATCAAATGCCGGCACAGCCGGAACACTCCCTGCATCGATCAGCGGAACCGGCATTTCCGGCGGCGGTTCAGATGGCACCGTGACTTGGTCCGTTGGTGGACAATCCGGTAGCACGGTTTACTTGCAAGCCAGCGGTGCCATCGGAAGCGTGAGTTTGAGTGGCAACACTGTTACTGCGAACATGAGTAAGAGCGGGAGTGGTACGTACGTCACCGTTCAAACGAGTGACCCGGCCAATTTCACGATCAATGTCCAGTCTGCCGGGAGTGGTTCGACCATAAAATTCCGAAAGGGTACCGGTGGTGGGCATTGACCGATCGCGCCTGACCGCCTTTTTCTGTGCAACTGCAATATTGCTGGCATCGTTCAGCAGTATGGCCCAACGAACGATCCGCCCGCAGCCGCAACGGTTGTGGGCGGATAGCGTTTTGCACGTGCTCAACCAGAACCTGGAGCGAGAGCCACATGCGACGTTGGAGATGACCGCGCGCATGATGGTCGCTTACCGGCAAGACCGGGACTCGTGCCGAATGGCCGGGGTGCAAGCGTTCAGGTGCCTCAGTTTCGATCAATTGGGGCAGCTCGATTCAGCCATGCTGGCCATGCAATCGGCCTTCAAATGGTTCCAGCCCGGCTGCGACAGCCTCGTGCTCATGAGGGCGTACTTGGGCATGAGCAGTGTGTATTTGAGCCTTGGCGAGAACCACTTGGTTGATTCGGTCTGTGCTGCCGCTATACGGCTCTGGAACCCCCAGTGGAAGTTCACCGCAGTGCGCAATGGCCTGCATACCAACCGGGCGATAGCGCGCGTGCAACTGGATGATCTGGAGGGAGCATTGGCGAGTTTCAGATCGGTTTTGCGTTTGGCACGCGAAGAGAACAATCCCGCAGATATCGACGGCGCGCTCACGAACATCGGCGTGCTGAAGGGCATGCAGGGCGATCTGGATAGTTCGGACCATTACTACGGAGTGGCCCTAGAGGCTGCACGCTCGAAGCGGGACATTTCCCCGATGGTGAAACAGTTCATGAACCTTGGCGACAACCAGCTCGCTCGGGGGCGCAATCGGGAGGCTATCGCGCTCTACGATTCGGCACTCGTGCTTTCCCGGTCGTCCGGTGATCTGCAGGAACAAATGCGGATCGAGGACCAGATGAGCCGGTCCTATGCGGATCTGGGCGATCACGCCATGGCGAACGAGCATTTGCGTGCTCACTTGCAACTGAAGGACAGTTTGCTGAACACCGAAAAAGTCCGTGTGCTCACCGAAATGCAGGAGAAGTACGAGAGCGAGAAGAAGGCGAAAGAGATCAAGGAACTACAGGTGCAGAAGCTGGATGCCGACCTGCGGACGGAGAAGGCGCGGCGCACCAGGAACATCTATCTGTTCGCCGGTATCGGTGTGCTCGGGTTGGCCGGCGGGCTGTGGAACATGTTGCGGTATACGCGGCGTTCACGCACCGCCATCCAGAAAGAGAAGGATGTGAGCGAGGGCCTGTTGCTCAACATCCTGCCGGAAGAAGTCGCGGCCGAACTGAAGGTGAAGGGCTATGCCGACGCCAAGGAATTCGACACGGCCACCATCCTCTTCTCCGACTTCAAGGGCTTCACGGAACTGAGCGAGAAACTCACGGCGGCCCAGCTCATCGACGAGTTGAACATCTGCTTCAAGGCTTTCGATGGCATCATGCACCAGTACCACGTGGAGAAGATCAAGACCATCGGCGATGCGTACATGGCCGCCGGCGGATTGCCCGACACCGCGAAAGGTGCCCCCGCCGATGTGCTGATGGCCGCTTTGGACATGCAAACGTTCATGGCAACGTACGGCGCCGAACGGGAACAGCAAGGCCGCCCGCACTTCACCATGCGCGTGGGCTTGCACACGGGAGCGGTCATCGCGGGCATCGTGGGGGTGAAGAAGTTCAGCGTACGACATCTGGGGCGATACCGTGAACACGGCAAGCCGCATGGAAAGCAGCGGCGAGGTGGGCCGCGTCAACATTTCCAATGCCACCTATCTCCTTGTGAAGGATGATCCACGCTTCACCTTCCACTCGCGTGGCATGGTGTCAGCCAAAGGCAAAGGCGAAATGGAAATGTGGTTCGCGGAGCGGAGAGCTTGACCGGCGCCGCTGCGCAATGTGCTTCACGGGTGTACCACGCAATCGCGCCACGGCGCATAACATTGGCGCATGGCTTCCTCCAGCATTTCGTCGTCGTCGCAATCGAGCGTTAGTGTGAAGGGCAGCTCCTTGCTCACCCAATTGCGCCATCGGCTGGGTTCGAAGTAGGTGAAGCTCCACAGCTTGTCCTCGTACAGGAAACTGCGTTTCACGCCCCGCGGGAATTCCAGCATGAGCACCGGTTTCGTGTACGCGGTATCCACGAACTGCACCACTATGTTCTGCTTGTCGGGCGAAACGGTCACCACGCGCACCTCCATGTCGTGGAACCGGTGTACCTCGCCGCGCTTGATCTTCTCGTTGTACGTACTGTCCAGCACGGGCGCGGCCTGCGCGGCTTTGCCGGGCACCACGGGTATGATGCCCCACCATTGTTTGCTGAAGACGTACGCCGCTGTTACTGCCAACGTATCCAACGTGCGGTAGGTGATCTTCACGTAACCGCTATCGCCCCAGTTGGTGCCGAAGGAGTTGAGGAAGGTGAAAGTGCTGTCCCGATCATCGTATCCGGTGCACACCATGGCGTGGCCCATGTTGCACACATCGGTATCGTTCACGGCGATGTTGTCCCATATAAAAGGACGCCCTTCCCTTGCGGCGCTGTCGCCACCGAGCACGAATGAACAATCGACCCAGAAGCACACGACCAACGGTTCCTTGCGGGCCATGTGGTATTTCCACTGCACGGCATCGAAGGGGTTCTGGGAACGGCCCCGCCCTTTGTTGGTGCGCCAGATCTGCACGGGTTGTGGGAGGGTATGGGGCTTCGCGATCACGAGGGCGGCGGTATCGAGCGGGTCCTCGCAACCAGTGTTGCTGCTGTTGTACGGATACTCCTGCCAGCGGCAATTGCCCCATTTGCACGCCACATCGATGGTGCTCCCGATGTTGACCCCCGAGAGGCAAGTGTTGCGCGACGTGTCCGGCTGCACATACTGTTTCACCATGTTGAACAGGAAGCCAGGACTGTACACCTCCTCCGGATCGGGAGGCAGGCTCTTGTTGGGCCGACGGTTGCTCTCCCAGTTGTTGCGGAAGCTGGCCAAGCCATAGCCCAGCGACCAGGCCGTACACGATGCCTGCTTGTGCTGGTCGCCCGCCACCGGGAAGTAAGGCGATAGGTCCAAATGGCGGGGCAGGTACACCCCGGGCGGCAGCTTGAAATCGTGCTCAATGGCGAACTGCAACTCCTCGCCGGAATCGGGGAACATCACCCCCGACCGTCGGCCGGAGCTCTGCGCGCAAAGGCTGCCGCACACCAGCAGCACACAGGAAAGGAACAGGAGCGGTCGCATAACAGGTCGGCTGGACTTGCGGAAAGATAGAATTGTCGACCACGCCCCGCGCTTCGCCGACTTTCCTGAACCTGAGCACCAAGCCATAGCGTACTTGGAGCATGCGATACAACATCAGCCTCCTGCTGTTCATTTCGGCAACGGCACTTTCGGCAGCCACATATCATGTAACCCCGGCGGGCAGTAACGGGAATAGTGGCCTATCCCAAGCCGCGGCTTGGGCCACCGTGCAACACGCCGCCGACATTGCACTGGCGGGCGATAGTGTGCTGGTGCATGCAGGGAGTTACCAAGGCTTCGCCGCCATGGACAATAGTGGCACACCGAACGCGCCCATTGTGTTCATGGGCACGGGCGGTGTGGTGAGCATCACCTCGCCATGCAGCTACAACAATCAGGACGGCATCAATGTGGAAGGGGTGGAGTGGATCGTGATCGAAGGCTTCACGGTGAACGACATGCCCCGAACAGGCATCCGGAGCGCGCTTACGGACCACGTGACCATCCGATACAACAACTGCCATAGCAACTACAAGTGGGGCATCCTCACGGGCTTCGCTGAGCATGTGATCATCGAACACAACACCTGCAGCGGAAGCGAGGACGAGCATGGCATCTACTTCAGTAACAGTGCCGACGACCCCATCATCCGCTTCAACCACTGCTTCGACAACAACGCCAACGGCATCCACATGAACGGGGATATCAGCTTGGGTGGTGACGGAACCATCAGCAACGCGCAGGTTTACGGCAATGTGATCCACGGCAACGGCGTGGCAGGCGGCAGTGGCATCAACTGCGACGGCGTGATCAACTCCACCTTCTTCAACAACCTGTTGTACGACAATCATGCGAGCGGCATCAGCCTGTACCAGATCGATGGCGGATCGCCCAGCACGGGAAACAGGGTGTACAACAACACCATCATCAACGCGAGCGATGCGCGCTGGTGCGTCAACATCACCGATGGCTGTACCGGAAACCAGGTGCTCAACAACATCCTCATCAACCAGCACGCATGGCGCGGCAGCATCGTCATCGCTGCCGATGCGCTCACCGGGTTCGTCAGCGATCATAACCTGGTGGTGCCGAGCCTTTCGCCGGATGGCGATGCCACCATCCTCGACCTGAGCGGTTGGCAGGCGTTGGGCTATGATGCCAATTCGCAGATCGCCGATGCACAAGCACTGCTGTTCGTTGATCCATCGAATAGTGACTTCCATGTGTTGAACAACACCGCCCAACCGGTGGATGCGGGGACGAGCGCGGTGAACGCGGTGGTGTTGGTGGATCATGATGGCACTTCGCGTCCGCAGGGATCGGGCTACGACATCGGGTGCTTCGAAAGCACCTTCAGCACCGCCGTGCAACCGGTAAGTATCGGCGCCGCGCCGCAGTTGTGGAACACGAACGAAGGGTTGATGGCCGTGCACGCCGTGGCTTCATCAATACACTTCTACGATCCGCTGGGCCGCCTGCTGGGATCCACTGCCGTGAATGACGGCGGCATGATGCGGATCATAGTGCCCGATGGGACCTTGGTCGCTGTGTTACGCAACGCACGGAGCGAGAAGCTCTCTTCCGTGACGTTGGCCCCGTGAGCCAGCAGCGCCTGACCGGTCAGGGTTGCCGCAGTGCGGTTGTGTAGCGTTTCACCACACACCCGTCCCGCGATCGTGGAACGCGCGCCACAGCCGAAAGGCCCGTTGGACGACGGCGGTGATCGTCGCTTGCCTTGCTGGCTGTGGTTTTAAGTCCCTCCGCTGCGGCACGGCACAACGTTCGCGATCCGTTCATCCAACCAAAACCAACGGATCATGAGGAACCAAACGATGGCACTCGGTGCCGCACTGCTGCTCGCTGTCGGCGTAAACGCGCAGGCCACTACGCCACGGGCCATCCACTCCGAGAACGGCATGCACCACTGCATCAGCATAACCGATGAAGCAGCATGGACCTCCTTGGGCCTGAAACCCGATCAGATGACGCGTGTGAAGGCCATCCAGGCCGAGTGCGTGAAAGCCTGTGCAGCCATGACCGCCGAGGAAAAGGCCAAGCAGGAGCCCGGCACCATGGATAAGCACGAAGAGCAGATCAAAGCCGTGCTGACCAGCGAACAATACACCAACTGGCGCAACTGGTGTGCTGCCAAGGCAAACACCAAAGCGGAGAAGCAGAAGACCAACGAGCCTGAATTGAAGAAGTGACCTTTCCCGGGGGGGTGAGGATCACATTTTCATTCGGAGGAACGCTCCCGGCCATGGCTGGGAGCGTTTTCGTTATGGCCTGATCAACGCGGCGCCAGACGGCTCCAAATAGCGGAGTCCCTGAAAACCCCATCCCAGAAGAAGTTCTCCTTGAACAGCCCTTCACGCACGAAGCCGTGCCGCGCGAGCAAGGTGTTGGAGGCCACGTTCAACGGGTCGGTATCGGCTTCTATGCTGTGGAAACCGAGACGGTCGAAACCACAGGCTACGGCTGCTTCGAGGGCTTCGCCCATGATGCCTTTGCGCCAATGGTCAGCGCTGAGCATGTAGCCGATCTCGCCGCGGTAGTGCTCCTTCTTCAGCCGATAGTAGCCGATGGTGCCGATGAGCGTGTCGTCGCCCTTGAGCGTTATGGCCCATGTGATCCCGTCGTTCGCTTCCGTACCGGCATGGATGACGGAGATCAGGTCCGATGCATCCTGCAACGTGGTGGCGCGGCGCCTGCCGATGAACTGCATCACGCGTTCGTCGGCGCGTATGGCAAAGAGGGCAGGCGCATCGGTGGGCACGAGTGCGCGTAGCACCAGGCGCTCCGTGGTGAGCGTTGGGAAGGGTGCGAGATCGATGACGAGCATGTGGGCAAAGGAAGGGATGTGCCGCGATCACATCCGTTAACCGTTTTGGCATTTCGTTAACGCCGGTGGCCTGAGCGCACCGGTTGATTGGCGACATGAAGAACGCCTACCCCTTGTTGTTGATCGCGATCACCGGCATGCTCGCTTGCTCGGGCCCTGAGGAAAAGACCACCACCATTGCGGCACCAGACCCGTTGGTCGCACGCATCCACTCGTTCATGCAGGCCAATGTGGCCGCCGGTTTCAACGGAAGCCTGCTGGTGCTGCGCGATGGAAAAGCCGTGATCGATACCGGTTACGGCTTGCGCGATCGCGAGCAGAACCTGCCGAACACACCCGCAACGGTGCATGCCATCGGTTCCATCACCAAGCAGTTCACGGCAGCGTGCATCCTGAAGTTGCAGGAGATGGGGAAGCTGAAGGTGACCGATCCCATGAGCGCCTACTTGGAGAACGTCCCGGCGGACAAGTCGAGCATCACACTGCATCATCTGCTTACGCACAGCGCCGGTTTCCCCGGGGCCATCGGTGACGACAACGAAGCGATCAACGGCGCCGACTTCACCAAGCTCGCGTTATCGACACCGCTCAAGTTCGCACCCGGCAGTGGATACGAATACTCCAACGTCGGCTACAGCCTGCTGGGCATCATCGTGGAGATCGTGAGCGGTGGGGCCTACGAGCGTTTCCTGCACGATGAACTGCTGGTGCCGGCAGGCGTGCTGCGCACCGGCTATCGTCTGCCCGACTGGACCAAGGAGCAATTGGCCATCGGCTACCGCAAGGATGGCACGCGCTGGGGCACCATGCTCGACCATCCCATTGTGAACGGTGGCCCCGGTTGGCACTTGCGCGCCAACGGCGGGATCATCAGTACCACGCACGACATGGCAGCATGGGTTGATGCACTGCGCTCCCACAAGGTCCTCGACAGTGCATCGGTAAGGAGCATGTTCGCGCCGCATGTGGAAGAAGGCGAAGGAGCGGGATCGCACTACGGCTATGGCTGGGCCATCTTCAACACGCCACGGAACACACGACTGATCACGCACAACGGTGGCAACGGCATCCAGTTCGCCGATGTGTTGTGCTATGCGGATGAAGGCGTGACGGTGGTGCTGATGAGCAACGCCTCCCCGCGCGGCATGCAGGATCTAGCCTGGCAGGTAGGACGTATGGTGTTCGATCCAACGTTCAAACCCGAAGTGGCGAAAGCGACGCAAGCGTTGGAAGGTGTGCCCGAAGGTCCCATGGGCGATCGCATGAAAGCATTGTCGGCGATCATCGCCAGTGATAGCGACGATGCTGCGCTGACCACATGGCTGCAGGAGAATCTCGGTCCCGGCTTCCTGCAAGACATGCCGATTGAGCGGCATATGTCCATGTTCAAGCGGATGCGTGCGGACATTGGGGCGAGTTCCATTGAAGGCGTGGAACAGTTGGGTCCGGAAGAGTTCGCATTGAAGTTGCGTTCTGAGAAAAGTAAAGGACTGTTCCGCGTGATGCTGCAACTGCGACCGAGCGATGCACGCATCGGTGGGCTGGGAGTGGAGAAGGTGGAGTGAAGCGCGAACTAGTTTTGGTGCATGGCAAAATTCCTCCCGGCGCTGGATGAGCGCTTGAGCGATTTCATCGCGCACCAGAAGATGTTCTTCACGGCGACCGCACCGGCCGATGGCCGCGTGAACCTTTCGCCGAAGGGGTTGGACACGTTCCGCATCATCAGCCCCACCTGTGTTGGCTATCTGGATGCAACGGGCAGCGGTAACGAAACGGCCGCACACCTGTTGCAGAACGGCCGCATCACCTTCATGTTCTGCGCGTTCGATGGTCCACCGCTGATCCTGCGTTTGTATGCGCGCGGCCGCAGCGTGCAACCTGCTGATGGTGAATGGTCGGCCTTGCGTCCTCACTTCGGGCCGCCCATGCTCGGTGAGCGACAACTCATCATGGCGGACATCGATAGTGTGCAAACGAGCTGTGGCTTCGGCGTACCGCTGTTGGAGTTCAAGGAGCACCGACCGCAATTGCGGGAGTGGGCCGAACGGAAAGGTCCCGAGGGTGTTGTCGCTTATCGCGCGGAGAAGAACCGGGTGAGCATTGATGGCCTGGCCACGGGGTACAAGGGCTGACAGGTCAGGGTAAGGTGGTGCGCAGCACCATATGTCCCGTGCGGAACGTTGTGACCCGTTCCGGGATGGGCCGTTCACAAAGTACCCTGTTCCAGTGCCGTTGCTCGTTCAGGGTGCGGTGCATCGATGAGGCGGGCATAGCATAGCGGCAACGAACAAAACCCTTGTCATGGAACGAACACTCCTCCTTGCGACCATGCTCGCATCGCTCGGCTCGAATGCGCAGAACGCTGCGTACTCGTTCACCCAGACCACAGAGGCGTACATGGTGTTGAGCAACGACGTGATGTGCACGTTCGATGCGAACGGCTTCGATGCGATCAGCGAATTGAACGGTGAGACGTTCACGCTGTTCGGTGTGCCGTTCGTCGTGGGTCCGGCAACACCGTTGCGCATCGGCGACTACGGCTTCGTGCGCGTTGATGATGCCAGCACGTCCGTCATCATCGATGGCTTGTTCACCTTCAACCAACCGGCGGATGCAACTGGCTACATCAGCTATGCGATCACGGGCACACCGGGTCAGTATGTGGTCACGGCGCAATGGCACTTTCTCACGTTGACGAACGGACCTCCGGGCAACTTCGCCATGTGGCAGGTGAAGTTGGAGCAGGCCACCGGGATCATTGAAGTGCGCATCGGCCCGAACAGCGGAGGCGGCATGATCTACAACGATGCGACCGGCCCGAACTGCGGTGTGTTCCATGCACCGAACACCTTCACATCGTGTTATGCCAAGGTGTGGGTTGAACAGGATGCTCTCGATCCGACCATCGACACACTTCCCAACTTCGACTTCGATGCCTTGCACAACCTGCCTCCCGCTCACACCGTGTACCGGTTCACGCCACAAGGTTGGGGGGTTGGGGTAACTGAACTGCCGGTTCCGGTGCCATTGCAAGTGCTACTGGATGGGGACGACCTGAACGTGCAACTTCCGGAAGGCACCACGACCGGAACATTGCTGCTGGTGGATGCGGCCGGTCGCGCCGTGCGGTCGATGCAAGTTGCTGGTGCACAGCAACGGATCCGTTTGGACGGGTTGCCGGCCGGGGCATATGCGCTGCAGTTGGTGCGCGATAACGGCACATTGACCACTCGTTTCGTTCGTCCGTAAGCGAACGCCGACTGACCATAAGCCATCCAACCGTCCGTCAATGGAGAGACAACGCGGCGTTGGCCGCACGCATCTTTCGCACACGATCACAATGCCGATAGAATAGAAAGCAGCATGACCATCCGGATCACCTCTTCACTTTTCGTTTTCGCCATCCTCAGTGCCTGCCCCGCAATGGCACAGACCAGCTCGTTCGAGAAGGTGGTGCCTGCGCCACTGCTGTCCTTCGATGCTTTTGCGCGCGCCGCACAGGTCGCTCCTGACCAAGGGCGATGCGTCTTTGCTACCAACGCACTGATCGGTCAGCTCGGTGACGCCGATGTGCTGATGCTACGCGTGAACGGCGCTGGCGATATCGTGCAGAGCCTCACCATCGGTGACACAACAGGTCAAGGCTACCATGATGTGGCCAAGGAAATGGTGCAGTCGGACAAGCACTACTACGTGAGCGGCTACACCCGCGCGATCGATACTTCGGCAGCGCATACGTTCACAGCCTTCCTCATCAAGGTGGACACCGCGTTGAACTTCAAGTGGCAGAAGAACTACATACTGCCGGGACAGGAGATGTACGCGGAGGTGATGACACCGATCGGCGGCAGCGACCTGCTCGTTGCCGGGAAGATCTACGATGGCAACGATTTCCAGTCCTTCCTCATGCGCACGGACAGCACAGGAGCTGTGCAATGGATCAAACAGTACCAGATGCCGTTCGGCGAAACCATCCAATGCGTACGGCCATTGCCGGGTGGCGATCTGCTGATGAGCGGCTCGATGATCTTCGGTTTTGAACTGGTGCTGCCCTTCGTGTGCAAGGTGACCGCGCAAGGGGATTGGATCTGGGGCAAGTACTACAACTACCCGCCGATGAGCATCGTGGAGAACTCCAGCTTCCTGTTCGTTCGCGCGGCATCGGTCAATGACATACTGCTGGCTGGCCATACGGATGTATTCGGTGCCGGGTCGCTGGATGCGTACGTCGTGAACATCGACAGCAGCGGGGCGATCAACTGGGCGCGGACATACGGCGGCTCACAATTCGACCTTCCGTACGCGGTGCAGTTCGATGTGGCGGAGAACGAATTGGTCATGGCGGGTAACTCCGGCTCCTTCACATCCAGCGGAACGCCGCACGCCATGGCCATGCGCATCGAGGCAGGAGGCGCCTTGCTGGCGACCGCGCTCTACGGCGATACGGCGACCCTGCAACAAGCGGCACTGTACCACGGTTCGCGCATCGCCCAGGACCAGCGCCTGCTGATGGGCGCGCGCTTCTTCCCGGCGGATGATCTGTACATCACCGGCACGGATGATCTGTTGACGAATGCGTGCAACCATCATCCCGTTAGCGCATCCATGATCGCTCAAACCACTTCGTTCGGCGGGTTCGCAGCAACGGTCACTGTTCCGGAACCAACGGTCACCAGTGATGAACTGGGCCATGGTGTGTACATCGATGGTACCATGCTCTGCTTACCGCCCACGGCTGTGAACGCCCCGGCCGGTGCGGTCGATCAGCCTCTGCTGTATCCATCGCCCGGCGATGGTGACTTCCGGGTGGACCTGCCCGCAGGGAGCAACGCGGTCGCGATCCAATTGCTCGATATGGAAGGCCGCGTAGTTTGGCGCGCCGGGTCCGTCAACGCGGAAGTGCGCATCCCCGGAACCATCGTCAACGGGCACTATGTGGTAAGCATCGAAGACGCCAACGGGGAACGGACAGTGTTGCGTTACGCACTGCAACGCTGAGCGCACCTGCAGCCCAGTGGCCTAACCGTGGTAAACGCGCGAAGCCACGATGCGGCCATCGGAGACCTCCAGCACCTCCGCGACCTGCAGGTTCTCCTCGTCGGCAACGTGCCGCACATACTCCATGAAGACCTGGGTATCGTTGGCGGTGAGCTTGACCACCTCGTAGTTCAAGCTGGGCAGGCGCTGGAAGGCATCAGCCCACCATGCGCGCAACGCGTCCTTGCCACGGATAAGCCCTTTCGTTCCCGGCTGACGGGCCTTCAGCTTGGGGCTGTAGTGCTGGGCATCATCGGCATAAAGGGCGAGCAGCGCTTCGACATCGTGCGCGTTGAACGCAGCGAACCACTGGTAGGCAATGGAGCAATTCCGTTCAGCGAGCATGGAGCAGTGGATGAGGGCAAGCGCGCGCTTGCTATGCGGGTACCGTGGAGCGGCACATGGGGTCAACGTATTCGCGCACGTACTGATCGATAGCGTTCCGGTCCATTTGCGGGAACATGATATAGGCGCTTTCGCGCACACGGTCAATAGTGGAACTGACGTACACGGCTTTCAATCGACCACTGCGCGCGTCCCCGAGCTTGCGGTCTTTCATTTCGCAATTCTGCAACCAACACATCACCGTGTCGCGGTCGGCAGGTGAGTGCACAAGAGTGCTGACGGTCATACCGGTGAAACTAACTGGATCGCGGCAGAGTGCCGCAAGGTGTTATTGACCGATCAACACGCCCGAGGGGGCTACCGGAACGGCCGCCTGCTTGCGTGCTGGCATGCGGTCAGCGGCCCGGTTGAATGTCCAATCGAACTTACCGCCGGCGCGTGGCATGGCCTTGCACTGGGGGATGAGGTTCAGCATGTTGGCCTTGTGCAACTTCGTCAAGAACACGCGGAAGTTGTGCCCATGTTGCAGATCGCGTTCGACCAACTCGCGCTTGGCGAGCATGCCGTACAGGTCGATGCTGGTGAGGTTGACGGCGGGGGTGCTTTCCAGGTGCTCCTGGATGGCCTTGCTGATGCGCAGGGCTTGTTGGATCTCGGCGGGTGTCAATGGCATGCGGCGGTAAAGGTCGGCTATTCACCAACGTTTCAGTATACGGGCGCAGCATTCCCTCGACAAGTCCATGAAAAGGTCTGCGTTAGGGGTGCTTTTGCCCCAGCTCGAGCGCCTGCGTAGCGTTACAGAACGGAGAATGACCGGATACATCATTGTTCATCGGAAAGGGCATTTATGGCGTGATGGGACTTACCGCGGTGCTTTCGCGATGCCCGGCACTACTGAGGATCGCTCGACAACCAACGCTGGAGAATAAACGTCTCCTTTGCAACTGTCCCCAAACCCTGTCCATGAAACGGTCCCTGCCCCTCGCGTTCGCTATTGCCTTCGCCACCGGAAGTTCACTGCATGCTCAGTTCACCATTCCCGATTCGGCGTTCGCGGCGCGATTGAACGCTACGGTGCCCGCAGCCATGAACGGTGCGGTGCTCGATACGCTGCACCCGAGCGTACAGAGTTTGAACTCCTTGTACGTGCCGTATGCATCGATCTATGATCTGGACGGCATCCAGTACTTCACCGGGCTGCTCAGTTTGGTGTGCAATGGGAACTACCTGACGACCATGCCGCCATTGCCGGATGCGATCATCCAGCTGGAGTGCCAAGGGAACAACCTCGTGAGCCTTGCTTCGTTGCCGAACAGCTTGGCACGTCTATACTGCTGGGATAATCAACTCACCAGCCTGCCCGCGCTTCCGCCTGCACTGGATTGGATCGTGTGCTACAACAATCAATTGACCACCCTGCCCGCGTTGCCGCATTCGATCACGCAGATCGCTTGCAGTGAGAATGCCCTCACCGCGTTACCGGCGCTGCCGCTTTCGCTCACGCGGCTGTTGTGCCAGAACAATCCGTTGCTCGGCACACTGCCGGCTTTGCCCAATGGATTGGAGAATCTCACCTGCAATAACACCGGCCTCACCGTGCTGCCGACGTTGCCTGCTTCGTTAACACTGTTGCAGTGCAGCAACAATGCGCTTACCACGCTACCGGCGCTGCCACCCGCGTTGGTGCAGTTGATCTGCGATGGGAATGACCTCACGTCCTTGCCCGCGCTCCCTTCCACATTGAAGTACCTGTTCTGCTCGCAGAACCAGCTCACGGCTCTTCCTGCGCTGCCGGCTTCACTTCGTTCCCTCACATGCTACAGCAACTCGCTTGCTGGCCTGCCCGCGCTGCCGTCCGCCCTGAACACGTTGGAATGTGAGAACAACCCCATCGGCGTTCTTCCAACGCTTCCTGATTCGCTCGTATTTCTCTACGCTTCGAACAACGGACTTACAAGCCTGCCACCACTGCCTGATACGCTTGGAACGCTCTATTGCTTTAATAACCAGTTGACCAGCCTGCCTGCGCTGAGCAGCCGATTGCGACTGCTGAATTGCAACCAGAACCAGCTCACCGCGCTGCCATCGCTGCCCGATAGCTTGCAGTACCTCTTGTGCGGCACGAACCCCATTGATTGTCTGCCGCCGATCCCGAATACGGTGAGCAGCATCATCTGCAACAGCACCAACGTTTCGTGCCTGCCGAATATCCCTTCGGCCTTCAGCGCTGTTTCAAGCAACTTGGGCTTCCCGCTCACAGTGTGCAACGTGCTTTCAGCTTGCCCGTTCGGGGATGAGGCGATCACTGGCAGTGTGTTCAACGATGGCAACGGCAACGGCATTAAAGATGTTGGGGAAGCCGCCTTTCCCAATGCTGTGATCGAAGCGCAGCCCGGCAGCTATTTGACCGCGCCCGATATGTTCGGCAACTACGTATTGCCCATGGATACCGGCACATTCGTCATGGATCGATCACCACCGCGCCGGCCATCATTACGCTGGCGTTGTTGCAGGTCGACTCGTTGAACGATATCGGTTACCAAGCCATTCCCGGCATCTACGATCTAGTGGCGCATATGACCACGATGCCTGCGCGACCCGGCTTCGACAATAACGTGTACATCACGGTTGAGAACATCGGCACCGAGAGCACGGTGGCCGCGCTGGACCTCACCTTCGACAATGCGCAGACGTGGGTCGGTAGCGGCATCGCTCCGGATACGCAAGTCGGGAACAGTGCCACGTGGTCACCGACCATTGCTGCTGGCAGCTCGTGGGGCATTGCCGTAACACTGCATACCGATGCGGCTGTAGTGATCGGCACATCCCTCGCGCACACGTTCGTTGCAACACCAGCGGTGCAGGATTCCACCCCGGCGGACAACACCATTACCTGGAACGGCTTTGTCGTTGGTGCCATTGACCCCAATGACAAGCAGGTTGAACCCGGGACGATGACACCCACGCAAGTGCAGTCCGGTGAAGCGTTGGAGTACACCATACGGTTCCAGAACACGGGTACGTTCCCGGCTGAACGGGTCATCATCACCGATACGCTCAGCACGGATCTGCTGTGGAACACTATGGAACTGGTGAGCAGTTCACACACAACCGGATGGTACATCCACCAAGGCGTACTTCACTTCGTGATGGACCCCATCAACTTGCCCGATAGCGCCAGCGATGAAGCCAATAGCCACGGCTATGTGAAGTTCAGAATGACGCCGGTGAGCACCTTGATGAACGGTGCACAGATCGAGAACGTGGCCAACATCTACTTCGACTTCAACGAGCCGGTGATCACTGCACCCGCAGTGTTCACAGTGGATGAGAACGTGGGTGTTGTTGCGACCGCAGTGAGCGGCTTCACGGTCTACCCGAACCCTGTATCCGATCTGCTCACTGTTCAAGTGGATGCCCCAGGCGCATTCATTGAAGTGCGTTCATGCGACGGTCGGTTGCTGAAAGCCGTGCGTATGGTCGGTACGCAGGTGGTGGTGAGCGTCGGTGATCTCGTCGGTGGCCTGTACACGATCAGCATCGAGAATGTTGGGGGTCAGCGGACCACTCAACGTTTCGTCAGGCAGTAGGGCTCAGCGTTGATTCCGTAGATCACACCGATGCGCGGTGCTTGAGGATGTAGTAGAGGTAACCGCACACGAGCAGGAAGCGCAGTGCGATGGACAACCATGCGATGGGTTGGAGCATGCCGATCAATGTCCAGTGGATATCGAATGCCAGCGTGAACGCCATGTAGACCGCACTGCCGATAAGCACGGCTCGCAGGGCAACGCTATCCGCACTGTTGCGGGCCAAGTAGTTCATGAGCCCGAACGAGAACACGATGCCGCTGATGCCCATGACCAGCAGTGCGGAAGTCGGGTCGGGATCGCTGAGGATAAGGTGGCTCGCATAGCCGTTGAAGAACAGGAAGAACGCACCGAACAGCATGTGGAAGCATGCCATCGCCAGCATGAAGTTGCGGCGGCTCATGTTCTTTTATGGCCCTGGAGCTGTCGGACTACAGCGCGATCGTTGCCCCCTCCACGGATGGAGCCACGGGCTTGGTGCCCTGGCCCTCACCAGTTACCGCATACAGTACAAGTCCATAGACCCCGATGATGAGCACTACTGGAATGATCACCCAACGAATGAACCGATCCATTTTGGTCGCTTTACCGGAGGCCGTCGGGTTGTAGTCTGTGGTTTGTAACATGGCCTGCGGGTGTTAGCGTGTGTTGCGTGGTTCAAGGCTGTTGATCGCCGACGAGCTCAAAGAGTTCGTCGAGCTTGGGTACGAGGATGATCTCCGTGCGGCGGTTGCGTGCACGGCCCTCGGTGGTGCTGTTGCCGGCCACGGGCATGAACTCACTGCGGCCCGCAGCAACGACGTTCAATGGTGGCACGCTGTACGTTGTGGTGAGCAAGCGCACAATGCTGGTCGCCCGCGCGGTGCTCAAGTCCCAGTTGTCCTTGAAGCTGGATGTACGGATGGGAATGGTATCCGTGTGCCCTTCAACCATCACATTGATGTCGGTGTTGGCGCGCAGCACTTCAGCCAGCTTGCCCAAGGCCACTTTCCCTTTCGGGTCCACCGCAGCACTGCCGCTTGCGAAGAGGAGTTTCTCGCTGAGCGAAACGTACACCTTGCCATCCTTGAGCGTTACCGTGAGATCCTCGGCATTGAAGTTCACCAGCGCATCCGTCACTTTCTGTCGAAGCGCGCTCATGGCGTTGCTCTGCGCGCGCAGCTTGGCATCCAGTTCATCCATGCGTTGGGCCTTGGCCTTCAGCTCATCGTCCTTCGCGCGCAGTTCGCTCTTCCGCTTCTCGAGTTCAGCAGCCGTGAGTTTCGCGTGGTCCTCCATGCCGTACAACTGGCTGCGCAAGGCTTGCGCATCATTGGCGGCCGCAGCGCTGTCCGCACGCAACCGTTCGACGGAGGAAGTCGCGCTCGCGTATTTGCGATTGCTTACACAGCTGGTGACGATCAGAGAGAGCAGGACAAGGACGGGTACTATGTTTCGCATGTAGGAGTGCCACCCAACACTGTGCCCGCTGCGCAACACGCCCGAGTGGGGAGTCTGCCGCGCTCAGTGGAGGTGGTTCAGCGTGCTACCTGCTTTGGGCAATTCCCGTATGATCGGGGAAATACCTGCCCGATCGTGAGCAGATGGTTCCTCAGGAGGCTTTGACACACTGCCGCAAGGACCATGGTTCAGGTCTTGCGCCTTGGGAGTTATCCAACACCCTTGAATATGACACGCCCAATGATCACGATCGCACTTACACTTATGTGCAGCTTTCCTGCAACCGCACAAGTAGCGCCCATTCCGAACCAGAAGGATGTGGGCAGTTCCTGCATCTTGGCCACCGATGAGACCGTGTGGATCTCGATGGGCCTATCGGCCGAGCAGATCGAGAAGGTGAAGTCCATACAGACGCAGTGCAAAACCGATTGCGTGGGGCCGCTTGAAGGAGGTGAGAAGGACCCTGAGCTGAGCGGCGCCGCGCTCAAGCACCATGAAGATGAGTTGAAGAAGGCGCTTACTGAAGAGCAGTACGCCAAGTGGACGAAGTGGTGCAACGAACGGCCGGGCCGGGCCTAAGCACGGCGATCGAAGTCGGGTTGAGTGCCTTTGTATTCTGCGGGCAATAGGGGGCGGTAACATGGTAGGTCCTGAAATGTGCACCTTCGGCACATGCACCAGCACCGCCGCATCATTTCATTCCTTGCTATCGCATTCGGCTATACCTGGCTCCTTGCTGGTATCGGTGCGTTCTTCGGGATACGCGCAACATCAGGCCTTTCCTACATGGCGCTCGCCGCGGCGTGCATGTTCGGTCCGGCGCTGGCGGCCATTGTGCAGCAGCGCCTTATTGATCGTGGGCCGTGGGCCGGCTTGGGTCTTCAGTTAGCCGGCACGAATTGGAAGATGCTCGGGGCAACGGCGTTGCTCGGTATCACCATCGTTCCGCTCATACTCTTGGGTGATCCACCTTGTGGGCGATCGCATGGGCATTGCCGCGTTCGGGCACATTAGCGTTACATCTGAACGCGTGGCCCTATCCGTTGCTGATATGATGGCACATATGGGCCAAGGGCGTTCTGGCGGAGCCATATCGGACGTGATGCAGCAGATGCCCGCAGGTCTTGTGCTCTTCGCTGGCCTGCTGTCTGCGGTGTTCTCTGCCTTCACATTCAACCTTCCGTTCATGCTGGGCGAGGAATTGGGTTGGCGTGGGTACCTCTACCAAGCCACGGTGAGTTGGAAGCCGCAACGTCGGGTGCTCTTTACAGGCGTTGTGTGGGGGCTGTGGCATGCGCCGCTCATCCTCATGGGCCACAACTACCCGGAATATCCGATCGCTGGGGTGGGTCTGATGGTCGTGTTCTGTACCCTGCTCGCATTCCTTTTCGACTGGTCGCGTGCCCGCAGCGGTAGTGTGTGGTCGGCCTGTGTGCTGCACGGCATCATCAACGGCAGCGCAGGTTTGTTCGCATTGTTCGTATGGAGCGGCCATCCGCTGGTCGCATCGCCGGTGGGTGTAGCTGGGTTCACTGCGCTCGTGATCCTGGCAATGGCTGTGTTTCTCTTGGACGCCAAGTACAGGGGAACATTCGGACACCGGCATTGATCCCAATAGCGATGGGTTGGATCGCCCACTGCTGATCATTCCCTAGCCGCGAGGCCCGCATGTCGCGCTAGCGTTATGCGCTTTGCGCTGGTACTTTCTGGACCGGTTCCGCAAGTGCGCGCTGCACCAGCACCGAGCAGGCCAAGCCAAGCAGGCAATAGCCAGTGAAGAGATAGAATCCCACCTCCAATGAACTGTTGTTGGTGGTGAGCACGTGGACGCTGGATACATACTCCCGAAGCACTGCCAATTGATTGTTCACCACCCCGTTGAAGCCGATGAAGGCCATGAAGATGGCCACCACCAGCACGTCGGCCATGGACCACTTACCGGCTTGGAAGATGAGAAAGTAGGGGAGCTTTGCGCGGGGTGCACGTCGGCGCACCAAGGCGATCATGGACAGCACCAACTTCGACACCGGTATCAGCACGCTGAAGCTGAAGACCAGAATGGCCACCACCATCAGCGCCGCGTCGCCGTCCTTGAACAACACCTGCACCACCTCCAGAATACTCTTGCTCTGGTAGAAGAGGACCTGGTCGGTGAAGGTGATGGGTTCGCCGATGAGGGTGAGGGAGAACTCCGCTATGCTGGCTTCGATGTCGATCATGGGCAGGAACAAACCGGCGACCAGAACGGCCAGACTGGCGAGGATGGTTGTGATCAACGGCACGGTCTGCTGCTTCGGTGAAGTGGCCGCGAGCACGAAGAGGACGAGGCAGGCGATGCCCATCAACGCCAAGTACCGTGTTTCCTCGGCCTTCAGTCTCTGTATGCGCGGTTCGATGAGGGCCATGGCGCTTGCACGATCACTAGCACCATGGCGCGCGATCACTTCGTTCAAGGCGGATCGGTCAACCAGACCTTCGGTCTTCTCACCCAAGGCATTCAGTTGATCGATGATGAAGGTTTGCATCTCCTGCTTGTTCGCAGGGTCGTTGACGTAGTCGAGCATCAGGTCCGCGTATTTCGGTATACCCGAGCGGATGTCGTCCACATCCACAAGGATGTCCATCATCACGTTCTTCACCAACCCACCGAAGCCTTTCTGTTTGTTGCGGTCCTGCATCACCTTCTCCACCTCGTTGAGCAGGTCGGTCATCAACGTCACGATGTGCTTACGAGCTTGTTCGCGGTTCTCTGGCGTGAGGTGGAACTCAGCGACATTTTTCTCCAGGATATCGCTGACGATCACCTTCCATTCGGAGGGGTCGAACAACCCGTATGTGACCTGGGAAAGTTCCATTGCGTCGGCGCGCAAGGACCGACGCTCCACACCGATGTGGTAAGCACGCACGGCGGCGAACACCACGGTGCAGAGGAGGAACACGGCCGTGGTATTGCGGAAAAATGATCGTGGCATGGATGGGGGTTAGGGCGAGTACGTTCAAAGGCATGGTTCGCGCCACGATAGAGAAGTAATGGAACACGCGTTCGGAGCGGGCGATGCGCTCTGTATATCCTGCACAACCCGGATGGCAGAATGGGGAAGGATCACCCCGATAACGTAGATGTACGACAACGCGTGGCGTCCGCGTGCGCTCTCCGCCGCTCAGTTCAACAAGTACTCACGCATGAAGGCGATCGTCGCGTAGAACTGGAAGTCCGTATTGTCCTTTTTGCGGAAGCCGTGGCCCTCGTCGTTGGCCATGAGAAACCATACTGTGCCGCCGCTCTGTTTGATGCGATCTTTCGTCTGCACCGCCTCCGACGCCGGCACGCGAGGGTCGTTGCCGCCTTGCACAATGAAGAGCGGTTTCTTGATCTTGTCCGTGTGGTTAAGAGGAGCGATGGCGTCATGGAAGGCGGCCATCTTCGGGTCGCGCTCGTCGCCGTATTCCACCCTGCGCAAGTCGCGGCGGTAGTCCTCGGTGTTCTTCAGGAACGTGCTGAAGTGTGAGATCCCCACCACATCCAATGAGCAGCGGATGCGATCGTTATAGTGGAAGGCCACGGCCAACGTCATGTAGCCGCCGTAACTGCCGCCCGTTACCATGATACGGTCGGCATCCAGATCCGGCTGCTGTGCGATCCAGTCCAACAGTGCACCGATATCCTTCACCGAATTCTCGCGATCGAAACCGTTGTCCAGATCGAGGAAGGTTTTGCCGTAGCCGCTCGACCCGCGCACGTTCGGGAAGATCATCGCCACGCCCATTTCGTTCATGAAATAGTTGTTGCGCCCCATGAACGATGGTCGGAACTGCCCTTCGGGCCCACCATGGATATTGATGACAACAGGGCGCTTGCCGGTGAACTTCGCCGGAGGACGATAGAGGTAGCCGCTGATGGAACGCTTGTCGAACGACGGCCACGTGATGAGTTCCGGTTCGCGCAAGGCGCTGCCGTCCATGCCGCCGAGTTCACTCTCGGTCCAGCGTGTCAGTTTGCCGGTGGCGCGTTCGAACTCGTACGCATCGCTGGTGGAGGCGTGGCTCGCAATGGTGAGGCCCAGCGAAGCTGCTATCGCGCGTCCAACGCAAGCCGCCCACCATGCCAACAGGCAAACCTTGCACGGGTTCGTACTTACCGGTTGCGGTGGTGAGGATATACGTGCGCGCCATGCCGTTCTCGTTGGTGATGAAGGCCAGCAACGATCCGTCCTCGGTCAGTTCGGTATCGTTCACGTCCCACGGGATGTTGGCCGTGAGCGTTTGCAAGTTGCCGCTTGCCGGATCGTACCGGCACAACCGGTTGAACTCGCTGTCCTTGTTGCTCAATAGATAAATGCCCTTTCCATCGGAGGTGAACGCCACCGCGCGATAGGTGGTGCGCTCGTCCTTCTTCGGCAGGATGCGTGTCTTGACGCCCGTGCGCAGGTCAACGATGTAGATGCGGCTCTCGTTCACCGAAAGTCCTTCGGTGAGCAACAACTGTGTATCGTCAGCTGACCATGCGGCCATGCTCCAACCACCACCGACGTTCTCCGCCACCACTTTGTCGGTTGTTGGATCCATCGGATCCATCACGCGGATGTCGCGGTCTTTGCCGTTGCGCATGGTGCTGGCATAGGCGAAGCGATCGCCTGCGTGGTTCCACTTGATACCACCGTTCTGCGAGCGCTTGCCGTCGGTAAGCATCGTAACCGCGCTGGTGGACATATCGAAGCGGTACAACTGCGCGAACTCGTTGCCGCCGATGTCTTTGCTGAACACGAAGTAGTTGCCCTGCTTCGGTTCGAAGCTGCCACCACCCACGGCATCCTCGAAGAAGGTGATCTGCTTGCGATCGCCGCCGGGGAACTTCACGCAGTGCAACTGACTGCTGTTGCCGAAGCGCGTGCCGATCAACATCTCTTTGCGCAACGGATGCCATTGCGACAACCCCGCGCCGCGCGATTCGGTGTAGCTGCGCACCTCGCTCACAAGGCTCGATGGCAGCATAGGTATTCCCTCTACGGTCAGGTTCTCGCCAACAGGGATGCTGCCCGTTTGGGCATGTAGTTGCGTGGCGACGAGCAAGAGGCAAGTGACGTGGGAGGAAGGACCTGCGCATGTACAATGGAAATTGCGCAGAACAAGGATAGGACTCGGCACTCGACGATGGGCATGGCTGCGAGCCACCCCCCCCCCGGGGGGGCCCCGGCCCCCCCCCCCCCCCCCCCCCCCCCCCCCCCGAGCCCCCCCCCCCCGCAAACCCCCCCCCCCCCGCGCCGCCCCCCCCCCCCCCCCCCCCCCCCCGCCCCCCCTCCGGGGCCGGGGGCCTTCCCCCCCCCCCCCCGGCGCCCGGCCCGCCCCCCCCGCCCCCCCCCCCCCGGGCCGCGGCGCGGGCCCGGCCCGGCCCGCCCCCCCCCCCCGGCCCGGGCCCCCCCCCCCCCCCCCCCGGCCCCCCCCCCCCCGGGGGCGCCCCCCCGCCCCCCCCCCGGCCCCCCCCCCCCCCCCCCCCCCCCCCCCCCCCCGCCCCGGCCGGCCCGGGGCCCCCCGCCCCCGCCCCCCCGGCCGGGCCGCCCCCCCCGCCCCGGCCCCCCCCCGGGGGCCGCGGGGGGCCGGCCCCCCCCCCGCGCCCCCCCCCCCCCCCCCCCCCCCGGGGCGGGGGCGCCGCCGGCGGCCCGCGCCCGGCCCCCCCCGGGCCGCGGCCCGGGGCCGGGCCCCCCCGCCCCGGCCGGCCCGCGCGGCCCGGCGGCGGCGGGCCCCCCCCCCCGCCCCCGGCGGGGGGGGCCGCGGGGGGGCCGGCGCCCCCCCCCCGGGCGCCCGGGGGGCCCCGGCCGCGCCCCCCCGGCCCCCCCCCCCCCCCCCGGCGGGGGCGGCGCCGCGCCCCGGCCGCCCCGGCCCCCCGGCGGCCGCCCGCGGGGCCCCCCCCCCCGC
Source organism: Flavobacteriales bacterium (assembly GCA_016703005.1). Lineage (GTDB taxonomy): Bacteria > Bacteroidota > Bacteroidia > Flavobacteriales_F > PHOS-HE28 > PHOS-HE28. Next base: position 108,542 of record JADJCX010000033.1, read on the forward strand.
GCCGGCGGCCCCCCCCCCCCCGGCCCCCCCCCCCCGGGCGGGGCGGGCCCCCCCCCCCCCCCCCCCCGCCCCCGGCCCCCCCGGCCCCCGCCCCGGGGGCGCCCGGGCCGCCGGCGCGGCGGCCCCCCCGGGGCCCGCCCCGGCCGGGGCCGGGGGGGGCCGCGCCCGGCGGGGCGCCGGGCGCGGCGGGGGCCCGCCCCGCCCCGCCCCCCCCCGGCCCGCGGCGGCCCGGGCCCCCCCCGGCCGGGGCCCCCCCCCCCCCCCGCGGCCGGGCGCCCCCCCCCCGCCCCCCCCCTCCCCGGGGCCCCCCGGCGGGGCGGCCCCGCGGCGGCCGGGGGCCCCCCCCCCGGGCGGGCGGCGGGGCCCCCCCGGCCGCCCCCCCCCCCCGCCCCCCCGCCCCCCCCCCGGCCCGGCGGGCCCCGCCCCCCCGCCCGGGGGCGGCGCGCCGGGCCCCGCGGGCGCGGGGCGGGGGCCGGGGGGCGGCCGGCCCCGGCGGGCCCCCCCCCCCCCCGGGGCCCCCCCCCCCCCCCCCCGGCCCCGCCCCCCCCCCCCCCCGCCCGCCCCGGCCCCCGCGCCCCCCCGGGCCGGGGCCCCCCCCCCCCCCCCCCCCGGCCCCCCCCCCCCCGCGCGCGGCCCCCCCCCCGCCCCCCCCGGCGCGCGGGGGGGGCGGGCCGGCCGGGCGGCCCCCCGCGGGCGGGGGGCGGCGGGGCGGGGCGGCTCCCCCCCCCCGGGGGGGGCGGCGCCGGCCCGGCGGGGCGGGGGGGGCGGCCCCCCGCCCGCCCCCGCGGGGCGGGCCGGGGGCCCGCCCGGCCGCCGGGGGCGGGGCGGCGGGGGGGGGGGGGGGGGGGGGGGGGGGGGGGGGGGGGGGGTCCTTTGAGCAATGCAAGCGGTAGGATCGGATATCCACACACTGGCAACTCGATCCGCATCACTACGTCTGGCTTGCATTGAAAGGACTATGAACGGAGCAAAGCCTTACCACGCTGCCTTCCGTGCGACCGTTCTTGTGCTGGTGTTCCTGCTGTGCGCCGGTAGGGGCAATGCCCAAGTGAATACATTCTATTTCAACAGCGGCCCTATTCCGCAGTGCGATACAAGCATCTTCACGGCCAATGTTGCGGGCATTGGTACGCTACAGCCCTATGGTACGCAGTGGGGATACTCATTGACCGAACTGGGCATCAACATCACTACGGACCATCCCCAAACCTTGCAGATCATCCTCACCTCACCGGCGGGCACTGACCTGGTTCTGTCAGAGTTCAACGGCGCAGGCGGACAGAACTACACCAATACGGTCTTCGGGCAATGGTGGAATCCGAACATCACCACTGGGGCAGCTCCGTTCACCGGTACATGGGCACCACAGGGCGGCAACTTGGATGTGTTCGATTGGGAATTGGGCGATGGCACATGGACCATTACCGTCATTGATACAGCTTGCGCGAACGGCGGCACTGGTCCTAACGGCACATGGACGCCCGGCTGGTTCGATGGTAACGGCCAGAACGGCGGATTCAACATTACGTTCTTCGTGCCCATGTGCCCCGGTGGCATCCCCTGGGGGACTTCAACGATCTGCGCTGGCGGATCGGTGGACATTATGGCATACTACCAATGGTCGGGTTACACCATCACTGTAATGGATCCGCGGTTTGTACCGGTTGCGGATCCAAGCGCTGTGACGCTCCCGGGCCAGTACAACATCACGGCGTATGAGCCATGGGACGGATGCAGCTACTTCGCGTGGTACGATGTGATCGTGGAATAACCGCCCGCGCTTGGGCCTGATCTGATCACCAACGTGGGTACGGGTGCGCCCGCCATGGACCTTACCGCCTTCTTCCCGTTGGCCGGGACCACAAACGGCTGGACGCTGAACGGTGCTCCGATCACCAATGCCAACGCCGCTGCCGCATACGCGCCCGGTGTGTATCAGGTGATCGCGGCCACGAACGGTGGCTGCAGTGATACCGCCGATGTCACGCTGAGCATACTGCCTGGTCCGGCGCTCGGCCCCGATCAGAGCGCGGATGCTTGCCAAGGCACTACAGTGGACCTAACGAGCTTGTACACCACAGCCGGCCTAACTGTGTTCTGGACATTCGCTGGTGCCGTGGTGCCGGACCCAACAGCCGTGGATCTCGATGGGCTCTATCAGCTTGTGGTGGTGAATGCGGATGGGTGTGGAGACACAGCAGTGGTGACACTGACCATGCAATACCCGCCCGCGCTGGGGCCCGACCAAACGATCGACCTGTGCGGTACTGCACCTCCTGTGGATCTGCTGGCCATGTTCAACACTGCCGGGCTTACCACCAGTTGGACGTTGAACGGCTTGCCCATTCCCAACTCCGCGGCGTCCGCGGCGTCAGCACCCGGTGTGTATGAAGTGATCGCAACGAACACCGGTATTTGTAGCGACACGGCAATGGCCACCATCAACCAGTTGACAACACCCGCGCTGGGTGCCGACCAGTTCGTCAGCCTTTGTCAAGGCAGTGCCACTGATCTTACAGCGTACTTCAGCACGGCAGGTCTTACTGTTGACTGGACCGTAGCCGGTGCACCCGTGGCCGATCCCACTGCCGTGGGAGTCGCGGGGCAATACATGCTGGTGGTGAGCAACAGCGTCAGTTGTTCCGACACTGCTCTTGTCTCCGTCAGCGTGCAAACGAACCCTTCGTTGGGGCTCGACCAGTCGCTGGCTATCTGCGCAGGGTCGGTCATCGACCTGACAACATTGTACACGACCAACGGCTACACCACGAGCTGGTCGCAGAACGGTTCGCCTGTTCCGCCACCGGTCAATGCGTCCTCTTCCGGCGTGTACACACTGGCCGTGGCCGATGCGCTCGGTTGTGCCGATACCGCTGTTGTGGATCTTGTGGTGGATCCCGTGCCCATGCTCGGTGCCCGACCAAGCGCAGCAAGTGTGCGGTGGCGCCAGCTTCGACCTCAGCACCACGTACACCACCACTGGCTTGGTGGTGCAATGGACCGAAAACGGCTCAGCGGTGGCCGACCCTACAGCAGTAATACAGCCCGGAGCATACCAACTGGTAGTGTCGAACAGCTACGGTTGCGCGGACACGGCTGTTGTGGTGCTCGCCGTCAATGCCAACCCTGTTCTGGGTGCTGACCAGTGGTTCGAGCTGTGCCCATGGCAGAGCGTGGACCTCACCGGGCTCTACAACCTGAATGGTCTCACGGCTTCGTATACGTTGAACGGCGCCGGTGTTACCGACCCGACAGCCGCAGCGGATAGCGGCACCTACGTGGTGACCGTGCAGGATATGAACGGTTGCGCGGGCAGTGCCACCGTGGTCATCGATACCGTTGCGTGCGTATGCGAAGCGGAGATCGTTGCGGATGCGAACTGCTTGCAGGACCCGGCGTACTTCAGTGTGGTGGCCGACTCCACCATATGGGACGTGCTATGGGACTTCGGTGGTGGGGCGGGTAACGTCAATGTGTTGAACCCGGAGGTGTTCTATACGACCGAAGGCAACATGGTGGTGACGCTCGAAGCGACATTGAGCTGCGGCGTGGTGCTGGTGCAGGATACGATCCACATCATGGATTGCTCGGACTCGTGCAGCGTTTTCCTGCCCAACGCGTTCACCCCCGACGGCGACGCAGTGAACGACGATTGGACCATGGTCAGCGATTGCGTACCCGAACAATACCTGGTGTACATCTCCAACCGCTGGGGCGAACTCATCCACACCGGCACCGACCCGCTGAGCCCTTGGGATGGCACTTACAACGGCACGCTGGTGCAGGACGGCGTGTATGTGTACCGGCTCGTTTACCGCATGCCGTACCAAGAAGGCGCGAAGGTGATCGGGCATGTGGCGCTGTTGCGGTAGGGGCTTACCGCACCCGCTCGTAGTGCATTTGTACCAAGCCCTTCGGGAAGCTCTTGGCTGAGACCAGTCGCAGGTTCTGCTGCGGACGGCCGTCAGCAAAAAGCCGGATGCCCTCGCCGAGCATGATCGGGATGTAGGAGATGATGAAGGCGTCGAACAGATCGTGTTGCATAAGCAGATTCACGAGTTGGGCGCCGCCATCGCAATAGATGTCTTTGCCCGATCCGTGCTTCAGTTCCTTAACCAGTGCCACCGGATCGCCACTGTGGAAATGGATGTTGCCTAATGAGGCTTGCCGCGTTCGAGTGATCACGTAGAGCGTCTTGTCCGGGTGCGGGTCGGGCACGCCCATGCTGGCCACCTTGTCGTACGTGCGGCGACCCATGATCACGGTATCCACCGTTTCCTTGAAGGCGCCGTAGCCGTAGTCCTCGCCGGACTGCTCAACTACACCCAACCAATCGAGGTCCTCATTCGCCGTGGCGATATACCCGTCAAGACTTGTCGCGATGTAGAGGATGAGGCGGCGTTGTGGAGGCATGCGGTGACGAAGATCGCAAGGGGGCTCGTCCACCCGATGTGCAAGCCGCTACATTAGAACCGCATGCCTGCGGACCACTCTAAATACACCCTGGTATTACCCAAGAGCGGTGGATACAAGCGGCTGAAGAGCTACCAACTGGCCCAACTCGTGTACGATATTACCGTGCGCTTCGTGGTGCGGTACATACGTGCTGAAAGCCGCACACGCGACCAGATGGAGCAGGCCGCGCGCAGCGGTGCCCAGAACCTGGCCGAAGGCAGTGTGTTCAGTGCCACCTCGAAGAAGATCGAGATGAACCTGACGAATGTTGCCAAGGCCAGCCTTACCGAGCTGAAGGGCGACTACGAGGATTTCCTCCGGCACCGCAAGCTGGCTCTATGGGCCAATGAAGACCCGCGCCGCGCGGACTTGGTGCGGCAGCGATGCACCACCGCCGATGAAGTAGCCGCTTGGGTGAAGCGGTCATGCGCGCAAGCCGAGAACAGAACCGATGCAACCTATGCCGAATGGAGCGCCAATGCCGCGCACGTGCTCTGCGGTGTTGCCATCACACTAATAGACCGACAGCTGATCAGCCAGGCCAACGCCTTCGAGAAGGAGGGTGGTTTTAACGAGCGCCTTTACCGGGTGCGCAGTGCAGCAAGGGCGAAAGGCGGTGGGCAGTAGGTTGCTCAGTCACCTCGCGCAGGTGGACGGGATGGACGGGATGGAACATCCATCCCGTCCATCCCGTCCACCGAAGTGGCAAAGGCCCTTGACCGATGCGCACGGGGGCGGGGGCTGATGCTGTTCACTGCACCAAAAACCTTCGCGTTACCCCGCGATCCGCAAGCCGAACCACGTACACGCCCGGAACGGCCGTGGTGAGATCCGTGCGATAAAGCGAGGCAGTGGACTGCGTCGTCACCACAACCTTTCCGGTGGCATCCACGATCTCGACAGCGCCGAGCGGCGCCCCATCAGCGGCATCAATGGTGAGCTGTTCGCCTTGCACACCGATCGCCACATCGCCGCCGGTGACTTCTTGCACCGCAGTGCTTCCGGTAACGGTGAAAACATGCTGGGGCCCAGAAGCCATGTCCCATACGTGCCCCAAAGAGTCCACGTACATGGTGTAAGTGCCCGCCGGCAGCAGCCCCAGCGAAAACACCTCGTTGTGCGGCACCAGAACGGTGAAGCCGCCGGGGTCGGCGGCGACAATGGAGATGGCCACGATATTGCCGAACACCTGTGCGTTGGACGAGACGATGTACGCGCCCGTGCTCGACAGGTCGCCGTGCACGGTAACGGTCACCGGGTCGCTCGTGGTGGGCGCCGGTGGATCCACGCTGATCGAGTTGATGTAGAAGTAGGTCTGCGCGGAACCGAGGAACGGCAGGCAGAGCAGGGCCAGGGTAAAGAGTTGACGCATGTTGGGGTTTGGTTTGGCAAGCAAGATGTCGCAAAGTCCGCTGGCGTTGCCTGTGGGCAGCACCGCGCCGACGGGCACTCACAACCAATCCAACAACTCACCCCAAGGCCGACGGTGGTCTGTGGGTGATCGTAGTCGATGAGACTTTCGCCATAGCCCTGGCCCACCCGCACGGGCCTTTCAGGTGGCCGCTGATGCTTAAGGAAGACTACCACAAACTCCAGGTCCACCGTTGCCATGATAATATCGCTCACAATGACATGTCTCGTAGTGGTCACATTTGCCCGTACCCTCAGGCCCGCCCTGGCCTTGGTGGGCGAGTAGGATCTGTTCCGCTTCCAATTGAAGTTTCTTGATCTCTTCACGGATCTCGTGGAATCGCTTCTTATCGTCTTGGTAATTGCGATCAGTCATTTGTGGTTGGGAGTTGTTCGTGTTGTGATGGCCAGGATGTTGAACAGAAGAGCGATCGTAATGTCAGCCTAACGGTTGCCAACTGGCGTCCGCCGTTTTACGGAGAACCAGCGGAAGTTGAAGATAGAAATTCTGTCCGGATGCCAAAACACCAAGTCGGAGGGCATGTGTGTTTCAGTGCGAAGACTTGGAGGATCGGGAACTGTGGTTCACAGATCCGCGGTAGCGGGGGCCTACCCGCGCACAGCCGAGCGTGTGTGAGTGAGATGATGTATCTGGTTGGCGCTTATACCAGCCTCTAGGGCACCGGACAAGTCGAGCAGAAACCCCCGAACGCAAAAAAGCCCCGGTGAGGAACCGGGGCTTTTCGCAGGGGTGTTTGTCACCCCGCGCTTGACGCGGGGCTTAGGCGGCGCGGCCCATCAGAGCGGCGCAGGGGTTGCCTTTGCCAGCGAAGCCGATAGCCACAACGGCGTACCAGTAGGGCTTGAAGCTCTCCAGGTTGCTGTCAACAAAGCGTGCCGTGCTGGTGGTGGTAACCACTGTCCAGTTGGCCGATACCGTGGGATCGCTTGCGCTGCGCAACACCTGGTAGCTTTTGGCACCGTGCACGCGTTTCCAGCGTACGTCGGTTTGTCCGCTCAAGGGGCCCATGAGCACCTTGAGGTTTTCCGAGCGTCGGGCAAGCCCACAGGCTCCGGTATTTTGGACATTTCGAAGCCGCTGGTGGTAAGTATGGTGGCCTCGCCATTGGCGGTGGCGCGCACATAGTTACCTGTCTTGGTGAGCACTGCGCGTACTTCCTTGGTCAAGGCGTTGCGCGCCGCCTTGCTTGCCTGGCTTCCGAACTGGGCGTCCTATCTCGCCTGTTCGTAAGCGTCCGCCAACGTTTGCATTGCAGCCAAGCTCACCGGCGGGGTGGGGAACTTGATGTTGCCCGTGAGTTTCTCGATGACGTTGTTCAACAACGCCAGGAGGATCGCTGGGATTTTCTTGTAGAGAGCGAGAGTGATATTAGCCTTCATGTTAAAGGGGTTTAAGTTGTTATGGCGGTTTCAACGCCCCACCTATAGAGTTGTTCCACGCAGCCACTTCCGAGGGCTTCCATATCGTAATAGCGATACGCTGCTATGCCGGAAACCCGCATGAAAAGGCCATTTTCCGCCTTCCGTATCTAATAGCAGATATGTTATCGCTATTCCGATACGCCTGTATCAAGGGTGAAGTGTGCTCGAACTATCAGTCGAGTGATACAACACTAAGGGTCGAGTGTTACAACACTCGAGGTCGAGTGATACAACACTAAGGGTGGAGTGTTACAACACTCGAGGTCGAGTGTTACAACACTCAAGGTCGAGTGTGACAACACTAGGGGTAGAGTGTTACAACACTCAAGGTCGAGTGTTACAACACTAAGGGTCGAGTGTTACAACACTCGAGGTCAAGTGTTACAACACTAAGGGTCGAGTGATACAACACTCGAGGTCGAGTGTTACAACACTAAGGGTCGAGTGTTACAACACTCGAGGTCAAGTGATACAACACTAAGGGTCGAGTGTTACAACACTCAGGCCTGTGCTTGCCCGCCTGCGCCGCTGTCCGGGTCGGTGGGTGAGGCCGGTCGCGTATCGAAGGTGATGTTGACGCCGGTGATGGCACCGGGGTTCTTCACCCCTTCATGCCACGGGCAACCCAAGGCGCGCAGCATGGCCTCTACCTCATGGAAACCGGGGTCGGTTTTGCCGTTGAGCACATCGCTCATCCACGATTGGCTGTGGTTCACCACAGCAGCCAGTTCCTTCTGCTTCTTGGCGTTGGTACCAAGCAACAGCTTCAGGCGGGGTCCTATCCATAGTTCCATGGTTTGGGCCGCTGCACTGGTGCGCAACAGGCTTGTGGCAAAACAGGACAAGTCGCGGGATCGGTGCAATACCCGGAAACTGGTATTTTTTGGGGTAGGGGGGGTAGTGCCGAACTATGCCGCTCGGGCGTGAAGAGCTCCTTCGAAGTAGGACTTGTCGCGGTAAGGGAGGTGTTGAAGAAGGCGTGAGTACCCTTACAGAAAGGGGCCGAACGTGTTCTCCACATTGGCCAGAACGCAATCGCAGAAGCCACCATGCTCATTTAGCCATGCCACAATAGCAGGCTCTTCTAGTCCTCTTGATCGAAGGAAAGTCAGCGTATCTCGCAGGGTATGATCACACGCTGGCGCGTCTTTGCGATCTAAGTGGTCAAAGAGGTTCCGCAGTTCAGCAAGTGGGATCGGCACAGAACCCAAGAGGCGCTGCCGCTCTTGTTCCTTCCAAGCTTTCTTGATGTTGCGCTTGTGATCGCTTTCGTTCATACTCAGTTCTAAAGCCAAGTGAAGTTAGCCTCACTATGACCAAGAGGCGGGCCGCAGGCCCTAGACCCAGAGCCACTCGCCAGAAGCGAGCGGCGGCGTTACGCGAGCGCGTGCTGTGTACTAACTCAACACCTACTTCCCTGCACGCCGTAGCAAGAGACCAGCTCCGACAACGAACACGCCGAACCAAAGTCTGAAGTCAGATGCTAGCCACAGCCCGTCGCCTCCGATAAGGCCAGACAGAATCAGGAAGGTTCCGAGCGCGATCGTGGTTGTGCTGCTTGCCCTTTTTCGATCCATTGGTTCCCGATAGCGTTTCAGCGAGCGGCGGCGCACCGCGAGCGTGTGCTGGGGCCTGCCCGCGCACAGCCGAGCCTGTGCGGGGGGAAGTGCAGACCTCATTCGGCGTCCATAGCCTCTTCCAGCTTCTTACGCCACTCGGCGGCACGCTGCTTTGCCGTGACGATCCTATCTTCAGAATGCTGGACCTGTAGTCGGGCCTGTTCAACCTTCTTCGCGGCGGCGCGTTTTTCCTCTTCTCGTTCCTGCGGTGAGCGACCTAGTTGGATCTGTAACACGAGTTCCATGCTGTCCACAGCCATCTGAAGATCATACTTGCTCATCGCCAGAAATTCTTCCTCTCGAGGCAATCCTCTTCCGCGCTGTACGCGCTGTCGGCGATCAACCCTATGCGCTGTTCCACTTGCCGTTCATGCCGAACTGCCTCTTCAGCGCGTCGCGCATCCTCCAGTTCTGTTGCACTCGGTCCGCATGCCGCAAGTGAGGTTGCGACGATAAGGGTATGTAGCGCATTGACTGTCGGTTACTCCCTCACCATCCCCACCACCGTCTCCACCACATCCTCGATGCTGGGCTTGCTGAAGTAGTCGCCAAGGTATCATGCCACCCTGAGTTCGGTGCTCATTCCTCAAAGGGCTCCCCGAAATAGTGTCCGGGGTTACCGGCTTTGTCTTCAGCTGCCTGGATCACATCGCGCGGGTCGCCCATGAGATGTGTACACAGGTTCTTTACTTCACTGACCCGGCCCTCGGCCAAATAGAGGATGCTACGCGCTAATTGCTCGCAACCGACGTTCAACGATGTCGACCATAAGCCAGCGATCGCACGTGTGACAGATAGACGCTCGTGCGCGTCAGCGTAGTCCTTGGCGATGCGTCGCGTGATGTCAGCCGGAAGCATGATGTTTCACTCCCTCACCATCCCCACTACCGTCTCCACCACATCCTCTATGCTGGGTTTGCTGAAGTAGTCGCCATCGCTGCCGTACGCGGGGCGGTGTGCCTTGGCGCTGACGGTGCGCGGTGCGCTATCGAGGTAGCGGTAGCCGCCTTGCACTTCCAGGATCTGTTGCAGGATGTAGGCGCTGGCTCCGCCGGGCACATCCTCGTCCACCACCAGCAGGCGGTTGGTTTTCTTCAGGCTCTCAACAATGATCTGCTCACGGTCGAAGGGTAGGAGGGTGCGGGCATCCAGCATTTCCACTTCGATGCCGAGGTCGCTCAAGCGCTCTGCCGCTTGCATGCACAAGTTGAAGGTGCTGCCATAGCTCACGAGCGTGAGGTCGCTGCCTTCGCGCACCACTTCCGGTATGCCGATGGGCACGGTGAATTCGCCGAGGTTGCTCGGCAAACGCTCCTTGCTGCGGTAGCCGTTGAGGCATTCGATCACGAGCGCGGGGTCGTCGCATTGCAGCAGCGTGTTGTATATGCCCGCAGCCTGCTGCATGTTGCGCGGCACACATACTACTATGCCGCGCAGCGCGCCGAGTATCATGCCCATGGGGCTGCCGCTGTGCCATACGCCTTCCAAGCGGTGGCCGCGCGTGCGCACGATGAGCGGGGCCTTCTGGCCGCCCTTGGTGCGCCACTGCGTCATGGCGAGGTCGTCGCTCATGATCTGCAGGCAGTAGAGCAGGTAGTCCAGGTATTGGATCTCGGCCACGGGGCGCAGGCCGCGCAGGGCCATACCGATGCCCTGGCCGATGATCGTCGCTTCGCGGATGCCGGTATCGCTCACACGCAACTCACCGAACTGCGCCTGCATGCCTTCCATGCCTTGGTTCACGTCGCCGATCTTGCCGGTGTCCTCACCGAAGGTCAGAAGCAAGGGTTCCTGCTCGAAGAGTTTCTGGAAGTTGTCGCGGATGATGATGCGGCCGTCCACTACTTCGTCAGTGGCGTATTCGGCGGGCACCTCGCGCACGTTCAAGCAGCTCTTCGCGCTTTGGCTGTAGAGATGGCTTCCGTAGCGGTCGTGGTTCAGCGCCATGGCGTTGGCGAGCAGATCCGTGAGCGGCTGGCGGGCAATGGGGTCGGCATTGCGCCCAAGCAGCAGCGCCTTGCGCGCGGCGCTCACCACTTCCTTGCGGCCGGGGGCCATTTCGCTACGGAGTTCATTGGCCAACACAGTGATCGTTGCCGCAACCGATGCGTCCTCGAAGCGCGCACCCGCCAATGCTTCGATCATGAAGGCCACATCGCCGAGCTCCGCCTTGATCTCGCTCTGGAACGCGTTCCATGCGGCCTTCTGCGCAGCGCGTGCTTCGGTCTTCGCTTTCGTGTCGAGGGCATCGAGTTCCTCCGCTGAAGCGATCGGCGCACCACCGGGTTTGAAGCCGAGGATCCACTCGCGGAACTTCACATTGCAGTCGTACTCCTTGTACCATTCCAGCAGGTCCTTGCCCTTGTAGCGCTCGTGACTTCCACTGGTGCTGTGGCCTTGGGGCTGTGTCACTTCTTCCACGTGGATGAGGCAGGGCACATGCTCATCGCGGCACAGCGCAATGGCCTCTTCGTAGGTCTTGTTAAGGTCGGCGTAGTTCCAGCCCTTTGGTCTTGTAGATGCGGATGCCGTTCGTGCCTTCCTCCTTCTGAAAGCCAGCGAGCGCTTGGCTGATGCTGCCTTTCGTGGTCTGATAGGCCTTGCTCACGCTGATGCCCCAGCCATCGTCCCACACGCTCATGGCCATGGGCACTTGCAGCACACCGGCCGCGTTCATCGTTTCCCAGAACGGTCCTTCGCTGGTGCTGGCATCGCCGATGGTGCCGAAGGCCACCTCGTTGCCCTTATCGCTGAACTGCGTGTAGCCGTGCAGCGCAGGGTTATTGCGGAACATCTTGCTGGCCTGCGCCAAGCCGAGCAAGCGCGGCATCTGTCCGGCCGTGGGGGAGATGTCGGCGCTGGAGTTCGGTTGCGCCATCAGGTCCTTCCACTCGCCGTTCTCGTCCAAGCTGCGCGTGGCGAAGTGACCGTTCATGCTACGGCCGGCGCTGCTGGGGTCGGCGTTCACGTCGGCATGGGCGTAGAGCTGCGCGAACCATTGCTGCACCGTCAACTCGCCGATCGCGAACATGAACGTCATGTCGCGGTAGTAGCCGCTGCGCCAATCGCCATTGCGGAACTGCTTGGCCATGCACACCTGCGCCAGTTCCTTGCCATCGCCGAAGATCCCGAACTTGGCTTTGCCCCCCAGCACTTCCCTCCGGCCGATCAAACTGGCCTCGCGGCTGGTGACGCACAACTCGTAATCGCGCAGGATCTCCTCTTTCAATTCATCCAGCGTCATCTGGACTTCAGCGGTGGCTGTCTTGGTGCGGGCCATGGGCAGGAATGGGTACGTGGCGAAAGTAGGTTCCCTGCGCTAGTCGGGAGCATGGCCTGCTTGACCGGCCGCACGTCATCGCGAGGAGGCTCTGCGACGAAGCGATCCATGCTTGGGTTAGTGATGCACTACTGCCATTGCCTTCGCACCAAGCCCATGGATCGCTTCGGCCATCTGAATGGCCTCGCGATGACGGGAAAGCTCACAACCCGAACATCGCCATGTTGTCGATGCGCGCGTCATCGCGAGGAGGCTCTGCGACGAAGCGATCCATGCTAGGGTTAGTGACGCACTACTGCCATTGCCTCCGCACCAAGCCCATGGATCGCTTCGGCCATCTGAATGGCCTCGCGATGACGGGAAGCTTCACAACCCGAACAGCGCCATGTTGTCGATGCCCAACGCCTCCTTCACCACGGTGTTCCAGCGTTGCAACGCGGCACGGTCGGCACCGAGCTTCACTTCCTTCATATACTGCTGCGTCGTGCGCTGCATTTCGGCCACGGCTTGGGCATGGATGGCGAGCGCACGCGGGGCCGTAAGTCCGGGCTCCGATAACCGAGCAGCCATCTTCCGCCGCTCCATCTCGCACAGGTCGAAAAAGATGTTGATGAAGGCATCGGTGTGGACTTCCTCCGGCAAGCGGTAGTAGGAGCGGAAGCCATCGAGCGCAGTCGCTGTGAAGATGCGCAACCCCCCATTGGTCGTGTCCATATCGAGGTAGAGCTGCGCTTCCAAGTTCACTTGGGTAATGGGTGCTGCGGCACCTTGGCTCCGGAAGCTTGCGGGGCGCGCCACTTCCGCCGGAGGCGGTAGGCTCTTCAAGCTGATGCGTTTGTCGGCGCTCCACCATGCGCAGTTGCTTTCGAAGAAGCTGCTCCGCGCATGGTCCTTATCCACGCGGTGACCACTGAACACCCCGTTCGTGCGGAGGAATGCGCGATCGCGTTCCTGTTGTGCCGTGCTGACCAATGTTGGCGCGCGCTCCCAGAATACACTGTCGTACGGTTGCAGCAGGATCTTGCGGTAGTCCGGTTGTTCCTGGTCGTAGTCGAACAAGGGCAGTATGAACGCACCACCGGGTCGAACAGGTGCAACACAGCGCGCGTGTCCACCCGCTCCGCGTGTGCGTTGTTCAGGTAGTCGAGCGTGTACGCCAGTTCGATGTGGTCGAGCTGGGCAGCATCCGTTCGCCATGTCTGCCGGATGCGCAGGTCAACCTGCCGGATGGTATGCTCCGGCTGGTAGGGCAGGAAGGGATGACGGATGCACTTCGCGCAGTTGAGTTCGACCGCCAGCAAACGATCGCCGCGCAACCAGAGGTTCACGGTGAAGGAGTTGCCTGACGAGTCGCGCGGTGTGAGCAGGATCTCATCGGTGCCTTCCTCGTCGGTTGCGACGAGCTCCGCACGGTAGTGCTTCTTCACCGCCTTGGCCTTGGTCCATTGCAATGGCGAAACGGGGAAACGTTCATCAGAGCCGGTGAGGTCGAAAAGCGTGACGGCCTTGGTGGTGTTGAGGCTCACGAAGTAGCGTTCGCTGCCGGGCGTGCTTTGGAACGGTGCCAAGCTGATGCGGCCATGCTTCAGCCGAAGCTCGCGCACTTGCGCGCCCGAGAGCTCTGCGTTGTAGAAACACTCGACCACTTCCACGGGTTGCTGCTCCACATGCGTTTCCAGTTCGAAGTAGGCGCGTGCCTTTTCCGGCGTGCGGTGCTTCAGTGCCTTGGCCACCAGCGCAACGCGCTCGTACAATGCATCGTTACTCTTCACCACGAACGATGGCAGTTCTCGCGCGGTGGGGTAGAGAAGGACGACACCGTTCCGGCAACTTCGGCCGCGCCGATGACACGGGTCTTATATCCGATGGTGGAGAACTGCAGCGTGCTGTACAAGGTGTCCGCTGCCATGCTGAAGGTTCCCTCCTCGTTCGAGAGTGTGCCCCGGTCGGCGCCAACGATCCCGATGCTCACGTAGGGCATGGGCTCGCGCGTGTTCGCATCCAACACGCGACCTGTGATGGTGGTCTGCGCGCTCAGCCCGATCGGCAACAACAAGAGGGGCAACACCAAGCGCATGCTTCAAAGTAAACCGGTGTGCTGTCGAACACCAGCGCCGCTTCCCGGTTTCATCGGGCCGCTTTGCACGGTTCGATCCAATAGCAAGGGCAGCGCGTATCTGTAGGCATGTCCCCATGTCTTTCGCTGATCCGTTCCTGCGTTCCGGTTTGTGTGTTCAGCACGCTGCTGTTCCCCATTGGCACGGTCGCACAAACCGTGGAAGACACGTCGCATGCCTTCACCTTCCGCTACGAGAACGACTTCTTCAACGCCACCGACCAGTACTTCACGCAAGGTGTGCAGGTGGCCTATCGAGCGCCGTTCATCGGCAAGTCGCCGCTGGCGTATGTGCTGCTCAGGTTGAAGGACACCCCGCAGCAGCATGCCCTGCTGTTGGAGCAGCAGTGTTACACGCCCACCAGCATCCGGCGCGATACCATCTTCACCGGCGAGCGCCCTTTCGCGGCTGCACTCTTCATCGCACAGCGCAGGGTAACGGCCGATCCAGCGCGCGGGCTCCGCTTGACGTCGCTGCTTTCGTTGGGCGTTCTGGGACCGTGCGCGGTATGTGCGGAAGAGCAACGCGGCATCCACGAAGCGTTGGATAACATCGAGCCGCTGGGTTGGGAATTCCAGATAGCGAGCGATGCGATCGTGAACTATGGAGCGCAACTCGAAAAACGCATCATCGGGCTGCCCTTCGCGGAAGCGGCGCTTGGTGTATCCGGTGACGTTGGCACCTACCGCACGAACGCTGGACTTGTCGCGGGCCTGGAACTAGGAAGGTTCGTATCACGCTTCGTCGCGTCCAAGCCGCTTGACCGGAAGTTCCGCATCAGCGCCTTTGGCGAAGGGCAATTGAAGCTGGTCGGTTACGATGCCACCCTGCAAGGCGGCTTGTTCAACGACGGAAGTCCATATACCCTTCAAGCGGACGATGTGGAACGAACGGTGCTTACCGGCCGCTTCGGCGTGAAGGCTTCTTACCGGAAGTTTTCGCTTACTGCTTTGCGCACCTTCATCACGCGGGAATTCCGCACTGGTCGCGATCACGGCTGGGGCGGGTTCCTGTTGGAGTACCGCTGGTGAAGCGTATCCGGGGCTAACGTTCCGGTGCTCCATTCGCAGAACGGGATGCGCGCGAATAGGTTTGCACCCCATGACCACCACGGAACTCGACGTCTCCAAAGCCAGGGCCCTCACGCCCGGCTGCGAGCGCGTCATCCACTTCAACAATGCGGGCTGTGGGCTGATGAGCCAGCCCGTGCTCGATACTGTCATCGGGCACACCCAGCTCGAAGCTCGCATGGGCAGCTACGAAGCCGCTGCGTTGAAGGCCGATGCGATCGATGCCGTTTACACCTCCTTCGCAAAGCTGCTGAACTGCAACGCGGACGAGATCGCCTTGACCGATGGCGCCACGCAGGCATGGCATCGCGCGTTCCACTCGGTGCCCTTGGCGAAGGGTGATCGTGTGCTCACCGCCAACAACGAATACAACAGCAACTGGCTTTCGCTGCGCCGCACCTGCGACAAAGTGGGTGCCTCGCTGGAAGTGGTGCCGAGCGATGCGAACGGCCTGCTCGATGTTCAGGCGCTGAAGAACATGCTCGATGACCGCGTGAAGTTGGTGGCCATTACGCAGATCACCAACAGCAACGGCATGGTGAACCCCGTGGTGGAAGTCGGGGCTGCCTTGCGCGGTACGAATGCGATCTACCTGCTGGACGCTTGCCAAGCCGTAGGCCAGATGCCGATGGATGTGGAACGCATCGGCTGCGATCTGCTTTCGGGTGCTGGACGCAAATTCCTGCGCGGGCCGCGCGGCACCGGTTTCATGTACGTGCGCCGCTCCGTGCTCGACCGCGTCGAACCAGCCGTCATCGATATCCACGCCGCGCAATGGACCGGTCGCGATACGTTCAAGTGGCGCCCGGATGCGCGCCGGTTCGAGCAGATGGAATTCAGCGTCGCCGACCGCTTGGGCATGGGTGCGGCCGTGGACCATGCGCTGAGCTGGGGACTGGACGCGATCGAGGAGCGCATCCTCGGTCTTTCCACGTTGTTGCGGAAGCGGTTGAACGAATTGCCCGGCGTGCAGGTGCGCGATCAAGGCACCCGTCCGAGCGGGATCAACACCTTCACCATTGAAGGAAAGGATCTTAATGCGCTGCTGTTGACATTGCGCGCGCAAGGCATCAACACCAGCGTCACCAACTTCGATTGGGCTTGGCTCGATCTGCAAGCACGCGGCATCGAGCGCATCATGCGCGCATCGTTGCACTACTACAACACCGAGGAAGAGGTGGAGCGTTTCGTTGAGGCGATCGCCCGCGCGTGAGCATGGAAACACGCGTTCGTCCCGCCACCGAAGCCGATCTACCGGCGATCCTCGCCATCTACAACGAGGTGATCGCGAACACCACGGCGGCCTATGTGTTCGAGCCGCACACGCTGGAGATGCGGCAGCAGTGGTTCGCCGAATTGAAGGCCGGAGGCTGGCCGGTGATCGTGGTGGAGAGCGAAGGAACGATCGTTGGCTTCGGCTGTATCGGCGTGTTCCGCAGCAAGCCCGGCTACAAGTACACCGGCGAGCATACCGTGCACGTGCATGCGGAACATCGCGGCAAAGGCATCGGACGCGTGTTGTTGTCAGCGCTCATTGAAGAGGCCAAGCACATGGAGTTGCGCACGTTGATCGGTGGCATCGACTCGGCCAACGCGGTGAGCATCGCGTTCCACGCCAGCTTCGGATTCGTGGAGTGTGCGCGCATCAAGGATGTCGCCTACAAATTCGGTCGTTGGCTGGACCTGGTGTTCATGCAACTGATACTTCCCGGACCTTCGGCGCCGGTGGAACGATGAGCGGAACGAGCGGAACTGAGGCGGGGGAACCATCGCGGACGAAGGTCTACTTGGCCTTCGCGGCCATCTATATCATCTGGGGCAGTACCTATTTCTTCATCCGCGAAGCGTTGGATGGCTTCCCGCCGTTCATGCTGGGCGGCATCCGTTTCCTTGTTGCCGCGCTGCTGATGTTCGGCTGGTGCGTGGCAACGGGCGTGAGCATCAAGCCGGGTGTTGACCTCAAGAACGCCGCGATCACCGGCTTTCTCTTGTGCTTCGTGGGCAATGGCGCGGTGGTGTGGGTGGAGCAGAGCATCGCCAGCAGCGTGGTGGCGATCGTCATCGCTGTGGCGCCGTTGTCGTTCATCGTCATGGACCGGCCGCAGTGGAAGGTGAACTTCCGCAGTTGGAGCACACTGCTCGGTGTGGTGGCGGGCTTCGCCGGTGTGCTGCTCTTGTTCAGTGAGAAGATCGCGTTGCAGTTGCAGGCCACGGAAGTCACAGCTGAATTCTCGGCCATGTTCATCCTGTTGCTGGGCATCATAGGCTGGCCAGCGGGATCCATCTATGCCAAGTACCATCCGGCCTCGATGCCGAACATGGTGAACAGCGGTTGGCAGATGCTGGTGGGTGCGTTCTTCTTCCTGCTCGTCAGCGCGGGAAGAGGGGAGTGGACGAACATGGAGTGGGGCGCAGTGCCCACCACTGCATGGTTGTCGCTGGCCTACCTCATCGTTTTCGGCTCCATCATCGGCTTCAGCGCATACGTGTGGTTGTTGCAAGTGCGGCCCGCCACGCAGGTGAGCACCTATGCGTACGTGAACCCTGTTGTGGCTGTGCTGCTCGGTGTTTTCGTTGGAAGCGAGGTACTGGGCTGGCGCGAGTTCACTGGACTTGTCATCATCCTGGGCGGTGTGCTGCTCATCAACTTGGCGCGCTATCGCAATTCATTGAAGCCGTGATCAAACCTTCAACATCAGCCCGGGTCTTCCGGCCAATTTCACCGATCGCCGACCAGTCGGCATGAGACACATGCAGAACCGTTCCATCGTCGTCATTGCTTTCGCCGCACTCGCTGTTCCGGCCAGCGCCCAGCTCAGTCCCGCCATCACCTCTTGGGTCATCAATCCCGGTACCGAGACCGGTTACAATGGCATCCTCAGCAACGTGCGGGAGGTGGTATACGACAATCTGGACGTGTACGTGGGTTGCGCTGGCATACCGGGTTATTCCATCGGTCCATGGAACGGCAACCCCAACGATGCGGGCGACCAGGATTGGGAATTCAAGATCACGTTGTTCCCCTTCCAGAACAGCTGGGTACCTGTGAATACGCCCCTCGGCCATATAGGAGTGTGGACCAACGGCGTCACGATCTTCAATCCGCGCGATGGCATGAGCTACAACATGCAGGGTATCTGGAACCAGAACGCGTACTACTTCGAAGGTGGCAGTTTCGACGCGTGCCTCGGCCATCCGAACCAGCAGATGGAATACCACACGCACATCAACCCGACGTGCCTGTACGACGACACGGATAGCACGCAGCATTCGCCGATCATCGGTTTCGCGTTCGATGGCTTCCCCATCTACGGTGCATATGGTTATCAGAACACCGGCGGCACAGGACCCATCACCCGCATGCTGTCGAACTATCGGCTCCGAGCCATCACCGATCGTACGACCCTGCCGGATGGCACGGTGCTCAATGCGGGGCAGTATGGCCCGCCGTTCAATGCGCAGTATCCAAGGGGCTCGTTCATCGAAGACTATGAATTCGTGAGCGGCATTGGCACGCTCGATGTGCACAATGGCCGCTTCTGTGTTACGCCGGAATATCCGTCAGGCATCTACGCCTACTTCGTAACGCTCGATGCGGACTTGGAGCCGGCCTTTCCGTATGTGCTCGGCCCCACGTACTATGGCCTTGTTCCGCCGGGTAACACAGGGCCGGGCAGTGGGCACAACACAGTGCCGGGCGGGGTTACCGTCTACAACCCGTTCACGGGAGTCACCCAGCCGCTGTCAGCCTCCAACATCGTAGCGTATCCGAATCCAATGATCGATGAACTCGTCATTTCAGGCTTGTCAAGCGGTACTTGGGCACTGACCATGCGCGATGCGCTAGGAGCCGTGGTCATCAGCGAGCAAGCGAGCGCTGGTGCGCCATGGTCCGTGGATGTGTCCGCATTAGCGGGTGGCACTTACATACTTGACCTGTCGAACGGCGCTGAACGTTTTGCGCAGCGGGTAGTGGTCATGGAGTAGCGTCCAGTTCGGCTCGGTCTGAGGTGACCGCGAGAGAAGTCAAGACCGATGTATGGACTGTAGCGCACAACGTGTGGTCGTGCGCATTCCGTCAGTCGAGTTCGCCGACATCGGCCAGCAGCCGCTGCACGTAGCTCGTCCACGTGAAGGGCTGAACGGCGGTGTGAGCATTGACGGCGCACGTGCGCCAGTGGTCCTTCTCGTTCAGCAACCGCTCAATAGCCGCCACCAGTTCATCCTGCTCGGCGGTGCGCAGCAGGTGACCTATGGCTGGAGCCCCACCGAACGTGCGGGTGAATTCTGGATAGGCGTCAACGATCACCGGCATGTAGTGGTGCATGGCTTCGCAGCTTGCGGAGAACGATCCCCACAGGGGCATCGGGTTCACGAACAATGCGCAGTGGTCCAAGAGCGCTCGATACTCGCTGGTCGTCCGGGTCGGACTTGTCGAGGTAACCGTGCACTGTTGCCCAAGAAGCCAAGGGGCGCAACCCCTCGTGGCGGGCCATACCCACCACGTGCAGCTCAATGGGTTGCGGGCGTCCGGCGTTCATGCGTTCCAATGCTTCCAGCAGGAGCATCAACCCCGGCTTGTATTTGCTCCCACCGATGAAGAGGATGGCCGGATGTTCAAGGTCGCGCGCCAGCAGTTTTGCTGCATCCGGTCGCACGGCTTCGGTGTTCACCACGTTGCCGTAATAGCGCACCCGATCACCGAGTTCCTGCTGTAGTTCCTCCGCTTGTTCGGGGAAGAGCGAAACCACCAGATGCGCGCCCGCCAGGTGCTTCTTCTCGCGGGCAATGGTGCGGCTTTCCATGGCGTTCGGACCGCGCCCCTCGAAGTAGCGCAGGTGCCGTTCGAAGGTCATGTCGCAGAACTGGATGTAGGGGCGCCGCTGCCGGTTGCGACCGAACGAGAAGGTGGTGAAGATGGGTAGCGCGTTGGGGTGCTCGCGCAACGTGCGCTCGATCTTCCGCTGCGTAAGCCACGCGTTGAAGCTGCTGCGGAAGAAGTAGTGCCGCGTGCGCGTGATCCGCAGTTTGCGCAGCACGCCGATGAACATATCGTAACCTACTTGCAGCGGACGGATGGGGGACAGGTCGGCCCGGTGTACCATGTGCCCGGCGTCCTCCAGCGTATTGGCAAGAAAGTACGGCACGTTGCTCCACGTGGCGGCTTTGAACGGATCGCCGATGGCGAACACGATGAACTCACGTTTTGACATTCCCATCATCCCTTCTTCACGACTCCCGTTCGGCTACTAACGCGCACCGGCGAGCACGCCGCACAAATGCCAGAGCATGCGCGCGCCCACGTTCGCATCCCATTCATCCTTAGGCCCGGGCGATACCTCCACCAGATCGAAACCGATGATGCGTTTGCCACTTTGCGCCAACCTGGACAGCAGGTAAGTAGCTTCCTCGAACGCAAGACCGCCGGGCACGGGTGTGCCGGTGTGCGGGCACAACGTCGGGTCGAGCCCGTCGATGTCGAAACTGATGTGCACGTTGTGCGGTAGTTCCTCTATGATGCGATCGCACTGCTTCTTCCAGGTGCTGCCTTCGAACTGTTGCCTGCGCAATTCAGCGCTGCGGTATACGCTCACACGTCCCTTCTCCTTCTTCACCACATCGTTCTCCTGCGCACAGTAGTCGCGGATGCCCACCTGCACGATTTTCTGGATGGGCTTCAACGCGAGCGCGTTGTACATGATGCTTGCGTGGCTGTACGTGAACCCCTCGTACGCTTGGCGCAGGTCCATGTGCGCGTCGATGTGCAGGATGCCGAAGGATTTGAAGCGTTCCGCCAAAGCGCGGTAGAATCCCATCGGTGTGCTATGGTCGCCGCCGAGAAGCCCGACGATCTTGCCGGTATCGAGCAGCTCAGCAGTGCGTTCCTCCACCCACTCGTTCATCACCTCGCATTCGCGGTTGATGTGTTTGAGCGCCTTGGCGGCCTTGTCTTTCTGCTTTTTGGTGCCGCCGGCGCTCAGCAGGTCGATGATCCTGCCGGCCTCCTTCTTCAACGCGTTGCTCTGTGCCAACAAGGGTTTCGGCATTTCATCCATCGCGATGCCGCGTTTCCACAGTTCGGGAAACTCAGGGTGGAAGAGATCCACTTGGAAGCTCGCGTCGAAAATGGCTTCCGGCCCGCGGCTCGTGCCACCACCGTAGCTCGTGGTCACCTCCCACGGCACGGGGATGATCACGATCTCCGCCTCGCCCACGGTGAAGGGCAGGCCATAGAGCTGCGCGTTCGCGTTGGCCGGACTGTTCGGGTCGAACGATTTGATCTTGGAAGCTTTGCTCATGGAAGGGAACAGGAGATCAGAGGATCAGAAAATCAGAAGATCAATGCGAAGATGCGGCTAGGAAAATGAACACGGCGATGACAACGATCACCACCACCAGCAGGAGCCATTTGCCGGTTTTCCAAGGCTCTGACTTTCGGAATCGGCTGCGTACGAGCCAACCGATGATCATCAGCCCGATCAACATCAACGCTCGGGCCATATTTCTGCCATCCACCGGCCATTGAAAATCCAGCAACACGCTGATCAAGCCCGCATCACCAGCGTGCTGGGGATGTGCTCCAACCAAACGCTCTGGGTTTCCACGGTCTTCTTCCAGCTATCGAAGCCCACGAGCATCAGGTCGTGTTTGCCGAGGAAATCCTTGTCGAAGGTGTTCCGGCGCTCCAAGGACAGCCGCCCTTCCGAGGCGACCTGCATGGCGCGCACGGTGGCCAACAATTCGGGACTTTGCTCGAATATGCCAGCGACATCGACGAGTGATACATGGACGCCGCTGTTGTAGATGAGCTTCTGGGCATACGGCAACAGGAAACTATCGCCGCTACCGAACAGTGGAACGAAAACGCTGTTGACCTCTTGCAAGCCCTTGTCCACATAGATGCCGATGGGCAACCGCAGTTCGCGCAGCAACATGCGCACGCGGTCGTCGAACACAGCCTCCTCGAAGAGCTTCTCCTTGCCGGTAAGCGTATCGATCAATCGTTCCGGGTCTATGATGCGGCGGCCGATGCCCACCAAGCGACCGATCAGGGTGCCTTGGTAGATGCTGCGGCCCACGCCCACGATGGCCGATCGTACTGTCCGTTGTTGGCCACTTCCACCAGTTCCTTGTCGATGTCCTGGGTGGCCTTGAACACCGTTTCCAAGGTGATGGACATCTTCTTCTGCTCGGCCCGCACGGGTGCGAAACTCTCGCGTTCGCGCTCGGCCAGGTTGAACTGGTTGAGCTGTGTGCTCGGACTGAGGTGCATGGCGGTGATGTGCGCCTTTTCGTTGCGCCGAACGAATGCGTGCGCGATACGCACCATG
The DNA here is from genome assembly GCA_016703005.1 of Flavobacteriales bacterium. Taxonomy (GTDB): domain Bacteria; phylum Bacteroidota; class Bacteroidia; order Flavobacteriales_F; family PHOS-HE28; genus PHOS-HE28. Next base: position 131,267 of record JADJCX010000033.1, read on the forward strand.
CTTCGCCCGCGCTGTGGATCCCCGAAAGGCACCAGCACTTTGAACTTGCGCTCTTCGGCGTCCAGTAGCTCCGGTGACTTACGTCGCAGCGGCATCAGCCGTTCGATGAGCGATAGGCTGGGTCCGGTCATCACCGTGGTCACCAACGCCATGATCACCATCATGGCGAAGATCTCCGAGCTGAGCACGCCCAGGTCGAAGCCGATGTTCAGAACCACGAGTTCCATCAAGCCGCGTGTGTTCATCAGCGCACCCAGCATCAAGCTGTCGCGCCACGTGTTTCCGAGCGCGCGAGCCGGCAATGCGCTACCGAAGAACTTTCCGGCCACGGCCACGGCCACGATCACGCCGGTCCATTTCCACAGGCCGGGATCGTTCAGCAGGCCGATCTGTGTGCGCAATCCGGTGTACACGAAGAACAGGGGCAACAGCAGCACCAGCGCAACATCCTCCACCTTGTCGATGAAGATGTTGCGGAAGCCGACGTTGGCAGGCATGATCACACCGGCCAGGAAAGCGCCGAACAGTGCATGTATGCCGATCACTTCGCTGGCATACGCGCTCAGCAAAAGGATCACGAAGAACAAGGCCACCACTGGCTTGCTCAGGCTTTCGCGGTCGGCATACACATCGCCCAAGCGTTTGAGGAATGGGCGCACGAGCGCGAGCATGAAGGCGACATAGCAGATCGCCAAGGCGATGGTCCACAAAGAACTCACGATGGTACCCGCTTTCACAATGGCGATCACGGCGGCCAATAGGCACCATGCGGTGATGTCGTCCACGGCCGCGCAGGTGATGGCCAACCCGCCCACGTGCGTTCGACTGAGCCCCCGCTCCTGAACGATACGGGCGAGCACAGGAAACGCGGTAATGCTCATGGCAATACCCATGAACAGTGCGAACGGGAGGAAGGCGATGGCGTGCGGAACGAACTTCTCGTAAAGGAAGAAGCTGAGCCCAACGCCCAACGTGAAGGGGATCACGATGCTGCTGTGGCTCACGAGCACGGCCTCGTGCGCGCCTTTGCGCACTACGTTCAGATCGAGTTCCATACCCACGACGAACATGAACAGGATGAGGCCTATCTGGGAGAGGAACTGGAGGTTCCCCAAGGATTCGGGCGGAAAGAGGAAGCTGGAATAATCCGGAAAGTAGTGCGCAAGGAAAGAAGGCCCGAGGAAGATGCCCGCGGCGATCTCGCCCACCACGCTCGGCAGGCCGATCTTCTTGCACACATAGCCCAGGATCCGCGCAGTGATGATGATGGTAAGGATCTGCAACAGCAGCTTCGCCAGCGGATGCGTGAGGTTTTCGCGGTATGTAAGGCTGAAGTGCTCCCAACCACCGGAACCGGTTTGTTGTGCCACTTTTACAGCAGGCCCTACCTCCATGGTGCGGCCTTGCTCCACTACCAGGTACACGACCGCAGCGCCGATCCCGAGGATAACAGCATACAACAAGAGATTCCGGAGACGGCCCAAGGGGAAGGAGGTGGATGCGCGGGCAAGTTAGCGGGGCACTTTGGTGCGGCGGCACGGCTTTGCGATCACATGACCAAAAGAAAAGCGCCCCGACATGTCGAGGCGCCGCAACCCGTCTTTACCCCTTGTTGCGCGGACGGGTCACTTGCACGCTACCTCAGGTACGGCATTATGTTCAGCAGGTTGGGCATCCGGAAGGCGAAGGGTTCCTCCGTGGAACTTGCGTTGTCGTCCCCATCCGCTCTCGCGCTGTCATGCTTAGGAGTCCCCGACGAAGCATCTCTCTTCGATGATGTCGTGCTCTGCGGCGAGATCCTTCGCTCGGAGACTCGCTCTGGATGACAGACCACTGAGCCTGAGGCTTTCAGTTTCTTCGGTGCCGGACCGCGGAAGACGATGGCGGCCACGCGTTTGGTGCGCAGCGAGTCCATGCGTTGGTGCTGCTCGTAGATCCGTTGTTCCTCCTCGCGTCGCTGCATTTCGCTGTCCCTGCTATTGTTGTGGATCGTCGTTGTATCGAGGTCCTCCAAGCCCCGGCCCGTCATCGTCCACGTGCGACCTACCATCTCGCTGTCCCACGTATCGGTCACATTGTCGATGTCGTCGATGATGTGCTGGGTCCCTTCGTTCAGATGTACAGCGCCACCGGCAGGCACTTGCAGAATGAACCGGACCCACTGCCCGCGGAACTTGTCCGCCTGCGGGAAGTTGAGGATGGGGGAGAGGAGCAGTGTGTCGCCTTGTTGTGCATACGTGTAGGTGATGTGCTCCGCACGTGTGGCGGCAACGGTGTTGCCCATGCCGCGTGCTTCGCGCTGCACCACCAAGTGATAGAGGGTGTCCGGGCTGCGCTCCACATCGCACTCGGCCCACCAGCCGTTCACTTGTCCGTCCTTGATCTGCAACCCTTCATCGCGCCAGTCGAAACCATTGTGGTCGAAAGTCCAGCCGTAACTCCAGGACTCCTCCGGCTGTTGGTGCATGGCCAGGTGCATCACCTTCCCCGTGGGTTGCATGATCGGCGCTTCCGTCCGGTTGCGCGCCCGCTGGCGGAAGTCGGTTCCCAAGCCAACACCGAGGGTGATCGCGGTGATCAATGCGGCCAACCAGATCAGGCAAAGCGACCAACCGAGCCAGCGCGGTGTGCGCGTGTTCATGAGCAAATGGAAGCCTGCGATCAAGAGGCCGATCACCGGAATGGCCAGCAAGAGGAACCCTGCTACCACCACCCAGATGGCATGTGCGCTGCTGGCGAAGAGCAAACCACCAAGATCCAGGGAGTCCGTATTGCCACCGGCCCAACTGCCGGTCCACGATGCTGCGGACAAACCGACAGCACCGCTGAGCAGGCCCATGAGCATGGCGATACCGATCATGATGAAGAAGATGCCGATCACCTTTCCCAGCACCGAGCCGACACTGCGACCTGTGCGGCGCGCGGTCTGCGCGGCCTCATGTCCCCATGCCTTGGCTTTCGGCTCCCATTCCTTTCCGAGATCCTGTGCTTCTTTGGCCATCTGTTCGGCGCCGCGTTTGAAACGTTCGCCCCCTTCTTCGAACACGCGTTTGATGTTGTCCACGTTCACCGCTTCGCCGCGCATTTGCAAGCGGTCGGCAGCGCTATCGGCACGCGGCACAAGGATCCACATCAGGATGTACACGAAGGCCAGCGTGCCGAAGCTCATAGGGAAGAGCAGTACGATGAAGATGATGCGCACCCACAGCGCGTCCATTTTAATGTATGCTCCCAAGCCCGAAAGAACCCCGCCCACCCACCGGTCATCTGGGTCGCGGAACAAGCGTTTGCTCGCCCGAGTGGGGTCTCCACCGATAGGACCTCCTCCGGCACCTGCTCCTTCGTCCCCAGCATAATCTTCCGGCTGTCCCATGATGCCGATCACGTGTTCCACATCGGCAATGCTCACCACATTGCGACCTTCCAACCGCTGCTGGAACAGCTCGGCGATGCGCGCCTCGATGTCGGCCATGATCTCCTCCCGGCCGTCGGTGCCGTTGAACTTGGCCCGGATGCTATCGAGATAGCGTCCCAGCCTGAGGAAGGCGTCCTCTTCGATGTGGAACACGGTGCCACTGATGTTTGCGGTGACTGTCTTTTTCATAGCGCTTGGCTCAAGGGTTCTTGCTGGTGGTCTTTTTAACGGCGAGTGCGAGCTCATCCCAGGTATCATCGAGCTCCTTCAGGAATTTCTGGCCCACGGTGGTGAGCTTGTAGTACTTGCGCGGTGGGCCGCTGCGACTTTCCTCCCAGCGGTAGGTGAGGTAGCCTGAGTTCTTCAATCGGGTGAGCAGTGGGTATAGCGTGCCTTCCACCACGATCAGCTTCGCGTCCTTCAAGCTGTCGATGATGTCGGTGGGGTACGCCTCGCCCCGGCTCAGGGTGCTGAGGATGCAGTACTCCAGCACGCCTTTCCGCATCTGCGCTTTGGTGTTCTCTACGTTCATGTTGCGGCGCCTTGTATCGGGATCAGTGTTCTGTGCTTCGGCCGGTACTTGACGACGCAAACATATGGGTAACACTTGGTACTATGCAACACAAAGTACCATGTTTTGTATGAACGGTTGAATGATCGGAGGTGCGGGCGGGGTCACAACGCCGCTTTCATCGTTTCACCAATGCAAAAAGCCCCGGGACTTCCGAGGCTTTTTGCGTTCAATGATCGGTTCGCTCAGCGCAGCTTCTGCACTTTCCAGCCGTGGCGCTCCTCAGCGATCCGCATGGCATGCTTGAAGGCCGCGTGTGTGCGCAGGAAGTCGTAACGCTCCTCGGCCACCTTGTCGGCGTACTGCGGCAGGCCGATCAGCTCGCTGAGTATAGGGCGGCACTTGGTGCTGGCCAGGTTGTACAGCAGCTTCACGTAGTCCACGCTCACCACCATGTCGGTGCCATGTTCCTCGGCCCATTTCTCACAGCTACCGTCGTTCAGCACGGCTTGGCACATCAGCGCGTTCAGGAACAGGCGGGCCTTTGGCAAGAAAGCGTATTTGATGCCTCCCTTATCCAGGATCTCCTTGGTAATACGGCCCAAGCGCTCTTGGATCTTGTAGCACAGGACGATCTTCCGAACATCGGCGTTGAGGCGCCCGGCAGCGAACATCATTTCATAGATCTTGTCATCCTCGAAAGCGGTGCGCATGCTGCGCATCTTATCGATCTCCCCTTCACTGGCCAAGAAGGTCTGCGCCAACTTCAACAGGCCAATGGCGCGACTTTCCACGATGCCCAGTTCCTCCAGTTCCTCGGCGCTGTGCCCTTCGAAGCTGCGTTCCTGCCGCTCGTAGTATATGCCCAGCTTGCGGAAGGCATCCTGCAACTGCAACTGGATCATGTCGTTGGCCCGCAGGTTCCAAGGCTGGATAGGGGTTTGGCGGTTGTTGTTGATCGTAACGCTCACCACGAATTCATCGGGCGCTTCGCTCACCACCTTGGCCATCACGTGGATGTGCTTCAAGCGGTTCTTGATGCGCTGGATGTCCTTGTGGTCTTCGTGTTTTTCCAGAAAACGGCCGATGGTGGTAACGGTCTGCGCACCATTGAGCAGGCGCGGCTCCAGTATCTCGCTCATAGTGCCGCTATTGTGCGTGAAGCGCTCGCAACTGAAGGTGACACCGTTGTGATCGAAGAGGAAACGGCTCTCGTCCTGGCTGCCGTCGATGAGCATGTCCTTGAAGGCCTTCTCCATGGCGCGGTTAGCCGGACTCGTATCGGGCATGCCGTAACGGATGTTGCGCTCGAAGAAGCGGTCGCCCATCTGCTTGTGCATCTGGTGAAGGTCCCATAAGCGCATGAATCCTACATGCATCGCTTCGCCATCGGGGCCCTCGGCGTCGAGCACGTTGCCCAGTTCCAGTTCGAAGCGGTGCGTGCGGTGCTCCTTGGCGGCGCCCGCCTTGCCGGTAACGCTCTTGAACACCACCACCATGGTGACCCGCTTGCCCTTGAAGAAATCGTTGATGACGAATTGTTTGTTCTCCAGGTCCTCGCGCAGTTTGTCCAGCACGATGCCGCGTTCGGCTTCGGCCGGATCGCCCAGGAACACGAACTGGAATTGCACGCGCTCGATGCTGTCGCGGTCGTCCTTCAGGCAACGACGCAAGCGCTTGGTCAACGCATCATCGGCGGAAGAAGTGCCGAAGATGTGTTCCAGGCCACCGCCCAACAGCATCTCGAAACCTGTGCGGAAGGTGTCGGCGTTCTTGGTGTTACGGAAGATGAAGAGGTGAAGGGTCTTCTTCTTCACATCCACATGGAACCCATCGATGCCCGTTTGGCTGCCACCGAAGGCCACTTGCTGCACCGCGTCCTCGCGCGGTACGCCCATGATCTCTTCCAAGTAGAGCATCCCGAAATAGTCGTGGGGTGCGCCACCGTGTGCTGATTTCAACTCTTTATGTGCAGCGGAGATCTTCGCGTCGGTAATGGACATGGGCCTGCTGGATTAGTTACGGCCGTGAAACTGCGCAGTGGGAGGCATATCCGCAAGGGGCGAACGCGGAAAAATCGATATATAAGGGCTTAAAGAGGGGTGTTCCGGACTGTTCTGCTTGGAAACCGGGGAGCAATTGCGCGGGAGAGGTGTGTTCTTTTTCGCGCGGAGGCGCGGAGGACAGTGGAGAATGAAGTTGGTTGGATCGGAACGGCGGAATCAGCTGCGCGCACTGTGCCTCGCAGTGCAATTGCGCCAAATGCGCACCTCAGAGGGTGAACCGCACCGTTACCGCACCCCGCTTGCCGGTTACCACGGCCACGTGCAGACCATTGGCCAAAATGGGCAGGGGCGTTGATCCAGCGCCCGCGGCCATACTATATTCCACTCGCCCCAAGGCATCGTGTATGGTGCACACTTCAGAGCCGTCCAACCGTCCGCTCAGTACCAACTGGCCTTCTGAAACCAACACCTGAAAAGCGCTGACGCCCAATTCACCGATGGCAGCCGTTGGACCCCAAATGGCATATACCCATTGTGGGTTGTCGATGTACGGATTGCGGTTGTCCTGAATGCCGAAAATGGCGTTGTTCCGTTCCACTTCTTTGGTGTCCACAGGGTCTTGCGCATGCCAGTTCAACAGCAGGGTTTCCACCCAAGGACTGAACTCGCCGCCGCTGAGCATGGGGCACGGCCAACCGCCGGTTTGGTCCATGTAGCGCGTAAGCATATAGAAGTACGATCGGGCCAGATCGCCTTTGTACAGATCGATCGGCTCGAAGGCGTCCACGCCACCGCAGCTCAGTGTTGCGCACGGGCCCACCTTACCTCCGTTCTGGCTGGTCCAAGTGGGGTTGTCCACCTCGCCGTACACAAAGCTGCCGCGCTTCTGGTTCACCCAGCCATCGGTGGGGTAAATGTGGAAGAGGTCGCTGTTCATCGGCGGCGCGTCGTTGAACCAGCTCAACGGGAAGCTGTGCTCACGATTGTAGCAGTCGCCCTCGCCGGTGTATGTGCCGCATTGGTCCGTACCGAAGGTGTACAGGTAGGGCTCGTTGGGGCCGGGCACATCACTATAGATATCCCACACTTTGCCGTCAGCCCGGTCGTCGGTGGTCTGCATGTGTGTCCACAACGAGTTGTAGGTCTGCACGCTGTGGTTGTCGATGATGTCGCGCAGCGCCTCGCGCAGCGGCTCGCCGCTCAATCCACCTGCGGTATCGTAATAGCCGGGCGGCGGCTGGGCAATGCTGACCAGGGGCAGCAAGCAGAACAAGGTGGCGATGCGCATGTGGAAAAACCCCGGGGTACGGGGCGGCGAAAGTAATGGGGTGGATGCGGCGCTCCGGTCCGGGCTACTGCACAGCTACCCGCGCCGAATGCACCACTGTTCCGCCTGCGGAAAGTCGCAACGTGTAAAGCCCCGCAGCGAAGCCGGTGGTGGAGAGCACGGCGTTGGGGCCGGCAATGCCGATGCCGTTTACCCAAGCCCCGTTGGCGGCGTACCAATCGGCCATCAACATGGTGGCTTCACCGCACTGCACTTGGAGTGGTTCGCCGGACAATAAGAGCGTAGGGGTAACAACGACCGGCAAGCCATCAACTGTCCCCACCGATTCCGGGAAACCGCAGAGCACTTCGCTGTTCCAGAACGTAGGGTCGAACTGCCAGTACAGGGGCGCAACGGTCATCGGTTCGTCGGAGGCGACCATGGTGATCACTCCGGTGTTGCCCACAACCGCTGGTTCATCGGTGGTAGTGACTGCTAAGCCCACGAATACGCACTCGGGCGGTGCGTCGGGCACAACGCGCGTGATGTAATTCTTCTGGTCCCAAGTGATATTGTCGTACACACTACCTGCCATGTGTACGTAGCCATCGGCACCGCTGAAGCAATAGAGCCACGCTTGCGTGTTGTCCGTGTAGCCGTTGAAGGCGTTGGCTACGTTGCCGTCAGCATCCACGCGCACAATGTCGCCATACTCGGTGCTAAGCATGAAGCTGTCGTTCCCCAGCGCCTCCATCCCGGTGAATCCTGTCGTGTTGAATTGTTTCTGCCACTGTATGCTGCCATCGCTCGCAAGGCGCATCATCATCCCCGCCCCATCGTTCATGCCCGCCAACAGCAGGTCTCCGTTGGACAATAGCTCCATGGCGCGCAGGTGGGTGTAGTCGGTCACGGCGTAGTAGGTACGGCTCGATATCACCGCACCATTACCATCCATGCGCATGACATATGGCCAGTCGCGGGCCTTCCCACACACGATCACACCACCATCGTCGGTGGGCACCATGTCGAACGTGGGGTGCTTGTTGTACACGGTGTCCTCGGTGCTCGTCACGCTTTTCGCCCAGATGGCATCGCCCGCAGCGGTGAGTTTGGCGATCACCGGGTTCTGGGTGGCCGGCACGTTCACCATCAGTTCGCCGGTCGCTGTTTCCATCACGCGTGCCGAACGGAGCCAGTAGTCGTCGCCCACAACGGAGCCGAAGTCGAGTCCGCGCAGCCACACGATGTTGCCATCAGCATCCAGTCGCGCCAGCACCCGTGCGGCCCACATCCCCATGCCGTACACATTGGCCATGAAGTACAGATCACCATTCGCTAACTGGCCCATGGTGCTGATGCTGTAGATCCCTTGCCCAAGCACCGATGTCGGCATTTGTTTTCCCCACAGCGGTGTACCATTAGCAGACAAGCGCACCAATTTGAAGTTGCCGTTGTTGAGGTCGGTGCCGCACATCAGGTAGCCGCCGTCGCTCAAGTGGCAGGCGAGCATGTGGTTAAGGCCGCTACCGGCCGGTTCAACCACCCGGTCCATGGATTGCGCCAGCAATGAAATGCAGAGCAGGGAAGAAGCAATAAGGGCGGTGCTGCGTGCCATGCGGGGTGGGTAAGGCGTTCGGCCGATGAAAGTAATGGACTTCCCGATCGGCACGGGCCATTGAGCCTGCCATCTTTGGCAACCTATGGACATTGTGGTTGTTGGAGGCGGAGCGGCGGGCTTCTTCGCGGCGTTGAGCGCTAAGGCCCATTGCCCGGGTGCCCGAGTGCTGCTGCTGGAAAAAAGCAATAAGCTCTTGGCCAAGGTGCGCGTGAGCGGTGGCGGACGGTGCAACGTAACGCACCATCAGTTGGAGCCCCGCAAACTTGCGCAACACTACCCACGCGGCGGCAAGTTCCTGAAGAAGGCGTTCGAGCAGTGGAGCGTCAAGGACACCATCGCTTGGTTCGAAGCGCACAGCGTTCAACTGAAGACCGAGGACGATGGCCGCATGTTCCCGACAACCGATTCTTCGCAGACGGTTATTGATGCCTTGGTGAAGGAGGCGCTACGCTCCGGCATACAGATGAAATTGAACTGCGGTGTGAAGGCGTTGGAGCCCTCGGGTACACGCTACATACTTCAACTGGACACCAACACATCGATCAATGCCGACCGTGTCATCATCACCACCGGCGGCCACCCACGGCTTGATGGTTATGCGTGGTTGGCCGCGCTCGGCGTGCCTATCGTACCGCCTGTGCCCTCGCTCTTCACGTTCAACCTCATCGACAAACGCATGTCAGTGCTCATGGGTGTTGTAGCGCCGAATGCCATCGTGCGCATTGCCGCGCTGAAGCTCGACGCCCAAGGTCCCCTGCTCCTAACCCACTGGGGCTTGAGCGGGCCACCTGTGCTGCGCTTGAGCGCGTGGGGCGCCCGCGACCTGCTGGCGGTGCAGTACCGCTACACCGCCCAGGTGAACTGGATCGGCATGAAGGAGGAAGAGGCGCGCGTGACATTGAACGAGGCATGGGCGAACCACCCGAAGAAGCAGGCCATCAACGGCTCGCCGTTCGAACTGCCCGAGCGCTTGTGGGCGTGGTTGCTGGACAAGTCCGGCATTCCGCAGGTGAAGCCTTGCGGCGATATCGGCAAGCACGACCGCAACCGCCTGCTGGACCTGTTGGTGAACGATCAACATCCCGTGAAGGGCAAAACCACCTTCAAGGAGGAGTTCGTTACCGCTGGTGGCGTGGCGTTGGAAGCCATTGACCCGACCACCTTGCAATGCAAGGCGTTGCCCGGCCTGTTCTTCGCTGGCGAGGTGCTCGATATCGACGGCGTTACGGGTGGTTTCAACTTCCAAGCCGCATGGACCACCGGCTGGATCGCTGGAAAGAGCGCCGCTGGTGCATAGTGCGCAGCGTTCAACTCTTCTTCGTCAGCGCGCGGTAGAGCGCAGGCACCGTGAGGATGACCCAGGCGCCCTCCAGGATAATGAAGCCCCATTGCATGGCGCGCACCGCGTCGATCAGCAGCAGCAGCGCACCCAACAGGTTGAAGAGGTTGTAGCCCAAGCTCGTCGCTTTGATGCGGCCCGTCTGCGAAAGGCCGTAACCCAGAAGCAGCAAACCAGCGCCGATCAGTTGTGGTAGTTGATCCATCGGCGGCCAAGGTATCCGGGCCTTCTACATTCGCGCCCCAATTCCTGGAACCATGGCACTTCAGTGCGGTATCGTCGGCCTGCCCAATGTGGGCAAGAGCACCCTCTTCAACTGCTTGAGCAACGCGAAGGCCCAAGCGGCCAATTTCCCGTTCTGCACCATCGAGCCGAACGTGGGGGTGATCACCGTGCCCGATGCCCGACTGAACAAACTGGCCGAACTCGTCAAGCCGCAACGCATCGTCCCGACCACGGTCGAGATCGTCGATATCGCTGGCCTTGTGAAGGGCGCCAGCAAGGGCGAAGGCTTGGGCAACCAGTTCCTCGGCAACATCCGAGCATGCGATGCCATCCTGCATGTGCTCCGCTGCTTCGACGACCCGAACGTGATCCATGTCGATGGCAATGTGAACCCGGTGCGCGACAAGGAAGTGATCGACACGGAGCTTCAACTAAAGGACCTCGAAACGGTGGAGGCGCGCATCAGCAAGATCGCCAAGCAGGCCAGCACGGGCGACAAAGACGCGCGCAAGCGGATGGACTTGTTGGAACGCATCAAGGCCACACTGCTCAAGGGCCAAAGCGCACGCGCAGCAGTTGAGGCCAACGACGATCCGGAGATGGTGAAGGAATTGCAACTGCTCACCACCAAGCCCATCATGTACGTGTGTAATGTGGATGAGAAAAGCGTCCTCACCGGCAATGCCCATGTAGAGGCCGTGAAGAAAGCCGTGGCCGCTGAGAACGCCGAAGTGGTTGTGATCGCAGCTGCTATCGAAGCGGAGATCGCTTCGTTGGAAAGCGCCGAGGAGCGCAGCATGTTCTTGCAGGACATGGGCCTGAATGAACCCGGTGTGAACAAGCTGATCCGTGCGGCCTACCACCTGCTCGCCCTGCAGACGTACTTCACCGCGGGTGTGCAGGAAGTGCGGGCATGGACGATCCACCAAGGCGATACCGGCCCCAAGGCCGCTGGTGTCATCCACACCGATTTCGAGAAGGGCTACATCCGCGCCGAGGTGATGGGCTACGATGACTTTACCACGCTTGGCAGCGAAGCCGCTTGCCGCGCCGCCGGCAAACTACGTGTGGAAGGGAAGGAGTATTTGGTGAAGGACGGCGACGTGATGCACTTCCTCTTCAACGTCTAAGCCACGTCCTCTTCCACCAATCCGGCGGTGATCTTAGCGCTGAGCAGGCACAGCGGAATGCCGGGGCCGGGGTGCACACTGCCACCGCAGAAGTAGAGGTCCTTTATGCGCCTGCTGAAGTTGGGATGCCGCAGCATGCTGGCGAACATGCCATTGCTGCTCATGCCGAAGATGGCGCCGAACGCACAAGAGGTCATTTGTTCCAGGGTTCGCGGGTCGATCTTGTGCTCGCACCTGATGTGGGCCTCCACGTCCACTGCCAGCATGCGCGATAGCTTCTCGATCACCGTTGCACGCGTCTGTCGCACCAACGTGTCCCAATCCTGTCCGGTGTTGTGCGGCACGCTCACCATGGCGTACCAGTTCTCGCAGCCCGCCGGTGCATCGGAAGAATTCACCTTGCTGCTGATGTGCAGGTAAACGCTCGGGTCGGGGTGCAAGGTGCCCTTTGTTGAAGATGTGGTCGTACGCGGCCCGTCCGTCGCTGCTCATGAACATATTGTGCAGGTGCAGGGCGGGGAAGGTGCGGTCAACACCCCAATGGAACAGGATCACACTACTGCTGCGCGGTTGGCGGAGCACACGCTCCGGCTTGCGCTGATCAGGCAGCAGACGATCGTACGTGGCTTGGATATCGGTGTTGGCCACCACGCGATCGAACGGCAGCTCGCGACCGTGCACTACAATGCCTTTGCAGGTATTGCTCTCCACTAGGATGCGTTCAACGGGCGCGTTCAGCTCGAAGCGCACTCCCTGCCGCTTGGCCAACTCGACCAATGCCTGGGTGATGGCGTGCATGCCACCTCGCGCCGCAAATGAGCCAAGAGCCAGTTCGTAATACGCAATGAGGTTCAGCGTGGCCGGTGCCGCATACGGATTGCTGCCCGTGTAGCCGGCGAACTGGTTCAGCACGGCCGCCGCTTTTTCGTCCTTGAACAACGCGGCATTCGCCTTCGCCATGGTGGTGAAGGCCCCGACTTTGTGGAAGTTGAGCAGCCCGCGCAGCGTGGCCTTGTTGAAGTAGTTCTTCAACTGGTGCAGCGATCGTTCCAGGAACACTTCCTCCGTCAGTTCGCGCTTTACCCGGCAGCGGTCCAGAAAGGTGAGCACGCTTTCTCGGGTGGCCGTGGTGTTGGCTGCCACGTCATCGGCAAACCGGTCGGCATCGGCCCACGTGCGGATCACACTGCCGTCCTGGAAGAAGTACTGGAAGCCGGGATCTATACGCTGGTAGCTGATGTGCGCCCGTGGATCCTCGCCGCACAGTGCGAACAACTCGTCGATGTAACGCGGCATGGTGAGCACCGTAGGGCCCATATCGAAGCGGTAGCCGCCCATGCGTAGTTCACTGATCTTACCACCGGCATAAGCGTTCGCCTCGAACACTGTTACACGGTGCCCGGCATGCGCCAACCGGATCGCCGATGCCAAGCCCGCGATGCCCGATCCGACCACCGCACAGGTGCCTTTCGTGCCATGACGCCCCGGTGATGTGACCGGGCCATTGTTTCGGACTTCGGCTGATGGGGATGCAGCCAGTTCCACCTGTTCCATACTATTCGGTACGCATTCGGATCGGAGGGCAAAATAGCGCATGCCGCCTGTGCGTACGTTCGCCGCGACTTGTGTACAGCGTGAAGAACGACCCCACCCGGTTGGCAAACGAACTCTGCGACTACCTGCGTGAGCGGGTGCTGGACAGGAACGTGCTGTGCACACCTGGGACTCCGTTCATCGAATTGGGCATCGATAGCATGTCCATCATCGAACTGGTGATGTACTTGGAACGCAAGCACGGTATCGTGCTGCCCGACGAGGCTTTGCGCCCGGAGAACCTGCGCAGTGCTGATGCCCTTGCACGTTGTGCCGTTGCCATTGCGGCCGCCTCAGCAGCCGGTCGGTGATGGAACTGCGACACCCGCTTACCGGTGCCGACAACTTCCAGGTCCTGTTGGATCGGCATATGCGTAAGCGAAGTCGCATAGGCAATGTGGTGCGGCTCTCGCTTCAACTCGATCCATCCGCCGATCTGAGTGCGTTGGCCACTGGTATCGCCGCGAACCCGAATTTCCGACTTGCCGTCTCTCTGTCCATGTGGCGCGCAACCCTTGTGATGCCACGCTGGGAGAGCGGAAGTGGCGCTGACCCTTTGGCGCACATTGACATACACGAGCGTTGCACGAGCGACTATTTCAATAACGTGGTCCTGCAACGTGATCTGCCCATCAGCGGAAGTCCGGTGCACGTGGACCTGTTGCATTTCGCCAATGGCAGCAAGCGGCTCGTGATCTCTGCGCACCATGCACTGTTCGATCAACGCGGCATGGTGAATCTGGCCAATGCTATTCAGCCCGGTGCGCCGTCGTGGCCGCGGGAGCAGCTCTTCCCGGAGCGGAGCAAGCAGCACTGGTGGCCCGAGTTCCGCAACACGGTGTACATCATGTTCTACATGCTCGGTTCGCCGTTCTGGTTCATGGCGCGGTTGCTCCGCGGTTCGCGTGGTCCCGTCTCCAACCCGGTGTTCAAGGTGGTGCAATTGTCGAATGATCAGTGCGAGGTCGTGGACCGTAATGCATTGGCGCACGGTGCACGGTTCGGCAATAGCAACTATCACCTTGCGATCACCCTGAAGGTCTTGCAGCGTGTGTTCGATCACCGCCGAGAACAGCCACCATATTTCTGGCTCAGCATGCCGGTGAGCACACGCAGAAGGGGATCCGCAGGGCATCTCTTCTCGAACAGCCTGTCGTTCGTGTTCGCGCGGTTGAGCGCTGATGAAGTTCGCGACCCGAAGCGTGCAGTCGCATCCATTCACGCGCAAGTGAAGAAGCAGCTCGGCGATGGCATACCCGGTCGTTACGCATCCTTGTTGAACTTCTTCCGCCGGGTGCCGCTGTGGCTCTACAGCACCTTGGTGAACTTGCCGATGCGCGGCGATTATGCCAGCTTGTCTTTTTCCGATCTGGGCAACGAAGGTGAAGGCATTGCCAACTTCGGCGGTGTACCAGTTCTTGGTATGGTGGACTATGCCTCCGTTCCATCACCGCCGGGGCTCACGGTTACGTTCAAACGCAATACAGAAGGGCTTCAGCTGGTTATCAGCGCCGTGTACGAGGCGCTCGCGCCGAGCGAGTTCGATCGGTTCCATCGCGATCTTGTGCAACGGCTTACGGGAAATGATGCACCACAAGATGGAACAGGAACAGTGTGATGTGCTGATCATCGGTGGCGGAGCAGCTGGTTGTGGCGCCGCCTTGGCGTTGTTCGGGTCGGGTGCCAGCTACATGATCCTGGACCGAGCGGCGCGGTTCGGCGGCAAAGCCACGAACGCCATGGTCGGAACCATCTGCGGAACCTTCATCCGATCGAGCGATGAACAACCGCGATGGGCGCTCTGCGGCCGAGTACAGGATTTCCTGTGTGGATGTGATGGCGTGCAGCCGAACCGTGCCCGAACGCGGTGCGCACGGACTATGGTACATGCCCTATCGCATCGAGGCGTTCAACGAGGTGGCCATGATGCCGTTGATCGGGTTCAACGAGCGTACGAGGCTCGGTTCGACCGTGACTTCCTGCGAGGTGAACGATCGCCGGATCGGTCGCGTACATGTTGAGAGCGCATCCGGGTTCTATGCCATTACGCCGGGTGCCGTGATCGATTGTTCGGGTAGCGCTGTTATGTCCAGGCTTTGCGGGGCGGACGTTATCACGGAGCAACGGTATCAGGCGCCGAGCCAGGTGTTTTTCCTAAGCGGTATTCACACGGATGATGCGCCCACGTTGGAACTCGCTATGATGCGCGCGCTGATGCGGGCCACCGCCAGCGGCGATGAGCTAGTGGTTGGTGTGAAGCACATCGGGTTGCTGCACGGTTCGTTGCGCGATGGTTCGGTAGGGGTGAAGGTGACAGTGCACCACCGTCCTGAACAGGGGGAGGACCTGAACGAATTGAATGCGCTCGGGCATCGCACCGCGTTGGGGATCATTGAGTTCCTCCGTCAACAAGTTGAGGCGTGCAGCGAGTGCACCATCAAGTCCATTGCGCCGGAGATCGGTGTGCGCACGGAGCAACGGCCGGTGGGTAAGCACATTCTCACACAGACTGAAGTGCTCGGAGCGCAGAAGCCCACAGATGGTGTTGCTGTAGGCGCGTGGCCGATTGAGCATTGGGGGGACGGACCCGGGGCGGATATGCAATGGCTGCCCGAGGGAGAGCATTACTTGATACCCGCTGGAGCTCTCGAATCCGCTGCAATTGAAGGATTGTACTTCGCGGGTCGTGGTATCAGCGCATCGGAAATGGCGATCGCCAGCGCACGTGTTATCGGCACGTGCCTCAGCACGGGCTATGCGGCCGGGATGCTTGCGGCGTATCATGCGCTCGGAAAGTCGAGGGATGAGGCCATTGCACGTCTTCGGGCTGAACAGCTTCCGCACTGAGCCATGAACTTCTTTGACGCCATACGCGACCGGAACGCACTGTATGCACCGAATGCCGCAGTGCGCACGAGCGAAGGAGCGATCAGCTATGGGTCGCTGTTGCAACAAGTGGAAAGACTTGCGGATGTATTTCGGCAGTTCGGCTTGGTCCCCGGCAACTGCCTCGGCGTCGTCGATCGCAACAGCCCGGAGTTCATCATCGCCATGTTGGCCGGGTTGAAGTGCGATGCCGTGGTATTGCCGATAGCCAGTAACCTCACCGCATCTGAGCAAGAACAGCTGATACATGAGGCCGGGCTTCATGCGGTGCTGCGTGAGTCGGCATCCGGTGCTGTTGTTATTGGTGTTCGGATCTACGCGTTGAAGCTGTTCGCACGAGAGCAACCACGCATCGCACCACATGTGCCCGATGCTGCGTTCATCCGCTTCACCAGCGGAACGACAGGCACCTCAAAGGGAGTGGTCATCGGCCATCGCAGCGTGATCGAGCGCGTGGAAGCCGCCAATACGGGTTTGCAACTCGGCCCTGGTGACGCGGTGGTCTGGGTGTTGCCCATGGCCTATCACTTCGTGGTGTCGGTGATGCTCTACCTGTACCACGGCGCGACCATTGTGCTCAGCGAGGATTTCACGGCGGAGCAGATCGTCCGTGCGGCGGAGGCCTCCAATGCGGTGTTGCTCTATGCATCGCCGATGCACGTTCGCTTGCTCGTCTCCGATCCCACCTGTACTTCGCTTGGGCCGTTGCAGCGGGTGATCTCCACCAGTGCGGGGTCGTCGCCAGAGCTGTGCGCGAGCTTCTTCAAGAAGTTCGGACTACCGGTGTCGCAAGCCTTCGGGATCATTGAAGTGGGGCTGCCGATCATCAACATGCGCAGCGCGACTGAACACCCGGAGGCTGTCGGCCACGCACTGCCCGATTTTGAAGTCGCCATATTGGATGACGCGCTGCATCCGATCCCTGATGGTACGGTCGGCCAGCTGGCCTTGAGAGGCCCGGGCATGTTCGATGGCTACTTGGCGCCACCGGTGCTTCGAGGCGACATTCTGCGCGATGGTTGGTTCCTTACGGGCGATCTGGCAACGCGAGGCGCAGATGGTCTCATCACCGTTCGTGGTCGTAGTAAGTCCATGATCAATGTGGCCGGCAATAAAGTCTTTCCGGAGGAAGTGGAGGCGGTGATCAACGCGCATCCATTCGTTGTTGGGTCACGCGTGCGTGGTGGGGCGCACGCACTCTTGGGCGAGATCGTGGAGGCTGATGTGGTGCTGAAGGCGGATGTGGTCCTTGATGTGGAAGACCTGATCGCGCACTGCCGCAAGCACTTGACGGTGCACAAACTGCCGCAACGCATCCGGTTCGTCGCTCAATTGCCCATGACTGTAACGGGGAAGGTGAGGCGCGGTTGACGACGACACTCACCAAAGTCCCCAAGACTTCTTCACTGCAGCCACGTCCTCCTGGCTCAACGTGTATGTGTTCGTCTCATAGCCGCTTGTAGCATTGATCTCGGCTTCCATGAACGGCCGCGCCAGCGCGAAACCTTCGAGCCCGAGTTGGCGATAAGCGGCTTCGAGCAGTTCCAGCTCGCGGCCGATGAAGTCCTCGTACCGCAGTTTCACCAAGTGCCCCGCAGGTATGAGCGCCTGATCGTCTTCATACTTCATGCGCATTGGTGCGTAACTCGAAAGGACGAAGTCGCGAACAGCTTCCGCGCTCACGCTTTGAAGGGCCTGTTGCGGCAGGATCTTGCTGTAAAGCCGGATAGTGCTTGCGTACACTGTGAACGGTTCGCGATGGATGAAAATGAAGCGTGCATTCGGAAATAGTTCCAGGATCTCCTTCACCCTTGCGGTGTTGGCCGGGCTCTTCATCAGCAGAGGCTTCGGTCCGTACTTCACCGTGAGTTTTCGCATGAAGTAGAGCAGGTGCCGTTGCCAGTGACGTCTGCTGGCTTCATCCTTCAACAACACGGTCGCATTGAACACTTCGCCCAGCTGGCGCGGAAAAAAGTAGCCTATGACCAAAGACCCCTGGCCCATGCACGCCAGCGCGAACTCCTTCCTCCTTCGGTGCATCGGCGGTCATTTTCACATTGTCCATGGGCCGTGTGGCTGGTAGGGCTTTGCCGAGCACGTTTCGCAGGAAGCGGCCCATGCCGAGGAACGTCCACGGCATCAGGCTCTCGTACACAGATGCGAAAGCGAACTGCGGATCGCGGCTCATCACATAGTGCAGATGCGTAGTAGCGCTGCGCGGATGTCCCAAGATGAAGACGGGGTCCTTGACAATGGCCTTCCGGATGCGGCGATCATAGCGCAGGTGTTCGAGCCAGCGCAACGGCGCGTTCAGCGCGATCATGGCGGTGATGGCCAAAACCCTCGGGACGTACGTTACACCGATCGTTCCTCCATGCTTCAACAGCACGCGGCACCATGCACGCAGGCTCGATCCGTATGCCGCGTGCGCACTGAAGGGTGAGCGGGTGCCGTTGATGGTGGACATGTTCGGTGCGCTACCGTGCGATAGCTTGGCCGCAATATCCGCCATGCGCGGTGCACTGGTGCGGAGTTCTTCTGGGGGCGTTGGCCGTCCGGCGTCTTGGCGTGCAGGCCCGGTGATGCGGCGATCCGTGTTGTTGGCTTTCGCGCTATGCCTTGTTGCAATGGCCAATGCCCAACGCACGAGGATCTTCGGGCGAGTGCTGGATGCAGCTACGTTGGAACCGGTTCCCTTCGCCGTAGCGGTATTCAAAGGCAGCAACGTGGGCGCCGATGCGGATAGCAGCGGTAGGTTCTATCTGGAGACCAATCGTGGTTACGATTCGCTTGTGGTGAGTATGCTCGGCTACCGCTCGCAGGTGGTTCCGGTAAGCGTTGGTGCCACCGATGAGATCGATGTTGAATTGATGCCCGATGCCATGGAACTCGGCGCCTTCACCATCAGCCGACCGAATGAGAACCCGGCCTTGCCATCCTGCGCGAAGTGATAGCCCGCAAACCCGTTAACCGTCCATCTCGCTTGACGGCGTACGAGTATGAACTGTACCACCGCGTGCGTTTCGACCTGAACCAGTTCACCGAGAAGGCCAAACGCAATCTGCTCCTGCGACCGTTCGATTACATCTGGGACTATGCCGATACCACGGCGGACGGGGTCAACTACTTACCGATCCTCCTCACAGAAAGCAGCGAGGAACACTTCTACCGCAAGCAACCACCGGAATACAAACAAGCGGTGCATGGGGCGCACCGTGAAGTTCTTCAAGGCCCCGCGCATATCGGAATTCGTGGAGGATATGTACATCGACCCGGACATCTACGAGAATTACGTGGTGATACTCGATCACGCGTTCCCCAGTCCCATCAACGACCACTACAAACGCAACTACGATCACAAACTGTTCGACAGCACCTACGTCGTTGACGGATATCCCTGTTACCGCATCGACTTCAAACCGAAGGGACGCAGCGATGTGGCATTCACCGGTTCCATGTTCATACAAGACAGCACATATGCGGTAGTGCAGGTCGATCTCGCGTTCAGCATCGAGGCCAACGTGAATTTCGTGCGCAACTACTGGCTGCGGTACAACTACCAGTGGCTCGATAGCGCTCAATGGTTCCTGCACAAGAGCCAGGTGCTGGCCGACTTCACCGTGGTGGAGAACAGCAAGGAGATGACCGGCTTCTTCGGCCGGAAATCAACGGAAGTCAGGAATATCGTGATGGACCGGCCGCGCGACGATGACTTTTACTCCGGCGTGGATCCGGTGGTGATGGATCCTTTGGCATTGGAGCGCGACAGCGCGTGGTGGAAGATCGCGCGCCGCGATGCGCTGACGCAGGAGGAGGAGGATCTCGAAGAGATGGTGGGCCGCATGAACAGCGATCCGAAATGGAAGCGCATCGTCAGTGCATCCAAACTCATTGCGGATGGTTGGCTACCGGCCGGTCCGGTGGATATCGGCAATGCATTCACGTTCATAGCCATAATGAAGCGGAGGGGAGCAGGGCCAAATTCGGGTTGCGCACCAACGACCGCTTCAGCAAACTCGTTGAACTTTCCGGATATGTCGCCTATGGTTTTGGCGATGACCGATGGAAAGGTGGCGCCCATGCACAATGGCACCTGACCAATGAACATGGGAAACGTTGGTCGATCGGTGGACGCTATCGCAATGATCAGGTGCAGCAGGGTCGAAGCCCTTACATGATCCCGCTAGACCATGTGCTTACATCGCCGTTCCGCATCGCAGGCCGCGATCACCGCATGATGGTGGAGGGCGGCGAAGGCTGGCTGGAGCGGCAATGGTTCACCGGCTTCAGCAGCAGGGTAGGGGTGTATCGCATGCAAATGGCGCCGGTCGGTTATGACTTCCGCAGGACAACGGCCGAGGGCGATACGATCGCCCTGAACAACATTGAAAGTGCCGGGGTGAAGCTGGTCCTACGTTTTGCCTGGGGCACCGGGAAATTGCCAGCGGATTACACCGACGCTGACCGCGATCTCTTCTTCTTGAAGTATCCGATGGTGACGTTCGAAATGCTGAGCGGCATGCAGGGCTTCCTTGGTGGTAGCTATGATCACCAGAGCTACAAGCTGAAAGTTGAACACCAACTGGCGCGAACAAGTGGGGCTACTTGAACATCATCGCCGAAGCGGGAATGGTCAGCGGACAAGTGCCGTATCCCTTGCTGCACACGCCGGAAGCCAACCCGCTGCTGCTCAACGATAACCATGCGTTCAACCTTATGAATTACCTGAATTCGCCAGTGATGAGCATGCCTCGCTGCAATTGGAGCACCATTTCGAAGGCTTGCTCTTCAACATGGATCCCGCCGATCCGCCGGTTGAAACTGCGCGAGTTCGTTTTGGGCAAAGTGTTCTATGGTGGTCTCCGCAACGAGAACGCCAACGGCCCATACCTGCTCGGTTCCCGGCAGCGCGTTGGATCGTCCGTACACCGAAGGGGGTTTCGGCATCGGAGAACATCCGGAAGATGCGCCCGCGTGGACTTCATTTGGCGGCTCGATCATTTGGGGACGATCTGGTGCTGCCATTCATCATCAAACCATCCTTCTACCTGCGGTTCTGAGGCATTCGGAGCAGCCCCTCTCCCTTGGATAGCAGCAGGGGGTTGGTCCGCTTGAACAATTGCTTGCTTTGCACCACACATGAATCTGCCAAAACCATCGCCCTGTTGTTGAGTGCGGTGCTTTGTTGCACGCGCCGCATGTGCATGCGCAAGTGATCTGCTCGCCGAACTCCGTGGCAACATCCGTCCGATGTTCACGGACGAAGCCGTGTGTGATAGGCTTTACACCAGGATCACCACGGAGAAGCTTGGGAACGAACCCCTGCAGCAGGGCTACCTGGGCGTGCTCACCATGGCAAAGGGCACTCATAAGATCAATCCGTTCTCGCGGCTGGGCACCTTCAACGACGGCCGAGACATTCTTGAGGCAGCCATCGTCACCGCACCTAACAGTGTAGAGCTGCGCTTTCTGCGCTTCGCTATACAGGTGAACGTCCCCAGCATTCTCGGTTATGGCGAGGAACGGAAAACCGATAAGTCGTTCATAGAGGCGCGCTTGCATGAGGTGCATGATGAAACCATGCGCAAGCGCAATGATCGAGTTCATTGCACGGGCCGTTGCCCAGGGAAAAGTTTAGCGATACTGTTCGCTTTGATGAAGAAGCCGGTCAGCGCTACTGTGTGGTAACGTGCTGCCGTGCCTGACCGCTGGTCGAGCGGTGTCGACCTTACTTCTTCATTCCGGCCTTCTTCTGAAGGAAAGCGGCCAATTCCTTGCCCATTTTGGCGTATGCCTCAGCGATACGTCCACCGGTATCGTAGTCGAACCCCATGGCATTGCCACCCGGGCAATTGGCGACAACCAGTTCAGCAAGCACATTGCTGGGGTTGGCTGTTTCAACCAACGTAATGGTGCTGTTAACAGAAGCCGGAACACGGCTGATGCCGATATATTGTAACCTGGCTCGGTGCTGGTGGTGCGGATAATGAAGGTGTATTTCGCCTCCGTTTTGTCCGTTCCACCCACCGCCACACCTATCAGCCGATCGTTGAAGAGCTCAACGAACTTCGGATGGAACATTTTCTCGCGGTTCCCCACCCAACCTTCGCGCCAAGTGTCGCCTTTGCCAGCTTCCTTTTCGTTGTATTCTTCTGCTTTTTCTCTTGGTATTTCTCATCCGGGAATCCTCCCACCATCATGCCTTCGTAAGTGAACCTCGAACTTCACTTCCTTCCTGGCCTTTCAGTACGGATAGGTCGCCGCCGATAAGCGTGGTTTTCATGGAGGGCCCCATTTGGGCCAGCACGGTCGTTCCGATCAGCAGCAATGGAAGCGCTGCCAGGGTCTTCATTATTCTCATGTCCTTTTGTGTTTAGGGGTCCGAAATGTAGATGGTTGCCCGTTGTGGGCGGCGGCGCTTTTGCCAGTATCGTGCCGGAGCAGTGAAACTTGGGCGTCCGAGACTTCCACCGGATGTTGATAACGCACTTGGGATCGTTGAAAGCGGCAGGGTTCGGGAGCACTTCAACCGCCTTGCCCAACACCACGATCCTATCTTCGGCCGGTCGCCGGGAACCCTTATGGGCATTGAAGTTCCGGCTTTGAACGATGAGCGAAGTAAAGTACGACGAGGAGCATATCCGAACCCTTGATTGGAAGGAACACATCCGCCTACGGCCGGGCATGTACATCGGCAAAACTGGGTGACGGCAGCAGTTTCGATGACGGCATTTACATCCTGCTGAAGGAGGTGCTCGACAACTGCATCGACGAGTACGTGATGGGTCACGGAAAGAAGGTGGAGGTGAAGATCGAGGGCGACACGGTGAGCGTACGTGACTACGGCCGGGGCATACCGCTGGGCAAAGTGGTCGACGTGGTGAGCAAGATCAACACCGGCGCCAAATACGATAGCAAAGCCTTCAAGAAGAGCGTGGGGTTGAACGGCGTGGGCACCAAAGCGGTGAATGCGCTCAGCAAGACCTTCCGCGTGGAAAGCGTTCGCGAAGGGCGCATCAAGCGGGCCTTCTTCGACATGGGCCACTTGGTGAAGGAGGAGAAGGAGCAGAAGACCGATCAGCCCAACGGCACCTTGTGAGTTCGTCCCGGACGAATCCATGTTCAAGCACTTCCAGTACCGCGATGTGCATGTGGAGCGCTTGCTCTGGAACTACTGCTACCTGAACACGGGTCTCAGCATCCACTACAACGGCCAGCGTTTCCAGAGCAAGAACGGCTTGCTCGATTCGCTTGGTGACCAAGATGGACGGGGAGCCGCTATACTCCATCATCCACTTGAAGGGCGACGATATCGAAGTGGCCTTGACGCACGCCAACCACTACGGCGAGGAGTACTACAGCTTCGTGAACGGCCAGCACACCACGCAGGGCGGCACACCAGGGCATTCCGCGAAGCGGTGGCCAAGACCATCCGCGACTACTACAAGAAGGACTGGGAAGCCGGTGATATCCGCACGGGATCGTAGCGGCGGTGAGTGTGAAGATCATCGAGCCGGTTTTCGAAAGCCAGACGAAGACCAAACTCGGCAGTCAGGAGATCGAACCCGGTGGCCAGAGCATGCGCTTCGTTCATCGGCGACTTCGTCGCGCGCGAGCTGGACAACTACCTGCACAAACACCCCGATGTGTCCCAGGTGTTGCAGGAGCGCATCCTGCAGAGCGAACGTGAACGCAAGGAGCTATCGGGCATACGCAAGCTGGCACGCGAGCGGGCCAAGAAGAGCAGCCTTCACAACAAGAAGCTGCGCGACTGCCGCATCCATCTCACCGACGGGAAGACCGACCCGCAAACAGGAGAGCACGCTTTTCATCACCGAGGGCGACAGCGCCAGTGGCAGCATCACCAAGAGCCGAGATGTGAACACGCAGGCCGTTTTCAGCCTCAAGGGCAAGCCGCTCAATTGCCATGGGTTGACCAAGAAGGTGGTATACGAGAACGAGGAGTTCAACTTGATCCAAGCAGCGCTCGATATCGAGGACGGTATGGATGGCCTCCGCTACAACCGGATCGTCGTTGCGACCGATGCCGACGTGGACGGCATGCACATCCGCAACCTGCTGCTCACGTTCTTCCTCCGGTTCTTCCCCGATCTGGTGAAGAACGACCACTTGTACATCCTCAAACACGCCGTTGTTCAGGGTGCGGAACAAGAAGGAAACGATCTACTGCTACACCGACGAGGAACGGCAGAACGCGATACATAAGCTGGGTAAGAACCCTGAGATCACCCGCTTCAAAGGGTTGGGTGAGATCAGTCCTGACGAGTTCAAGCATTTCATCGGTCCTGATATCCGCTTGGAGCCGGTGACGATCACCAAGGACGCCGGTGTGCAGGAACTGCTCGACTTCTTCATGGGCAAGAACACGCCACAGCGCCAGGAGTTCATCATCAACAACCTGAAAGTGGAGAAGGATGTGGTGAAGGAAGAGGAACCCAAGACACCTCTGGCAGCAGCAGTAGGCCGCATGCGCGCCGCGCAGTCAACCATTGAAGAGGTGGAGGCATGAAGTTCCCGGCACCTACGTATCCTGCTCGAAAGAGCCTGCAGCCTGTGGCCTGCGGCTTGCGGCCCTTTGCATTCATCCTCGTATTCACGCATCTCCTCATCTCATCAGCGTCGGCACGTTCCCAGGCACCCTTCGTCTCTTCATTGATCCAGGACATGGTTCAGTTTCGTGCTCGATGACAAATACCGTATGCAACAGCGCGAGGTGACCTTGCCCGCTGGCCAGCACCGATTCCAGTTCTGGGCGCCCACACGACGCATTGTCGATACAACCTTGACGGTGCTACCAGACATCACACGCGACTTTACGTTGCGCCTGCCCTATAGCGACGAGTACAAGGTTTATCAGGAGCAGTTGCTCCGGTACCGCAACAACCGCAAACTTAACCGTCTGTTGCCCATGGCCGCTACCGGCGTGTCGGCCATCGTTAGTGTTTCCATGTTCGTGAAGTACAAGAATGCGCACGACCAGTTGGCTGAGGATGTGGATCAATACAATTCCCTGACTTCCCCAGGCGCCATATCGCGGTTGAAGAACGAGACCATGCCCGCACATCAGGCCGATTTCAACAAGGCTGAGCGGAACTTCATCATCTCCACCAGCATTACCGGCGGACTTGCCGTGCTAACGACCTACTTGTACGTGAAGAGCGCCCGCATGAAAGTGCCGCTCTTCGAGGACAAGGAGCGTTTGAGTTCGGAAGGCCTCGCTTGGGTGCCGGGCGAGCGCGGCGGCACATGGGCCGGTGGATTCACCTTCGATCTGGTGAAGCGATGAAGGCCGGTGCACACGATCATCCCTGTTCTGTTCGCAGCCTTGCTGTTCGCCGGATGCTACAAGGACGAAGTAGCCGAAGCGGACCTGACCAGCAATGCATTGGACCCTGATTACGACGGTCCGCCGATCTTGGAACTCATCTCTACCGACACGGAACTGCGCTACAACGGATTCGTGGTGATCGATACGGTCGTGGTGTTCAACATGCGTGCCCGCACGGACCTCTTCCCGTCGTTGATCTCGTATCAGTTGGAAGGCGTGCAGACGAATGACGGTACCAGCGACATCACTGATCAGTTGGTGCCCACCACGACCGAAGCCTCAGTGGAGCACCGGCATGTGCTGTACGGCAATACATACTGCATGGACATCAGTGTGGTCTCGGTCGGCAGCAATTCGCGGAGCTACCGGTTCTGCGGGACTGCAGTACAATAGGACTTCAATTTTCAGGACGACAGAAGCAAGATGAGCGACGAGAAAGACGAAAGTGTAGGCACGCCGGAGGAGAACCTGCCTGACGGGCAGGTAGGCGGTGCCGACGACAACGGGCATTCAACGCCCGGCCAGAAGGGAGTTCCCGGTGAAGGTGGCAGCGCCTTCAGTGTGAGCGGCATGTACCGCGAGTGGTTCTTGGACTACGCCAGTTATGTGATCCTGGAGCGCGCCGTGCCAGCGTTGAACGACGGCCTGAAGCCGGTGCAACGCCGCATACTGCATTCCATGAAGGTGCTGGACGATGGGCGCTACAACAAAGTGGCCAACATCATCGGCCACACCATGCAGTACCATCCGCACGGCGATGCGAGCATCGGCGATGCGTTGGTGCAACTCGGCCAGAAGGATGTGGTCATAGACCCGCAGGGGAACTGGGGCAACGTGCTCACCGGCGATTCGGCCGCTGCACCGCGGTACATAGAGGCGCGACTTTCCAAGTTCGCCCTTGAGGTGATCTTCAATCCCAAGACCACCGAATGGCAGGCCAGCTACGACGGCCGCAACAAGGAGCCGATCCACTTGCCGGTGAAGTTCCCGCTGCTGTTGGCGCAAGGCGCCGAAGGCATCGCGGTGGGCTTGAGCTGCAAGATGCTCCCGCACAATTTCCTTGAACTGTGCGATGCAAGCGTGGCCGTGCTGAAGGGCAAACGTCCGCGCTTGATGCCGGACTTCCCCACAGGTGGTTTGGCCGATTGCGAGAATTACAATGACGGTGAACGTGGAGGTCGTGTGCGTGTGCGTGCCCGCATCCGCAAGGAGGATGCAAAAACGCTTGTGATCAGCGAGATCCCCTTCGGCACTACCACTGCCAGCCTCATCGAGAGCATCATCAAGGCCAACGACAAGGGCAAGATCAAGGTGCGCCACATCGAGGACAACACGGCCGAGAACGTGGAGATCATCGTGCACCTCGCTACCGGTGTCTCGCCGGACAACACCATCGACGCGCTATACGCCTTCACGGATTGCGAGATGAGCATCGCGCCGAACGCGTGCGTCATCGAGAACGAGAAGCCCCGCTTCCTGACGGTTTCCGAACTGCTGCGCACCAGCACAGAGAACACGCTGCGACTGCTGAAGACGGAGTTGGAGATCCGCTTGGACGAACTCGATGAGCAATGGCATTTCGCGTCGTTGGAGCGCATCTTCATCGAGAAGAAGGTCTACCGCCGCATTGAAGAAGCTGAGAGCTGGGAGGAGGTGATGGCCACCATCCACAAGGGATTGAAGCCGCACGTGAAGGACCTGCGGCGCGAAGTGACGGACGAGGATGTGGTGCGCCTCACGGAGATCAAGATCAAACGGATCAGCAAGTTCGACAGCTTCAAGGCCGATGAGCATATCAAGGGCTTGGAGGATGCGATCGCTGTGGTAAAGGACAAGCTTGGCAACCTTATTGAGCACGCCGTTGATTGGTTCAAGGAGCTGAAGAAGAAATACGGCGCTGGCCGCGAACGCAAGACCGAGCTGCGCACCTTCGATACCATCGTGGCCACGAAAGTCGCGGTCGCCAATCGCAAGCTGTACGTGGACCGTGCCGAAGGATTCGCCGGCTGGAGCCTGCGCAACTTCGAGTTCGTGGACGAGTGCAGCGAGATCGATGACATTATCGTGTTCCGCGCCAACGGCACCATGATGGTGACCAAGGTGGCCGACAAGAAATTCATGGGTAAGGACCTGCTGCACATCGGCGTGTGGAAGAAGGGCGACGAGCGCACCATCTACCACATGATCTATCAGGACGGCACGCAGGGCGCCTACTTCATGAAGCGGTTCGCGGTTACCGGCATCACGCGGGACAAGGACTACGACCTGACCAAGGGTACAACGGGAAGCAAGATCATCTACTTCACCGCGCACCCCGATGGACGGGCGGAAACGGTGCAGATCCTCCTGCGCGCAAGGTCCAACCTGCGCAAGAACAAGTTCGATGTGGACTTCGCGCAGCTGGCCGTGAAGGGCCGCAGCAGCTTGGGCAATCTGCTCACGCGCCACATGGTTCAGAAGGTGACCCAACTGCAAGTGGGAGGTAGTACCCTAGGTGCTATTCCGATCTGGTACGACGAGACCGTGCGCCGCATGAACGACACTGGCCACGGCCGTTATCTGGGCCGTTTCGCCGGGGACGACAAGCTGTTGTGCGTTACGAAGAGCGGTCACTACCTGCTGCTGCCTTATGCGCTCAGTACGCACTTCCCCGATGATGCCCTTACCGTGGTGAAGTACCGCGAAGGCCAGATCATCAGCGCCGTTTACTTCGATGGCGAGAAGAAGCTGCACCATGTGAAGCGCTTCGAAGTGGAGCCTGCACGCGACCCGGTGCTCTTCATTACCGAACACCCCGAGAGCAAGCTGGAACTGCACAGCTTGGTGGATGCACCGCGCATGCACGTGCGCTATGACCAACGCAGTGCGCAGAAGAGCGACGAGCAAGTGGAAATCGCCAAGTTCATCGGCGTGAAGGGTGTGAAGGCCATCGGCAATCGCTTGAGCCCGTTCAAGGTGAAGGAGCTCGAACTGCTCGACCCGGTCTTCATACCGATGACCGCTGAATTGGAAGAGCGCCAGCAGATGCTCATCTCCGAGGATGAGGTCGGGAACCTTGAGCTACCGGAGGAGGAAGACCTCGAGGAAAGTCCCATGGCCCGGCTCAAACGTGAGCAAGCGGCACTTGCGCCCGAACCCGAGCTGCACCCCGATGATCCGCTGATCGGCAAGAAGCCGGGCAAGCAGATCAAGTTGGGGTTGGACTGAACGCCGGACCCTGACGTGACTGAACGCCCTTCGGGAGTAGCTGTCGGCCGTCCGCTTCGTGTTCTCAAGTTCCGGTCGTTCGGCTTTCGTAGGTGAAGTGGCACTCACACGAGCAAGCACTTCCACAGATCGTGCACGGCGAACCCCTTCCGCTGGACAGGACACTAAGTATTGGCGCTTGATTACGACTTGGCGCGACATGTGGCAATGGATACCCTGAACCAAAACGAGAATATTCATGACCACTACGATCACCCGGAGCATGATCGCGCTTGTCGCTATTACCGGACTAATGGGCTGCAAGAAGTACGACGACGGCCCGACCTTCAGCCTGCGCAGCCGTGAGGAGCGCATCTCCAATACGTGGCGCATTGATCGCGCCATGAACGGTAGCGATGACGTGACTTCGGCTTTCGACCAGTACGAACTGCGGCTGACGAAGGACCACGACGCTTCGCTTACCGCCACCTATACGCTGTTCGGAACGGACTTTTCGTTCACGACGAGCGGAACGTGGAGCTTCGAGAACAAGGATGAAGACCTGCGCCTTGATTTTGAGGATGGCGATGCCGATGAGACCTACCAGATCCTGCGCTTGAAGGAAACCGAACTGTGGCTGCGCGAGAAAGGTGGTGACTTGGAACTGCAGTTGGTTCCGCAGTGATCAACGCACCACCCACAGCTTCTTCGCCTCCAACCTGAAGCGCACCTCTTTCCCGACTTCCACCGGCTCACCGTCCATGTGCGCGATCACATCGGGTTGTCGCACCACCGCACTGCTGGTAACGATGGAGCGAATGTGCGGACTGCGCTGGGCGCCACCGGTGTAGATATCGTAAAAGGCGCGCACCAAGCCGAGCAGTCCGGGCTTGCGCACAACCTGTAGCTCGGCGAAGCCATCGTCAGGCGCGGAGCCGGGGCTGATGATGGCACCGTTGCCGAACTCGCGCGTATTGGCGAAGACAAGCATCAGCACGTTCTCCTGTACGACCGTGCCGTTCGCCTCCACCGTAATGGACATTGGCTTGGCACTTAGGATCTGTTGCAGGATGATGCGCATGTAGCCCCAGAGCCCGCGGCTCTTGCTCTTGTCGAACTCCCAGCTCACGCGCGCATCGAAACCGATTCCTGCAGTGCCGATGAACGCCATGTCGTTGAGGTAGCACACGTCCATTGGTGCAGCGGTGCCGGTAAGCGCGATGCGCAATGCGGCTTCCGGTTTCAACGGTAACTTCAGTGAACGGGCATAGCCGTTGCCACTGCCCATAGGCACAATGCCTAGCGGTGTCGTTGTACCGATCAGTCCGCGCGCCACGGCGTTCAACGTGCCATCGCCACCGGCGAAGACCACGCGCTCGTGCCCAAGCTGCGATGCCTCGCGCGCCAGATCCGTTCCGTGGCCGATGCCTTCAATGAGCTTCACCTCCAGTTGGATGCCCAGTTCCGCGGCCATGCGTTCGGCCGTTGCAATGATGCCCGGCGCCTTGCGTTTACCCGAGCGCGGATTGATGATGAGCGTGGCTTTCATTTCACCACGAGTTGGTTGCGCAGCAAGTGGTTGTTGAACTGCTGCACGGCTGCCATCAATTGCTTTTCCAATAACGCTGCGCGCACTGTGGACGATGGGTTCTTCGCTCCGCCGAGATCGTGCGAAGCGAACCGTTGTGCCCCTTCCTGGTCGATGATCAGATAGGCGCCCGTGGTATGCGTGGCCGTGCACGCCATGCGATCATCACGTAACGCGCTGCTGCCGAAACTGAAGAACGGATCGCCATGACCGATCACATCGAGCACCGTCGGTACGATATCGATGTGTTGCGTGATGCGTGCCACCTGCATGGGTGTTACGGCCGAAGGCATGTAGTACAGAAGCGGCACCCAGTAGTCGGTTGCTTCGGTGTAGTGCTGGCCGTTGCGGTCGATGTCGGCCGTATGGTCGGCGGTGATGACGAAGAGCGTATTGCTGAACCACGGTTGCGAACTGGCCGTGACGAAGAACTGCCGCAGCGCATCGTCGGTGTATTGAAGTGTGCGATGGATGGGCTGCGGGCCGCGGAACCGCGCGGCGTCATCTGGTTTCAGCTCGTAGGGATGGTGCGACGACAGCGTGAACACACAGCTCATGAACGGCTGTTGTTCTTTGGACAGGTCGCGGGCGTAGAACTGCAGGAAGGGCTGGTCCCAGATGCCCCAGTGCCCGTCGTTGTCCTGTTGGTCAGGGTATTCGTTCTGCCCCACGTAGCGCGCGAAACCCGCGCTCTTCGCGAAACCATCGAAGCCCATGGTGCCGTTGCGGCCGCCATGGTAGAAGCTGGTGGCGTAGCCCTTGGCGGCAAGCACATTGGCAATGGACGTGAACGGCGTTTGCGCGTAGTTGCTGGTGATGAACGCTTCGTCCATCAGCTCCGGAATGCTGGCCGTGATGGCAGGTATGCCATCGATGCTGCGGCGTCCGTTCGCATAAGCCTTGGTGAAGTTCAAGCTCCGGACCATCAGTGAATCGAGGAAGGGCATGTAGCCTTCGGCACCCGTGAGCGTTGCGCTGTACGCTGCGCTGAAACTCTCGAGGATGATGAATACGACGTTCGGGCGCTGCGCAGCAACCACGATCGGCGTAGGCGTGTGTTTCCGGTCGTTGTATTGGTGTACCACTGGCCACAATCTGTCCGCTTCTGCTTGGCTCATGTACTTCTTCTCCTCGATCACCGGCTTGCCCATGCTCATCATCATGGTGAAGGGCGTGTTCAACACCACGGGGAAGTATGCGGGCGGGGCGTAGTTGCTCGCGCTGAGGACGCCCAGCGGCATCAATTGCAAACCACCGCGGCTCGCGATCACGATCAATGCGATCGCCACCGCCCGCCACGCCAGCCGTCGCCAGAGTTTGGGCCCATCCTCCGTCATGAAGCGCGCGGCCCAGCGGTAGCCCACTTCGGCCATTGCGATACACGCGAAGAATATCAGCACCACGTACCAGTAGTCGCGCGCGAAGGCAGGGGCGAGGTGGGCAGTATCGCTGCCTGTGGTCATGATGCTGAACAGGTCAGCGGTGCTGCGCTTCAACGTGAAATGGTAGTACGCGAGGTCGACGCTGTTGAAGAAGAAGCCGACGCCGTTCACCAGATGGAAGACCACCTTCTGCACGGTGCCGAACCAGCCGCTCGCATCGGGCTTCACTAGGAACAGCACGGCCCACAGCATGTTCATCCACGCCAGTGCGCTGAGGTCGAACCGCACGCCGCCGAGGAAGGCCACCAGCGGTGTGTGCGGGAACGCGTCGTGGTTAAGCAGCACGAACAGCACGCGCAACACCGAGTACAACAGCACCACTACACCCAGACGTGCGAGCAGTACAGTAAGCGGGCCCCGGAACATGAGGGGCGAAGATGGGGGGAGAGGGGCTTTGAGCCGCCAGCTTTTGAAATGCGGGCTTCGAGCCTCGAGCCGCGAGCTTCGAGCTTTGCAGTGCATGCCGTTGGCCTTCGCCGAATTGTCATCCCGAGGAGTCTTCGACGAGGGCTCTCTCTTCCACAGCAGCCTATGGATCGCTTCGTTGCAGAGCCTCCTCGCGATGACGTGATGGCCGATCCCGCAACAAGGTCTCCCCCAAATGGAAAAAGCCCCGACACGTCTCGGGGCTTTTTCGTGATGCCTCAGCCAACGGGAAGGTGTCGGCGAGGCGCGGGATCCGTTAGTCGCTGGCGAGCTTCAGGCGCACGCCTACGAGCGCATACACCTGGTTCACTTTAGGATTGGTGTTGAAGCTGTTGCCTTTGAACACGTTGGTCATCGCCACGTCGTAGCCGCCTTCAATGAACACGGCACCGAACTGCAACCCACCACCCGCACCGACATACCACTGTGCGGGGTTCGTCTTCACGGTGATGGCATCGTTGTCCAGATCGGACTTCAGCAGGAACAATGCCGTCGGGCCTGCCATGATGTAGATGTTGAGCAGCGGGTCATCGGCGGGATCGAGCAAGCGCAGCCCGGCGTGGATGGGCACACGCAGGTACTGGCTGGTGTACCGGAACTCGTTCACGTTCTCCGTAGGGTTGCCTTGGTCGTCGATGGCCGCCACGCTGTAATTGATGTTGCGCACCATGAAGTGTGCACCGCCCTTCACGAACCAGCGCGTGCCCAGCAGCACATCGGCGCCGAACTGGTAGCCTGCTTGGCCTTTCCAGCGCTCGTCGCCGGCTTCGCTGACGTTACTGCCGTTGTAACCGCCGGAGAGGCGGAGTTCTTGTGCGATGGCACCTGCACCGGTGGTAAGCAGTAATGCACTTAGGAGGAGCGTTCTCATGATCTTGATGTTGGTCGTGCTGGTTGTTCCAACTATCCTGCCCGACGGAGACATGAGACCTGTGCCGGCTACCATAACAACGGGAAATGCGCTCAGCGCGTGCGTGGACTGCGCCCTGCGCGAACGGCCACGGTACCGAATGCCAGTCCAGCGATCGGGGTGGAACATCCACAATTGGAACGGGAAGCGGGGAAGAGGGAGTACGAAATGCAGGCTTCGAGCTGCGAGCAATGAGCCGCGAGCTTTTGGAATGCGGCTTCAGGCCACAGGCTTATCGGTGAATGTCTTTGGCCATGTGCTCTCTGCTGTTGGCCTTCTCTGAATTGTCATCCCGAGACGTTATCGACGAGGAATCTCATGTCCCATTGGGTTCCGGTGCCCGAGAGATCCTTCCTCTCAGAGCCTCGTCAGGATGACAGACTGGTAGGGGGACGCTCGTTGGGATGCCCGAGCCTGCTCTTCACTCACGACTCACGACTTCTCCTCTTCGCCCAAGCCCCTTGACTTAAGGGATGAACGCTATTTGAAACCCGACGGACCCCTTGTGCGTTTCGACGGGCCAAATAACCCTCCGCCATGCGCCGAATGCGCCTCTTCCCCCTGACCGCCCTCACTTTTACCCTGCTGCCAGCCGCGCTGCTCGCGCAGTTCGGTGCAGAGCAAACGATCGCCATCGAAGGTCCCGAAACCATGGAATTGGTTGACTTGGACCTCGACGGCGACCGCGATATGCTCGTGGGCAGTCGTATCGGTCTGCTGTACTTCGAGAACAGCGATGGCATGGGGAACTTCGCTGCACCCGTTACCATCGGCGGCGGCGCCGAGAGCCGTGCGCATGTGGTGGACATGGATGGCAACGGTTGGCCGGACATCCTCGCTTCGCGTGAATTGAACGGCGGCATCGTGTGGTACCGCAACCTGGGCACCTTCGGTTGGAGCGCACCCTTGATGGTGCTGCCCGGCGCCACGGCCGTTGAACTGGGCCACGCCGACATCGACAACGATGGCGATCACGATCCCTACTTCGTATTGTCCATCAACACACTGGCGTGGTGCGAGAACACCGACGGCACCGGCACCATGAGCGCGGCCATGAGCATTACCCCGCTGTACAACAACGCCCGTGTGCAAGCCATCGACCTCGATGAGGACGCTGACCTTGACCTCGTATGGAGCGTGGGTCTGCCCGAGGAAATGGGTTGGTGCGCCAATCTCGGTGGAAGCTTCGCCGTTGCGCAGTCGATCAATACAAGCCGCAAAGGGAACATGAACGATCTCGATGGCGACGGTCGTTTCGATCTGATCAGCACGAGCAGCTTGGCCGGTGTGCTGGATTGGCAGCGCGGCCTCGATGCCCAACAGAATTTCGCAACGTTCAGCCCCGTTGCCATGGGCACATCCGCCGATGCGCTCTTGGTGCAGGACCTCGATGGCGACGGCGACAAGGACCTCGCGAGTTCCAACAGTTCCATCGACCAGATCATGTGGTACGAGAACATTGACGGACAGGGGAGCTTCGGTCCGGCGCAGATCATCGCCTACGGCGTTGACGATGCCCACAAGCTGGTCGCTGGCGATCTCGACGGCGATGGTGATCCCGAATTCTTCGCCGCCACCAGCGTGCAGAACCGCATCGCGCGTTTCGAGAACCTCGAAGTGGCCCAGCTCATGATCTGCGGTCGCGTGTTCAACGATATCAATAGCGACGGCCTGTTCAACGGCACAGATCACGGCATGTACAACGTGCGTGTGGACCTGAACGATGGTCGCAGCACCTTCACCAACCACAGCGGTATCTACTGGTTCCAAGCTTCACCCGGCAACTACACGGTGGAAGTCGCAGCACCCCACATGTGGCAACTGACGAGCACCGGCATCGCCAATGCGATGGTGGCCGCGCCGAACGGTTCGGCATTGGGTCGCGATTTCAGCCTTCACGCCGATCAAGTGCTGAACGACTACACGGCTGAACTCACCAGTGGCAGCCTCCGCTGCCCGGCCGAGGTGCCGTACTTCCTCACCGCCACCAACACCGGCAACCAAGTGCACGACCTGCGCATGGTGCTGACACTGGACAACATCAACACCTTCAACAGCGCCGACCCGCTGCCCACGAGCATCAACGGCAACACGATCACATGGGATTTTGCCACCGTGCAACCGAGCCACTCGCGCAACGTGGAGGTGAAGGTGCAGATGGCCGACGCCAACTTCATGGGCACTGTGATGAATGATCACCTTGTGGCTGAAGCGATGGACAACGGCCAAGTGGTGCACACTGTGACCGCCGACAACCAAGCGACCTTGGTATGCGCCTTCGACCCGAACGACAAACAAGTGCTGCCAGTTGGCGATGGTGTGGACCACCTCACTGCCATGAACACCACGCTCGAATACACCGTGCGCTTCATGAATACCGGTAACGCACCGGCCTTGGACGTGGTGATCATCGACCAGCTCGATGCCGACCTGGACCCCGCGACCTTCCAAGTGCTGGCCAGCAGCCACACCGTGCATACGATCATGGAAGCCGACGGCGTGGTGCGTTTCGAGCACTACGGCATCAACCTGCCCGATTCCGGCGCCGACTACATCGGTAGCCAAGGCTTCGTGCGCTTCAGCATCCGCACGCTGAACAACCTGCCCGAAGGGACCGTCGCCAGCAACACGGCCGACATCCACTTCGACTATAACGCACCTATCGTAACGAACACGGTGTTCAACACCCTCACCTACGGTATCGTGGACGGCATCGCCGAAACGGTAGTAGGGAAGGAGGTGTTGACCATCGTACCGAACCCGGTGCAGGATCAGACCACCATCACCGTCTCCGCCATTTTCCTCGGCGCTGCCGATCTCTACCTCACCGACGCAGCGGGCCGCATCGTACGCCGTTGGAAAGTGCGCAGCGACGAGCAAGTGCAGGTGAACATGGCCGGTACGCCAAGCGGTGTGTACGCACTGCAATTGGCATTGCCCGGTGAGCAA
The DNA here is from genome assembly GCA_016703005.1 of Flavobacteriales bacterium. Taxonomy (GTDB): domain Bacteria; phylum Bacteroidota; class Bacteroidia; order Flavobacteriales_F; family PHOS-HE28; genus PHOS-HE28. Next base: position 167,107 of record JADJCX010000033.1, read on the forward strand.
GCGCAGGTTGCGCGTATGGTCATCGAGTAACGCCGAGCCCGAACAGGGCGATATCGTATTTGATCGGATCAGACGGGTCGAGCTTGCGGAGTTGTTCCGTCAGCTCGACCACGCTTTTCCAGTCGTCCTGTTTGCGGGTGAGCAAGCCCAGCTCCCGCGCCACGCGGCCGGTGTGTACATCGAGCGGAACGTGAAGTGCCGAGGCCGGGATCCGTTTCCACCAGCCCATATCGATACCGCGATCGTTCGGGCGCACCATCCACCGCAAGTACATGTTGATGCGCTTCGCGTTGCTGCCCTTCGATGGATCGGCCACATGCTTTTGCGTGCGCGCCTGATGCCTGGGTTCGAAGAAGCGCTGCTTGAAGAGGCTGATGCCCTCGGCCGTTCGCCAAGTGTCAATGGCGGTCGCGCTTGCTCGCGTGCCAGTAGCTCGCGGCTCGCGGCTAAAGGCTCGAGGCCCTTCCCCCAGAAAGCCCTCTTCGATCCCACCATACTGCTTGTACAAATGCCGCATGCCCACGATGAAGTGCTTCAGGTCGATCCCGTTGAAGGTGCGGTGCACGAAACGATCGAGCCTGCGCAGCTCGGCCGATGACGCGTTCATGACAACATCGTGCGGCGCATCATCGAGCAGGTGCACCAGCTTCCACGCATTGGCAATGATGGTTTTGCGTTGTCCCCAAGCGATGGTCGCGGTGAGAAAGCCGATCACCTCGGCATCGCCGCGCTTGCTGAACGAACGTGGCACCTGAACGGGATCCAGTTCGATGAAGGCCGGGTTGGCCAGCCGGTCGTAGGCCTCGTCCAAGAGTGCTTTCACATCCACGGGGCGAAGCTGCGCAAGACACTTCTTGGATGGCACAGCATGATCAGGATTTTCCACAGATGGCGCAGATGACACAGATATCGCCTACGGCGATCGGCGCGCGTTGCGCCTGCGACAGCAGGCCATCTGTGCTATCTGCGTCATCTGCGGAAGACAATTCTTAGATGGCACGATGGTCAGGATTTTCCACAGATGGCGCAGATGACACAGATGGCGCCTTCGGCGAATGGCGCACTCGAAGCCTGCGACAGCAGGCTATCTGTGCCATCTGCGTCATCTGCGGATAATGACCCTTGCGGCCAAGGTCACCGGACAGGATATTGGGGATGCGTTAGATTCATCGGCCCGAACCCCTCCTCATGAGAGCACCCGTACTCCTCCTGTCCTCAACAGTATTGTTCAGCAACGTTGCGGCACAGACCATCTGCAATCCCTTGGGCAACGTTGCGATCTACAGCAACTACGATGGGGGCGACCTCCACATCGTGGTGGACCAGAACGTACCCGACCTGCACATCGGCATTGTGAGTTACGAGTTCAGCCGCATCACCATCAGCGGTGCGTTCGCGGCCAACGTGGTTGCCGTGTGGTATGCCGGTTACAATGCGGACAACGACCATTGCAGCCTCGGTGGTGCCAACCTGAGCACCACGGTGACGGGCGTACCGGCAAATATCGTGGACATCCAATTGTATCCTCCCGCCACGTGGCCCAATGCCAACGGCAACGGCAGCATCATCTGTGGGTACACCTGCGATGTCAACACGAGCCAAGGTGGTTGCAACACGGCCGACCAGATCGCCCATTACTTCCTGAGCAACTGGGGCGGCGACCTGCGTTATCACTTCACGCAATACGGCTGTTGGAACAGTCCGTACACGTTGAGCGACGGCGGCAATTGCTGCGAGGATCCGTTGAGCACCGCTGTAGCGGCCAATAGCGCCGAACATGCACCAGCTGCCTTTCCGAACCCGGCCCACAACACAGTGGATCTCGGCGTGCCCGGACAAGTCGAAGTGATGGATGCGACCGGCCGTGCGGTGATCCTGACAACTGATCACCGGGGCGTGTTGGATGTGGTTGGCCTAACGCCCGGGGTGTACACCTACCGGATGATCGCTTCGGGTGGTGTTGGGCGCTTTGTGGTGGAGCGGTAGAGCGGCGGGCTATGTTTGAGAAGGCGGTATGCAACCAGGGAACATGTTTGTGGCCACATGTCAACAACCGATTGACACCTACCTGCAGCAAGCAGGCTCTGAGAAACCGAGCATCAGCCCCGTGCGAGCACGCGAGGTGGTTCTGGGAAGCCGAGTGTCAGGCACTTGCGAGTACGCGAGATCGTGCCCGGGGAGGCTGAGTATGGCTGTGTTGACCAATAGCCCCGCAGCTACCCGGCTGTTGCCCTTGGTCGCCGTTCGGCTTTGCCGAGCGTCCTTCCTCGTTGCATTTCTCTGGCCGTCCCTCCTGCTTCAAGCCATTCCGGGATGGCCCGAAGCCCGGTGTTACTATACTCGCTGACGTTACCGTCGTCAAACTGAACACCACCCACCCATGAAAAAGCGCTACGCCCTTCTTCTTCCCGTCCTCTTTGCTGCATTCGCGTCCACTGCCCAGTACTGTTCGCCCACCTTTCCCAACGGTTGTTTCTCCTGGTCCAACCTTTCCATCAGCTTGGGCACCCTCAACTGGAACAACACCGACTGCACCATTTCGGACTACACGGGCCTCAGCACCACCGTGACCGCTGGCGTGCCCACGCCCATGACCGTGGTGAACGGTACATGGACCGGGTGCGCCGTATGGGTGGACCTCGATAATGATGGCACCTTCCAGGACAGTGAGAACCTGCACTATGAGTATGTGGGTGGTTCGCCCAGCTACACCTATAGTTTCAACATCACCGTCCCCGCGAACACGCCGAGCGGCGCGTATCGCATGCGCGTGATCGCGCCGTGGGGTTCCGACGGCTTCCTCACCACCAACACCAACGGTTATGGCCCTTGCGGCGCATACCAATACGGCAACTTCAACGACTTCACCCTGAACGTATCGGGCACTACTGCTGTTGCCGAGGCGAGCGCTGGTGCCACGGCCCCGGTGCTCTTGAGCGCAAACCCCACCAACGGACTTATTGCACTTCAGGCCAGCGCTGCTGCACCGCTCCAGCGCGTGATCGTGCGCAGCATGGATGGCCGCGAGGTGCAGGACCAGGCTTTCGCTGCGAACATGGACCGCGTGCAACTTGACCTGAGCGCCGTTGCCGAGGGTGCGTACGTGATAGAGTGTATTTCGGGCGCTGGTTCCAGCAGCCTCCGCGTGGTGAAGGAATAGCACACCGGCGTTGGCTTGTTCAATGGGAACACTGCGCAGAACGCGCGGTGTTCCCATTGAACGGCTACAGTTTCACGATCAGCTGCACGCGTGCATTGCTCCCCCCGAGCTGCACTTCCACGTTGCATTCCATGCCCACCACTTTCGTGGGGTCACTACCGGTTTGCACCTTCACCGGCAGGCCGTCCACCAAGTGCAGGCGATCGCTGGCGGGGGTGCCATTGGCAATGCGGTAGTGAAGCACTTCAACAAGGTCCTTCAGTTGCTGTTCCATGTTTCTTGGCTGACGGAATTACCGTCGATCGGGGCGCGAAGAAGCTAGCACGACGATCGATCCACGCAACGGGTTGAGGGCATTTCCTCGGACATGTTAGTGTTCAGCGACACGCTTCAAACCGGCCAGACCGTTCTCGAAATCCTTCCCGATCAGCTTGTCCATGTTCATGAACATGCCCATCACCTTGCCCATGAACATGTTCGGGCCGTCCATGGTCCAGCGCACGTTGGTGGCGCTGCCTTGCGGTGTGAAGTGGAAATGCGTGATGCACTGGTTCTTGAACGGCCGCACGAAACGCAGGTCGATCTTTACGCCATTGGTGTTGGCTTCCAGGATCTCCATCGTGCCTTCACCGGCCTTACCATTGCCGCTCCAACCGTATTTGGCGCCTACGCCTTGCGGTGCAGCCATGTATTCGCGTTTCATGTTCGGGTCCAGTTTCTCCCACGGGCTCCAGGGCATCCACTTGTGGAAGTCCGTGATGTGGGGAGAATGCTTTCCGGTGAAGCGTTGATCATTGTGCTGCGCTCGTAGTGAACGGAGTTCGGCTTCATGGAAGCCGCAATGAGAATGCCGACGATGAAGACGGCGAGGCCGAGGAGGATGTATGTGAGCATGGTGGTAGGTGTGGATCAGACAGGAGTGTACGTGCGCAGTGAAAGCCGCTTGTGGTGCAGCCAATAAGCAACGAGCAGCACAGCGATGAAGAGGAACATCGGCGCCCAGATGCTTACCGGATCACCAATGGCCCAGAAGGAGATCACGGCCGCCACCAGATCGATGAACAGGCCGAAGTAGGCCCACTCCTTTACGCGGACCGGCAGCATAGGAAGCAGTATGGCAATGGCCCCAATGATCTTGGCCACCGAGATGATTTGTATGAAGTAGAGCGGGTAGCCCATCTTCACGTGTAGATAGTCCACGGCTTGCTCGTTCAGGGTGAGGCCGCCGATGCTGCTGAAGATCATGAAGGCGCTGAAGAGCGCGGTGATGATCCAGTAGGCGAGGTTGATACGTTTCATTCGATAGGGTACAAGTGTGAGAGGTTGAAATGGAAAGAGGGTAAGAGGGTGAAAGGGTGCGAGGGAACTGGGGATGAATGGCTCTGTCACTCTTTCACATTTTCATCGCGCAGGATGAGTTCAAGTTTGTCCAGGTTCTCTTCGTTCGCTTGCGCGATAAAGTTCTTGATCGGCGCCAGTTCTTCCGCCGTATTGAAGCGCATGATCCACACAATGCGCGTGCCACCGGCCTCTTCGGTGAAGGTCACCATGGCCTTGTAGAAGTGCATCTCCTTCAGGTGGTCGAACTCCAAATAGCTGTGCGGCTCGATACGGTTGAAGACGCAGGTGTTGACATAGTTCGCGCCATCAGGCCCGTGCATGGTGAACTCCCAGATGCCTTCGGGCTTCAGGTCGAAGCGATGGAAGGAGTTGGTAAAGCCGTTCGGGCCGTACCAACGCGCGAGCAGATCGGGATCGGTCCACGCGGCGAAGACATTCTCGCGCGGAGCCTTGAGCAAGCGCGTGGTGCGCACTTCGCGACCCTCCATGTGATCTTCTGATCTTCTCATTTTCTGATCTTCAGATCCTTCTTCACCGGCCACCGCACCTCGATCTCCGCCACCTTCGCTTTCACGATGTCCTTCACCAATGCAGCGGGCAACGGTTTCTCCGGTGTGAACTGGATGGTGCCTTTGCTCACAGTGAAGTCCTTCAAGCGGTCCTTGAAACCGAGAGGCACTGAACCGTAGAGCGCCACGTGGTTCTTCGCCGCACCCATGTACACCAACGGATGGCCGTTGTACTTGAATGCGGGCAGCCCATAACCGAAGTGCTCCTCAGCGCCCGGTGCGGCAGCGAGGATCTGCTTGCGCAATTTCTCCAAGGCATTGCGCTGGTCCTTGGGCAAGGCTATGAGGTATTCGCCGGTGTTCGTTGCTGGTGACATGTTGTGATCAGGATCGGTGTCAGTGGGGGCTTTGGTCCCTCAGCTTCGCTTCCTTTGAAGCATGCGTTACAAGATCGCGGGGTGGGCTGGGTTACTGGGTGTGTTGTTCTTCGTTGGTGAAGCGATCGTCGGTGGTTTGCAGATCGAAAACTACAGCCACGCCCGTCAGTTCATCAGTGAGACATATGCTTCCGGGACGCCATGGTCCGATATGCTACGGTTCAGTGGTGTGCTTCCTGCGGGTGTGCTGTTCACGGTATTCGCATTCTTGTCGGCCAGCAAGCTGAGTGTGCCACGTCGGGGCATGATCGGTTTCATCGCGTTCGGTGTATTCTATGGCTTGGGCACTGTGGCTGCTGCGTTCTTCCCGTGCGACTTCGGTTGCGATCCCGGCCAAGCTGATCCTACGATCTCACACATCCTCCACTTCGCATCCGGCACGCTCACGTACCTCTTCACGCCGTTCTGCCTGGTGTTGATCGGTGTGGCGGCGGAAAAATGGCCGAACGCTTCAGCTCTTCCCAAGACATTGCTTGTCTGCGGTGCGATCATGTTCGCCGGTGTCTTGGTGCTGTTCCTCTTTCCGGTGGATGGCCTGCTGGGACTGAACCAACGGATCATCGAAGGCGCGGCGTTGGTAAGCATCGTTCGGTGCTCGCAGTATCTGCTCTCGCGCAAAGCGTCCATGGTCCCTGTTTAGTTCACTTCTTCCGGAACGAAAGGCCTGCAGCTTTCAGCGCGCTTCGCAGCTTGGGCAGGGAACCGGGGCCCATGCCGTGCAACGCCAGTACTTCGCGCTCGCTGCGTCCGGCTAACGTCTTCACGGTGGTGATCCCTTCGCTCTCCAGCGCCCTGCGCGCGGGTGCACTCAGCTTCGCCATCCAGCCGTCCTTGGGCGCGCCCAGGGTCTCACACACTGGACAAGTCGGGCAATCGCTGCTCTTGACGTAGCTATGACCGTTGGGACAAGTGCGCCGGTTCTTCATTATCTGATCATCTCATTTTCCGATCCTCTGATCAACCTTGCGCCTGCTTCTGATCCATCCAGAATACCTCCCAGATGTGGCCGTCCAGATCGTTGAAGCTGCGGGCGAACATGAAGCCGTGATCCTCGGCTGGACGGCATTCGGTGGCGCCACCCGCAAGGGCCTTGTTGTACAACACATCCACCGCTTCGCGACTTTCCACGGAAAAGGCAAGCAGCACTTCGGTGCTCTTGGTCGCGTCCCCAACGGTCTTGCCCTTCGGCAGGAAACGTTGGATGCTGGACGACGTGTGCAGCATGCAGTAGATGGTATTGCTGATCACCAAACAGGCCGCATCGTCATTGGTGAACTGCATGTTGAAACTCCAGCCGAGCTTCTTGAAGAAGGTCATGCTGTTCGCAAGGTCATTGACCTGCATGTTGACGAAGATCTGGGTGGGCATCGTTCAGGGTTGTGCGGTTTCGGTGAAGAGGATGAGCCTGCCGAGGCAGTCGTTCCAGCCGACGGCGTGTTCCTCGCAGTGTGCCACGGTGGCGAACGTGGTCTGGTTCAGGGTGAGCAGGGTGGTGGTGCCGCGTTGCTCGAGGGTGATCTCTACAACGGTATCGCACCAGATGTCGCCTTCGCTGTCCTCGCGCAGCCAGGTGAAGACCAGTCGCGATGGCGCGTTGATGTGCGTGTACTCGCCCCGCACCCAGTGGTCGCTGCCGTCGGGTGCGCGCATGCAGAAGCGGTACTTGCCGCCCACGCGAAAGTCCTGTTCGCAATGGGGTAGCGTGAAGTCGTTCGGTCCCCACCAGCGGACGAGGTGCTTAGGGTTGGTCCATGCGTTGAAAACCAGCTCGCGCGGAGCATTCAGGATTCGTGATAGCACCAGCGTGCGCTCGTCGGTTGCCGTCAGGGAGTTCATGGTCTACCGATGAAAGGTCAATGTGTTCAGTCCTTTTGCGCTGCGTGCTTCCATTAAGGCCAAGCCACCAACGAAGAGCACTTCCGCCAATAGATGCGCAACGCCCAGTGCGCTGAGTTCACTTGCTTTGTTGAAGAGCAAGCCAAGACAGAAGAGGGCATACAGCGCATTCGCGGTGATGAGCGTCCACACGGGATTGGGACGATAGGCTTTGAGCAGCGTGATCGTACCGGAGAATGCGCCGTAGCACATCCCGACGATGCCCAGCCGAGCGAACCACGCCACCGAAAGACCCGAAAGCGGCGACCATACCTCCCGACGAAGAACAGGACAAGTCCCGCCACGATACCTGCGATGGCGTCGGTACGGATGAGAGCAGGCAGCGACCAGGTCATGCGCGTTTTGCTTTGGTCTTTGTCCTGACAGCGGCTGCCGTGCGCTTCGTATCCCGCTTCTCCGCGCGCTTCGCGATCATCGGTCGGTTGATGTCGCTTAACACATCTTTTCCTACCCAGCGTTCGGTCTTGTCGGTGCTGGCGGCGAGGCGCTCAGCGACTTCCAGGGCGGCTTCGCGACAGACCACGCTTCGCGAACCCAAACTGCGCAAGGCCCAGCTCACGGCCTTCTTCACGAAGTTGCGCTCGTCGTTCGCGGCCTTCTCGCATAGGGGCAACAATTCGAGGTAGGGCTCATCGGGTCCTTTCTTGTCGTGCAAGGCGCAACCGGCCAACAACGCGAACGCTGCCCGCTTTTCGAACTCCGGCTTACGCTTGGCCCACTGCTTCACCTTGCTGAACGCATGCGGGGTCTTGTCGAAGAGCAGGAAGCACGCCGTGTCGCAATCAGCCCAATTCTGGAAGTCAGCGCACCAGGCATCCATCATGGAGGGCGTCACCAGCCTGGGGTCAGCAAGGTGTGTGGCCAGCGCTTTGGCTTCATGCCAACCGGTGTCCCAGAGCAACAGCGCCAATTCGTGGTCCTTGCCGATGGTCTTGGCCAGCTTCTGCACGTCCGGCATCGAAGTACCGAATGCCTGATCCGTGTGGATCGCGAAGCGCGCTGACAATTGTTCACGGTAGCGCTTCGTGCCATGCGACTCCAACAACTTGAGTGCCGCCTTTACATCCGCTTCTCGCTTCCCGGCCATTCGGTCATCTCATTGTCTGATCAACTGATCTACGCCACGATCCAGTTCAACTCCGTCCGATACTCGCTCGGACTCTTAACCTCATTCGGGTTGTTCAGGTAGCTCTCCCAGAATTTCCCCGTTTCGCCGTGGCCGTTCTCGCGCACCCATTTCTGCAAGGCTGGCCATGCTTGCGCCAGTCCTTCGTATGGACCTTGGTACACACTCCGCACGACTTTCGCCGCAGGCAGCGTGCTATTGATGACACGTCCCTGAGGCTTGATCGCCTTCGCTACTGGGAATCCGATCTCGAAGTCAAAGGTGTCTGCCGGTCGGCGATGGTGATAGGAGAACATCGGTCCGCCGTACGGCGGATGCATGCCTTGCTCGGCGAGCACCTGGATGATCTCTTGGATCGCAGGGTCCATGTACTTCGGCATGTCGCGGCCGGGGATCACGAGCGGGATGGCAGCCGTGATGACTTCTTGAGTGGTGATGACTTCGGGTGGAGTGATCATGTTGCTTGGGATTGTCGGGGCCGGGATCTTCCGGCCCTTACTTCATGTTCTTCACGAGTTCCTTGATGATCCTCTTGAGGTCCTTTTCCTTTTGCTTGAGGTCTTCTAGGCTGCGGATCACCAGCAACCGTCGGCCATCGGCGTAGGTGCCTTCCAGTATTCCGTTGGGATCCTTCACGTCGGCGCCGCGCAGGAAGATCGACCGCACACAGTCCTGCTTGAAGAAGTTGAAGCCGACGACGTAGCGCTTGTAGGTCTTCGGGTCGAAGAGCTTCATCGAACCCGTGTAATAGAAGGTTGGCGCGTTCCAGAAGATGCCTTCCCCGATGCTCTTGTCCGTGCCGAGGATGAGGGAGCGCAATTCCTTCGCTACATCGAGCAGTGGATGCTTCAGCGCCTTCATGTGCGCATCCACCGTTCCGGGTTCGGAAGTTCCCGTGAAGAGAGCGTTCTCTTTTTTGGCCTTCCCTCTGCCTTGTTTGGCGAGCAACTTATCAAGCTCCTGGTAGCTGAACTCCAATCCGCCCTCCATGGGTGAAGCGAGTATCTCGTCGCGGGTCTTCTTGGATCCGTAACGCGCGGTGATCGTCATCAGCGTGATGCCTTTCTTTTCCGTGAGCACCATGGTGCTGAGTGCTTCGCCCGCATACCACGCCGGCTCGAATTTCTCGGTGTTCACGATGCGCTCTGGGCGCTTCACCTCTTTGTACACACCGCTCATGCCCATGCCCTTGTCGGCCCCGGCGGAATTGCTCCAGACGTAGCGGTACTTCCCGCCCACGCGCGGATCGATCTCGCAAACGGAGAGGGTCCAACCAGGCGGACCGTGCAACCACTGCTTTACCATTTCCGGCTTGCTCATGGCATCGAAAACCAGCGCGCGTGGAGCGGCGAAGCTGCGCGTGATCACGAACTCGCGATCGCCCTTGGGAGTAACTACAGCCCTGTTGCTCGTGCCACGTGCAGGCGACGCGGGTTTGGTCTTGTTCATGTCAGTGTAGTATCGGAGTGGATCAGGCTTGAGCTTCCGTGTACGCTTTGAACCGGTCCAGGATCGCTTGCCAGCCGCCGCGTTGCATCTCCACAGGGTTCTCTGTCTCTGCATCAAAAGCTTCGGTCACCAGTGTACCTCCTTCCCTTTCGTTGAAATGGATTTCGCAGATGCGACCATCGGCCATGGTGTAGGCGATGCGCTTGTTCAGTTGAACATCGTCATACACTCCGGCGAAATCGAAGCTGAAGCTGCCATCGCGCGCGGCCATGGTGCTGCTGAATTTGCCGCCGGTGCGCAGGTCATTGGTCGCCTTTGGGCAGTGCCAATCGTCGCTCGCCGCGTTCCATTGCGTGATGTGCGCAGGTTCTGTCCAGGTCCCCCAGACGTGGGCCACTGGTTTGTTCACGAGGGCGGAAACGGTGATGCGGGTACTCATGGTGTTGTGCGTTCGTAGTGTTGGTCTTGACTTGTCAATCCTCAAGGGCTTCGATGCCCTGTTCCTTCAAGCGTTGCAGGTTGTCCTTCATGGCTTGGAGTTGTTCCGGCGCGTGGCCTTTCCAATCCATCACTTCGCCGATCACGCGCAAGGCATCCTTCGTGCGGTACGATTTCGTTGGATTGCCCGGGAACTTCTTGTCCGTCAGATTAGGATCATCCTCATATGGCCCCGGGGCTTCCACGATGTAGATCCTTCCGCGTCCTTCACCGGCAGCGAGTTCAGCGCCCCAGGTAGCGGCATCCAGCGTGGCGGAGAAGTACATACTTCGCCTTGTTCCCTGGCCATAATTGGAATTGAACCGGGTTCGAGAGGTCGCCCTTCTTCAGATCGGCCTTGGTGCCGTGGTAGAACGTGGGTGATTCCATGTCGCATGCATTCATAGACCGGACGCGAGCAGTTCATCCAACTGATCAAGGCCCATGGTGAAGCCTTCCTTGAAGCCCATCGCCACGATCTGCTCCAGTTCTTCTGGTGAACCAAAGTGGAGGATGGCGCGCACCAATGTGCGACCATCCGTTCTTGCTGAAGTGCGCTTCCCAACTCACCTTGGGCTTCGTGTCGTTCCCTACGCCGTGCTCATCGCAGAACGAATCGCTGCCCGAGAAGTGCGACTTCGGCCGGACGGTCTCGTAGTCGAAGAAGCACCAGTGCCGGTCGCCTTGCGGGCCTTGCATGTAGTAGAGCCAACGCCCACCTTCACGGAAGTCGAGTGCCTTGATCACGCACTCATAAGGCTTCGGAGCCCACCACTGGCAAAGGATGTCCGCATTGGTCCACGCGGCCCACACCGGATCCAGCGGGGCGTTGAAGGATCGCTCCACGGTGATCGACCGGGCGTCCTTTTGAACGATGAAGTTGAAGATCGCTGCTTTGCTCATGGTTCAATGGGTTTATGGAGTGCTCAGGTAGTCGTCCAAGCGTGCGAGCGTTTGCTGGCCGCCTTCGATCGCGCCGATCTCTTTGACGGCGAAGTCCCGTGCTTCCTTGTTGGGGAAGAGGGTGCGAAGGGTCACGAGTGTTCCGCCTTCGGTTTCCTCGAAGGTGATGACGGCCTCGAATTGTTTGGGGTTCTGCCAGTCGCCGTGATCGTAGGCCAGACGGTCGATGGGGGACACCTCGGTATAGGTCACGAGATTCTCGAACACGCGGCCCTCTCCGGATGTCATCGTGAATTTCCATTGCCCACCGATGCGGACATCCATGGAAAGCGTCTTATTCGTAAAGCCGTTGGGCCCGAACCAATGATCCACATGCGCGGGATCCGTCCAAGCCTGCCACACGATCGATCGTGTGGCCTTAACGGTGCGGCTGATGATGATCTCGCGGTCACTCTTGTTCATGGCTTCTTCTTTTTGGCCTTCGCTGTCTTCGCGGAGGTGGCCTTGGCATCGGCCGACTTGGCTTGCAGTTCCATCAGGTAGGCATCGAGGCGATCGAAGCGCTCCTCCCACATCTGACGATACTGTTCGATCCAGGCGTCGGCTTCGCGCAGCGGTTCGGCCTTCATCTCGCAGGGGCGCCATTGGGCCTCGCGGCCGCGTGCGATGAGTTGTGCGCGTTCCAGCACCTTCAAGTGTTTGCTGATCGCCGGCAGGCTCATGCTGAACGGCGCTGCGATCTCGTTCACCGAGGCGGCACCCGTGCTCAAGCGCGCGAGAATGGCGCGTCTCGTAGGGTCGGCGAGGGCGGAGAAGGTGAGCGAGAGGCGGTCCATTGTTCCTTGAAGGGACAAACGTATTAAACCAAATGGTTAAATACAAGAGGTCGCAGAAATTTTCATTCGGGATAGGGGTGATCAGCGGTCCATCTGTCTTAGGGACACACTTCAAAACCAACTATGATGGATCTCCGTTTTCCCGCTGCTCTCATCGCAGCATCATTGCTTTCGCTCAATGGTCTCCATGCTCAAGAGAAGGATGCTGAGCCCCGGACGCTATTCGGTTCAGAACATGAACGCAAGAATGGCGGTTGGGGCGGACCGTCCGTTGCACTTACCGAGATCATGGGCACCGAAGCCTTGCTTGTGGGATTACATGCCGGCTGGCTCATCGATCATCGCTTCACACTCGGACTTGCTGGTTACGGACTTGTTACGGATGTCCCGAACAAGGCGTACGACGCGTACCTCTTGGATAGCGGTCGCCGACTGAACAAGGGCAGCCAATTCCGGATGGGCTATGGCGGTCTGCTCTTGGAGCCGATCATCGCTTACCGGAGCCCGGTGCATGTGAGCCTGCCCATTATCATCGGGGCCGGGGGATGTGGCTACGAGACCTTCGGACCGCTGCCCGACGATTTCGACCCGGAGGAGTATGACTACCGCAATGATGGCCAGGCGTTCTTCGTGGTCGAGCCAGGTGTTGCACTCGAGTTCAACCTCGTACGAATGGTCCGGTTAGGCCTCGGCGCATCGTACCGGTACACGACCGACGTTGATCTGCCCGGCACGCCTGCGGATATCCTTCACGGGCTGAACACGGCGTTCACGATCAAGGTGGGGCGGTTCTGACATTCACCACGTAACTCTTGCAGCGCTGATCAACTTTGCCGACATGCGGCGCTTTTCTTCAGCGGTGGTCGGTGTGTGCTTTGCCGCCTTGGTCACGGCGCAGTCACCGGCGCTGATCGCGTACTACGCCGGTGATGGTAGCAACCTTGATGAGCACCGTATCGAACAACTCACACACTTGATCTGGTGCTTCGGTCACGTGCGCAATGATTCGATGGAGATCGCTCCATCGCAGGAACCGATCATCGAACGGATGGTCGGGTTCAAGCTGCGCAACCCCGGGCTGAAAGTGTTGATCTCCCTTGGCGGGTGGGGAGGATGTCCGACCTGTAGTGAAGTGTTCGGCCGCGAAGAGGGCAGGAGAAAGTTCTCCGCGAGTGTGCTTCATCTGATGGATCGCTTGAACGTCGACGGCATTGATCTCGATTGGGAGTATCCCGCCGTGCAAGGTCCGCCGGGTCACCGGTTCGCGCCGGAGGACCAGCGGAACTTCACGTTGCTGGTGCAGGAGTTGCGTCGGGTGCTCGGGCCGGGGCGCGAGATCAGTTTCGCCGTTGGCGGAACCGATGACTGCATCCTGAAGGGCTTCGAGTGGGACAGCATTATGCCGTTGATCGATCGCATGCACATCATGAGCTACGACTTGGTGCATGGCTATAGCTCCCGTACAGGGCATCACACGCCGCTGTATTCATGTGGTCACCAGGCCTTGTCGGCTGATCATGCCGTACGCCTGCTCGATTCGTTGCAGGTGCCAAGACGGAAGGTCGTTATAGGTGCCGCGTTCTACGCCCGCCTCTGGAAGGACGTCCCGGCCGTTGACAATGGCCTTTTTCAGCCCGGAGCGTTCAGTCATACCATCCCATGGGGCGCCTCGGACACCACGCTGACCAAGGCCAAAGGTTGGTCCATGTTCCGGGACAAGGAAGCATGGGCAGCCTACGCGTACAATGCCGAACTGAAGCAGTTCGCAACTTTCGATGATGCCGCAAGCATAGCAGCCAAAGCGAACGACGTCCGGCACGAGGGATTGGGTGGCATCATGTTCTGGCAATTGATCGATGACAAGGCCCGGAACGGACTGCTTGAGGTGATGTACAAGGCGCTACGCGCACCTTGACCGGCATCAACGGAAGTCGGGGTATGAGAACTGCCAGGGCTACTTTCGGCACCTCTCTCGGCTGGACACAAGACATGCGCATTTCCGTTTTCTGTGGAGCAGGGCTGGGTAATTCACCGGCTATTCAAGAAGCAGCACGCGCGACGGGTCAGGCAATAGCCCAGCTTGGATGGGGCGTGGTTTACGGGGGCGGCCACGTGGGCCTCATGGGGTTGGTCGCGGATGCGGCTCTCGAAGCAGGAGGGAGGTGATCGGTGTGATCCTGGTTCATGGTCGAGAAGGAATTGGCGCATTCCCGGTTAACGCAATTGCTCGAGGTGGAGAGCATGCACCAACGGAAGATGCGGATGCACGAGCTGAGCGATGCCGTGATCGCGCTACCCGGGGGCTTCGGCACCCTGGATGAGCTTTTCGAACTGCTCACATGGCGGCAGATCGGTCTGCATAACAAGCCCATCGCCCTGCTCAATGTCGATGGGTTCTTTGATCCGCTGATCGCACAAGCAGATCGTATGGACGCCTTGGGTTTCCTTCATGCCCAGCGGGGGCTTTTGATGTCTGAGCAGCACATCGGCCCATTGCTCGACCGCTTCGCTCGGTCGTAGGCCGCCCCGTCGCCCGATCATCCCGTTTCCTCCGAATGGCGCGCAAAGTGCGTTAGCTGTGATGGACTTTCGCCGCCCCGTTTACCTAGGGGCATAGGAACCATTGGACGTCAGCGCCGTTCAAGGTCCGCTTTCCAAGCATCCCGTCATGAAGCAACTGCTCGTTTTTGCTGCCCTCCTGATCGTTCCAGCCATGCACGGCCAATCGTTGGAGTACGCTTGGCTCAACCAGCCCTGCGCAACAGTGTTGAACTGTGATAGTGGCTGCACCGCTTGCTTGATGCCGGAAGGCGCAGGCCTCGCCTTCACCGGTACGGCTGCCGTATGGCAAGGCATAGATGCTTGTCCTCATCCGGTTTCGTCCGGCGATAATGCGGTGATCACATATGGTTGGCCTACCATTGCCGATATCGACCACTATGTTTCGATATCCGGTATCGCATTCAGTCCCATGCACATCGACAGTATCATCATACGCCACAACGCCAGTGCGGACGGCCCCCAGCGATTGACCGTCCGCTATGGCGCGAACACCACTATGCCGACGACCGTCGTTTGCGATGTTCCAACACCGGAGTTGCTCAACGAAACCGTAGTGACCGACCTTGGTTGCGTAGCAGCGGAGGATGGTATGATCTACGGCTTTTTCCAATTGCTCCTGCAGCCCTATGATGGAGGCCTTGGTGCGTGGGCGATCGATGACCTGCGGATCGTGGCCAGCCCTTGCGCAACAACTGGCATTGGCGAACTCTCCGCGGCACAGCGTACTTCGGCTCCAACCATGTTGTTCGATGCCCTTGGCAGGCCGATCGGACAAGTCGCGGCCAGCGGTCTCTACCTCAATGGCAGCAGGGTAGTGGTACTCCGCTGAGCCCAACCACCAAGTGGCGCCGCGATCGACGGCATGCATTGCTTTGCACGATGCACCACGCTGGAACTTTCTTCTTGTTTTCCCTTGCGCTCGCGATCACCCCTGTGAATGCGGGTCATGGAACACCATTCGATCTATCCCACCCAACACGTCGTTACCCCTTGCCCGCAGAGTTGCTGGAGATCTCCGGCATCACCGATGTGGATGCGAACACCATCGCCTGCCTGCACGATGAAGCGGCCACGCTCTACTTCATCGATCTCATTTCAGGAAGCATTGTCGATCGGTTGACCTTCGGTGTTCCCGGCGACTATGAAGGCCTTACCCGCGTCGGCGAACTCTACTTCGCTTTACGAAGCGATGGATTGATCAATCGACTTCGGTTACGCGATGGCGCGATCGAACTGTTGGATACGTTCCGCCTGGCGATACCGAACCAGAACATCGAAGGTCTCGGATACGATGAGGCCCTGGACCGGGTACTCGTTTCACCGAAGGACTTTGCCAAGGGTGACAAAGCAACCCGGGATGAGCGTGTGATCCATGCTTTCGATCCGGTCACAGGGAAGATGGCGACTGAGCCCGCTCTGCGGTTCTCAGTATCAGGATCATCGCGCAAGCCCAAGCCATCGGTGTTAAGTTGCCCATGCGGAAAACGGACAATGGCCGTGAGTTGCCGGCGTTGAAATTGCGGCTCAGTTCCGTTGCCGTGGATCCTGAGACGGACCATTACTACTTGCTCTCGGCGGTAGATCATGTGTTGCTGGTGCTGGACCGCAATGCACGTCTGGTCTCGCTGCATCTGTTGGATCCGCTGGCATTCCCGAAACCGGAGGGCATCACTTTCCTGCCGGGCGGCGATATGCTGATCAGCAACGAGGGCAAGGGTGGTCAACCGGATCTGTTGCGCTTCAATGGCCAATGAACACCTTTCCGGTATGGAATTGAACACCATCGGCCTCCGCAAACCGATCTACCCGATCAATGATCGGTTGGCCGGCTACCTGAAGGCCATCGATCGTTCCGATAAGTTGCCTGTTGTGTACTCGGATCTGTTGCGCCATGAGGGGCTCTTGGCACAGAAGGATGCTCAAGGACGAGAGACGCTCTGGACAACGGTTCTGCTGAGACCTGCGGAGATGGACGACCTCCATCAGCGGTTGGTGCAACTCTACCAGATGCTTGTGGCCGATGGCCGGCATGTGGACCACCTGCGCGTGGCAAGCATCGATTTCTGCGCATACGGCAACAGCCAGCCTTTCCGTATTAAGATCCTCAACCAGATCAACGACAACCACGATTACTACTATATCAAAAAGGCCGACGCCAGCCGCGTGTACGGACTTGAGCTGGAGCACCTTCTCAGCCCGAACCGCATCAACTATGCGGTGGATGGCAGCACACTGGTGGAAGAACACATCATCGGTGTACCCGGGGATGACTTCATCAAAGACCCCTTCCACTATGGAGGCAACATCAACGCGGTGCGCCTGAGCAAGGAGTTCGTCAAGTTCAACGAGCGCTGTTTCGCTCGGCTGCTGGGGGACATGCGCGCCTACAACTTCGTGGTGGACGTGATCCAGGACTTCGACAAGGTGCAGTACCGCTTGCGGAGCATCGATTTCGACCAGCAGTGCTACGAAGGACGGCACCGCATCTACCTGCCCCAGTTCTACAAGGAGAACCTGCCCTACGTACAATTCGCCCAAGAGCATATCGGCAGCGAGAGCACTGAACAGTACGGCATTGAGGAACGCGCACTGTTGCGCAAGCGTTACCGCTTGTCGCAGGCCCAGCTCGAAGAATTGTTCAATGTGATGCACACCGATACCATCAGTACGCCCGAACATGTGGGCATGCTCGCGCAAGAGCTCAGCCAACTGCATGGCGATGCGCGCATGGCCATGTGCGACAATATGGGAGCGATCTTGGAATTGCACCTGAAGCTGCGGTTGGGGTTGGAGTGAAACAGCCCAGCATTCTTCCGGCCCTGTTCACAACGACCTGTTGATGGAAAATGGTCGATCGGGCTTGAATGCTCTTGATCGATCCATCATGGGATCCTACGTTTGCCGTCCACCTGAAAAAAACTACTGACCATGCGACGACTTACCGCGTTCGGCATGATCATCGAGCACTGCTGGCGGCGCCTTCGGCCCATGCAAGTTGCCTGAAGATCGAAGGGCTTGTGATGGATCACGCAACAGGTGATCCGGTCGACGGAGCACTGGCGCGCCTCTACAAGAACGGTGTAAAGGTGGACGCGGAGATGACCACCGGTCGCGGCCGTTTCATCTTCCAACTCGACAACAACGCGCAGTACATCATTCGTGTGGGCATGGAAGGTCGTGTTACCAAATGCTTCCAGGTGCTTACGTACGGTCCGGAATGGGAAGGGGCCAACATGGTGTGTGAACTCGAAGTGGAAGTTTCGCTGGTGGAGCGCATTCCCGGCATGGACCTCAGTTTCTTCGATATGCCCTTGGGTCTGGCGAAGTTCGAACCGCTCACCGGCAGCATCGTATGGAACAGGGCCTATGAGCAAGGCATCGTGCCGAAGTGGACGAGCGTGATGCTGGAGTACGCGGCTCGCCGGGATGAACTCGCGCTGAAGCCCTGACAAGTCCGATCGAAAGAGGAAGCCCCGCCGGTATCACCAGCGGGGCTTTGTTCATCATGGGAAATGGTGCTTACCTGAAAAAACGCACCGCGTGCGGGCGCCCGTTCAGCCATAACCGTCCGATGTACACGCCTTGCTCCGCCAAGGCGGGCATTACGATCACTTGCTCGCCTTGCGTGTTGCCCATTGCCGTGTTCGACAGCAAGAGCCGACCACGGGCATCAAGCACCTCTAGCCGAACATCGCCCGCTTCCAGCAGGCTGAAATGGAACGTGGTGTTCAACTCGGTGGCTGATGCGCTGAGCCCGGTAACCACGTCGATCTCAGGTATGCCAACCGCATCCACGATATCCGCTGTGTAGTCCTCCAGTTCGCCGTGGTAGCCGAAGGGGTCCGCGGGAAGGTCGCAAGGTGATGGAAGGGTATGTCCGCCATGGCTGCACATCTTGGCGGTAACGCGCATCCGTGTCGGACCGGTCATGGCTGTATTGGGAATGGTGATCTGTCCGGTGTACACCGGCCCGGCGAGGTGATCGACGGACAGCAATGTTTCCCCAACGTCGTCCAATTGTCCATCATGGTTCATGTCGATCCATATGCGCAGGTTCATGTGCGGGCTGATGATGTTGTCGATCGTAAAGCCGATCGTCACCGCATAGGTGGCACCCTTTTCAAGTTCGGTGGTAAGCCCCGTGTTCACGTAGCTGTTGTTCGGATAGTTCTCGATGTCGGTACTTGTTCGGTCGATGGTGTTGCACGCGAAATGCGTGATACCCGGCATACTGGCCGCGTAAGGAATGGCGGTGGTGGGCACACACCATTGGGCGTTGATAGCCGCAGCGGTGAACACCCAGGCAACGGAGAGGAAAGTTCTTGTCATGGCCATTGGTTTTGGTTCGGCCAATTGACCATGTGGAGTGGTATTCAGTTGCACCCACTGTGACCGACAGGGTCACTTGTCAGGCAACGGTCGATAGTGCCAACCATCGGCGTGACGAACTACTTGATGGACCGTTGGGCCTACTTCGCCCTCGGGTGGAACTGCATGATGTTGCTCCGCAGGTAGTCCCGGTCCAAGTGCGTGTAGATCTCGGTGGTGGTGATACTGGCGTGGCCCAACATCTCCTGCACTGCACGCAGATCGGCGCCACCTTCCACCAAATGTGTTGCGAACGAATGCCGGAAGGTGTGCGGGCTGATGGTCTTGCGTATGCCCGCTTTCACGGCCAGTTTCTTCACGAAGTTGAACACCGATATGCGCGAAAGCCCACTTCCTCGGGTGTTCAAGAAAAGGAAGTCCTCGGCGGCTTTTTGCACGGGCAGGTGCACGCGCTCTTCGTTGCGGTACACATCGATCTGCTTCATGGCTTCCGGACTGATCGGCACCAGTCGTTCTTTGTCGCCTTTGCCGATCACCCGAACGAAACCTTCATTGAAATGAAGGCGGCTCATGCGCAACGTGCACAGTTCACTCACACGCAGCCCGCAGCCGTACAGGGTTTCCAACATGGCCCTGTCGCGATGGGCCATCGGGCGGCTCATATCGATGGCCGCCACCATGGCATCGATCTCCTGTAGGGTGAGGAAAGTCGGAAGCTTGCGGCCCAAGCGCGGCATGTCCACCAGTTCCGTCGGGTCTGTTTTCAGGATCCGTTCCACGCGCAAGCACTTGTAGAAGCATCGTACCGCGCTCAACAACCGCGCTTGGCTGCGCGCGCCCAATCCTCCTTTCGCGACCGTGGTGATGAAGGCTTGGATGTCTTCCAAGGAGAGGTGCACAACATCGAGTGAAGGTGAGTGTGCTTCGCAGAACCGCAGTAGTTTGCCCAAGTCCCGCACGTAGGCTTCCACTGAGCGATCGCTCAATGAACGCTCGAGTTTCAGATAGGTGCGGAACAGATCCGTGGCTTCAGCGCTTCCCACGCTACAAAGCGCGGTGTTATTGAGTGAAGTAGGTGAAGGATGTGAGGTGGGTATTGCACGATCACATGTGCATCAGCCGCTCAAACCGACCTCAGGAAAGTCATGGTATCCATCCCATCGGCGTAGTCGTCCACCGCTGGGTACTGCGATCGGCCGAAGGGAACATGGCCGTGACCAACGATGCACTGGATCTCTTCACGCCGCGCTTCCAGACCGACAAGCACCGCAGCACGGTCATCATATCGTTCGAAGTGGATCGAGGCCACCGGACTTGCCAAGGCTTCCGCCTCACGCACGAGCAGGAATCCATTTTCCACGAGTTGCACACGTTCCAACAGCCACACGGCTTTGTTGTAGTCGTAGTTGTTGCCGTACTTGTTGTGGTTCACGATATCCTTCCACGGATAGATGGCGCCGAAGAAGCGGTCCAGGTCGAAATTCCTAGGCACATAGAGCTTGCTCACGTTGCGGCAGCCTAATCCGAAATACCGGAACACATCCTCGCCCAAAACGACCAGTTCCGCGTCGCTCTCCGATCCGTCCAGCACGGCAACACTAATCCTGCCTTTGCGCAGCAGTCGGGGGAGGTGCCCGAAGTAATGTTCGAAGTACCGCGCTGTGTTGTTGCTGCCCGTGGCGATGATGGCATCCACAGCACCCAGTTTCCCTTCATCCGCCGACACCAGTTCCTTGACGCCCGGTGCGAACCGCTCGAGCACTTCCAAGGCCGCCGGTATCAACACATTGTCCTGGCTGCTCAGTTTCACTCGTGCCCGATGACCGGAAAGCACAACGCATAGCAGATCATGGAACCCCACCATCGGGACGTTGCCCGCCATAATGATCCCGATCGATCGCTGGGTGGCAGGCGCAGGGGCCATCGGCAGCCACGATCGCAGCGCTTTCTCTTCAAGCATCATCGCAAGGGACCCGAGCATATGCCGCACGTTGGCCGGGGTGAACCAGCCGTTGACGATACCGGCACGGTCTATGGCGCGTTCGAACCCTGCGTACTCATCTTCGCTCAGGCCGCAGGAAAAGCCCGGCCATGTTGCAGATCGCGCGAACAGGTCGAATACGTTGCCGAGTTGAACGAAGGCGCCGAGCCGCTGCTCGAAGGGTAGTTGGGTCACGGGTATATTTGGCCCGCCTTCGCTGAAGATCTTGCGAGCGGGGCGCGAAAATAGAACGGACACAATGGCCATTACGATCACCGAGGAATGCATCAATTGCGGCGCGTGCGAACCCGAATGCCCCAACAATGCGATCTATGAAGGGGGCGCGGAGTGGCGCATGGGCGATGGCACCAGTTTGAAAGGTCAACTGACCACCCCTACGGGCAATACATACGAGGCCGGCACGGCCCAGACCCCAGTGGCCATGGATGTCTACTACATCGTTCCGGATAAGTGCACGGAGTGTACAGGCTTCCACGATGAACCGCAGTGCGCCGCCGTGTGTCCGGTGGATTGCTGTGTGGACGACCCGGACCACCGGGAAACAAAGGAGCAGTTGATGGCCAAGAAGGAATTCATGCACTTGTAGCATGAGGCCTCGTGCTTCGATGCCCCGTCTCCGCTCGACATAACAAGACCATGGGCCTCGCTTGGTCGACTTGTCAACTGAAGCGATGAGCACTATACGGCCCGGTGTTGGCGTTTGCAGTGCTGTGAGAGCTTTTGCCGCGATCATCTCCTGTTCCCTTGCGACGCTCGTCTGTGCACAAGGTTCTGCCGTTCCGGATTCCCTATTATCGGGGCATATGCACCGGTTGGCGGAAGCGAATGCTGATACAACGAAACGAATGGCGAGTGCTGCTTTGAAGACCGATCTTCTGCGTGCACTGAATTCCCCGGATGCCTTTTCGCGCGACTTCTCCACGGTGCCGTTGAGCCGCATCGATGCACCTGACGGCAAGTTCCGGTTGTTCACTTGGAATATCCCGATGGAAGATGGCTCCCATCTTTTCGAGGGCCTGCTTTTGGTGCGCAACGGAAAGAAGGTCGCTGTTGTAGAACTGCATGATCAGACCGCCACGCTTGGAGTGCCCGAGCGAACGGCGCTATCCGCCGATCGTTGGTACGGTGCGCTGTACTACGCGGTAATACCAGTAAAGAGCGGCGGCAAGGTGCTGTACACCCTGCTCGGATGGAAGGGCTACAGCAAAGTGGAGGTGCGCAAAGTGGTGGAGGTGTTGAGCTTCAAAGGCGGCACCCCGCGCTTCGGGGCAGAGGTTTTTGAAGTGTTCGATGCCAAGGGCAAGGTTGAGCGCATCCGCAAGTCTCGGCTCGTGTTCGGATTCAATTTTCAGGTGAGCATGAGCCTGAAGTGGGAGGAAGCTTCTGCGAGGATCATATACGATCACCTATCACCATCGCGCCAAGATCTTGATGGCCAGTGGCCGTTCTATGGTCCTGACATGAGCTACGATGCCTACGTGTGGGAAAGGAACCGCTGGACCTATCAACGGGACATTGACGCCCGCGATACCGGCCGCGATGGCAAGCCATGGAACAAGCCCCCAAGGGAATGACCGGAACGCCCGACACAACAGAAAGCGAAAGCCCCGAATTGTCGGGGCTTTCGCTTTGATGAAGGAGGTATCGGATCAGCGCTGCACAACGATGCGCTGCACGGAACGCGCACCACCTGAGATCACCTCGAGGTTGTAGATGCCCTCGGCTGCAGCGCCCAGATCAAGCGCAACGCGTTGCGTTGCAGCACTGGAGCGTTGGTCGAGCACTACACGGCCCATGGCGTCGGTAACGCGCAATTGGATGGTGCTGGTAAGGCTGCTCGGCAGTTCCACTGTGAAAATTCCCACGTTCGGATTGGGGTATACGCTAACACCGGCAAGCACTCCGAACTCCTCAATGCCCACGATATCGTTGATCCCATCAACAGTGTTGCCACAGTTGCCAAGCCATTGGTCAATGTTCGGATAGGAAACGCTGAACTTGCCATAGAAGTCATTGAAGTTGAACGAGCAGCTCGCTTGTCCGCCGAAGAGTTGGCCTACAAAGCGACCGTTCTGGTCCCACAGGCCGCTGCCGCTGCTGCCAGGTTCGGTGGTGCCATCGTCCCAACCTTGCACATGCCAGCACTGGGCACCGCTCATTGTACCGGTGATCACCGGCTCTTCCTCAATGCTGAATTTCTTGATGTCGCCGCTGGGGTGGTGGATAGCGCGCACCTCCGTGGCAGCCGTACCGCTCTTGTCCCAACCGCTGAAGAACACGTTGTACGCATCCGGCAAGTTGTCATCGAGAAGCAGCAGAGCGAAGTCGCTGCCAGCGCCACTGGCCAATTCGGTCGCGCCGCTAACGGTCTGGTTCATCCCGGGGTTCGTGGTAGGAGTGCAAGCCGGACTGTTCCAGTTGAAAGCGAAAACCCATGTGGCAGGATTGCTGATCATGCAGTGGTTCGCGGTCATGAAGTAGGGGACCTCGTCGTGTGCACAGTTGTCGAGCAACGAACCTGTGCAGTGGTCGCCACCACCGACCACGATGCGCGCAACACTGCGGATCTGATCTTCGTAGCCCACGCTGATCGGGCAGATCACATTGTTATTGCAGGATCCGCTTGCGCCAAAACCCTTAGCCATATCGAAGCTGTCGCGGTAGCCGTGGGTTACCTGACCAATGCGAAGCTGGCCTTGACCGGCTCTGCTTGCGGGTTCCACGTACTCGATCGTGATGCGATCGCCCTGCATGAGACCCACACCGAGAACAGTGTGCCCGGGGTGACTGGCTGCCGTGAAGGCACCCATCGTATGCCCGAGAGGGTTGTACACGAAAATTTGGCCACCCTCCGGAACCACGTAGGTGTTGAACTCGAAGTTGACGCTGAAGGCTCCCGGACATTCGATCCCCAGGCGCCACACGCGGTCGCCATTGGCGAGCGTGCTCCAAACACCGCTGTTATCGAGCGTGAAGTCGGTGGCGTGGTTGATCCCGAAGCGTTGGCGCTTGCTTCCAGCGGCAAGGCGCTCGGCGTCTTCCACCATCAGGGTCAGCGCATCCACCGCAGGCATCACGTGTACGGGTGCGGCGGGTAATGTGCTCTTGTACTCGCTCAAGCCGACCGGGCTTCCGCCGAAGGAAACCTGGGCGGAGGCGATGGGGCTGATGAGCATCGTGGCCGCAATGGCCAGTGAGGGTATCGGTTTCTTCATGATCAAGGTTTGCGCGACAAGGGTTGAAGAGTTCGTTCTGCCACAAAAGAACGCCCGAACGGGATGGACCGTTGCCCGGTTCGACGAATTGCCCGGTACATTTTTTCCACAAGACGTGGAATGTCAGGAGTGTTAACTCACCTTCTCGCTCTCCTTACCGATCCGTTCGGCAAGTAACAGCTTCATCGCTGTCCATTCATCGCGTAGCCCTGCCGCACTGATGTAATCCTGCTCCTTGCTTGCCCGCTTCATTTGGGCCTCAAGTATGTCGCAGTTCTTCTGCAACTGATCAATGGTCATGTGCTGGACGACCGGATCGGCGGCCACGCTGAAGCCCTCAGGCTCCACATAGGCCTTGCGCATGCCTTCGTTGTTCACATCGATCACGGAGGTCTGCTTCAACACATCCGAACGGTCGCGCTTGATCTGTGTTGGCGTGATGTTGTGCTCGATATTGTATGCGATCTGCTTCTGCCTGCGCCGGTCGGTCTCGTCCATCGTGCGCCGCATGCTGTCGGTGATCTTGTCGGCATAGAAGATCACTTTGCCGTTGATGTTCCGCGCTGCGCGCCCTGCCGTCTGGGTCAATGATCGGTTGCTGCGCAGGAAGCCCTCTTTGTCCGCATCGATGATGGCGACCAGCGATACTTCCGGAAGGTCGAGACCCTCGCGTAACAGGTTCACGCCCACCAAAACATCGAACAAGCCCAATCGCAATTGCCGGAGGATCTCGATACGCTCCAGCGTTTCCACGTCGCTGTGTATGTACTTGCACTTCACCCCGTTGCGGCACATGAACTCCGTGAGTTCCTCCGCCATGCGCTTGGTCAATGTGGTCACCAACACTCGTTCTTGTTTCACACTGCGCTGCCGGATCTCCTCCAGCAGGTCGTCGATCTGGTTCACGCTCGGACGGATCTCGATGGGCGGGTCCAGCAAGCCCGTTGGCCGCACCACCTGCTCCACGATGATGCCTTCGCTGCGCTCCAATTCGTAATCGGCCGGTGTGGCGCTCACGAAAATGGTTTGCCCGATCATGCTCTCGAATTCGTCCTGCTTCAAGGGCCTGTTGTCCATGGCGCTCGGCAGGCGGAAGCCGTATTCCACCAAGTTCTTCTTACGGCTGCGGTCGCCGCCGTACATGGCGCTCACTTGGCTCACGGTCACGTGGCTCTCGTCAATGACCATCAGGAAGTCGTCGGGGAAGTAGTCCAGTAGACAGAAGGGGCGTTGACCGGTTTGCCGCCGATCGAAATAGCGGCTGTAGTTCTCGATGCCGCTGCAGTAGCCCAGTTCGCGCATCATCTCCAGATCATGCAAGGTGCGCTCCTCCAGCCGTTTGGCTTCGAGGTTCTTGCCGATCTCATGGAAGAACGCCACTTGGCGTTCCATGTCCTCCTTGATGGCTGCCAGTGCAGCGTTCATCGTCTCGCGACTTGTCACGAAGATGTTCGCGGGGTAGATGGTGGTTGCTTCCAGCTCCTCGTGCAGTTGGCGAGTAGCGGCATCGAACCGTTCGATGCGTTCCACTTCCTCGCCGAAGAAGTGCAGGCGAATACCGTCGTCGCTGTATGCCAGCAGGATCTCCACCACATCGCCGCGCACTCGGAAGTTGCCGCGGGCGGGATCGGCGTCATTGCGGCTGTACAGCGCTTCCACCAGTTGAAGCAGCAACTTGTTGCGGCTCACACGCTGGCCTTTCTTCACTTGCACGACGCTCTTATGGAATTCCGCCGGGTTACCAATGCCGTAGATGCAACTGACGCTCGCCACCACCAGCACATCGCGACGACCGCTGAGCAATGCGCTCGATGCGCTGAGCCGCAACTTCTCGATCTCTTGGTTCACCGAGAGATCCTTCTCGATGTAGGTGTTGGTCGTGGGCAGATAGGCTTCGGGCTGGTAGTAATCGTAATAGCTCACGAAGTACTCCACGCGGTTCTTCGGGAAGAAGTGTTTGAACTCACCGAAGAGCTGCGCTGCGAGCGTCTTGTTGTGGCTCAGCACCAACGTGGGCCGATCAACCTTTTCCACCACGTTGGCCACGGTGAAGGTTTTACCGCTGCCTGTCACGCCCAACAGCGTCTGGAAGCGCACGCCATCGTTAAGCCCATCCACCAACTGCTTGATGGCTTCAGGTTGATCGCCTGTGGGCTGGAATTCGCTAGTGAGTTCGAAGGGCATGGAAGATTGCGCGAAGGTCGGGCTTCAGAGCCTCAATACTTCCACCAGTAGTAGAACAGCTTCACGAATTCGTTCTGCACGGTGAGCAAGCCGTCCTCGCTTTGCCACCACTTCTGTTCATCGAAGCGGTCCGTTCGCGCACCGAAACGACGCACCACGATGCCTTCTTCCGCAAAGCGGTCGGTGAAGACGAAGTTGACGCGCCGCATGTGGAATCGACTACTGAGCACGGCGATAGTGTCGAAGTGCGACAGCCGGGCGTGCGCGAGGATGGCTTCCGCTTCTTCCATGGTGCTGGTGCCGATGTGCAGGGTTGTGCACTGCTCTGCTGGCAGACCGTTGCGGACGGCAGCGTTCTTGGTCATCTCCGACTCGTCGAGGTGGATGCCGTACGGCACAAGCTCTTCGTTGACGCTACTGCCCGTGGTGAAGAACACCGTGTTCGGGAAGTGACGATGGACCTCTGCAGCACGCAAACCGCGATCCAGTGGTGCACCACCCAACACATACACCGCATCCACGGCCACCACTTCCTCATCCATCATCAAGTAGCCGATCGCGGCTTGTAGGATGACGGTGCGGAACAGCCATGCCAGCGCGATCAGTACCGCAACGACACCTAGAATGCGGAACCAACGCCTTTGGACAAGACGGCCAACACGTTCCCTGAAGCTTGCCATGCTGCTTGCTCAATACGCTCCTGCCCAGCGGCGCATGCCCCATTCGGCAGTGAGCAGGCCGAGCAGAACGAAGAAGATCCACTTCAACCCGATGAGGTCGCTGAAACTGCTGTGCGCATAACTGCGTGCCGCAAGGTCCTTGCGGTCTCCCATTGCAGCCGCGATCCGGTCCATGCCATCTTCATCGGCTGATACGAACAGACCTGAAGAACGTGCGGCGATATCGCGCCACAGGCCGTGGTCCGCGGTAGAGGTGAGTTGTTCAGCAACCAATTCCTGCACGTTGAAGCCCCCGCTCGATGTCAGGTTGTCACCAGCGAACGTGGTGCGCGCGGTGAACGTGTAACGACCGGGAGGAAGTTGTCCGGCTTCCAACCGATAGCTGCTGCCCACGCGACTGAAAACGAATGGGAAGTCTTTCCCACCCTCGTCGGTGATGATGACTTTGGCTTCCGGTTCGTTCACCAGTTCATAGCTCGCGTTGTACAGTTCCGCATTGATGACCACCGGCTCATTCTCCGCAAAGACCTGTGCGCATTCCGTGCGGAAGCGTTGCTTGTCAGCTTTCACGGCCAAGAATTGCACGAGCTTCCGCACCACCCCATCGAAGTGCGCGGTGCCTTGGTTCATCTGTTGATCGGCCAAGCGCCACCGCCAGAAACCTTCGCCACAGGTAACGGCCGTGCGGCGCTCTCCTTGCTGCACGGCGATCAAGGGTGCTGCGGTCTTCACCACGCCTACGCGTTGGGTGAACAACGATGAGGCGCCCTTGCCCAATTCGTATTCGCCGAAAGGAACCTGTAGCGGTGGGAAGCGCTCGATGGATCGCAGTTGTGCGGCATCCATGGTGAACAAGGGGAACGAAGGATCGCTGGACGCCTGCGCATCGGTGATGCGACCACGTTGTGCGGCCACGTTCAGGCCTGCGGCTTCCTGTTCGAACGCTGGGAAGTCCGTTTGCGTGCCGATGAAGTACCACACCGGAATGCCCTTGGCGCGGATCTGTTGCAGCACGTTCTTGCCTTGGCCCTTCGTCGATGGTAGTTGATGCAGTACCACCAGGTCGAAGTCTTCCACTTTGCCGTTGAAGCCGTCGGCCAGCGCGATCTCGGTCGCAAATCCATCGAGCCCACCGAGCGCGTTGCGGATGGCCGCCAGATCAGGATGCGGTGCCGCGGCGAGCAGCAGCACCTTCTTGCGATCGTCCAAGACTTCCACCAGTAACGTGCGTGTGTTGTTCACTTCGGTGGTTTCGCCCTCCACGCTGCGCAGCGACACGCTGTAGCGCTGCAGTCCGGCAGAGGTCGCTTTCACCAGCAGCGGCACTTCCACGAACAACGGATCACCAGAAATGGAAATGTCCTTGCCTGCGACTTCCGCACCCGCCTGTATTACGCTCAAACGGGTCGACTTCCCGGTCAAATGCCGGGCCTCAATGCGTACGAGCAATGGGAACTCATTGCCGAGATAGGTAATGCGGTTGTGTTCAACGGCTTTCAACACCAGATCGGCGCGTACCGTGGTATCGCCCATGGCTATGGTGTACACCGGCACGCCCAGACGCTGCGCCGTGAAGTGTGGATCGCTGCCACGGTTCCAGATACCATCGCCGTCAACGATCACAGCGCCCAGGTCCGGACCGCTGAACCGGTCGTACACCTCCCGGAAGACTTGGTCGATATCGGTAAGCTGCTGTCGTTGGCCGAATGCAAGTCCCTCTTCCACGCCTTGCCCGTAGGTGAATGTGCGCACCTCGAATTTCGAACTGAGCTGGTCGCTGAGCGCTTCCAAACGCTGCTGGTATGCTTCGCGCAGTGCTGCGCTATCGCTGGTCGCTAGCAACGAACTCGAGCCATCGTGCGCGATCACGATCACCGGTTTGCGGATGTCTTCCACCTGCACCTTCACCATCGGTTGCAAAAGGAAGAAGGCGATGAGCGAAACAGCCGATGCACGGAACACCGCCACGAGCAAGGCAAGGCGACGATCCCAGCCGTGGCGATCGACGCTGCGCCGGTAGAGCAGCCATGCCAACCCACAACCGAGCAGCAAGCACACCGGCACAAGCCAGAGCGGGTAGTTGGTGGAGATGTTCAATGTGATCCGGGGATGAGATCGTGATGCGGCCCGCAAAGGAAGCCGGAAGGGAAGGACATGGAACGGAGTGTTATTCTTCGGAGGTTCCGATCCAGCACATGATCGGCCGATGGTCGCTCAGTTCATCGGGTAGCGTCTTGAACCCTGATGCTTCAAGGCTGGGTGAGTGCATGATGTGGTCGATGCGGAAGCTGGGGAAGGCACCGATGTATGTATGGCCTAGGCCACGACCGCTCTCCTCGAAGGCATCCACCAGATCGCCATCCAAGTGGTGGTAGGCGTAGCTCATCGGTGTGTCGTTCATATCGGAGCAGAACACCACCGGGTGCGGACATGCGCGCATGTGATCGCGGATACGCTCCACTTGGTCGGCGCGGCGGATGAAGGCATCTTTCAGGCGTGAGATGATGCGCCCACCGCCGGTGCGCAGCGAGTCGGTCGCGACGCCGTCATCGAGGTCGTGTACGAACTGGTAGTCCGCCCGACCGAAGTGGATACTGGCCAAGTGCGCGCTGTAGATGCGCACCGTGTCGTCCAGCATTTTGATATCGGCCCAGATGCACGAGTTGTTCTCATCGCCGGGAAAAGGAACAAGGCCTTTATCAACGATCGGCTTGGCGCTGAAGATGGCGATGCCGAAGTGCTGACCGTTCTTGGTGTGCTGCACGTAGTGGTCGTGCACGCCGGTCCAGTGGAAGTTCCTCAACAGCGTATCGCGCGTGTCGAAGAATTTCTTGTTGTCGCTCCGGTAGAATTCCTGTGCGCAGAAAATGTCGGGTGCTTCGGTGAGGAGCAGGTCGTACATCTCATCGCGGTTCGTTTTGTTGTGGCTCCAGTTGTACAGGTCGAACAGGCGCACGTTCCACGACATGATGCTCACTTGTTCGCCCTCGGTGCTCTTGGGTTTGCCAAGGATCTGAATGAAGTCGGTAATGTGGTTCCAGCCGAGCAGAACGATCACACCGCTCAGCAGCATGCGCTTGCGCCGGAACAACAGCCACCACAACAGGAAGAAGACCTGCGTGGCCAGCACGTAGGGATACACCATCCCGAAAAAGGCCAAGGGCCAAAAGGTGCTGGGGTTGACGCGAATGGCCAAGTACGCCAAAAGCAACGCGATCACCGATGCCCAGTTGAGCCAC
Organism: Flavobacteriales bacterium; assembly: GCA_016703005.1. GTDB lineage: Bacteria > Bacteroidota > Bacteroidia > Flavobacteriales_F > PHOS-HE28 > PHOS-HE28. The sequence continues at coordinate 197,452 of JADJCX010000033.1, forward strand.
CATACGGGCAAGTGCCAGCGGCTCACACGCCGCCCGACATTCCCCGTGGGTGTCGCCGTTTCAGCGCTTGCCATCGTTGCTGGCTTTGAAGAGTATGTCCTTCTCCGTTTTGCTCAAGCTCTCGTACCCGCTGCGGCTGATCTTGTCCAGGATCACATCGATGTTGGCCTGCTCGGCCTTGCGCGTTGCGTTGTAGTCGATATCGCTCATCCGCTTCCCGCGCGGGCTCTGGACAACCTTTAACCGCGGGCCCCGCTGGAAGGTGAGCGCTTTGCCGATACGCTCCAGCCCATTGATGAAACCAAGGCTCCAGTCGTTGCCCTTCTTCAGTTGCGTGGCGGCGAGATAGCCGTACAGCGCGCCACCCAAGTGGGCGATGTGCCCGCCGCTGTTATCACCATCGCGAATGCTGATGAGGTCGAGCAGCAGAAAGATCACTGCCAACCATTTCAACCGCACCGCACCGAACAGGAACAGGCGCACCACCATCTCCGGTTGGTACACCGCGATGCCGATGAACACAGCGGTAATGCTGGCCGATGCCCCGACAATACCACCCATGCTCGTGTACGCACGCAACGGACCGACATGGGCGAACAACAAGAAGAGCGCAAAGCCGGCGAGGCCGCCGAGCAAGTAGTTCCCGAGCAGTCGACGGTCGCCCAGGAGATCGCCGAACAGACGCCCGCTGAACCAGAGCATGAACATGTTGAAGACGAGGTGCATCACTCCTTCGTGCGTGAACATGTAGGTGATGGCCGTCCACGGCTTCAGCAGCAATGCGCCCAGATCGCTGGTCGAGGCCAACCACGGGTTGATGTAATGGCCCATCCACTGGTCGGCGAGCTGTGGGCTGCCTTCCACCATGATCATCACCAATCCTGTAAGGAGCAGGAAGAGGAATACCGCCACGTTGATGATGATGAGCCTTAGCAGCACACCTCCGCTGCGCCACATGCCTTTGATATCGTTCCACACGCTCATGCTCCGCTTTATGCCTCAAAAGAAGGAAGGAAGCCGCAACTCTGCCTCGTTCACGTTGACGTAACGCGAACAACCGCCGTTAACGTTCGTGAACAGGACCCTTTGTTGCGCCACCGGTCGAGGCTGTGGCCTCGGGCATTGTGCCGCTGAGCTATCGGGTCAATGAGACTCACCTGCGCAGGCTTCCGCGCACTACCGCCTACCGGGACCGGGCTTATCGCCATCGCGGCGATCGCGCAGGCGCTTGAGCAGCTCGCGGTTGAAGTCGCGCTCGGCCCGTCCGAGCATCAGCGTTTTCCGGGCATTGAGGGCTTTCCTGAACTCCGCGCTGTACTTCTTTCGCAGATCCAGTTCTTTCTGCTGCGCAGCCAGGTCCTTATCGATCGCCGCGGCGGCCTCGGCCTCCGTCAATTCGCCCGCGCCGCGCACGGCTTTGTTCGCTTCGCGACGCTCTTTACGCAGGGCTTCCAGTTCCTTGTCGTACTGGTTGTACACAGGCCAGAACACCTGCGCTTCCTCTGGCGTCAGTTCCATCTTGCTGGTGATGTACGCCGTCTTCTGCGCTTTGATCTCCTTCAGGCGCTCCTCGGGAATGAGCGGCAATTCGTCGTCCTGCGCAACGCCCGAAAGGGCAGGGGCCATGAGCAAGGCGCCCAGCAGTATGCGGTGCAATAGGGTCTTCATAATTCGCTGATGAGTTCGTTCAGGTCGGTGTGCTCTTGCTCCAGGTAGTCGAGCAGTTCGTCGTCGGTGAGGTCCACCCCAAGTGTATTCATGGTAACGGCTTCGTCGCTGGCCAAGGCTGCGAAGAGGTCCACTTCATCCACGTCGTCAAGGTCTTCGATGGTCGGCGATGTTTCCTCCACAACCGCAACGTTCTCCACGGTGCCGCTGTCGCGCAGGAACCACCACGCGCCCAGCAGCACCAGTAACACTGGCGTAGCAATGGCCAAGCGCCAGAGCCAAGTGAAAGCCGATGGCTTCTTCTCCTGTTCCACCACCATGGCTTGCACCTCATGGGGCAGCCGGTCGAAGAAATGCGCAGGCACTTTGAAGGGCTCTTCCGCCGGGATACCGAACAGGGTGGGGGCGAGGCGTTGTAGTTCCTCACGCTCCAACGCGTCGTCGCCGCTGCGGAAGTCGGGTGTGTTACGGAGGTTGCTGCGGTCCATGGCTCCTGAGTGCTGGGACGTCAATCCGGTGTTTTGGTTTGATCGGCCACTACCCACTCCTCGATCTTCTTCACGGCAATGTGGTAGGTGGCTTTCAAGGCGCCCACCGTGGTGCCGGTGATCGCACTGATCTCGGTGTACTTCTTCGCTTCGAAATACTTCATGATGAAGACTGCCCGCTGCTTGTTAGGCAGCCGCATCACCGCGCGCTGCAACTTCTGCTGGATGGCGTCGCCGCTGAAGTGTTCGCTCTTGTCCAAGGTGCCGCACAACTGCTCGGTCACGGTGTCGTTGTTCACAAAGGGCATGCGCCGCTTTTTGTTCAAGTGGTTGATGCTTTCGTTGTGTGCGATGCGGTACAACCAACTGTACAGTTGGCTGTCCTCCCGGAAGGTCTCCAGCCCATGCCATGCTTTGATGAAGGTGTTCTGCAGCACATCCTTCGCGTCGTCGGGGTCGGTGACCATGCGCCGCACGAAACCATAGAGGCGTTGCTGGTGCTGGCGCATGAGCAGGTTGAACCCATAGTTGCGCGACTGCTCATCGCGGAACAGGGCCAGGAGTTCTTTGTCGGTGTGCTCGGTCATATGGCTACCGCGCGTACCCGCTCCCAAACAACTACTTCCTCGCCATCACCTTCTTCGCGGCCGCTACTACGTCGGGTGTATCCAAGCCGTACTTCTTCAGTAATTGGTCCGGGGTGCCGCTCTCGCCGAAGCTGTCCTGCACGGCAACGAGCTCCAAGGGTTTGGGCAAGCGGCGCGTCAGCACCGAGGCGATGCTCTCGCCCAAGCCACCGATCATGTTGTGTTCCTCGCAGCTTACCGCACATCCCGTCTTGTAAACGCTCTTGAGGACCGCCTCTTCGTCCAAGGGTTTGATCGTGTGCACGTTGATCAGCTCGGCGCTGATGCCTTGGGTGGCCAGTTCCTCAACCGCCTTCACCGCTTTCCACACCAAGTGGCCACAAGCGAAAATGGTCACGTCGCTTCCTTCGCTCATCACATCGGCCTTGCCAATGGTAAAGGGACGGTCGGCAGCGGTGAACACCGGCCATTTTGGGCGACCGAATCGCAAGTACACAGGACCTTCATGCTCAGCGATGGCGATCGTCGCGGCCTTCGTTTGGTTGTAGTCGCACGGCACGATCACCGTCATGCCGGGCAGCATCTTCATCAAGCCGATGTCCTCCAGGATCTGGTGCGTTGCGCCGTCCTCGCCAAGGGTCAGTCCGGCGTGGCTCGCACAGATCTTCACGTTCTTGCCCGCATAGGCGATGCTCTGGCGGATCTGATCGTACACGCGCCCCGTGCTGAAGTTGGCGAAGGTGCCTGTGAAGGGGATCTTGCCACCGATGGTGAGGCCGGCCGCAATGCCCATCATGTTGGCTTCGGCCACGCCCACTTGCACGAAGCGCTCGGGGAACTGCTTCGCGAAGGCGTCCATCTTCAAACTGCCCGTGAGGTCGGCGCAGAGCGCCACCACTTGATCGTTCTTTTTTCCGGCCTCCAGCAAACCGGCGCCGAAGCCGCTGCGGGTGTCCTTGTTGTCGAGTACGGGGTAGGTGGTGGAAGTCATGGGTCAGAAGTTGAGCGTTTCGGAACGGCCGGGGGCGATGGTGAGATCCTTGACGATGGAGAACTCGGTCTTGCGTGCGTTGGTGCTTCGGTAGATCACTTGGTAGCTGCCCGGCAGCAGGCGGAATTGCTGTTGCACGGAGCGCACGTCGAGATCGGTCACCCACACCAGATTGCTGCCGTCCTTCTGGAAAATGGCGCCATCGCCGGCGTTGGCCAGTTGCACGTTCAGCACACCTGGCTGCGGTATTTGCACGGGCGTAGTTACGCCTTGCTTGATCACCACATCGTTGATGCGCATGCGCGGCAGCGAGAGGATCTCCAGGTCGTAGGTGCCGGTGCGGTAGCGCTCGGTGGTGCCCATTTGTTGAACGTGCAGGATGGCTTCCGCGTCGTTGGGGTGAACAAGACACTGGATCGCCTTCGCGTCGTTCCAGCCGATCTCGTTCGGAATGCCCTGCACTTTCAGCTCCAGCCCGCCTTGTCCGGCGCTCACCGGTATTTTGTTGTGGATGCCGGGCATCAGTTTTACGTCGCTGCGTTCCACCGGAGGGATCGAATGCACTACCAGCCTGTAGGTGAAGATGGGGTCGATGCTGAGCGTGTCGGGCACATTGCGATCGTTCATGGTGTGAACGATGTGGTACTTCACCGAACCGGTCTTTTGGTCGTACAGCGTAACCGGCACATCGGTCTCGGTGGGTTTGCCGTCGTCTGTGAGCAGGTCGATCTCGGCGGTGGTGCTGTTGAGTGCTTGTGTTACCACCACTTGAAGCACCTGTTCGAAGAGCTCCGGTGTGCTGGCATCGTAGTAGGTGCCCACGCATTGCAGGCTGTACTTCTGGCCGTCTTCCAACCCCACGCCGATCACAAAGGGCTTCAGCACGATGCCCTTGGCTTGCAGCGCGCGGCTCACCGCACAGGGGTCTTCATCGCAGGCTTCGATGCCGTCGGTAATGAGGATGATGATGTTCCTGACCTGTCGTCCGCCGCGCTCCAATGGCGGAAAGTCGCCGCCCGACTTCTCCAACGACCGCGCGATGGGCGTGGTACCCAAACAACGTACTTGCTCCAATGTGCGGCGGATGGAGGGAATGCTGTTCGCGCTGAAGGGTACCTCCAGTTTCGTGTCGTCGCAATCCTGCTTCCCGGCTTCAATGCGCGTTTGGTGACCATACAGCCGTAGAGCGATCTCCAGATCGGGTTGGCCTTCCAGTTCGGCGAGGCTCTTCAGCAAGAGCGTGCGCGCTGTATTGATCTTCGGCTGGTTGCCCCAGAACGCGTTCATGCTATTGCTCGCATCGAACACGAAGAGCATACGGGTGAGCGGGCGCTCCGGCTCCTGCGCCAGTGCAGCGAAGGGGAGGATGGCCGGAAGAAGCAGTACGGCTATGCGGCGGCGGAACACGGTGCTCAGTAGTCTCCTAACGTTTCGGGAAGCTGTCCAAGTGCTTTGGCCAGCTGTTCGTCGTTAGGGGCAATACCGTGCCACTCGTGGCTGCCCACCATGAAGTCCACGCCCTGGCCCATTTCCGTGCGCATGATGATCATCACGGGTTTGCCTTTGCCGGTGCGGCCCTTCGCATCGGCCAAGCCACGCAGCACATCGGTCATGTCGTTGCCGTTCATGTGCAATACATCCCAACCGAACGCGCGCCACTTGGCGTCGAGGTCGCCCAAAGGCAACACCTTGTCCGTGTCGCCGTCGATCTGCCTTCCGTTGCTGTCAATGGTACTGATCAGGTTGTCCACCTTCTTGGCTGCGGCGAACATCGCCGCTTCCCAGATCTGCCCTTCCTGCAATTCGCCGTCGCCGTGCAGGGTGTACACCAGCTGCTTGTCGCCATTCAGCTTCTTCGCCAAAGCAGCACCGATGCCCACGCTCAGCCCTTGGCCCAAGGAGCCGCTGGCCATACGCACACCGGGCAAGCCTTCGTGCGTGGTAGGGTGGCCTTGCAAGCGCGTGTTGAGTTTGCGGAAAGTTGCGAGTTCAGCCACCGGGAAGTAGCCGCTGCGCGCCAGCACGCTGTAGAACACCGGACTGATATGCCCGTTGCTGAGGAAGAATATGTCCTGCCCACGTCCATCCATGTCAAAAACCTGCGCGTCATGCTTCAACACATTGAAGTAGAGCGCGGTGAAGAACTCCGTGCAACCCAACGAGCCGCCCGGGTGACCGCTCTGCACCGCATGCACCATGCGCACGATGTCGCGGCGCACCTGGCTGCAGATCTTCTCCAATTGAGGGATGTCCGCTACGGATGCCGCACGGGTCATGGGTTCTTCGAGCATGTATGGGTGGGAAGGCCGCCGAAAGTACCCGGCCCCCCTGCGCGCCTCCGGTGATCGTTGAAAAAGAACCGGGCGTGTGGATAATTCCCCGAGGAAATGCGGGCCTCAGACCACGGGCTTCTGGCTTCAGGCATTTCAGTGCACGCCTTTGGTCATATGCACGTTGCCCTTAGCCATTGGCCTCCCTCCGCATTGTCATCCCGAGAAGTCTGCGACGAGGATCTCTCTTCACACGGATGATCCTGTTCCCGAGAGATCCTTCCTCCTCGATGACTCGTCGTCTGGATGACAGAGCCTGCTCCCCGCTTACTACTCACTACTCACGACTCCCAACTCACGACTCCTACTCCCCGCTATACAACTGCTTCACGTCCTCCTTGCTCAGTTCGATGAGCGTGAACACGCCGAGGGCGGTGCCGAGGGGGAAGCTGAGGCAATCGATACCGGCCACCACCATGCTGAAGACGCGGCCCTTGCGCTTGCCGATGTTGCGCGCGCTGATGATGTTCAGCACGGCGAAGAACAGTACGAACAACGCGATCGCCCAGCCCATTGCGCCCATTACGCTGCCGACAACGGCCGGTGCCGCTTCGCCGCTCTGCTGTGCAACGAAGTCGCTTTGCAGAAAGCCGCCCATTGTGTTGAAAACGATGAAGATCACCAGTGCTCCGAGGGCTTCGAACGCACCATAGACATAGTGCAGGATCTCCAATGTGCGTAGGTTGTTTTTCATGATGGGGGTTGGTTCTTGGGTGTGAAATTGATCGCCGCAACAACGCGTTCAGCGCGGGCTACATGAACGGCTGCGGGTGACGAGCAGCGGAACGCAGAGGGCTTCGAGCCATGAGCCATGAGCCGCGAACTTCTCGGCGCACAGCGTTGCCCCCCTCCGCATTGTCATCCCGGTCCCGTTCCCGAGAGTTCCTTCCTCCTCGATGACTCGTCGTCCGGATGACAGAGCTGCTCCCCGCTCACGACTCACTACTCACGACTCCTTTCATTCCGCTCTGGCACAGCCCTTGCCAACCCCCGGCCGCGGACAAAACCGCAACGCATGAAAAAGCTATTCCTGTCCTTCGCTGTTGTAGCACTGGCCGGTACGGCCAACGCCCAGGTCCAATTCAACCCACAAGTGGGCCTCAACTACCAAACGCTCACCAACCCGCCCGCTGGCGCCACCTACGGTGCGCGCGCCGGATTCCTGCTCGGTACCGACTTCCGCTTCGGCAACCGGGCCTATTTCCAACCCGGTGTGTTCATCGGTCGCAACAACACGTTCTTCAGCTACAACGACAGCACGTTGGCGCAAGGCAACATCGTACGCACCAACTTGAAAATGAAGGCCCTCGTCGGCTACCGCATCATCGATACCTACCAGTTCGATATGCGCTTCGGTATCGGCCCCACATACGATGTGCTGCTGAGCACCGACGTGAAGAACAGTGAGAACATCGCATGGAACGGCGGCGACTTCAACAAGGGCAGCTGGAACATCGACGCGGCCCTCGGCTTCGACATGGGCCACTTCACGCTGGAGCCCGGCGTAAGCTTCGGCCTCAGTCGTGCCTTCAACGACAACCTCAATGTGCAGGACATCGACAGCCGGTACATCAGCTACGGCCTCACCATCGGCTTCAACTTCGGCGACGACGACAAGAACGATTGAACCCATTAGCGCGAGCGCCAGCCGCCAGCATTGCAACGTAAAGAGCCGCCTCACCCGAGGCGGCTCTTTTGCTTGGGCGCGGGCATCGAGCTTCCACCTAAGCGCCCAACGTTCGCAAGGCTTCGTACACCAGGAAAGCAGGCCACACTAACGCTTTGAGTAAGCCCACGACGCCCACCCAGAACCCGGTGGCGTGCGAGATATAATAGATGAGCGCCCCGATGAACCCGAGCCCATACACGGCGCTGCTGGGTGCATGCTGTTGGATCTCTTTTTTCATGTGCGTGGGTTGTTGCGCCGAACTTCGGCAGCGGTCGCGGCCGGCGTGCTGACTTCCGTCAATTGCTGGGCTGGGCAAGGCCGAACAGGATGGCGGGGGAGGCCCGAGGGGACAGTGAACCATCCGATCCCACTCCTCTATCTTGCCCGCTGTGCGCAACGCCAGTATGACCGTGCTCATCACCGCCGTCACCCTGTTGGTCATCGCCCTCGGCGCCGGGTTGCTGTCGCGCGCGTCCTTCACATCAGTGCGCGGCTACTTGGATACGGTGGCGCCCGATGGCGAAGTAGAGCACTACACGCCGGCCATGCACGAAGGTGCGACCCGCAACGCCGGATGGGCCGCGTGGATCGCCGGGACGCTGGGTGTTCTGTTGCTTTCGGGGCGCCGAATGGTTTCGCGTCGTGTTCGGTCACAAGGACCGGCGTGGGCCACCTTCAAAGCCGATGCATGGACGGCCACCGGGAGATCGCGACGGGGGAAGGACGATGACCAGCGCATGTGGGTCTTCCTGCTGATCGGCATCGGAGCGGTGTTGCGCATTTGGCAGTTGGGTGCGCCGGTGATCTACGACGAAGCCTTCACCTATACCTACTACGCGTCTCGGCCCATCAGCGTCATCCTCAGCGACTACTCGTATCCCAACAACCACATCCTGCACACATTGCTGGTGAAGCTGAGCACTGCGGTCTTCGGCGTGGGCCTCTGGCAGATCAGGCTGCCCGCCTTGCTGGCGGGTATTGCGATGATGCCGCTGTGCTACCTCTTCGTGCGCGCCATGTTCAACCGGTATATCGCGCTGATGACCTTGGCACTGGTGGCCGCCAGCGGTTGCCTCATCGAGTACAGCGCATTGGGTCGTGGATACAGCCTCACGTGGTTCTTCTTCATGGCGGCGCTGGTGGCAGGCCGGCACTTCGTGAAGACCAACAACGCGGTGAGCGCCGTGGCCGTCGGCATCTGCTGCGCGCTGGGCATGTGGACGGTGCCCACGATGATCTACCCCGCGCTGACGGTTTACCTCTGGTTGATGTTCTACCTGAGCGGCAAATACGAAAGCAGTTTGCGTCAACGTGTCCTGAAACTCGTGCTCTCGTTCGTGGTCTTCGTTCTGCTCACCGGGCTGTTCTATTCGCCTGTGCTGGTGGTGTATGGTTTGCCGCAGCTCACCAGCCATCCCGAACTCGGTGTGGTCACTTGGGAAATGTTCGCCTACACGCACCAGGACAAGAGCTTCGACTTCTGGGTGCACGTGGTGGATACCAGCAGCACCTGGGTTGCCTTCGCCGGATTCGCCGGTATCATCTACGCGGCGTTCATCACCAGCAAATTCAGGAAACTGTTCATCGCCATGGCCTTGGGTACGGTGCCCTTGGTGATCTTACAGATGAACGTGGCCCCGCCGCGCACGTGGTATTGGACATTGATCGTGTTCCACATCTCCAGTGCGGTGGCGTTGTTTTACCTGTTGAAGTTCATCCAGGAGAAACTCGCACCACGTTTCCAGAAGAACATGCGCACGGTGATCGCCTCCATGTTCTTGGTCGTATTCACGGGCATTCTCAGTATGACATCGCTTCCGCGCGGGAACGATCTGCCGCGTTATCCAGAAGCGGCGCTCGCGGCCGAATACTTGGCCACGGTGGTGCAACCCGGCGACTTGGTACTGATGCAATTCCCATGGGAAGCTCCCATTGAGTTCAGCTGTTTGGCCGAGGGGATCGACCGCGACCGGCTGCATGTGCCCGGCAACGCGCGACCGGTCCCGGGAACTCGCTTGTTCGTGCTGTTGAGCCCTGCCAGCAGCCAGACGCCCGCAACGGTGCTACAGCACTATGTGATAGCGCCGGAGACGGTGGCCTTCGGCACGAAGCTGAAAGACTGGATGCGGTTGGAGATCCACGGAGCGGTGGTGCGATAGCGCACAACTTTCCGCGTTTACCGCGACATTCGCGGCCCGAAACAACGCAGCATACAATGGCAGACGAAGGCAGACAGATAATCTTCAACATGGTGAAGGTGGGCAAGACGCTCCCTTCCGGCAAGAAGATCCTCAACGATATCTATCTCGGCTTCTACTACGGGGCCAAGATCGGCATACTGGGTTTGAACGGCTCCGGTAAGTCGACCCTCATGCGCATCATCGCGGGCAAGGAAAAGAGCTTCGAAGGCGATGTCCATTTGACGCAGGGCTATTCCATCGGGCACTTGGAACAGGAGCCCGAACTGGACGAGACCAAGACCGTGATCGAGCTGGTGCGCGAAGGCGTGCAGCCCATCATGGACCTGCTGAAGGAGTACGAGGACGTGAACGCCAAGTTCAGCGATGAGGAGCTGATGAGCGATCCGGAAAAGATGGAGAAGCTCATCGCCCGCCAAGGCGTGCTGCAGGACCAGATCGAAGCGGCCGATGCGTGGAACATCGACCAGAAGCTGGAAGTGGCCATGGACGCGCTGCGTTGCCCCGAGAGCGATACGCCCATCAAGGTGTGCAGCGGTGGTGAACGCCGCCGTGTGGCGCTGTGCCGTTTGCTCCTGCAACAGCCGGACATCCTCCTGCTGGACGAACCCACCAACCACTTGGACGCCGAGAGCGTCGCTTGGTTGGAGCTGCACTTGCAGCAATACAAAGGCACCGTCATCGCCATCACCCACGATCGTTACTTCCTGGACAACGTGGCCGGATGGATCCTCGAGCTCGACCGCGGAGAGGGCATCCCGTACAAGGGCAACTACACCAACTGGCTGGAGCAGAAGACCGCCCGCATGGCGCAGGAGGAGAAGACCGAGAGCAAGCGCCACCGCATCCTGAAGCAGGAATTGGAGTGGGTGCGCAGCAACGCCAGCGCGCGCCGCACCAAGAGCAAGAGCCGCCTCGCGAACTACGAGAAGATGCAGAGCGAGACCACCAAGGAGAAGGAGGCCAAGCTGGAGATCTTCATCCCCAACGGCCAGCGCCTGGGCGACAAGGTGATCGAGTTCAAAGGCGTGAGCAAGAGCTACGGCGACAAGCTGCTCTTCGAGAACCTCACCTTCTCCTTGCCGCCCGCCGGCATCGTCGGCATCATCGGGCCCAACGGCGCGGGTAAGACCACGCTCTTCCGCATGATCATGGGCGAGGAGAAACCGGACAGCGGCACCATCACCATCGGCGAAACCGTGCAGACCAGCTACGTGGACCAGAGCCACGAGGACCTGCTGCCGGACAAGACCGTGTGGGAAGTGATCAGCGGTGGGCTGGACATGATGCTCGTGGGCGGCATGGCCGTTCCGAGCCGCGCGTACAGCGCCCGCTTCAACTTCAGCGGCAACGACCAGAACAAGAAGGTGAACGTGCTCTCCGGTGGTGAGCGCAACCGCCTGCACCTGGCCATCACCCTGAAGAAAGGAAGCAACGTGCTGCTCCTTGACGAACCGACCAACGACCTGGACGTGAACACGCTCCGCGCGCTGGAGGAAGGCATCGAGGACTACAGCGGCTGCGCCGTGATCATCAGCCACGATCGCTGGTTCCTGGACCGCATCTGCACCCACATCCTCGCCTTTGAAGGCGACAGCAACGTCTACTGGTTCGAAGGCAACTTCCAGGACTACGAGGAGAACCGCAAGAAGCGCCTGGGCGGCGATATCGTGCCGCACCGGATGAAATACAGGAAGTTGGTGCGGGGTTGAGAACTACGTACCACTACAAAGCAGAAGCCCCTCTTTCGAGGGGCTTCGCTATTTCCGTGCAGTGTCTCTACCAAAGCACGGGAATGGGTTGATCAAGGCATCTGCGCTGTCCGGATGTTCGTGGGTACCGAGCCGCCCACGTTCTGGAGGATGGGATCGCGATCGTTGTCGGCCCCCACGTACTTCACCACGCCATCCATGTTCACGTCCGCGGGATGGTAGCCGTTCACCGTGTTGGTGGGAACCACCCCACCGATCGCCACAAGGATGGGATCGCGGTCGTTGTTGGCGCCCACGTATTTCAGCAGGCCATCGAAGTCCGTGTTGCCCGACCACATCACGTGGGTACCAGCGATGAGCTGTTGCGCATCCGTTCCATAGGTGGGCGTGCTGCCGTTGGTGAGGTTGATGGTTGCGCTTGTGCTCGTGAGCGCGACCGTATTCAGGGTCATTACCGCCAGATGATTCCGATGGCGAAGGGCGATGAAGTAGGCGTCTGCCGACAACGGGAAGCGCACCGGTGAGAAGCCGTCCATCTCCACCACATCGCCATCGGCCTGCAGCAATGCGCTGCGACTGTGCAGCACGTTGGCATTGTCATTCTTGTCGCGCAATTCCAGCACCACCCAATCGATGATGGCATTGCTTCCGGGGAGATCGATGATGGGCTGCGTGGTGCTTTCGCCGCCACCGCCCACGAAGGTGTAGCCCAGAGCGGTGTAAGGTTCGTTCAGCGGCAACAGCCCGCTGACGCGCAGGCCATCGCTCATCGCTCCGCTTGTGTAAGGGCCTTGCAAGAAGGCCTTCACGTTCACGAGCACGCGCACGGCGCTGGACTGCTGGTAGCCTTGCGTTACCTGTCCGCCGGGAACAGTGCCTGTCCCAATGATCGGTTCACCTATCGACCAACTGATGGTGTTGTTCGGCAGCACGGTGGTGCCGCCATCGGTGCCGATGAGGACTTGCGCGCGCAGCCCGTTGACCAGCGCGAGCAGTGCGATCGCGATCACGCTGCGCAAAGCGCTTCGATGTGTTCGTGTGTTCATGGTCCCGTGTGTTGTGGGGATGATCACGATCACTTGTGGCTCTGTGCTTCCAACACGCTGCGCAACTGCTGCATCAGCGCGGTGTTCGCGTCCAGTTGCGCGCGGATGGCGTTGAGGGCCTCGTCCTTTGCCGCGTTCCCCGCGCGCAATCATACGATCTCGGCCTGTTGCGCCCCGATCATCGCGTTCAGCTCCTTCACCGCATTCACGAGCATGTAGGTCATGGCGCTGTTGTCCACTTCCAGGTATTCCGTGCCATCGATCACCAGTGTGTCGATCATGTAAGGTGCCACCTCGCGGAGTTGTTGCGCGATCACGCCCACGTACTCAATGGTCGTATCGGTCTTGGCCAGGCTGTTGTACCGGAAGTGCACGGGCTCAATGGCCAGTACGGCGCCCAGGCCATCGCCGTACGGCCGCACATCGCGCTTCAAGCGTTGATCGGAGAACACGGCCCATGAGCCGCCGCCGGTCTTGTTCGCCGAGCCGTTCACGCTAAGCAGGGCCGTGGGCCCCAGGGTACCGATGCCCACGTTGCCGCTGGCCGTTAGGGTCATCACAGATAAGGTGTTGGTGATGAAGGTCAGGTCATGCGCGCTCCTCGTACCGAACCATGCTGAAGCATTGCCAGGGAAATAGGAACCCAAGATGATATTGCCATCCGTATGGCTAAATCCACCGCCGACGCCTGGTGTACGTACAGTGAGTTTATCGGTGGATGTTGTTGTGCCGATCCCCACGTTGCCGTTGGTCAACAAGGTGATCTGGGGGCTGCTATTGTTGGTGAAGAAGCTCAGGCTGTGGTTGCTCTTCGTGCCCAACCATCCTCCACTGGTGCTCCCCCACATAGGACCCCACGGTGATCGTACCATCGGTATGGGTGAACCCGAAGTTGCTGGTGGCCGTTCGCACGGTGAGCTTATCGGTGGGTGCGTTCGTACCAATACCCACGTTGCCTTCGACGATCGCTCCGTTCGTGGGTGCGGCTGTTGTACCGGAGAAGTTGGCGCCTACGGCCATGCCGCCTTCCACATCCAATTTGCTGGCAGGCGTGGTGGTGCCGATGCCCACGTTCGTTCCATCGTCGGTCATCACGCCATCGGTGAGTGTGGTGCCGTTCCACTTGGGCACCTGGTTCGTTGTGGCGCTGCTCACCTGCGGGTCCGTTTCAGCCGCCACGTTCTGCCAAGTGGCCGCACCGTTCGCATCCGAAGTGAGTACGCGGCCAGCGGCTTGTGTGCCATCGGCGATGCGCACGTTGCCCGCTACATGCAACTTGGCTGCGGGCGCGGTGGTGCCGATGCCGACGTTGCCTTCGATGATGGCTCCGTTCGCCGGTGCGGCTGTTGTACCGGAGTAGGTGGCGCCTACGGCCATGCCTCCTTCCACATCCAATTTGCTGGCGGGCGTGGTGGTGCCGATGCCCACGTTGCCCGTCGCATCTTCCACCATGGCGGCATCACCGAGAATGGTTCCCGTATTGCCGAATTTGGCCAGGTGGTTCAAGGTGCCGTTGGCGTTCACCGCCGGGCCTACGGCACCTTGTGGGCCGACGGGGCCTTGCGGACCAACGGCCTTGCCGGCATTGATCACGCTGGCATCGCTCAGCGTTACGTAGAGCGAATCGTTGGTGATCGCTGCGGTCGTTACCGATACCCCTTGCGGGCCGGTGGGGCCCGTGGATCCCGTGGGACCTTGCACACCCGTTGGGCCTTGGTCGCCTACCTCGCCAGCGATGCTCGCCGCCCATGAGCTGTATGTGCCGGAACCCATGGTCCTGTCCACCAGCACCGTGATGTTAGCCACTCCGCCGCTGGTGATGTTCCCTTCCATCCATAGAGCCGTAGTGGGGTAAACGCTGATGCGTACACGGGAACCTATGTTATAGGCGGTGTTCCGGTCCAACGCGAACGACTTTGAACCGGTGCCGATGGTCTGCGAGGTGAAGGAAAAGGCGTAGTAGCCAGGACCCGATGCTCCAGTTGCTCCATTGGACCCGTTCATACCGGTTATGGCGATGGTCCATGGGCTATACGTACCTGAGCCGAGCGCTCCTTGTAGCGATACTGACATGGATGTCCCGCTGGGGGTGTATGCAGTGACAGTACCGAACATGTAGTGTGTCGTGGGGTTGCCGGTCCTGCTGATCCTTACGTTATCGCCCACTTGATAAGCCAGGCCCGTTTGCGTGGCGAACGTGATAGTGCCACTTGGGGCAATGGTCATTGCCGTTGTGGACGTTGCGTAGTACCCCGGCCCAGTGGCTCCTTGCGGTCCTGTTGCTCCTGTTGCACCCGTTGCTCCTGTTGCGCCTACCGCTCCTTGCGGCCCTGTAGCGCCCACCGGCCCTTGCGGCCCCGTGGCACCAGTAGCTCCTTGCGCACCAACAGCACCCGCGAGCGGCTGCGAGGTGATACCACCGTCACCGGATCCATCGTGATCATGTTCGGGCAGAAGAGCTTATACACTTGCATGGTGTAGCCGGACTGGTTCACCACGTAGGCGTAGTTGTCAGCCACGGTCACGGCAAATGATCCTGTACCGGTGGCGATGGTTGCACTGAGACTGGGTGCGGCCGGGTTGCTGATGTTCCACGCTGTCAGGGTGTTGTTGGCGTTCACCACAAAAGCGTAATTGCTCGCTATGGTCATCGCAAAAGCACCACTACCTAGGCGATGTTGGCAATGAGGCTGGGCGCAGCCGGGTTCACGTTGAACACCAACATGTTACCAGCCGTATTCGCCAGGCATAGGTGCCCGATACGGCGACGGTATAGGCGCTGGAGACCGTTGAGATAAGTGGCGCTGAGGCTGGGTGCTGCCGGGTTGCTGACGTTGAACACCATCATGTTGGTGCTGTTGAAGTGTACCACATAAACATAGTTGCCCCCTGCGGCCACGTCCCGGGGTGGGTACCGGTGGCTATGGTGCTGCTATGAGGCTGGGCGTTACCGGGTTGCTGATATCGAAAACCATGAGGTTGTTACTCGCGGAGTTCACCAAGTACATGTAGTTGCCCATCACGGCCGCGGAACGAGGGCTCGTACCGGTTGCGACGGTGGCAACCAGGCTGGGTGCAGCCGGGTTGCTGATGTTGAACACCGACATATTGCTACTTCCGAAGTTCAACACATAAGCGTAATTGCCCGCCACGGTCAAAGCACGCGGACTGGTTCCGGTGGCGATGGTGGCGCTGAGGCTGGGCGCGGCCGGGTTGCTGATGTTGAACACCATCATGTTGTTGCTGAAGGCGTTCACCACGTAAGCGTAGCTACCGGCCACGGCCCACGTCAGTGGGGTCTGGAGTCGATACCGGTGGTGATGGTGGCCGTGGTGCTCAAGCAGGCGAGGTTACCTCCTGGCACGTTCCCGCTCCCGAAAATGCTCTCCGCGCTCAGGTTCTGCCAGCTGGCATTTCCGTTGGCATCGCTGGTGAGGATGTTGCCGCCCTGTGACCGTCGGCCAGTAGTGTTGTGCCAGCCATGCAACTTGGCCGCTGGGGTGGTGGGTGCCAATGCCACATTGGCTTCGATGGCTCCACTCGCCGGTGCGGCTGTTTGTGCCGGAGTAGGTGGCGCCGCCGCCCTCCTTCCACATCAATCTGCTGGCGGGCGTGGTGGTGCCGATCCCCACGTTGCCACCGTTCGTGTTTGCGATGTGTTCGCCGTAGTTGACCCATGGTGCGGTCTGCGAGGTGATCGTACCTGTACTCGCATCCATGGTGATCATGTTCGGGCAGTAGAGATCATACACCGTCATGTTGTTGCTGTTGATGTTCACCACGTAGGCGGTGCCGCCCTCCACCGCTACGAATTGCGGGCCGGTGCCGGTGGCGATGGTGGCCCTGAGGGTGGGTGCTTCCGGGTTGCTGATGTCGAACAGCAACATGTTGTTGCTGGTGCCATAAGCGTGGTTTCCTGCCCGGCCACGGATTCGGAGCCTGTCAGCCGCGATCGTGGCCACCAGGGCCGGAGCGGACGGAGTGCTGATGTCGAACACATGCAAGTTGTGGGACCCGGAACTCACCACGTAGGCGTGGCTGCCAGCAATGGCCACGGATTGGGGTGTGGGTCCCGTAACGACGATGGCGATCAATGTGGGCGCGGCCGGGTTGCTGATGTTGAACACCTGCATCGTGTTGCTGCCCCGGTTCACGGCGTAGAGGTAACTACCAGCCACCTGGAGCGAGGTCGGTTCTGGCCCGGTATAGGTGGTGGAGACCAGGCTGGGCGCTAAAGGGGCAATGATGTCGTACGTGAGGATGCGCTCCGGCGAGTTGTGAGCGACACGTACAGGAAGTTCCCGGATATGGCCACCGACCGAGGGTACAACCCTATGTTAACGCTGCCTTCAAGTACCGGCGCCGATGGAACGCTGATATCATAGATGCGCATCGAACTGCCGCCGGATGTGATGACGTAGGCGTAGCCACCGCCGATGGCCATGGAGATCGGCAGCATGTCGATGCCGCTTACGGTGCTTGCAAGAACAGGTGCAGCCGGCGTGCTGATATTGAACACGTTCATGGATCCGTCATCCTGGTTCAGGACATAGGCATGATCTCCGTTGATCGTCACGAAACGGGGTTTCAACCCTGTTCCTATAGCGGCCGTTTGACTCGCACAGCCTAAGGTGCCCCCCGGCACGTTCCCGCTGCCGAAAACGCTCTCCGCGCTCAGGTTCTGCCAACTCGCGTTGCCGTTCGCATCGCTGGTGAGCACCTTGGCTGCGCCTTGTGAGCCGTCCTGGTATTTGATGCCGCCCACCACATGCAATGTGGTGTCCGGCGCGCTGGTGCCGATGCCCACGCGCCTGCCATTGTTGTGCAGGGTATCGCCGCTCAACACCCAACCGGGCGTACCGGCCAGGCTGGAGAGGTCCACGCCGTTGCCGCCGGTGATGTAGAGCGTGTCGTTGCTCAGCGTGAGCGTTTGCGGTACGCTGGTGGTATTGCTATCGCTGGTGAGGGCGTGCATGGCGAAGGGCACTGCCTTGAAGGGCCCGCCGCTGAGGAAGGTGTAGTTGGTGCCGCCGGTCACATCCACCGCCACGCTGTAGGTGATGGGTTGTCCGCTGGCCCACTGCACATCAGCGAACGTGGGAATGGCCGAGCCGCCCACCGGCGTGCCCTGCCCGATGGTGAGGGCGATGAGCCCGTAGGCGTCGGTGCTGGCGCCGTGCGTCTCCACGTAGGTGTCCGAGGGGCCCACCTGAATGGTCACTTGCACGCCCACGGGCTGGCTGGGCACGGGGTCGCCAACGTTGTCGCGTACCACGGCCTGGTAGCTGAAGCCACTGAAGTTCTGCGCGATGCCTTGCACCCCGATGAGGAGGGTGAAGGCGAGCAGCAACGAACGGAACGAATGCGTAGAGAGCATGGTGTTGGTTTTCGGTGAGGCAAAGCAGCCGTGTTACCGCGCACGCATCAATCGGGTATCCCTATGATGTTGCTGCTACCTTGTCATAGGATCCTATGATGCATGCACAGTGGTTCCGCGCAAGCTGCGTAACGTTGGCGCGGATGCGCCGGTCATCGCCATTCACACACGCCAGAGCTGCCGTGCATTGCATGGCCGGTCTTCTCCTTGCAGGCGCATGGCTGTGCACAGGCACGGCCTACGCCCAGTTGGACACCGTGGATGTCCAACTCGACGCCATCACCGTGGAGGACGGCCTGCCCATGGGCTATGTGCTGGCCATGGCGCAGGACAGCACGGGCTACCTCTGGCTAGGCACCAACGATGGCCTCGCGCGATACGATGGATACGACTTCACCGTGTTCCGCCAAGATGCGCAGGACAGCAGCAGCATCGGCGCGAACCGCATCAGCAGTTTGCTGGTGGATCGTGAAGGCTACCTGTGGGTGGGCTTTGCGCCTTTCGGTCTGGACCGCTACGATCCACGTACAGGGCGCTTCGCGCATGTGCGGGTGGATGGCTTGGGTGCTGATGTGCGATCTACCCTGCTGGCGGATCTCTGCCTTGATGCACGAGGGCGGGTATGGATGACCGCTACGATACCGAACGACGTCGTGGCCTACGTCGTGGATCCTGCATTACCAGGCCCACTGGTTGTGATGGAGCCGCGCGAACTGCGTCCGCCCATCGCACCGTTGCGGAATGCTTTCGCCTTCATCGGTCCCGGCGGCGATCCGTGGTTCACCAGCCCGGATACCATTCGCTGCGCACACTATGGAAGCGACGGCTCTGTTCAACTGACCGATCGGGCGCACAGCATCCCTTGGTGGATGGACGATGGCATCCGGCAGTCACCGATCCTGATGACCGACCCTGTGAGCAGCACCATGCTGGTGACCGAGCCTGGTTACCTCACCCGCATGAACGCTGGCAAGGCAGCTCCCTTGGATACGATCCACCTGCCTTTGGCCGATCACAGGAAATGCAAGGTGCTTGACTCCCACGGTCGGCTTTGGGCGGACCGTTACGAGGAACTCGATTCGCGGGTGGACGTGGTGTCTGGCAGAACGGAGGTCGTGAAGACCTTCGTCGAGGGCGCCGCCGGTGGGCGCTCGCCGATCAATGGGTTGACCCCGATCTTGGAGGACCGGGCCGGTAACATCTGGCATCAATCAGGCGGCTACGGCCTGTTCTGGTCGAACACGCGCAACGAACGTTTCAAGCGGGTGGGTGCTGGAGATCTGATCGGCCTCAATGCGGGTAATGTGGACGGGACCGTGCTGATCAGCAACGTCGGTAGGGGACCGGTCGCGCGGTACCTGATCTCCAAGGAGGTCTGGAAAGGCCATCCCCAGCGTATCCCCGCATCGCGACTACTTGATGTTCGGTGCCGTGGACGATCAAGGCAGGTTGTGGGCGGCCGAAGTGGTTCCGGGCTCACGCGCTATCCGGGTCGTGCTCTTCGAGAACGATCGCCGCATCGATGTCCCGTCCCTCGCGAACGATCGCAGCCGTGCGATCCTGCCGGGTAGGAACAACACGCTATGGGTGGTCTCTTGCGATACGGTCGATGTCTTGACAAGCCTGGTGCATGTTGATGCTCGCACGGGTGACATCATTCGCCGCTACACGCCACCCCCGGTTTTCGGTTCTGGTGCCAACGAGCAGATCAAATCGATCACTCACCATCCCGATGGCACCATCTGGATGGGTACGGAACGCGGCCTGCACCACTTGGACCCCAAGACGGGTGTTTGGAAGGTCTACCGGCATGATGAACGCGATCCGCATTCGCTGCCGAGCGACCTGGTCCTCACCACCTGCCTGGACCCGGCCGATCCGGAGCACGTGCTCTGGGTGGGCACGAACGGCGGTGGCCTCGCGCGCTTCGACCTGCGCACACGAAAATTCAAGCGATACACAACCAAGGACGGCTTGCCGAACAATGTGATCTACGGCATCCTGAGCGATGCGCGCAAGAACCTGTGGATCGGCACCAACCAGGGCTTATGCCAATTCGATCCGCATTCGGGTGCGATGACGACGTACACCACGGAGGACGGCTTACCCAGCAACGAATTCAACACCTACAGCTACGCGAAGGCCGATAACGGCGAACTCTGGTTCGAGGGCATGGGCGGTGCCTTCCACTTCAACCCCGAGGACTTCTACGAGACGATCCCCGCGTCGCCTACGGTGATCACCAGCCTGAAGCTCGTGGGCAAGGCTGTGACAGTGGCCGGTCTCGGCAACGCCACCGGTGAAGGCTACGAACTCCCTGCGCCCATCGAGTACGTGCGCAGCATCACCCTGCCGTACAGCGAGCGCATGATCACCTTCTCCTTCGCGTGCATGGACCACACCGCACCGCTGAAGAACACGTTCCGCTACAGGCTCGAGAACTTCAGCAAGGACTGGGTGGAAGTGGGCACCGTGCACGAGGCCACCTTCACCAACCTCGATCCCGGCACCTACACCTTCCGCGTGCAAGGGCGCAACAGCGCGGGCGTTTTGGATGAACGCGGCGCGGCGATGCAACTCATCATCACGCCGCCGTGGTGGGGCACCTGGTGGTTCAGGATCATTGCGGCGCTATCCATAACAGCCGGAGTGGTCGCCTTCTACCGCTACCGCCTGGCGCAAGCGGTGAAAGTGGTGCGCGTGCGAGCGCATCGCGCGCGACCTTCACGATGAGATCGGTTCCACCTTGAGCAGTGTGCAGTTGTACAGTGCCGTGGCCGAGAGCAAGACCAAAGGCACCCAACCCGAAACGCACGAACTGTTGGGCCGGATCACCGAAGGCACCACCTCTGTGCTGGAGGCCATGAACGATATCGTGTGGGCCGTGAACGCCGAGAACGATGACCTGGCCCATGTGGTGCAACGCATGAACAGCTATGCCGAGCGCATGGCGGACGCGCGTGATTGTGCGCTCCGTTTCGAGGTGCAGGAGGGCATCGCCTCACAGCCCCTGGGCATGACACAGCGCAAGAACCTCTACCTCATCTTCAAGGAGGCGCTCAACAATGCGATGAAGTATTCGGCGTGCAAGAACCTGCTCATCGAACTGCGCAAAGAAGGTTCCGGCCACCTCTTGCGGGTCCGGGACGATGGCATCGGATTCGAGGTGGATGCGCAACGGCCGGATAACCTCGGTGGCAACGGACTTGGCAACATGCGTCGCCGCGCCGACGAGATGGGCGGCACCTTGCACGTGCGTTCGGCCCCGGGGCAAGGCACCACCGTGGAACTGCGCTTCTCCGCCGTGCCGGGCGAAATATCAGTGGATCATATGAGCAGCCCCGTCGATACGCCCCGGTAATTTCGCCCACATGAAAGTGCGTGTTGCCGTGTTCGACGACCATGCCAAACGGCGTGATGGCCTGCGCATGCTCATCGATTCCACGGACAACCTGGAATGCGTCGGCCTCTTCGCCGATTGCCGCGACGTGGTGCGCCATGTGCTGGAGTGCAAACCGGACGTGGTGCTCATGGACATCGACATGCCGCATGTGGACGGGGTGCAGGGGGTGATCCTCCTGCGCAAGCAGTTCAAGGACCTGAAGATCCTGATGCAAACGGTCTTCGAGGACAACGAGAAAATATTCGCCGCGATCCTCGCCGGTGCCGATGGCTACCTGCTGAAGCAGACCTCACCCACCAAGTTGTTGGAAGCGATCGTGGAGGTCACGCAAGGCGGTGCACCCATGACACCCGCCATCGCCAAGAAGGTCTTGCAACTCTTCGCGCAGCGCAGCGGCGCAGCCAAGCCGAACGATTTCCAACTCACCGAGCGCGAGACGGAGATCCTGAAATTGCTGGTGGACGGCTTCAGCTACAAGTCCATCGCGGCCAAGTGCTACATCAGCTCCGGCACGGTGAACACGCACATCAGCCACATCTACGAAAAGCTGCAGGTGAATTCCATGGCCAGCGCGGTGAGCGTGGCACTGCGGGAGGGTTTGGTGTGAGTGCGGATCGGTCCGAATGTTCCACAGCAGGCGTACTGGTTCGAGGGCAAGACCAGGACTACGAGGAGAACCGCAAGAAGCGTTTAGGTGGGGATCTCGTGCCGCACCGGATGAAGTACCGGAAGCTGGTGCGGGGTTGATCAGAAGATCAGACAATAGGACGATCAGAAAACGAGAAGCCCCGACACGTCGGGGCTTCTGCTTACAGGATCCTTATCGCTATTCGAACGTGCAGCGTACGTTCTTGACCATCTGACCGCGACGGCGGAGAACGATGGTGTACGCGCCGCTGGGCAGATTCCCATGATCAATGGTGATGCGCTCCGTGCCGCTGATCCCTTCGGAGCGATGCGATCGCCCCAGCACATCCATCAGTTCCCAGCTGTCCGTTCCGGTCCGGCTTACGTCCAATACTGCCACATCGATGATGGGGTTGGGGAATAGCGTGGGTGCATCGTGTGTCGACGCAGCGACATCGCCCAAGCCTTCCGCTCCCTGCTCTTGGAGTATGACGTTGTCGACGTAGTAGTAGTTCTCCGTTCCGGGGCACGATCCAGAGAGGATCAACACATTACAATCGGGCGGTGCGATGAAGGTGAGGCTATGCGTTCCCCACTGCGTATTACTGATCGTGTTGTAGGGTACGGTGGCCAGCAGCTGAACGGACGGTGAACCCGTGGGACAGAGGGGGAAGATGGTATCGATGTTGGAGAACAGGTGGAAGTCGTCAGTCCCCGTGCTGAACATGCCGGTTTGGCAAGTGAACAGGTCCACGCTCAGGGTGTACGCCAGGCCTTCGACCAAGGGCGTGCTCAGCTTTTGGTAGATCGCCTCGTTGTAAGGAGGGTTGAAGATCCTGGTGTGGAATCCCACGTAGCGGGTTCCATCGGAGCCGATCAATGCTGGCCCGGGCAGGCAGAGGTCGTAGTTGTTCTGACCGCAGTAAATATCAACGCTGCAGATCCCGTGGTTCGGGTCCGGACCGGCTGCGTACCAGCTCACCACATTATTGTGGAATGCGCCATTGGGTGCGAACGAATTGCATGGCCCCGTATGTACCTCGAAACTTCCGTTCTCAATGAGGTTCTGCGCGTAGCCGGGTGTACACGGCAGCGCACCACAGAGGATGCCTGGTAAAGTCCAGTAGTTACGGTTCATGGGTGGGTCGATAAACGTGATCGCGGAGTATGCGCGGCACCAATAGTAACCCGACCCGCGCTCGGGTGTCACGTGAAGTCAAGGGCGGAGCATCGCCGGAAGCGCGCGGATCCGGAGCGTGCCTTCACGCCGATCACAACGGCCATTGGCGCTGCACCAGAAAGAAGATAACCACCAGCAGTATCGCGGTGAGCGGTCCGCCCACGCGGAGGAAGTCCGTGAAGCGGTACCGGCCCGGGGTGTATACGAGCACGCACGACGGTTCGAACGGCGTGATGAGCGAGATGGAAGCGGAGAGCATCACCGCCATGCCGAAGGTGACCGGCGATGCGCCCAGCGCGGTCGCTGCGCTGATGGCGATGGGCAGCACCACCAAGGCCGCGGCCGCATTGCTCATGGGTTGGGTGAGCAGCACGGTGAGCACCATGAAACCGGCCAGCGTGCCTTGCACGCCCATCGGTGCGCAGAGCTTCACCACCCACGAGCTGAGGAACTGGTCCGCGCCGCTGTTCACCATGGCCGTGCCCATGGCCGTCATACCACCGATCAAGATGATCAATCGCCAGTCGATGGCGGTATAGGCTTGCATGCTATCGGTAATGCGCAGCAGCACCGTGGCGAGCGCCGCGCAGAGGAAGGCGATGGCCAACGGCACCAGTCCGGTGGTGCTCAGCACAATGGCCACCAGGAAGAGGCCGATGGAGATGTAGCCCTTGCGTACGCGCTTCGGGTCGGTGGTGAACTTCTCCAGCGAGATCAGGTTGTGTTGGTCGTTGAGTTCGTGCAGGGCTTCGGGTGGACCTTGCACCAAGAGCACATCGCCCACGCGCAAACGCACTTTGCCGATGTGGCTGGACAAGCGCTCTCCCGCGCGGTGCACCGCTGCCACGGCCAAGCCGTACCGGTCAAGGAACCGGGCCTGCGCAATGGTGCTGCCAACGAGGCGTGAGCTCGATGGGATCAGCACTTCCGTCAACATCACCTCTTCGCTCTTACCGTTCCCGGCCATCAGTTCATCGGCCAGGATCTCGATGCCGGCTTTGTCTTTCACTGACAATAGGGTGTCCACATCACCCTGCACCAGCACCACGTCGCCTTCCTTGTAGAGCATGCCCCGTGTACCGAACAACTGGTGGTCGTTGCGCTTCACGGAAAGCACCTCGAAGCCGCTGGCCGTGAGTTCCGATGCGCCCACGCGGGTGCCGATCAAGCTGCTGCCAGCCAACACGCGGATCTCGCTGGTGTACAGTCGGCCCGCAGTGGCGGTGCCTTCATCGGGCGCTTCGCGCACAGGAGTGAGCCACCGGCCCAACGTCATCATGTATACCAGCGTAACGGCGACGAGCACCAGGCCGATCCCGAAGAAATCGAACATGCCGATGGTGGCGATGCCGTGCTGCTGGAGGTAAGCCGATACCACGATGTTGGTGCTGGTGCCGATGACGGTGCACGTGCCGCCCACGATGCTGGAGAAGGCCAACGCCATGAGCAATTTGCTCGCGGGCAGCTTCGACTTCTTCGCCAGCGCCAGCACCGGTGGGATCAGCAACGCGGTGAGGGTGGTGTTGTTCATGAACGCGCTCATCAACGCGGTGAAGGGTAGGAGCCAGAGCATGAGCCCCACCACTTTCGCCGGCTTCGAACGGCTCAAGCGGTTGGCCACTTCATCCAATACCCCGGAAGTTTCCACGGCATTGGTGATCACGTAGATGGAAGCGAGCATGACGATGAAGTCCGTGCCGAAGGCCGCGAAGGCTTCGCCGGTCGTGAGGATGCCGGTGAGCACCAGCACCACCAGCAGCAGGCCGGTAACCAGATCCACACCGATGCGTTCGGTGCTGAAGAGGATGATGGCGGCCACGAGCAGGCCAAGGACCAGGGCGATCTCCATACGGTCAGATGGGCGTTTCCACCTTTGGTAGTGGGATGCCGGCCTTGTAGAACCGGTCCAATTGGCGCCGTAGCGTGTGGTAGCGGTAGAGCCCGATCACCACAAAGACCACGCAGAGCACCAAGGAGAAGTTGCCCGCCCAGCGCAGATCACCATACCCTTCCAGTTGGAGCAGGGCGATGCCGCCGATCAGCAGGTACAGGGCCGAACGGATGTAGCTGAGCAAGGTGCGCTCATTCGCCAGCCGGGTGCGCACCAGCGCCAGGTGATCCCGTAGGATCAGCTCATCGGTATTGGTGAAATCGCGATCCCCCAACAGGAGACCTTGCAGTGCGGTGGCGGTGAAAAGGGTGGATCGCATGGGTGCCGGATCCGTTGCCGCTGCTTAGTGGCTGATCGTTACGCGGGTTCCAAGGTACCTGCATTCATCGCCGTTCGTGCAGAAGAGCGATCGAATGGTCCAGCGAGGACATCGCGCAACCGCACGACGCACTATTCCTTCACCACCATCCGGGTGGTCGACCCATGAGACGTGCGCAACGTAACGTGGTACAGCCCGGCCGGTTGCGCGGATAGATCCGCAGTGCATGTCGCGCCGGTGACCGTGGAGCGGAGCACCGCTTGCCCCAGCGCATTGCGCACGAGAATGCTCTCCGGTTGCTGCGCCCGATCGAGCTGGATCGTGACGGCGCCGTTCGTCGGGTTCGGGTGGATCATCAACACCATGTCTGTTTCCACCGCGTTGATGCTTTGGGCCGGTGCGCACGCCGCCACCACCTGCACCGGTACATCGGTGTTCACGTTCGTTCCATCGCCCAATGTGCCCGATGCGTTGTTGCCCCACGTCCACAGCGCGCCGCTATTGAGCAACGCCATGCTATGGAAGTCGCCGCCGGCAATGGTGTGTACATCCGACAGACCGGCTACCTGCACCGGCAGCAATTGGTCGGTGCTGCCGCCAATGCCCAACTGCCCTTGGGCGTTGCGACCCCACACGTGCAGGGTGCCGTCGCTCTTGATGGCCAACGAATGGTACTGGCCACCGGCAATGGCCGCCACATCGGTGAGCCCGCTCACTTGCACCGGCACGTTGCTGTACACGATGGTGCCGTCGCCCAACTGGCCGAACTGGTTGTAACCCCAGGTCCACACGGTGCCATCGTTCTTCAGCGCCATGCAGTGGTAGCGACCGCTGGCAATGGCGGACACACCGCTGAGACCGTTCACCTGCACCGGTGTATTCGCATCGTTGTTCGTGCCATTGCCCACTTGTCCATACGTGTTGTTGCCCCAACCCCAAACGGTGCCATCGGTACGCAGGGCCACCGAGTGATCGAAGCCCGCACTCACGGCGTACACACCGGTCAGGTTGGCCACCTGCACCGGAACGCTGCTATCGGTGTTCGTGCCATTACCCAACTGGCCCTCGGTATTGCTGCCCATTGTCCACACGGTGCCATCGCTCTTGGCGGCTACTGTGTGGTAGTTGCCGCGCGCCGCATCGATCACAGCGCTCAGGGCCGTGATCTGTACGGGCGCATTGCGATCGATCGTGGTCCCGTCGCCCACCTGGCCGTAGGGGTTCGAACCCCACGCCCAGAGCTCGCCACTGGTGGTGATGGCCAAGGAATGCGCGCCGCAACCGTGGGGCAGCGCAAAAACGCCGGTGAGCCCGACCACCGCTACCGGTGCATTGAAGGAGATGAAGTTGCCCGTGCCCAGTTCGCCGCTGCCGTTGTTGCCCCAGGATTGAACGTTACTGTTCGCGCAGATCAACAGCGAATGGCCACCACCACCGGCAATGACCTGGGCATTGGTGGTGCAAGCGAGTGACGGGATGATCGTTGCGAAGAGCAACGAAAGGAGTTGGGGAGCGTTGCTCATCGGGTGCAAGCCGCTGCGGCCTTGTGGACGATCGCGGTGCACGTGAAAGTATCGTTCCGGGCAACATGCTGCCGGGTATCCCGGCCTGCCCCTATCGGAGCAGGGCCCTCACTCCGTCACCTTGGCGCTGCTCGCCTTGCGGTGCGGGTACGTGCCGATGATGTGGCGCTTCACGAAGCGCACGGTGCCGTCCGTGGTAATGAACTTGTTGTACAGCTTGTGCGGCACGCCGAAGAACTCGTACTCGCTGCCGTCGCCGAAGTAGAGGGTGAGCACCTGGGCCTTGAACTGCCAGTTGCTGATCATGGTGGCGGTGGTCTTCGCGAAGTCTTCGCCGTTCTTCTCGTGCGTTTCCGGGTGTATGCTCTCCAGGAATTTGTACGCCTCAATGACCTTCTGGCTAGTTTCCTCCGCTTGCTTCTTCTCGGCCTCGTCCAGGAAACGGTCGGGATGGTGCTTCTTCATCCACGACTTGTACAGCGTGTTCAGCTCCTTCAGCGTGGCGGTGGCCGGGGCTTCCAGCAGCTTGCGGTATTCGGCTATGCGTTTCATATCGAACGGGTTCCGGTGCCCCTATGGAGCGGGCATGCGGAGAAGCCACCAAGGATCGGCGGCAGTCGGCATACGACGTTGCGGTGGACTACGAATTCAGATGTGCCAGCTCGTTCTTCAGGTACCTGATCGTATCATCGGTATCCTCAATGCTGGTCCTGGACTTCTTCTGCGCTTCGCGCTGCACTTCCATGCGCGTGAGGTACTTCTCACAAGCGCGCTTCCGCTCGGCCTTGTTGGTGATCGGCTTCAACTTCAACTTGATGAATCCGGAAGAGAGGAAACTAATGGGCTTGTCGCTTGCTGCCATGCTATTGTCGGGAGAGGTAACTACTTCAGGGGGGCAAGGTATGTCCATCCAGCGGCATTTCCGGAGATCAAGGCCCACAGCGCCAACGGGATGGTTTCCACGGGGAGGACCGGTCGAGGGGGGGTGGGCCATGAGCTGCGAGCTTTTTCCGTGTACGCCGTCGGCAATTGGCTTTTGGCTGTTCAGAGCCTGGCGTTGGGCATTGGATATTGGTTATTGAACATTGGATATTGCTTTCCGGCTTCAGCCTTTGCAGTGGGTGCCTTCCGCATTTGCTCTATTCGCCAAGTACACCGCCGGGCGCGTGGGCATACCGATAACGGTGGTGCACCCCGTCACGGTGTTCGTGGTGCACTCTGTCACCTCCAACGGCGATAGCTGGCGCGGCGCATCTTTCGGGCTCACGGCGGACTACGTGGTGATGACGCCTACCGGCATGAACGACGACACCACCTTGACGCACGAGCTGGGCCACGCGTGCACCCTGATGCACCGCAAGAAGAAGGTGAATCTGATGAACCACTCACACACGCGCGGCACCAGCATCACGAGCTGGCAGAAATGGTGGTTCCGGCTGTCGCGGCACGTGAACTTCTGGTGAGGCGGGAATCGCATTCACAGGGCACTCGTCCACACCCCCGGTACTTTCGCGCCCTACCTGCACCAAACCATGTCGAGCGCCTCTTTGCACCACGCCTTCACCAACACCTTGCACGTGCCCGTGATCGTTGCGGTGTTATTGCTGCACACTGTGGCCGCAGGCCAATGCTGGGACCACGTGTCGATCGGTATGCGGCACAGTGTCGGCGTGCAAGTGGATGGCACCTTGTGGACCTGGGGTTGGAACGATGTAGGGCAACTGGGCAACGGCACCAACACGCCGGTGAACATTCCGCAGCAAGTGGGCTTCGATAGCGATTGGGTGTTGGCGGTTGCGGCCGGCAGTTTCGACGTGGTGTTGAACACAAACGGCAAGCATACCGCCGCCATCAAGGCCAACGGAACGCTCTGGACCTGGGGCGGCAACGATCATGGGCAACTGGGCGATGGCACCTTGGTGGACCGCAACAGTCCCGCGCAAGTGGGCACCGATACATGGGTGGCCGTGCAATGCGGTGCGTTGCACACGGTGGCCTTGCGCTCGGATAGCACACTATGGGCCTGGGGCTATAACACCTACGGGCAGTTGGGTCTGGGCAATTTGGTGGAAGGGCATACGCCCACGCAGGTGGGTACCGACACCGATTGGTGGCAGATTGTTTCAACGGACATGCACTGCCTGGCCCTGAAAAGCGACAGCAGCTTGTGGAGCTGGGGTCTGAACAATTATTACCAGTTGGGCTTCTTCAACGACAACCAGAACAAAGTGGTGCCTACGCACGTGGGCTCGGCCACCAACTGGCGCAGCATCGCCACGGGCCGCTACTTCTCATTTGCGGTCAAGGGGAACAATACACTTTGGGGCTGGGGCAGCAACGACAGCGGGCAACTGGGTTTGGGCGTGGTGGCGGGCTACCACCCGGTGCCGCAGCAGATCGGCACGGGCACTATGTGGGAGGCAGTAGCTTGTGGCGATGCGCACACCCTTGCACAACGCACCGACGGAAGTCTGTGGGGCTGGGGCTTCAATTACTTCGGTCAGCTGGGCCTGAACAACAACACGTGGAACTACCTGAGCCCGCAAAGCCTGCCCAACGGTGTGGGTAGCTCGGCGGTAAGCGCCGGCTACTACAGCAGCGGCAGCCTGCGCGCCGATAGCAGTTTGTGGACCTGGGGCGGCAACGATCATGGTAACCTGGGTGTAGGCGACATGTTGCAGCGCGAGGTGCCCACAGCTGTTGTCTGCACCTTCACCACGGCCGTACCCGAGGGATCGCTGCCCATGCTCAAGGCTTACCCAATGCCCACCGAAGCGCTATTGTTCTTGAACCGTACGGTGGATGCCCTATGGCTGTACGACCTGCATGGCCGCTCGCTCTTGACCCTGCAATCCACCGACCGCCTCGACTTGACGGGCGTACAAGCCGGCACCTACCTACTGCATGCACGCGTGAACGGACAGGTGGTCCATGTGCGCGTGATGAAACGCTGATCGCGATCAGCTGTCCTCGTTCCTTCAGTTCCATCGTCGGCTACATTCACCACGTCACGACAAGACGGAACAACGTGCATGTTGCTGTTGATGCCGATTACCCTTACCCCAGACCCGATGAACAGTTTGTTTCCACAACAGGATGGTATCACGATCGGATCACCACTTCGCCGCACCTCGTTGTTCGTCGTTGTCACGTTGCTGGTCGGTGCATACACGAACCTCCATGCCCAAGGCACCGCCAAGCGTGTAATGACACCGCAGGACGTGTGGGCCGTGAAGCGCCTGAGCAATGTGGAGCTATCGCCTGACGGCCGCAGCGCGGCCGTGGTGGTGCAGGAGTGGAACATCGATAAGAACAAGAGCACGAGCAACATCTGGCTGGTGCCTGTGGCCGGTGGTGAACCCCGAAGGTTGACCACGGCGCAAGCGGCCGACGGCTCGCCGGTGTGGAGCCCTGACGGCACGCGCATCGCGTTCGTTTCCAAACGCGGCGAGGACAAAGTCGCAGGGCTGTATGTGATCCGCACCGATGGTGGCGAGGCGGAGAAGATCCTCGAACTGCCCTTCGCGCTTTCGAACCCGAAATGGATGCCCGATGGCAAGAGCGTGATAATGGCCACTACCTGCATTCCGCTGCTGGTGGGCAACTGGACCAAGGAGAACATCGCCGCCATGGAGAAGGAGATCAAGCGACGCACCGATGCGAAGATGACGGCGAAAGTCACGGAGGACCGCCACTACCGCTTCTTCGATCACTGGCTTACGGACACTGTGGCGAGCCGGCTCGTGCGGGTGTATCTCACCACCAAAGAGTGTATGGACCTCACTCCGAAGTGGGATCGCCTGTTCCAGAGCAGCGGCACAGTGGACTTCGACCTGTCACCGGACGGTTCGCAAGTGGCGTTGGTCGCGAACACGACCCCACCGCCGTACAGCGGTTTTCCCAACAACGATGTGTATCTGGTACCCACCGATGGCTCCGGCACCATGCGCAACGTGACCGCGGACAACCCCGGTGGTGACAGCGATCCCACATTCGCTCCCGATGGCCGCTCCATCGTGTTCACGCGCTATACCATTCCCTACGGAAGCGGTGAGGTGGGCAAGTTGTGGCGGCACGATATCGCAGCGGCCACCAATAAACCGATCACCGAAAAGATCGACCTCACCATCTCCGGCGTGGAGCACCACGGTGGTATGCTGTGGTTCGCTGCCGAAGACAAGGGCGTTGTGCCCATCTTCAAGATGAAAGCCGATGGCACCGGACTTGCTCCGGTGTATACCGAAGGCACCTCCTCCGAACTCAGCGCCAAGAGCGGCCGTATCGTCTTCCTCAACGACAACATCAGCAGGCCGAACGAACTTTTCACACTGGACCCGAAGAGCGGCAGGGTGAGCCAGCTCACGCACTTCAACCACGCGCTCATGGACCAATTGGACCTGGGCGTCGTGGAGAGCTACTTGTTCGAAGGTGCAGCAGGCGACACTGTACAAGGCTGGCTGATCCTGCCACCGGGCTTCGATGGAACGAAGTCGTATCCGTTGGTGCAACTGATGCACGGAGGTCCGCACACCATGGTGCGCGACAGCTGGAGCCCTCGGTGGAACGCGCACGCCTTCGCCGCACCCGGTTACGTGGTCACTTGGGTGAACCGACATGGCTCCACGGGTTTCGGGCAGAAATTCGCGCAGAGCATTCTCAATGAGTGGGGCGTGAAGCCGTTGGACGACATCCTCCGCAGCACCGATCACCTGCTGGGCCGTTTCCCGAACATCGACCGGAAGCGCATGGCGGCGGCCGGTGCCAGCTATGGCGGGTACATGGCAGCGTGGGCGGCAGGGCACACGGATCGTTTCGCATGCATCGTGGACCACGCGGGCGTGAACGACTTCATCACGCAGTATGGTGCTGATATCACCACTTACGGGTTCACCCAAGTGCTGGGCGGCACGCCGTGGGAGAACCCTGATGGCATGCAGAAGAACAACCCTATGACCTACGCGAAGAACTTCAAGACACCGATGCTGATCACCCACGGCGAATTGGATTACCGAGTGCCCGATGGGAACGGCATGGCGCTCTATGCCGTTCTACAGGCCATGGGTGTGCCCTCGCGTCTGGTCATCTTCCCCAACGAGAACCATTGGATCCTCAGTCCGCAGAATTCCATCCATTGGAACTGGGAGGTGCAGAACTGGCTGGCGCGGTACATCGGTGGCACGCCCACGCTACCGAAACCCGTGTTCGAGGGTGGTGGTGGGAAGTGAGGCTGCGGTTGGATAGTTGATCGTGGTATGGATCATGCGTGCCGTTGGATATTGGTTATTGGATATTGAACATGGAAATCGGCCTCACCCTCAATGCTGGTGCACACCCTCTGCGATCTCCTCCAATAGCTTGGCATTAAAAGCGGGCAGGTCCTTTGGGCTGCGGCTGGTGATCAACCCATCGTCCACCACCACTTCCTCATCCACCCATTCAGCGCCCGCGTTGGTGAGGTCGGTGCGAATGCTCGGATAGCTGGTGAGCCTGCGCCCGCGCACCACACCGGCTTCGGCGAGGAGCCATGGTCCGTGGCAGATGGCCGCCACCGGCTTGTGCTGGTCGAAGAAGGCGCGCACGAAGGCCACGGCGTCCGGGTCCATGCGCAGCTTGTCGGGGTTCATGACACCGCCGGGCAATAGCAGGGCATCGAAGTCCTCCGCCTTGGCATCGGCCACGGTGCGGGCCACTTGTTCGGTTTCGCCCCAGTTGCCGTCCTTCCAACCTGTGATCGCACCGGCCTCCAAGGAGATGAGGTCCACGAAGGCGCCGGCTTGGAGCAGGGCTTCGCGTGGTTCGCGCAGTTCGCTTTCCTCGAAGCCATCGGTGGCGAGTATGGCCACGCGCTTGCTG
The DNA here is from genome assembly GCA_016703005.1 of Flavobacteriales bacterium. Classification (GTDB taxonomy): domain Bacteria; phylum Bacteroidota; class Bacteroidia; order Flavobacteriales_F; family PHOS-HE28; genus PHOS-HE28. The sequence continues at coordinate 230,314 of JADJCX010000033.1, forward strand.
TTGAGGGAGGTCTCTCGGGGGTCGGTCAGGATATCCATGATGTTGTTCGGTTGTTGTTTTAACCTGTGATGCCCGGTGCAACGCCGTGATCGGGCTGCGGTGCTTCGGGCGCGTCGGTAGTGGGGATGGGTTCAGGGCGTTGCTTCACCCGTGGACGCTTGGGCGCGTTCTTGGGGCGCGGCACCAGGACCGGTCGGCGATCTGTGTTTTTATCTGGCATGCCGACTTGGCCGCAGATCGCAGGCCGCCAAAAGCGTTGGGGCGCTCGCACCCAAGCCTGCACGTGTTGTCCTTTCGCGACGACGCTGATCGGCTTTCCGGCGATGCGTGGGTGTGATTACCCAAGGTGGGGAAGGCTTTGCATAGTGGGGTGCCGGGCGTTCTTCGTTCACTAGAGCGTGGTGAGCAATGCGTGACCGACTGCCTGGAATGACCTCTGAACAAGGCACCGGCATTCCCCAAGTCCGTTGCCGTTGCCGCAGCGCGCCGACGGCTTGATGTTTGACCCTATGCGGGTATGAAGAACTTGGGGGGCTCGTTCGCCGTTGGGGAGAAGGACGCGGAGGTGGCGCTGGCCGCTACCGCGGTTACCCGGAAAAAGCGCGTGTTGGTGGTGGACGATGAACTGGACACCGCGATCATCCTCAGTCTGCTGCTCAAGCGTATGGGCTTTGATGTACTGACGGCCTACGATGCGCTCGATGGGATGAACTGGGTGGAGAAAGTCATCCCTGATGTCGTGTTGCTCGATCTGGGCATGCCCGGTATGGACGGGTTTGAACTGTGCCGTACGATCCGTGCCACACCATGGGGCGCGCACGTGAAAATGATCGCAGTTACCGGACGTGGGGAACCGGAGGACAAGCGGCTCAGCAAGCAGGCCGGCTTCGACCTTCACTTGGTGAAGCCGGTGAACCAATGGGTGCTTGCCGAGGCGCTCGGTCCTGCTGAAACTGTTTGACGCGCCGCGCACGCCTTTACTTCACCACCACCACCTTGCCCGTGGCACGGCGTCCACGCATATCAGTGGTCACCACATGGTACACACCGGGTGCGCAGTTGCGCAGGTCGAGCACCGCACGATCGCCAGTGCTGATGCCGCTGCGCACCGCACTGCCGCTGGCATCGAGCAGGGTATAGGTAAAACTGCTGTGCCGGGGCATGGAGAGCACCACTTCGTCGCTGGTGGGGTTCGGCCATAAGCCAACGTGCAAGGCTGGCGTGTCGGCCACGCCCATGCCAAGTTCCACCTGCCACAGGTCAACGCCGAAGCCGGGTGTGTATGTGCCAATGGGGTCCAAAAGGTTGTTCGCCAAGTAGAGGTAGTAGCTGAAACCGCCGCTGGTCTCGAACATCACCACATCAGCGATGGTGCCCCAGGGCGCTTGCACTTCGCCGGAGGCCACGTAGGTATACGTGTCGGTGTACAGGTTGCCGTTGAGGGTCCAGCTATCGGTGAAGGTGCTGCCCATGCTGAAGGGGTACGTGCAATAGGTGCGTCCGTCCACGACCACATCAGTGCTCACCGCGATCAGTTCGGCGTGCAGGTTGTCCACGATGTAGTGGCGCCATTCGATGTTGCCGTTCTGGAAGCGTTCGGCGCAAAGCGTGGTGGCAGGATAGGTGCTGGCGAATGGGCTGTCGCTGGGTACACGATAGGTGGCGGTTGCCGATAGACCGAAGGTGGTGACCCCGGTGGCGTCCCAGGTATTTCCTGTGCCTGTAAGGGCCCAGCCCGAGGCGTTGGGGCTGTTGTAGTAAGTGCGGGTTTCACTATGGCCCACGGCGGGGATGCTGTTGGCATCGGTGAGCGTTTGTGCGACGGCGGTGCCGGTGCAAAGCGCAAGGAGGAGAGCGGCGTGTAGGTGTGTGTGCATGGTATTCGTTTGGGTGCAAGTATGCGGTGATCAAGTGGTGTCGATCATACGGGGATGACCGTAATTGAATGCGTTGCACCACGCAGTCATATTTTCGCTTCACGCAATTAATACCTGTACATGAGAGCGGTTTCCATCATCCTTGGTGCATTGCCTTGCGTATTGTGTGCGCAGGGTTTGACCTACACCTTCAACGACAACTCGCAAGCCGCCTTGCCCATAACGGACGTGCGGAGCGTGACGTTGGCGAGCAACGGCTTAAAAGCGAACTTGTGGAACGGAACCGTGTTGACCGGCATCCATGGTTTTTCCGGGAACAACCTCAGCACGGCGATCGTGGTACCCGGTAGCCCCGATGCTGGCCTGTTGGCCTATCCCAATCCGGCCACCGGGCAAATGCTGGTGGAGTGGGAAGTGACGGAAGAAGGACCCGTGCGGATGGAGTTGGTGGATGCCACCGGTCGTGCGGTGTGGAGGGGTCCACAGGAATGGCGGGCCATAGGCCGGCACAGTGTGCGCATCGATCGTTACATCGCCCCACAAGGTTTGACCGATGGCCTTTATACCCTCCGTATCTCGGAACGCACGCGCATGCGTTCGTTGCGGATACAATGGCAATAGTGAACCATTACCGTACATCCTATGCGCACGCACTTCGCCATCTTTCTCCTGGCCCTTGCCCCTGTGCTGTTCGGGCAGGCTACCATGAACTGTCACTTCACAACCGGTGCCCCGGGGCTCTATGAACTGAGCACCTTGGACAGTGTGGTCATGGACACCGCTGCGCTACCGCCCATGTTGCGCATCTACCGCACAGGCTTTTTGGATGTCAACATCATCGCCAGCCAAGTGGACAGCTTCACGTACAGCTTCGGAGGCCCCATGGATTTTTCGTTGTTCGTCACGTTATCACCCGTGGCCGTTACCGGCGATTGCGCCATTGTGGGAAGTTACGTTGCAGATGAGAACAGTAGCCCCGTTGCGGCACACGGAGTGTGCTGGAGCACCAGCCCACTGCCCACTGTTGCCGATGATGTTGCGCCCTGCGCCTTTCTCACCGGTGTAACGAACGCCGTGCTTACCGGCATATCCGCCAACACGACCTACTATGCCAGAGCGTACGCTACCAATGGTAACGGCACGGCCTACGGTAACCAAGTGTCCTTCACCACTGCCGCCGTTCCCGGCGATAGCTGGCTGTTGCCGGGCGTCGCCTTCGGAACCATGACCGACACGGACGGGAACGCATACGCCACCATCACGGTGGGCGGTGTGGAGTGGATGGCCGAGAACCTGTGCACTACCACCTACGCCACCGGTGCGCCCATACCCAACGTAACGGATGGTACTACTTGGACGAACCTCACCACCGGCGCGTGGTGCCATTACGAGAACAACGCCCAGTTCGAAGTGCCGTATGGCAAATTGTACAACTGGTCCGCGGTAACCGATCCGCGCAATGTGTGCCCCACGGGCTGGCACGTGGCCACCGATGCGGAATGGACCGCCTTGACCGATGCGTTCGGCGGGTTGCCCGTTGCCGGTGATGCCTTGAAGAGCATGGTGTTGTGGACCCATGTGCTCAGCACCACCAATGCCAGCGGCTTTTCCGCACTGCCGGGAGGCGACCGCGTTACACTGAACGGTCAGTTCCTTGATCTCGCCAATACCGGATATTACTGGACCGCTTCGGCCTTCGGTGCGAACAGCGGATGGGCCCGCGGTCTGGGCGCTCAAACCTCCAACGTTACGCGCACCGACTACAACAAGAAGAACGGCCTAAGCGTGCGGTGCGTGCAGGACTGAACACTGCGACGGGCTTTACCATGTCGGAGAAAGCTGCCGACCGCAAGGGCTTGAACGCTGCACCGGTGCAAAGCGCAGCACTCTACGAATAGCTGAAGGCCGACTTGGACGAACATCGCAAGTTGGAACAAGTGGCTGAGTAGAAACCGGCACGCATGCGCGACATGCTGCTGCTGTGGAAACTGAACACCAGCACCCTGCGCGGCCCCGCCGCTCAAGGCTGACAGGGATCCTCATTCCTCCCATTGTGAACCTCTCTCTTGGAGAGGGCAGGGTGAGGCTCTCGCAATGCAAGGTGAAGTCAGGCACCCGCTGATCCTCACCAGCGGCTCGATCGGGTGAACGCGGATCACCGCCGAAGTGCCACCTTGGGCGATCATGCGCGCGCTGTGTACTGCCCTGTTGGCCTTGTCCCTTTCGGCGGCGCAGTGCCAGTATTTCACCAACCACACCGAAGAGGACGGACTGACCGGCGCTCGGGTACGCTGCACGGTGCAGGACAGCAGCGGCTATTTGTGGGTGGCCACCTTTGATGGACTGTCACGTTTCGACGGCGGGCGCTTCAGGAATTTCACTGCCGCCGACAGCGCCTATGGCGATGTGCCGCAAGGGCTGATCGATGATGTGGTGGTGGGTCCGGACGGACTGCTGTGGGTTGTTTCGGAGCATTGGGGGATTGTGCCAATACGACCCTCGCACCATGCGCTTCACTGCTTGGGAACACCTTGCAGGAAGCCGCGATCCGGAAGCCTTCGGGCTGGCACATGGACTGGCTCCCATTGCCGAGGACAGCCTTTTCGCTTGGAACGTTTCCCACGGCTTGGTCCTCTACAGGCCGCTCTCCAAACAACGCACGCTCATCGGCTTCCCGGATGGTGTCGGCGCAAGTACGGGCGGCCGTTGGATCAAGCGCGATCCGCAGCGGCGGCACTTGCTGTGGATAGCGAACAAGCGCGGGCTGTTCACATGGGATCTGCGTACGCATCACTTCACCACGCATTTGCTGGCGGAGGAAGGATCGATGGCGAACGTGGAGGGATGGAGCGTGGACGTACTGCACTTCGAAACTGATGGATCCATGCGGATAGGTATCAGGAACAGGGGGTTGATGCGGTATCACCCGCTCACCTTGGAATGGGATACCGCGGTCGTGAGGCCTTCGGTGAACATATCGATGGATGCGCACTCCGTCTTCTCCATGGCATTAGTGCCCGAAGGTCTTTGCATCGGCACGTCCAACGGCCTACAGATAATCGGCAGGAACGGAGAAGTGATGCGGCACGTGGTACACGAGCCGGGGAACCCGCACTCCATATTGCCCGGCCGGGTATTCGATCTTTTCGTCGGTCGGGACGGAACACTTTGGGCCTCGACCTCCACCGGCCTTTCCCAGTGGTCGCCGCCGCAGAACCGTTTCGCGGCGTGCAGCATATCGCAGGCCGTGGCCCTTGCAGGGAAACCGGTATACACCGGCGCGGTGGAAACGACGGATGGTTTGCTGTTGGCCACATCATCTGGCCATGGTTTCCTGCGGATGAACGGATCCGGCACCGGATCCATGGCGCACGCATCAACGAGCGGAGTGCTACCCGGCGGGGCGAAGAGCGCCATCGTCGATATGATCGGCACCCGTGCAAATGGGACCTTCCTCTGGACTGATCGCGGTCTTTGGAAGATGCTCCAGGATCCACCCCGGATCTCCCTGGTGGCTGCTTGTCCCACGGCATCCTTGGAGCAATACGCCGGTGCCGCGACCTTGGAGGATGGCTTGGGCCGTATCTACAGTGCTGGCGCCTTGAGCGGTGTTTGGCGGACCGATCCGGGCCAAGGCTTGGTCGAAGACCTGCCTTTCGAACCGGGGCGCAGTTCGGTGGAAGCCGATGTCGTGGTGAAGGGGATGGCGATGGACGATGTGGGCCGCGTGTGGTTGGCCTACTTCAATAAGGGCTTGAAGATGATCGCACCGGATGGCACCGTGCGCACCTGGGCGAAGAACGATCACGCGTGGTTGGGCGATGCGCTGATCTGGGACCTTGAATGCGATCCCGAGGGGAGGCTCTGGATGGCCACGAAGAACAACGGCTTGCAGTGGGTGCGACGGGAGGCTGTGCTGCACGATGAGGTCCATGCAGTGGAACGCGTGCAAGGCGTCCCGACCGTTGCTGCGAGCATCGAACGCGTGCGTAGCGGCGCGCTGTGGGTGGCGGGTTCCATGGGCTTGTGCCGAGTGGACCCACGCGACATGTCCGTGCGCCGGTTCGGCCGGGCGGATGGGTTGGAAACCGATCCGTTCTTCACGGCGGAGTTCATGGAACTCGAGGATGGCCGGCTGCTCATAACACTGAAGGGCAGGCCACCCTTGCTCTTCCATCCGGATAGCATACCGCTTGCGATCCCTTCACCTGCGGTGGTGATCGAACGGGCCATCGTGAACGGAGAGGATCGCCTTGCGCTATCCGCCAGAGCCCATGAGGGCGTTCGTCTCACCCATGACAACAACCACCTCATCGTCCACTTCAGCGCCATCACCTTCACGCACCGCGATCGTGTTGCGTTGGAATATGGATTGGAAGGCAGCGATGATCCGATGGTGACGACCGCAGCCGACGGCATGGCCACCTTCACCGGACTTGCACCCGGGCGCTATCGCATGGTGGTGCGTATGGCCGGTGCGGTGGATGGCAAAGTGCTGGCGGCCTTGCCGATCGAAGTGCTGCCCGCCTACTGGCAAACGTGGTGGTTCAAGGTGGCGTCGCTACTGATCATTGCGGGTGTGATCCTGTTCTTCTACCAGCGGCGTTTGCGCCAGGTGCGTCAGCAGGAACAACTCCGCAGCGACTTCGAGATACGTCTCGCCGAAGTGGAGATGAGCGCCTTGCGCGCGCAGATGAACCCGCACTTCCTCTTCAATAGCCTCAACAGCATCAACCGGTACATCGTCAAGAACGAACCGAAACTGGCTAGCGAGTACCTCACTAAGTTCTCCCGCCTCATGCGTTCGGTGCTCAACAACAGCAAGCAACAAGTGGTGCCGTTGCAGGATGAGTTGGACGCGTTGAACCTGTACATCGAATTGGAATCGTTGCGCTTCAACAACCGCTTCGAACTGGACACGAGCGTTGAACTGGACGAGGACGCGAGCACGGTGATGGTGCCGCCGATGCTGCTGCAGCCCTACGTGGAGAACGCGATCTGGCACGGCCTAATGCATATGAAGGAGGGTGTGCCGAAACTGAAGTTGATCGTGCGCAAGAGCGGTGGTCTCCTCCGGTTCGAAGTGGAGGACAACGGTGTGGGCCGCGAGCAAGCGGCACTGTTGCGCAGCAAGCGCGCCACCGATACGCCCAGCCACGGGACACGCATCACGCGCGAACGACTTGAACTGGTGGAGCGGCTGCACGGCCTGCGCACGAAAGTGGAGTACATCGACCTGAAGGACCTCGCGCAGCGCCCTTGCGGCACGCGCGTCATCATCACCATCACCCATGACCAATGAACCCCTGACGGCAGTGCTCGTGGACGACGAGGAACATTGCACCGATACGCTCGCCTGGATGTTGGGGGAGTACTGCCCCAGCGTGAAGGTGCAGCAAGTCTTCAACGACCCCGCCGCCGCATTGAAATACTTGCAGCACGATAGTCCCGACCTGTTGTTCCTTGATATCGAGATGCCGGTGCTCAACGGCTTCGACCTACTGAAAGCGCTCGGCAAAATGAAGAGCGCCTTGGTCTTTACCACCGCCTATGATGAGTTCGCGATCAAGGCCATCAAACACAACGCGTTGGACTATCTGCTGAAGCCCGTTGACAAGGACGACCTGCGCAAAGCCATCGACAAAGCCTGCGACCGGAGCAAGGATGTGGACCTGATGGATCGTGTGGGCTCGTTGTTGCAACGTATGGCACCACCGGCCGTGCAACGCATTGCCGTGCCCACCCGCGAGGGATTGGAGATGCTGGATGTGGACCGCATCCTGTATGCCAAGGCGGACGACAACTACACCGAGCTGCACGTGGACGGAGCGCGGAAAGTTGTGGTGAGCCGCACGCTGAAGGACATTGAACACGATCTTCCCGCCGACCGCTTCATGCGCATCCACCTCTCGTACAGCGTGGCACTGTCACGCATCCACAAGTATGTGCGCGGAACCGGTGGTTATGTGGTACTCGCGAACGGCGAGCAGCTACCAGTAAGCCGCAGCAACAAGGATGAACTGTTGAGGAGGTTGGGCTCACACTAGCGCCATCGGCTCGATCGGCCGTGCCATGCGCTCATTGGCGCGTAGCCAGCACAGGGGTGCGCGTGACTTTCGGCGATGTAAACCCGCATCGCCATGAACCGTTCCGTACTCCTTTTCGTTTGCTGTATCGCAACAAGCACTGCTGCCAACGCGCAGCGCCATCAAACCGGGTATCGCGGTGGTCCCGTCACTGGCAACACCTACTGCGTGCCCGACTTCGTCACCGGCACCGCAGCAGGCGACTACATCGATGGCGTTGTGCTAGGGACCCTGAGCAACATCGAGACCGGCGATAGCGCAGGCGCCGAGTTCACGGACTACTACTTCTACGGCACGGGCTTCACAACGCGGCTGCTCACAGGCAGCGCACAAAACCTCACCATCACCAGCGGCGGTTACCAGAGCGATTGGTTCACCGCGTGGATCGACTTCGACCGCGACAATGTGTTCGAACCAAGCGAGATGCTCGGCCAGTTCCAAACGCAAACACCGGCCGAAACGCAGAGCATCAACTTCAATGTGCCCTTCGATGTGCGCCCCGGTTACACGGGCATGCGTGTGATGTGCTCCTTCAACAATCCTGCGGTGCCGGACCCCTGCGCGGTGGGCTACAACTGGGGCGAGGTGGAGGACTACGCCGTGCTCCTCGACAATGGCGCGCCGTGCATTCCCCTCACGAGCGCTGGCACGGTCGATGGCGATTTCATGAGCTTGGTGGGCTTGAACGGCATGACGGACGCAACCGGACTGCAAGGCAAGCTGCCGTACAGCCTGCCTACACGCGCAGCACATGTGGAAGCGGGCCAGACCTATCCGCTCAGCGTGGTCACGGGCGATTACGACAACGATCGTGTGGGTGTGTGGGTGGATTGGAACGACGACGCCGTCTTCGATGACCCGGCGGAGTACATCGGAGGCTTCCTCGCTACCAGTTCCTTCTTCCAAGGGCAGATACAGTTGCCTGTGCCAGCGGATGCATGGGGCTGGAAACGTATGCGTGTGATCTGTGCCGATGAACTGGTGCTGACCCCCTGCGACGATTTCTTCTATGGCGAAACACGCGACTACGTGCTGGTGATCGACCACCCATTGCTGCCCTGCCTCACCTACAACTACGCTGGCGAACCTTCCAACTATGGCATCGCTTCCGTATCCGTTGGTGGAAGTACCATGGCCGTTGCTGGCGGCGCGCCGAACCATTTGATCGCCGGGCTGGATCCCGCAGTCAGCCTGCAGCCCGGTCAGTCCATCGATGTCACCATCGGCGCGGGAGCCTTGGCCGTGGGCCGCTATCAAGCCTTCTTCGACAAGAATGGGGACCTCGACTTCGATGATGTGGACGAATCCATCGGCAGCCAGTTCAGCAGCATGCCCAACCAGACCATCAACTTCCCATATACCATCCCGGCCAGCACCACATCCGGCGGACACTTCTTGCGAGTGGCGGCGTTCGGTCCGCAAGTGGGAACTCAACCTGCCTGCACCGATCCCACCATCGGACAGGTCTATGATCTGATGGTCACCGTGGATGCGCAGGGCGCACCGTGCATACCCGCCTTGAGCAGTTGGACGATCTACGGCGATTTCATCGATGGTGTGGAACTGGGGTCGATCGTGAACACCGGCACCGGTGGACAGTTCGCACCGCTCTACACGGACTATAGTGCCCAGGCCACCGACCTTATCCTCGGCGATCCCTACACCCTTACCATCACATCCGGCGAGTACGATGATGATCTCTTCAGCGCATGGATCGACTACAACGGCGATGGCGATTGGAGCGACGCCAATGAACTGCTCGGCACTGTTGCGAACACCACTCCCTACCAAGTGCTCGCGCTGAACTTCATGGTCCCGACCGGTATTCCGTTGGGGCCGCGGGCCATGCGTGTGCGTTGCGAGTACAATGTCACCCCCGATCCCTGCGCCGACGGGATCTACGGCGAAACGGAAGACTACTCGGTGAACCTGAACAGCAGCACCGCGGTGCGGCCCATCAGCGACGGTGACATACAGGTGATCGCCCGTGGCGGACAGGTCGAGGTGATGCTTGCCGAAGCGTTGGTCGGTAGCTCTGTGCAACTGCTCGATGCAACGGGCAAGCTGTTGCACAGTGGGATCGTGCTCGCCACGCGCATGTTGATCCCATTGGCGGGTGCCGCACAAGGGAGCTACGTGCTGCATGTACAAGGCACCACGGCGGTTCTATCCAAGCGCTTCGTGTTGGCTGATTGAAACGATCCATGAGCAACGACGAAGGCGGGCCCCGGCCCGCCTTCGTCGTTCCCGTCCGTCACTGCCTCGATCCCGATCGCAACCGGCTCGATCGGGTAGTGCCGGGTGAAGGGGATAAGGGAGTTTGGCCACAGTATGGAAGCCCCCCGCCCAAGCCGATCGTCCGTTGTGCGCAAGGCGTTGGTCTTCGGTGCGCTCTTGGCCGTGGGTGCAGGGAATGCCCAGGACCTGGAACAGATCGGCAAGAAGGACCCCTTCACGATCAGGGGTGGCTTCGGTGGTTCGCTCACCGCATACGGAACCGACCTCACCGACCCGCGTCAGGTGCCTTTCACGTGGAGCATCAACGGGCGCATGGAGATCGGCATCTACGGCTTGCAGCTACCGTTCTCGTTCGTCATCAGCGAGAAAGAGCGCGACTTCCGGCAGCCCTTCAACCAGTACGGGATCAGCCCGCGCTACAAATGGGTCAAAGCGCATTTGGGGCATCGCACCATGCACTTCAGCGAACTGACCATGAGCGGTCAGCGCTTCTTCGGCGCGGGCATCGAACTGGATCCGGGCAAGTTCCGCTTCGCCGCCATGTACGGTAAACTGCGTCGCGAAGTGTTCGCCGATACGAACACGACAGCGGTGGTGGAACCCGCCTACGACCGCGATGGTTGGGCTGTGCGTTTGGGTGTGGGCAAGCAGAGCAGCCATGTCGATCTCATCCTCTTCCGTGCGGCGGACCGCTATGACAGTGCGCAGGTGAACGCGGGGAAGTACGGCGCGGTGCAACCGGAAGAGAATATCGTTCTGGGCACCGATGTGGCGATCCAGTTAGCGAAGGGATTGCAGTTCGAACTCGATGCCGCGGCCAGCCTCAACAACGTGGGCACGGTGCCGCAAGCGCGCGAAGGCGAAGGATCGGAACTGAGCAACGACTTCGACAGCCCGCTCTTCAACGTGGATCAGCGCAGCCGACGCGGCACGGCCGTGCGCACGGGGTTGAGCTATAACATCAAGGGCGTCACCATCAGCGGCAAGTACGATCGTATCGATCCGCTGTTCCGCACGCTGGGTAACTACTACTTCCTCACCGACATCGAGAACTACCGGGGCAGCATCGCGTGGGGCATGTTCAAGCAGAAGTTGCGTACGTCCGTCTCGCTCGGCGTGCAGACCAACGATCTCGCGCAAGCTTATGCGGTGCGCACCAAACGCACCATCGGTAGTGCAAGCGTCGGGTACAACAGTGGCAACGCGTACAGCCTCAATCTCTCGTACTCGAATTTCGAAGCCGATCTCCGCAGCACCTACGATGCCGCCGGTAGCGACACGTTGCGGTTGCGGCAAGTGGCGCAGAGCGCGTCGCTCACGCAGAATCTTCGTTTCCGCAACAAGGAACAGGAGCGCACGCGCAGCTTCGACCTCAACATCAGCTACCAGAGCTTCTATACCGAGGCCACCGAAACACAACCGGAACAGCGCACGGGCTCCTACACCGGCAGTATCGGCTACCGCATCCAACTCGGCAAACGGCACTTCAGTTGGGGGCTGCGGATCACAGGCAGCTTGTTCGGTTTGGCCGATGACCAACGCCTGAAGTATGGTTTCAGCACCAACGTGCGGAAGGGCTTCTTCGGCGACAAGTTGGGCACCAACGCGCGGTTCTCCTTCTACCGCAATCAGAGCAGCGCTGGCGACAGTTACTCGCTCGTTGCCGGCGGAGGCTTGGATCTGCGCGTGCGTCGCGTGCACCGTTTTGGCCTCGGTCTCAACTACAACAGCCGCAGCATCACCAGCGCGGATGATCTAGGTCAGTACCAAGTGAGCGCGCAGCTCACCTACGGCATGACCATCGAACCGCGCAAGAAGAAATCCCCGAACGGCAAATGAGAACGCACATGGAACGGTTCCGCAACACGCTGTCAGCGGTCTTGGTCGGATTGCTCTGCAACACGGCGCTGGCACAATACCCCATGACGGTGATGACCAACGCACCGATGCCGCCGCCGTTCACTTACGCTGAGCTGCTCGACCTGAGCGGACAGGTCACGGTGACGATCACCAACACGGGACCGGGACGCGACGCACGGGCACGTGCATCGCTGCGCAACGAAGCGGCGGGCATCAGCATCACCACCAACGATGCGGCCACCATCGGTTTCTGCGAGAACATTCCCAACGGAACCACCACCTTCCAGTTGGAGGAGTTGGCGAACATGCTCACCAACGGTGGCGCGTTCGATGCGAGCCTGTTCGACCTCGTGGGCATCGATATCGCCACCATTGAGCAGGAACAACTGCTGCCTGGTCCCGCTTGGCAACTGTGTGTGCAACTGCTCGATTGCACGACCGATGAAGAGTTGAGCGCGCCGATCCCCGCCGGTTGCGTGTCCTTCAGCATTCCCGAACTGAACGCCCCGATCCTGACCGACATCTGCGATCTTACCTACACCTTGCCCGAGGGTGTGCTGATGGTGAGTTGGGTGTACAGTGCACCGCCCGCCTTCGATGGCGACATCAACTTCCAATTGCAGATCGTGCGCATCGAACCGGAGGACGGTCGCGATGGTGATGCGAACGATGCCATCCTCAGCGCCACGGAGCCCTTCCTCTACAACGTGGTGCACGACGAGAGCCCGGCGATCGTCGAGATACCCGACGACCTGTTGTTGCAAGCGGGCTATCGCTATGCCGTGCGCGTTACCGCCGGGACCGGTGAGGGCCTCTTCTTCCAGCCCTTGAGCAACAATCCGCACAGCGAGGTGTGCTCGTTCACCTACAACCCCGAAGGACTTGAAACCACGGGCTTGCTGCAACCGCGCTGGCCGGCCAATGGTGCATGGGTGCCGTTCAATTTCGTCAACGTCATCGCCTTCTTCGAGCCGCTGCGTCCGTACACGCACTTCAGCTATCTCAGTACGATGCGCAGCTTGGAGAGCGGTGATCTGCCCGACTACTCGCGCGATCTGAACTGGCCCGATGGTCCACCGTCCTCGCAGAGCGATGTCACGTTCGGCGTGGACCCATGGCATAGCCAGCACCTCAGCGTGTACCATCCGAACGGCAGTATCCCCGACAACAGTTTCAAACGCGGCGATCACTACCGCTGGCGCACCGTGGGCGACTTCACCATGGGCAGCAACACCTACCACGGCGATAGCGGCGAGGAACCCTTCCAGATCGGCATGGGAGAGAGCCGGCCCGAACAGCCGGAGAACGGCGCCATTGTTCCTGCGGGCGATGTTGTGTTGCGTTGGCGCACGGCCGATGTGCCGAACCCCATGCTGCCGCCGTATGCCGTGGTGCAGGCCACGGCTGCGGGAGGTACCACCTTCATCAATGGTTGGGTGGATGAGCTCTGGGAATTGCAGGTGAGCCGCCAAAGCGACTTCAGTACCATTTGGCAGAGCACCACGGGAACGATCGAAGGCGCGGGCCTCGATCTATTGTCCGCAGTGGACGATCCCGCGGCCTTCGAAGCAGCGGTGTTCAAACAATTGGAGCACACCGTCAACGCAACGGAAGAAGGCACCTACTACTGGCGGTTGAACTGGAAGAAGGACCCGGACAATGCCAACAGCGCGAACTACAACACCAGCGTCACTTACACCTTCTGCGTGGGCGAATGCAGCGATGCGCCGGTGGTGCCGGAAGAGGTGGCAGGCCCGTGCGTCAGCGTGTGCCTGGAGCCCGAACCAACGAGCACCACGGCCGTGACCGGTCTGGCCGTGGGCAGCACGGTGCGCGTGGGCAAGTTCAACATGGAAGTGATCACCGTGAGCGGCACGGGCACCACGTTCAGCGGCACCGGGAAGATCGAAGTGCACTTCCTGAACAACGCCAAGATCATGGTGGCCTTCAACAGCCTGCAGGTGAACAGTGAGGGGCGCATGCTCGATGGTGAGGTGGAAGGCCGCAAGGATTGGAACCCGGCTTCGTTGACGATGGTCACCGATGGCATCCGGCGGATCCCCAGCATGAGCGAAGCCGATGTGGAAGCCATGAACGGCTTCATCCAGGACGGTGTGCGGTTGGTGAGCCTGTTGGGCAGCGGGAGCGAAGTGGGTTTGCCGATCGGCATCGACCGTGAAGTCGACGGAAGGCTGGTGGTCTGTGGCATCATCAACATGAAGTTCGATGTCACGCGCGCTTACATGGATATGGTGGCGGGTATTGACCTGCCGGAGATCCACACCAAGTTGGCCTTCGGTGTCGGTGATCTGTGTTTCACACCCGATGGCTTGGGCGATGAAGGCCGAGCCTACCTACCGTACGACATCACGGTGACAGGGGATCTCACCACCTCGTTCCGTTTCCGTGGCGGTGCGAGCACGGAACTCGACAACCTCACCTATGTGGATTGGGATTGCGAGGGCTTCAAGTGCATGCAGGTGGCATGTGCAGTCGATTTCGATCGTGGCACACTGCTGCCGGAGGGCGATCACGATCCAGCGGGTACTGAGGAAGTCACGGCGAGCTTCAAATTCCAGATCTGTCGCGAACTCACCGGCCCCGCCGCGCACCGCAGCGAATCGTGGAACGTATTGGCTCAGTTCACCATGGACCCGTTCGAGGTGCCGGGCGCGCCGGGCTGGGTGTTCACCATCGAAGAGGCATGGCTCGATTGGAGCACGGTGAGCAATCCCACGGGCATCAGCTTCCCGGAGGGCTACGATAACCCGGCGTTGAACAGCGAGGGTACGGCCGACACATGGAAGGGATTCTTCCTGAAGCGCTTGGCCATGACCACGCCCGAAGTGTTGGGCGATGGCACCGGTGAACCGTTCGGTGGTAGCGTCAACAACTTCATCATCGACGACGGTGGGCTCACGTTCAACTTCGCACTGACGAACATCCTCGCCATCAACCAAGGGCGCATCGATAGCTGGGCCTTCAGCATCGACAGCGTGTACATGGATATGATGGAGAACACCTTCCAACGTGCGGGGCTGGGTGGGCAGATCGGTCTGCCGATCAACGGCGCGCACGAGTTCCTGAACTACGGTGCGATCCTCGGTTTCGATGATGACACCGACGAGTTCGCCTTCATTCTGGAAGTGGCACTGGATGAAACGCTTACTGCTCCGTTGTGGATCGCCGAACTGGAACTGGAGGAGAACAGCTACGTGCGCGCCACCATCAGCAGCAACAGCAAGGTGCGCGCGGAACTGAACGGCAGCATCAGTATCAGCACAGCGTTGTCCTCGCAACTCGGCATCGATATCGGCAGTTTGCCCAGCATCAACATGCCGGGCATGGACTTCGAGGATCTGGTATTGGACAGCGAGGATGGTATCAGCTGCGGCAACTGCGCGTTCGCTTACGCGAGCCCGCAGAAGGATATGGGCGGCTTCCCGCTCAGCATCCGCAACCTGTCGCTGGAGTTCGACGACCCGCAGCACCCGGCGCTGGTGGTGGAACCCATGATCAGCCTGAGCGGTGGGGAAGGGGAGAGCAGCTTCGCCGCCAGTGTTGCATTGAAGTTCGTGACGGTGCTGCAGGTCGGCACCGGGGGCGTGGAACGCTTCGACTTCCAAGACGTGCAGATCACCGGCATCCACCTCGATGTGGACGTGAGCGCAATGCGATTGGTCGGCGATGTGCGCATCACCAAGACAGCGGTGAAGGAGGAAGTGAAGGGTGCATTGGCCGTCAGTTTCCCCATGGGCATACGCGGCGAACTACAAGCCATCTTCGGAACGGTCAAGCAGGACCAGACCGTGCCGATCAACAGCTCGGCGCAGCACTACAACTACTGGATGGTGGACGGTATGATCTACTTCAATCCGGGCCTGATGATCTTCAGCGGTGTGGGTATCTACGGCTTCGGTGGTGGTGCTTACCACCACATGCGGTTCATCGATGGATCGCTGCCCAGCAACGGCACTATCGCGACCGTTCCACCACAAATACCACCGGATGAACTGCCTCCCACCGATCCCACCGCAGGCGACGAACCACCGAACGACTTCCAGAGCGGCCTCACCGCCGATGCGAGTACGGTAGGCAGTTCATCGGCGCCGAGCGGCGGTACGTACGAGGAGGATTTCAATACGCTGCTGGGCATCCGTTTGGCCTTGGTCTTCGGTACATACCCGAACCCGAAGGGCTGCAACATGGACCTCATCCTGCGCGCCGAGTTCGCGAGCACGGGCGGGTTGGCGCTGCTGGCCGTTGATGGCAACATCTATGCGCTTGTCGACATCCCCGAACGCGCCGATGCGCGCATCACCGGCCACATCGGTTTCAGTTATGCAAACCACGAGGGCAATGAAGTGATCCACGCCAACCTCTCGGTGATGCTCAATTTCGAAGTGATCGTTGGTGCTGGCGATGGCAACAAGTTGGTGGACGCCAACTTCCATAGCGAAAGCGCCACCGACCGCTGGTACTTCATCATGGGCAGACCGGAGAACCCCGGAGGCATTATCGTCGGCCCACGGGCCTCGCCGATCCTCACCATCGAGAACTACATCATGGTGGGCAACGACGGCATACCTGCCCAGATGCCCGATCCCCCGGCTGAGATCATGGCCGTGCTGGGTTTGAACGATGGCTCACGCGGTTTGGGAACGGAGGAAGAAACACGATCAGCGCTAGGCGGCACGCGTGAAGTGGATGCGCTGGCCACCGGTGCCGGCTTCGCCTTCGGGATGAAGTTCGATCTCAACCTGGATCTGAGCCTCGCGCTGTTGTACGTCGATTTCCGGATGATACTCGGCCTGGATATGCTGTTGCGGGAGTATGATGCGAGCATGATGTGCGAGGAGACCAGGGCCATTCCCGGTGATCACGGTTGGTTCGCGCAGGGACAACTGTATGCCGGCATCTGGGGCGAACTCGGGCTGCAGCTCGATCTGCTCTTCGTACGGTTCCGAGCACCCATTCTCAGTGCCAGTGCGGCCATGTTGCTACAGGGCAACTTCCCGAACCCGAGCGGCTTCCGCGGGCGCGCGGCTATCCACTTCAGCGTGTTCGACGGTGCCATCACCGGAGATGCATACTTGGATGTGAAGGATGGATCGCCTTGCACCTTGATGTCGGCCGGTGATCCGCTGGCCGACTTCAACTTCATCCAGGATCTGGGGCCGAAGGGGAACAATGTGAGCATCTTCGACCTGCCCACCGCCAGTTACAACCTGCCCGTGCAGGAGGTACTGGAAGTACCGAAGTTGATCGACCCGAACACGGGTGCGGTCACCATGTGGCGCTTCCATCCATACGTGAGTTCGTTCACGCTGAAGGAGCAACCGACCAACGCTGATGTGCTGGGCCACAACCGTTTCGCCGATGAGCGCGGCACCAGCAGCTACCTGAGCCGCGTGGATGTGCTGAAGGCACACACCACGTACACTGCGCGTGTGGAAGTCAGGGTGCGCGAGGAGACATCACCGTATGTGCTGGTGGAGTTCGTGAATCCCGAAACGCATACCATATGGAGCGAGGACCGCGCACAGAACTTCACCACGGGCGCCGCGCCGGACCACATCCCTGAGAGCAATGTGGACTACACCTATCCGGTGAACAGGCAGCGATATTTCATGCAGGGTGAGTCGTTCAACAAGGGCCGTGTGCGCTTGGCCTTGGGCATGCCCTACCTCTTTGCGCCAACGGTGGAAGGACGCTCCTACACCTATGTGGCGAAGTACATCCCACTGGGTGGTGGTGCGCCACTGGAAGCACCGCTCATCTACAGTGGCGGTGTGGACATCCCGCTCACCATACCGGGGCTCAGCACGGAGAAGATCTACATCGTGCAACTGCTGCGACGCGCCACCAACAGCGGTAGCGGCACACCCTTGCTGAACGTGGACTTCGGTGGTTCGTCAGCCTCCGCATACGCCGCGAACATCAGCGCACCGCTCACCCAAACGATCATTGGAGCGGGCATCACCACACAACTGAACCTCACGGGCGGCAATGTGGCACGCGCGGTTTCATTAGCGGCGAACGACCACCTGTTGTACACCTTCCGCTTCCGCACGGGCAAGTTCAATACGCTGCAGGAGAAGTTCGCGGCATTGACCTTGGAGGGCACCACGCCCGCGCGGTATGACCACTACCAGAACGCTGATGTGCGCGGCAACGTGTCGGAAGGATTCGATGAGTTCGACATCAACGGCTACTGGAAAGATGGTGTGCGGAAGCTGGGTCCGCTCGTCACGTTCGGGCCGGACTGGACGGACTCTTACTACGCGTACATCACCAACACGATGTACTCCATCTACAACCAGTACAAGGGTCGCAGGCGATACGACTTCGCCAATGGCAACAGCGTGGACCTGCCGCTGTTCCCCACAAAGCACTACATCCTGTGGGGTGGCCAGAATCCTGCTGAACCGGTAGTGAGCTTCAACGGTTGGACCGATGGTCCCATCAGCGACGATGAATCGGAGGATGCCGCTGCGCCGCCACCAGCGGGTGCCGGTAGTGTGCCGATGCTGAATCTGGGCACTGGCGCCACATCGGGCATCGGCAACCTTGCGCCCGGTGCGGGCATGCTGGGTGGTGCCGGTGGCTTCAGCGGTTTGAACCTGCTCGGCGGCGGTATTGGTGGCGCGCTGGCGGGCAGCATGAGTTCGTGGCCGGGATTCGGGTTCCTCTATCGTGCTGGCAAACTGGCGACGGCCGATCAAGGCGTCATCCGGATGGCGGCGTTCAGCGCTCTCAATAAAGCGGGTAACAACGGCTCCAACCTCGCCGTGTTGCTACAGACCTACGGACCAGCGTTGACCCTCGGCAACATGCGCTACGGTGTGCACGCGGGCTACGATGCTGCCGCCTTGCGCCACACCGGTAACCTGCCGACGGTATCCCCGAGCGACGAGTTCCCGATCTTCTATAACGCCAACTACGATGTGAAGATGTACTACCGCTCGCCCATCATCGGCTCGCGCAACACCATCTCCACCAAACCCTTCACCCTGAACTATGAGGCACCTCCTAGCTACAACGACGGTACTGTTCTGTACTAGCCTGGTGGCCCAAGTGGCCCTGCTGGACACGGTTGCGCTGCTGCGCGAGGATTCGCTGTACCGCGCGGAGCGCGGCAAGTACTACGCGCACATCCTCGTGAAAAGCCACTACGATGGCAAGGTGATGCGCCTGCGTTGGGCACCCGATGCGCCCGGCGGTTGGCTCAATACCAACCAGCTCGGCTATACACTGGAGCGGCTCGACTTGGGTGCGATCGGCGACACCACGGTGCACGAGTCGGCGGCGTTCTCCGCGCTCACCACGCAGAAGCTCATACCGTTGGGCCATCAGGGATGGAAGGACCTGCACACGCAGCAACCCGATGACATCTACATCATGGTGGCGGGCGAGATGATCCACACCGCGCTGCTACCGAAGAACATGGGCTTCAGTGCCGACATCCAAGCCGCGAGCAATGTGTTGAAGGAACGCTTCGGTTTCGCCCTGTTGTCCGCTGACTTGTCCTGGCCTGCTGCGGAAGGCAGTGCATTGGGCTACGTGGACAAGACCGTGGTGCCGGGCCATCAGTACATGTACCGGGTGAGCGTGGCAGCTGCGAGCACAGCGTATCCCATCGAGAGCGGCGTTGCGCTCGCACGCACCGACAAGGCCGAGGTGATCAAGCGGCCCGTGATCACGCGCATCAACGAGCAGGACAGCCTCATACTGATCACTTGGCCGCGTGCCCCGCACGAGGAAGTCTTCACGGCCTACGATGTGGAGCGCAGCGAGGACGGTGGCAACAGTTGGAGGAAGATCAACGGTCACCCCTTCGTCAGCTTCACCAACCCGGAATTGCCTAGCACCGAGGACGTGATCGTCTACACCGACACGGTGCAAGCCACCAAGAAGCAGTACGCCTATCGCATCATCGGCCTCACGGCCTTCGGGATGCGCAGCGCACCGAGCGCGGCCGTTGTTGCGCAATGGCGCGATCGCCAGCCACCGCCGGCGCCCACCACCGTGCGCGCGGAGGAGAAGAAGAAAGGCGAGATCACTATCACGTGGGAGTACCCGGCCAACGTGCCCGATCTGAAAGGCTTCCATGTTACACGCGGCACCTCCGTTGAAAGTGACGAGCGCGCCCTCAACACCGAACTGTTACCGCCGGGCGCGCGCAGCTTCACGGACAAGAACCCGGAGCAACACAAACACAACTACTACTTGGTGATCGCCGTGGACACCGCCAACAACCCGGGGCTCAGCATGAGCGCCATGGGCAGCGTGGTGGATACCCTTCCCCCAGCGATGCCGACGGGTCTTGAAGGAAAAGTGGATACCAACGGCGTGGTGACCTTGACGTGGCGGCTCGGTAAGGAACCGGACCTCTACGGCTACCATGTCTTCTGGCAGAACCAGCGTGATCACGTGGAGAGCCGCCTCACCGGAACTGCTGTGCGCGATACCGTGTTCGTGGACACCATCAGCATGCGCACACTTACCGAGAAGGTGTTCTACAAGATCATGGCCGTGGACCTGAACCGTAACGGCAGCAAGCACACCGCACTGGTCGAGTTGCAACGTCCCGACCTGCGCCCGCCGACCGAACCGGTCTTCAAGGACTACCGCGTGAACGATGATGGCATCTGGATGAAGTGGGCACCGAGCAGCAGCAAGGATGTCTTGCGCCATGTGGTGTTGCGCCGCACTGTTGGTGAGGCCAAGTGGGATACGGTGGCGAGCATACCGATGGCGAATAAGACCTTCGAGTTCAACGATCCTGACAAAGGCAAGCCGGCCTTCTACGAGTACGCGGTCGTCGCATTCGACGATGCGGGCTGGAGCACGTTCGGACAGACGAACTTGAAGTTGCGCATGAACAGCAAGGAGAAACTTCCGAAGGTGGAAATGCTGGATGCAGCGTACAACGCGGACAAGAAATGGGTCGAACTCACATGGGACTACGCACCGCGTGATGGCGTTGAGTTCGTGCTGTACAAAAGCGTGGCCGGTGGCAAGTGGCAACAGGTGAAGCTGCTTCCGAACGCGGTGCGCACCTACAAGGACCGGCTGGTATCACCGGGCAAGGAATGCACATACTTCATTCAAGTGGTCACCGCCAACGGACGCGATAGCGACTACTCGCCGAAGAGCACGGTGAAGATGTGATCAACGTGTTTGACGTGTAGATCCGCACTACACATTGAACGGGCCTTATACACCATGCGCCCTACCACCCGCGTAGTATTGATGCGAGGCTCTTAGGGACAGGAGGCCTCGTAAGGTGAAGCAGTTCCGACTTGACGTGTCGGGACCGTTCTGGTCGGCGGGCCGCCCACTCCACGAGAGGGCGGCCCGTTGCGTTGCGGCCGCGAACAACAGGAATACCTGTACGCACGATCGGTTGAACGTTGCCCACAGCAGGCTACTACATTCGTCATCAGAAACCCACACGCATGAAGAAGCTCATTACCCTTTCTGTGCTCGCACTGTCGTCGATCGGTGCAAGTGCACAACTCACGGTCACCGACAGCCTCACCACCGGTTCCATCGCAACCCTGTTGGAAGGCATCGGCGTAACGGTAAGCAACGTAACGGTGAATTGTGCCGGCAACGCCATGGGCCACTTCATCGGCTCCAGTGAGCTATCGATCACCGAAGGTCTACTGATCACCAGTGGTGGCGCCGATCAGGTGGCTGGTGCCAGCTTGGACTTTGCCTCCATCGGGAATAATACCCCGGGTGATGCGGATATCGATGCCGCCCTCGGGTTCGGTACGGTGACGTACGATGCCTGTGTTCTCGAATTCGATTGTCTGCCCATGGGCGACACGCTACTGTTCAATTTCTCTTTCGGTAGCGAGGAATACCAAGAGTACGTTGGATCAGCCTTCAACGATGCCTTCGCCATCTATCTCTCCGGTCCGGGCTTCCCGAACCCAACCAACGTGGCCGCCATTCCTGGCGGAACGCTGGTGTCCATCAACAACGTGAACACCACCCTGAACCCGACATACTACTACGACAACGAGAACCCCGCTGGCCAGTATGTGAGCTACGACGGCTTCACCACGAACCTCACGGCCTTCGCCGTGGTGCAACCCGGCCAACAGTACCATTTCAAAGTGGTGGTGACCGATGTGGGCGACATGGTGTTCGATAGTGGTGTGTTCCTGGAAGCCTTCAGCTTCCGCAGCCCCATGTTCACCACCGCCATCGGAGAAGCAGACGCATGGCCCTTCCGCGTTGTCGTCAATGGCGCTTCGTTGGAACTGGTTGCACCCGGCGCCTCAGTCAATTCGCAATTGGAAGTGCTCGACGCGGCAGGCCGCATTGTGCATACGGATGTGCTGACGGGCGAGCGCAGCACCATCGACATCGGTTCGTTGCCGCAAGGCGCATATGCCGTGCGCATCCTCACCGGCGATGTACAAGGCGTCGCGCGCTTCGTGAAGGGCTGAACCGGACGCTTCGTGCAAGGGGCTTCTCATCTCCGGATGGGAAGCCCCTTTCGTTAAGGGCCTCCGGGTACTTTCGCCGCTGTTCGCATGGCACAGAAACCCAGTACGCCGAAAGGCACCCGTGATTTCAGTCCGCAGGAGATGCTGCGGCGCAAGTACATCTTCGGCACCATCGAGAAGGTTTTCCAGAAGTATGGCTTCCTGCCGCTGGAAACCCCGGCCATGGAGAACTTGGAGACGCTTACGGGGAAGTATGGTGAGGAAGGGGATCGGTTGATCTTCAAGATCCTCAACAGCGGGGATGCGTGGAAGGAAGTGAGCGAGGATGTGAAGGCGAAGCTGAAAGCAGGTGAGGAAGTGCATCCCGGGAAGTTGGCGACGCAACTCAGCGAGAAGGCGCTACGCTACGACCTCACCGTACCCTTCGCGCGTTACGTGGTGCAACACCAGAACGAGATAGCGTTCCCTTTTAAACGTTACCAGATCCAACCGGTGTGGCGGGCCGATCGTCCGCAGAAAGGGAGGTACCGCGAGTTCTATCAGTGCGACGCCGATATGATCGGCAGCAAGAGTTTGCTGAACGAGGTGGAGTTGGTGCAGTTGTTCGATGACGTGTTCACCGATCTCGGTTTGGCCGTCGTCATCAAGATCAACGATCGCAAGGTGCTCAGCGGCATTGCCGAGATCAGCGGTCAGCCGGAGAAAGTCGTTGACATGGTCACGGCCATCGACAAACTCGACAAGATCGGCCGGGAGAAAGTTGAGGAGGAGATGCGCAACAAAGGGATCACCGACGACGCCATCGCGCGCATCGCACCGTTGTTCTCGTTGAGCGGTTCGTGGAAGGAACAACGTCCGCAGTTGGAGCAGTGGTTGGCACCTTCCGCAGTGGCCCAGCAAGGACTGAAAGATCTCGCGTTCACCTTCGATGCCGTGGCCAACATGAAGTCCGCCCGCCTTGAATTCGACCCGACACTCGCGCGCGGCCTCGACTACTACACCGGTGCCATCTTCGAAGTGAAATCCTCCGAAGGCACCATGCCCGGCAGCATCTGCGGCGGTGGTCGTTACGATGACCTCACCGGCGTCTTCGGCTTGAAAGGCATGAGCGGCGTGGGCATCAGCTTCGGCGCGGACAGGATCTACGATGTGTTGTTGGAGACGAACAAATTCCCGGCGGAACTCGGCGCCAGCACGCGCGTGCTCTTCGCCAACTTCGGTGAGGCGGAAGCGGTGCATTGCCTGAAGTTGCTGCGACAGGTCAGGGAGGCGGGCATCAGCGCCGAGCTCTACCCCGATCAAGTGAAGATGGCCAAGCAGTTCAAGTACGCCGACGACAAGGGCATCGCCTACGTCGCCATCATCGGCGACAACGAGATGAAGCAGGGCATCATCACGGTGAAGGACATGAAGACCGGCGAGCAGAAGGCCGTGAAACCGGAGGATCTTGTGGCCTTGCTCCAATGACCCATTCGCGTATCTGTACCGTCGACCCACCGGGTCGACACTATCACCAGCATTGATGGCAAGCGTCCACCACATCACCACCAAAGGCATCACAATCGCTGAGCTGGATGCCGTCGTACGCGAGCGCAAGCATATCGCCTTGGCACCCGACGCGAAGGCAGCAGTTGAGAAGAGCCACCGTTGGTTGCGGGAGAAGATCGCCAGCAGCGATGAAGCGATCTATGGTGTGAACACCGGCTTCGGTGCGCTGGCGGATACCCGCATCGACAAGAAGGATCTTGCTACGCTTCAACGCAACTTGGTGATGAGCCATGCCTGCGGCAGTGGTGCACCCATCTGCGCCGACCGTGTGCGCGCCATGCTTGTGTTGAAAGTGCAGAACATGGCCATAGGTCATAGCGGTGTTGCGCCTGCAACCGTGCAGCGCTATATCGACATGCACAACATGGACGTGTTGCCCGTGGTTTACGAGCGCGGTTCGCTCGGCGCTTCAGGTGATCTCGCGCCGTTGGCGCACTTGGCGTTGCCCTTGCTCGGCTTGGGCGAAGTGGTCAGTGGTGGCAAGCGCATGGCCGCTGCCACAGCCATCGGCATCATGGGTTGGGAGCCATTGGTGCTCGGCCCCAAGGAAGGACTGGCGTTGTTGAACGGTACGCAATTCATGAGCGCGCACTTGGCGCTGATCCTGGCGATAGCACAACGTTTGGCCGAACGCGCGGATGCCATCGCAGCTCTTTCGCTAGATGCGTTCGACGGCCGCATGGAACCTTTCCACAGCGCCGTGCATGAAGTGCGGCATCATCCCGGCCAGATCGCGGTAGCTGCCCACATGCGCTCGTTGTTGGCGGGCAGCGCGCTCGCAACGCGACCAAAGGCACATGTGCAGGATCCGTACAGCTTCCGATGCATCCCGCAGGTGCACGGTGCCAGCCGCGACGCGATCGACTATGCCGTGCAAGTTGCGGAGCGTGAACTGGCCGCTGTGACGGACAATCCGACGGTATTCCCGGAGGAGAACATGATCGTGAGCGCAGGCAACTTCCACGGCCAACCGTTAGCGTTGGTGCTGGACTTCTTGGCGATTGCCCTCGCCGAACTCGGCAGCATCAGCGAGCGGCGCACGTACAAACTGATCAGCGGCCAGCGCGGGCTGCCGGCCTTCCTCGTGGCGAAGCCCGGTCTCAACAGCGGCTTCATGATCCCGCAGTACACAGCGGCCTCGTTGGTGAGCGCGAACAAAATGCGCTGCATGCCGAACAGCGTGGACACCATCGATAGCAGCAACGGCCAAGAGGACCATGTGAGCATGGGCGCGGCCGGTGCGATCAAGTGTTGGGATGTGCTGCACGACGTGGAACGCATCCTGGCCATCGAACTGTTGAACGCCGCACAAGCACTCGACTTCCGTCGCCCGCTGCGCAGCTCGCCCGAGCTGGAGGACCTGCACGCGCGCTTCCGCAAGCAGGTGGCCTTCGTCGAGGACGATGTGGTGATGTTCGACCTGATGGAGAACGCGACTGCTTTCGTGCGGTCGGCGTGATCGGACCATGCGTACCTACCTCTTGCCCGGCATCGCATGCGATCATCACCTGTTCGACCGGGTCGACCTCGATGGATTTGATGTCGTGAAACTGGATTGGCCCCGGTTCAAGAAGGGTTGCTCACTGGCCGATATCGCGAAGGATCTTCTTCCGATGGTGGATATCACACAGCCGCATGTGCTGGCGGGCGTGAGCATGGGCGGCATGGTGGCGCAGGAGTTGGCCGTGCGCACGAACCCGTTGAAGGTGGTCCTCATCAGCACATGGACCCATCCACGCGAGTGGCCGTGGTTCGTGCGACTGGGCGCGCGCACAGGTGCTGCTGCGCTCATCAATGGAACCACCATGCGCCTCAGCTGGCCAGTGAAACGTGTGCTTGGTAGTCGGGACGCAGCAACGGACCGTTTCCTGATGGACATGGCTTGGAAAGAGGGGCCTGAGCAGATCAGGCGCGGTGCCGATGCCGTGTTGCATTGGAAGGGTTCTTCATGGACCGGCCCCACCGTGCGCATACACGGTGGCCACGACGCCTTGATGCCCATCGGCAACCTCACTGCCGATCACGTGATCGCCGATGGCACGCACACCATGGTGTGGGGCCAGGCACAAGCAGTAAGCGCGGCCCTACGGACCGCGCTCACCACCTGACCACCCGCACCACCAACTACTTGCCGATCTCGAAAACGATCTTCTGCTGATGTAGCACGGGTACCGGTTGATCATCGATCATACCCGGCTTCCAGCGCGGCATGCTCCGTACAACTCGTAAGGCTTCCGCATCCAGTTCCTTCTTTACACCCTTCGCCAACCGCACACGCGTCACGCTCCCGTCAACATCCACGACGAACTCCACCCACACGGTGCCTTCGTGTCCGAGTTCTTCGCTCACCCCCGGATAGTGTACTTCGCGCTCGAAGAATTTCGTCAAGCCCTTCTGCCCGCCGGGGAATTCAGGATGCACGTCCAATTGCCAGATGTGTTTGAGGTGGGTATCGCTTCCGCCGCTACCGCTGTTCACCTGTCCGCCACCGCCACCAGTCGTCGGCGGTACTCCACCAGGCCCACTTGATATGCCCCCTTTGTCCGGCGCAGGCCCACTTACAGTGAGGGAACTGTCCACTTTCAACTCGGGTTGGGCCGGCAGGCTGTCGATGGCTACAACGATCTCCGGCTCTTTGGCGGGGTCCTTCACGGGCGGGATCACTTCTGTTTTGATCGGTGTCGGGGGCTGCGGTGGGTACACCTTACCGATATCGATGATCACTCCATCGGGAATATGCGGAGGGATGATAGTGGGCGGAGCGACGAAATTCCCTGCGGAAAGCAGCATAGGTATTGCGAACCCGGCAGCCACTATCCCTGAAGCCGATAGGAACGATACGATCATCACCCGATGATGCTCTTGTCGGATCCGGTACGCCCCGTAACGGCGGTTGCGATCGGCGAAGACGACATCGTTGCGGCTTGAACTGAGCACATTGCTCCAGCCGAGATCGGAAAGGAGCAAAGAGAAAAGCACTACGACCAGGAGGAGGATCAGCGCAGTTGTCATGGCGTTGGTATTTGTACCATGGAACGCCACGAATTGCGCCAATAGCATGTGGCGAGCGCCGGGAAACAGGAACGGTTACAAAGGCCGAAGCACCGGTAGGTGCGGTGCCGGGGGTGTCAGAGCGTCAGCCCCAGCGAAAGAAGCGCGACGCCGAGGAGGAGGGAGAGCCGCAGAGCCAAGCTGATAAGGCGGTTGCGGCCGGTATTGTCGAGCGTAGAAGCTGGTGAGCGCATGTCCAGATCTGAAGGTCTGCACCCAAGACGGCGCCCTTGGAAAAGGGTTGCGTGTTGCGGTCGAATTCCACCGTGGAGCCCTACGAGCAGCGCTACCGCACAACGAACCGGAATGCATGTTGGCCGGTCGATGTCGACACGTTTGCCAAGTACAGGCCGCTCGGGAATTGGTGCAGATCGATGCGTACATCGCTACCCTGTGCATGCTTTGCAATTGCGGGTATCGCTCTACCGGTGACGTCATAGAGCAGCAGCGATCGGATAGTGCCATCGCCACGTACTTGCAACACCCCACCCGCATTGTCCACCGTCCACTGGAAGCGATCTTCCTGCCCTTCAGCCATGCCTTGTGCCAGGGATAGATCCAGATCATCGAAGCGGCCACTGCTGGGACTGATCGGACCGCCGATGTTACCCGATGAGAGCACAACGACCGCTGTATCGCCGGGTCCCAGTTCCAGTGTATCGGTGATCGTAACGAACGTCCAAATGGAATCCACCCCGCCTACTTGCTCCTCCAAGGTGAAGGTGCCATTGTTCAATGTCCCGAAACCCACGTAAGCTCCCAGACAGAGGTTGTTGCCGTCGTCTACGCAACGGACCCAACCCGAAAGTGTGCGCAGGTCACCTGCTTGTGCGCCTTGAATGCGCTGGAACAGGAAACTCGGAAAGCAGCCTTGGGTCTGGCCGGGTTCCTTGGCCGCGCACCAGTCGCCACCATTGATAGGCGCATCCGCTAATGCTTGTGGCGGTGCACAGGTCCATTCCCACCCGGCGAACGTGTACCCGTTCGAGTCCTCGAAACTTCCGTTCGTGAGTTGCGCGGTGGCCTGCATGGCAACCACTGCGAATACCAATGAGTTGAGTGTTCTCATGTCTTCATGAACCACAACCCCTGAACATCGGGACCGTGATCATCCGCAAGACGTGGGGGTCGCTGCGAACGCTGCTCACATCCGGTTCCAACGGAGCGCTTCTTTGTGGTGGTCTGGGCCCTGTCTACATTCAATGCGCGCGTGCGACCGAACGGTTGCCAATGAGCATCTTCGCCGTCGCTACCATGGACCACCTGCTCACCCTCGACGCGCTCATCAGTTTGCTCACGCTCACCACGTTGGAGATCGTGCTTGGCATCGACAACGTCATTTTCGTTTCCATCATTCTGGGGCGCATTCCAGCGGAGAAGCGCTTGCGTGCGCGCCGCATCTGGATGGTCGGCGGTATCCTGCTGCGATCAGGCCTGTTGCTTGGGCTCGGATGGCTGGTGAAGAACGGCGATAACGAGTTGTTCAGGATCATGAATTACCCGTTCAACATCCGCAACCTCATCATGTTCTTCGGCGGTTTATTCCTGCTGTACAAGGCCGTGAAGGAAATCCACGAAAAGCTGGAGGGTGGAGAACAGCACGTCAAGCCAGCCGATGCCAAGAAAGCCTTTACAGCACTGATCGTGCAGATCCTGCTCGTGGACGCAGTATTCTCCTTCGACAGCATTGTAACGGCCATCGGCTTGGCGGATCATGTTGAAGTGATGATCATAGCGGTGGTCATCGCCATGATCGTGATGTTCTTCTTCGCCAACGCGATCAGCGGGTTCATCGAGAAACACCCCGCGTTGAAAATGTTGGCACTATCATTCCTGGTTATGGTGGGCTTCATGCTCTTCTTTGAAGGCCTCGAACCCATCCACCACAGCGAGATCCCGAAGGGCTACGCCTATGTGGCCATGGCCTTCAGCTTCGGCGTGGAACTGCTGAACATGCGGGCCCGGAAGCACGTGGTGAAGCTGAACAAATGAGGCTTGAGTAGTGAGTCTCTTGTCTCGCTACTCACCTCCGCTGAACGCGAACTGCACCAAGTTGCAGCCCATCTGCAGGGCTTTCGTGCGACTGGCCTCGCTGTCGCCATGCACGTCCGGGTCTTCCCAGCCATCGCCCAGATCGCATTCGAAATCATAGAAACACACGAGGCGACCTTCCCAGAGCAGGCCGTAGCCACGTGGTGGCGCACCATCATGTTCGTGCACCTTGGGCAAGCCACGATCGAAGTTGAACCGTTGGTGATAGACCGGATGCCCGAACGGCAGTTCCATCAACTCGAGTTCCGGGAACACCTTCTTCAACATAGGGCGGATGAATTTATCCATGCCGTAGTTATCGCTGATATGGACGAACCCGCCACCGATCATGTAGTTGCGGAGGTTGTCGGCCTCCTGCTGGCTGAAGACCACGTTGCCGTGACCGGTCATGTGAACAAAAGGGTACGTGAACAGATCGGGGCTTCCGACTTCCACCGTTGCAACCTCGGTATTGATAGCCATGCCGGCCTGCGCATTGCAGAACTTCACCAAGTTGGGCACCGCGGTCGGGTTGCTGTACCAATCACCACCGCCGTTGTACTTCAGCACGGCCAGTTGGTAGGTTGATTGTTCCGAAGCACCGAGGAGCAGCGGGGACAGTGCAAGAAGGAAGAGGGTGCGGAGCATCTGATATTCGTCGGCTCAAAGGTGATCAGCTGGAACGAAGTTGTACCGGTGGTTGTAACGGGCTTGAAGCGTTCGCAATTCTTCACGTTCCCTGCGCGAAGTTCATCCACGTGCATGCGGCTACAGCAGCCGTCTCAGCGCGCAGGCGGGCATGGCCGAGACTCGTCGCTAGGAAAGCACATTCCCGCAGCAGGGTCGCTTCGTCCTCGGTGAAGTCTCCTTCAGGCCCAATGAGCATCACAACGTCCTGCTCTTTGTTGTAGAGGCGTTTGATCGGTTCGTGCTCGCCCAAGCACCAGCCGAACAGGCGCTGTTCCGGCAAGGGTCCGGAGATCAACCGCTGAATGGTCATCGGCTCGTCCAGTGTGGGCAGCCAAACACGTTGGCTTTGCTTCATCGCACTCACGAGAACCTTCTGCAAACGGTCCATGCGTAGGTGCGCACGTTCGGTGCGCAAGGTCAGCAAGGGTGTTATCCGGTCCACGCCGATCTCCGTGCATTTCTCCAGCATCCACTCGAATCGATCGATCTGCTTGGTGGGTGCACAGGCCATGTGGATGCGAGCTGCGCGCTCGGGCGCATGGATCTTCCGCTCCGTGATCTGCACGTTCGCATCCGACTTTCCTAGGATCCGCAAGTGGCCGATGGCCGTGGTGCCTTTGCCATCCACCAGGGCCACCTGCTCTCCTTCAGCCAAGCGCAGCACACGCAACGCGTGACCCGCTTCCTCTTCGGAAAGCCCCACCACTGCGGCGGACAAGTCGGGTAGGTAGAAGATGTGCATCAGTTGGCGAAGGTGCGACGTTCGTGGTGCCAAAGAACGGCCGTTACGATAACGAAGAGCACGAGAAAGGTCCTGGTGCAAAGCGCGGGATCGGCATGCCACAGGTAGTGCGGCCATTGCATCCACGAGTGGAACGTTCCGGCGATGCGGAAGACGAGTTCGGTGAGCGGATGGCGCTGTGTATCGGGGCAGGAGAACCAGATGGTGCTTTTCGCGGCGAAGGCGCAAATGATACCGAACAGGGCCGTGGGCCAAAAGACCCAAGGCCCCCAACGCACTTCCTGCAATGCAGGGAACGAACGGAAGGCCAGCAATACGCCCACCGCGGTGAGATGCCGTGGGCCATACGTCCAACCGCCCCACCACATGCCATGCGCGCAGACGAGCAGGAACAGGATCAACGCCGGAACGAGTAATGGGTCTTTCCAAAGCTGCTGCCGACCGGGCAGCATGAAGAGTGCGATCAATGCAGGCAACAACACCGGCATATAGCAGAACAACCCCCGGTAGTCACTTAGCGTGAGGCCGAACACCGCTGCCGGGTCGATCAGGCCGAAGCCGTATGTGTCCTTGCGATAACCGAAGCCCGCCAAATGATCATAGCCGATGGAGAAGGCGCTGCCGGTGATCGCGCCGTTGTACGCGAGCAACAACACTACCAATGGCAACGCGCCCATCCCTATACGCATGACATCCCGCCATTGTGCACGCACCGCGACAAGCATCATCCAACACAGCGGGAAGATGACCAAGGTGTATTCGCACAAAACAGCAGAGGCAGCGAGTACTCCGGTTGTGAGAAAGTGCTTCCCCTCGAACGCGATGAACGCACCCAGAAGAAATGCGGTCCCGATCAAGTGCCCGAACCAACTGCCACTGAAGACGAAGAGGAACGAACCGAAAAGAGAAAGCACTGCCAAGAGCGAAGGTGTCAGCCATCGGCTGAACACAGTGCGATGCAACCTCCTCCAAAGCAGCGTGGCAATGATCGCGAACGGCAGACTTCCGCAGAGGAAACCACCGAGCCGCAGTAGGCGCACGTTCAACGTTCCCTCCGCAACGCGGTCCACCCAACCGAGCCGATCAGCGGCCCACCAGAACGGGAGTACGATGAACGCAGGCAATGGTGCTTTGTCGGAGTAGTAGTGGCCATTGATCAACGACTTGTCGCCAGTGATCTCGTGGAATTCATCGATGCGCAGGGTGCCATCCTCGGTGATCGCCGCTACCATCGCCGCGCGACTAACGATGTTGTCGTTCATCCCCTCGTACAGGTGCCAACTGCAGAGGAACAGGTTGACGAGGAAGAAGAGCGCCGTGTGCCGACGTGAGACTTCACGACGGACACCGGACTTTGCCTTGGCAGTCGCCAGTTCCATTCGCTTTCGCTGGTTACTGCCAACCACCCTTGCCTACTTGCCCTTGCGGAAGTCCAGCTTATAGAAGTGGAAATCCGGGCTATGCAGGTCGATCTTGAAGCCGGTCACTTTGTGGTCAGCATCGAATTGGAAGGTGATGTAGCCGGGTTCCAGGAAGGGATCGGCGTGTTCCCATTTCCACGTGTCGTAGTGCCAGTGTTCCAAGTTGCCAGTGAAAAGTTCCTTGGCGTGCGGGAACACGAGCACCGGTTTCCCACCGACCTCTTGGATGCTCACGTCGCCATACACCTTGTCCGTGTACGTGCCGACCAAGGCGCTGGCTTGCACGGTCGGCTTTGTTCCTTTCACCTGCGCTGTTTCGCGCTCGGCGCGTCGGGCTGCTTCACGCTCTGCGCGCTTCACAAGTCGCGGCAGCATGTCGGCCACCGGGTCTGCGCTTCCATCGCCGAGGTAGAGGTCGAGGATCTCATTGGTTACCGCAAAGACGCTGTAGCTCTCGCCGTTGCCTAAGCAGATCACCGCGAGGTCTTTGTCCGGTACAACAGCGTGATTGAGGATGAAGCCCGGCATGCCGCCGCTGTGGGTGATCACTGTTTCGCCGTTGTTTTCTTCAACGAACCAGCCGAGTGCTGCGCCATCGCGGCGGCCGCCCATGGCCAAATGAATGGCGGTAAGAGTGGACCAGGTGCCGGGTTTCAGGAATTCCTTGTCGACGACTTTCCCTTCATTCATCCACATGGCGTCCCACTTGGCGAGATCGGTCACCGTGCTCATCACGCCACAAGCGCCATCGGCGCCCTTCAATGCTTGATACGGCATGCTCTTTTGCGGCGCCGCAGGGTCCTGGCCTTTCCGCACATGCGGCAGCGCCACATCCTTCATCGCCGCTAGATCGGCCGTTTCCACGCGGCTACGGTCCATGCCCAATGGTTGGAAGATGCGTGTGGTAACGAACTGGTCCCATGTCATGCCGCTCACAGCTTCCACCACCTGCGCAGCAGCGATGAACATGAGGTTGCTGTAACCGAATTCGTTGCGGAACTCGTGCGTGAAAGGCTCCTTGGCGTGGCGTTCCAGGATCTCGCGTTGCGTGAAGTCGGTGCCGTACCACAGCAGGTCGCCATCGAAGGTGATCCAGCCACTGCGGTGACATAGCAGGTCGCGCACCATCATATGCTCGCTCACGAAAGTATTTGGCGTGTTGAACCACGGCAAGTGCTTCCGCACCGGGTCATCGAAACTGAGTTTGCCCTCATCCACCAGCAACCCGATGGCACAAGCCGTGAACGCTTTGCTGATGCTTGCGCAGTAGAACACCGAGTTCGGTGTTACCGGTTCCGGGTTTGCCAAGTTGAGCTTGCCATAGCCCTTGCTCCACACCAACTCGCCTTTCTGCACGATGCCCACCGCAAGCCCCGGCTGGTCGAAGGCCTTCACGGCACGCGCCACATAGGCGTCCAGCGAGTCGAGGTTCGGTTGGGCAACGGCAGCCGTCGCAAGCAGCGAACCGGCGGTCAGCAGAAGGGAGGGCGAACGATCCTGTGTGTTATCCTGAAGTTGTGAAGGTCGGCGAAGGTGTGCAGAAAGCCGTTCACGTGGTGCCAAATGCTCTGTTCATCATGCGCCACTTTCAGGGCCGAACCGTTGTGGCCGCTACTTTCGGCGCAAACCCCACGATCATGAAGCCTCGCTCCGCATCCGTACTCCTCTCGCTCTTCATCGGTGCCGCCACGGCGTTCGCTCAAATGGCATCCACGGAAGTCCTGCGCGTCTGGAACATCAAGGCGGTGATGCCAACGGGTATCACGCTCGATGTGAAAGCCTTTGACAAGGCCGGAAAACAGTACGACGTGAAGGCGTTGGAGAATGGAGACACGCATGTGATGGATGTGAAGGCCATCAATGGGACGATACAGTTACCGATCAAGGTCATCGTCGGCGACGATGCATTCATGCCGGTGAAGGCGATCGCGGCCGACGGCACCTTGTTGGATGTGAAGGCACTTGATATGGATGGCAACCGCTTGGATCTAAAGGGTGTGGCACAAGCCGGAAGCCTGTTCCACATCAAAGCCCTGGGACCTGATCGCGCGCTATACGGCGTGAAGGCGATCAGCACCACGGGCCAGATGCGCGACATCAAGGGCGTGAAAGCGAATGCCGATGAGGTTGAAGCCGAGGTGAACGGTGTGAAGGTGTTGGCCCACGTAAAGGCATTGCCGCATGCGACGGATGGTGATAGCGACCCGATCTGGAATGTGAAATGTGTGCAGCCGGATGGCCATGTGCTCGGCATCAAGGCTGTGGACAAGGCGGGGAATCTATACGATGTGAAGGCTTTCCTAACGAACGGCAACACAACGGTGCTCGACATCAAGGCGCTCATCGGCGACGACAAGGTTTCCGTTAAGGTGCTGGTGAGTGCCGACAAGAACGCACCTGTGAAAGCCATTGGTGCGGATGGCACCATATACGACATCAAGGCGATCGCTGCGGATGGGAGCAAGCTGGATGTGAAGGGCGTGAGCCGCAGCGGCAACGTGTACAACATCAAAGCGATCGGCGCGAACGGTGACCTCATGGCCGTGAAAGCCATTTCACCGCACGGTCTTTTCTATGATGTGAAAGGCGTGAAATTCAGCGCCGACGACAAGGAGATGGACCTGAACGGCGTTGCTGTGCGTGCGCACGTGAAGGCGCTGCCGCAGGTGGAGTAGGGGTTCTAGTCAGAACCCATGCTCACCTCCACTTTCTCCTCCTCTTTCTTGGCGCCTTTCAGTTCGGTGGAAGCATCGATACCGCTGAGCACTTCTAGGTTGATACCGTCGCTAAGGCCGGTTTTGATGTAGGTCTTCTTCCACGCTTCGTCGCCTTTGCCCTCGGCGTTCTTCACGTGCACGAAAGCGCTGTCGCCCTTGGTGTTGAACGTTACGATGCTCTCGGGTACGGTGAGCACGCTGTCCTTGCGGTCGAGGACGATATCGGCGTTGGCGCTGTAACCGCTGCGCAGAGTCTCGCCCTCCTTCAATTTCACCGCAGCGCGGATCTCGAACTGGATGGCGCCGTTATCCTCCACGCCCTTGGGTGCGATGTATTCCAATTCCGCATCCCATTTGGCGTTCTCGATGGCTCCGATGGTAAGCACTACAGGCATCAGCAGCTTAACTTTTCCTACTTCGCTCTCATCCACTTTTCCTTGGAAGATCAGATCGCCCATGTCGGCGATCGCAGCTATCGTGGTCCCCTCGTTGAAGTTGTTGCGCTCGATCACACTGTTGCCCTCTTTCACTGGCACGTCCAGGATCATCCCATCAATGGTGGATCGCACCACCGTGTTGCCGGCGCTTTTGTTGCTGATGCCATCACGCACCACTTTCAGCGCTTCTTCTGCGGCGCTCAGTTCCTGTTTGGCGTTCTTCAGGGCCATGTCGAACCCCTGCATCTCGGCCGCGCTGATCACGCCTTTGTCGGCGAGCGGCTTATTGCGATCGTAGTTCAGTTGCGCGTTCTGCACGCCGATGCCCGCCCCGTTCACGCGCTGTTCCGCACTGCTCAATTGCATCATGTCGGGCACGATCTGGATCTTCGCCAAGGGGTCTCCCTTCTGCACTTGATCGCCGGCCTCCACGTACAGTTCACGGATGATGCCGCTCACCACCGGCTTGATCAGGATCTCCTTGCGCGGCACGATGCTGCCGTTGGCAACGGTCTTCTTGACCACGTTGTTCTTCTTCGCTTTCTCCGTTGCGAATTCATCGGGTTTGCTGGCGCTCTTCTGGTAGAGGAACACCATGGTCCAGATGAAGAGTGCACCGAGGCCGATGAGAAGGAGATACTTGAGGATGCGTTTCATTTTCCGTTTTTGGTTTCGTTGGGTCGCGAGATCTCGCGCCCTTACTCTGCTCTTAATGCGTCCACCGCTTTTATGGCCAGGCGCGCGGCGTGCAGGTAAAAGGCCCGCGACAAGTCCGCTGACGATGAGCACGATGAAGGCGATGATGGCGACGCTGATGTCAACGCCAGGGTTCTTGAGGAAATCGCTGCCTTCGCCGATGGCTACCCGAACCGCCTCCAGAACCCCCACACCGGCCAGCAGACCGAAGTAGCCCGCGATGAGGATGAGGGTAAGGGCTTCGTGCACGATCTGCCCGGTGATGTTCCGCGGTGTGGCGCCGATGCTGCGTCGGATGCCGATCTCTTTCGTGCGTTCCTTGATGCTCACCAGCATGATGTTGCCGATGCCGATGGCCCCGGCGATGAGCGAGAAGATCCCCACGATCCAACTGATGGCCGAGATCGCGATGAACAACATGGACATCATGGTGTAGATCTCCTGCAGGTTGAAACTGCCGAACGCACTTTCGTCCGTGGGGTCCACTTTGTGTTTGCGCGCCATCAGCGCCTTTATGTCCTTCTCCACCCGCGACACTTCAACGCCGGGTTCGGCGATGATGCTGAACCAATGCACTTGGTTGAGGCTGTTGAACGCTTTTTGGAAGGTCGTGAACGGCACGTAGATCTTGGCCTCGGCGTTGTCGCCCATTTGCGCGCTGCTCTTCTTCTGGGTAGTGCCCACCACCATGAAGTACACGCCGTTGATGCGGATATACTTGCCAATGGGTTCTTCCTTCTCGAACAGTAGATCCACCGCCTGCTTGCCGATCACGCACACTTTGCGCTCGTCGTTCAGGTCCTGCTGGTTCAGGAACCTGCCTTGCACAATGCTGACGGCTTCCACCTGAAGCACCTCTGGCTCAGCACCGTAGATGGAGAACGCGGCTGTCTTGTTCTTGTAGTTCACATTGTTGCCGCCTTGCCAACCACCCAATTGCAATTGCGGCGAGCACACTTCGATGCCCGGCACCCGGTCCCGGATCAGTTGGATGTCCTCGTTGTCGAACAGGAATCGTCGCCCGCGTTGGAAACCTTGGTAAGGCTTGGTCGTGGGCATGGTCCAGATGAACGCGCAGTTCGTGGCGAAGCCATCGAAACCACCGAGCACGGCATTCTTCAAACCATTGCCCATACCGAGCATGACCACCAGCATGAAGATGCCCCAGGCCACGCCGAGCATCGTGAGGAAGCTGCGCAGCTTGTTGCGGCGCAACGTCATCAATACCTCGTTCCAGCGGTCGCGATCGAACATGGCTTATTCGTCCCTTAGTGCTTCAATGGGTCGTATTGCGGCAGCCCTGCGTGCAGGGAAATAACCGGCCAAAGCTCCGGCAACCAACATGGCGAAGAGTGCCCACAAGGCCACGCCAAGATCGATCGTCGGGTTCCGGAACATGGCACTGCCGGGGATCACGCTCGCCAGACCTTCCAGCAGGAACACGCCCAGAGCCAGACCCAAGTATCCGAAGAGGGCGGTCACGAAAACAGCTTCCAACAGGATCTG
Source organism: Flavobacteriales bacterium (assembly GCA_016703005.1). Classification (GTDB taxonomy): domain Bacteria; phylum Bacteroidota; class Bacteroidia; order Flavobacteriales_F; family PHOS-HE28; genus PHOS-HE28. The sequence goes on from JADJCX010000033.1 coordinate 267,680, forward strand.
GCCGATCACGTTCGCCGGTGTGGCGCCCAAGGCTTTGCGTATGCCGATCTCACGCGTGCGGTCCTTCACCACGATGAGCATGATGTTGCCGATGCCCACGATGCCAGCCACCAGACTACCGATGCCGATGAACCAGATGAAGGCCGAGATCCCACCGAAGACTCCATTGAAGGTGGAGACGTTCTCCACGTTGTTCTCCAGCCACAGCGCACGTTCGTCCGTCGGGTCGAAATTGTGCAAGCGCGCCAGCGTATGCCGGGCGCGTTGCTCGGCCATCTCCGATCCCGGCAATGTGGCATCGGAAAAGCTGAACATGATCTGGTCCACGTCGCGTTGCGCATTGAAGACGCGCTGCGCCGCGCTGAGCGGGATGAAAACCGGGCTGCGTTGCATCATGCCCCCTTCGCCTTCGTTCTCGAACCGGTAAAGCCCGACCACCTGGAAAGGGATGCCGTTCACGTTGACCCACTTGTCCATGGGATCTTCGTCCTTGAAGAGTTCCTTGCGCGCATCTTCGGCAATGGTGATCACCTTCCGCACCTGCGCCTCGTCCACTTCGTTGATGAAACGCCCGCGTTCAATGACCTGCTTTTGCAGTTGCTGCTGTTCGCTCACCACACCATTGATGTTGTAGCTGCCGAAGTTGTTGCCGTATTGCAACTGGCTGTTCCCCGCCACACCCTGTAGCTCCCGCTGATATTCTGCAACCCGGGGATGCTGTTCCGCAGTGCTTCCACGTCCTCTTCGTTCAATCGGATCTCGCGGTTGGCCGGCAGCCCGTTCCACACCTTGCTCGTTTCGTTACCCCAGATACTGATGCTGTTCTCCGCCGTGTTGCGGAAGTTGTGGGCGAAACCATTCCGTAGGCCCGCGCCCAACCCCAATAGGAGAACGAGCATGAAGATGCCCCAGAACACGGCGAAGCCCGTGAGTACCGTGCGCAGCTTGTTCTTGCCGATGCTTTGGAAGATCTCGCCCCATTTCTCCTTATCGAACATCGGCGACGAGTGTTGCGGGATCCATGTACGCGTTCTCGATCAGGCCGTCCTTCAGGTAAATGACCCGTTGGCTGGCGGCGGCCACCGAGCGCTCGTGCGTTACGATCACTACGGTCATACCCAAGTCACGATTCACGCTCTTCAACAATTCCACCACCTCATGACTTGTCTGGCTGTCCAAAGCGCCGGTAGGTTCATCGGCAAGGATGATCTTCGGGGAGCTCACCAACGCACGGGCAATGGCCACGCGCTGCTTTTGTCCACCGCTCAGCTCATTCGGCATATGCGTGGCCCAGTCCTTCAGTCCAACGTTCTCGAGCATCGCCATCGCTTGCTCATTGCGCTTTTTGCGGCTCACACCTTGGTAGTACAATGGAAGCGCCACGTTTTCCAGTGCGTTCTTGAAGCTGATGAGGTTGAAGCTCTGGAAGATGAAACCGATGTACTTGCTCCGCAACCCTGCGTTCTCCGTTTCGCTCTGGCCTTTGATCAGTACGTTGTCCAGCCGGTACTCACCGCTGTCGTACTCGTCCAGGATGCCGATGATGTTCAGAAGCGTGCTTTTCCCGCTTCCGCTCTGGCCCATGATGCTCACCAACTCCCCCTTCCCGATATGCAGGTCGATGCCCTTGAGCACCTGAAGAACGTTGTTGCCGGTGAGGTAGGCTTTGCGTATGGCTTTGAGTTCGAGCATGCACTGTCATCCTGAGCCCGTCGAAGGATGATACCCGCGAGCGTTCGGACGGCCTCGAAAGTACCGGCAGCCCCGTGCCCAACGGTTGGCCTTACACGAGCGGTTGGGTGGTGGGGAGGAGCGGGGTGTGTTCAACCAACGAGGTCCCAAACAGTATGCTTCTTCGGTGGAGCGAACGAAAGCAAGGCTGCGCAAGGGATCCCGACATACGGGGCCGCGGTGAGCAGTCCTAGCCAATGTTTGTATCCGGCATGGCGCAGCCGATGTACGCTGTTCCAGACCAGTCCTGAGAAGAAGGCGAACGTGCCGAGGCAAATGATGAACGGCATGGATCCGTTCATCCACGGTTGAACGAGCACGAACGGGTTCAACCACGCCATGGCGATCGTATCGACAGCGATGCCCGGGACCAAGGCCATGGTGATCAGTTCGAGCAACGCTTTGCCCACGGCAAGCAATGCGATGTTCCGCTGATAGGTGAGCCGGTCCGTGCATCCATCGCAGTGCATGAGTCTGCTGAAGGTGTTCATGTTCTTGGGTGTTGTGCACGCAGAGCGAATAGTGCATCAAGCGCGCTGGTGATGTGGGAATGCTTGAATGAGTAGCCAAGTTGAAGCGCTCGTGTCGGCACCACACGGCGGCTCTTGAGCACCAGTTCGGTTTCGGTGCGAAGGAAGAAGGCGCCGATGCCGAGCATCCATTCCGGGATGTTGAATGCTATGATGGGTTTGAGCCGATCGCGCAGAGCCCGCATCAGGTCGCCCTCAGGTAGCGGGTTGGGCGCGGCAAGGTTGATGATGCCTTCCACAGCTGGGGTATCCATGAGCCATTGGAAGAAACCACTGACATCCGCCTCATGCACCCAGCTCACAAATTGGTTTCCGCTACCGTGGTGACCACCTAAGCCCACGCGCACCAGATCCGCGAAGCGCGGGAAGGCACCACCACCGTTGCTGAACACCATCGCGCAACGCACCGCGACTTGTCGCACGCCTTCTCGTTCGTGACGGAAGAATTCCTTCTCCCACGCCAACACAACTCGCGGGCTGAAGTCGCTGCCGAGTTCGCCAGTGCCTTCATCCATGGGACGGTCTTCGGCGTGGCGGTAGACGGTAGCACTGCTCAGGTTGATCCATAGTGCGGGTGCTTTGGCGCATCGTGCTATGGCTTCCCCCAGCACGCGTGTTGCATCCACTCGACTGTTCAGGATGAGGTCCTTGTTGCGCTGCGTATATCGGCAGTCCACACTGCGGCCAGCGAGGTTGATGAGCACATCGGCTTTTTCAAGTTCCGCAGACCAGGCACCGGTCGTTCGGCCATCCCAGCGCACCATACGCGCTTTCGGGTTCTGGTGCACTTCGGCTCGGCGCGTCAGCACAACCACGTCATAACCCTGCCCGATGAAGTGGTTCTGTAGGATGCAGCCCATGGTACCGGTGCCGCCTGCGAGGATGACTTTGGTTTTCATGGCAGTTGTGTTGTCCGGAATGCTCAACGCACAGGCGCGACCACCACAGGTATCGGAGGTGTGAGCATCGCATTCTGGCGGGCCTTCTTCCGGCCACGGAAGAAGAGGTACAGGTTCAGGAAGAGCATCACGCCGAGATATATGGCGAAGCCGCCAAGCTTGCGCGCTAAGACTTCCACCACTTCTTGGTTGGTGTCGAGTGCATCTCGGTAGCGTGTGATCTCCCCAGCCGCGTTCGCAGTATAGTGCACCAGTTCGCCCTGGTCGATCCTCAATATCAGCAGTGCGAAGCCCATGTTCAAGAGGTAGAAGCCCACCTCGAACAGTTTGTTGGTGGCGTTGGCAATGTCCTCCTTGCCCTTGAAGATGTCGAGCATGAAGGTGCGCCCGTTGGTGAAGAGCGTGCGGGCCACGTAGAAGGTGAGCCCTAGCGCTACGGGCAGGTAGATGATGTACGCGAGAATGATTTTGGTTTCCATGACGGTCGGTTTTTAGTTGTTCGTTGTGTGTTGGTCTGCAGGCACGAAGCCGCCGGTGAGTCGTGCTTTCGAGTGCTTCATATTGCTCCAGAGCAGGAGGGTGCCGATGTTCGTGTAGTGCAATGCGGCAAGGATGAAAAGGATGAGGGCGATGTGGTTGCTCAACGTCCCAAGCATCTGCGGCACGCTGGTCACCGCCTCCCACCGGCCCACCACCAATGCGATATAGCCGGCGTTCACCACGTAACAGCCCGCGAGCAGCACGTTGTTCACGGCATCCACGAAAGCGGCGTCATCGTGGAAGATCCTCAGCATCCAGATCCTGCCGTGCCGGTGGCACACCTGCGCCACGTACACCGCGACCCCCACCATGGCGGGGAAGAAGAGCAGGTAGGAGAGGAGGTTGAAGTTCATAACCCTGTATGATTCAAACGTTCAGGAAGAAATGAAATATAGCGGCCAAAAAAAAGGCACACCTGTTCCGATCCATGTGGAACGGAACAAGTGTGCTATTGCGTGGCGTTGTCATTTCAGCAGGGTGCTGGCCGCCTTCACGAACCACTGGACATCCCTTCGGGTGCTGTGGTCCAGGAGTGTATCCAATCGGGTGGTAAGGTCGTGCAGATCGTGGGTCATTTTGCGGAAGCTCTTCGCTTCAGGCGTTGCGCCGGGTACGTCCTCCAACTGGTCGAGCAGGCGCACCAGTGGCTCCAGCTCGCGCTTCTTGCGCTCGCGGGTTATGTGCGTGGCGACTTTCCAAACATCCTTCTCCGCTTCGAAGAACTCCTTGCGTTCCCCAACCTTCATGGCCCGGCGAACGAGGCTCCAATCGATCAGCGCGCGCAGGTTCATGTTCGCATTCCCGCGGCTCACGTTCAACTGCTCCATCACATCCTCGGTGCAAAGTGGTTCATGGCTGATGAGCAACAGCGCATGCACTTGGGCCATTGTGCGATTGATGCCCCACGCACTGCCGAAGGTGCCCCAAGCTTGTATGAATTGTTCGCGTGCTTCTTTCAGGTCCATGGTGTGTGACTTGCGGGTTCAAACGTAAGCCGTAGTCACGAAAGTTCCAATTATAAATGAAAGTAAGTTTTCAACCGACCTGGATCACTGCACCACGACCACGCGGGCAAGGGGTATCGAGCGTTCACCATCCAGCAGGATATAGCTGCCGATCGCTGCGTTGGGCATGGTGATCTCCAGTTCGTTGTCGGACGTTCGACGCACAGTTATCGCGACTTGTTCGCCCAAGGGGTCGAACAACAGGGGTGTCCCGGAGAATCCATCCACGTGAAAAGTGCCTTGGCTGGGCTGCGGCCATACACTCACCACTTCAGGTGCGTTGCGGTAAACGGCCACCACCGAGGAATAGGTGAACACCCCGCCAACATCCACTTGCTTCAACCTGTAATAGCTCTGACCATCGAGGGGGGCTGTGTCGATGAATGCGTAATCGGTGCGCGTCTGACTGTTCCCTGCACCCATAACGTTTCCAATGCGGTACCATACTTCGCCTTCCGTGGAACGTTCCACTTCGAAATGGTCGTTGTTCGATTCCGATGCCGTGCTCCATTCGTTGCGTACGGTTGCTTCCACGTTGAACGCGTTGAAATAGAGCATCTCCACAGGGAGCACCGTGACGCCGCATGCAATACCGGCCGAACCGAAGAAGTCGAGCGTTACCGTTGCGTTCACGAAGCTCCAGTTGCTCAAACAGCTTATGAATTGATCACCCGCGGCAACGGCCAACGGTGGCGCGTAGTTTCCGGGGTTGCCGCCCGGGGGCACAGGGTTCGCCAATCCAGTGCCACCGACGGTGGTGGCGTTCCAAACACAGCGGACCGGTGGAAGTGTGTTACTGGCGATGCCGTTGCAGGTGGCTGCGCCGTTCAACGGCCACATCTCCCAGTCGTAGAAACCCACTTGTTGTCCACCTGCACCAAAGGCGAACTGCAATGAACCCGGAGTGGCGACAGTGAACATGATCCACGAACTGTTCAATTCACAGGCGAGCAGGCAGCCGAAGGGTGCCGTTCCGCCCCACGGTCCGCCACTGAAGAAAGAAGGATTGCTGACCGAGCCCGGCGCTGGCACTTCGTTCACATTGCCGAAACCGCTTGGTGTGATCGTGAACTGGTATGGATCGCAGGCGCAACCTGCGGTTGCACAATCGCCGCCCGGAGGCAACGGGCCGCAGCCACCGCCAGGGCCGGTGCCGGGCAACGTACCGCCACCTCCGGGTCCACCTCCGCCGGGCCCACCGCCACCGGGGTTGGCGCAACTTCCGCCATCGATGGAGATGTTCACCGTGCCCGTTGCACCGCTGGCCAAAGTTCCAGTGTAGACGATCAGGCCAGCGTCGTCGGTGATCGTGATCGAGCCACCCTGCCATCCATTGTTGCCGGTGTCGTTCATCACGAGCACCAGACAAGTCGGGTCGAGGCAAAGTGTGTCGTTGGTGTTCGATCCGCCACCGCTGATCGTTACGCTGTTCAGCGAAAGCGTCCAGGACATTTGGCCGGGCGATGCCCCGGGATCACTGTTGATGTAATACGGGTTCTGGCCTCCAGTGCAGTTATTCCCACCACCGATGTTGCAATCGCCATTGCCGAGTTCGAATTGCTCGAAGTCTTGGGAACCGTTGTTCAAAGTGGTGTGGTCATCCCAACCGCCCGCTTCTTCCTCAATGTCCCAATCCAAGCCATCCCAGCCGTCGCCTCCACTGTCGAACATGAGCAAGGTGTAGCAGCCGTCGGGCAAACAGATCGTCACTGGGCCGAAGGGCGCACCTCCACTGATCCATGTCACCCCGAATTGGTCCACTAGGTTCCAGCTGATCTCGCTGGCGTTTGGATCATCCGGCATCTCAATGATGTAGTTGGTGCATTGCGCCTTCCCTGATCGCGCGACCATTGCCGCGCCGAACAGAAGCAGATAACGGAGAACCGTGAGGCGTTGGATGTGGGGTAGCATTGCTGACATCGAAGCACGCTCAATGATCAGTCCAGGACGAATCGAGCCCGACGGAACGGTAACAAGCAGGGATGAAGCAGAAGTTCACGTTCAAGCGAACAGATTTACCATGGTTGGACCGACCGCCAGCACTCCGGAAACGATCGCATGCATGCGATCCGCGGCAGATGGTATTTCCTGTGCATCGTGAGGAACCACCAACCTGGCGTTCAGTGTTGAACGATGACGCGTTGCGTACGGCCCTTCACCCTCACGAAGTAGATGCCCTCGCTCCATGCGCTCACGTCGATGATGCCGGTGCGAGTAGAGATGATGCGTTGGCCAAGTGCGTCGAAGACCTCCACGGGCATGTTGACCCGCGCGCTGTGGATGAACAGCATCCCGCTCGCGGGGTTCGGCCAAAGCCCACTTGCGCGTTCAGTGATCTCCAATGAACCCGTGCTGATGTCATTGAACGTGTCGTTCAACTTCGCGATGAACAGGTTCGGATCCGCGCAGCACGACACGTAGTTCCAGTTCAGCCATTGCGTGGACCCCCATGTGGAGCCGGTGAGATAGAAGGTGCTGTCGTTGGCGAGCGCGAGGCCAAAGCCGACATCGTCGGACCCGCCACCCATGCGTTCAGCATACATGATCTGGCCGTTCGCATCATAGCGCGCGATGAAACAATGGAGGCTTTGCGATACGATATCCACCTGGATGCCATCGAACACCGCATAGGGGATGTTGCCACCGAGCATGCCGGTGATCACGGTATTGCCTTGCGCATCGGCGATGATGTCCAACGCCTCGTCGTTCTGTTCACTTCCACCGCGCCGCAACCAAAGCACAATGCCGTTCGGGTCCAGCTTCGCGGTGAAGACCTCATCGTCGTAGAACGTATGGCCTATGAAGCTGTGCGCGCCGAAGGTCACCGTATCGCCGCTGCATTCCCCCGTGACGTAGCTGTTTTCCATCGCGTCGATAGCCAGGCCTTCGAGCCAGGAACCATAAGTGGTGTTGTTGCCGCCACCAGCGGTGATCCACTGGGCGGTCAGCGCATCGTCGAGCTTCAGGGTGAATGTGCTGGATGTGGGGGCGTACACGCTGGAGCCGTCCAATTGCAGTTCCCCCCAGGAGCCACCGCCCACATAGATGTTCCCGGTGACCGGCGCGACCTCCACGGCCGTTGCCTGTTGGCTGTTGGCGCTGTCGGCCAGTAGCAAGAGGTCGGTTAGCGTGCCGTCCGGCAGGTAGCGGGCAAGCACGCCTTTGTTCGCGGTTGAGATGATCGTCTGTCCGTCGAACACGTTGGTGCCATCAGCGGAACCCACAGCCACGATGCGCCCTTGATCGTCGATGTCAAGATCGTTGAAGCGCGCACCATATGGTGTGCCCCCTCCGTGACGCATCCATTGGAAGTTTCCGTTCAGATCATACTTCACCAGGAAAGCGTGCAGGCTGTTGCCGTTGTAGGTGAACGAATCCGTCCCGAAGTACACGGTGGGGTTCGCGAACTGCGTGCGCATCAGGCCACAAGCGTACACCGCGTTATCGGCCGTCGAGACTTTCACGGCCGTCTCCTGAATGTCCACGAATCCGGGTCCTCCGAAGGTGCGCACCCATAGCACTACGCCGAGCGTGTTGTACTTCGCGATGCAACCATCCTGATGCGCCTGCACAGGAAGTCCCGAGAACTGGCTGTCGATGGAGAGGTGACCGAGCACGTAAGCATTCCCGTTCGCGTCCGTGTCGACCGCATCACCGTGCTCGTTGCCGGAGAACGGTGTAGAACCCGCATCGCGCATCCATTGAATGGATTGCGACTTCGCTTGGAAGGCGAGAAGAATGACGAACAGCGGCGTAGTGAGCGATTTCATGGAACTTGGATCAGTGTTGGACGGCGAAGCGGATGACCCCGACTTCGTCACTGGTGAACTTCAGGAAGTAGATGCCGTCCATCCATGTGCGTACATCGATCATGCCATCGTGGATCGCGATGGGCATATGTTGGCCCAAGGCGTCGAACACCTCGTACCCTGCATGGTTTGCAGGCGTTCCAACACGCGCTGTGGTTGATTCGGGGTTCAGAAAGATTCCGGGGCGATGGCTCCCCAGCGGTTCCTCGTTCACCCCAACGGCGTTTCCGAGGTATTCCTCTGAACAGAAGCAGGAAAGGGAGATGGAATCGCCCGTGGGCACGAAGTCGAACTCCAGGCTTGCGATGTCCATGCACATGGCAGCCGCAACGTTGTCCAGATCATCGTCCGCGACAAAATTGTCCAAGACCTCAACCTGCATGCTGCCGCTGTTGTTCGGCCCGGGTGCCACCGTGATGCCGCCGGTACACAACACTAGGCCGCTGTTCATGGCCAGCACGGTGGCCGATCCATCGAAGTAACCGACCTGTGGTTGGTGAGGTTGCCCGGCAGGTTGTTGAAGGTGACGTTACTTACTGTTACACCCGTGCCGAGCAGCGTGTTCTGGACCAGTTGCTCAGCTGTAAGCGTGCCGTTGAGCAGCAATTGCGCGTGGCCGATGAGGGTGGTGCACAGTGAGAGGGCAAGGAGCACAGGGCGCATGGTGTAGTTCTTCGGGAACGAAATTCACCTGATGCAGTGGCGTTGCTGCGTCCGTGTGGCTGGGGCGGAGGATGTTGTGGACGAAACGGGCTATGGGTGGGAAGAACCGTTGGTCAAGGTGCGCCATGCGCAGGGTGCGGACGGTTCCTTCCCGATCAAGACCACCACGCATCTATCGACGTAATGACACATCCAGTGCGCGTAATCGTGTCGCCCGTTGATCCGCATCGCTACGTCAACGTCTTTTCCCGTTTCGTCCGGGCCACGTTGCCTGAGGGCTCTGAATGGCGGTGCTTCGCGGTTGCTTGCTGCAACCGCAAAATGGTCAACGTTCTCTGTGACCAACGTTGCCCACGCACAAGCAGGAATCGACAATAGCCAACAATATCCAAGTTATCATCGAACCATAGGGAACACCTCATCCAGGAACATTCGCCAGAGCTGATGGATGTCACAGGTTACTTCCTCGACTACACGTCAATTGCTGCCGATCAGCAGCATAGCGCATCGACCAACACCAAGTATCGACCAATGACCCGACATCTGACCATCGCGCTGCTTACAGCCACATGCGCGCTGCAAGCCCAGGTAACCGTTGACTGGAACCAACCCGTGAGCGGGCTGGCCGTGGCACTTGACCAGTCGAACAATGTGTTCACTGTCAACTACAACTACGCGCTTGGCGGGGATATAACCCTGATCAAGCGGAACTCGGCTGGCACCGAGCTGTGGCAAGCCTTCTTCGATCAGACGAGCACCACCATGTTCGACAAGGCAACGTGGGTCGCAACGGATCAAGCTGGCAATGCCATTGTCACGGGTACGGTCATGTCCGGGTATTCCAACCCGGTGAACGCGAACAGCATCGTAATGAAGTTCAGCCCGAGCGGCACGTTGCTGTGGCGGCAGGTATACGAGACCTTCTTCGACGGTTCTTACACGAAAAAGTGCATCGTTGACAAGGCGAACAACATCTACGTTTTCGGTGTGGGCACAGGACCGAACGGTCAGGTGACCAAGGTGAAGAAGTTCGCGCCGAACGGAACCGCGCTCTGGTCATGGTTCGACCCCGTGGGCATCGGCGCTCCACTGAACATCAAGTTCACACCGGACAGCAACCTGGTGATCGTGTGCCGGGGAACCAACGCCAACGGCTACGCGAAGATCGACCGCAACGGCAATGGCATCTGGAGCCTTGCCGCAGTGAATAGCCTTACTACCGGCGACGCTGCAGGTGACGCCGCTGGCAACACCTATTGCGTGAACGGGGAGTATCCCGGCGGTGCGGCAAGTGTGATCATGAAACTTTCACCCACCGGTGCGATGGTGTGGCAGACCCCGCACGCGATCACCGCGTATCGTGTGGAAGTAGGTACCGACCAGGCGCCGGTGATCAGCGGATTCCCGACGGGCGGCGGTGCCGGTGCCGCGTTCTTGAAAGCGGATGTGAACGGGGCCTTGGTATGGTCCAACCAGAATGCGGACGGGCCGAACATGTTCCTCCAACACGCGCAAATGATGATGGACCAGTACGACAACGCCTACCTGTGCGCAGGCACCTTGTTCGCCATGGGCATCTGCAAAGTGAACAGCGACGGCACCACAGGTTGGTACGTGACGACGTCAAGCAGTGGGTCCTTCGCCTTCGCGCTGGGCAGCGACTACAACGTGTATGTGACCGGTGGTGGCACAGCGCGACTGGGGCAAACCGCACCTGCCGTCGTCCTCCTCTCGCCGAAGGTCTTTCTCGAAGGCCCGTTCGTTCCCGGCATCGGGTTGATGGACGATGCCTTGCGCACCAACGGACTGATCCCCTTGAACGAACCGTACGCCGCGCTTGGCTATGTCCATACCGGTCCCGCAGGCGGACCAACAACAGCAGGCGTGTTGTCCGTTGCTGGCAACAACGCGATCGTGGATTGGGTGTTGGTCGAGTTGCGCGATGGGCTCGACATGACTTCCGTTATCCGATCACGCAGCGCATTGGTACAACGCGATGGTGACGTAGTGGATACCGATGGGACCAGCCCTGTTCCGTTCGCGGCGCCGACAGGCAACTATTTCGTGGCCATCAAACACCGGAACCATCTGGGTTGCGTGACAGCAGTTCCTTTAGCACTGAGCGGGAACGTGGTGATCGTGGACCTGACATCGAGCGGCACGAACACCTACGGCACCGACGCGCGCAAAGTGATGGGAGCGTGGACCACGCTCTGGGCCGGCGACGCCACCTTCAACGGTGAACTCAAGTACACCGGCGTCCTGAACGATCGTGATCCGATCCTTGTACGCATTGGCGGAGTCATCCCTACCAATACCGTGGTAGGGTACTTCGGGGAAGACACGAACCTTGATGGTACGGTCAAGTACATCGGTGTCTTGAATGATCGCGATCCGATCCTGGTGAACATCGGTGGAGTGGTACCGACCAATACGCGGCCTGCACAACTGCCGTGATCGTGAAGAACCCTGATCGGTGTTGAACGTCGTAATGGGATCACTTCCAGATGAACCGTATTGGTGCACATGTCGAGCTTTTCGAAGGGGGCTTCGCGAAGGTCTTAGGCCCACGCCTCGCCTTGGGTGGTGAACATCGTTTCATCGATCGGAACGTACCATCATTCCACAGCGTAGATGCCTGGAGCGGGCACATCAGTGTGTTGATCGATCGAAGGTTGGGCCGAGGCGATACTTACCAGTACCGAAAGGCCGGCAGCGCATCCGTACCTCATCAGTGTTTGATGAAGCGTGCGGTGAAGATCGCGTTCGCAGTGCGAAGACGAGCGACATACGTGCCGTTCGAAAGATGATCAGTGGCAATGGACGATCCATCAGCAGCCACTGGGGATATACTCCCGAGTACATCGGCCAATTCCACTTGTATTAAGCGCTCACCATCGGGCAGTTTGAAGGTTATGCGGTCCTGGGCCGGGTTCGGGTATGCATTGATCACGGTTGTATTCTTGACCTCGCCGATCCCTACATCATCGTACAGCTTCCCATTGCGGTACACACGCGCGCCATACAACTCCCCGAAGGAGCCTTCCCAGAAGGCCACCACGCCGCCGTTGCCATCGGGCAAGTGGACGCGACGCTCATAGAACGGGTTGAAGGATGGAACGCAGAACACCACGGGTGCGGGCCACGCCTGTGTACCGTCGTTGCGGATGCGCATGGCGGAATAGCCATCAAGGTTGCCATCGAAGGTGACGATAACTCCACCGCTATCGGACAGGACCAGTCCAGTGGTCGGTATGTATGTATTGGTCTGGATCGCGGGCACGCCATCGGCGGCCCACAGTTCGGCAGCCGTGTTCAGGTCGTACTTCTGGATGTAGAGGTCACTGTTGGCCGCAGGTGGGCGGTTGTCCTCCCAGGCCACGAAGAGTTCGTTGGCGTTGGTGACGGCGACTGGATCTTGTTGCACGTACACCGCCAGGTCGCACGCCACTTGCACCGCTGGCGACCATAACGAATTGCCCAACGTGTCGACGCGATGCATGCGCAGATCGTCGGCGGCAACTTCCCACACAGCGGTGAGCGCACCGGCACCGTCCATGGTGGTGGCGAAGGCGTACTGAAGGCCGGTCCCATCCGCCAGATCGATGTATGCTGGCCAGGCGGCGGTGCCGAGGCTATCGAAGCGTTGCGCCTTCAAACATGTGCCGGCACCGTTGCTACAGCGAATACTGAACAGCACGCCGCCAGCACCATCGGGGTGGATCGTGTATGGGCCGAAGTAGTTGGAAGCGGTTGTTTGTCCTGGTAAGGGAAATAGCACGGTGCCATCCATTCGAACACGCTGCATCTTACAGCCGTACCCGCCACCGCCACAGCTCTCGCAATAGGCCACTACGTAAGCGCAACTATCGCTTGCTACCACCTTCATGCTTCGGTAGTCCAGCCCGGTGAGCAATACCGATGGCTCAGCCCACAGCGCGTTCGCATTCGCATCGAAACGCATGGCCCGCACGGTATCCGCACCGTTGTTCGTGCTACCGGTCATGTACGCCACGATCACCGAACCGTCCGGCATCAGCAACGGCGCCACTTGGTTGATGCTCTTGATGGGGTTGCTCAGCAGCAGCTCGCCGTTCGGTGCCCACAGCGCATTTCCTTCGCTATCGAATTGCTGACCGTAGAGTTCAGCCTTGTTCGGGTCATTGCGCAGATCGCTCCAGAACACGTAGTACCCACTATCGGCGTCCGCAATAGCTCGCATGTGCCGTTGCTCGTTTGGCGCGTCGCACACCACTAATGGCAGGGCAGGGTCGGTGCTCCATTGTGCGGTTGAAGTCAGGTTGAACAACAGCGTGCAGAAGAGGAACAGTGGTTTCATTATCGGGGCGTTGGTGGTCGAAGCAAACGCAACGACTTCAGGCTGGATGAAAACTCCGAGCGAATGGTCGCAAAGCTGAGGGAGCGGAAATGATGGAAGGCGCTATCGGAAGATGAATCCTTGTGCATCCGCCGGTTCATCGTGCTCTATGAGCTTGATCGTGTTCCAGTTGACGATAGTGCCCTCGATGCTCCAATACCATCCGGGGAAGGTCAAACTCTCCATAGCGTATACCGGCTCGCCATCAACCGTACCTCGGTTGTGGCGGATCCAGCACATGTAGTTCGCGAAGTCGGGCATTTCAAGGATGGAAAGGCCGAGATCCACCTGCTTCAATTGCAGGATGCCGTTCACGTCTACTGGCACCCACCACTCTTCGGTACCGGGCATGTTCACGCCGTAAGCGAGCGGTCCGTTGGTCAGGTCGCGGCCGATCATCTCGATGCGGCAGTTGTCCTCTGTGGCAAGGTCACTGAGCGGATAGGAATTGCCCACTGATCCCCTGAACACGAAGCCGCCGCCGTCATCGGCTTGTAGGTATCCCCAAGTGTCGGCATCCTCCTCCCAAGTGAATATGCCGGGAATGGGCACACCGAAGGTCTGTCCCACGAACGCGCTGCCCGGCTTAGTTTCTTCCTCCTTCTTGCAGGCCATGAGCAGCGCGGCGATGGTGAGGCAGGGAAGTATGAAGCGTTTCATGTTGTGTGCGTTGATGGGCCGAAGCAAACGCAACTATCGCCTGCCGGGTAGGAACTCCGAGCGAGCGGTCGCGGCGGCGAGGGAGCGGTTCAGGGGATGAAGAACCGCGTTGTTTGCGGTGCACCATCGCGGGGTTGAGCGACGAATACATAGGTGCCGCTGCTCAGGTCTCCGAGTTCCCAAAGCGTTGCTCCGTTCCAACCGTGCTCTTGAACGATGCGGCCAGTGGCATCGATGACACGGAGCATCAGTATCGCGCTTGAGCCATCATAGTCCGCAGGAAGGACCGATAGGGACCCGTCGGTGATCATGATCTTGTACTGGGCAGCTTCTCGGGCTTGTTCATCCTGTACAGGCATCAGCATCGGTGGAGTCGTGTTCATCAACCGATGACAGATCAAGTCCCAGCCTCCTCCGGAAACCGGTTGATGCACGCCGGGCGTCGTGGTGGCATCGCCCAGTTCGTTGGATCCGACGACAATGGCTGAAGTGCTGTTGGCACCAAGGCCGATCCAGAAGAGATCATGGTCGGGCATGTAGCCTGCCCAGTTCTTCACTCCGCTGCTCGTGTAGCCAGCAACGTACGGCCCCGGCCCGACCGGGCCGAAGGATCCCGCAGTGGCCTGTCCGGCGGACATCCACGGACTGGCGATCGCATACCCTTGGTTCCCGAGCTTGACGATCCGCATCATTTGGTCCTCATCGCTTCCTCCGATATAGGAACCGAACAGGCGGGCCTTGGTGAAGCGATCGAAGGCTACGTGGAATCCATCGGTGGTGCCACCGCCGTAACCTGGTTGGTCGCTTCCTGCGGTCGCGATCCCGGTCGTGCTTGATGCTTTTCCGCACATGGCGAAGGTGTTCGAGCTGAGCCACGTAACCGCCATGCCGAAGTCGTATCCTGCACCGCCATAGTAGGTACACCATGCCTTCGTGCCAGTACCGGACCCGTTGTAAAGGGCCATGAACGCATCGTGAAGTCCGTTGTAGCTGGCATCGTGCGAACCCGCCGTGGCGATGCCGCTGGAAGACATGGTCGTTCCGGAGACAACGAACTCGCTATTGGCGAACCCGGCGGCCACACCCGTTGCCCAGTCGTCGCCGCTTCCCCCGATGTAGGAGCCGAAGAGCCGTGTTCCTGTCGGGCTGAACCACGCCACGAACCCGTCCAGGCCGCCGCCGAAACTCACATCCGGCGCACCTGTGGTGGCTATCCCCGTTGGGGAGTTGGTTTGACCGACTAGCGCGATCCGGCCGTTCTGGGCGATGCTGGCGTCGTGCCCGCGGTCCACCACACCGCCTCCGTAGTACGTACCCCATTGTCGGGTGCCGTTCGCATTGAACAACATGAGGAATGCATCGGTACTGCCCGTGAGCATCGTTTTATGCGCCCCCGCCGAGGCGATGCCTGAAGTGGAGAAGGTATATCCGGTGATCACCGCCGTACCGCCACCGTTCACTTGGATGTTCGTGAACAGATCAGAGGATGAGCCGCCCAGATAGGTGCCCCATAGCCGGATACCCGCAGGAGTGAGTTTGGCCATGTATACATCGGAACCTCCGTTGAAGGTGGCATCATAGGTCCCACTGGTGGCGATGTTGTTCGTGCTCCCTGTTTCACCTGAGATGTACGCGTTCCCGGCGTCATCCATGGCCGCGTTCGCGTAGCCTTCGTTGCCGTTGCCACCATAGTACGTGGCCCATTGTATGGTGGGGTCGATCACCAAAGTTCCTTCAAGTGCAACCTGGCATAAGAAGCCGAACGTGCCATCCACGTTCATCGCATAACGCGCCTGCACGCTTGTTCTGTGGCGCCCATTTTCTGTCCAACTGGCCGGGATGTTCTCAACCAGATCACCATCGGCCCAAGTGAATACCAACGCTCCCTTCAAACTCTCGCTGATCGCCGCGCCCTTCACCTCGAAGCGCACATCGTCCAGACTTCCACCGGGCCGCACGATCACATCGTACTTGAAGCCTTCCTCGCCTCTGTTGAAGCGCAGCTCGATGTTCGGCCACACGTTCGTGTAGGTGATGGTGGAGTATGAGCGGACGAACGTGGCACCCATGTCGCCGGTCACATCGGTGTAGTAGTTCGTGTAGTCTTCGATGCGGCCGTCGGCGATGAGCTCGGCGTTCGGATCACCATTCACGAAGCGTATGTCGATGCGATGGAATTGGTAGGTCGTTGTCACAGGTACTTCATCTCGTTCACCATTCTCCATGGGCCATTCGCTATTCGCCTCTTGCTCTCGCACGGTCACGCCCTCATCCATCAGATACGTGTCGTACGCGAAGCCATCCTTCTTCAACTGCACGTTCATGCTGGGCCCATTCAACAGGAACAGCACATCCGGGTTCGGTTTACGGAACTGATCATGGATCTGGCCTTTGTTTTCGGTGAAACCTGTGGGGCCGCTGCTGGCGTTAGCAGCGAACGGCAGAACGGCCAACGCGGCCAGCGCGACGCAGAACGCGATGTCGGCGATGAGTTGTTTGCGGATCATGGCGGACGGATTTTGGTGATGGATGCCCGAAAGCTCATCGACCGCCGGCCCATCAGGAAGAACTGGCGAGGGAGCGGTCGGTTGATCGCGCGAGCGGTGCCCGCCTCAACCCGCGAGCGCCTTCAGCACGTCATCCTTCTTCCTACGACTGATCTCCACGCGCAGCTTGTTCTTCAACACCACATGGCCATCATCGAGGTGGGTGATCTGCGCCTTGTTCACTAAGGTGCTGCGATGAACACGCAGGAAACCGAGTGGTGCCAGCATGTCCTCGTAATCCTTCAATGTGCGCGCGGAAACGAAACGACGACCATCCGCCGTGTGCAACTCGGTGTAGTTATCGTCCGCTGTGCAATGCGTGACTTCCGCAGGAGTGACGAAGTAGGTACGGTCGCCGGTGGTGAGCGTGAGCTTCATCGCCTGCTCATCGCGCTGGCCGATGTTGGCGAGGAACTGCTGTTGCACTGTTCTCCGGTCTTCCCGTGGATGCCTTTTGCGGAACCGGTCGAGCGCCTCGGTCAGTTCATCGGGCTGCACCGGCTTCAGCAAATAGTCCAACGCGCTGAAGCGGATCGCTTGGATGGCATAGCGCTGGAAGCCGGTGGTGAAGATCACCTCGAACGGCCAGGTGCCGAGCTTCTGCAACATGTCGAAGCCGCTGCCGCCGGGCATCTCCACATCCAGGAAAACCAGGTCGGGTGCATGCGTGGCGATGGCTGTCATGCCGTCATGGATGTTGCCGGCTTCGCCGATGATGGCCACATCCGGAGCGATCTCCGCAAGCACGGTGCGCAAGTAGTCCCTGTTCGCCGGATCGTCATCTATGGCCACTGCCTTGATCATGCCGCGCGCTGCTATGCGTGGAGCAAGATAGAGGACGTGGATGAGGCGCTCACCGCGCACAACGAAGACGGGTGTGCGCGTTGCTTCCGGACGGAGCATCTTGAAGCGTGCAGGTGGAAAGTGACGATCAACCCATCGGCCGATCATTCTTCGTAGGTGATCAGGATCTTAACCGGCTTGCTCAGGATGTTCCCGCTGTTGGCCGTCTGATTGATCAGCACAATGTTGGTCGTGTTGGCGATCACGCTGTACGTGTAGCCCGGCAGGTTGATGTACGAGTCCGGTATCCACGCATTCGTCGCGTATTCGAGCAGCACTTCCACGGCAAGGATCTTCGCAATGGGTAAACCGTGTGCGATCGCCACGTTAGCGCCCTGCGTGGCCGCGCTGGTACCGGTGAGCTTCAGCATTTTTATCGCCGGTGCATTGCTGCCCAACTTGGTAAATCCGTTCACTTCCAACTCAACGGTGGGGGCCGTAACACCGATGCCAACGTGTACGGCATTGGCGCCCGTGCCTCCCAGCACCAGGCTATTGTCCGCGGTCACCTGCGCCGTGTAGCCGATGGCGGTGGCGTTGGTAGCGCCCGCCGGGCCGAACGCGTACGCCCCGAGGTATGTGTTGCGGATCCCCGTGGTATTTGCAGAACCAGCGTTGTTGCCGAGACAGACGTTATCGCTGCCGGTGGTGGTGCTCCCGCCGGCCGAGAAACCGATAAGGGTGTTGTACTGCCCTGTGGTGTGCACAAGCCCTGCCCAACTGCCGATGAAGGTGTTCGCTCCCCCCGTTGTATTCACCGGACCTGCCTTGCTGCCCACGAAGGTGTTGAAGCCACCGGTGCTGAGTTCACCGGCTGTGGCGCCAATGAACGTGCTCTCATCGCCTGTTGCGTTGGAACGGCCTGCCTTATGGCCCAGTATGGTGTTCTGGTATCCTGTGGTATTGGCGACACCCGCACTGTCGCCAACAAAAGTGTTGGCGTAGCCCGTGGAATTGACGCGCCCTGCTCGATAGCCCAGGAACGAATTGCCGAACCCGGAGGTGTTGGACCATCCGCTTTCGAATCCCACGAACACATGACCTGTCGCGGTGGTGTTGGTCAAACCACTGCTCTTGCCAATGAAGGTGTTGCCGGATGCCGATGTATTGCCGTTCCCGGCGGTGTGGCCGAGGAAGGTGTTGCTGTTGCCATCCACATTCGCGCCTCCGCTGCCGAAGCCCGTGAACGTGTTGAAGTTGCCTATGGTATTGAGGTAACCGCTCGTTTGGCCCGTGAAGGTGTTGCTGGTGCCGGTGGTATTGTAGTACCCGCTGATGTGCCCGACGAACGTGTTGTTGGAAGCTGTGTTCGTGTAGCCTGCTGCGGTACCGAGCATGGTATTGTTGCTACCCAGCACGTTCTGCCGTCCGCTCGAGGTGCCCAGATGTGTGTTGTTCTGGCCCGTGGTGCCGCTCTCGCCGCTGGACATACCGACATAGGTGTTTGCCGTTGCTGTTGAATTGTTGGCACCGCTCGCCTTTCCCACAAAGGTGTTGTTGCTGCCCGTGGTGTTGTTGGTGCCTGCTGTGTATCCCACGAAACTGTTGTCGGTCCCTGAGGAGTTATCCTCGCCGCTTAAGGTGCCGATGAACGCGTTGTTGCCGGCGGTGTTCACCAGCCCGGCGTTGTAGCCGATCATCACGTTGCCGCTGGCGTTGGAATTGTTACGTCCGGCCCGTGCACCGAGGTAGGTGTTGTTCGCGCCGGTCGTGTTCGATCGGCCCGCCACCCGACCGACGAAGGTGTTGTTGGCCGCAGTGGTGTTCGATGCTCCGGCGCTGTCGCCAACGAATACATGGCCCGTGCCCGTGCTGTTGAGCGCTCCGCTCGATGTGCCGACGAACGTGTTGCCACTGGCGTTGCTGAATCCGCTGCCTGAGCCCCAGCCCACAAAGACATTGCGCTGCCCCGTGGTGCCCGAATAGCCGGCAGAGCCTCCGATCATGGTGTTATAGCCGCCTGTGGTATTCGAAAAACCGGCCCCGGTGCCAATGAACGTGTTCGCTGCTCCGGTACTGTTCGAGGCACCGCTCCACATGCCGAAGAACGAATTGAAGCTGCCGTCGGTGTTCTGCCAGCCACTGCTGTTCCCGGTGAAGGTGTTGTAGATGCCGATGGTGTTCGACCAACCGCTCGCAGCACCGGTGAAGGTGTTGCTTTCTCCCGTGCTGTTGGCCTGACCGCTTCCCGATCCGGTGAAGGTGTTACCGTAACCTGTGGTATTGGCCAGGCCGCTGTTCGCCCCGATGAAAGTGTTGTCGGAACCAGTGGTGAGCGAGGAGCCGCTCTGGTGACCGAAGGCCGTGTTTCCCGTCGTGCTCTCGATGCGCCCCGCGTTCACGTTGTCCACCCGGAAGCGCAAGGGCTGCGCATCCGTTGTGCCGATGAAGTTCACCGCCGGGTTCGTGCCCGCATTCCCTGTGAGCCCCCACCCAGCAGCCCCATTGCTCAGCGTTACCCAGATCGTTCCATTGAAGTACCAGAATCCCTGCGTGGTGGTATCGTACACCAAGAGACCGGTCGCGGGGGTTGGAATGGCGATGCGCTCGGCGGAAGTCATGCGCGGGATCAGCAGCCCCTTTTTCGTTCCGAGCACGGCGCTCGCATCAATGTCCAGCAGCGCGGAAGGGTCCGGTGTGGCGCCGTTGGCGTTGATGCCGATGTTCTGGGCAAGGGTGTAAAGACCAAGGAGCATGAAGGGGATCGGGAGGAGCGCGCGCAGCATGGGTATGCGGATTGAGTGCTGCAAGGCTCGTGCGATCCGAACGGCCAGGAAGGCCTGAACGAGGGGACGGGCGAACGGCTGAGTGAACGGCGTGCGATCAAGCGATATCCGCCAGGCGCAACGTAACGCGTGTGCCACGGCTCCCACCATCTCCATCCCGAAGGTCCTCCACTTCGATGGAACCCGCTTCGTTCATACGGCGGGACAAAAGGCGCAAGCGCTCGCTGGTAAGTTGCATACCGAGCGAGCGGTGCGAAGGATCCTTGCTGGCTGTGTTAGCCGCCTCTGCTCGTCCAACACCAGTGTCCGAGATGGTACACACGAGACCATCGCCGTATTTGCTGAAACGCACCTTGAGGGTTCGCTCGCCTTCCTTGTTCGCGAGCCCATGCCAGATCGCGTTCTCCACAAAAGGTTGCACGATGAGCGCAGGCAGTTCGGCATCATCGTCCAAGAGCGCAGGTTCGGCCTCCACCTCGTAGTGCAAACCCTCCAGTCGCACGGCCTCCAATTTCAAATATTGCCGAAGGAAGTCGATCTCTTCTGCAATGCCCACTGTGTCGTTCACGCTGTGATCGAGCACCATGCGCAGCAGGCGTGCGAAGCCTTGTAGGTAAACGAGGGCTTCAACGCTCTGCCCGGCCTGGGTCATACGCGCCGCACTGTTCAGGCAGTTGTAGATGAAGTGCGGGTTCATCTGGCTGCGCAACAGCTTCATCTCAAGCAGGCCATTGATCTCGCTGATCTCGGCGTTGCTGTTCGCGAGCCGGGTGTTGAGTCCTTCCAGCACTTGGGTGTGCTTCTGTTTTTGCCTCAGGTTGCGGAAGAAGAGCAAAGCCGCAACCAATGCCAAAGCGCCGATCAGGACACTGCCGTACAACTGGATGTCCTTACGTCGCAGGCGCTCGCTCTTTTCATTGCTCTCCGCGCGCAGGATGGTATTGTCCTTTTCCGTGCGCTCCGTCTCGAACTCGGTACGCAACCGCGCCAGCTCGTTCTGCGTGTCGGCACCTTGCAAGCTGTCCTTCAGTGCTACGTAGCGCGCGTAGTGCTTGAACACGCCTTCGCTGTCCCCTTGCTCTTTCGCCAGTTCGGCTAAGTAGCGTTCGTATTCCATCACGAGATTCGGGTCGCCAGCACCCGCAGAATAGCTGAGTCCTTCAGTGAAACTGGTCTCAGCTTCCTTGAGGTTCTTCAGCCGTAATTGTGCTGTGCCTATCCGCAATAGCACGTACGCTTTGTCCACCGTGCTCGCCAGCGTGTCATAGCGTGCCTTGGCAACCAGGAAATGCGGCAATGCAGCAGCAGGTTCCGTTTCCAGCAGAAGGTCGCCAAGATTCTCTTCAACGATACCTGCACCTTGGTGGTCGTTGATCGACGCGTACATCGCGGCAGCGGCCGCGAACTCGGCCATGGCACTCACGGTGTCGCCCAATGCACGATAGGTATTGGCCAAACCCACCGAGCAATTCGACTCTTTGCCCTTACGGTGCAGGGTGCGTTCGAATTCCTTCGAGCGTAACAAATGCTCCAGTGCTTTCGGGTAGTCCTTGATCTTGCGGTAGGCAATGCCGATCGAGTAATGCAGAATGGAAGCAGTCGCGGTGTCCTTCGCCTGCTCGCTCATCGTAAGGGCCTCCTGGAACCGTTTCAACGAGCCCACGCTGTCGCCCTTCTTCTCGGCCAACCACCCCAAGTTGCTGAGCGCAACGGAGGTGTATTCAGGTTTGCCGATCCGCTGGAAGATGCCGAGGGCGATGATCAACAGTGAATCGGCCCTGCGTATGTGGCCCTGTTCGGTGGCCAGCCAGCCCAGGTTGTTGTGGGCATCGCCCAATGCACGTTGGTTGTTGATCCTCGTTGCCAAGGCCAAGGCCTGCTCGCCCACGAGTTGGGCGCTGTCGTGATCGGAGCGGCTCAGGTTGAAACAGATCCGCGCGAGGGCGTCGGCGCGTGCGGTGTCGTTCGTGGCGTTCCTCACGTCCGCCAAGAGTTTCGGCACCAACGACGCGTCCTGCGCCAAGGCATGGCACACAAGCAGGCAGCAACTCGATAGGAGGGCGAACGGTCTCATGAACATGAAAAGCGAAAAGGCCATCCGAAGATGGCCTTTTCCAAGCGGTCCGGACGGGACTCGAACCCGCGACCTCCGCCGTGACAGGGCGGCATTCTAACCAGCTGAACTACCGAACCGTTGTCTCCCGGGGTTTCCCCCAAAAGCGGGGCAAATGTAGCCGTACAGCCCATACTGGCAAACCAAGTTTTGAAGCCCCGACTTTCTCAGTACAGGCGTGCGCGTTTCAACAGGAACTCCAACAGTATGGGAGAGAAGCCTGCGTTGATGTCGGCTTCCACCAGATCAATGCGGTACTGGCCGCATTTCAGTTTCAGTTGGTGCCAGTGATCGGCCATTGCAGTGCGGTAGGCATCGCGGACTTCCGCTGGATGTGCCTTCACGGTTTCCCCACTTTCCAGGTCAACGAACGTGTACGGGCGATCCTCCATCTGCAGATCCAACTCTTTCTTGCGGTCCACCACATGGAAGAGGATGATGTCGTGCTTGTTGAAACGCAAGTGCTGGAGCGCATCGAACATGACGGCTTGGTCAATGCCGCTGTCCATCATATCGCTGAGGATCACCACCAGTGACCGTCGTGGAGCGCGGTGCGCGATGTCGTGCAGGGCATCGACGATGGAGGTCTTTTGCCCTTGTACCGGGGCTTGCTTGCCGAGCAGGTCTTCCAAGTGCGTCATGATATGCCGCAAGTGCGCGGCATTGCTGCGCGCTTGTTCGGTCACCTTCACTTCATCGGTGAAAATGGTAAGACCCACAGCGTCGCGCTGTTTGCGCATCAGTTGTGTCAGCGCAGCGGCGGCGTAAACGCCGAAACGGATCTTGTTAAGGCCCTCGGTGTCCTCAGGCTTCAATTGTGGGTAGTACATGCTGCTGCTCGCGTCCACAACCAGCTGGCAGCGCAGGTTGGTTTCCTCCTCGTAGCGCTTCACGAAGAGTTTGTCCGTGCGGGCATACAGTTTCCAATCGATATGGCGCGTGCTCTCGCCGGGGTTGTAGATGCGGTGCTCGGCGAACTCCACACTGAACCCGTGGAAAGGGCTCTTGTGCAGGCCCGCAAGAAAACCTTCCACCACCTGCCGGGCCTTGAACTCGAGTTGGCTCAGCGCCTGGATCTCCTTGTTGTCGATGGGCATCGTCGTTGGCGCGCTGTCACACCCGGGTGCGGGCGAGGGGTACAAAGAACGAACAAGCCCCGACGTTCGCCGGGGCCTGTTCACATTCTATGAGATTTCAGGCTCAGGCCAACTGCCCTTGCAGCTTACCGGCCAACGTGGCCTTGGGTACCGCACCTACGCTGCGGTCCACCACTTCCCCGTTCTTGAGGAACAGGATGGTGGGGATACTGCGGATGCCATACTTCATGGCAACCTGCGGGTTGGTATCAACGTTCAGTTTGCCGATCACGGCCTTGCCTTCGTATTCCGTTGCGAGCTCTTGCACCACCGGGCCTACCATGCGGCAAGGGCCGCACCATTCCGCCCAGAAGTCCACCATTACGGGTTTGTCGCTCTTGAGGGCGAGTTCTTCGAAGTTGCTGTCTGTGAATTCCAGTGCCATGTTCTAGGGTGCGCTTCAGCGCGTTGTGTTTGATGATGTGTATCGGGCTGCAAGATGCAAGGCGCAGCGTTCGGGTTTCAACCTCGCCTCCCAACTTTTCAACCGGCCCCAAAGGTCAGGGGTTGCTGCCCCTTGTCAATGTCCAAGCCGGGACCAAATCGGCTGACAGTTGGTCAGCCAAGCCTTGCATCAACGTCGGCCATGGCCGACAAACGGTTCATCAATTCCTCGCTCACGCCGATCGTGGCGGCTTTGGCAGGCAGGTCCACGGTGAGGTTCTCGGCCGTGCTGTACAGGCTCAGGTTCACTTTGCATTTGCCGGGGTGCTCCTTCAGCAGGTCTGCCAGTTCGCGTGTCAGGTCGTCGCTTACGCGTTCGGCCTCAATGCGCAGGTTGAGCTTGGTGAAGTACTTTTCCCGCACATCGCTCAACAGGTCCATGCTGGTGATCTTGAACTCCATTTGGCCCTCATCGCGCCCCCACGTGCGTTCCGCGGCGCGGCCCTTCACCAACAAGGTGGTGCCTTGGCTGAGGTAGAGCTTGTGTTTCAGGTAGTCCTCACTGAAGAGCATGAAGTCGTGGGATCCTGCGTGGTCTTCCATGCTCAGCGTGCCGAACGGTTTGCCGCTCTTAGCAATACGGTGTTCGGCCTTGGTGACGATACCCGCGAAGCAGATCTCACGACCGGCCAATGGCTTCAGGTCCTGTAGCTGTGGCAGGGTTGTATTGCAGAGATGGTTGATCTCCAAGCGATGATCGTCCAGCGGATGGCCACTGAGGTAAAAGCCGATCACTTCTTTCTCGTAGTGGAGCTTCTCCAGCGCGCTCCACGCATCGATGTTCGGTAGGGTTGGTTCCGGGATCCCAGCACCTTCCGCCCCTGTGTCGAACATGCTCACCTGACTGCTGTCCTCGCCGTCCTGGTGCTGTTGGCCGTAGCGCGTGAGCGTTTCAATGAAGGCGGGCTTGCCTTCGCCCGCGCTGTGGAAGAACTGTGCGCGGTGCGTTTTCGCGAAGCCATCGAATGCACCAGCGTAAGCCAAACTCTCCAAGGCCTTGCGGTTGGCCGAACGCAGGTTCACCCGGCGCATCAGGTCGTATACACTTACAAAAGGACCGCCTTCCGTGCGTGCATCCACTATGGCTTGCACGGCGGCTTCCCCAACACCCTTCACCGCGCCCAACCCGAAACGGATCTGGCCGGCCTTGTTCACGCCGAACTGCAACTGGCTCTCGTTCACATCAGGGCCCAGCACGGAGATGCCCATGCGCCGGCATTCCTCCATGAAGAAGGTGATCTTGTCGATGCTGCCCTGCGAGTGGGTGAGCACCGACGACATGTACTCGCCCGGATAGTTCGCTTTCAACCAAGCCGTCTGGTAGGCCACGAAAGCGTAGCAAGTGCTGTGGCTCTTGTTGAAGGCGTACTGCGCGAATGCCTCCCAATCCTTCCACACCTTCTCGCACACCTTGGTATCAAGTCCCTTGGCGCTGGTGCCTTCCAGGAACTTTCCCTTCATCTTGTCCAGCGTGGCGCGGTCCTTCTTGCCCATCGCCTTGCGCAGCACATCCGCATCGCCCTTGCTGAAGCCCGCGAGCTTCTGGCTGAGCAACATCACCTGCTCCTGGTATACGGTGATGCCGTACGTCTCTTTCAGCAGTTCCTCCATCTCCAGGAGGTCGTAGCTGATCTTCTCCTGCCCGTGCTTGCGCTTGATGAAGCTGGGGATGTATTCCAGCGGACCCGGACGGAACAACGCGTTCATGGCGATGAGGTCACCGAATCTGTCCGCCTTCAACTCGCGCAGGTACTTCTGCATGCCCACGCTCTCGAACTGGAACGTGCCGTTCGTTTGCGCGCGCTGGTAGAGCTCGAAGGTCTTCGGATCATCGAGCGGGATACCGTCGATGTCGATCTGGATCCCGTGGTTCTGGTCGATGAGCCGCAGCGCATCGCGGATGATGGTGAGCGTCTTCAGCCCCAGGAAGTCCATCTTGATCACACCGGCATCCTCCACCACTTTGCCGTCGTACTGCGTGAGGAGCAACGTCGATTCCTTGCTGGTGCAAACAGGAAGGATCTCGGTAAGGTCCTTTGGTGCGATGATGATGCCTGCCGCGTGCACACCGGTTCCGCGCACGGATCCTTCCAGCTTCTCGGCTTCGCGCAACACATCGGCGTGCAGGTCTTCGCCCTCGGCGATCTTCCGCAGTTGCTTGATGAGTTCGATCTCGTCGCTGTTGAGGTTCTCTTTTTGCTTCAAACTGCCTTCGCCTTCGAAGGGCGCGTGCAACACGCGTTGCAATTCAATACCAGGACGCTCGGGGATGAGCTTTGCCAACCGATCGGCTTCGTTGAGCGGTAGGTCGAGCACACGCGACACGTCGCGGATACTGCTCTTCGCAGCCATGCCGCCGTACGTGACGATCTGCGCCACCTGGTTCCTGCCGTACTTCTCCACCACATAGTCGATCACCTTCTGGCGGCCTTCGTCATCGAAGTCGGTGTCGATATCGGGCATGCTCTTGCGGTCCGGGTTCAGGAAGCGCTCGAACAGCAGATCGTACTTGATCGGATCGATGTTGGTGATGCCGGTGCAATAGGCTACCGCGCTGCCCGCGGCGCTACCACGGCCCGGACCGATCAACACGCCGATGCTTCGTCCGTGGTTGATGAAGTCCTGCGTGATGAGGAAGTAGCCGCTGAAGCCCATCGTCTTGATGGTGAACAGTTCGAAGTCTATGCGCTCCTTGATCTTGGGGTCGAGGGAATCGATGCCCGACACGCCATCTGCGATGTAGCGTCTGATCGCGCCTTCGTACGTGAGGTGCCGCAGGTACTCGTCCTGGTCCGCGAAGCCCTCGGGGATCTGGTAGTTGGGGAGCAGGATGTCCTTCTTCAGCTTCAGCAGATCCACCTTTTCCACGATCCGGTTGGTGTTGTCCAAGGCCTCTGGTAGATCGTGGAAAGTCGCGGCCATCTGGGCCTGCGTCTTGAAGAAGAATTCGTCGTTGTAGAAGGCGAAGCGCTTGCCCTTCTGGCTCACCTCGTCATCGCTGTCGTCGGCTTTAGGCGTGCTCTGCTTCTCGCCGGTGTTTACGCAGAGCAGGATGTCGTGCGCGTTGCTGTCCGACTGGTCCACGTAGTGGCTGTCGTTGCTGGCGATGATCGGCACGTTGTACTTGGCTCCCCATTTCACGAGCAGCGCGTTCACCTGGTCCTGCTCGGGAATGCCGTGGCGTTGCAGTTCGATGTAGTAGTCATCGCCGAAGAGGTCAAGCCACCACTTGAACTCGGCTTCACCGGCAGCTTCGCCCTTCTTGAGGATGATGCGCGGCACGCTGGCACCGAGGCAACAGGTAGTGGCGATCAAACCTTCGTGGTACTGCACGATCAAGCCTTTGTCGATGCGCGGATACTTGCTGTAGAAGCCCTCGATATAGCCTAGCGAGCAGAGCTTGCTGAGATTGGTGTAGCCGGTCGCGTTCTTCGCCAGCATCAATTGGTGGTAACGCTGGTCGCGGTCCTCGCGGGTGAAGGTCTTCTTGGTGCGATCTTCAACAACATAGAACTCGCAGCCCACGATCGGCTTCACCTTCAAGGTGCCGTCCTCGTTCTTGTGTTTGCCGGCCTCGGCCACGAATTTGAACGCACCGAACATGTTGCCGTGATCGGTGATGGCAATAGCAGGCTGCCCATCAGCGACGGCCTTTTTGTAAAGTGCCGGAATGCTTGCGGCGCCGTCGAGCAAACTGAACTGGGTGTGGACGTGGAGGTGTGAGAACTTCATTGGAGCAGGGTCGCGAAACTACCAGCGTGTGGGGTGAGGAGCGTGTGGCAGTTTTCCACATCCGCCTGGTTCCCATATCTGCAACCCCAGCATTGGCAGATGGTATCACAATTTGTGATACCACCCATGCTTTCTGAAGTATGCGCTGGGCTGTTATCATTGGCGCATGGACCCGGCACAAAAGGCGAAGCGCAAAGCGCGGTTTAAGCGTTTCGGCTACTTTTTCTCCGGACTCCTCATTGTTCTGCACGCCTATGAACGGTATGAGTACGGTCACGCGACGTGGTCACTGTTCGCTGCGGCGGGCATCCTGTTCCTGCTGGTGGCAGCGTTCCATACTCAGCTCGTGCGCAAGTGGCCGTGGTTCGACGGTACCTTCTTCGCGATCGAAGCCGCGCTGTCCTTGACTGTAATGGGTGAGTTCATCCTCGCTGGTAAGAAGGGGCTGCCCTTCATGTACCTGTTGGCCGCGTTGTTCCAGGTTTTCGCGGCCGTGATGGCGGTGCGCAAGGGCGGACGTGCAGCTGGTCATTGACAGACCTGTCTCCATCTTCACACCATGGAACCCCGCCAACCTCTTCCCCCTTTCACCGAGGCCACCGCGCGTCAGAAGATCCAAATGGCCGAGGATGCGTGGAACAGCAAGGACCCGGAACGCGTTGCCAAAGCCTACACCGAGGACAGCGAGTGGCGCAACCGCTCAGAGTTCATCACCGGGCGGGCGGAGATCATCGCCTTCCTACAGCGCAAGTGGGCGAAGGAACTCGACTACAAATTGAAGAAGGACTACTGGGCGCATGGCGATAACCGTATCGCCGTGCGTTTCGAATATGAGTGGCACGATGCGGACGGCAACTGGTTCCGCAGCTATGGCAACGAGAACTGGGAGTTCGATGAGCTCGGGTACATGCGCAAACGCTATGCGAGCATCAACGATGTGCCGATCGCGCAAAACGAAAGGCATCTTTGAGCATGACCACCCTCGATCGCTTCTACACCGCCTTCGCTCAACGTGACTGGGCCGGTATGGGCGTTTGCTACGCTGATGATGCACGCTTCAGCGACCCGGTGTTCCCCGATCTTGAGGCGGCCAGTGTGCGTGCCATGTGGAAGATGCTGCTGACTTCGGGTACCGACCTGCGGGTGACTTTCCGCGTGGTGGAGGAAACCGCCGAACGCGGTGTGTGCGAATGGGAAGCATTCTACACGTTCAGCACGACGGGTAGGAAGGTGCATAACAAGATCCGCAGCGAATTCAAGTTGCGCGATGGGTTGATCGTGCGGCAGTGCGATCACTTCGACTTCTGGCGGTGGAGCAGGCAGGCGCTCGGTGCGAGCGGGTTGTTGCTCGGCTGGACACCCATTGTGAAGAACAAGGTGCGCGGCATTGCACGTACAGGTCTGGAACGCGCCATGAAGGCGTGACAAGTCAGTCGTGGATTGAACGGCACGTCGGTTCGTGGCGCACGGGAAAGTTCACCGAGCTGGCGATGAAACAGAGCTTGCTGGCCTCACCATGCAGGGACTGCGCTTTCTCGATCATGCTGGCATCGCTGACCGTCACCTGTGGGTACAACACCACTTCGGTCATATGGCCACCGTCGCCGATGGTCTCCATGCTGCCGGTGGCGTGGTCGGTGTAAGCGGTCACGACCACGCCGTTCTTCACGCACACATGCAGGTAGCTGAGCATGTGGCAAGCACTGAGCGCAGCCACCAACAGTTCTTCAGGGTTGTGGCGTGATGGATCACCGCGGAACGTTGGGTCCGCAGAACCCAGCAGGTCGGGCTTGTCGGCGATGCGGATGATGTGATCGCGCTTGTAGTTGCGGTAGCCATCGGTGCCAGTGCCGCTGTTGCCGGTCCATTCAACTGTGAGCGCGTAGCTGTGTTCCATCGGTCATGCTTTAATGAACCGCACATGCTGCGATGAACCCACAACGCGCAACACGTATGCGCCCGGCGTGAGGTCGCTGACATCCATGGTTGGCGTTAACGGAACAACACGAACGATGCCTCCTTGTGCATCGATCAGCGCAAGTTGTTCGTTCTGCATTCGCGCTGTGGAAGTCAGTGTGATCACGTCAGCGCCAGGGTTGGGGTACACACTCAGCGATACCGCAGGCGGCACCTCATCCACACCGACACCGGGTGCCAAGTTCCATCCGATATCGCGCAGCATCCAGAGACAGATCAAGCCAGGGTCGTGGTTCACACTACCGGCGCTACTGAATGGTGTCATCAACTCGTTGGGGTTGCCGACAGGGTAGGTGCTCTCGTTCAAATGCACGCAACTGCTGCCGAGCGCGAAGGCGCCCGGTGCGTAGATGCGTGGAGCCTGTCCGCCGTTCATGGCCATCACGATCGGGCCGTTGAAGTAGAGCGTGTTGCCGGTCATGGCGCTGCCGATCAGGTTGCCGGGGTTCTGCATCATCGTGAGCGGGCCGTCCTGTTGATCGCTGAGGAAGCGATCGAAGATCCCCGGGAGCGTGTCGAGCTCGGGCCATGGGAAGCTGGTGGTGAGGGGAAAGAAATCCGCCATCTCCAATAGCCCGAACGAACCTTGGTTGCCGACCTTTTACTCAGGCCAACGAATCCGAGACCATGCCCCAGTTCATGCAGCGCAACGGAAACGAAATCGTGCTGGCCGGCACCGGGTGTGCCGCTGGTATCGGTGTACCAGTTGGCGCCGTTGCTGAAGAAGATATCGATGTCGTTCTCGCCGGGGTTCAGGTCCACCCCCGCGATGCTGTTAGCGAGTGATGAAGCGTACCAAGTATCAGCGTAGGGCGCACCCGGAAAGTCGCGACGACCGTTGGGGAATGTGATGCCGAGCGCGTTGGCGCCGAGCGGATAGAAACTCACGTTCACCTTGATCGGCACGGATGACATGAGCAGCTGCGACCAGATATCGGCCGCATGGTCGAAAGCGGTGACCAACGCAGGCGGCACACTGTTGTAGGTGATGTTGAACTGAGCGGTCTGCGCGCCACCAGCAAGAAGCGAAAAGGAGAAAGCGAGAGTGATGAAGAAACGTTGGCTTCGCATGCCAGCGAACTTACACCGCCAACATTTGCACCAACCGGAAGAGGTCGGGCTCGATGGACTTCTTCTGCGTTATCGCATCGGCATGCGGCGTGAACGTGATCTCGCCCTTGACGATGCCGACCACGCAGTTGTGCTTGTTGTCCTTCAAGCCCTCAACGGCAGCGGAGCCGAGTCGCGCCGCTAGCAAACGATCGGCCATGGTGGGGTTACCACCGCGTTGCAAGTGACCGAGCACGCTGACGCGGATGTCGAATTGCGAGCAACGCTTTTTGACCTGCTCGGCGAGTTTGAATGCACCGCCCTCTTGATCGCCCTCAGCGACCACCACGATGCAACTGCCTTTCTCCTTCGAGCGGTTCTCCAGCACGCGCACCAGTTCCTCCACGTTCTCCTTGCGTTCGGGAACCATCACGTACTCCGCACCCGCTGCAATGCCCGTGTGCATGGCGATGAAGCCGGTATCGCGTCCCATGACTTCCACGAAGAAGATGCGACCATAGCTCGACGCCGTGTCGCGCAAGCGGTCCATGGCTTCCAGCGCCGTGTTGCACGCCGTGTCGAATCCGATGGTGCGATCACTACCGCCCAGATCGTTGTCGATGGTGCTCGCGATGCCGATCACGCGCACGTCCTGTTCCTGTGCGAGTTGATGTGCACCGGTCTGTGTGCCGCCGCCGCCAATGCAGATCAGCGCATCAATGCCCGCATCACGCAGATTCGTTGCAGCCTGCGCACGGCCCTCCGGCTTCATGAACGCTTCGCTCCGCGCGCTGCGCAGGATGGTGCCGCCGCGCTGCACGATGTTCTTCACATCGCGCGGGCCGAGGTCGATGAAGTTCTTCTTCACCAGCCCATCATAGCCGTCCAGAATACCGGTGGTCTTGATACCGTGGAAGTGGGCGGTGCGGACCACTGCCCGGATGGCGGCATTCATGCCGGGAGCATCACCGCCGGAGGTGAGAAGGGCGATGTGTTCGATGGGCATGTTCAGCATTCGGGTGCCGGGCGGTTGTTCACTTTCACGACCTGCTACGGAACGGATCGTAGTGCAGCCTTGTCAGCCTCCTTCGCCGAAATGTACCAGTTGCGATCCACCAGAGGAATTGTTCCCGCAGGAGTGCTGCTGTACAAATGGATCCAGTCGGTCCCGACCGACCCTTTTCCCGGTCTCTCCATTAATGGCAAGGTTCACCGGCATGGTGAACCCGGGGATGCAGTTGGTCCATCGCACCCATAGACGCTTCTTCTTGATCGTGTACTCCAGCACTGGTATTTGTACGGTCCGCAAGTACTGATCGAAGATGCTCTTGTTGAGCAGCGTCTTGGTTCGCTCGCTGAAGTTGATCATGAATTCCTCGATCTCGGTGCTCGTTACGGTCTTGTGGAAGAACCGCCGGTTCATTTCCAGCAACATCGCCTTGAAGGTGCTGTCTCCGACGATGTGGCGGACCATGTGGATGAGGTTCGCGCCCTTGTTGTACATGTCGCCGCTGCCTTCCTGATTCACCCCGTAAGGGCCGATCAACGGCTTGTCGTTCGAGATGTCAGCGCGCAAACCGACCACATACTCTTCGGCGGCCTGTTTCCCGCTTTGGCATTCGGTGTAGATCGTTTCCGTGTAGTCGGTGAAGCCCTCGTGGATCCACATGTCCGCGATATCAGCCGTTGTGATGCTATTGCCGAACCACTCGTGACCGCTTTCGTGGATGATGATGTAATCCCACTTCAGGCCGTGACCCGACTTGCTGCGATCCGTGCCGAGGTATCCGTTCATGAACTTGTTGCCATAGGCAACAGCACTCTGGTGTTCCATGCCCAAGTGGGGTGATTCCACCAGCTTGTAGCCATCCTTGTAAAACGGATATGGCCCCAGCCATTCTTCGAAGCAGTTCAACATCAACGGCACTTGCATGAAGTGCTCTCGGGCTTTCGTTTCGTTGTAGGCAAGCACCCAATAGTCGAGATCGAGTTTGCCCTGCACACCGGCGTACACTTCGCCGAAGTGCGCGTACTTCCCGATGTACGGAACGAGGTTGTACGAATTGATCGGGTTGCTCACCGCCCAGTTCCAAGTTGTGGTGCCGTTGTTATTGTGCGACTTCCCACGCAAGCGCCCATTGCCGATAGCCTCTAAGCTGTCGGGGACGGTGATATGCAATGCGGCGCTGTCGGGTTCATCGCTTTGGTGGTCTTTGCACGGGTACCACACGCTAGCGCCAAGGCCTTGGCAGGCAACGCTCATCCAAGGGTTGCCCTGCTCATCGGTCCTCCAGATCCAGCCGCCATCCCACGGTGGGTTCTTCGCGGCGCGCGGTGTCCCGTGGTAGTAAACCGTGATGGAAGAAACTTCGCCCGCGATCATGGGGGTTGGAAGTTCAACCCACAGCACGTTGCCGTTGCGCGTGCTTTGGATCGCTTGCTCCGTGATGAGGAAATCACCGTCTCGGAAAGTCGCGACGCTGGTGGTGATGCTGTCCATCACAAGCGGTTCTTGGAGATCCACCTGCATGCGCTTGCCCTCAAGGTTCGCTGAGAACGAGATCGTCGTGATGCCAACGATCGACTTGCTCTGGAAGTCCGGGGTCACGCTGACATCGTAGTGCGTCACATCCCACCACGCCCGGTATGGGCCAATGCTCCCGCGCAGCGAATCAGTCCGCGTGAAGTGTTGCTGGCCATCGCCCAATTGAGCACAGGCAAGAATTGGGCAACTGAGCAGTGCGAAAGAGAGCGTACGCAGCAAGGGTGCTTGACGGGTCATGCCGAAATGTAGGAGGGCGGTCTGAGAGCGGTACCCGAAGCGGCGGTCAATGGTTCAAGGCTTGGTGGCCGGTATCGGAGCTGGTGCATCCGGGCTCTTCACCTCCGGCACGGAGTGGCCCGCTGGCGGCCATTGGTCCACGACCTTCCCATCGGTAGAGGTCACCTTCACGGCCAGCTTTCGCTGCGCGTACTTGTTCAGCAGCACCTTTTGGTTGTTCAGTGCCTCTTCGCGTTCCGTGAAGAGCAGCAGATCGGTATCGGTGAT
This sequence comes from Flavobacteriales bacterium, assembly GCA_016703005.1. Lineage (GTDB taxonomy): Bacteria > Bacteroidota > Bacteroidia > Flavobacteriales_F > PHOS-HE28 > PHOS-HE28. Next base: position 301,510 of record JADJCX010000033.1, read on the forward strand.
GTCCTTGAAGGATGCGTACTCAGCTTTCACTCGCGCCATGATCTGTTCGGTGGTGAACTGTTCGGTGGTCTCGAACACTTCGGTCATCTGAACCGTTGGCCCGTTGCGCCAGTTGCCGATAGCGTATGCATAGATCGTTTTCTGCGCGAGCAAGGCTTGGGAGCTAAGGAGCAGGAGAGAGGCGATGAGGGTTCTCATTATCCGTCAAAGTTGTGCGCTGTCAGTGGATGTCGATCTCGTCAAGGAACAACCATGCCGGACTACCGGCACCGGCTAGGCCATCAGGGATCCGCGCAACGTTCTTCACAACGAACCGCACGTAGCGTGCGCCAACGGCCTGGTCGATCGCGAACTGCGTGTTCCCGCTCGCGTCGGGTGCGGGTAATACAGCGCCGAGCACTTCATACTTCACGCCATCGGTGCTGGTGCTCATCGTCACTTTCTCGGGCAAGTGGATCCACGACGTGTTCTCCTCCAAGGCCCCGATGCCGATGTGGTTGAGGTCCTGCGCGCTACCCAGATCCACTGTTATCGTTACATCCGTTCGCCAGCCCAGCCACTCATAATTCACGCGGCGTTCACCTGCCTTGATACCATCCACCAAGGTGAAGGGGCCGCCTTCCTTGTAGCGGTCGTTCGGCAACGGGTCACAGGTGATCTTCCGGGCAGTGGCTTTGTTGAACACGAACCGGCGTGTTGCGATGGGGCCGGTCTTGTCTTCATTCATGAACCATCCGCGCACTTCCCGGTCGCTGTTGATCAGTAGTGGCTCGTTATACCGACTGAGTTGGCCCGTTGACGGATCAAAGGGCGGTTTCAGTTCCGTGTAGGACAAGCCAAGCCCAAGCCCCGACTTCAGTTCCACCAGCACCTCGCCTGGCTTAGGACCACGCAGGGGTGTTATGGTGACTTGGTACAAACTCCGGCTCGCATTCACATGCAACGAATCCAATCGTGGGAACTCGGCTTCCAAGCGCTTGATGAAATCCTTCTCGTCGCGCTTCTCCTTCGGGCTCCACAGCACCTCCGCCAGCGCCAGCATGCGCGGCGCGGCCATGTATTCCACATGCTCCGGAGTATGGATGTACTCCGTCCACATGTTGCCTTGCGCACCGAGGATGTACTTGCCTTCTTCCGCGGTCAATTCCGCAGGGATCGGCTCGAAGCCGTAGACCTTTTGCAAGCTGGTGAAACCCCCAATGGCCAACGGCTCTTGCGCGGGATCGCCTTGGTAGTGATCGAAGTAGCAGTGCGTGCCGGGGCTCATCACCACGTTGTGATTCTGCTTCGCTGCTGCAATGCCGCCTTCAGTGCCGCGCCAGCTCATCACGGCCGCGTTGGGCGCCAAGCCGCCTTCCAGGATCTCGTCCCACCCGATGATCTTGCGGCCTTTGCTGTTCACGAACTTCTCGATGCGCTGAATGAAATAGCTCTGCAACTCGTGTTCGTCCTTGAGGCCTTCGGTCTTTATGCGGGCTTGGCATTTGGCGCACACTTTCCAACGGTCCTTAGGGGATTCATCGCCACCGATGTGGATGTACTCGCTCGGAAAAAGCGCCATCACTTCGGTAAGAACATTCTCCAAAAACGCGAACGTGCTGTCGGTGGGGCAGAAGACATCCTCAAATACGCCCCAGCCTCGCTCCACCGCGAAGGGACCGCCCGTGCAACTGAGCTCCGGATAGGCTGCCAACGCCGCCATCGCATGTCCGGGCATTTCGATCTCGGGCACAACGGTGATGTGCCGCGCAGCAGCATACTTTACGATCTCGCGCACTTCGTCCTGCGTGTAAAAGCCGCCGTAGCGCAGGCTGTCGTACTGCCGCTCGCGGTAGTGGCCCACCATACTGCCGTTGCGCCAGCCGCCTACTTCGGTCAGTTTGGGGTAGCGCTCGATCGCGATCCGCCAGCCTTGGTCGTCGGTCAGGTGCCAGTGGAAGGTGTTCATCTTGTACCGAGCAAGCAGGTCGATGTACTTCTTGATGAAGCTGGCCGGCATGAAATGCCTGCTCACATCCAGGTGCATACCCCGCCACGCGAACCGCGGTTGGTCGCTGATCATTACACATGGGATGGTCGGGACCTCTGTGCCGGGCTCAGGCAGCAATTGCAGGAACGTTTGTATGCCCCTGAACACACCGGCTTCATCCGTGCCGTAGATCGAGGCGCCTTCGGGCAGTACTGTCAACTCGTAGCCTTCCGCCTTCAACCCTTTGTTCGGCGCCAAGCCCACCGCGATCACCAAGCCCATTCCCCGGTGCACGGGTTGAATGGTGGTTTCCACACCAATGGCCTTCAACCCTGCTTGAAGGAATCGGGCCTTGTCGCCCAGTTCATTCTTATAGAGGGCAATGCTCATCCCGTTCACCAAGCCGAAGCGCCCCTCGGTCCATTGAATGCGCTCTGGCTGCGGGATCAACGGGGGATGGATGGAGTCCTGACCGGAAACCGTTCCTGAGATCAATATGGCACCGATCAGGGCCGCGCACGTGCTTGTTCCCATACCCATCATGCCGCAATACTACCCGCTACCACCGCGACTTTCTCACCCTTGTCATCTTTCAGGTCATTCCAGCACATTTCCCCGTACGGGTCATCCGGTTACATTCGCAGCCCCTTAACAAAGAGGGGACCTAAAACACAACGCGACATGCCAACTCGCATCCGCCTTCAGAGGAAAGGCAAGAAAGGCCGGCCATACTACCACATCGTGGTGGCCGATCAGCGCGCTCCGCGCGACGGTAAGTACATCGAGCAGATCGGTGCTTACGACCCGAACCAGAACCCTGCGTTCGTGGAGATCAACAGCGAAAAAGCACTGGATTGGATGCAGAAAGGCGCACAGCCTTCTGACACCTGCCGTGCCATCCTGAGCTACAAAGGCTTGGTGTTCAAGAACCACCTGCTCAATGGTGTGAAGAAGAACGCGTTCACACAGGAAGAAGCCGATCGTCGCTTCGATATCTGGATGAACGAGAAGAACGCGAAGGTGGAAGCCAAGCGTAGCAAGCTGGGCCAGGCTGCCGATACTGAACTGCGTACGCGTATTGCCGACGAAACGAAGAAGGCAAAGGACATGGCTGCCAAGCTCAGCGCGAAACTGGCTGAAGCCAGCGCCGCTGCGGCTGCTGCCGCTGCCCCTGTTGTTGAGGCTGCTGCTGAAGTCACGCCCGAGGCGCCTGCTGAAGCCGCCGCTGAAGCTGCTCCGGAAGCACCAGCTGCCGAGTAAGACAAACACACCATCGATAGCGAGGCCTCCGATCATTCGGGGGCCTCGTTCGTTTTGTTGGACCATTTTCGCACGAGGAGCCACAGGAGCGGCGTCGCCGACGCCCCACTACATTCACGCCATGGACCGCGACAGCCTGCACCGCCTCGGCCGCCTTGGGAAACCTTGGGGGCACCAAGGCGATCTGTGCGTGCACTTGGAGACCGTGGAGCCCGAGGAGATCCAGCATGCAGGTTCCTTGTTCGTGGACATTGAAGGCCAGTTGGTGCCGTTCTTCTTCACCAAACTGCGCGACAAGGGGCGGGAACTCCTGATCAAGTTCGACGAGATCGAAGACCCGCAAGCGGCAAGCGTTCTGGTGGGTAGGGACATTTATGCGCCACCTGGCCACTTGGCCGATGGAAGCGACGAAAGCTGGGACCCGGAAGAGTTCATTGGTTGCATCGTAATGGACGATGAACACGGGGAACTAGGAGAGGTGACCGGCCTGGAAGGAACCGACGAAAACCCGGTGCTGGTGGTGCTGCATGGCGAGAAGGAAGTGCTTATACCGGTCACGGACGATATCATCATAGGTCTCGACCCGGAGCAGAACATCATTCAGGTGCGCACACCAGCCGGGCTTGGTGGATTTCTATCGGGGGCAGAAGTAGCGCCGCACTGTATCCGTTCGACAGCCTGAGCTAGGATCACACCAGCGACATGGAGCCTTTCCACTTCAAGCAATTCAGTGTGCGCCACGATCGCAGTGCGATCAAGGTGGGCACCGATTCCGTGTTGTTGGGTGCGTGGACGAACTACAACAAAGCGGAACGCATCCTCGATATCGGCACCGGTTGCGGAGTGTTGGCGTTGATCGCTGCACAGCGCAATGGAACGGCTCGCATAGACGGCATCGAGATCGATACCGCATCTGCCGAGGAAGCTAGGGCGAACGCGGCGGTAAGCCCATGGAATGATCGCCTGCGGATCCACAATATGGATGCGCGTAAGCTCGTGTCCAGTGACCGCTATGATCTCATCATCAGCAATCCACCGTTCTATGCCGGTGAGGAAGCTTCTCCGGACTCGCGCAGAAGCGTAGCCAAGCACAGTGGCGAATTGACGTTCAACGAATTGCTCTGTGCTGCGGATAAGTTGCTGGCTGCGGATGGGCGCATCAGCGTGGTGTTGCCCCTGAACAGGGAAAAAGACTTCCTGACTGACGCCGCGTTATTCGGATTGAAGCCGAACCGGCGATGCGTCGTGCGCTATCTGGGAAGCCGGCCGCCCAAACGCGTGATGCTGGAACTGGGCCGAAGAGCAGAGGAATTGGAACAGGAGGAGATCACCGTGGAGAGCACACAGGGCGAGTTCTCAGCCGGGTACCGAACGCTGCTCAGCGATCTGCTGATGAAGTTCTGAGCAGGAAGGTCTATCGGGCTGCTGTTTCAGAGAACACGATTCCGTGTTGCTCCAATTCATCGAGAATAGGGTCGTAGATCTCTGCATCAAGCGGCATCAGCACACCGCGCTTCGTGATCCGGCCGTTCAGCACCAGCTTGGCGGCGATGGCGACAGGCAGGCCAACGGTTTTGGCCATCGCGGTGTAGGTTTGGTCCTGCCCGATCGCAGTGAGCGAGGCATGGAGCTCATGCTGCTTTCCCGCGTTCGTGTACACGAAGCGATGCCACATCACCACTAGGTCCTTGTCGGTGGGCATCAACTTCCACCGCTGCTCCAACAAGTGTTGCAGCAAGCCTGCTGGCGAAAGCCCCGATCGGCCGATCGGCTCCTCGCCGAACAGGCCCAACTCATCCAACTTTTGCATGATGCCACCTTGCGGATCGAGGTTGAGGTAGTAAGCCAGGTTGAGCCTTGTACTACGGCCGGCATCCGGTGGCAAGAACGCGTTGACGTAATCCGCCCAAGTAGCGGTAGCGCCCAGTTCCATGATGAAACTGTCGTCGGTGCACCCGAGCTGTACGAAAGTGTCCCATGCGATGCAGAAGCCCGCCTTGCGTAGCGTGCCCCGTTTCAATGTCGGAATACCGTCCAAACCGTAATGTGAGCGGTACTTCAGCGAATCCCTGTTGGCGTAACCGTCAAAGGCACCGAAGCCGGGCACGGAGACGTTCACCGTGCGTTGGAAAAGCTTGTTGTAGGGGATGTACCGCGTAATGCCTTGGTCGATGTACTTCGCCGAACCGCCTTGGCCGGCAAGGATCACGTTGCGTGGGTTCCAACTGAACTTATACCCCCAAGAGTTCGTGTCGCTTTCGGGCGCGACAAGTCCACCGCAGTAGCTCTCGAATGCATCGAAGGAGCCACCGTCCTTTTTGATCCGATCGATGATGCGCATGGCGCTCATGTGATCGATGCCGGGGTCCAGACCGAGTTCATTCAGCAGCACAAGGCCGGCGGCCTTAGCTTCGGCATCCAGCGGCCACATGGCATCGGGTACGTAGCTCGGCGTCAGCACGTGCTTCTTCAACCGGATGCAGTCCTTCACAACGTCCATGTGCATGAAGGCCGGCAGCATGCTGATCACCAGATCATGCTTGGCGATCTCCGCGCTCCGCGCTTCAGCGTTCGTGGCGTCGAGGGCCATGGCCTTTGCTACGTCACTAGCCCCTTTCAAGAGTGAAGCTGCGTGTTGCACTTCGCGATCGGCCACAACGATGGTCCATTGCTCGTGTTGAGCGTGATCGACCAAATACTTGATGAGGGAAGAGGCGGAACGGCCAGCCCCGAGGATGAGTATGGAACGCATTGCGCGAATGTGGAGATGAGGGCGATGTGGAAATCTGAACGGGCGCAAAGATGCCGCTGGGAGCACACTCGTCCGGCGCGCTTCGCGATCTCCTTTCTTAGCGCACATGGAGAGAAAGGTGTGGCTGCTCGTGATCGTGGCATCGCTGGGCTACTTCGTGGACATCTACGACCTGGTGCTGTTCAACGTTGTGAAGAAGGAAAGCCTTGAAGCCATTGGTCTTTCCGGTGCAGCGCTGGTCGACTACGACACGTTCCTCTTCAATTGCCAGATGGGCGGTATGTTGTTGGGCGGGCTGCTATGGGGCATTCTCGGCGATAAGCGGGGGCGGGTGCAGGTGCTGTTCGGTTCCATCCTGTTGTACTCACTGGCGAACGTGGCCAATGCGTTCGTGGTGGACACGTTCTGGTATTCGGTGTGCCGCATTGTAGCCGGTATCGGTTTAGCTGGTGAACTCGGCGCGGGCATCACCTTGGTGGTGGAGAGCATGCCTCGAACAAAGCGGGGATGGGGTACGATGATCATTGTGACGTTCGGCGCATTGGGTGCCGTCGTGGCCAGTTTGGTTGGAGGTAAGGGTGCGGCCATCGCGGCTGCGCTGGGTTTGGATGTGATGGGTTGGCAGATGGCCTATATCGTTGGCGGGGTGCTGGGCTTGGTGCTGCTGGCGCTCAGGGCTGGAGCCTTCGAAAGCGGCATGTTCAAACACGCCCAAGAGCTCACGGATATTCAGAAGGGCAACTTCTTCGCTTTGTTCCGCAGTCGGGCGAGTGCCCTGAAGTATGTGGCCTCCATCGCCATCGGCTTGCCGGTGTGGTATGTGATCGGTGTGTTGGTCAACAAAAGCAACTTGCTCGCGCCGGCGCTCGGTGTTCAGGGCGAGGTGAAGGTGGGAGAGAGCGTCATGTGGAGCTACATCGGGCTGAGCATCGGTGACCTCTTGAGCGGTGTGCTCAGTCAACTGTTGCGTAGCCGTAAAAAAGTGATCCTGCTCTATTTGGTTTTCCTGTCCGTTGCCGTTGTCGCATTTCTCTTCGACCGCGACATGTCGCTGCCATGGTTCTACATCATGTGCTTGATACTGGGTACCACCACCGGCTTTTGGGCGCTGTTCGTCACGGTCGCATCGGAACAGTTCGGAACGAACCTCCGCAGCACCGTCACCAATACGGCGCCCAACTTCGTTCGTGGGGCTGTGATCCCGATCACCTTGTCGTTCATGGCGTTGCGCGAAGGGCTCGGTGATGTGCCTGCCGCGTTGATCGTCGGGGCGGTTTGCATCGGCCTGTCGCTCTGGGCAACGCTGCATGTGGAAGAGACCTTCCACAAGGACCTGGACCACGTGGAGCCGCATTGATGGTTCCCACCACTGGGCGTGGAAAGTCTGGCCGTGGCACAGCCCTTGCCTTCCGGGGGCCATCCTACTTTCGCCACCCTCAAAGTACCCCCCACATGAAACGTCTGTCCTCCTTGGTGATCGCCCTTGCCATTCCTGCTTTCGGGCTTTTCGCGCAGACCTCCGATCTGGTCTTCTTCAGTGATGACGGTGCCGAGTTCACGTTGATCATAGACGGCGACCGCAAGAACATGGAACCGGCCAGCCGCGTGGTGGCCACGGGCATCCGCACCGAATCACCGGTCGTGGTCATCAGCTTCGAGGACGGCAACATCCCGGAGTTGCGCAAGCCCGGCTACTTCCCGCTGGGAAAGGAGTACACCATCATGATCACCACCAACAAGAAGGGCCAGAAGGTTCTGCGCCCCACGGGAGAAGCAGTTTTGGGTACGGCCGTGAAGACCGAGCCAGCGAAGATCAAGCCCGTCGATTTCGTTGATGACAGTGTGAAGCCGGCCTCTACGGTCGGTACCACCACGACCAGCGGTGGCGTGCAGACCACGCAAACCACCACCATCCAGCAAACCGATGCCAGTGGCGACAATGTGAACATGAACGTGGGCATCGACGTGAACGCGGTCGGTTTTGACATGAATGTGAACGTGACCGAGGGCAACGGCTCTGGCACCACTACAACCACCACCACAACTTCCACTACGACCACCGCCGTGCCGACCACAACGGCTGTGCAGCAGCCTCGCCCGGATAAGCCGGTGCCAGTAGCTGTGCCGGTGCCTGAGCCCGTGTACTCAATGCCGGGCTACACTGGTGCTGTTGGATGCCCTTGGCCGATGAACGACTCGGAGTACGCGAGCATGAAAGGCTCCATTGAGAGCAAGACGTTCGAAGAGAGCAAGATGACCTTGGCCAAGCAGATGCTGAAGGACCGGTGCATGACCGTTGCGCAAGTGAAGGGCTTCATGGGTCTGTTCACGTTCGAGGACAGCAAGCTCGATCTTGCCAAGTACGCCTACGACCGTACCTACGACATCGGCAACTACTACCAGGTCAACGACATGTTCACCTTCGAGGCCAGCATCGACGAACTGAACCAGTACTTGGAGAGCAAGTAAGGGCCTTGATGAACTCATAGGAACATGCGCTCCATTCTGCATATCACCTTCGCTGCAGCCTGCGGAACACTGCTGCTGGTTGCCTGCAACGGCTCGAAGAGCTTGGCCAAGAAAGCGGCGCAACTCGAAGCCGGCGGCATGTACGCCGAAGCCGCTGACATGTACCTGCAATCGGTGCAACGCAGCAACACGAACGTCGATGCCAAGATCGGCTTGAAGAAGAACGGCCAGCAGTTGTTGAACGACAAGTTGAGCACGTTCTGGAAATCAGTGAATGCCGGTGGGCAGAAGGGGGAGGCTGTTGATGCCTACCTCGCCGCCAAAGCCTATTCGGACAAAGTGGGTCGCCTTGGGGTACAGTTGGAGATCCCCGAGAATTACACCACGGATTTCAATAAGGTGAAAAGCGAGTACGTCTTGGAACTGTACGAAAAGGGGCAGGTGATGCTCGAGAACAAAGACTACGCGAACGCCGAGAAGGTCTTTGCCCGCATAGGTGAATTGGAGCCAGGTTACAAAGACACCGGAAGCCTGCAAGCAGTAGCCTATTTGGAGCCGCTATATCGGAGTGGCAAAGATGCTCTTGCGGCTGGGCAATACCGCAAAGCATACGGCGATCTCGGAAAGGTCACAGCCAAGGATGCCACGTACAAGGATGCGGCTGCATTGCGCAAAGAGTCGGTGGAGAAGGGCCGATACACCATAGCCGTTTTGCCGTTCACAGGCAATGCGAAGCAGAAGGCATTGAATGACAAGCTGCTCGCCTACGCCACCACGGCTCTTACGGAAGTCAACGATCCCTTCCTGAAGGTCGTCGACCGCGAGAACCTGCAGCGCATCCTCGACGAGCAGCGCCTCGGTTTGAGCGGAGTGGTGGATGAACAGACCGCGGTGAACGTGGGTAACCTGATGGGTGCGAAGGCCGTGTTGATGGGTACGCTGATCGACTATCGCGAAGAGACGGGTACGTTGAAGACAAGTACCAAGAGCGGGTTCGAGAGCTACCGCGTGCGCCAGTTGAACAAGGAAACCAACACTTACGAGACGATCGTGAAGTACCGCCCGGTGAAGTACACCGAGAACTTGCAGGAGAACAAGGTCGTCTTATCGTTCAGCTACAAGATAGTCTCGTTGGAAACGGGTGAGGTACTCTTCAGCAAAGTGGTTGACGCCACTAAAGACGATCACATGTACTACGCCAGTTACGATGGCGACAAGAACAGCTTATTGCCGGCCGGCCAGAACGGTACCGTCGACCCGAACGACGCAGCGCGGCGCAACCTGGTGCAACTGTTGAACGCGCCACGCGAGATCAAGCCCACGGCCACGCTCGGCAGCGATGCGTTGCGCGAAGGCGCGAATAACATGGCCGCAACTATCCAAGCGCAAGTGGCCAGTATCCAACAGTGACCGGCACGAAGCACATAGCGTGGGCAGTGATCCTGTCGGCTTCGGTGTTGCCCGGCTGTAAGAACCGGCAGAGCACGGGCACAACTGAAACCCCTGTCGAACAAGGTGCGCGTCCTGCTTGGGTGCAACAGCGTCCGTCCGGAGGCTTCGACTATATCGGTATCGGCACGGCGAACAAGAGCAGGCCTGACTGGCAGGAAGCAGCGAAGAAGAACGCGCTGAACGATCTGGCCAGCGAGATAAGCGTGAACATTGAAGGGAACTCCTTGCTCTACACCTTGGATCGGAAGTCCTCATTCGATGAAACGTACACCAGCACGATCCAAGCGACTACGCGTGAGCAGTTGGAGGGCTACGAATTGGTAGAGACCTGGGAGAACGGTACCGAGTATTGGACCTACTACCGGTTGGACAAGTCGAAACACGCTGCCATCAAAGCGGAGAAGAAGCGCCAAGCGTTGGCCCAAGCCTCCGACTACCACACGCGGTCGCTGGCGAGCCAAGCAGCAGGCGACCTGAAGACGGCATTCGATCTTGACATCAGGGGTTTGTTGGCGATGCATGAGTATTGGGGTGAAAGCGATATGGCCGACGTGCAGGGTAAACCAGTACCATTGGCCAATACCATCTTCGGGGACTTGCAGCAGATCACGAGCAATGTCCGCTTTCAGATACTGCCGGAGCGATGCGAGCTCACCTTCGATAAGGATTTCCGCCGCGAAATGCTGATCAGCGCGGCACTGGTGCGGAACGGCGGGAGCACGGAACTGGCGCAGTTGCCTTTGAGTATCGTCTATCCTGGTTCCACAGGCAAGGTGACCGAAAAGAAGAGTACCGATACGGAAGGGCGGACGCAAACCACCGTTCAGCGTGTTCAGCTGGATGCAACAGCCCCCGAACTCTTGGTGACCTTGGACATGGACGCACTGGTGAGCAAGGATCTTGATCCCGCATTCGTACGCCCGTTGCTCGCAAGCCTCACCGTACCCGAGAAACGCGCTGTTATTGAATTGCGGATGCCACGCGTGTACTTGCAAGCCGGCGAGAAGAATTTCGGCGTGGCGATGGCTGACGGCGGTTCGGCTCTGGTGTTGAAAGAAGAACTGACCAAGCGTGGATTCAGATTCGTGGAAAAGGAAAGCGAGAGCGATATGGTCCTTCGGTTGACAGGGAACACGCGCGAGGGTGGTGAGGCCAATGGCTTCCATACCGCGTACTTGGACCTGTCCATCGCATTCAGCGAACGCCGTTCAGGTGACGTCGTTTATGAGGGTGGAAAGCAGAGCATCAAAGGTGTTCAGCTCGACTACCAGCGTGCCGGGATGGACGCATACAAGAAAGCCGGGCAGGACCTACGGAAGGAGATCATACCCGCGCTGCTTGATGCGCTGCTCTAGCTGTTCAATGACGCAACCGACTTTGGCACACCTTTGGAAAGCCCAACACAGACGAAACACACAAACGTCCTACACATGAGAACTCCCTCCACCTTCCGCACCGTAACGGTACTCTTCTCTGCCCTGTTGCTGTCCGGCGCGATGACCTCTTGCAAGAGCAAGAAGAAAGCCGCCGAAGCAGAAGCCAAGAACCCACCCAGCGGCGAGACCGAGGTGAAGGTGATGTGCAGCGGCCCGGAGTTCTTCACGAACAACGAATTCTTCCGTGCGAACGCAGTGGGCGAAAGCATGGACCAAATGACATCGAAAAGCAAGGCCATTACTGCGGCCAAAGGCCAGCTCGCGAGCGACATCAACAGCAACATCAAGCGGGTGATCGACCAGTACGTTAACAGCCGCGAACTGAACAACCGCGAGGAAGTTTCCGAGCGGTTCGAGGGCCTTACCCGCGAAGTGGTGGATCAGAAGCTGAGTGGTGTGCGCACCATCTGCGAGAAGCAGGTAACGGTGAACGCCAACGGCAACTTCAAGACCTACATCGCCATCGAGTTGAGCGCCCAGGAACTGCTCGCTGCATACAACGAGCGCTTGAGCAACGACGAGCGTCTGCGTGTGGACTACGACTATGAGAAGTTCAAGGAGACCTTCGAGAAGGAGATGGAGAAGATGAAGTAAGGGCGCCCAGAGCAAGAGGAAGAAGCCCCACCGGATCCCGGTGGGGCTTCTTTTTTCGTTCCCGGCGCGCCATTCAATGCGCGTGTGGATAAGCAGCGCTTCGATGCGGATCCGGTCAGTGTCAAAGCCGGGGCATACAGCATCTTCGCAGCGCGATCCTAACTCGATGAACAAGCGCACTCTGGCATTCGCTTCTTTGGTCCTCCTATTGGCTGTTGTCATGGGTGCTTTCGGGGCACACGGCCTCAAGAGCAGGATAGCCCCCGAAGCGCTGGCGAACTGGAAGACCGCCGTTGAGTACCAGTTCTACCATGGAATTGCCCTGCTTTGGCTGGCGGGCATCGACGCGCGGCTCACGACGAGGGTTGTCACGCTGTGTCGGACCCTGTTCCTTGGTGGGATCATCTTATTCTGTGGTTCGCTCGCGCTCTTGGCTACACGGGAGGTGTTGGGAACCTATGGCCTGACCCCGGTCCTAGGTCCGATCACCCCGCTCGGCGGCTTGTTTTTCATCGGCGGCTGGGGCGTGCTGTTGGTCGCGGCCTTGCGCAAGGGGTGACTTTGCGCATGGACGTCCGTTCGGTACCCGATTACATTTGCCGCCCGCTTTCGGGACGAACGTTCCCGGGCATACGAAGAACCAATCCACCACATCATGAACGAGTTCGGTAACAAACCGAAGAACGCGGACCTGGCCAGCTTAGGACTGGGGCGTGTAGGCGAGATCTACTGGAATCTTGAACCAGCTGAGCTGATCGAGGAGTCTATTTCCACCGGTCAGGGCATGTTCGCCGACAGCGGGGCTTTGGCGATCGATACCGGTGAATTCACCGGCCGCAGCCCCAAGGACAAGTTCTGCGTGAGGGACACCAATACGGAGAACAGTGTGTGGTGGGGAGACGTCAACATCCCTTTCGATACTGCGAAGTTCGACTTGCTCCAGAGCAAGCTTTGCGCGTATTTCCAGGGTCGTCCGGTGTACGTGAAGGATGCCTATGCATGCGCTGATCCAAGTTTCAAACTCAATATCCGGGTGATCGCTGAACAACCCGCCAGTGCACTATTCGCCAGCAACATGTTCCTGCGTCCGAAACGCGAAGAGATCGACAGCTTCGCCCCGGACTGGAACATCATCTGCGCGCCCGGATTCTGCGCGGATCCGGCCGTTGATGGTACGCGCCAGCACAATTTCGCGATTCTCAACTTCAGCAAGAAGACCATCCTGATCGGGGGTACGGGTTACACCGGGGAGATCAAGAAAGGCATCTTCACCGTGCTCAACTATGTGTTGCCTCACGAGAAAGGGGTGCTAAGCATGCACTGTTCGGCCAACATCGGAAAGAGTGGTGATACTGCTGTGTTCTTCGGTTTGAGCGGCACCGGAAAGACAACATTGAGCGCCGACCCGGAACGTCACCTCATCGGCGACGATGAGCACGGTTGGAGCGCACATGGCGTATTCAACTTCGAAGGTGGTTGCTATGCGAAGTGCATCGACTTGAGCCGCGAGAAGGAACCCCAGATCTGGGATGCCATCAAATTCGGCGCATTGTTGGAGAACGTTGTGTTCAAAGAAGGAACCACCGAAGTGGACTTCGCCGATGGATCGAAGACGGAGAACACCCGTGTCAGCTACCCTATCGAGCACATCAGCAATATCGCGGTGCCCAGCAGCGGTGGGCATCCGAAGAACATTTTCTTCTTGACCTGCGATGCCAGCGGCGTTCTGCCGCCGATCAGTAAGCTCAGCGCGGGACAGGCCATGTACCACTTCATCAGTGGCTATACGGCGAAGGTTGCTGGCACCGAAGCCGGTATCACGGAGCCGAAGACAGTGTTCAGCGCCTGCTTCGGCGCACCCTTCTTGCCATTGCACCCGGGTAAGTACGCCGAGATGCTGGGTAAGAAGATGAAGGAGCACGATGTGCACATCTGGTTGGTGAACACAGGGTGGAGCGGCGGAGCCTATGGCACCGGCGAACGCATGAAGCTGAAGTTCACACGGGCGATGATCACATCGGCATTGAACGGTGAACTGGACAAGGTGGAGTACAAGCAGCACCCCGTATTCGGTGTCAGCGTCCCGACCTCATGTCCCAACGTGCCCGTTGAAGTGCTGGACCCGCGCAACACGTGGAAGAACAAGGAGGCCTACGATCAAGCAGCCGACAAGCTGGCCAAGGCGTTCAACGACAACTTCAAGAAGTACGCTGACGGTGTTAGCGCGGAGATCCTTGGCGCCGCCCCGAAGAGTGCTGTGAAGGCGTGATCATATGCGACCGATCGAAAGCCCCTGCCCGACCGGCGGGGGCTTTTTTGTGCGTTGCCATATCCAAGTCGGCGCTTCACACGACGCCCTCGGGGGTATGACAACAATGCGGTTCTCCACCGACTAACTTTCGCCGACCCACCAATGCTTGATCCGCTCCGCTGGTTGATCCTTGTTGCTGCGTTCGCGGCTGTATCCGGAGCGTGTGTCGGTCAAGGCGTTGGCGACCGCACGTACTATCCGGAGGAACTGCGCGAGATCTTGAGCTGTTGCGGACCACGCATCCACGAGGCACATGCCGATCCGTACCGGTACGTGAGCCGCGCGGAGCTCGATAGGCTTTTCGATCGGTTGCGTGATGGGTTGGGTACGACGCTTTCGGTCAGTTCGTTCATCGATTCGGTTGAAGTGGTACTGCGTGCGATCGGCGATGGACACACATCGTGCGAACTGCCTCTGGAGGATGCCGCGAGACTGGAAAGGCGGATCCCGATCATGCCGATGGAACTGTCGGTTATCGATGGTGGACTATATGTTCGCCGGGATAAGATGGACTTCCGGAGCATCGCACCGGGTTCCAGGGTGCTATCGATCGATGGTATTGCTGCCGAAGAGATCATCCGGACCTTGATGGACGAAGCGATCTGCGATGGTCGATCAAGGAACGGCGCATTGCGCTTGGTCGAGAACGACTTTGCGATCCTTCACGGAATGCGCTTCGGGTTCCGCACGGAACACAAGCTCGTTTGTGAGAATGTACATGGCGTTCTGGAACAAGTGGTCGTGCATTCGTTGACAGGTGAAGAGATGGCCGCCACGAGGCCATCGCAAGAAGAACTGCTGCCTTGGCGTGTTACTTTCCATGAGGACCGCTCGCTCGCTTGGGTGGAAATGACCACGCTCGATGCGATGGCGCTTGCCGATGCCGATCAGCGACCCGAGAAATTCTTGGGCGAGCTCTTGCGGGAACTGGAAAAGAAGGAAGTCGGAATACTCGTGCTCGACTTGCGTGGCGCCGCGGGCGTAGACCTTGGGATGGCCGAACAGGTGTTCGCCTTGGTTGCCCAGAAACCATTCCGTGTAGTGCAGAGCATGGCCGTGCGATCGATCACGGTGCCCACTTGGTACCGCCGCGCCGTACCGCTGGATGACTTCTATGCTTCAGCTGGTGGCCGGTTCGCACTGGAGGAGGCGGGTCTCTATGTATTGCATCCGAACGACGAGCGCTTGAAGGACCTTCCTGCGAGCTATCGCCGGTTCGAAGGCGGGGTGTATGTGCTACAGGATGGGCTCACACGGGAAGCCGCTGCTGCCGTTGGGATCCTGGCGAAGCGCAGCGGACGTGGCAAGCTGCTGGGTGAAGAGGCTGGCACGAATTCTTTCTCGTACTGCGGAGGAAGGGAATTGCTTATAACGGCACCCAATACGGGAGTGCGGTTCACGGTGCCATTGATCCGATATGTCTTCGACGGTGCAGCATCGGGCCCCAATGAACTGGGTGAATTGCCGGACATCACGCTCCAACCCGATGCCGGTAGTCTTGTTACCGGGGAAGATGGTATCCGCAAAGCCGCGTTGACGGTCATCGAAGGACTACGATGAGGGATCGATTTTGGTGGGGCGCACTTGCGCTGATCAGCTGCGGTACGCCGGAACCCGATCGTGCGTTGACGGGGGAATGGATCGAGCATCGTCCTGAGGTAGCGCAACATTTCACGGTGCTCCTGAGCGGAGCACAACGTCGATTGTTGGTGTTCGCCGATCCGCAACGTGGCGATACCATCTGATCTTGTCGTTGGGGGCAAGATCCGGGAGGGTGGTCGCTTTGCCGTTCTCAGTACTACTTACTTGCCGTACATCACTGCACTTGGGCGTACCGGTCAAGTGTCTGGTGCAGCGCATCTGGACAAAGTGCGGGATACAGCTGCGATGCGGCTCCGCGACCTTGGAAGGATCACCGACTTGCGTACAGCCGACGGCGTTGACCGCGAAGCGATCATGGCGATTGCTCCCGACCTGGTACTTGGCTACCCCTTCGGTCGAGAGGATGGTGTCGGGACTATCGCAGGTGTCCCGTATGTAATGGTCGCAGAGTACTTGGAGGCACATCCTTTGGGCCGAGCTGAGTGGTTGAAGTTCTTCGGGGCTTTGTTGGGGAAGGAGCGGGATGCCGATAGTCTATACGCCGGGATCGCAGAGCGCTATGCCGTTGCGAAGGCCCTGCCTGGTGGCGCGGATCGCCCCAAGGTTCTTTTCGGAAGTCAATGGAACGGACAGTGGTGGGTTCCGCCGAGCAACAGCTACATGGCGCAGTTGATCACCGATGCAGGTGGCGACTACGTCTTCGCCGACATGCAAGGAAAAGAGAACATCGCGGTGGATATGGAGACCATCCTCGCACGCGCCAGTGATGCTGATGCATGGGGTATGATCGCGGAATTGCCCCGGCATCCCAGGGTTGCTGACTTCACCGGGGGTGATGAACGCCTTCTGGTGTTGAAAGCAGTGCACGAGAACAAGCTGTTCCTTGGGAACACTTCGCGATCCGACCTTTTCGGGCAGGCGATCATTGAGCCTGATATCGTGTTGGCCGAGCTGCGGGAGATCATGCAGCCGTTTCCAGGGATCACGGATCCCAGCGGGCGGAGGCCCAAGTACTTTGAATGGCTCAGCGGTCACATTCCCCCACCTCCCGAACAGGAGCAGGGTCAGTAAGGAATACCCAAGCGCTTGTACACCTTCACCAGAAGCCACGCTGGTCCAACCAAGAGAAAGGCCAAGTCCTTCAAGAAACTGGGCTTCTTGCCTTCAACCTTGTGGCCATAGAACTGGCCCACCCAAGCAACAGAGAAGATCACAAGGCATATGGCCCACAGCGGCCATGGGGCATACTCATCCAGCCAGCGCACGGCCACTATGCACAGGTAGCTGACGAGGGCCATGCCGATCATGATGCTGATCGAGAGCCTCACGTAGAACAGGAGAAGGGCAAATGCGATCACCAGTTTGGCCCACGGCACTTGCCCAAGCCATGGAAATTCGGCAGGAGGGATGCTCCCCAACAAGCCGATAACACTGAAGAAGATCGCGGGCACGCACACCCAATGGATGGCGATGTTGGTTGCGTTGCCGTGGTTCTCGCTGTATTCGCCGAACCAGCTTTCTGCGCTGCGCATAACGCTACAGGTATCGTTCGCGGATAACCCCGGCGTGGTGCACCGCGTGCCCTGCGATGATCCAGCCCAAAGCGCGCACGCTCACGTTCTGACCGTTCGCCGTGCCCTGACGCAGCAACATGTCCGGACTGAAGCTCTCGAAGAGCTTCTCGGTCGAACTGCGGACGATGTCATGTTCCTCCAACAGATCCGCCACGCTGCGACGCTCCGTGCTGCTGCTTGCCACGTATTCGTTCTCGTCGAACCCGGGAAGCTCCGTGCCGTCCTGTCGGGCGAAGCGCATGGCACGGTATGCGAACACGCGCTCGCTATCGATCAGATGTTGCAGGATATCCTTGATCGTCCACTTTCCTTCGGCGTAGCGGTATTCGGCCTTATCGGCCCTTACACCCTCCACGGTTTTGTGCAGGAGCGCGGATGCATGGCCGAGGGCATGGTGTATGCTCACCCCATCGGCACGCTGGATGTAGTTCAAATAGTACGACGCGGCTTCGTCCGGGCCGGGTTTGCTGCTGGGCATGGTCTTCGGTTAAGGCGCACCAAGGTGCGGTCCCGCCGGGATCATTCCAAAATGATCCGCAAGGCAGTCGCGCTGTTCACCGGAACAAGTCGCGCAACGAACGCCCCGTGAAGATCTTCAGGAAGCGGGATCGTCGTAGTGGCCGACGAATGCTTCAAGGCGTGCTGAAATACAACGCGTCCGCTCACGTCCAAAAGTGTCAACACCGCAGGGCTGGGGCAATGCGAGATCCGCACACCCCGACCGGTCTGCGTGATCGAAATGGCGACCGGCGCTGCGGATACCTGTGGAGGAACCCCGAGTACCGCGCTAGTTGCAAGCCTCATGGTTATGGGCAGGTGATCGCTCATGTAGTAAAGCTTTCGCAGGATGTGATACGGCGTTTGGAGGGTACTGCACCCGGTAATGTTCCCGTTCCAGCAGGTTCCGCTATTTCCCAACGGTCGGTATGATCCGGGCACCATTTGCAGGCTGGCCCCGCCATTCACCATGTCGTCGCTGATCAGCAGCATGTCGAACCGATCGTCCAATCCTCCGCCCGCACCATCGCCGAAAAGGGTGTTCACCCGCGTGCTTTGGGTATGGATATCGGCGAACCCCGATCCACTCCAGTTGGATCCCTCAAGGTCGAGCGGATCAGCGATCTGGATATCGCCGGCAGGCGCCAGTAGTGTGGTAAATGCCGGTTCAGTGCCGGTGTAAATGTTGAAGTCGCCTCCGATGATCACTTGCCGACCGGCCGGTAGTGTTGCCAAGTGGTCCCAAAGTGTTTGGGCCATGTCCGTGCGATCGTCGATGTCCGGCTGGCTGTTGCTCGCTTTCAAATGCAGCGCGCATAAAGTGAGGAAGGTGGTGTCGCCTTGGAAGATCCCGTTATCGCGCAGATACAAGGTGTACACATTGATGTCCCTGACGTCCGTGTACAACAACATCTGGTCCCGAAGGCCCAGTTTGTTGTGGTCATAGAAAATGGTTTGCGCCAACTTGATGGTCGCCCAAGGTGCACTTTGCTGCGGCACGAAAGCGGCCATGCTGAACCGATCGACCCCGCTCGTGTTCAGCGCTTCATCCAGAACCAATTGAGCAGCGGCAGCGGTATGGATCTCTTCGGCAATGAGCAGGTCCACCGGATGCCATGCAAGTATTCCGGCCAGCGTATCAACCTTGCCGAACGGGTTCGGATCAGGGAAGTTGAGCAGGTTGTAGCTCATCACCCGAAGCGTATCCTGAGCGCGCGCTACACTGGTAATGGCGAAGGCGAGGACAGTGATGTAGCGGAGCACGATATTGTTCGGTGGGCGGGGCAGCAAGTTACCGGACCACTTCCACCGCCCGGGCTTCTTGGCTCCCGGCGATCTCCTTCAGCATCAGGTACCAACCTTTCTTCGACTTCCACCAACCGCTCTCCGGGCATTCCGGGTCGGGTATGGAGATCACACCGACGGAGACATCGTCCCCCAGTGCTTCCTTGTATAGCGCACGTGATCTGCGAGCATGCACTCCGAGGGTAACAACATCGAGCGCCGTGATCCCCTTTCCGTTCAAGTGGAACGCCAATGTTGATGCATTGGCCCATGATCGACTGATGGGGTCGCCACCGGCAGGCACCGGTGTGATAGCCGTGCCCGAGATGCCGGTCCCTTCAAGGATATGCGCACTATGTTCAGCATAGGTCAGATCACCATCGCGTGAGGAACTGTCGGGCGAAACGATGCGGATACGTATGCCGAGTTCATGAGCGCTGATCCCATCGAACCGCAGTGAGTGGATGAACACGGAAGGTGGCCCTGGTTGGGGATATTGCGGGTCGGCGATGATGCGAAGGTCAGTAAGAGCAACGCTGTGATCGACCCCATGGGTCGTGATCCGATCGGTCATGGGTACATGGAGCAGCGTATCCTCACCGGACTTCACCACGGCGCTGCAACCCGGCAACCCGGCCAAACCGATCTCGAAGCCTTTCGCCGTGTTCGGCAGACCGGAAACATCAAGTCGATCGCCGGGTGCCAGGTAGTAGGCGAAGGGTCGGGTGGTTCCAGTTGTGTAAATGCGCTCATAGCCGCCGGTCGTAAAGAGCCTTGCAGCTTGCTCAATGGCGTCATCGTCCATCCAGCCTTCCACCACCAGCACTTTGCCTCCGCTGCGTTCGGTGATCGCGAGCCATGGATGTGCGAAGAACAGCAGCACCAAGCCAACAACACTCACCACTACCAGCGTGAACAATATCCTTCTCATCCACTTCATTCGAACGCCTCCATCAAGGTGTTGCGCAACTCGTTCAACTCTCCGCGCGCTTTTCGATCAGCGTTCACCAAGCATTGCAGCATGCCCGCTTCACAAGCCGCAACAGCTTCCATCGTTCGCCCAACATCTGCAAGCTAAACGCTTGTGTTCAAGGGCTATAGCGTATCGCAGGAACACATCGTGAGGTTCTTCGGCAAGCATGGCTTGCAACTGCGTCATCCGGTCGGTGCTCATTGAGTGATCAATGAAGAACAGGAGAGGCACCCTGTTGAAGCACCGAACCGTTGCTCATTTCCACGATGCGATCGGCAATGTGCGCGGCGTCCTGCGCATCGTGACTAACGATCACTGCCGTCATGCCCAGCCGCTTCAATAGGTGTTTCACTTCGCTGCGTACGGTTGATCGCGTGGCGCTGTCGAGATCGCTGAACGGCTCGTCCATCAGCAGCAGTTTGGGCTTTCGTGCCAGCGACCGGGCAATGGCCACGCGCTGTTGTTGGCCGCCGCTGAGCTGATGCGGATAGCGGTCCCCGAGTTCTTCCAGCCCGAGCAGTTCAAGGTGTTCCTCTACCACTTTGTTCCTTTCGGACTTGTCGAGATGCCGGAGCCCGAAGGCGATATTCCGCTGGACCGTTAGGTGCGGGAACAAAGCATGGCCTTGGAACACGTATCCCACAGGACGGTCTTCGGTGGGCACCATACGACCCGGGCTACTGAGGACAGCGCCATCAAGCAGAATGGTTCCGGCAGTGGGTACCTCCAGGCCCGCGATCAACCGCAGCAATGTGCTTTTACCGCAACCGCTGGGACCGGTCAGAACAAGGATCTCGTGCGCATCGACGCCGATGCCAGCAGATCGAAGCACAGGCTTTCCGTTCGGGTACGAGAAAGAAAGCCCTGTGATCCGAAGTAATGCGTTGCTCATTGGCGGGGCCGTCCATGAAGGCGGTCGAGCGCCAACACGGGAACCAGTGCGCAAAGTACGATCGCTAAGGCTGGTAGGGCAGCCTCACGTACCTGCTCGATCCGTGTGTAGCGATGTACCGACGTGCTCAGCGTATCGAAGTCGAACGGTCGCATGATCAGCGTGAGCGGGAGTTCCTTCATCACCTCAAGCACGACCAACAGGACCGCGGCGATGAGCGCTGGGCGGAGCAGGGCAGGTTCACGCTGAAGAACGGCGCATGGGAGGCCCCCAAGGAGCGTGCGGACTCATCTAGTGCTATGGATTGTTGTGCAAGGCCAGCATTGATGGGTTGGGCGGCGACCGCGAGGAACCGCACGCTGAACGCATATACAAGCAGGGGCAGGGTGCCGATCATCATCAGCCTGCTGCTTATGCCCATGGTCGCGAGTTGTGTATCAAGGCCACCAGCCAAGCCCATTACGCCCACGGCGATAACGGCCCCTGGAACGACGTAACCCAGCCGCGCCAACCAAGACAACCAGCCACGTTGCCTTTGCGAAGCGCTCACTCCATGCCAGGACCAACGCGATGAGCAACGTAATAGCCGCGGCCCATGCGCCCACATGAAGGGTGTTCATGGTCGCAATGCCCAGTTCGGATATGAGGCTCATATTCACCACGTCGACGGCATCACGGATCAACACTCCAATGGGCAACGCGCTGCTGAAGAAGAACAACAGGATGCAAGCGGCAATGACCAACCAACGCTGTTTTCCGCACAATGCGGTCCGCTTCATGGGGCGATGGTCCGCGTTGCGCAAGCCCTTTCGGCGCAACATCCGTTCGGTGATCAACAAGGTGGCCACCAAGACCAGCAATACAGTTGCCAGCCGCATTGCGCTGCCCTGATCGTAAAGCCCTCCCCAGCTGCGGAAGATGCCCGTTGTGAGCGTCGCAGCACCGTAGTGTTTCACTGCCCCGTAGTCGTTCAATGATTCCATGCAGACCAGAACCGCCCCGCCGACGATCGCTGGTCTTGCCAAGGGCAGGGCGATCGCTACAAAGCGCCGGAACGGTGAAGCGCCCAACGTTCTTGACGCTTCGAACGCATCCGTAAGACCTCCGCTGAACGCTGCACGTGCGGGCAGATACACGTAAGGGAAGAGCACTACTGCCAACACGATGCATAGGCCGGGCAGGTTCATGATGTCCATGCGCACTCCGAGGAGATCGTTGAATGCCAAGCTCCACGTGCCCGTCGCACCGAGTACGCCCGCATAGGCCAACGCGCTGATGTAGGTGGGCAGCGCCAGCGGCAACACGAAGGCCCAACTGAAGAACCGACGGCCCGGAAAATCGAACATCGCAATACACCATGCGCTGCCCACGCCCAGTAACGTGGCCAGCGTTACAGTGCCCGCCAGCAGTATGAGGGTCCCGGCAAGATGCTGCCAGAGGAAAGCACCGCCGACGTAATCCCATTGAGGAGCAGTGATGTGGAAGGGTGCCACCAGAACAACCAGTATAGGAAGGCACAGCAACAATGCTGCAATTGCGGCAATGATGCTGAGCGCGCGCGTCATAGTGAATGGAAGGCCGGTTGGCTATGCATCGGGCCGGGACTGGAACCCATCACTTCCAGCCCGCTTCGCCCATGACTTTCACGGCCTCGGCGTTGAACTCGTCAAGCTTACTCAGCTCAAGACTGTCCTGCACCAACGTGCCGAAAGCCTACAAGGCGGGTGCAGCAGCCACACCGGATTTCACAGGGAATTCCATGTTGCCTTCGGCGAAAACGCGTTGCGCAACATCGCTGCTCAGGAACTCGATGAGCTTGATCGCGTTCTCCTTGTTATTCGCGTGCCGCGCAACGCCCGCACCGCTAACGTTCACATGTGTTCCAGTGGATCCGCCCAGGCCCGGGTATGACACGGCGATCACATCTCTTGCTTTCTGCTTTGCACTTGTGGTGTCCGTCAGCAGCTTGCCGATGTAGTAGCTGTTCACCAGTGCCACTTCGCCCAAGCCTTCTCCAATAGCCAGCATCTGGTCGGTATCCCCGCCTTTTGGGTCGCGGGCCATATTGGCCACGATGCCTTTGCACCAATCCAAGGTCTTTTCACGGCCGAAGTGCGCGATCATGGCGGCTACAAGGCTCTGGTTGTACGTGTTCTCGCTGCTGCGCACCAACAACTTGCCCTTGAAGCGCGGGCCAGTGAGCGCATCGTAGCTCGCTACTTCCGTTGGCTTCACCCTGTTCTTGTCGTAGGCGATCACGCGGGCGCGCATGCTCAGGCCGTACCAATTGTGTTCAGCGTCGCGCAAGTGCTTTGGAACATTCGCATCCAGCACTTCGCTCCGCACGGGTTGAAGGAAACCAGCTTGTTTGCACAGACCCAAGCGACCGGCATCGCTGGTGAGGATCACATCGGCTTGGCTATTGGGGCCTTCAGCCGCAAGCCGGGAGAGCAATTGGTCATCGTCGGCGTCGATCACGCGCACCGCGATCCCTGTGGCCTCCTCGAAATCGGCGAAGAGCTGTTTGTCCACATCATAGTGGCGATGGCTGTACACGTTCACAACCTGAGGTTCAGGCACGTTACCGACCGGTTCGGGTTGTGTTCCGCATGCAGCGATGAGGGCGGCGAGCGCAACGGGGAAGTGGAAGTTCTTGAACAAGATCTGTTGTTATATGGGGCGAAACTATCCCCGGCGATGGTGGTATGGAATACTGCGATCATGGTATTCTGGCCCGGTACGGGAACAACGTCTGCTGGGCCGGGAGCAGATCCGCGTTGACTTGTCCACGGACCATGCGAACCCGACGGGGGGGCGTGCGTATCAAGCCCGTATGAAGTCGCTTACCCAACCCTTCACCAAACTGGCTTGTATCTTGGCAGCTACGGCCACTGCCTTTGCGTTCGTTGAGCAATCTGCGGTTGTTCCGGTGCTGCTCTGCATGGCCTATGGAGCCCTGTGCATCGAATTCAGGACCCATACCGGCTACGTCCAGTTCATTCTGATGGTATTGGTGGGTGCAGCGATCGGTCTTTCGTTGGACATGCGGTACGGTTCGGCCCCCCTGACCACAACGGCAACCGTGCTCAGTGCCTTGGCCACGGTGTTGCGTCAGGCGTTCATGCAGCGGTTCACGTACGTACGCTATCTCTTGTTCGAGCCGGTGCTGATGATCTTGGCGATCGGCTGTCAGGTGGCAGCCATGGTCTCAACGGCCTTCACTTGGGATCTGTGGTTGCTCCCGTTCCTGCCCATAGTCTCCGCCGGTGTGCTCGTGGCGAACTATGCCTACGACGGCATGGTGATGAAGCGCCGAACACAATTCGGCTACCGCATCCAGGTCGGCCAGCCGGCCCCGGCCATTGAACTCCCCGATCAGGACGGCACCCTTGTGCAACTTGCTGCTTATCGCGATCTGCACCCTGTGCTCTTGATCTTTGTGCGGGGTGATTGGTGCCCCGGTTGCCATATGATGTTGCGCACCTACGAACGCAACCGCGAGGTGTTCCTCCGCAAGGGTGTGCATGTGCTGGCCATCGGGCCCGATAGCATAGATGTGAACAAGGACATGGTCGAGCGCCTCGGGGTAGGGTACAAGTTGCTCAGTGATCATGAGCAGCGCGTAAGCCGCCAGTTCGGTGTGGTATACAACAATCCGCTACTCGAACATGGCCTCGACTATGCTCAGGGCATTCCGTTGCCGGCGTCCTTCCTCGTGGACAAGAAGGGAGTTATCCGCTACGTAAGCCGTCCTGATCGTGTGGGCGAATTCCTGAACCCCGAACTCATTTTCGGTGTGCTGGAAAGCATGCCCGACACAGCCAGCGAAGCATGGGTGCAGAAACGGGCCTGATCTGGATCGTCCTGTCGGTTGTCCTGTTGCTCTCAACCGTGGGACTGGGTTTCGCCTATCGCCGTGCGCAAGAGACCACGGCAACCTTGACGAACGACTTGAGCGCTTACGCGCAGGTCATCGAGGGCAGCAACGATGCAGTGCTGGTGATCGATTTCGTTGATGGAAGGATCCTGCGGACGAATACCAGGGCCGCTGGTTTGCTCGGTCACACCAAGGAACGGCTGTTGGCCCTTACCGTATTCGATCTGCACGCGCCGGAGCATTTGGCACAAAGCGCTATGCGTATTGCCGATGCATGGGAGAAGAAGGGGACCGTGTATTCGGACATTCCGTTCCGTTCCGCAACAGGCGACACCATTGCCGTTGAGTGCAGTACCACCGTTACCTATCATGGAGAGCGACCGGCCGTGGTGCTCTTCGCACGCGACATACGGGAGCGGTTGCAGTTGCAGCGCGCGGTGGAGGAGCAACAGCACCTGGTGCGCAGCAAGAGCGACGAGGTGCTCGCGAGCCTCCGGTATGCCAGCACGATCCAGTATGCCTTGCTTCCCACCGAAAATGCACTGCGCTCCTTGTTCAGCGATGCGTTCGTCCTGTTCAAACCGCGCGACATTGTCAGTGGTGATTTCCACTGGACAGCGCGCGTTGGTGACACCGTACTTGTCGCGGTCGCCGACTGCACAGGCCACGGTGTCCCGGGCGCATTCCTCAGCGTGATCGGCAATTCACTGCTGCGCAGCATCGTGCTCGAACAAGGCATTACCGACCCAGCCTCCGTGCTAGGCCGATTGCGTGAAGGGATCGTTCAGGCTTTGCGCGGACCGGAACAAGGAACGCACTTACGCGACGGCATGGACATCGCGTTGGTAGCTGTGGATCTGCGCACGCGTGCGGCCCGTTTCGCCGGTGCCATGAACCCCTTGTATGTGATCCGCAGGGTAGGGGACGCCCAGGAGCCGATCGAAACCAAAGGCGATCGGCTGCCGATCGGGTTCATCGATGGAATGGCCAAAGCGTTCACCACCCATTCAATGCAGTTGCTCCCGGGCGACAACCTGTACATGTTCTCCGATGGTTTTGCGGATCAGTTCGGCGGCGCCGAAGGCAAGAAGATCAAACCGGTCGGGTTCAAGCGCCTGTTGCTGGAAACCAGCAACCACGACATGGCGCAACAGCGGTCGGCCTTGGACAAGGCCTTCAGCGATTGGAAGATCGACCACGACCAAGTGGACGATGTTCTGCTGGTAGGATTACAGGTCTGAGGCCCCCGCGCTATCGCGATCGACCACGGCGATCATGGCGGCGATATCGGTCGGTGCGATCCAGTTCCAATCATCATTCCTCCGCATCCAGGTCATTTGGCGCTTCGCGAAGTTGCGGGTGTGCTGCTTGGCCATGGCTATGGCCTCCGCAAGCGTGAGCGCGCCATCGAAGTGCGCGAACAGCTCTTTGTAGCCAACTGTTTGCAGGGCGTTCAACTCGCGATGCGCCAGCAGACCGCGTGCCTCCTCGACAAGTCCTGCTTCGATCATTGCGTCGAATCGCGCATCGATGCGGGCGTAAAGTTCTGCTCTCGGTAGTTGCATTGCGATCCGCACGGTGTGCCACGGTCGCTTCTTGGCGTGTCCAATGCGCTGCGCGCTGAAGGGCCTGCCGCTGGCCAGACAAACCTCCAACGCACGGATGACACGGTGCGGATTGTGGGTGTCGATGCGCTCAATGATCGCCGGATCCAATTGTGACAACCGTTCCAGCAACGGATCGAGCCCATGTTTGCGGAACCGGTCCTGGAGCTCAGTGCGGATGCGGTTATCGCCAAGCGGCATCGGATCCAACCCGTTCACCACCGCATCGAGGTATAAGCCGCTTCCTCCGACCAGCACTGCGCTACCGTATTTGCTCAGCAGCTCCTCGATCACCGGAACCGACACGCGTTCATAAGCGCCCGCGCTCATGGAACCCGTAATTGCAAGGTTTCCGATGAAGTGGTGGGGCACCTGCTGCAGCTCATCAGCGCTTGGAAGCGCGGCACCAATGCGCAGTGCATGGTAGAACTGCCGTGCATCGGCGCTTACCACTTCGGTCTTGAAGTGCTGTGCCAGTGCAACAGCAGCTGACGTTTTGCCGCTGGCGGTCGGGCCGCCGATCACGATGAGCGTTCCCAGCAGGCGCTCGTTGGCGGACATCACTTGGTGGGGTCAGTATTCCTCGGGCAACTGTTCGTGGCCGCTCAAGCCATCGTCCTCGCCGTGACCGAATTCATCGTGCTCCTCGCCTTCATCGGCACCGTGGCCCATGTCCTCATCGGCATCATAGATCTCCTCGGCTTCCTCCCGCATGTTCTCGCCTTCATCATCGGTGTCGTTGCCGGGCAGTAGGAGCGGATCCATGCGGCTCATTTCACCGGGGGCTTCGCCTTGGCTTAGGACCACTTGCGGGTAGCGTTTGCCCTTCACCGGTTCGGCGGCATGCACCAGTTCCACCATGAAGTTCCAGTTGAGCAGGAAGTCGTACACATAGATGTAGCGCTGCTTGGTGCTGCGCATATGGTCGCTGATCAGCACTTCGTGCATCAGCGCGGGCACAGGGCCGCCATCTTCCCCGAACCCCAGATCGGCCAACGGGATCTCAGTGCCTCTTCCCCAACCATCATCGCTCACGTAGAAACTGGCCATCTCCTCGCCCTTGAAGCCGAAGGCCTTCTTGATCGCTTTGTGCAGGTCTAGGAACGACTGCTCGTTGCGGATCTCGATGTCGCGGAAAGCCTCGCTCTTGTCTTCGATCAGAACACGGAACCGGTAGATGCGCATAGGTAGTGCGAGTGGCAGTGAACAGCAGCGTGGAATGGTCGGGGCCGCCGCGAAACTAATCCGGGCAGGCACTGGCGGAAGCACTCTTCGGGTTCAGTGGCCCGGGTAGGCACTGGAACCTTGCGCGAGCGTCAGTCCCAAGCGTCGGCCTTCTTCCACCATCAAGCCCCATGCTTGCGCCCGGTCGTTCTGGATCTTGCCGTCCAGGATCGCGTCCTTGATCACCGTCTTAATGTCGCCGATGAACTTGCACGGGGGGATGTTGAAGGCCGCCATGATATCCTGCCCGGTGATCGGTGGTTGGAAGTTGCGCACGCGGTCTTTCTCCTCCACTTCGGCCAGTTTGCGCATCACCAACTCGTAGTTGCGCAGGTAGCGTTCCTTCTTCTTCTCGTTCTTGCTGGTGATATCGGCTTGGCACAGGATCATCAGCGCGTCGATGTCGTCGCCGGCGTCGAAGAGCAATCGGCGTATGGCACTGTCCGTAACGATCTCCTTGGTGAGGGCGATGGGTCGCAGGTGGAGCGCAACGAGTTTCTGGACGAAGCGCATCTGATCATCGAGCGGAAGCTTCAACCGCCGGAAGATGGTGGGCACCATGCGCGCGCCTTTGTCCTCGTGCCCGTGGAAAGTCCAGCCGTGCTCCGCATCGAACCGTTTGGTCTTCGGCTTGGCGATATCGTGCAGGATCGCAGCCCAGCGCAACCACAGGTCGTTGCTCTTCGCGCACACGTTGTCGAGCACCTGCAACGTGTGGTAGAAGTTGTCCTTGTGCCCGATGCCGAACTTCTCCTCGGCGCCTTGCAGCTCAAGGAATTCGGGGAAGAAGCGCACCAGCAGCCCGCTGTCCCGAAGGAGCAGGAATCCGGTGCTTGGTATGGGGCAGAGAATGATCTTGTTCAGTTCCGTGTGGATGCGTTCGGCGCTGATGATGTCGAGCCGGTCCGCGTTCCTGATGATCGCCTCGAAACTCTCGCGCTCGATGGTGAAGCCGAGCTGCGTCGCGAAACGCACCGCGCGCATCATGCGCAACGGGTCGTCGCTGTAGGTAATGTTCGGGTCGAGCGGTGTGCGTAGGATGCCACGCTCCAGATCGAGTATGCCACCGAAGGGATCCACCAAAGCGCCGGTGCTGCCAGCGTTGAGCGAGATGGCCAATGCATTGATGGTGAAGTCCCTACGCTCTTGGTCGTCGCGTATGGTGCCCGGCACCACTTCCGGCTTCCGGCTGTTGCGGCTATAGCTTTCCTTGCGCGCCCCTACGAATTCCACCTGTACTTCGCCGTGCATGAACATCGCCGTTCCGAAGTTCTTGAACACGTGCACCGGGCCTGAGGAAAGTCGTGCCGCCACGGCCTCGGCGAAGGCGATGCCGTCCCCTTCAACAACGAAGTCGATGTCCTTGCAGGGGCGGCCGAGGATGAGGTCGCGCACGTAACCACCGATGGCGAACGCTGGAATGTCTTGGGCTTTGGCTTCGGCCATCACGGCAGCGAACAGCGGTTGCTTCACGACGCCGTCCAGCCTGGACATATCGAGGATGAAGGAGTGCTGGCGCTGTTCCACGGATCGGGCGGCGAAAGTAGAGGGCGGGGATCGCCGTGCTGCGAACGCTAGATTCGGATCCCCAACCGTATTGTTCATGACCGCGCGCAACCTCTTGATCGGTGTATTCTGTTCCGCAGTGACACTGGCCAATGGCCAGCAGATCACCAACGGCGCGTTCGAGTCGTGGACGGATCTGGTCGCATACCGGGACATCGACGTGTGGCGGGACGGGAACTACCAGATACCGGGCACTTCCACTACGACCCGCGTGAGTGGCCAGATCGGCCAATACGCCGCGCGCATGGAAACGGTGACCGCTGGCGGCACTACGACATTCGGCTTCATCGTGCATGGGGAGTTCGCTGGTCAGACCGCTACGGAAGGTGTACCGTTCACCACTGCCGTTGATGCCATGGAAGGCTGGTACCGGTACAGCTTAACGCCCGATGATTCGGCCATGATCTATTTGCTGTTATGGAACAATGGGGTGGCCTTGGATACCATCGTTCATTTGATCGGTGGTACCCAATCGCAATGGACGGCATTCAGCCTGCCGGTGAACGGTGGCGTGCCCGTTACTCCGGACAGTGTTGTGGTAGCTGTTACCAGCAGCAACCCGTTCGCGCTTACCGGCATGGCGGCTGGTTCGTGGATCGAAGTGGATGATCTGCAACTCACCAGTACCACCGTCCTTAACCCTGACCTTCTCCCGAACAACGGCATGGAGGATTGGACGGACATCACCACAGAGGAACCCGATGGGTGGACAACCTTCAATCCGCTGCTGGCACAATTGGGCTATACGCCTGTCACCAAAAGCACCATGGCCCACGCGGGGACGTATTCCATCCGCATGGAAACGATCGACCTCGGCGGCGATACGCTGCCGGGCATCATTACCAATGGCGATCTGTTCGGTGCCGGGCTGTTCTCCGGTATCCCATACAACGACACTCCTTCGTTGATGACCGCGTTCTACCGATACGCACCCGTTGGTACGGACACGGCGGGCGTGGCCGCGCTCTTCATCAAGAACGGGTTGCTATTGGAGCAAGCCTACTTGCAGATCACCAGTGCTGCGGCGGTATGGACCTTCACCGGTGCGCCTATCCTGCTGTTCCAAGAACCCGATACACTGGTGATCCAGATTTACGCGGGATCGAATCCAGGATCGGTGCTGTACTTGGATGACTTGGCGTTCTCGGGCATCAGCACGGGCATTTCAACCGCCACCATGAGCGCCATACGCGCATGGCCGCAGCCCGCAACGGATGTGTTGAATGTTTCACTTGGCGATATCGGAACGACCGGCACCACCACACGCGTGCTGGATAGAATGGGTCGCGTGGTGCTTGAGGGCAGTGTTGGCAGTAGAGCAGCAGGACAGCTTGTTCTGCCCATGCAAGGGCTCACCTCCGGCCACTACATACTTGAGGTGCGCAGCGGTGACCGCGTTGAGCGCTTGCCGTTCGTGAAAGGCTGAGCTAGCTGACCAGCTGCGGCACATCAACGAGGGCACACCTGAAATGCCCCTTTGGACACTTTGGGTGCCCATGCAACCCGCAAGGCCTGCAATCCAGTTCCTCACTGGTCTCTGCAATGCGCCCGTTCCCGCGTAGCGGCCCGAAACCAAATGCGGGTACTGTGCTACAGAAGATGGCGGTGACCGGTGCATTCATGGCCGAAGCGATGTGCAGCGGAGCGCTGTCGTTCACATAGTTCATGTGTGCACCCTGCATGAGGGCCGCGGTGCCGAGGAGGCTGAGCTTCCCGGCCAGCACTTCACCACGCCCAGCATTTGCGGTGATCGCCTGGCATAGCGGCGTATCGCCGGGCGCACCGATCAGCAAGACGCGAACATCCGCGGGCAATTGTTTGATCAGTTCCACCCACTTGGCCGCCGGCCACTGCTTGGTGAACCACACGGAGGCCGGAGCGATGCACACGTATTTCGAGGGTCGGTTGCCGGTCAGCGCGTCGCGGTCGGCGATGTCCTTCGGGGTAGGGTACAATGCCGGCAGCGGCCTCGACCTGTCCGTGATGTGTTCGATCAGCGCGTTCAGGCGATCCACTTCGTGCAGGCCGTCGGGGCTGCGTTTCTCCAGACCACCGGGGATCACGTGCGCCACAATGCGGGAGAACAGGAAGCTGAGCGGATTCTTATCGTAGCCGACTTTCTCTTTTGCCCGCGCAAGCGCGGTCATCAACCCGGAGGAGGAGTGCCGGTGGCAGTTGATCACATGATCGTACTGCGACTTCCGCAAGTCGCCGATCAAGCGGAAGAGGTTGGTGGTCTTGTTGGTCTGTTTATCCCAGACGAACAGCTTCCCCAGGAATGGATGACCCGTGAACAAGCCCTCGTTCCCCTTTCGCACCACCATGTCGATGGCCGCAACCGGGAAGAAGGCATGCAACTTCTCCAGCACTGCGGTGGCCAGCACCGCATCGCCCAAGAAGGCGGTCTGTATGACCAGGAATCGCTTCACACCGCCACGTTGTGCTCGCGCAGGGCGTCGTTGAGCGAGGTCTTCTTGTCCGTGCTCTCTTTGCGCGTGCCGATGATCAGCGCGCACGGTACACCGAACTCGCCGGCGGGGAATTTCTTCGGGATGGAACCCGGGATGACGACGGAACGCGGCGGCACATAGCCCTTCGTTTCCTTCGGCTCCGGACCGGTGACGTCAATGATGCGCGTGCTGCCCGTAAGCACCACGTTGGCACCGAGCACGGCTTCCTTGCCGACGCGGACGCCTTCCACCACTATCGCACGCGATCCGATGAAACAGCCGTCCTCGATGATCACCGGCGCGGCCTGCACCGGTTCCAGTACACCACCGATACCGACACCACCGCTCAAGTGAACTCCTTTGCCGATCTGCGCGCAGCTACCCACAGTGGCCCACGTATCCACCATCGTTCCCTCGTCCACATACGCACCGATGTTGACGTAGCTCGGCATCAGGATCACTCCTCTTGCGAGGAATGCACCGTAGCGCGCAACGGCATGGGGCACAACGCGCACGCCCAGTTGGGCATAGCCGTGCTTCAACTTCATCTTATCGTGGAACTCGAGCGGCCCCATTTCCATGGTCTGCATTTGGCGGATGGGGAAGTACATGATCACAGCCTTCTTCACCCAATCGTTCACTTGCCACCCATCACCCGCAGGTTCGGCAACACGGATCTCGCCCCGGTCCAGCTTGGCGATCACCGCTTCAATATGGGCCACCACGTCGGCGTCGCGCAGCAGGTTGCGGTCGTTCCACGCCAGTTCGATCATTTCATGCATGTGGTACATCCCGGTCTTGTCGGGAGGGCGAAGTTGGTGATCCCGGTCGGCTGACCAGCTTTGTGGCCCCGGAGCATCGGGTTGAAGACATGGGCCAAGTGATCGGAGTTGATTTCGGGATGAAGCGCACCGGCTTGGCGGTCACCGACCCGGCGGGCATCATCGCGTCGGCCTTGGATACCGTGCCCACGGTGGAGGTCATGGCCTGGTTGGAGCGGTATTGCAGCGCACACACCATCGAAGGGTTCGTAGTAGGCCTACCGCTGAACCTGAACGGAACACCTACGGATGTCACGCCGAACGTATTGGCATTCATGGAAGCCCTCAAGAAGAAATTCAGTGGCCAGTGGGTCGTTTCCGTTGACGAGCGCTTCAGCAGTTCCATGGCCCAACAAACGCTCTTGGCCAGTGGTAAAGGGCGAATGGCACGGCGCGACAAGGGGCAGATCGACCGGATCAGCGCCACCATACTGCTGCAAGGTTGGCTTGAGCAACGGCAGCGCAACGGCTAGGTCCTCCGTGTATTTTCGCCCGCCGTTCACGGACCGCTTCACCGCTACACTGCTTCACGATGATCCTACCGATCCGCGCCTTTGGCGATCCCGTCCTCAAGAAAGTGGCCAAGGACATTGAGAAGGGGCATCCCGGCCTTTCGGAACTGATCGCCGATATGTACGAGACGATGTACGAGGCGAGCGGTGTGGGCTTGGCCGCGCCGCAGGTCGGCAAGAGCATCCGGTTATTCATCGTGGATGCCTCACCGTTCGCCGAGGACGAGGAATTGGAGCAGGAAGAGCGCGACTTCCTCAAGACCTTCAAGCGGGTCTTCATCAATCCGTACATCGTGGAAGAGGACGGCGAGCCTTGGCCTTTTGAAGAAGGCTGCCTGAGCATTCCCGGCATCCGCGAGGAAGTGAAGCGACAGGAGACCATCGTGCTGCAATGGCAGGATGAGAAGTTCAAGGAGCACGAAGAGGAATTCAGCGGGTTCGCGGCGCGCGTGATCCAGCATGAGCACGACCACCTCGACGGAAAACTGTTCATCGATAAGCTGCCCGTGCTGAGGCGCACCATGCTGAAAGGCAAACTGCGGGACATCAGCCAAGGCAAGACGGACGCCAAGTACAAAATGCGATTCACTCCATTGAAATGAAGAAGCTCATAGCGATCACGATACCCATAGTACTGCTGTTCTCGGCATGCGGTGGTGGACAGACCGAGGAACCGAAAGCCGCTGACGCCAGCAACGGCGCTCAGTTGATGCAGGCCCGCATCGACAGCATGCGCCTTTCCATGGAGGACGATACCATCTACAATGCGCGCGGCGCACAGGAATTGTTGGATGTGTACAAGGCGTATGCGAAGGCCTATCCGCTGGACAGTCTTTCACCCGAGTTCCTTTTCCGCGCTGCCGGCCTTAGCGATCCGTTGGGCCGTCCGGATGAGAGCGTGGTGCTCTACGATCGCGTGATCAAGAGCTACCCCGCATGGCCGCGCTTGGTGGACTGCTACTACTTGAAGGCCTTGACCATTGACAAAATGCAGCGCAAGGGCGAAGCGCGAATGGCCTACGAGGAAGTGATCAACCGGTTCCCGGATCACCAGTTCGCGGCGGATGCGAAGCAGATGATCGAGAACCTCCAGTACACGGATGAAGAACTGATCGAGAAGTTCCGCATGCAGAACGGTCTCGAGGCGCAGGCAGCGACCAACGCCTCGCAGGCACCTGCATTGAGCAAGGCGGAACAGTCCGCAGCCGACAAAGCTGCCACTGAAGCGAAGGAGAAGGCCAAGGGGGGAATGAACTTTTGGGACCGAGGGGCGGCGCGCCCATACACCGGAACGGGGCAGTGGGCGACAGACTGGGGCGATCACCGCGCCATTTCAACGGCCTTTGCCAGTACGGCTTTTCCGTTCGCTACGATACCGAGTGGGCGCCCCACGAAATGCTGGCCGATGAAGGGCGTGTTCTTGGACCGACTGACGATATCCGCAGCGCTGAAGGTCCAGTCGCAATTCGGGTCGAAGAGTGTGAGATCGGCGAGAGTGCCTTCGGTGATGTGTGATGTAGGCAGCCCGAGCACCGCACGCGGGCCGTGGCTGAAACGCTCCACGATCCTGCGCAAACTCATATGTCCCTTGAGGGCGGTATTTGCAACAGCGAAGGCCGTCTCCAAGCCGATCATACCGAATGCGGCATGTGCGAACTCCAGCTTTTTGTGCTCCACATCCTCCGGACGGTGGTCGCTCACCACGGCATCGATCGTACCGTCCTTCAACCCATCGCGAAGCGCATCTATGTGCGTGCGGTCGCGTAGGGGCGGCAGCACTTTGTAGTGGGTGTCGAAGCCGCGCAGACAGCCATCGTCCAACAACAGATTGTGCGCGGCCACAGAGCAGGTCACCTTCATCTTCTTCGCCTTGGCGGCTTTGATGAGGGCAACGCTTTCAGCGGTACTGATGGCGGCCACGTGCATGCGGCCTCCGGTATACTCGAGCAGTGACAAGTCGCGCTGTAGCGCGATGGTCTCGGCCATGGGTGTCAGTCCGCGCATGCCGAGCCGAACGCTCATGGGGCCCTCGTGCATCATGGTACCCACGCCGAGGTCCGCATCGTGCGGGAAAGCGAACACGGTACCATCGAAGTTGCGGCAGTACTGGAGCGCAAGCATCATCAGGCGCGTGTTGGGCACGGGGCTCTGATCGTCGGTGAAGGCCACGGCACCGGCTTGGTGCAGATCGTAGAGTTCCGCCAACTGTTCGCCTTTCAAACCCTTGGTAAGGGCGCCGAGCGGCAGCACGCGTACCGCGTGGCCGTTCGCCTTGCTCAACAGGTATTCGATCCCGGCGCGCGCGTCCAGCACCGGTGTTGTGCTCGGCAGCACGGCCACGGCCGTGAAACCACCAGCGGCGGCGGCATCGAGCCCATTGGTCAGGCCTTCCTTCCATTCTTCGCCGGGGTCGCGGAAATGGACGCGCAGGTCCACCCAGCCAAGGCTCACGTGCGCGCCGGGGATTTTCCATTCGCGGGCTTCGCCCTTGGGCAAACGCGCACCGATGCGGACGATCTTGTTGCCGCTGATGAGCATATCCACCTCCGCCTCGTGATGCTCGCCGCCGGGGTCGATCACCGTGATGTTGCGGAGCAGGAGGTCCTTCATTTCAGCAGCCGGAGGAATGCGACTTCAAGCGAGAGGAAGATCAGCGCGAGGACCACGAACCACGTCCAGAGTTTCCGCCCGTGATCCAGCGCGGCCAAACTTACGGAAAGGGCTTCGCCGCCCGGCTCCAGCACTTCGAAGGCGGTTAGCCCGCGCTGTTCTATGAGGGTGCGTAGTTCGGCAGCGGTGTAGGCCGATGGGTCGCTTTCGGTGCGTGGTGTGTTCAGGGCGATGTGGCGCACCGTGTCGTTGCCGAGCGTTACGGCGTACGCACCGGCGGGCATCGCTTCATCGTGCATCAACAGGGCGTGGGCATCGGCGGAGCGGCGCAACTCGGGCACGCGGTCCACGCCATCGGGGCCTATCATGTGCGGTACGCGGTCGCCTTCGATCACCACACCGTCCAAGGGTATGCGGGCGTCGTTGCCGATGTTGTGGTACAGCGCTCCCATGGGGCGGCTCAACTCGGCCATGCGCAGCAAGCTGGTAACGAACAACGCGTGGCGGGTGAAACTTCCCCCGACATCGCTGAGCGGTGCCGCGCACACGTTCACCACGCCCTTGCCGCTGTTGGTGCGGGTAAGGAAGGCGTTGCCATCCTGCATGCGCAAGAGCGTTTCCGCCCCGGCCACGCTGTTCAACCGCAGGCGTTGGCGCACCAGCGGCAGGTCCACGTTCGAGGGCACATCGCTGAACACGTCGCGGTAGAAGGGGAGGCGCAGGTCGATGCCAGCGACCTTGATGGACGCGGTATCGAGTTGGCCGTATTGCCCGGCGCCGAGCTGTGCGAGGAAGCCGTTCACGCTGGTCGTTTCCTGCTCCAACGACGGGAACACGGCCAAGCTGCCACCACTTTTCACGAAGTTGACCAGCGCTTGCGCGAAACCGCTGGACACTTCGGGCAGCGCGTTGAGGATGAGCAGATCGGTACTGGTGAGCGATGCAAGGTCGATGTTGCCAGAGGGCGTCACCGTCAATCGGAACGAACTGTCCGCGGCGAAGACACTGGCCACCGCTGCGTCGCTTGTCTCATCGCCGCCGCTGAGCAACTGCACGCGCAACGCGCTGCTCACTTCCCACGCCACGAAGAGTTTGTCATCGAAGGTGATCGGCCGGTCGCTGATCGAGATCTCGCCCCAATGCGCGCCCGGCCCGTCGCTAGTGAAGTGCAGCACCGTATCGGTGAACGCCTCGGCTTCCACGGAGAAGGTGGCGAGCGCACGTTGTTGGCCGTTGATCGCCAAACGCAGCGGCACATCCTTCAACGCCGCCGACCCGAGATTGCGGATGCGCACGTGCAGGGCTTCGGCTTGCCCGGCGCGGCGCACCGGCGTGGCGAACCACGCTGAATCGACGGAGAGGTTGGCGGCATCGGCGGGTGCCAATGGCACGATCACTGTGCGCACGGTGGTATCGTTCACCCAGTTTTCCACGTCGGTGGTGGAGCGCTGTAGATCAGTGAACAGGACCGCCCGTTTGCGCGGCGCGGCGCTGCGGGCCAAGGCTTCCTGCTGCCGGGCCAACACCAACGAGATCTTGCGGCTGAAAGGACCGGCCTCCACCTGTCCGGCCGCGTCCAGCGCTTCGTCGCGGCCGATCAGCAGTTGCTGCCGACCATCGAGGCGGCTGGTGAGCACTTGGAACTCGGTGGTGGGTTCGTAGGCCAGTACGGCATCCTGCGCGCTCTTGCGGGCTTGGTCCAGCAGACGGCCTTCGGCATTCTGGGCATCCATGCTCCAGCTATCATCCAGAAAGAGGCTAACCGCCTGCTTGCCGGTGGGTGTGGTACCTGCTGAAGCGGGTATGTAGGGCTGCGCGAACGCCAACACCAACGCGGCGATGGCCAAGCAGCGCGCCAGGAGCGTCAGCCAGTGCTGCACCTTCTTGCGTGCGCGGGTCTGCTGGCTGACGGCTTGCAGGAAGCGGACGTTGGGGAAATCGATGCGCTTGAAACGGCGCAGCTGGAACAGATGGATGGCGATGGGGATGGCCAGCGCGGTAAGCGCCCATAGAAAGGAAGGGTAGAGAAAAGCCATCGGCGGGCGAAGATGCTGATCGGCAACGGAAACGGCCGCGACTTATGCGTTCGCTGTGGCGTGGGGTTGTGAAAAGATGTGAGGGAGGGCGCAGGCCCGATACCTGACAAAACCACTTGTTCACTTGCCGCGAACAGCGTTTCTTTCGGTCATCAACCCAGCGCTATGAAACACCTCATCCTTTCCGCAGCATTTTGTGCACTTGTTGGCCATGCCAACGCCCAGGCCTTGGTAACACAAGTACGCCAGGCCGGTAACGAGTTCTGGGGCTACATGGACAACACGGGCAACATGGTGATACCGCCCAAGTACAAACACAACTTCCCCTTCGGGCCAAGTGGCTACGCGGCGGTGAAGGACGGTGCCACCGACAAGGCCGGGTTCATCAACATCAAGGGCGAAGCGTTGGCCACCGAGGTAGCGGACTTCACCCTTATCAGTGGCATGGTGAAGGATGCACAAGGCTTCAGTTGCGGACTTGCGCCGGTGCGCATCGGCGAGGTGTGGGGCTTCATGAACACCCAAGGCAAGTTGGCTATTGCCGCCAAGTACGATAAGGTTGAAGCCTTCGAGGAATGTCTTGCTGTGGTAATGATCGGCAAGAAGCAGTACATCCTCACTCCAGAAGGAAAGGAGACCGCCGTTGTCGACCCGAACATCGTCGACGTGAAAGGTTTTCAAGGTGGATTGTCGCCCTTCAAGCAGAAGGACAAGATGCACGGCTTCATGGACGGCAACCAGAACGTGGTGATCCCCGCCACCTTCCTTAGCGTGGGCTACTTCTCCGGCGATCTGGCGTGGGCCAAGACCAAGGACGCAAAAGTGGGCTACATCAATAAGAAGGGCGAATGGGTGATCACACCGCAGTTCGATGATGCCAAGGACTTCGACCCGACCAGCGGCATGGCACGGGTGAAGCAAGGAGACAACTGGATGTACGTGGCCAAGGACGGTACCATCATGCGCGTGACCGATACCACCGTATGGGGCGACTTCTCCGAAGGACTGGCCAAAGGCAAGAAGGGCGAACTCATCGGCTTTTTCGACAAGAGCGGCAAGTGGGTGATCGAACCGCAGTTCAACAACGTGCGCGAATTCAAGAACGGTTACGCCGCCGCCCGCCAAGGAGAGCTCTGGGGCTTCATCGACAAAACCGGCAAGTGGGTGATCGAACCGAAGTTCGAGGCGGTGAAGGATATGGAGAAGGTGAAGTGAATGCCGAATGCGGCTGCAGGCTTCAGGCCCCAAGCCACAGGCTTTTCTGAGTGCTATTCCCCGCTTCGCGCTGCCTGTGGTTGTCATGCGGCGGTTGTTCCGCTGAATTCAGGTCGGCGACCAGCCTGAGGCTTGGGGCCTGAAGCCTGCGGCCCTATGGTTTCAACACCGACATGAACCCGGATAGCATTTTCTGCTCCCGCTCCAAGGCTTGGATCAGTAATTCGACCTTGTCCTTTGGGCACCACGGGCGGCGTTGCGCCGAATCTCGCGTTCGTGCATACCTGTGGTTGTCGATCGATGCGGCGGTTGTTCAACGCGCTGAATTCAAGGAGTCGCAGTGACCAGCCTGAGGCCTGAAGCCTGTGGCCTGAGGCCATCCAATGCGCAGAGTTCAAGCAGTCGCAGTGACCAGCCTGTGGCCTGAGGCCTGTGGCTTGAAGCCTACTTTTGGCCCATGCACAACGTGATGGAAGACCGCCAGCTACGGTTCGAGCGCGGCACCCTCAAGGATGACTTCCTGCTGAAGACCTACCGCGCGCTCGTGAAGCCGCGCATCATCGAGGAGAAGATGCTGAGCCTGCTGCGCCAAGGCAAGATCAGCAAGTGGTTCAGCGGCATCGGGCAGGAGGCGATCAGCGTAGGTGCCACGCTCGCGCTGCGCGACGACGAGTACATCCTGCCGATGCACCGCAACCTCGGTGTGTTCACCACGCGCAACATGCCGTTCAGCAAGTTGTTCGCGCAGTGGCAAGGCAAGGCCACGGGCTACAGCAAGGGCCGCGAGCGCAGCTTCCACTTCGGCAGCCAGGAGCACAAGGTGGTGGGCATGATCAGCCACCTCGGCCCGCAGATGGGCATCGCCGACGGCATCGCGCTGGCGCACAAACTGAAGAAGGAGAACCGCTGCACCATCGTCTTCACCGGCGATGGCGCCACCAGCGAAGGCGACTTCCACGAGAGCGTGAACGTGGCCGCCGTGTGGGACCTGCCCGTGCTCTTCATCATCGAGAACAACGGCTACGGACTCAGCACGCCCAGCAGCGAGCAGTTCCGCATGAAGAACTTCGTTGACAAGGCCATCGGCTACGGCATCGAAGCGCAGATGATCGCCGGCAACAACATCCTGGAGGTCTACACCAACCTCGCCCGTATTGCGGACAGCATCCGCGAACGCCCGCGACCTGTCCTGGTGGAGTGCATCACCTTCCGCATGCGCGGACATGAGGAAGCGAGCGGAACGAAGTACGTGCCCAAGGAGCTGTTCGAGGAATGGGGTAAGAAGGATCCCGTTGCCAACTACGAGAACTGGCTGCTGAAGCAAGGCATCCTCACCGAGCAATTGCGCGACAGCATCCGCGCCGAATTCAAGGACGAGATCGAAGACGGTTTGGCGGTGGCTTTTGAGGAACCCGAACCGGTGGCTGTGGAAGCCGATGAGGTGCGGGACGTTTATGCACCGTTGGCCACGAGCCATGAGCCACGAGCCTTGAGCCAAGAGCTCGAAGCTCGCGGCTCGAAGCTCGGGGCCTCTTCAGAGAAAAGGTTCATCGACGCCATCAGCGACGGCCTTGCGCAAAGCATGGAGCGCCACCCGAACCTGGTGCTCATGGGGCAGGACATTGCGGAGTACGGCGGTGCGTTCAAGATCACCGAAGGGTTCGTGGAGCGCTTCGGCAAGGACCGCGTGCGCAACACGCCGCTATGCGAGAGCGCCATCCTCGGCGCGGGGCTCGGGCTCAGCATTAAGGGCATGAAGGCGATGGTGGAAATGCAGTTCGCCGATTTCGTGAGCGAGGGCATGACGCAGATCTGCAACAACATGGCGAAGGCCCACTGGCGCTGGGGACAGAACGCCGATGTGGTGGTGCGCATGCCGACCGGCGCGGGCGTGGGGGCGGGTCCCTTCCACAGCCAGAGCAACGAGATGTGGTTCGTGAAGACGCCCGGACTGAAGGTGGTTTACCCCAGCACGCCCTTCGATGCCAAGGGCCTGCTCATGGCCGCGTTCGACGACCCGAACCCGGTGATGTTCTTCGAGCACAAGAACCTGTACCGCAGCCTCACCGAAGCCATCCCCGATGCGCCCTACGCCGTGGAGATCGGCAAGGCGCGCACGGTGCGCGAGGGGAATGCGATGAGCATCATCACCTACGGCATGGGTGTGCATTGGGCGCTCGAAGCGGTAGAGACCCTTCGCTCCGCTCAGGGTGACAATGCTGTGGATGCAGAGATCATCGATCTGCGCACGCTGGTGCCCATGGACACCGAAGCGATCTACAACAGCGTGCGGAAGACCGGTCGCGTGCTGGTGCTGCACGAGGACACGCTGACCGCAGGCCTCGGCGGCGAGATCAGCGCCCTCATCAACGAGCATTGCTTCCAACACCTCGACGCGCCCGTGATGCGCCTGGCCAGTTGGGATACGCCCGTGCCCTTCGCCATCCCGCTGGAGCAGGGTTTCCTGCCTAAGGCGAGGGTGGGAGAGGCGATGAGGAAGGTGATGGGGTATTGATGTTCCAAAGGCTTTCGAGGGGAACCAAGGACACTAACCCACACTAGGGTTGAAGAGCCAGATGTTCAAACCCCAGCAACTTTCGAGGATAAAAGCTCTCGTACTCCCATCGAGGTAAGTTTCTTTTGCCGGTTTGAAACTGCTCCAAGTACTGTTTCTAGGTCTTTCGGTGAATCAATGCCCAGCAACACTTTGACCCTATCGAAGTACGCCTTCGACACCGATCGAGCAAACACTTCAAATGCTCCACCGTAGTGTCCGATGAATATCAGTGTGTCGGGCCACCAGCCCGAATAAGCATCCTTCGTATGCATTTCACTCCTCATGAAGAGGATAAAATCGGCTTGCATCAGGAACTGGAATTCTATTCCTGAACTCGCTGCCCGTGTAAGCTTCCCCTAAAGTCGGGCCAGCGATAACTGGAGGTCTCAGGAGCATGTGGGTTAGAGTTGGATGGGCACTGGCGGCCGGTAACCGAGTGCTTTGTGAGGTCGAAGATGGTTGTAATCGTACATCCATTCGGTGGTGCGCAAGCGAACCTCATCGAGGGTACGGAAGACGTATGCGCTGAGCACATCACGGCGCAGGGTTCCGTTGAGCCGTTCGATGTAAGCGTTTTGCGTGGGCTTGCCCGGTTGGATGAAGGTGAGGGTGATCTTTTGGAGCTTGCACCAGTGATCGAGTTTGGCGCTGATGAACTCCGGTCCATTGTCCACGCGGATCATGGTCGGTAGCGGACGATGTTCCTTGATCTGTTCAAGGGCACGTATCACGCGCTGAGCAGGCAGTGAGGTGTCCACCTCGATGGCCAGTACCTCGCGGTTGTAGTCGTCCAGGATATTGAGCAGTCGGTACGTGCGACCGTCCCAGAGGCTGTCGTGCATGAAGTCGATGCTCCACACCTGATCAGGGGCTTGTGGTTGGAACAACGCCTGCTTCACGCGGGCAGGCAGGCGCTTCTTGGCCCTGCGCCGGATGTTCAGGCCCATGGCCGTGTACACCCGGTACACGCGCTTGAAGTTCCAGCGTTGACCCGTCAAACGCATGCGGTGATGGCTCTGCCACACGCCGATGGCCGGATGCCGCTGGGTGAGTTCGCCCAAGGCTTGGATGATCGCCGTGTCATCGGGTGGGTGCTTGAGGTACTGCGCGGTACTGCGAGCAAGGCCCACACAACGGCAAGCCTGCCGCTGTGTAAGTCCGTGTTCATTGCTCATCGCCTGCACGATTTCGCGCTTCTCGTCAGGCGCCCCACTTCTTTTCCACCACCTGCTTCAATGCATCGTGCATCATGCTCAGCTCGGCATACATGCGTTTGAGGCGTCCGTTCTCCTCCTGCAGTTCCTTCATCTGCTTGAGTTGGCTGGCGTCCAGACCACCGTACTTGGCCTTCCACTGGTAGAACGTGGCGTTGCTGATGCCGTGCTCGCGACAGATGTCGGCGACCTTGGCTCCAGCGTCATGCTGCTTGAGCATCGAGACGATCTGATGCTCGGTGAACTTGCTTTTCCTCATGGCTACTACTTGTGTTGAAAGTAGCCCCTGACCGGTCAACGGGATTTTTCCCCAGGCCTGATGGGCCGGGAAAAATCCCGTTGACCTCCACTATCACATGGCCGAAGATTGGGGAAGCTTACACCGATCCTTTGCATATCTGCCCGCATAGAAAGTCGCTTGGCCTGGAGTCTTTGATTTCGATGCCGAAGGACTGCATCCTTCGATAAATGGTTTCGAAACCCACCATCGAAGGTTTGCCGTATTCAGCATTCACAGGTATATAGAATGGCTTGGTGAGAACATCGGCGGCTTCGCTGAAACGCTCATGCTTTATAAGGACCGCCAAGGAGAAAAGAAACAACTCATGAATGAGAAATCTGTAGTTGTCAAACTCCCAGTCCTGCCAAGAATTCAAATTGGGTGACTTGTCCATATACGGAATGATGTCTTCAAAGAACCGATGAAGGCGATTAATGATTGCCTCACTCGGGTGATACTGGGCGATAGCCACGAAGAGATGAAGCATCTCGTTTCGTTGCGGAAGAAAGTCTCCAATGCTCGCTACTACTGCCTCACCGAATTCTCCAGCCGGGTTCACTAATCTGATTCGCTCAAGGTTCTTGGCAAACGTTGTGCAGTACTCATCAAAGGCACCTTCAGCGTAGCTTTTATGGTCCCTTAGACCTTCCAGGCACCTTTTGAACAATAGAGAGGTGCCCAATGATGCATGCTCGCCCTCGTTCAAGAACGTGGGCATGGTACCTATTTCGGGCTTCACATAAAGGGGTTTGTCAAAAATCCATCGGAGCAGCCGTTCAAGGTTGTCCGAGTACCGGTCCAATTCACTGAGGTCGATGTAGATTCTGGCCTTGTAGTATGTAGGAAGAAAGGGTTTGTCATTTGCGTCTTTATGGCTCACAACAGCAACGAACTTGTTTTGGTCTTGTCTGTCGTAAACTTCCTTAGAGATGATTTGCGTTTCAGTTCCAACACCACCCGATCGACCGTCCGCCTTACTCGCGTATTTCTCATCG
Organism: Flavobacteriales bacterium; assembly: GCA_016703005.1. Classification (GTDB taxonomy): domain Bacteria; phylum Bacteroidota; class Bacteroidia; order Flavobacteriales_F; family PHOS-HE28; genus PHOS-HE28. The sequence continues at coordinate 345,537 of JADJCX010000033.1, forward strand.
CAGATAATAACCACCTTCTTAATGTCTGGATTGGTGACCATTTGCTCCATGAAGGCCACCGCATCATGCCCTTCCCTCAAATCCCATTTGTCCAGAATCACATCCACTCCAGCCGACCGCAATTGAGTTGCAAGATCAATGACCCATTGTTCGTGATCCGGGCTGGACCAGCTGTATGAGATGAAGAGTTTTGGGGCGGACATCCGATTATGAGTATGAGGCAAAGATGGCTCCCACTTGTCGCGTGATGGGCTGACGCTCGCCTTCGACTCGCTTAATTGCAAGTCAGCATTGCAGCGATTGGCTACATTCGCATCATGCGAGCTATGACGCGGCGAATATGGATATGTGGCTAAGCCACTATCTCATTATGGCCCCGTAGCTCAGTCGGTCAGAGCATCTGCCTTATACGCAGCCGGTCGCAGGTTCAAGTCCTGCCGGGGCTACTGATATTCCATCTCACCTTCATCACATGCACCCGCTCGCGCATTGCAGACGCTCGCCTTCGGCGAGTGTCCGAGCGGTGTACCAGCATGTGGTAAAGATCGGATACAAGATGAACTCTGGATATTAGAGCCATGAAGACTCAATGGGCATACTATGATTTTAGGACGGAGATTGTCACGGACAACGTAGGTGGCTCCGTCGCCGTTCAATTGCATAGGACAGGCACATCGGGAGAAGAAGTGTTGGCAGCGGCGGTAACCTACTGGGACGCGGATGGTCAGTTCCAGGTTAGTGTTTATGTCAAGCAAGTGCCAGTGACCATTCTTGAAGTAGTCATTGCTGAGGCTCGGGCCGCTGTTCCAACCTAGATGCCGGCTTGCGCCGTTCGGGTTACTGCGCACCGATCGCGTGAATCGCTGACGTCCCGACAAGTCCGGATGTCCTTCGGTCAAGGCCTGTGGCCCGCCTTACCGATCCCCGTCGGCTGTATCGCGCTGGTCTCCACCATCAACACCACGGTCTTCTTGGGTGCGCGCGGGCGGTGCATTACGCCCTTGGTGATGGTGACACCCTGTTGGGGGTTCAGTTCGATGGTGCGGTCCTCGAGGTCTATGAGCAGTTGGCCTTCAAGCACCAGGAAGAACTCATCGTCGTTGTCGTGCTTGTGCCAGTGGAACTCGCCCTCCAGCATGCCCAAGCGCACCACGCTGTCGTTCACCTGGCTCAGGGTGCGGTTGGCCCACTTCTCCTTGGTGGCAGCCACAACAGCGGGAATGTCGATCTTCTCGAGGTGTGCGAACTGCACACCGAGGTCAATGTCGTAGGTGGTCTTGGGTTCCATTGGGCTTGGGCGTCGATCAAATCTAGCTTGGCGCTGCGTCTATAAGTAAGGAACGCGCGCGCGGCTTACGATGGAGAGGTACAAGGGTTTCACCTTTCATTCTCCTTGATCTGCTGGCCACGAGTAGGGATATTTCGGAAGCTGATAGAGACATGTTCAGCGCAGACATGGGCATGTTGAAGTTGAACAGAGACCTGTTGGCCACGAACAGGGACATGATCGCCGCTGAAAGAGACATGTCGGCGGCCGATAGAGACATGTTAGCCGCTGAAAGAGGCATGATAGCGGCTGACAGAGACATGTTAGCCGCTGAAAGAGGCATGTTAGCGGCCGACAGAGACATGTTAGCCGCTGACAAGCATGTTGATCGCTGACATGTACATGTCAGCCGTAAAAAGAGGCGTACGGAAGTCAAGCTTTTACTCTGACGGAGGTGTTTCCTCGCATCCGATCGCAGGTCAGCAGCCTTCGGTGTGTGTCATTCAGTCAAGGGCCTGTGGCCCGCCGCATGCATTAGCTTGAACCCGTGTTCCCTGCCACCCTAAATATCACTGTCTTCTGCGGCGCATTGCTGGTCGCTTGCGTCGTTGCTGCCCAGCCGCCGAAAGAGCCGGGGTCGTTCAGGCCACCCGACCTGGTGGAGATCGTGAAGCTGGATAAGACCATCAAGCTCGACATCCGCTACGCCACGAAGAACAATTTCCTGGGGCGACCGGTGTACAAACATGCACGGGCCTTTTTGCAGCGCCCGGCCGCCGAGGCACTGGTGCGCGTGCACCAAGCGCTGAAGGCGCAGGGCTTCGGGCTGCTGGTCTTCGATGGCTACCGGCCGTGGAGCGTTACCAAGGTTTTTTGGGACAGCACACCCAACGACAAGAAGAGCTACGTGGCCGACCCCGCAGTAGGCTCGCGGCACAACCGCGGATGCGCGGTGGACCTCACCTTGTTCGACCTCAAGACAGGTCGCGCTGTAACGATGCCCAGCGAATACGACGAGATGACGGAACGGTCGCATGCGGACCATTCCGGTGCAACGCCGGAGGCCACGCGCCTGCGCGATCTGCTCATCGCGGCCATGCAAGCGCAAGGCTTCACGGTCTTCGCCACCGAGTGGTGGCACTTCGACTACAAGGACTGGAAGGAGTATGCGATCCTGGATGTTCCGTTCAAGGAGATCGGGAAGTAGATGTCATTGGAATGTGAGTCGGAACCGCATAGGCCAAGAGCCGGGAGGCAACGCGCGTTCCGTCCTGCGTCTACTTTCGGCATTCTACCCCCATGCGTGCACATACCCGTTCCTTCCTGCTATCCTGCGCTCTCGCATTCGCCCCGCTGGCACAGGCGCAGGACTTCTTCTGGGACTTCGAAGGAGCGAACGGCCTCGATGGATGGCACATGTATGATGGCAGTTCGATGCAGACGGGACCAGGTGCGGCCAGTGCGACCAGCGTGCGTTTGCAGAGCGGACCGCCCCTTAACAGCGGATCGTTCGATTCGGCCATGTTCTTCTACCATGTTGTGCCGTACGACCCTAACGTCTTTTACAACATTACAGTTGGGTGCATGACACTCGACCCCGATGTGTACCCGATGGTATACCTCGGTTGGCTCGATACGCTGACCCAGCCCGCATTCCTGAACGCCGCGAACACCAGCATGACCGTTTCGACGGGCCCCTCCAGCTGGGCCATCGCCGAATTGCTGGATGAGTATCCCATCACCGGAACGGGCGCGTACTGCATCATCATTTCGGCTTCATCGTTGATCCCGGGCGAAGCCCTGTTCGACAACATTTCCGTTGAGATGATACCGCAGGGCTCGGCCATGCTCCGCGCGCCAAGGCTGTTCCTGGGCGGCAACTTCGATAGCGGCATCAACCGGATGGGCCACCATCTCAACGACCTGGGATTAGTGCCGGCCACGGAGCCATACACGGCCATGGGTTACCAGCAGATCGGCGGTGGTGGGGAGATGTGCACACCCTTTGTGATGGAACCGAGCTTCAACTTCAACGCCGTGGATTGGGTGCGCCTCGAATTGCGTTCGGCCTTGGACCCGACCGTGGTGGTGGCCACGCGGCAGCTCATGCTCACTTCACTCGGTCTTACGTGCGGCCCCAATGGGCAACTGAACCTGCACTTCGATCTGCCGGCCGGCAACTATTACGTGGCCGTGCGCCACCGGAACCATCTGGGTGCGATGACCGCCACGCCGGTGGCGCTGCCAAGTCCATTTCCATGGTGGGCGGTGGATTTCCGCTCGCCTTCGCTTGCCACATGGGGCAGCAATGCGCGCAAGGCGGTGGGGGCGAACATGGTGCTATGGGAAGGCGATGTCACAGGCGACCACTTGCTCAAGTATGTGGGTATGAACAACGACCGCGACCCCATTCTCGTGGCCATTGGTGCGTTGCCCATCGCTACCCTCACCGGTCAGTACCGCAAAGAGGATGTGACCATCGATGTCGTCGTGAAGTATGTCGGGGTGAACAACGACCGTGACCCCATCCTTGTGAATATCGGCGGTAATACGCCCAATGCCGTGCGCGTGGAGCAGGTGCCATAGGGGGTTACGAACTGGCGCGGGCCTTTCTAAGCGTCCATCGCAGAGTCGCTTGTGCGCGAGTCCTACGCATGAGGCCGCAGGGGCTCGCAGGCCGAGGGCTTCACCGTCTTCGCCACCGAGTGGTGGCACTTCGACCACAAGGACGGGAAGGAGTATGCGATCTTCGATGTGGAGTTCGGCAGGATCAAGGGTCAGTAGTTCCCCCGCCTATTCCTTCACTATGCGCAGGCAGGTCAAACCTTCATTGGAAGTCACCTGCAGGACGTAGGGTCCTGAAGGGAGAATACTCAGGTCAACAAGGGAGCCGCCAACGCGAAAGTGCCCAGTTTGCACTGTCGCACCCAAGGTGTTGATGACCACATAGACTGCGTTACTGCCTATGTCGCCGGTGATCCTGAAGACGCCGTTGCTCGGGTTCGGTGTGGCAGTGAGTCCCGGTGCTGGCAGTGATGGGTCCACCGCTGTGCTGAAATCCTCCTCACCGAGTTCAACAAGCCATACATCGCGCACGCCTATGAAGTCCTGGACGTCGCCATCATTCGATTGTGCATGCCCGGCCATCATGAAGTGGCCGTTGGGAAGTGCGACGATCGCCGAGCCGCCGTCAAAGTCGGTGCCGCCCATTGTTTTCTGCCACAGGAGATCCCCGAACGGGTCCAGACGTACAACCCAAGCATCGGACCAGCCTTGGTTGCTGGTCACGTCGCCATCGGCAGAGCGTGTGTTACCGGTGAAAATGAACCCACCGTCATAGAGCTGGTCCATGTCGATCGGGGTGTCGAACAGAGAGCCACCGATACAATGCTGCCACTGCAGGTTGCCCAGTGAGTCCAGCTTCACGATCCAAGCGTCCTCATCGCCGTGGAGGCCGCTCACGTCGCCATCATTGGACGAGGTTCTCGCGGCGATCACATAGCCACCATCCGAGGTGAGCGCCAGATCGAACGGGTTTTCGGACCACGTGCCGCCAAAGGACTGCTCCCAGAGGATCGCACCGACGCTGTCCACCTTCACCAACCACACATCGTTGGCGCCGAGGTTCTGGGAAACGTCGCCATCGGAGGACAAAGAACTGGCCGCGAAGACATAGCCGCCGTCCATGGTCCTGGTGATGGACCAACCCACTTCGGCCAAGCTGCCGCCGTAGCACCGCTGCCATTCCAACCCGCCAGTGCTGTCGAGCTTCACCACCCATGCGTCGTCCGCACCGTGATTGCCGCTCACGTCGCCGTCGTTCGAGGTGGTGCGCGCTATCAGTATGCAGCCACCGTCCGGCGTGCCTTCAATGCACGCCACGGTCTCGTTGCTCGATCCACCGAGGTCGATGTTCCACTGTACGTTCCCACCGCTATCGAGCTTTACCACCCCGATGTCCGAGTAAAGCACCGGATACGGCGTGATGTACCCGGTAAGGAAGTAACCACCGTCAGCGGTTGGTGCGAGACCATGGGCATCATCCCAACTAACACCGCCCAGCGTTTGCTGCCATAGCAGCGTTCCGGTGCTATCGATCTTGAATACCCACATGTCGTGATCGCCGTTCTGCCCCGAAATGTCGCCATCGACCGAGGTTGTGAACCCGGAGACAACGAAGCCGTTGTCAGCCGTGCGCAGGAGGTTGCGCCCCATCTCGTCATGCGATCCTCCATAGGTCTCCTGCCATACAATGGGCGGTGCTATCTGGCCGATGATGGTGCCGCGCAACACAAGAACCGCAACAGGGATGATCGTCCAACGAAAGAAGCGGGCGACTGAGCTTTGCATGATGCAATGTAAACCTCCTTCCATAGGCCCAAAGCGCTCGAGGCGGAACAGTTGTCCGCGCGGCACAACCGCGGCTGCGCGGTGGATCTCACACTCTTCGACCTCAAGACCGGTCAGGCCGTGACGATGCCAGCGAACACGATGAGATGAACGAACGGTCCTACCCGACCTATTCAGGTGCTGCTCCGGAAGCCACGCGCATGCGCGATCTGCTGATCGCGGCGATGCAGGCGGAGGGCTTCACGGTCTTCGCCACCGAGTGGTGGCACTTCGACTATAAGGACTGGAAGGAGTATGCGATCTTGGATCTACCGTTCAAGGAGATCGGGAAGTAGTGGGCCATAGCTGGTGAGGTGGCGGCCTTGGCACGGTAGTCCTGATCCATCGGACCACAAGGCAACACTTCGCCGCATACCCCGTCTATCCGGTACATCATTTCCCTGCGCATGCTATCCCAGTTGGTTCGTTGTGCCTCGGTAGGCATTTTTGTCATCGTCGGGAACACGGCTGCCTCGCAGACCTACAGCTTCAATTTCGAGGGTGCGAACGGCCTTTCGGGTTGGGTGCAGAACGACGGCCAACCCATTGGCACGGGGGCAGGTGCAAGCGGTAGCACGGCGTTGTCCATTTCCGTGGACCAGGTCAACTGGGACCGTCGTGTTTACCATCCCATTCCGTTCGACCCGACCAAGGTCTATCGGTACTCGGCCTGGACGAAAGTGGGGCAACTCTCGACTACCACATCGGTAAGGCTCGCGTGGGTCGACTTCAGCACCGGACAGCGCATCTACACCGATACCTACTATCTGAACGGAAATTATGGCGCATGGCGGCCAGGGGGTATCCCGCCTCATCTCATCCCGACGGCCGACTTCTCGTCGAACCCGAACGCACAGTTCTGCATCGTGCTCGAAGCATTCGATGGTCTTACCGGCATCGCATGGTTCGATGATGTGGTGGTGACGATGAGCGACGTTTCCTCCACTGCGTTCATCAGTGCGCTTGTGATGTTGGGCGGTACGTACACCAACGGCTACATGCCTGCCAACCTGCGCTTGCAGAACCTGCTGCCTGTGCTGGAACCGTACACCGCGTTGGGCCATGTGCAAGTGGGTGGTGGCGGTGGCGAAACGGCGCCGGAAGCATGGTGGAACTTCAACAACCTGGACGGGCCGGTGGATTGGGTGCGGGTTGAATTGCGCTCTCCGATCGACCCGACCATCATCGTGGCCACGCGGCAAGGGCTGGTGAGCAGCATCGGCTCGATCACCGAGGTGGACGGCGGCAGTGCCCTTGGTTTCAGTGTTGCACCGGGCAATTATTACCTGGCGGTGCGGCACCGCAACCACCTCGGGTGCATGACCGCCTCGCCGGTTTTCGTGCAAGGTGCCATCACGGTTCCGTGGTCGGCTTATGGTTTCGTGGACTTCACTGCGGCCGCTACCCCTGTTTGGGGGACCGATGCGCGGAAGCACGGTGACAACACTTACAACTACAAGGTGCTATGGCCCGGTGACACCAATGGCGATGGTGTGGTGAAGTACACCGGTGCCAACAATGACCGCGATCCCATTCTGCAAGCGATCGGCGGCGTCCTGCCGACCAATACGTTGCCCAGCGTTTACAACATACATGACGTGGGCATGGACGGCACGGTGAAATACACCGGGTCCTTCAACGACCGCGATCCGATCCTGCAGACCATCGGAGGTGTTATTCCCACGTTGACGCGCGCGGCGCAGTTGCCTTGAAGTGATCCAGTGGCCCATTGAAGGGGGCCCGTGATGGGCTGACGGTCGCTTCCGGCAAGTGTCCTTTGGTCCGGGGCCTCATACCCGTCTCCCTATTTTCAGCGCCGTTCCCCATCATGAATACTCCCTTCCTTATCGGCCTCATCATCTTCCTGCTCTGTGCGTTCGGCGCGCGCTTCATATCCGAGCGTGCCATGCGTTCGTTGCCCGCTGAGCAGAAGTTGAAGCTCATCGATGCGTTTTCCGGGATGCGGATGTACGGGCTGCTATGGACCATCGGTTTGCTCGGCGCCTACTTTGCTTTGCCCACGCTGCTGCCGAACGCACCAATGCTTTCGTTGTCCATCAGCTTGGGGCTGGCCGTCATCTTTCTTGTGGTTCGACAAGTCATGGTCCGGAAAAAGTTGAACGCGCTGGATGTCGACGCCGCCTACAAGCGCAAGGTGAAGATGGCCCAACTGCTCATCGGCTTGGGCTTGGTGGTCTTTATCGGGTGCGTGTTGGCGGGGGTAATGTGACATCGCTTCACCTCTTTCCAGCATCGTCCGATCGCATGATGCACGACCGTATGGCGATGGTAGTTTTGGTCGCCCAACGCTACCGACATGAACGCTCGTTACTTACTGCTCTTTCCCATTTGCGCAATGGCCCTCCAAGCCACCGCCCAAGTGGATCCCTTGGACCCCGGTTTCGGCACCAATGGCATCGTTAGCATCCCCGGCACCTATGCGCAGGTCGGCGAGTTCGTGTTGCCGTACGACGACGGCCGTCTGTTGGTGGTAAGCTCGCTGCTGCCATGGATGGCGCCGACACAACGAGTGCAGTGTACACGCTTGTTGCAGGATGGAACGTTGGATGCGGGTTTCGGCACTGGCGGCACCGTGGAGTTGTACCTGATGGGCGAGAAGTTCACGGCCACTGATGGCGCGTTGCTGCCCAATGGAGCCATCGTATTGTGCGGGTATTTGGGCGATATCGCGGGCGGCGTTCTGATGAAGCTGTTGCCGGACGGAAGTCCCGACCCGCTGTTCGACTCGGATGGCATTGCGGTGTTTCCCGGTCTGGATGTGCTCCACTCGGTATTGGTGTTGGCCGACGGCTCCATGATCGCATCTGGAGAAACCATTGAGCCGGTGATCTTGAAGGTGAACGCGTTCGGCGAACCTGACGCCGCTTTCGGCAACAGCGGTTTTCTCTACCCCTCCGGTACGGGCGCCATTACCCATCTGGAGCGCACGCCCGGTGGCGATGTGGTGGGCGCAGGTTACATCAACATCATGTTCGACCTCTTCTTTGTGAAGTTCACCACAACAGGCGACCTCGTTTCGACCTTCGGCACCAATGGCGAAGCAATCGTTCCGCTGCTGCCATCCAACGACGCTCCGCGCGCGCTGCAGATCCTGGACGATGGCCGCATGATGGTGGCGGTGAACGGTGATGGGGCTGATTCGTACATGGTGCGGCTCAACGCCGACGGAACCCTGGACCCGAGCTTTGGCGTCGGTGGTGTTGTAGCAGGTGCCTCGTTACCCAACGGCGATTTCCTCTTCACCAGTTCGGTTACCACGCCGCAAGGCACCACCATAGCGGGCTACAGGGCGTTGACGCCGGGCATTGCCTACGTGGTGCGCTTGGATGCCAGCGGAAGTCCGGTGCTGGGCTTCGGCAACAACGGCACGTACACGCTCGACCCTGATACCTCCTACTTGCATGGCGCCTGTGTAACAGCGTTGGGCCAAGTGGTGGTAACAGGGGGTGAAGCTGTTCGGCCCGAACATGGGCATTCTCGTTGCGCGGTTGTCGGCCAGCCCCGAAGGCATCGAACAACTTGCTCCCGGTGTTGAACCGCTTTCCATCATCCGCATTGCAGCTGATGCTGTGCGCGTAACCGCGGGCGATCGCGTTCTGGAGTGTTGGGTGTTCGACGCGGCCGGTAGAACGGTGCAGCACCTCAACGGCAATGGAACGGCTGTGGTCGATATCGGCACCGGCGGCATCAGCACAGGGGCATACGCGGTAGTGGTGCGCACACAAAGCGCAACCGTGGCAGGGCGCTTCGTGCAGAGCGAGTAGCGGCTGAACGATCCAGGCGTAGAGGGCGCTATGGGGTCCGCAACGCCAAGGCCCGAATGAACTGCCTGCATATCGCTATCAGAACTTCATGATGCGCCCACTGGCAGTGTGCGCAGCGGCATTTACACGGATCGTGTAAAGTCCCGGCGCAAAGGAGCTCAGATCGACGGCATGATGAAGGGCAGTTTGGCCATACAGCACCAACCTACCTGAACTGTCGAACGCCTGGTAGGTGAGAGGGCCAGCGATCGCTGCGAAGCCGCTTCCAGTGATCGTCAGTATTCCGTTGTCCTGGTCCCAAAGCAGTGTGAAAACCGCCTCTGGTTGTGGCGTGCCATCCACCACTGAGATGATCTCGCCGATCCGCGCCATGTAATGATCGGCGCTGGAGATGGACGTTATCGGCAACGCACCGAACACTGCTTGCTGGTCGTAGCCTCCATTGATGTAGATACCGTCCTGGGTATCGACCGTCACCTTTGCTGCGGGGTCGTAGTTAAGACCTCCACCAGCCAAAGACCAGAGGCCTGCACCGGTGGTGTCGTAGGCCGCAACGAATACATCCACACCACCTGATGTGCTGAGCAACGTACCGCCGAAAGTTCCTGAGCCGCTGAAGTTGCCGGTGACAATTGGTTCGTTCTTAGTGTTCAATGCAATTCCGGTTCCTTGATCCACATCGGTGCCGCCGGTGGTGATCACCCAGTCGAGGTTCCCCAATGCGTCATAGCGCGCCAGCACAACGTCCTCTAATACTCCGTTCGTGATCAGTGTAGCACCATCGAAGACCACGGTATCGCCGTTCACCCAGCCCACCACGTAGCTGTTGCCGAGGGCATCCACTGCTACATCGTTGCCTTGATCGCTGGTGCCGCCGCCGCCATTGCGCGCCCAGAGGCATGTGCCGCTGGGATCGTACTTCGCGAGGAACATATCCGCGCCTCCGTTCGTCGGTAAGCCGATCGGCCCGAAATACGTCAACCCACTGCTGCAGAAACCCGTAACGAATGCATTTCCCAATGGGTCGGTGGCGACCGCTAGCGCTTCTTCACCTCCGATGCCACCGGCCTTCGTTGCCCACAGGTAGTTGCCGTTCGCATCGAGTTTCGCCAGAAAAGCATCCCGGTTGCCCGAGCTGGTCAAACTGAACGCTCCGAATGAGGCGGTGTTGCGGAAATAGCCGCAGACGAACACATTGCCCGCTGCATCCACGCTCACCGCGCGGCCTTCGTCATCGAGCAGGCCACCTCCGTGCGCAACCCATTGTTGCACGCCGTTGGTGTTGTACTTCACGATGAACATGTCGGCCATGCCATTGGTTGGAATGGAAGTGCCGCCGAAGTTGGCCACCGAGGTGTAGGAGCCGGTGATGTACGCATTACCATTCACGTCAGTGGCAATGCCCTGGCCCACTTCATCGCCTTGTGGGCCACCGTCGATGAAGGACAGCAGGCAGTTTCCGAGGCCGTCCAGCTTGACCACGGAGACGTCCGCTCCGCCGATGCCGTTCAATGTTGAGCAATCGCTGGTGGACGGCCCGATCACGTAGCCTGTGGACCAGACGTTGCCGCTCCCATCCACTTGGATATCCTTGGCTTGATCATAGTCACTACCGCCCAATGATCGCACCCACTGGAAGCTTTGAGCGGTGTTGATGAGTGGACATATCGTGATCAACACGAATGAAAGTAGGCGTTTTGAGCGACAGAGCTTCATGGATCAGGCGTTGTGCGCACAGACGCATAGTACTGACCGACCGTGCCGGAAAGGGTGATGGGCTGTTGAACCGGCAACCGATGGTGCTCATGTGTTGACCGTAGTCGTACGCCACGTTCAGCGCACCAGCGCCACATGCCCGAGCAACTCGCGGCGTTGCGTCGGTTCCGCCAACAGCTGCGCCTTCACCTGCACCACATAGATGCCACTGGGTACTTCATCGGCACTCCATGATGCACCCGATGTGCCGTTGAAGAGCGCCTGCCCCCAACGGTCGAAGACCACGAACTCCAAGGACCAAACGCGCGGGTCGTAAACGGGTGCGAAGTTGTCGTTCATGTCGTCGTGGTTCGGGGTGAAGGCGTTGGGCAGGTAGATGCCGTCCGGACATTCCTCGCTGACGACCAGCACGCTATCGATAGCGCCTCCGCAGGTGTTGCTCACCGTGGCGTAGTACAGCCCGGGCCCGTGGATGGTGCGGTCGGTGCCAATAGTACCATCATCCCACACCACCGTGGTTCCGGCATCGGCAAACGCATGCAGCACATCGTTCGTTCCGCTGCACAGTGTACGGTCAGCACCGAGTTCCAAGTAGGGGAGCGGCACCAGCCCCACCACCACGGTGTCCGTGAATTCACAATCGCCCACGCTCACCTGCACGCTGTACGTGCCCGGACTTGTCACGGTACGTTGCGCGGTGGTGACGCCGTCGTTCCACAGCGTTGCCGTTGCACCCGGCACGGTAGCATCCAGTATATAGGAGCCGCCGCAAAGGGCAGTGTCGGGCCCCAAGTCCAGCTCATCGAGCACGGGCACCAGCGACACATCATCCACCAAGAGGTAGGCTTGCTCCGTAACCACACACCGGGGTTGAACATCGCCCAGGTGGTGTTCGCATCGTTGCGGAAGTTGCCGATGGTAAGGTGTGTTTCGCCGCCACCGGCCGTGTACGTGCCGCTGACTTCCGTCCAGCCCAGCGTATCGGTTATGAGCACGCCAAGCGGGTGGTCGATCTGTGGTGTCAGCGCCAAGACAAAGGGACTATTGCTGCTCACGGGTCCTACGCTGAAGTGCGCCCCGATACCATCGCAGGCCAGTTCGAATTCGTTCGGCATGTTCACGTACATGCTGAAGGTGTAACACGAGCCGGCCACGAGGGGTTGCAACAACGGCACTTCGATGTACTCGCGCATTTGCGGCACACCCACGCGGAAGGTGTAGATGCCCGCAAAGCCTACACCCGTCCGCGCATACTGAAAACCGCCGCTGTAGTTGAGCGGCACCCCAGCGAAATCGCCGTTCGGCGCGCAGCCGTGGTAGAGCTCCGGCGTGCCTTGCGTGGGGTTGTACCACGGCGCGGCAAGGTTCAGCATGCTTGCGAACGTGGGGCAGCTGGTAACGGTCTCGAAGCTGGGGTTGGGCACCAGATTCTGCGTGCGCGCACCCAGCGCGCAGAACAAGCCTGCCGAAAGAGCCACGTACCGCATTCGGCAAGAAGACGCTGCTACTTCCCCGATCGTTGCCGAAGGGTGATGAACTGTTGTCTAATGCAGCCCTTTCAGGAATCCACGCACAGCATCGTTGAACACCCGAGGCGCTTCCACGTTGCTCAGGTGCGCCACATCGGGGATGACGAGCAGGTTGCTCCCGGGGATGGCCTTGGCCATCGCTTCGCTTTCGCTGGGCGGTATGGCCGTATCGGCCGTGCCGGTGATGATGAGCGTTGGCACCCTGATGGTCGCCAATTGCGGTGTCCGGTCGGGCCGCGCAGCGATGCCGCGCAATGCGGCGACAATACCGGCCGGTGGTTGTCGCGCCATCATGTACTTGGTGGCGGCGGCTATCGCCGGTTGCGTAGTGATGGTCGCAGCGGTGAGCATCTTCGGTAGCATGGCTTCGGCGAGCGGGGCCGAACCAGCTTTCTCGACGTTCTCCGCAGTGACCGCTCGGCCTGCGCGTGCCTCGTCGTTGTCCGGGGTTGCGCGGGTATTGCAGAGGATCAAGCCTTTCACCGCATCGGGGTAACGCGCGTGGAAGGCGAGCGCGATATAGCCGCCCATCGACAGGCCGCAGACCACCGCTTGCTTGATGTCCAACTTGTCCAGGAGATCCTTCAGGTCCGTGGCATAGTCGTCCATGCTCATGGTGTCCAGCGCCGCGCCCGATGCACCGAAACCGCTCAGGTCGGGTGCGATCATACGGGCCACATCCGGCAGGCCATCAAGCTGCGGTTGCCACAGCGAGCGGTCGTGCGGGAACCCATGAATGAGGAGGAGCGGAGTGCCTTGGCCTTGGTCGGTGTATTCCATGTTGGTACGTCAATGCTACGCACGGAACCACCAGTTCAGGCCCGTTCATTCGCCGACTGCCGTTCCCGCATGCCTTGTCAGGCGCTGCGTTGAGCCACCATGGCTCATGGTTCCCCCTGCCTGTCATGCCGAACACGGGGCACCATTGTTGGCCGAACAGGCGCAATGAACGACCCACGCTATATCACCACGGAGCCTTGGCAGAAGCAATTCGCCAGCACGGTGCGCAAGAATGTCAACACGTACTTCAAGGAGCGCGGTCTGTCCACGAAAGGGGATGGGCGCTTGGTGGTGAAGACCATTGCCATGCTCGCGATTTACCTCGTGCCGTTCGTGCTGTTGCTCACCTTGCCCATCAGCGGGTGGTGGGCGCTGCCGTTCGCGGCGCTCATGGGCATCGGCATGGCAGGCATCGGTATGAGCGTGATGCACGATGCCGTGCACGGCTCGGCCAGCAGCCATCAATGGATCAACAAGATGATGGGCAGCAGTATGTACCTGCTCGGCAGCAACGTGCTCACTTGGAAGATCCAGCACAATGTGAAACACCACACGCACACCAACGTGAGCGAGATGGACCACGACATCGATTCGCGCGGCCCGCTGCGGTTCAGCGAACATGTGAAACTGCGGTGGATACACCGGTTCCAGCATGTGAGCGCATTCTTCCTGTACGGCCTGCTTACGTTGGCCAAGTTGGTGAACGACTTCTTCATGCTCGTTCAGTTCGGCAAGGAAGGGCACCTCGCGAAGCAGGGCAAGGACACGCGCCGAGAGGTGGTGAAGCTCGCCTTCATGAAGGCCGGTTACCTGGCCATCTTCATCGGCTTGCCGCTCATCTTCTCAGCACTCGCCTGGTGGCAGGTGTTGCTCGGCTTCCTCATCATGCACATCATTGCCGGTGTCATCCTTGGCGTCGTGTTCCAATTGGCGCACGTGGTGGAAGGCGCCGACCAGCCGGTGCCTGATGAGAACGATACGATCCACACGGATTGGGCTGTCCACGAAGTGCTCACCACCGCCGACTTCGCGCGCAACAACCGCTTCCTGAACTGGTACGTCGGTGGTCTCAACTTCCAGATCGAGCACCATCTCTTCCCGCACATCTGCCATGTGCACTACCGAAAGATCGCGCCCATTGTCGAACGTACTGCGCGCGAATTCGGCTTGACGTACAATCTGAAGCCTACGCTCTTCGCTGCGCTCGCATCGCATGTGCGCCGCTTGAGGACGCTCGGTCGACCGCAGTTGGTCCCGGTGGTCGTGCCATCAAAGGGCTGATCCTGGCCGAACGCTGACGTCCGCTGTTTGAAGACGTGTTGATCGGCACTTCACATCCGAAGTCGTCAACGCCGCGATGCCTCGAGCCGCGCTTGCAGATCTTGCGCTGCTTCGGGACTTGTCCCGATCTTGATGAAGTCCTCTTGCAGAACCCCGTTCAGGAAGCGCAGTATGAACCCATCGTGCGTTGGTTCAATGGTTTTCACCTTCGGGAACGGGACATGGAACGATGGACCGAAGTCGAAGCGTAGTGCATTGTACAGCTTGAAACAACCCAAGCCGATAAGGCCCACGGTCAACATGAACGAGTACCCGAAATGGCTGCTTTCGTTCAACCCGATCACCAGCCCACCGCCTAGCACCAGTGCCGCTCCGATGGCGACGTGGACCCCGTGCAGCGCAGTTTTTCCGGCGGTCCGTTCAGGTGCTTGTTCAGCCTCCTGCCAATTGCCCGAGCGCGTGAAGCAGATGCGGTCGTCCATCAAGTTGATGAAGCCATGCGCGTGCTTGTGGTAGGAGCGGGGCATGGCCGCAAAGGAAGCCCGGTCTACGGTTTCGGTGGCGTCGTCATGGAGCAGCCCGACGGCTTGCGGTGCTTCAGGAAGAGTTCCACATCCATGAGTTCCTGCCGCGAGATGAAGGTCTCGTGCAATGGCTTGCGGTGCGAAGGGTAGCGCATGCGCAGCATGTAGCCGATCAGTTGGTCGCGCGTGAAATCGGGAATGACCTTCTTGCCGTTCACCACTTGGGTATGGCAACCGGAGCAGTTGATCTCATACAGCGCATGGCCGCGCTGGAACTGCTCATCGAAGGCCGGTCGCATCTCCGCGGTCACCACCTTGGGGTAGGTGAAGGGCACTTCCTTTTTGCCGGCGCATTGCTGCAACGCGAGCATCACCGTCAGCACGCTGATCGTGCAGATCGCTTTGGTGGTGCGGGTGCGTTGCATGCTACAAAGGTCAGTAGAGGCCACCGGGCTTTCGTGCGTTCAGCGCCTTGTTCTTCGAGGCGGGCAACGTTGCAGGCACCGTTTCCTTCGGCACAGCTTCGGTAAGGGAGTTCATGAAGATGCGCAGTTGCCGCTTCTCCAGTGGCGTCAGGTGCAGCGAGTCCGATGAGAGCGTCTGGTTCGGCACATCGAGTCCATGACCGGCACCACCACCGGCGTCGTAGAAGTCGATCACTTGGTCCAATGTGCGGAAGGCGCCGTTGTGCATATAGGGCCCGGTGTATTGGTTGTTGCGCAGCGATCCCGTGCGGAAGGCGCGATGCGTTTCGGGTGCAGGATTGACGCCGAATCGGCCGAGATCGTTGCTCAGTGCCGTTCCGGTGCTGTCGCTCGGTGTCCCCAGCACTTCGAACTCGCTGCCCACGAACGGCGGCTTCACGCCATTGAACTGCGGTACGAAATGACACGTGGCGCACTGCGCTTTGCTCATGAAGAGGTTAAAGCCCGCGTGCGCATCGGGGCTGATGGTGCCACCGGCGTCCATGGCTTCATCGAACGGCGACCTGTAGGCGCTGAACTTGCCATAGTAGAATGTGATCGCCGAGGTAATATGCTCCATGCTCACCTCCTTCACCTGCGGTGTTGCTTTCAGCAGGGCTTGCAATTCTGTACGGTAGTCCGGACAGTTCATCACCTTGGCCAGCACATCGCCGTGCACGGCGCCCATCTCCGACGGCTCGGCCATCACCGTCATGGCCTGCTGCTGTAGAGTGGTCAGTTTGCCGTCGAGCATCAGCAATTGGTTCATCGGGGCGTTCACCAGCGAAGGGGTGTTGCGCGCCAATTTGCCCTGGTGGTCGAACTTGATTGCGGTAACGGCGGTGGTGTCCGCGAAGAACTGGTCCGCCAAGTGGCAGGAAGCACAGCTGCGTTCGTTGTTGCCCGAGAGCAACGGGTCGAAGAACAGTTGTTTGCCCAGTGCGTCGATGCGTGCCAGCGTGCCAACATCCTGCACCCGGCGGAAGATGCCCTTGGTGTCCTGCGCGTAGTACAGGTCTTTCGCGAAGATCGATGTGCTGGCGTCGCTGAGCGCGTGGTCCACGAAGCTGGCGCTGCTCACCTTGTAGTCGTTGATGAAGCCTTGGTTCATGGCGAACAAGGGGTTCACATATTGCTGAATGAAGGTGAAGTGGTCGAACCGCCAAGGGGAGGATGGCTGCGCATTGGCGAAGGCGACGGCGGCATCGTATTTCGCCAAGGACGTTTCAGTTACCGGTGTGGAAGGGAAGCTGCTGTTGAACGAGACATAGATCCCGCGGACCGCCGTCATCATGCTCCGCAGTTCAGGGATCACGAGTGAAGTGTCCGGGCACTCGAAGCCGGTGGTGTAAATGGCAGCGAGGTTGAGCAGGAACAACCGGTTGCAGAGGAAGAAGTGATGATGCTCCGACAGCTGGGTAGTGGTACTATCGGCTGCGAACGCATCAGTGCCATCGATGGCGGCTTGGACAAGTCGCAACAAGCCTTCCTTTTGGAAGTCAGGTTCTTCAAGGTATCCCGCGACCAACGTGAAACCCGCACCAACACGACGATAGGGCTTACCGTCCTTCTCCGATACTTCCGTTTCCCATTCCACAGGCAGCGGTCCGTTGATGCTCTTCTGGGCGAGCGGGTTCATGTACCGCAACCAGAAGTCGGCGTTCTTCATGTCCGTGCGGGCCAGCGCCAGCGCGTTGTTCACCTTGGCCAGGCCCTCCGGTGTCGTCAGGTCGTTCTCTTCGATGGCCCGACGCAGAAACAATCCACCCTCACGCAGGCGAAGGAACCTCGACTTGTATTCAACTTCATAAGCGGTGTTGCCTTCGGTATCGCTCCACGAAAGCCCTGTGATGGCCACGACCACTAACCCGGCCAATACGATCCACTTCCTGTTCACCGTCTCCTATGTCAAGAATTCAAGGGCGCAAAGTAGCCCCACGAAAGGCGACCAGGGCCGCGCTGTTGTGAATGTCCCATAAGGATCCTCGGGATCCATGGAACGCATTGTCCCTTGCATCCGCAATGCTACCTTGTCCGTCATTGCCGACCCACCATGCCGCCGTTCTCCAACTTCACCCAACGCGTTACGGTCAATGCCCCGGTTCAGGCCATCTATGATATCCTGATGGACTCGCACAAGCACTCCGAACTGACCGGATCAACCGCAAAGGTTTCCCGGAAGGTGGGCGGTGCGTTCAAGGTGTACGACGGTTACGCCTACGGTAAGAACGTTGAGTTGGTGGAGGGCCGCCGCATCGTGCAATCGTGGCGTGCGCAGGAAGACGAATGGCCCGAGGACCATTTCTCCGAGATCGTCTTCGACCTCACTCCGCTGGGGAAGACCAAGGCCACCATCGATTTCTCGCATAGGCGCGTGCCCACACCGCTGGTCAAGAACTTCAAGGACGGCTGGCGGAAGTACTACTGGGAGCCGCTGAAAGCAATGTTCCCGTAACCGTTATCCCTGCAACGATCACTCTTTCACATCGATCGTCCACGTTTCGGTTTTCACCGAGTGTTCGCCGGGTGCTTTTGATGTGACCCGTGATGTCTGAACCACCTTCACCGGCCAACTGGTGCGTGTGCTCACGGTGGTGATGGTCTGGTTCTTCATGGTCATATCCATGCCGTCGATCTCTTCCTGCATCTTCTTTTTTGCAGCCACCTTATCCTTCTCGTCTTTCACCATCGCATCGATCATCCCGCGCATCATGTCCTTCATCACCTTTACGAACTGGCTAACGTCAACACGCTCCTCCGTACGAATGACCATGCGCTGTTTCGCCATATCAAAACTGCTGATGGTCATTAGCGTGGTGGTGGTAACGGAATCCGCGTTCTGCGAGAACGGGTTCGCCTCCTTTTGCACAATGCGCAGCGTGTCCTTCGGCAGCATCGTCTTGCCGTAGACACCCGTGAGCCACCCGATCTGGTCGGCGAACATGGCCTGAACGCTTTCCTTGTCGTTCAACATGCGCATGATGTGGGAGAAGATCAGCGCGATCGCTGCACCGGCTTCGGCATCTTCTTCATTCACCGCCCCACCAATGGCCTCGAACGCGCTCACCATGAATTTCTGTGCCTCTTCCCAATTCATGAGTTCACTTTTGCCATCGGCTTTTTGCACTTCGTAGCGCAGGGTCAGCTTCCTCCACGGATCCGCAGCGGTGCCCAACGCTGCGTTCATCTCGGTCAAGCGGCGCAGCATCACGTTCTCGTACACCATTTCCACGGTGAAGGCTTTTGCGCTGCTCTTGGTCACCTTCACTTGGGCATCCAACTCATCGGTGCTGTCCTCGGTCACCGTATCGTTCTCGATCTCGTAGGTCTTCTGCACAATGTGCAACGTGCGTGCGTCACCCACCTTCCAGTTGGGTGCCAGCATCACGGGGTCGTTCTGGGCGCTTGCGCCCAAGGCGAAGAGGAGAGCGGTCGCGGAAAGGAGCAGCTTCTTCATGGCTGCGAAGATGGGAAAGGAGGTTGAGGCATGGAGGCGGGGCCCACGGGCCGTTCCCCCCCCCCCCCCCCCGCCCCCCCCCCTGGGGAGGGGGGGAAGGGCAGGGTGAGGTCACCGCACTGCCTTCTTCTCAGCCGGTGTCAGTTCCCGCACCCAATCCGCTTTGTACGGCTTGAAATGGCCCGACTTGTCGAGGGCCGTCGCTGCTGCTTTGCCGTCCATGTAGCGGGAGAGCACCGCAGCGCCGGGATGCTTGCGGTCGCACAGCACCAACAACGCTGCGTTGGCCCCGGCGCGTGTTGCGATGGGAACACCGCCACCGAGTTCGGCCCAGTGCCCGCCGATATAGAGGTGCTTCACGGGAGTGCGGTAATGCGCGATGCCGAGCTGGAAATTCTTCTTTCCCGGTCGTGCGCCCATGATGCTGCCGCCGCGATTGCCGGTGTAGCGCCAGTGTGTGATGGGCGTCGCCACTTCGCAATACACCACGTGCTTCGATAGGTCAGGTGACATGGCTTCCTCCACGCGAGCGATCAACGTATCGGCATAGTGTTTCTTCAGTTTGGCATATTCATCGGCCCGCTCCGGCTCGCCGTTCGCAATCGCCAGTGTGCGCCAGCTATCGTGCATCCCGAATTCGGCGGGTATGTACATGGTGAGCGTGCCCATACCTGCTGGCGCCATGGTTGGGTCGCGCAGGGCAGGGGCAAGGATGCTGATGCCGCTCTCTTGCGGATCGCCACTGCACTGCAACTCGCGTGGCACGCGCTCGTCGCACAGGAACACCATTTCCTCACCGAAACCGAGTTCCTGCGCAGGCTTGTCAAGTCCCAAGGAAACCGTAACGGAACTGGGGTAGAGTTCGGCTTCGTGCAGTTTCTGTTTCAGCTTCACCGGCACAGCACCAGCGGGAAGCATTCGTTCGTACAGCGCTTCCACATCGCAGGCGGCGATCACCTGGTCGCAGGTTATGGCGTGCGTCGTCCCGCGTTGGTCCACCCGCACACCAACGGACGCTCCATCTTTCACCACCACCTCTGTGACGCGGCACCGGTAATGCACTTCGTTGCCGTAGCTCCCGATCACATGGCACAGCCATTCGGGGAAAACCTGGCTTCCGCCAACGGGTGGCATCTGGTAGTCGCCGTAGTAGGCCCAGCCCACGGGAACGAGGCAGCTGAGCAGATCCATCTCCGATGCGAAAACGCGCAATAGCCTGTCGTCGCTGAAATATTTGCGCAGGCCTTTGGCGATG
Organism: Flavobacteriales bacterium; assembly: GCA_016703005.1. Classification (GTDB taxonomy): domain Bacteria; phylum Bacteroidota; class Bacteroidia; order Flavobacteriales_F; family PHOS-HE28; genus PHOS-HE28. The sequence goes on from JADJCX010000033.1 coordinate 365,984, forward strand.
CCCGCGCTTCCGCTGTACCGCAAATGCGGAATGAACGGCAGTGCGAAGCGCAGCTTCTTCATCATGTGCAAACCGTAGCCCAGCTTGCTCATCGATTCTTCAGTTCGGAAGAAGCTTCCCATGCCATCGAATGCGGCACCGATCTTCTTCGCATCGCGGAAGAACCGCTCGATACCGGCGGTATCTACCGGAAAGTCCCGGATGAGCTGCGCTTTCAGTTCATCGGGGTTGTTGGTGAGCAGGTAGTCGAAGTCGCGGCCTTTGTACCGCTTGATGCGCGTTTGTGGCGCTGCCGTTGGATGATCGTTGCCGATGGCTTCGAACACACGCGTAACGATCCCGTTCGGTCCCAGTTGGTTCAACCAATGGATCGCACTGTCGAATCGGAAGTCCTTGCGCCGGAAGCCCGCGAGGTAACCGCCGGGGCGTGCGTCCATTTCCAGTACGCACACAGAGAGCCCTGCGCGGGAAAGCAGCGCGGCCGCTGTTAGTCCGCCCATGCCTGCGCCGATCACTACCACGTCGTAGTTGGTGCGTAGGGCGTTCGGCTGCATGGAAGGATGGCGTGAAAAGAAGGCGGGCAAGGTAGATGCGCGCAGAACCGGTCACATTGTGCAGCTTTGGGCACTTTCGGTATCTCGCATCCTGATCTCTCCAAACCAGAACCCATGGAACAACTCTCCGCTCGCGTAACATCCTTCGTTCTTGTCGCTGCCGCCAGCGTGATCGCACTTGTGACCGCAGCTCCCGCCAGTGCTCAATTGGCAACACGGGTGCCTTCAAGCATTACCACCACCATAGGTGAATTCACCCCGATCGCAGCAGTTGCCAACCTGAGCCTCGGCATCACCTCGGCCACGGACAGTAGCACGACATTCCCATACGAGACAACCACGCAGTTCACATCGTCGGGTATCGGCTACATCTCGCAGTTCGGTTTGGCGGCAGGCACGCTCACGTTCAACTTTCCGCAGCCGGTCAGCATTTCGCACCTGTACGTGTGGAACGCCTACTTCACCATCGAACTGGACCACTCCATCAACCAAGTGGAGATGACCTTCTTCGATGTGAACAACAGTGTCCTTACAACGTGGAACACACTGGTGCCCATCGCCACCATCGGCGACCTCACTGCTTACAGTTCCAACCTCACGTTGGCTGTCAACGGCGTCAGCAAAGTGGAGATGAACGTGCAAACGCTCCACGGCGGTAACGAGATCTCCTTGCGCCGTATCGCATTCGCAGGTCCTGCTGAGAGCAATGGGATCGCCGGTGCTTTCGCCGATAGCCCAGCGCCAGCCTATCCATGCCCTGCCACCGATGCTGTTACGATCCCGGTTCCGGGTGCGCGCAGCGTTGTATTGTTGGATGCCAGCGGTCGGGAGGTAGCTGTGCAAACCATCATCTCAAGCGGCCTAGTGCAGTTGGCTTGGCAAGGCTTGGCCAGCGGAACGTACTTCGCCCGCATCACCACGCACGCAGGTCTGGTGCGCAGCGCAGTGGTCGTTCAGTAGCACGATCTACGGCACCACGCTCACTTCTTCCAGGATCGCGGGTTGTCCTTCATGGCACTCGCCACTACTGGCGCGCGATAGCCGATAGGTGAACGTCAGCTTGGTGCCGTCCTTCAGGTACTTCTCATCCAGTCCGATGGGGATCAACAGCACTTTCGCGCCTTCAACATCGGCTTCCACCAGGTATGGGCAACCGTGGCTGGCATGCGCGGCAGTGAGAACGCCGGTGTAACGAGCAGCACCCGAGGAAGCAGGTGCAGGTGTCGGTGGCGCTGCGGCTTCGGTCGACGGCTTCTTGCAGGTGCATGCGCATAGGAACACGAGCACGCCAGCGAGCAGGAGGGGTGCACTCTTCATTTCGCGATCACAATGCGTTCGACCTTCTGGAACCCCGACTTGCCAAGGCGCACGAAGTACACGCCGCTGCTGAGGCTGCGCACATCAACGGTGCTGTTCCATTGTTTACCCAACGGTTGCACCGTGCTGGCCAGGATCTCTTTGCCATCGAGTCCGATCACCGAGAAGCGCAGTTCGTCGTCGGAACGAAGCCCGCTACGCGAGACGTTGAGCGCTCCGTTCGCTTGGACCACCTGCAGATCGGCGACAGCCACTTCCGAGGTATTCTCTTCAATGCCGATGCTCGTTGCGATATCGAACGAGAAAATGCGCGTGCGCGAATTGCCCCCCGCCGACAGCCACTCACCCGTGAACCAGAACGTGCTGCCATCCGGATCCAAGCTCATGTGCGCGTAATCGCCATAGCGGTTGATGCCGGTTTGCGCGGCGGTGCCGGCGACCGCGACCTGTTCGCTGATCGTCATCTGTCCCAATGGGTCGCCTGCTTGGCGCCCCGTGTAGCGCAATCCCGCGTGTATCGTGCTGTCAGGATAATTGCAACTATAGCCGAGCCCGATACCGCCGTATTCGTCCATGGCGATACTCGCCATCCAGCGGTTGCCTTCATCCGGATTGAAAGTGCCCTGCTGGTGAATGGTCCAGTTGCCATCGTCGGCATCGCGCAGTTCGTACCAGCGCACTGCTGCATGGTCTCCGCCAGCATCCACCACGTGGCATAGCACAACACTGTTGTAGCCGGTCCATCGTGTGTGCTGTGCGCGGAAGTAGAAGATCTCGCTCACCGCATCGAGTTTCTGCGTCGTACCGGGCTGTGCAATGTTGTCGAAGCCGCTGCCCAAGGCGGTGTTGAATGCCGCTGTGGGAATGGTCTGGGAACTCACCACTACGGTGTTGCCCGGGGTTACCCAATCGGTCGTCATTTCATACACTCGGATCTGGTCGGCCGGGTTGCCCCACGCATTGTCTTCCAGGTTGAAGAAGTAACAAGGTGTTCCGTTCGGGGGCAGCGGACCGTCAGCATCCGCGGGCAGAACGCTGGAGAAGAAGTTGTTGCCGTTGTTCGGTGCGGTGAGCGCCACCATCTGGGCCGTGGGATCGCCCGCCAGCATTTTGGTGCGGTCGAACACCACGGCGGTCTTATTGCTGTTGCTGGTGAAATAGTACCCATCCCACCATACACTGAACTTCGGATAGTCGGGGAATTGGCTGAAGGTGTAAGAGTAGGTGTAGTAGGCACCCAGCGGATCGCCGGTTTCGCTCACCGCGATGAGCATGCGGTTGGGGCTGAAGTTGAATTGGCTGATGAACCAGCGATCGGCGTGGCGATCGTACAAAACGATGGGGTCGCCAGCATCCTGGCTGCCCGGCCACAAGCTGCTGAGGGCAAGCGAACCGCTCAGACTGGAACCCGTTTTCGAGTACACTTTGTAGCTGAGGTTCACGCCTTGCACGTAGTGGTTCGGGCCTGCGGCGCCGGTCGGGTCGGGCGGAGCACCACTGCCGTTCTGCCCGTGGAAGTTGATGATGGGCGCTCGACCCGCGCTCTTCGGATATGCCGTTTGCAGGGCGCCATCAGCTTCCAACAGCGCGGCTTCGTTCAGCACCGTATTGTGGTTGAAGTCGTTGCGCTGCTTCTTGCGCTCGCGGGCTGGGGTTGCAGCATCATCCACCGTTGGCCACTCGCGGGCGGGTGGGGTCTTGAAGAAACCGGCCGGCAGCGAAACAGTGACGGTTTGGCCGAGCTGGTTCACGGGGGTGGTGCCGTCGAATTGCTGGGCAGTGGCCAGCGTGGCGAGTGCAACGCAGGATAGGGATGCGGAGGTGTGGCGCAACATGTTGGTTTTACAAGGGCGTGCAAAGTAGGGCTTGAACGTTCTGGCACGCAGGTGTTCGGCGGTCACTATCGGTATCGCGACAGGTCCGGAATGGCATGGCTGGAATGATCCACCATATTCGCCGACCTTTTTACCCCCCTCCAATGCTGAAGCCGCTTTGCTCCTCGATGGCCTTTTTCCTGGCCGTTCAACCCCTTACGTCGGTCGCGCAGATCGAAGTGACCAAGGATTTCAAGTACGAACTCGGTAAGCCCTATACGGTTATCGATGCTCCGGTGAAGGAGTATTTCAGGGTGAGCGACGGCGTGATCGCGTTGAAGGTGGACCAGGACTACTACTTCGTGCAAAAGCTGAGCGGCGAAACGTTGACGCAAACGTGCATGAAGGAAGTGCGGGATTTCCCCAAGGGCCACATGCTGGAGCACACCATGGTGTTCAACGATCGCGTGTATGTGTTCTATTCCACTTGGGACAAAGCCACCCAGACCGAGGAACTGTGGGTGCGCGAGGTGGATACAAAGACCTGCGGCTTCAAGGACAAAGGCCGGTCGATCGTGAAGGTGAACGGAAAGCTCGCAGGCACGCTAGTGAGCCAAGGTTGGTACACAGCCGGAGTAACCGACAAATACGCCTTCAATGTATCCTACGGCGATGAGCACCTCATGGTGAAGTATCGCAAGAAGCCGGAGGAAAGGGATGACTCCAAGAACAAGGACGTGATCGGTGTGGTCGTGTTCGATTCCACCGTTACCGAGGTGTGGCGTCGCGAGTACACCATGCCCTACACCGAAGAGCGCATGGATAACCTGGACGCCGAAGTGGACGCCGCCGGGAACGGTTATGTGCTGGCTACCGTTCGCGAGAAGGACCCCAAGGAACTGGCGCGCGGCGCGGAAATGCCGAGCCACATCGAACTCTTCCGTTTCGGGGCAGTAACGACAGAGATCGAGGTTACGCCGATCGATCTGGGCACCATGTACATCAGCGACATCAGCCTGTTCGAGGGGGCCGACAACAAGATGCTATGTGCCGGATACTTCCGCACGGAGAAAAAATCCACTGGAGCCGAAGGCATGTTCACATTCTCAGTGGAGAAGAGCGGTGCCATTGGCCATGTGAAACGACATGATATCCCGTTGGACCTCATCAATGAGTACATCTCCGAGCGCGCGCAGAAGAAGAACGCTAAGAAGGAGGCCGAAGGCAACGCCGAAGTTGGCATGCCCAACTTGGACATGACCATGGTGTTGGTGGAGCCTGATGGTGGACTGGTGCTCATCGGGGAGCAGTACTATGCCGTTTACCACAGCGCCTCCCAGAACCGGTCGGCCTATTACACCTACCACTACGACAATATGCTGGTAACGAGCATTGGCGGCGATGGCACGCTGAAGTGGATGAAGAAGCTACCCAAGCGCCAGATCACGCTGCGGCCTCCTGGTGGCTGCTCGTTCTCCTACTTCGAAAGCCCATCGCATATGTTCCTGCTCTTCATGGATCACGTGGAGAACATGGATCTGGGTGTGAACGAAGTACCCAAGGCCCACTCCGACGGACAAGGCGGGTTCCTCACCGGGTACAAACTCGATCTCGGTTCCGGTGCCGTTACCAAGACCAGCATCCTCGACACACGCGATGTGAAGGGCATGGAACTCTATCAGGTCGGCATTAACCGCGTGGTGGATGTCAGCGCCACCGAGTTCTTGATGGAAGCCTACAAGAAGGGGAAGGAGGACATCCTTGTTCGCGTGTATTTGAAGGAAGACAAGTAGCTCCGCGCTTTCAGTGGTTACTTCTCCCTCGCCTTCCTGAACCACTCGTGACCGGTCTCGAACCGGCGTAGCACTTCGGCCACGCGTTTTGCTTTGGTCTCGATCGTCTTGCCGCTGCTGATCCAGTGACAGATGCCGCGTTGCACGCCCGGGCGAAGCTTCTTCCACGCCGCGTTCAGATCGTCCATGAAGTCGAGCGTTTCCTGCAGTTCCTCGGGAACGTTCACTTCTTCCTGGTTCTCGTTGCGCCACACTTCCACGTGCACCGGTACTCCGTCTTTCAACTTGTGGCTCTTGCGCAATCCGTTGCTCACAATGATCACGTGGTAGCCGCTCTTGGTCGGGATCAGCGCCCGGTCGATGGGGAGGCCGTTCATGGTGCCTTTGATGCGCACGGCTGCACGCGTGCCGTAAAGCGCATGCACATCGTGGGGGAACTCGACCCAACTCCAAGCGCCCTTGCCTTCGCCGCGCACGATGGTGGCGGTGAAGCGATGGATCTCTGCTGATGACTTCTTCTTCGGCATGGTGGATCAACCGCCTGCTTTCTTCGCTGCCGTTCCCTTCTCCAACAAATAAGCGCGCACTATTTCGCGGTGCTCGCCAAGGCCGATCGTGCTCTTGCGCGAACAGGCGACGACCGTCGGAACGAAGCGTTCGCTCATTTCGTCGTCGTCAGCACGATCCGTTGCACGCGCTGTTGCTCGCCGTTGATGGCGCGAATGAACCAGATGCCCTGGGCGATCGACGAGATATCGATGCGGGTGGTGGCACGGCCGCTAGGGGTAGCAAGTTCCTTGATGAGCACACGTTTTCCATCCAAGCCGATCACTTCCAACACGGAGGTGGCTGCTCCGTCCGCCCCTAGAACCTGCACTTGGATGGCGTCACCTTGTTGCACGGCTTCCAGCGCGAAGGCCTCGTGGCCAACGTTCTCCTCGACCCCGACCTCAGCGCTCAGATCGAAGGAGAAGATGCGTGTGCGGGTAGCTCCATTGGTGCCGAGGTATTCGCCGGTGAACCAGAACGTGTGGCCATCCGGGTCCAGCGAACAATGCGCGTAATCGCCGAAGCGATTGAGGCTCTGCTGGGAACCGAGACCGGCCACCACTTCTTGCTCGATGAAGGTCATTTGGCCCAATGGATCGTTCGCCATCCGCCCGGTGTAGCGCAGGCCAGCGTAGATGCCGTTGGGGCCATCGGCACAACTGTATCCCAGGCCGATGTTGCCCTGCATGTCCATGGCGATGCTGCCATAGAAACGGTCGGCTCCGTCCGGGCTGTAGGTGCCCTGCTGATGGATGGCCCAGTTGCCATCGTTGGCGTCACGTAGCTCGTACCAGCGGATCCCACATTGGTTGGAGCCGACATCCACGCCGTTGCAGAGCATCAGGGTGTTGTAGTTGGTCCAGCGTATGTGTTGCGCGCGGAAGTTGAAGATGCCGAGACCTCCGTCAAGCTTTTGGGCCGTGCCCGGCTGCGCGATGTTGTCCCAGCCTGTGCCGATCCACGGGTCGAACGGGGCCGTGTCGATCGTCTGGTGCTGCGCAACGTTCGTGTTCGCGGTGGTGACCCAGTCGGTGGTCATCGCGTAGATCTTGATGCGGTCGCTCGGTGCACCCCAAGAGTTGTCCTCCAAGTTGAAGAAGTAGCACGGCGTGCCGGCGGGCGGCAGGTCACCGTCGGCATCGGAGGGCAGCACGCTGGTGAACCCGCTGTCGATGACGCCCGACGCGCTGAGGGCGATCATGCGCGCATCCGGATCCCCGGCCAACATCTTGGTGCGCTCGAAGACGATGGCCGTGCGGCTGCTGTTGGTGGTGCAGTAGTACCCGTCCCACCAGATACTGTACTTCGGATAGTCAGGGAATTGGTTGATGTTGAACTCATAAGCATAGTAGGCTCCGGCGGGATCGCTGGTCGCGGAGACGGCGATCACCAACTGGTAAGGCGGTCCGGAGAACACCTCGTCGAACTGGGAGATGAACCAGCGGTCGGCGTGGCGGTCGTACATCACGATCGGATCGCCGTCGTTGCCGGCATCAGCCCAAAGGCTGCTCAGACTGTGCTGTGGGCCTATGCCCGGGCCCGTTTTCGTGTACACCCGATAAGAGGAGTTGACGGCTTGCACATAGTGGTCGGGTCCGGCGGCACCGGTGGGGTCCGGCGGTATGCCGCTTCCGCTCTGTCCGTTCACATTCACGGCGGGTGCCTTGGCACTTTTCGTCGCTGAGCGCAGTTGCAGCGCTCCGTCGGGCTCGTTCTCCCAACGCGCATCGGTCACCACCGGCAAGGCGCGTTGTTTGTCGGCTTCGTGGCGTTCGCGGTCTTCCGCACCGTCTTCTCTCACCACCGGCCACTCGGTCATCGGCGGTGTCTTCATGAAGCGGGTGGCCTTGGCCACGGTGATGGCTTGCCCGAGCGCGTTCAGCGTTGGCTTTTCTTGAGCTGTCTGGCCAAATGCCATGAGCGGCAGGAGCAGCCCTATGGCGGGGAGGAGGTGGTTGCGCAACATGGTACGGGATCAAGGGACCGAAAGGTATCCGGGTTCCGAGCATGCGCAAAGGGCGCGCTCTCTGAGCGCTCACCCGCCGGCCTTCTTGGCCTTGTACCCTTTCTCCGTGAGGTAAGCCAGCACTTTGTCGCGGTGGTCGCCTTGCAACAGGATCAGTCCGTCCTTGGTGTTGCCACCCACACCGCATTTCGCTTTCAGCGTTCGGCCCAGATCATCCAGGTCCGCCTCCTTACCAATGAAGCCAACGATGCGTGTGACCAGCTTATCACCGCGCATGCGGTCCAAGTGAATGCGCAGGTCCTGCTGGTTGGGAACCGGTGTGCCGCTCGACTTCGGACCGGACGAGTAGACGATGCTACCGAGGGACTGCTTCTTCATGCATGCGAAGTAACGGGAGAGGGTGGAAGAGTGAGAGAGTAAGAGAGTAAGGGCAAGAGGGTAAGAGGGTGAGAGGGTGAGAGGGAGAGGGGGAGGACTCTTGTACCCTTTCACCCTCTCACTCTCTCACCGCCTTCTGCATTCACTTCCACCACGTGATCAACGGCCGCGTCATCTCCAGCCCGAAGCGCCTCGCCTCCTCCAGCTTGAACGGCCCGTGCATCTTCAGGTAGAGGTCGAAGGTGATCGGCCCTTCCTGGTCGGCCTTGAAGTTGGTGTGCCAGTAGTTGTTGAGGGCGTAGAGGTAGATGGTGCTGCTGCTCTTCGCCTCGGTCTTCCAGGCCTTGTAGTACTCGGGGTTCGTGCCCTTGCCGGGGTTCACCTTGCGCTCGTCCACCATCTCGCCGACCTCCCAGATCGCACCTTGCGGGCACACGATGGTGACGCCCATGCTGTCGTTGCTCACATCGATCCAGCGCTGGGCGCAGAAGAAGTCGTTGTTGCTGCCGGGGATGCGGCCGCTCTCGGGCGTTACGCAGGTATCGCCGATGCCGATGCGGACGGTGGCGTTGGGGATGTTGAAGGGGAGGGCGAGGTGGAGGGATTCCTTGTCACGATGAGGCAACTTGAACAGGTATGCCATACAGTGAATGACACCGTCTTGCGGAAACCTCGAGATGTGGACCATCCGTTTTGATAATCATCCAGGTCAAATCGGACGTATTGAACTCGGACTAAAGCACTGTCGTCGTACAACCAATCCTCAGGGCGACGGCCAGATTGGCTGGAGTCGATACTCCAGAGTGAAGCCACTGCATGCCCACTGACCTCACGCCCCACCCAGTCATTCCCCCTACACTCAAAGTATCGGTTGCCCCATTGGCTATGCGCTCTTTCAATGGTCAATACCCGGGCCTCTTATCTACGCACCAGTCGAACTTGTCTTGGCGCCAACCTTGATTCGAAGCTGTCGAGAGAACCGCAAGGTCGGAAGCTTGACCTGTACTGCCGGGGATGTAGCGGATGTGATCGAGCGGTTCACCATGATAAATGACCACCGCCGCCATGGTATTCACGACAACGAGGAATCGCCGCCTTCAGGCTCGATTGCTTCTCGATTGCAGCTATATACCACTCGCACTATCCGCGAACGCCTTCTTCACCCGCCACTGGTCGGTGGTGAAGTGCGCATCCGGATCGCTGATGCTGCACCACGCGCCCCAAGTGTGCTCATGCCACATCACGATGCTGCGCTTGGCGCGGTAGAGCAGGTGCGGGTCGATGGGCTTACCGAGGATCTTTGGCCGCATCGATCAGGTTGGAAAGCCGCGCGCTGAGCACGCGCACATCGCCTTCCTCCTTCGCCGTGCTGTACGCGCCATCCTCCCAATAGGGCGTGAAGTCGCCGCTCCAGGTGGGGATGTCCTTGCCGTACTTCGTTTCGAATTCTTGCATCATCTCGCCCCCGTTCGCGATGATCAGCCTTGGGGAGATGTACTTCTCGTTCCATTCGCGCACGAAATCGCTGAGGGTGCTGTCCACCGGGCCGTTGTCGCTCACGATGTTGTAGCGCCACTGCACCATGTCGTAGGGATAGCCTTCGCAACGAGCTCGTTCATGTAGGCGGCGATCTTCCGCGTGCCGCGTTCCGCAATCGCCCCAGCCGTGAAGCCGTGCCAGCCGCCGTAGCCCTGTCCGGCTGTCCACACGAGGATGCTGTCGCGACCGGTCGTGCTCTTCCACCAATAGGGTTTGTCGCCTTGTTCGCGCAGCGTGCTGCCGATGCGGTCGCCGCCGTCGGGCATGTCGGGGATGTAGTTCGGCCCCTGGCTCAGGTGGCGGATGCCATGCGCGGCGTAGGCGTCCACCATGCTCCAACTCATGCCGGGAATGTCGGTCTGCATCGCCATGGTGATCGGCAGGTCGTACCACTTGCGCAGCGAATCGGCGTACTCCACGATCCAATGCATCTCCTCAGGCGTGCACAGGCCGGTGAGGATGTTGGCGTAGTTCGCGCTCAGGGCGATGCTGCCCGCCTTCACCGCCGTAATGAAGCGTTGCTTGTCCGCCTCGCTGGCGATGCCCAGGAAATTCTCCACGGCCCAGAGGCTCTCCACGTTCCACACGAAGCGGCTTCCTTCCAGATAGTCCTTTGTGCGGTCGATCAGCTCCAGCGCCTTGAAGATGTTGTTGTTCTGGATCGTCTCCACTTCGGCCTGCAGGTGGCTGTAGCCGATGTCGGTGTGGCTGTGGTGAACTAGGTGAATGTCGCGGTGGATGACCGGTTCCAGAATCAAGGTGGTATCCATTTCAAGCGATGGTGGCCAAGGGCTTCGGTCTTGAGGCGATATCGTCAGCCGCACGTTGATCGGTTGTTTCACGGTAACGGCATCGACCATCACTCGAAACACATTCAGCCCATGCTCGACCAAGAAATCGCTACCCCCGACTTTGCCATTCACATCGAGCCCAAGCAATGCTGGTGGACCGAAGTGCATTGCAGTCACTTGTATCACTTGTTTCCCTTGCGCAGTGATGAAGGGCATGGCCTCTAACTCCACCTTCTCCTCGAACGTGTACCGGAAGGTCATGAACCAGTCCGGACTGTTCTGCGCGTGGCCCACCACCTTCAATTTCAGCGGTTGACCGAGCGTGATGTACTTCCTCGGATGAAGAGGTCGAAGGAGCGATCACCTCCACTGGTGGTGCTGTTGTGCGCCGCGATCCAACTGAAGTAGAAGTACTGGATGTTCTCGTCTTGCGGGTAGTGCGGCACTGCGGCTGTCTCCCACGCGATCCCTTTCTTCCCATCGGTGCATCGTGTAAGCAGTGCCGTGGTGGCATGCTCCGGATACACGCTGAAGTAAGAGAGGACCTCGCCCTCGATGTCCTTCGCGTAGCCGTTGATCACCTGCTGTCGGCCGAAGACCGGGAGATCGACCTGGGCCGCTGATGTGAACGGACGCAGGCAGAGCAACACAATGAAGGATGCACGGATCACCATTCCGCGCAAGATCGCTAGAACAATTGTTCAGCGTAGCACGAGCCGCATGCAACAGTTTTCGCCGCCATCCGTTCGGTACACGACCATGTAGCTGCCCTTGGACAAGTCGCGCAGGTCGAGCGTGGTGCTCGATGCGTTACCACGGGCAGGCCAACTACGCAACCGCCGCCCGCTCAGGTCCAGGAGTTCAAGTGTTCCGCCATTATCGCCGGGTAATTGAACATTCACAACTCCGCTGGATGGATTTGGCCAAAGTGAAAGACCAGCATCAGCGACAGTTATGATCGCCCCGTACTGAAGTCCACCGGGCTGTCGTTCGGATCGTAGAGGTTGGTGGCTTGCAGGTAAGCCAGCACTGCGCTCTCTCCATTGTAGTTCGTGTTGCCCCAAGCGGGCACGTTGGCCAAGGAAGTTCGTTGCCCGTGGCGTTGTGCCTCCCTACCGCGATAACGCCATGCGCGGTCTTGAAGACGCCGTTCAACCGCACATTGTCGCCGCCGGTTTGCGTCAGTGTGTCCCACTGGCCCACGAGCAACGAGCTGTACTTCAGCGTGCTGGAGATCATCGGTGTAAACGCGCACGAAATCGTTCCAGCAACTGAGGCCGCCGTTGCCGGGCTTCACCATTTTCTGGTATGCGTTGGCCGTTGTGATCGTGCGACGACCCTTGCCCAAGACAAGCACACCGCCATCCGCTGTCACCTTCAGCATGTTCTTGCCCAGATAGGTGGTGTTCACATTCGGCCAACCGCCATTAGGGTTGGGCCATCCGTCGAGGTTCGGATCGGGATGCGGGGCGCCAAGACCACCCGTGCCTTCGCCGAGTTCGGCGGCGTAGGTGCAGTGCATCAAGGTGCCGTCGGCGAGCTTCAGCTTGCCCAGCCAACTGATGTGGATGTTGCCGCTGCTACCGGTGAAGTTGTTCTGGAAACCGCTGGCACCGGGGTTGGCATCGATCACGTCGCCTTCCCAAAGGTTCTCGGTGTTGTGGCCGTGGCAACGTGCGTTCACCACAAGCTGACCGGTCGCAGGCGGTTGCGAGTAGTCGATCGCCAACGCGTCGATGTATTGATCCGGACTGCTGTTCACCGTGTCGCCTGCGGGTGTCACTTCATGATACAGACGGCTCCACCACAGCAACGCGCCATCGGCGTCCATGGCCATCACCGCGGGTTCGAAATCGGGCAGGCCACCGGGCAGCACGCTCTTGGTGTTGAAGCCGATGTACATGTTGTTCGTGCGGCGATCGATGCAAATGGATTGGGGACCGTGCGTGAACGTGGCGCTGCCGCTGTATCCCGTATAGCCAGGGCCATTGGTCGTGTTGCCGGTGCCGCCGGGCAAGCAGGGCGAATCGTAGAGTATGTCCAGCGGCCACGTTCCCTTCTTGGTTCCTCCGTTGCCATCGGGTTGCCAGAGATCGTACTCGGCTTGTGTTGGGCTGCGCAACTCGCAGCGCGAGGCATCGCGCTTCAATACGATCGCGCTGTACGCCAAACTGTCGATGCCACCATTGGGATAGGTGGATGCAATGCCGCGATGTTCCGGCCCGCCGCCGATGGGCCAGTGGATCCGCCAGAACGGAACCACGTCTTCGCTGCCATCGGCTTTGTTGCGGTATATCGCGCTCCAGTTGTAGGAGTGACTGTCGCCATATGCATACACCACTTTGCCATCACCCCCCACGTCCCATGGTTGGTAGATCTTCGGATACTCGCCTGTGGAGCACTTCACGTTGATCACCCATTCAAATCCGCTGGGGTCGCCGTTCACGAAGTTGTTGTCCAGGCGCCCGATGAAGTAGCCGCCCGTGTTCGCGTCCTCCGTGGTGCCGCTCAGATAGATGTCGCCCGTTGTTGTGCCGGGTGCATTGGTGAGCTTGATGAAGCGCAGGTCCTCGGCAGCGCCTTGTGTCATGGCATGCACGGACAACACGATCTGCAGCGTGCTGTCGAACACCAAGATGAAGGGGGAACTTACCGGTGCCCAGTCCATTGGTTATGCCCGAAGCCCCGAGGTTGAACGCGGAACGCCGGTATCGATCCAGCCGAGGTCATCCGCTACGCCGATCACCAGCACACGTCCATCGCCGATCTGCACGACATCGTTAAAGACCTCGTTGCCGCTGCCACCTGCGTAGGTCACGAGGTTCGTTTGGGCCGTTACGGTGGAAGTCAGGATGGCCGTTGAGAGGAGAAGTATAGCGCGCATGAAGGCAGGTTGAGGCCGGCAAAGATCGGGCCGCCGTGTAACCTCAGGGTGAATATTCGACCATGACAGCGGCGGGCCGGACCAGCCCGTGAGGGAAGCACCTTGATACTTTTACCCGCACAACCAGAGCACCATGCCCGGCACAGAACTTTTCGGCGAAGAGGAGAAAAAGGAAGTGATGGACGTCCTGAACACGGGCGTGTTATTCCGCTACAACCACGACGCCCAGCGCAAGGGCCATTGGAAGGCGAAGGACTTCGAGGCGGAGATCGCCAAGTTCACCGGCGCGAAGCACGCGCTGGCGGTGAGCAGTGGTAGCACGGCGGTGAGCTCGATGCTGGCAGCGTGCGGTGTTGGTTATGGCGATCACGTGATCGTACCGCCCTTCACCTTCGTGGCCACGATCGAGGCGGTGCTCTTCGCTGGAGCGATCCCTGTCTTCGCGGAGATCGATGAGACGCTGTGCATGAGCGCTGAAGGAATTCGCGCAGCGATCACGCCGAAGACGAAAGCCGTTCTGCTCGTACACATGTGCGGCGGCTCGGCGGATCTCGATGGCATCCTCGCCGTGTGCAAGGAGAAGAACGTGATGCTCATCGAGGACACTGCCCAAGCGCTCGGCGCCACCTACAAGGGCAAGCACCTCGGCCTCTTCGGCAAGATGGGCAGCTTCAGCTTCGACTTCTTCAAGATCAACACCTGCGGCGAAGGCGGCGTCATCATCACCGACGATGAGCAACGATCAAGACCGCAGAGTACCTCAGCGACCACGGCCACAGCCACGAGGGCGATAACCGTGGCATGGAGCCCCACCCGATCATGGGCACCAACTACCGCATCGGCGAGATCAACGCCGCCATTGGTCTGGCGCAGGCGCGTAAACTGCCTTACATCATCAGCCAGCAGCGCAAACACAAGGCGATCATACAGTCACGACTTTCCAAGATCCCCGGACTTTCCTTCCGCAAGCAATGCGACGATTCGGGCGACAGCGCCACCTTCTTCCACCTGCTCTTCCCCAGCGAAGCCACGGCGCGCGCGGCGCACAAGGCCATGGGCGAATCGGGCGTGGGCGGCGGCTACTGGTACGACAACATGTACCACTACATCAAGCAGTGGCACCAGGTGAAGGAGCTGAGCATGCCCTTCCGCATGGTGGCGCACGAGCTCGGCCTGCCGCAGGACCTCAAGACCATGACCTTCCCGAAGAGCGACGCCTTGCTCAGCCGCCTCATCAGCTTCAACATCCGCGTGACGTGGACCGAAGCGGAACTGGATGCGTACTTGGACAAGGTGGAAGGGGCGGTGCGGAAGGTGATGGAGGGGTGGTGGTGTAGAAGCCGATCCGACAGGACATGCCGCTCGCTCAGGATGGTGACCGCGAATGGATCAACCAAGCATTGTCCTGGCTGATTCAGGTTGTGCGGCCAAATGGTCCTCTCGATCGTTCGTTCGGTTCGACGCGGATTCTGTTCCCACGAACATTGTCCAGCAAAGGCCTGATCCGAACGCTGTGGTCAGGATTCTGCGCAGTTCTTGATATTGACCCAGCTTAGTTGAGACGACCATGTTCACCGATGCAAGGGACATTGGCGGAATGCCACTGCACATGAGTGGTTTGCCACCCTGTAGTCATCTGGAAGTGCGCAACACTAAAGATGGGCAACGGCGATACACGGTTCGGATCGCTAATTCGATCAATGGCCAACACGTCTGATCGTAAAGAACTGCGTTCTGCAAATGGCTGGTGTGGTTGCATCGGAGTCCGGGTTGGAGCTTGATGAGCATGGTGCCGATCAGATGAAGGAACTCCTTGCCATCCATCTGGGCTTCGGTCCGGTCCTCGCGCAGAGTAGAACCGAAGTGCTCTATAGCACTGATGGCATGTGGGAATCGAAGACGACATACTCCAGCCCTTTGTCACTTCCTCTGTTCGCCTATGCGTTGCACTTAACCTCAGGATGCAACAAGTGGATGAGGCGGATGCGTTGAGATCGTTGCCGACAGAAGTCTCCTCTGAGGTGAAAGTCGCGCTGAAGTGGATGAAAAACGGTGGTGCAACTGACCCGGATCTTCGAGAGTTCGATCGAGAAGGAGATCTTGGATCGTTGCTGCGGTCGGCCGATGCTCTCTTGGTAGCTCACGATTACAGACGAGCAATCGAGGAACTACGCAAGGCGCTCTTCATGATCGACGATGATGTCGAACGTTCTGCGATCCACAATAACATTGGCTATTCGCGGGCCTAGGTGAATACGCTAAGAGCTTGATATCCTTCGCAGAAGCCCTCAAGCTGGATGCCGTGTTCGCCTATGCAATGGACAATGCTGGGTTCGCGCATGTTATGCTTGGTGACTTCGTTTCCGCAAGGTTGTACCTGGGTCGCGCTGCCAGGACCGAGGCGAACCATCCTGGTTACACTCATCGGAACATGGCCTTGCTCCATTGGAACCAAGGTGAGAGAAGTGTCGCCCAGCAGCACTTTGATGCCGCGTTCCATCGAGGCGACGTAGACTTCTTGGACTTCTTCTATGCTCAGTTTCTGCTTGAAGCCGATCGGGTTGACCGTGCCTTGGAACATGCCGAATTCGCTTGTGGCAAGAATGAGCCAGTGCGTGCGAGTTGGTGGAAACGATCAACGCCAGAGGATAACCACATGCCTTCGACCCCCGGTCGAAGTAAGGTATCGTTGCGCATCTTGTCATCCCATCCGAACAACGTGAAGACCATTCTCGCCCTACTGCTTGCGTCTGCCGTGCTCACTAGTTGTAGCAATGCACAGAATGAGACCGTTCAAGTCCCGGTCGACAGCACCTACCTCCGCCTCGCCGAAGAGGTGAAGCAGGAAACCCTGCGTAGCTGGAAGGCCTACAAGCAATACGCCTGGGGCCACGATGCGCTGAAGCCGCTGACCAAGAGCGCCGAGGACTGGTACGAGCATCCGCTCTACATCTCGCCGATCGATGCGTACAGCACCTTGAAGCTGATGGGATTCGATGCAGAGGCCAAGGAGATCGAGGACTACGTGGTCGATTCGCTCAATTGGGATAAGGACGTGAATGCGAAAGTGTTCGAGGTGGACATCCGCATCCTCGGTGGCTTGCTGAGTATGTACGAGCTCAGCGGCAACCCGAAAGTGCTCGCCAAGACCGTGGACTTCGCTGATCGGTTGTTACCGGCGTTCAACACGGGCACCGGCATTCCACCTACAACGTGAACCTGCGCACCGGTAAGACCAGCGGAGATACGGTGAATGTCGCGGAGGCTGGTACGAACGTCTTGGAATTGGGCATTCTTAGTTACTACACCAAGGACCCGAAGTACTACGCTGCTGGCAAACGCGCGACGATGGCGATCTGAGCGGCGCTCGAAGTTGGGTTTGCCCGGCATGGACATCAACGTGCAGACCGGTGAATGGACCAACCGCAATGCCAGCATCTGCGCCGGTGTGGACAGCTACTACGAATACCTGTACAAGACTATCAGCTCTTCGGCGATACCACCATCGGCCGCATTTGGAACGAGGCCATCGCTGCGGTGAACGCGAATCTGGCCGAGGAGCAGGATAGCCTGTTGTGGTATGGCCGCGTGAACATGGACGACGGATCCCGGACCAGCGATGTGATCACCCTCTATGATGCCTTCTTCCCGGCGTTGCTCGTGCTGAGCGGCGACACGGCCCGTGCTGAACGGATGCAGCGCACCTACGACCACGTCTGGCGCATCCACGGCTTGGAGCCCACGGCCTACGACTATGGCAAACGCGAGGTGCGCGCCGGTGACTACGACCTGAATCCGGAGATCGTCGAATCCGCCTACTACCTGTACCACTTCACCGGCAAGCCGATGTACCGCGAGATGGCCGTGCAGTATTGGGGCGATATCAAGAAGCACTGTCGCACGGATGTGGCCTTCACCTCCATTGAGGATGTGCGCACCATGAAGGAGAAGGACTACATGCCCACCTTCTTCTTCGCCGAGACGATGAAGTACTTCTACCTCGTGTTCTCGAAAGGGAACGGCGCCTTCAACTTGGACGAGCACGTCTTCAATACCGAGGCGCACCCGTTCCGACGGAGCACCTTCGAGCCGGTGGAAGTAGGCAAGCGCCTTGCGCTTTGACTTCGAATTAGGTCAAAAAGAACCCCGCCGCATGGCCGGGGTTCTTCACGTTTAGCGTATTGCACGTCTTATTCCACGACCAGCCTTTCCGTGTAGGTGGTGGTTCCGGCAACGACCGTTACCATGTACACTCCAGTTGCCAGGTCAGTCGGGAGCAATAGCACCGTGCTCAACTGGTCAGCACCACCAGTTGCGATCACTTGAGCCATCACCTTCCGGCCAAAGAGGTCGAATATGTCGATGCTCACCCTCTTGACTTCCGTGGAGAGCGCCATGAGTTCGAGCGTTACGCGACCATCGAGCGACGGGTTCGGGTACAAGCTGAAGTTCGTTGAAGAGACGGGTGCTGCATTCAACGTTCCACCGACGAAAGAGCCACCGGTGCATGGGTTCGGCGCATCGTTGGTGATCTCTACGGTGCATGGCGTGCCATACGGGCAGTACGTAGCGCCGCCGTCGAAGCTGGCCTGCACGCGCACGTTGTATTCCACGGTGCCGCAGATCAACGGGTTCGTGAGCCACGCGTTCAACTGAAGCACGTAGGTGTTCACAACGATCGTGCCGTGTGTAACGACTCAGCCGGGTAGCTGAACTCAAAGCGGTAACGGTTGGCCCCAAGCAGTGGCTCTGCCCACAACTTCCCGGCGTTGCCGCTTGCGCCAACAGCTTTGCCGGTGACACCGCAACTGTATGTGGTGCCGATGTGCAACGGATTGTTGTCCAACTCAGCAGTAGGGCATGCGATCGGCACGCTCAACACCTTCATCTGGCATGCAGGCCGTAGGGTGCATATAAACCGTTCAAGCGGCTGCGAACGCGCACGTTCAGCAAGCGGTCCGTTGGCACTGGGAAGGTGACGATGCTGCTCAGTTTCAAGTGTGCGCATGCGGTACCACCAACCGGTCCACCGGGGCTGCCGGGATTCGCGTGGCTCTTGAAGATCGTGCGGCTGTAGCCACCATCGGGGTCCTGGATCAAGAACTGGTAGCCATCGTCCGCGAGGTTACTGTTGGTGTTGAGCGTGAACTCATTGGTAACTGCTGCATTCGGGGAAGCAACGATCACGCTAGTTGGGCTCGGTCAAGCCGATCGCAGGTAGCAACGGTGAGTTTGTCGTTGCCGACCGGGAGGCAGAACGATACGTTGGCCTGGCCAACACTGGTGTATGTCGCATCGCCATCCAATATCCGGTTGCCGAACTGGTCGCGCAAAGTGATCGCACCGATGGGGTCTGTGATACCGTCACCAAAACCGTCATTGAACACCAGGTCGTAGCAGCCATCAGGCAGGCAGCAGAGTTCTATTTCCGTGTTGAAGTCGAGGAAGTACGGACCACCGGAGCAAAGTGGTGCACCACCACCGGCTGGCTGAACGAACCACGTGATCTCCTGCGGGAAGTCGTCGGTGAGGATCGTGAGCTCGCACTCATTGTCCAGGCAGGGTGGGGGCGGTGTGCAGTCTTCAGTGATACCCGTCAGCACTTCATCGCAAGCGGCGAATGTTTCATGTGCAACTGTGAGGTCCACCACATCGAAGTTGTTGAAGGGCCCAATGAGATGCACGCCGGTACCCACACCCAATTGGCTGCTACCGGTGAGGCTATTGGTGATGTCAACCGTTGCACCGCTACCTGTGCTGGTAACGTTCACTACAATGTTCCAAGTGAAATCATCGATGCAGCTGGGGAAAGCCGTGAACGAAGCCGGTTCGCACAAGCAGAACTGTGTTGTACTCAGGTTGCTGGCTCCGGGGGAGATGCAGCGCATGGTCCAATCCGCACTGTTGTCGTTGGTATCCCCGCCGTCAGGCAGGCGGCTCAGGCCTTGGTCCGGTTGCGTGCCGTCATCAATATCTGCTGGCGCCGTGCCTTCGGTGGTCGACATAGAGCCTTCATAGCTCATTTGATCAATGACAATGTTGCCGGTCGTAGCCAGCCGCATTCCATCGGGCGAACCGTTCTGGATAAGGTTGGTCGCAGCACCGCTCTGGAAGTCGCAATTCGGGACGCTGCTGCCGGTTCCACAGATCACGAAGTAGTCGCCAGCGGCAACGCTCACGTTCGGCAAGGTGAAAGTGGAATAGAGCAAGCCGTTCGCTCCGTTGATCAATTCAACCTTCAACCCGAGGAGGTCGGCGGCGGCAGCCCCATTGTTCTTCAGTTCAATGAACTCGAAGGCGTCCGTTCCATCCTGGTCATAGTCCACCTCGTTGATCACGATCTGCGGCAGGTCGTCGTTGGTGATCGTGTGGGTATGGGTGGCAATGCCGGGGTCGGCTGTTCCAGTAGTTATGTTGAAGTTGAGCACAACCGATTCGTTGGCCTCATAGTCCACATCCGGGGTGGTGATCAGCGAAACGTTCTGCGTGAATGGATAGGTATCCGTTGGTGTGAAGGTGAGCACGACATCAGTGAACGTTGTGTAGTCGACCGCGTCGGTCGCTGTTCCGCTCAAGTCGTCGCTGATGGTAACAGTAACGTCGGCGGCGGGCGATGTTCATCGTGACGCCAATGCCCAGTGCCGCCCTCATGGTGCTACCCGTTCCGAAGTGAATCCAACCAGAGGAGTTGGCGCGCCGGCCCTGAAAGTCTCAACGGTGATGTGATCGAGGGCGAATAGGTCCCGGAACGGGTACGGCCCACGTGGTCCGCGCAGGTAGAAACTGGTGCCTGAATTGATGCGATGGCCCGCGATGGTGCATTTGTATTGAGTTCAATGCCGAGCATGCGTCGCGGTGCTGTACATCAAGCTCGCCAACCGGGTGCAGAGCACATCATCATTGCTCAGAGAAATTGAAGCCACCGCTTGGGCGTTGCGCACCAAGTTCCAGTCCACGTCAGGCGCGTCCGTGGGCCCTGTCTCGCGGGGCCCGCCCGCCGGGGGATACCGAAGAGAACGTGCCGAGTTGGCGTTCGTGAAGGCATGGAACCTCCCGTGGTCTGAGGTTCGGGGTCGTCCCCGTGTTTCGGCATTGAGGGGCCGGGTTCCGCCAAACGCCGGGCACCGTTGTCCCGCCCGGGCCCAGCCGATTCCAGCGGCCTTCGCGGGGTGCCTATGGCTCCAGGTGGTGCTCGCACACCACTCAGTGTAGCATCGTTAATCGCCACGGGAGCGCTGGTCGCCGGGGGCGCTTGCGCCGTGGTCAACATGGCGGCCAGCGGTGCGAGTCGTTTCAGGGATAAAGATTGTCTCATGATCGATAGGGTTTGGCTGTTGGTTCCCGATGGGTCGGGGGCGGTGCGAATGAATGGTCGTGAAATTAGGTGGACGTATCCACAGGGTGAATCCATGGTTGATAACTCCTGGGGCGCGAACGTTGCTAAGGCTGCTCTAATTTGCCGCACCCCGGCACTTCGGGTCCCGAAACAGATCCCCGCACATGAACAACCGATACATCGCTCTCCTTTCGACAGCGCTTTGCATAACCGGCACCTCTGCCCAGGTCACCCTTTACTCAGAGGACTTCGAAAGCGCACCATCGTTCACACTCAACACCAATGACGCAGGTAGTACCGTCAGTGCTTGGAATACGTGGGTGGTGAACAACAGCTACACCGGCGGCAATGGTGATGTGCTCTGCATCGGCTTCCAATTCCCTTATACGATAGTGAGCACGGCTGGGCAGCCAGTGGGCATCAGCACACCCAATGGCAATTACCTGCACACGGCCAGCGTGGAGGGCATCGCTGATGGTATCCTATGTTGCTCGTTCGGTGCTGCTGATGGCTTCTGCATTTCGGCGGACAACACCTTCAGCCGTATGACCAACAACGTCAGCACCGTAGGTTACTCCGATGTTGACTTCTCCTTCTGGTGGCTGTGTTCCGGCTCCACCACCCACTTCGGGCAGGTCTACTATACGATCAACAACGGTGCGAACTGGAATCTGATCAGCACGCCCATTACCAACTACAACAACCAGACGGCATGGGTGCAGCAAACCATCAGCGACCCGGCTTTCGGCAACCAACCCGGTATTCGTTTCGGTTTCAAATTCGTCAATGGCATCGGCGGCACGGCATTGGATCCAGGGTTCGGCATTGATGATGTGGCCATTATCGGCCAAAGCGGTGTGGTTAACAGCGTGGCCACCACGCAAGTCAGTTCGTTGCAAGTGTGCGATGGTTCTGCGGTAACGGTCGACTATACGGCCGTTGGCACGTATGTTCCCGGCAACATTTTCACGGCACAACTGAGCAACGCGGTGGGAAGCTTCGCCGCACCCGTCAGTATCGGGTCGCTGAACAGTACGACCAGTGGTTCCATAGCCTGCACAATCCCGCCCGGCACTGCGGTCGGGGCGGGCTATCGCATTCGCGTCGTGAGTAGCACGCCACCGACGATCGGCACCGACAATGGCAGCAACATCACCGTCAACAACGGGCCCAATGCAGGCACGAACACGGCAGAAGACATCTGCAAATCCACCGGCCTCTACGATATGGACCTGCTGCTCGGTGGAAACCCTGATGCGGGTGGTGTTTGGACAAACCCGAACAACCAGGTAGTGAGCGATCAGTTCGATAGTGCCGGCCAGCCCGGTGGCGCGTACACCTACACTGTTACCGGAACGGCTCCATGCAGCAGTGCCGTCGCGGTGCTCACCATTACGCTGATCGATCCCGCGAACGCAGGCGTTGGCAGCACACAGCTGGTCTGCTCTACATCATCACCGATCCCGTTGATCGGGTTCCTGACAAGTTCTCCGGATGCCACAGGGTATTGGCTCAACCCAAGCAACCTTGTTACGAACCAATTGTTCGAGCCGGCCATCGATCAACCAGGGCTCTATACCTATGTGGTACCTGGGACAGGTCCATGCCCGAACGATAGTGCCTTTGTGGAAGTCCAGATCGTTACCGAGCCGGATGCTGGTACATCGAGCACCGCAACGATCTGTGCCAACGCTACACCTGTGGATCTGGTAACGCTATTGGGCGGAACGCCGGATGCTGGAGGAACATGGACTGGTCCGAACAGCCAGCCCCATTCTACATTGTTCGATCCTACGGTCGACCCGTCCGGTTTGTACACGTACACCGTTGACCCCGGGGCACCGTGCGTGCCTGCCGCGGCTTCGGTAGCGGTGATCATTGATCCCTGCAGCGGAATCGCGGAGGTAAGTGGATCAGGGATCCACTTGGTTTGGTCGGGTACGGATGGCAGTGGCATACACACGGTATTGGCGGAGGGAGTCAATGGGGGTGAGTTGCTCTTGGACATACTCGATACACAAGGACGGACCATCATCGCCGATCAACGCTACATGACCGGCGGAAACGAAGTTGCGCGTCTGACCTTTGACTTGTCGCACGTTGCAGCTGCTCCGTTAGTGGTTGTGATACATGCCAATGGTGCGCTCGCCACCTTGCCGATCATGCACACAACTCGGTAGTGCACCATGGTTGAAAAGGCCTGTTCGCAAAATGTTGATGGAACGACACCCGATTTTTGCAACAGCCCCGATCCGGGGTCTACGTTTGGATCATTGGCAACGGAAGCGGGCACAACGGGCCCGGCAACTGCCTGAAGGAAATGGAGCGGCCTGCGATCCGCAAGGTGAGCAGGACCTGGTAAGAGGTAACACCGCTGAACCATAGCGCGCTTGTCGTGCAGTCCTGAAGGAGGGTTGAAGGTGTGAGGGACGCAAGTCCGAACCACTACTGAAGAAGCCAACTCCGAAAGCGGTTACGGCCGCGATCGGTGGGGGTGGGGGCCGATCAAACGATCGGCCCCCGCTAACCGTGCAGTTCACATCGACGTTGTTTTGGCATAGAACGTTCTGTGAACCGATGGTGAAGAACCGCAAGATCTTCGTACTTGACACCTCAGTGATCCTGTACGACCATAGCGCCGTTAAATGCTTTGAGGAGCACGATGTGGCGATACCCATACAAGTACTGGAAGAGCTCGACACCTTCAAGAAAGGGAACGACTCGCGCAACTACGAGGCGCGTGAGTTCATTCGCTTGGTGGACGGCATCGCCAATAAAGAACTGCTCAGCGAGTGGGTGCCGTTGAACGGTCCAACGAAAGGCAAGCTCACGGTGATCGCCAAGCACGAGCTCAACGGCGTGAACGCCGTGAAGATCTTCGACGACGATAAGAACGATCACCAGATCCTCAACGCCGCGTTGAGCCTGAAGCACAAGTACAAGAACCGCAAGGTGATACTGGTGAGTAAGGACATCTGCTTGCGCATCAAGGCCAAAAGCCTCGACATCCATGCGGAGGACTACCTCACCGGCAAAGTGCAGGATGTAGAGCGGCTCTACAGCGGCCGGACCATAGTGGATGATGTGCTCGAAGAACGCATCGATGATCTCTTCGAGAAGGGATCAATGCCGGCCGAGGAATTGGGGCTGAAGAAGTCCGAAGGCAACCACTTCTACATCCTGAAGCACAAAAAAGAGCATCCTCACTAAATACGATCCCCGTACCGGAGAAGTAGGTCGCGTGGAAAAGCAGAACGTATTCGGCATTGGCCCGCGCAATGCGGAGCAAACGCTGGCCATGAGCGCCCTCATGGACACCGAGATCAAATTGGTGACGCTACAAGGTCAAGCGGGCACTGGCAAAACCTTGCTCGCATTGGCCTGCGCGTTGGAGCAGCGGCGCAATTACCACCAGATCTATGTAACGCGCCCAGTGGTGCCGCTCAGCAACAAGGACATCGGTTACCTGCCAGGCGATATCCAGAGCAAGTTGGATCCATACATGCAACCGCTGTGGGACAATCTCAAACTCATCAAGGGCAACTTCGATAAGCACGATGGCACGCCCAAGCGCATCGATGAGATGCTGGAGAACGAGAAGATACAGATCGCACCACTGGCCTACATCCGAGGTCGTAGCCTGAGCAACATATTCTTCATCGTGGATGAAGCCCAGAACCTTACTCCGCTGGAAGTGAAGACCATTGTGAGCCGGGCAGGAGAAGGAACCAAGATCGTTTTTACAGGTGACATCCACCAGATCGACACGCCCTATCTCGATGCAGAGAGCAATGGCCTTAGTTACATCATCGACAAGGCCAAGAACCATCCGCTCTTCGCTCACATAACGCTGGAAAAAGGGGAGCGCAGCCCACTGGCGAACTTGGCGAACGAACTGCTCTGACCCCCAAGGTCGTGAAGACATAACTCAAGAAAACGAACCCCGGAACCGACCGCCTTGCGGAACTGGTTCCGGGGTTTCGATTTCCAGAGAGGCCTCGGTCCTCCCAGGGCGCATAGATGCGTGTTCAGAACAATTCCTCTACTTCCACGAACTTGAAGTCCATACGGAAGAAGCGCTCGTAGTCCTTTCCCGTCTCTGCCATCTCCTCGTCGCCGGTCTCAAAGTGCCAGTTCACGTTAACGTGGTGGCCGCGCTCGCTAACGGCGTTCAGCCGCTCGAAGATGTTGTAGAACTGCTTCGATGAACTCGTGTCGAAATAATCCATCTTCATGTTCACCACCGTGCTCGGCTTCGGCGACTTGAGGTACTCATCCAGCCAACTGTGGACGCGGACATAGAACGCTTCATTGTTCGCTGGCAGGCTCCGGCCAATGAATTCAAGCGTCCCTTGCTCCATGTCGATGTCGATCTGCGGGCTGGTTTCAGTGCGGTCGATGTGCAGGGTGGTTGTTGACATGACTTGTCGAATCAGGGTTCGAAGGTCAGTTCTCCGCTCCCCTGAACAGCGCGTCTTTCGAGGCACCTATGAACGATCTCCGGTTAAAATGAAAGAGTCCCGACATGTCGGGACTCTTTTCAATTCTCTTTTACGGAGTTCACTGTCGGTATTCGGTCAGGATCTCCTGGTCGCTGGGGAGGATGATCTCCGTGTCATTCACTTTCCGCACCCAGTAGAGGTACTTACCCGTACCGTGGCAGGCGAAGACTTCCATGCTTTGGCCCCCTGCAAGGGCTTTGATCGGGAAGGTGCGCCACGTGCCGCCCTTTTCCTGCACCGCCACTTTCACCTCCACCATGTCACCGCAGGTGTTCTTTAATTCCAGTTTGTAGGTCTCTTCGAAGCTGCGCTTCCAGCCTTCTTTGTAATCCTCGCACCTCTCGCAGGGCTTTCCCCATTCGCTTTTCACTTTGGTAAGGCATTGGCTGTAGCTCTGATCCTGCGCGCGCAGGAGTGATGCGGCAAGAATGGATGCGGACAACAGGAGGGTACGTGTGGTGCTCATTTGCAACGGTTGTTTTCGAGGATGATCTTGGCTTCGGCGTTGCCCATTTTCTTGCTGGCTTTCCAATCGACGCATGCGCCGTTGATATCGCCGAGGGCTTTGCGGCTCCAGCCGCGGTTGTTGTAGGCTTCTTCATTCTTCGGGTCAAGGGCTATCACCTGATCGAAGTCGGCCATGGCCTTTTCGTGTTGTCCCAACTTGGCGTACGCGCTTCCACGACTGGTATAGGCCCACGCATGGTCCGCCTTGCGCTCGATCACGGCAGTGAAATCAGAAGCGGCTGCGGCGTATTGTTTCAACAAGCTGTTGCAGAATCCGCGTTGCAAGTAGGCGTTCAGGTTTTCGACATCCAGCGCCAGCACCTTGGTGAAGAGGAGAATTGCGGCCTGATAGTCTCCGCTCCGGTAGGCCCGCTCACCGTCGCCGTACAACTGGGCCGTTTCCTCTTGGGCAGTCGAAGCCAGCACGGTCATACTGAGAAAGGTGAGTAGCAAGAAGCGTTTCATAGTCGTGGTTCCGTGCGGTTGCGCGGTTCATACGTGCTCATTTCGGCATTGTTGCACGGGTGCGCTCTGCCACCTGGGCCTCTTGTGCCGCCCGGATTACGGCGCCAATGGCAGCGATCGCTTCATTCTTCTTTTCAGGAGAGATGGGCAGAGCGCTGCGGCCCGTGTGCCGAATGGCGTTCAACTTGAAGATCTCCTTATCGATGCATTGGGCTTCGCCGGTTTTGCACTTCAGTACAACGGCTTGTTCCTCTTGGCTGTACGAAATAGAATCGGGCGAGAGGAATTCCACGTAGGCGACATCCTGTCGTACCAATCCTTGTTCGCTGAAGAGATCGGCGATCAGCCGGTCGTCCCGGTCGATACGGAACTTGACCTTCCCATCGAAGATCTCGTTCGCAATTGCCAAGCGGGCATCAACGTCCTGGGCATATCCGCCGATACTTAATAGGGTGATCGTCGCCCAAATAGTGGTTCTGGTCATAGTGGGGTGAACTGGTGCTGACCTTGGAACGTTAACGGCCCAAAACAAGTTCACCATGATCCGCAACAACCCCGTAGCAAAGCGCACCCTTCTGATGGCAACCGGCATTTTCCTCGCCTGTATCGTGGCCGTAATTGTCTGAACAAACGACATGATCCTTGCGTATGACCGCCACATCGGTGAACCGATAATTGACCGACCACGACATGCCCCTTAAGCGTTTCTTATCCCTTTCGGTGCTGCTGATGACAGCCATGTCGTTCGGCGCAGTCGCCGCGTTCGGGCAAACCTTCACCATAAACGGTCGATTGAAGATCGAAGGCGGCGGTGTGGATGGTGCCAAGGTGGTCGTGTACAAGGATGGCCAGAAAGAAAGGACCGTCAGCAGCGGTCTCAGCCGCTTCTCGCTGGAACTGGATATCAACGCGAACTACGTGCTCAGTTTCGAAAAGGACGGATTCGTTGCCAAGAAGCTGGCCTTCAATACCCACGCACCGGCCGAGGCGGCCGCGAACGGATTCACGCCGTTCGAGTATGCCGTTTCGCTCTTCAAACAGTACGATGATGTGAACGTGGTCGTCTTCAACCAGCCCGTCGGCATGATCCGTTACGAGCCCACTGCCGATGACTTCGACTACGACACGGATTACACCAAGAGCATCCAAAGCCAGCTGGAACAGATCCAACAGCAGGTAGCGTTGAAGCAGCAAGAAGAGGCGGCGACCAATGCCGCTGAGGCCAAGGCGGCCGCGAATGCCGAAAAGGAAAAGGCCAAAGCGGAAGCTGAAGCCGCAAAGCAAACAGCAGCCGCTGCGAAGGAGAAGGATCGGCTGGCGAAGGAGCAGGCTGAGGCCGCGCGAAAAGCTGATGCTGAAAGGGCCAAAGCGGATGCCCTAGCCGCTAAGTCCGAAGCCGAGCGCTTGAAAGCAGCTGCGGATGCCGCAGCGTTGGCCGAGGTGCAGCGCAAGAAGAACGAGGCGCTTGCACAGGAGGAAGAACGTAATAAGAAACAAGCGCCCCTGGCCAAAGTCGAGGAGGAGAAGCCGAAGAAGGCCGCCCCGCCACCGCCGCCCGTGCGCAACGAGGCCACGGCCGGACTGAACGAAGGCCAGGATGCGCGGCGTTCGATCAGTGCAACCGAGCTGAACGAGGAACCACGCATTGCGCCGGCCATTGCCGCCAACGGAGGGGAATCACCTGCCGTGGCCGAGGTACCGGAGCGAAAGGTGAATCGAAAGGAGGAGTTGATCGTGGAGCCGAATCAGGTGATCACCGTGATCCAATTGTGGACCGACGCGCAGAAGGCCGAGTACAAGAAGATCGTACACAAGTACGGCGCCGTATTCTATTTCAAGAACGGCCAAGCCTGCAGTCCTCAACTGTACCAGCAGGAGGCACTCGCCACGAATTGATCAGGGCCACCGTTTCAGATCGGCCCATTCAAAGGTCCATTCCGGGGTGTAGAGCTTGTCCGCGTCGCCGAGGATGAACCAAGCCCCCAGGGCCTCATCGCGATGGTTCCGCAGCACATGAATGTCCTGCGCAGGCATGTAGCTCTGAGCCAGCATGAAGGCGTATTGACCCGAATTACTTTGCGCCACATCGACCACGATCACAGCGTGGCCGGGGCTACCGCCCTGGATGAAGATGTCGCCCGCGCGCACACTGTCAGTAGGTGCTGCCTTCAACTCATGCTCAAGGCTCAACGTCCCGGCATAGCTGAACACCTGTTGTAGGTAGGACATGAGTGCCGTATGGGAAGAGTCGGGTGTGCCCTTCGATACCCAAGTGCAATGGTCGTTGCACACGACTATCCGATCACCTTTCCGCCAGCGTTTCCATTCGGCACGGAAGCCACTGGTGAAACTGAACGCGATGTCATCCTGCCTGCTAACTGAGTAGAGGTATTCCGTTCGTAACCGCATTACCGCATCAGCGCATTGCTGCAGGTCACGTGAGCCAACGCTCATGTCGATCACCGCTGCATGTGCACGCTGGTTCCATTTCAACTCGCCATTGAAGAGATGGACCGCAGCCCCAGCGGGCTTTAAGGGTAACCCGCGCAAGTACTGACCAAAAGTCCTAGGGTTCTCATCCACGCGTGTGTATCCTGGCGGCGGTGGAAACCGTGTGCTGACCGTTGATGCCGTATCGTCATTGGCGGCAGCGGGTGCCGTAGACGCAACCGGGTTCCAAACCTGCGCAACACAGCACATGAGCAGGACCGAGCCGAACATGGAAGGGATGAAGAGGCGCATGATGTGTAAATGCACCAACGAATGCAACGTAACCCGGATCAGGCCTTCGCGCCTTCTTTCTTGCGCTTGCCTTCCTCCACGGGAACATAGCCGAACAATTTGTTGTCCTTGATCATATTGTCCACATATGGAGGCACCATGTTCTCCCAGCCCGGCTGTCCATCACGGATCAACTGAAGCACCGACTTGCTGAAGATGTGCAGCACTTGCAGGGTCGAACGTTTCGATATCGACCATGCGCTTGTTGCTGAGCAAGTAGTCATACAACGGTTTGAGACGCGGATGTATGGGCATGTTGTCGGTGGTCATGATCTCCTCATCCAAGGACATGCGGCTCGGATACACATAGATCTTCAGGTCGCGGGTGAAGAGAATGCCGAAGGCCTCGAGCATACCGCCGTTCAAGTGCCGGTAGTACTTCTCGTCGAACACCTCGATCAGGTTATTCACGCCCATGATCAGGCCCATGCGCGCCCGCGTGTACCGGCTGAAATACTCCACGAGTTTGTAGTACTCCTGATAGTTGCTGATCAATACGGTCTGACCCAAAGAGCAAAGGATATCGGCGCGGTCGATGAAATCCTTCTCGTCGACGTCGCCGGTGTCGCTTTTCAAATTGCTGAGCGTGATCTCGAAGAGCACTTGCAGGTTTTGACGGTCAACACGTTGTTCCTTGATGAACATGTTGTACCCGTTCATGATCATATCGATGTTCACCTTGGTCACGGGCCGGAAGCTTCCGCGGATGGCAAGGATGTTCTTGCGGTACAAGGCTTCGCTGGCTTGTAGGTTCTGGCCGTCAGGGCCGAAGATCACGGCGTCGGTATACCCGCGTTTCACCAATTGCAGGCTCAAGAGGCGGTTGTCAACCTGCGCGAAGTCCGGACCGTTCATCTGCACCATGTCGATCTCGATCACGTGCCGGCTCACGTTGTCATACAACGTGTCCATGATCTCGTCCGGACTATTGTGGGCGAACAGGCAACCGTACACCAGGTTGGTGCCCATCACCCCGATGCTCTCCTGCTGCAGGCTGATATCCGCGTCGTGTAAGCGCACGTGAATGATCACTTCGCTCGTTGGGCGATCGGGTGCGGTCTGGAAGCGGACACCGATCCACCCATGGCCACTATGCGGCTTCTCGTATGTACTGCCCGTAACGGTATTGGCGTAGGTGAAAAATTTCTTCGTCGGATGGTCGGCCCGGCTCAAGCGTTCCACCATCAGGCCGTATTCATGGCGCAGCATGTTGCGCAACCGGCTTTCGCAAACGAAACGGTTGTTCGGTTCTGCGCCATAGATGGCGTTGCTGAAATCCTTGTCATAAGCGCTCATCGCCTTGGCGATGGTTTGGCTTGCACCGCCAGCTCGAAAGAAGTGCCGAACGGTTTCCTGACCGGCTCCGATCTCGGCAAACGTGCCGTAGAGGTTGACATCCTGATTGATCCGACGGGCCTTTTGGCCAGGGCTGAGCGGTACGCGGATCTGTTCCTGTGGGGTCATTCGGTATTCTGCACTTGAGACGGGCGCAAGTTAGGCTGTCCATTCGGCCAGCAACAGCGCTTCGTCCACGAACGGCGCTATCCATAAGGTGAACGGGAGTCCACCCCTCCCCAAGATCCGTGGCCCCCACCGAAGTTCACCTCACGCCCAACCTGGTCAAATAGCACTGAAGACGAAATGGCGCGGTCCAGCCTACTTGATCAACCGGTTGGCATCCAGCATCTCCTTGATGCCACCCAACGAACTGAGCACACCCGTTGCTTCATAGGGCATGTAGACCACTTTGTTGTCTTTGCCACTTGTCATCTCGGAAAGGGTTTCCAAGTACTTCATGGCAATGAGGTAATTCGCTGGATCGGCCTTGCTGCCCTGTATGGCCTTGGTCATCAAGTTGATCGCTTCCGCCTCTCCCTGCGCCCGTCGAATGCGTGCTTGTGCATCGCCTTCTGCTTCCAGGATCTGCGCTTGCTTCTGCCCTTCGGCAGTGGTGATCTGCGCCTGCTGAATGCCCTCAGCCTGCAATACCGCCGCCCGCTTGCTCCCCTCGGCATCGATGATCTGGGCGCGCTTGTCGCGTTCAGCGCGCATCTGCTTCTCCATGGCCTCGCGGATGTCCCGTGGAGGATTGATGTCCTGCAGTTCTACGCGGTTCACCTTGACCCCCCATTTGTTGCTTGCTTCATCCAGGATCGCCCGCAATTTCCCGTTGATGGTGTCCCGGCTGGTGAGGCACTCGTCAAGATCCAGTTCGCCGATCACGTTCCGCAATGTGGTCTGCGTAAGCTTTTCAATGGCCATCGGAAGATTCTCGATCTCGTACATCGCTTTCACGGGATCCATCATCTGGAAGTAGAGCAACGCGTTGATCTCGGTCATCACGTTGTCCTTCGTGATCACGTTCTGCTTAGGGAAGTCATAAACCGTCTCCCGCAGGTCAAGGCGTTCCTTCTTCACGAACTGCACGTACTTGTTTCCATCGGGCAGGTCGCGGGTATAGCGGAAGATGATCTCGCGTGGCTTGTCGATGATCGGTATGATGATGTTTATGCCGGCAGTAAGGGTCTTGCTGTACTTACCCAACCGCTCCACCACCATGGCTTCGCTTTGTTGTATGATACGCACGCCCTTGGCGATGAGGAACACCACGAAGAGTGCGAGAAGAATGAGGACGATGTTCATGATATCCATGGCTCAAGAGAGGGGTTTTACAATGAGTGTATTGCTTTCCACACGCACTACTTCCACGCTGTCGCCAACGTGCAGGGGATGCTCGCCTTGGGCCTCCGCGCGCCAATCGTCCCCATCAATGCTCACACGGCCCATGCGCATGCCATCGAATTCCTGTGTAACGCGCGCCTTACGACCGGCTAGGGCATCGGCACCGGTCTTCATATCGGTCTTCATGAAGGGCTTCATCATGAGTGGCCGAACAGTGAAGAACGCGGTTAGGGAGGAGGCTGAGAAAACCAGCAATTGCACAGTGGCCGAGGCGTCCAAACTCGCTGCCAAGGCACTGAAGGCGCACCCAATGCCAAAGCAGACCAAGAAGAAACCAGGTACGAAGATCTCCGCGATCAACAGCAACAAGGCTGCTACAGCCCACCATTCCCATTGGAAGAATCCCATTGCTCGTTTCGGTTGGCCGGATGTCCGGCGTGCTTTGCGACCCCGGATCGGTGGGATCACGGCGTGAATGTAGCCGCACAGACCACCTATGTTCCTACTGTGCATACATGAGTGGCAGCCGGATCACATCGCGGGAACGTCGCACGTGGCCCACGGCTATTTTCGGCGGCCCGGCCCACCGGGGTCAGAGCATGATCAAGCGCCTCCTTGCCACTTTGAAGACCAAAGGAGGGCTGGATACCATTTCGACTTTCGCTGCTGAAGGGCTCGCTACGCTGGGCATGGTGCTCACGTATCGATTGGCAGCCATAGACGGATCCCATGAACTCGACCTGTATGTAGTTGTGAGGCGGACGGTTTCGTTCGCATACCCCTTGGTGCTCATCGGTGCCGTCGTCGGCCTTACGCGCTTTGTGGCATTGGCCCATGATGAAGCGGGGAGAAGGCGGTTCTTGCGCGGCGCCATCAGTTGGGTTTTGCCGTTCGCACTGCTGTTATGGCTGGTGGCTTTTGTTTTCCCATCGGGCACATCGTGGATGATCTTCGGTTCGGAAGAAGGAGCCATGTTGATGCCCGCCTTGGGCGCAATGACGTTCGGGTTGTGCATGCACGCGGTTTCATACAGCTACCTGCGCGGTGCCGGGTACATCCATGCCGCCAATGCCCTGCAATTGATAACCCTTGCCTTGGGTCCATGTGTTGCGTTCGTTCTCTTCGCGGATCTCCGAGCCGTGCTCTGGTTCACAGCGATGGTATGGATCGCCGCACCCGTGTTGGCGATGTTGCCGTTCTTTCCCGGAGGTGCTGGTGCGTCGAAGGAACGCGTTGAACTCCTTCGCTTCGGCCTGCCCCGTGTGCCCGGCGATCTGGCCTTTGCGGCGCTGCTTACGGTGCCGGTTTACATGGCAGCACGCACATACGGGTTGGATGTGGCGGGGCAGGTGGGCTTCGGCGCAACACTGCTCAACATGGTGAGCGCCTTGTTCAGCCCCGTTGCGCTAATGCTACTGCCCACCTCGGCGGCGCAACTGGCCCGCGGCGATCACAGCGGGTTGTCGCAGCGTATCCAGCGGCTCAGCACGGCCATCATCGCTCTTGGAGTGCTGATCACGATCGGCTTCGAACTGGTGTCGCGTCCCTTGTTGCTCCTCTACTTGGGCGAGACCGGGGAGCAGCATGTGCTTATGTGCCGGCTGGTGTTCATCGCCGCGGTACCGTTCGCGTACTTCATCGGCTTGCGTAGCGTGCTCGATGCATATTATCACACGCCCCGCAACGGCATCAACCTTATCGTGGCGTTTTTGATCCTGCTCGTTTGTGGGGTCATTCACTTCGTTTTTCCCACTCCGCCCGAAACCATGGCCATCGCCATGGTCATTTCGCTGTACTACCTGGGGTGGGCCACCTATCGCGATGTGCAGCACGTGCGCAGTGAACTGGAGCGTCTCGGTAAACGAACGGGGAATTCGCTGAATCTGTTGGTGGTGATACCCGCAGCCGAAGGAACCGGGGCATATCCATTCGCTTACCGACAAGCAAATGCCCTTGGCGAGCGCTTCGGTGCGAACATCACCTACTTCCATCTGGACAGCCGCACTGCACCGTTGAAGTTGATCGGTCATCGACGACGGTTCAAGAAGCTTCTTAGGAAGGCCCGGCCTGATGTGGTGTTGGCCTACTACGGCTCTGTTTCAGCTCTGTTCACCGTGCTCAGCAGCGCAGTTCCCGTGGTGGTGTATTTCCAAGGAAGCGATCTCAACAAGACCCCTCAGGACGGCAAACTGCGCGACTTCCTCGGCCGCTTGTTCTCTCAATTGGCGGCCTTCTTCGCCGCCGGGATCGTGTGCGTGAGCGAGCGCTTGCGCGATCAGTTGTGGTGGCGCGTGAACGAGGTGAAAGTGTTCGCTTTGGGTGCCGACCTTGAACGGTTCCATCCGATGGACAAGACTGCGTGTAGGGCGCAACTCGGTTGGTCGTTGACCGAGAAGGTGGTGCTCTTCAACGCGAACCACCCTGTCACCAAGCGGTTTGACATTGCGCTGGATGTTGAGCAACGCCTGAAAGCCCGAATGCCCGAAGTGCGGTTGGAGGTATTGGTCGGTGGGGTGCCGTTCGATCGGATGCCTGTTCTGTTGAATGCCTCGGACGCACTCCTCTTGTGCAGCAATACGGAGGGTAGCCCGAGCATGGTGAAGGAGGCCATGGTGTGCGACCTACCTGTTGTGTGCAACGATGTAGGCGACACTGTCGAGCGCTTGCGCGATGTGACCCCCGGAGCAGTGGTGGCGCAGGAAGCCGGGGCGCTGAGTGAAGCTTTGCTTGAAGTGCTGAGGCGGGGTGAACGCAGCAACGGCCGTTCGCTCGCACCGCGCAACGGCTGCGATGCACGTGTTATCGATGCGGATCTGATGGCGTACCTACGGTCCATGATGATCCACGCATGATGACTGCGCTCGCATACGGCTTGCTCGCGTCGATAACGTGGGCGTATGTGGTGATGGTGCGATTGCTTTGGCGTCGGACCCGCGATGTATCGATCCCGATCGGCGCCGCGATACTGTACATGTGGACTTTCCTCGGCGCATGGTTCTTCATTGGTGATGCGGCTGTGGGTTTCGAAGGCTATCGGATCGGCTTCACGTACTACTACCTGATGGAAAAGATGTTCCCGTTCGTGGTGGACGCGAAATACCTGATGGCCTTGACGGGCTACGGTGCTTTCAGCATTGTGTTGCTTGCGGTGCTCCTCGTACTGGTGCCCGCCAGAATAGCTCCGGTGCAAGAGCCAGTGGTGCTTTCACGGGAATTGCTGGTTGCGACCGGTCTGGGCCTTTTGAGTGTTTCGCTCTGGGCGGTTTGGCCTGCGGTCAAGGAGGCAGTGAACTCCGGACGCCCGCTATACTTGGTATTGCATGAGGAAAGCGGCTGGCGCATGTCGGTGCATGCGTTGAGCGACAGAGGAGC
Organism: Flavobacteriales bacterium; assembly: GCA_016703005.1. GTDB lineage: Bacteria > Bacteroidota > Bacteroidia > Flavobacteriales_F > PHOS-HE28 > PHOS-HE28. Next base: position 401,214 of record JADJCX010000033.1, read on the forward strand.
TGGAGTTGTTCTGCTTTTGGGTCTGGCCGTTCGCGCCGCTCAAGAGCGCGGATCAGGACCATTGCGGGAGCAAGCTTCCTTCCTGCCGGTCTGGTCCTATGCGGTTTCGGTGGTGCTGCTCTGTAGTTGGTACAGCCTATCGGGCAATCGACACACGTTGTTCACGGCTCTCGTCCTGGCGATGGCCTACCTGCTCAGTGCGGCAGGGAGACGCGCGATCAAACCGGCTTTGATGATCGGTGCTATCTGTTCGGTTGCCCTGCTATCGGGTGGGTACTTACGCGGACTTGCGTGGGGACCGGTGCCCACCGGACAGGTCGCACCCGCGCCGAAACCAGCCTTCACCTTGCCCTCCATTGTGCATGTCCCACGCGAGTCGACCAGTATGCTGCGCAAGACCGGTGAGGCGGTCTTCAGCAACGAGCTCTTTTGCGCCCACTTCAGTCTTTTCGGGATCCTCTCGCGGCACGTGCCTGTTGATGGTGGCATCAGTTTCAGGTACTTGTGGTACAGCTTTCAACCATCAGACCAGCGGCCACCAACAGCGTACGAGCACTATGCCAAGTCAGCGGATCTGGTACCGGGCCAAGGCTATACGATACACCACGCCGCCGCGTGGTTTGTGAACGGTGGCGCTGTTGGCCTGGTGGTCGGTGGTGCTCTGCTCGGCGCCATTTGGGGGCTACTGCTGCGCTGGCGGGCACGGGCAGTGGGTCCGGTATGGATAACCGCATGTGCTGCGTTACTGCCATTGTGCTTTGTGGCAGCGTTGCCCGAGGTGATCCGCAGCGGACCAGAAGCGTTCAAGGCCTTAGTCTTCGAAGGATCGCTTTTGCCTTTGATGGTGCTTGCTCCGGCCATGTTGTTCGGACGCCGATCGGGCCGGACCCACAACACGTCGCGGTCATGAGCCGGCAACACCTCGGGCCGTTGGTGGCGGAGCCGCGGATCAGCGTTTCCATCCCCTGCCGCAACGAACAGGGGTTCATCGGCGCTTGCTTGCGTTCCATCATCGCCGCCGACCGGTCGGGCATGCATGTACGCGTGTTCGTTTGCGATGGCATGAGCGATGACGGCACGCGTCAGGAGATCGCACCCCTGCTTGCGCTGAACAGCTTCATCTCGCTGATCGAGAATCCTCAGCGTACAACACCCATCGCCATGAACCTTGGCTTGCGGGCTGTTCCTTGCGATGTGGGCATCATCCTCGGTGCGCATGCCGAGGTGGCGCCGGACTTCTTCAAAACCAACATCGCCGCGCTTCGCAGTGCGGCGGAAGCCGGATGCGCCGGAGGGGTTATCGAGAGCATCTACACGGATCCCACTTCCCGCGCTATCGGTGCGGCCATGGCCCATCCGTTCGGCGTAGGAGGGGCACATTTCCGCACGGGCCGCAAGAGCGGCTTCGTGGATACGGTTGCTTTCGGTGCTTATCGAAGCGAGGTTTTCGAGAGGGTGGGCTGGTTCGATGAAATGCTGACCCGCAATCAGGATGATGAATTCAACTTCCGCGTAACGGAGGCGGGCTTCCGCATACTGCTCGATCCAGCGATCAGGAGCCGTTATGTCGTGCGAGCGAGTTTCAACAAGCTTTGGCGGCAGTACTACCAATACGGCTATTGGAAAGTGTATGTGAACCGGAAGCATCGTTCGGTGACCACCGGGCGACAATTGGTGCCAGCAGCATGGATCGCCTTTTTGGCCTTGGGAGGTGCGCTCGCGTTGTTCTTTCCATGGGCCCGATGGTTTTTCTTCGGCGGGATCGCGGCGTACGTTCTGGCTGCTTTGGTCGCTGGTCTTTCTGCCACACGCGCCGTCGACTTGCCCAGGGTGCTTCGCGCCTTCGTTACGTTGCACGCGGCATACGGGCTTGGCTACTGGGCGGGTATCTTCCGATTCGTCCTCCGTGGTGCTTCCCCAGCGCGATCGAGTGAAACCCTATCGCGATGAGGGACCCGATCTCCGCTGCCTTCAGCGTTCTGCGACCGGCCCACGGCAAGGTTGCGGCGGGACTGCTCATTGCTACGACGGCAGGCCTCGTGCTATTGCAGGACTTTTTGTGGATCGTACTTGTTCCTTGTCTGATCGCTTTGGCGGTTCAGCACATCGGTGGAAGCCCGCGCACATTCAGGGTGTCTTGGACTTCGCCGTTGGTTTGGATGCTCTTGCTGTATTGCGCGTACCTCCTTGGCTTGGCGTGGTCCACGAACTTCGACTACGCCCTTTTCGATCTGCAGGTGAAGGCACCCATGTTGGCCGTGCCGCTCGTGGTCTTTGTTCTTCGAAGGTTCGCGGATCGGCGGCCGGGAGTTGTTGCTGGTGTTCAGTTGGGCGTGTGCTTTGGCGGTTGCGTTCTGTGCCGTGGTGGCATGCTGGCGCTATGGAACGCACTGGTGGGGATATCATGTGTCCGGAACGGCAACGGTCCCCACTACGGTCTACTTCATTTCGAGCGAGTTCTCTCGCTTCATGCACCCCAGCTATTTCGCGCTGTACTTGTGCTTTGCCTTGGCATCATGCGATTTCCCATCAACACGATGGTCGCGCGTCGATGTACTACTGATGTCTCTGATCGTTCTCGGCATTCTACTCAGCGCCAGCAAGGCCGGATGGATCGCGTTGGCCGCATACTGGGGTGCCCTCGGCGTGGTGCGGTGGAAGGATCGCGAAGAACGCAAGCGAAGGTTGATCGCCGGGACCTTGGTCGCCGCCGTGCTTGCCTTGCTGGTCTTCGCTTCACCGTTCTTCTCTGAAAAGGTCGACCAGTTCAAGAACGCCGCCCAAGGTGCGCCGGTCGATGTAAGTGCCGCAGGCAGTACGGAGTCGAGGGAGATGATCTGGGGGGAAGCACTACCACTGATACGTGAGCACCTGCCGCTGGGCACCGGCACCGGCGATGTGAAGGATGTATTGCTTGCGAACTATGCGGAAGCGGGCTTCACGCACGCTGTTGAACTGAAGCTGAACGCGCACAGCCAACTGCTTCAAACCCCGTTGACCCTCGGTTTGATCGGCGCCGTTCTGTTGATGCTGCATTTCGCTCTGCCTTTGATCCATGCCGCGCGACATCGCGATGGGTTGATGCTCGCTTTCCTTTGTTTCGTACTGTTCAATTGGGCGGTGGAGAGCATGCTGGAAACGCAGGCCGGTGTGGTCGTCCTTGCTTGGGGCGCATTGTTGTTGGCGTTCCGTGCCCCCGATACTTCAGCCTGAATTTGTCATTTCGAGCTCAGTCGAGAAACCATCATTTCCACATCTCCTTCATCTTCACATCTTCAATGATCCCCTTCAGCCCGCCACGCATCGATGAGCGCACCATTGCGGAAGTAACCGCCGCATTGCGCAGTGGCTGGATCACCACCGGCCCGCGCACCAAGGACTTCGAGAAACGATTGGCTGCGTACTGTGATGTGGGAACGGTGATCGCGCTCAATAGCTGGACCAACGCGGCTGAATTGGTACTACGCTGGTTCGGCATTGGCCCGGGCGATGAGGTGATCGTACCTGCCTACACCTATTGCGCCACGGCCAATATCGTTATGCATGTGGGTGCGAAACCCGTGATGGTGGATGTGCTCGACGATTTCACCATTGACCCGGCAGCCGTGCGTCGTGCGATCACCCCGCACACCAAGTGTATCATACCCGTTGACATCGGTGGGCTGCCTGCCAACGTTCCGGAGATCATGCGCATTGCTGAAGAGGCGCGCCTCGTATTCGCACCCACGCCGACATCCAACGCCCAGCTTCAGTTGGGTCGGCCATTGGTGCTTTCGGATGCCGCGCACTCCTTCGGCGCCACGATCAACGGCAGGAAAGTCGGGGCGCAGGCCGATATCACCGGTTTCAGTTTCCATGCTGTGAAAAACCTCACTACCGCCGAAGGTGGGGCGCTCGCGTTGAACATGCCCGCGCCTTTCGACAACGCAGCGCTGTACAAGCACTTCAATACGATGAGCCTGCACGGCCAGAACAAGGACGCGCTGGCCAAGACCCAAGCCGGGGCATGGCGTTACGACGTGGAGTTCGCAGGGTGGAAATGCAACATGACCGACTTACAGGCCGCTATCGGTATCGTTGAATTGGAGCGGTATGACACCGAGACCCAACCACGCCGAAAGGCCATATGCGATCGTTATTCTGCTGCGTTCGCCGGTGATGAGCGGTTCCTTGTTCCTGATTTCGAACAGGATGGTCGTGTGGGCAGTTATCACCTTTTCATGCTGCGGGTCGCGCGTGCAACGGAAGACCAGCGTGATGCGATCATCGCCGCCATTGCAAAGAGCGAGGTGAGCGTCAACGTCCACTTCATCCCCATGCCGATGCTCACGGTGTACAAGAACCTCGGCTACCGCATTGCGGACTATCCGAACACGTACAAGCAATACAGCCGCGAGATCAGCCTGCCGGTCTACTTCGACCTTTCCGATGCGCAGGTCGACCAGGTCGTTGCTGCGGTGAAGGAGGCGGTCGGAGAGAATATCCAATGATCAATAACCAATGCTCAATGTCCAAGTCCTGAAGCCCTATGGCGGCTTATGCGAACTTCCACTGAAGTTGCATCCCTTGATCATTGAATATTGAACATTGGATATTGAGCATTCGTAGCGATGAAGCGCCTCTTCGACATCCTCTTCTCATTCCTGCTGCTGCTGCTGCTCCTGCCCCTGCTTTTGGTCATTGCCCTTCTGATCGCGGTGACTTCCCCAGGTGGCGCCTTCTTCAGGCAGGTGCGAGTAGGGAAGGAGGGCCGCGAGTTCCGCTTGTTTAAATTCCGCACCATGCGGCCGGGCAGCGAAGCCAAGGGACAGATCACGGTCGGTTCGCGCGATCCACGGGTAACTGGCATCGGCCAAGTATTGCGCAGGACCAAATGCGACGAACTGCCCCAACTGCTGAATGTGCTGGTAGGGGATATGAGCATTGTGGGCCCACGTCCCGAGGTCCCCAAATACGTTGCGATGTACACCCCCGAACAACGGCGGGTGCTCACTGTTCGCCCGGGCATCACAGGTCCTGCAAGCGTTGAGTACATCAACGAGAACGAACTCTTGGGCCGCAGTCCCGACCCCGAGCGCACGTACATCGAGGAAGTGATGCCCGCCAAGCTGGCGATCGATCTGCGCTACGTTGAGCGCGCCTCGCTGACGACCGATCTGAAGATCATCGGTACCACCGTGCTCAAGTTGTTCCGGTAGAAAAACGAAAGCCCCGGTCATGGGACCGGGGCTTTCGCGGTGCGCTTTTCAGGCCCACCGGGGGCCCCCGCCGGGGGGGGCGGCGGCCCGCGCGGGGGGCCGGGGGGGGGGGGGGGGGGGGGGGGGGGGGGGGGGGGGGGGGGGGGGCGCGGGGGGGGGGGGGGGGGGGGGGGCCGGGGGGCCCGGGCGCCCCGGGCGCGGCCGGGGGGGCCCCGGCGGCGGGCCGCCCCCGCCGCGCCCGGGGCCGGGGCGGGGGGGGCGGCCCCGGGGGGGGGGGGGGGGGGGGGGGCCGGGGGGGGCCGGGGGGCGCGGGGGCCCCCGGGGGCAGGCCGGGGCCCGGCCGCGGGGGCGGGGGGGGGGGGGCCCCCCGGGGGGCCGGGCCCCCCCCAGGGCCGGGGGCGGGGGGGGGGGGGGGGGGGCCGGCGGCCGGGGGGCGGGGGGGGGGGGGGGGGGGACCAGGGGGGGCCCCCCCGGGGGGGCCCGCCCCCCCGGCCCCCCCCCCCCGCCCGCCCCCCGCGGGGGCGCGCCCGCCGGGGCCCCGGGCCGCCCCCCCGGGCCCCCCGGGGGCCCCCGCCCGGGCGGGGCGGGGCCCCGGGCCGCCCGGCCCCGCCACCCCCCCGCCCCCCGGCGGCCCCGCCGCCCGCGGGGGCGGGCCGCCGCCGGCGGCGCCCCCCCGGGGGGGGGGGGGGGGGGGGGGGGGGGGGCGGGGGGGGCCCCGCGCCCCCGGGGGCCGCGCCCGGGGGGGCCCCGGGGGGGGGGCCCCCGGGGGCCGCGGGGGGGGGGGGCCCCAGGGGCGGGGAAGGGGGGGAGCAAGGGGCGGGGGGGAGGCCGGGGCGGGGGGGGGGCCCCCCCCGGCCCCCCCCCGGGGCCCCCCCCCCCCGGGCCCCCGGGGGGGGGGGGGGGACCCCAGGGGGGGGCCCCGGGGGGCCCCCGGGGCCCCCGGCCGGGGGCGGGGGCCCGGGGCGGGGGGGGCCCCCCGGGCCCGGGGCGCCCCCCCCCCCGGCCGGCCCCCCCGCCCCCCCCCCCCCGGGGCCCCCGCGGGGGGGGCCCCCCCCGGGGGGCCCCCCCGGGGGGGCCCCCCCCCCCCCCGGGCGGCCCCCCCCGGGCGCCCGCCGGCCCCCCCCGCGCCCCCCCCGGGCCCCCCGGCCGGGCCCGGGGGGGCCCGCGCCCCCCCCCGCGGGGGCCCCCCCCCCCCCGGCAGGGCCCCCCCCCCCCCCCGGGCCCGCCCCCCCCCCCCCCCCCCCCCCCCCGCCCGCCCCCCCCCCCCCCCCCCCCCCGCCCCCCGGGGCCCCCCCAACCGCGCCCCCCGGGGCGCCGGGCCCGGGGGAGGCGCGGGGGGGCCCCCGCCCGGGGCCCCCCACACGCCCGCCGGGGGCCGCCGGGCCGGGGCCCCCCCCCCCCGGGGGCCGGGCGGGGGGGGGGGGCGGGGCCGCCCCGGCGGCCGGGGGGGGGGGGGGGGCCGGGGGGGGGGCCCCCGGGGGGGAGGGGGGGCCCCCCGGGGGGGGGGGGGGCCGCCGCCGCCCCCGGCGGGCCCCCCCCAGGGAGCCCCCGGGGGGGGGGGGGGGCCCCGGGGGCCCCCCCCGGGGCCGCCGCGGCCCCGGGGCCCCGCCCCCCCGGGGGCCCGGGGGGGCCCGGGCCCCCCCCCCGGGGGCCCCCCCCCCCCCCCCCCGGGGGGGGGGGGGGGGCCCCCGGGGCCAAACGGGCCGGGGGGGCCCCCGGCCGGGGGGGGGGGGGGGGGCCCCCCCGGGCCGGGGGGGGGGGGGGGGGGGGGGGCCGCGGCGGGGGGGGCGCCCGGTACAGCTTACTTGCTCACCACCACGCGGAACGCGCTGGTGCGGCCGTCAGCAAAGTTCATGTTGAATGTGTACGTGCCAGCAGCAACGTCGCTCACGTTCACCACCAAGGTGCCGTTGCCAACGTTCACGCGCTGCTCCTTCACCAATTTGCCGTTCACATCAACCACACGCAGGTCGGCCATGCCGCTGAAGCCGGTCATTGGCACTTTCACTTCGCTGTTGCTCGGGTTCGGGAACGCGGTGAGGTCAACAGCATTCGCGCCTTCTTGGACGCTCACATCAGCACTGCCGAACAGCACGCCGATCGCGCTCGGCATATCAGTGCCAAAGGCGACGCATATTCCGGCGCCATTGTCGACCACAGTGGTCGGCTGATCAGTGCGGTGGTTCTCTCGCGTAGTTGTAGTAGTTGTCGAAGCCTTGGAAATTTGCGCATCATAAGTGGTAAGGCAGAACAAGTACCGCTGATCGTTCACCAATTGGAAGGCCTGTTCGAAAGGGTATGTAGACCAACTGCCCTTCCCATGGGTTGTCGGGGTAGGTGTACTCGGCGAAAGCCACCTCATTGCAGATCATCGGTGGTGGCATCCGCAATACCAGTGAACACGTCGTTCCACGCAAATGCTCGGACCTCTATCAGATCGCCTGTCACTGAGTCGGCGCCAGCCGAAACAGAGACATACAGCCCCATGGCGCCGATGCGGCTCGCGTTCGGGTCGCGGAAGTGCACGCAGCTCTGGAACGTTCCTAGTGGATTGGGCTGGAAGAAATCAGCAGGTGTTGGTAGTTCGCTCGCATCCAATTTTGCCAATGTGTACAAGGAGTCAATTAGGAAATCGTTTACGTGACTGTTGTCATTAGGAAGGTCATCAGTAATACCGCTATCGATTGTGTACTTCATCGAGTACAAGCCGCTATACGCCGATTGGTTGAACTTCAGGCAGGTCGATGAAAATGCTGTCGCCGGCAATAATGTCAACACCCGCGGAGGTTTGGTTATACAGCGAGCCACCGTTGGTCACCTCAGCGCTCAACGTAACCCAACTTGATCGGTCGTTCCGTAGTTGTGAACCCACGCCCAGGCTGAACACGTTGAATTCGGTTGCGTTCGAGCAAAGCGCGGCAGGGTAAGCCGTACTACGGGCCAACAATGGGTCGGCCTTGTAAACGCTCAGGTTATTGGTGAATGCACCATTGATCGCACCGATGAACATCACCACGTTGCCCGCTTCGATCTCGCTCTGGAGGTCGGCACCGGCATCTTGGCTGATCATTACGGTTGGAATGGTAACGTCGGCACCATAGGTACCAGCACCCATCCCTACTGGACCACCGGGAGCGTTATTGATGATCACGCAGCCGATGGCGCCTTCGTTCTGGGCCATCAGCGCCTTCAGGCTGAAGTTGCAGGTTCCGCGGTAGCACACGGCGATCTTGCCGGCAACCGATGCACCGTTGACAAGCGTATCGCAACCGAGCGAATCGGCAGCCGAACCGTCATCAACGAAAGCTGCGGTGCCGGTGATCGCGTTCAACGGGTCGTTCAGGTCAGCGGTTCCCCAGCCGCCTGCAGGATCGGCCCATGTAAAAGCGTAGCTGCCGGACAGCCCGGGCGGTTGTTGCACGAATACGATGATCTGCGCCTGCATGGTCGCAGCCAAGCCGAGCGCGGCTAGGGTGGAGTAAATTTTCTTCATGTCCAGAGAGTTTGGTTTTGCTTAAGGTTGCGCGAATAGGAGAGCCGAATGTAATCGGCCCGGGGCAAAACGTTACGACACGCTTTGAACGATCCGTGCTAACCCGTTCACACCCCGGCAGGGCATCAGGACAAGTCGATCAAAAGGATGTTCCTGGCGGCCGAGATCTACGCTCGGGCGATCACTGAACGACAACGCTGAAGGCTGCTGACTTGTCCGCGGCCCGCACATTCAAGAGGTAGAGGCCTGGCGCGAGTGATCCCGTGGAGACCTCAACGAGCGTATTCACGGCTTTATTTATGTACACCGAACGACCCATGATATCCGTGAGCAACAGTTCAGCACCGGGCAATTCCGGACCCCTGATGGCGAAGTGGCCGGTGCATGGATTCGGATACAATTCCAGCAGAAGAGGTTGCTCCCTTTCCGCTATGCCAACAACGAATTCGCTGTCGTCGAAGCCGACTCCTTTGACGTAGAAGTAATCCGCATGACCCAACACGTCGCCATTGGGTTCGCCGAACACGATCGGCAACTCGTACTGATGCTCTGCTCCGTTACTGATACATACGGGGCTGACGGTGTGGAACCACGCTCCACCCTCGGCGTCTGTTCCCGTAGTGAGGTTCTTGGGCAACGTGCTCAACTGGGCGTCCACATTATGCCCGAAGGCCCACACATCGGGAGTGAAGTTCTCCGGCTCGTTGGGGCCGCTGCTGTTCCAGCTGAAGAATACGCGGGTGCCATCCGCCGTGCGCGTGGCTTGTGGCCTATTGCTCTGCAACGGAATGAACGCTGGATCGCTGCTGGGCAAACCGAAGTCAGTGCCGAATACGTTCGTCACAAGCCTGCTGTTCCAATCCGTTCCATCCGATGTGGTGGCGTGGTAGAGGTATTGGGTCTGGATGTCGCTGAAGATGTAGCCCTGCGAGTCGGGACTGGAATGGTAGCCCGAGAAGACCTCGCTGAACAGGTGCAATGTGCCGTTGTGGTCCACCACGCAATCCATATCGCTGAACCAGGGCCGCGGCAGGCCGGTGTCGGTCGCTGGCTCCAGCACATCGGCATAGGTGGCGTCGTTGCTGAAGTCGTAACTGGGCAGTGGGTTCCAGCTACCACCGCCATCCGTCGTCTTCCACAGCATTGGCACGGGTCCTTGGGCAAGTCCATCGTTCGCTTTCGCGTTCAGCACCACATAGCCCACCTGCCCATCCGGGCTGAAGGCCATGGTGTGGTTGATGTAGACCGGATTTCCGTCCACGCCAATGAACAGGTCCGGCGTTATAGCATTGGCGATGCTCCAGTCGAAGGCGTTCGTTCCGCTGTTGAAGACACCCTTGTTCAAGTTGAGCACCGAAAAATTGACCGGGTCATCGACCGCCCGATAGCGCGTGCTCGCGCTCCAAACATCTCCGTTCGGGTTGGCGACCAAACCGCTCGGCTGGTACGTTGAGGTATCCCCGAAATGGTCCACGTACGCATCGGTGGCATCGGTGCCATCCAGTTTGGTTGAAGCTTCCGCCACCCACCCCCAGAACCTTGCGCCGGTAAGGGCTTGCAAGGCGTTGGTGTGCGAGACTACGTAAGCATTGGCCGGGTCGGTGTTGCCAGTCGGGTTGTACAGCACACAGTTCGGGTATCGGGTGCCAACGGCCGCGGCCGTTCCTGCGAACATGTTCGGCGTGATCAATGTTTGATCGACCGTCCATGTTGCACCGCCGTCGGTGCTGTAGTCCACACGCAAACTGTTGTTGGTACCCAGGCCACCATGATCGGCAGGATCCTGCCGATGCTCGAAGATCACCGTATTGATAGCCGGGTTGTAGGCCACCTGGTCTTGGCTGGTAAGCAGTATGGAGTAGAAGTTGGCCGCTCCGCCGAGTTGTATCACGCTCGCAGCCTTGGCTTGGGTCTGCGCCGTGGGTTGCACGCCGTTCCTCAGCAATGGGCCTGGCACTTGCCGCTCGATCGGTGCGGCTGCGCTTGTAGGTCGCAAAACCATTTGGCCGTTTGCGCAAAGCGTAACCAAGCAGAAGAAAGGGAGGGAGCGGCGTGTAAGCATTGCACAAGGGTTGGTGTTCAATAGGATCGCAAGGGCAATGTAATCCCGAGGTCGATCCACTGGATCCAGCAGTGCCTACTGCTTCTCGTCCGCTTGACTTCCGGCACCCAGCCCGGCGCGTAGTCGTTCCAGGTCTTCGGCGCGTTCGCTATCGCCCAGTTTGGCGTAGCTGTTGGCGAGGTTGTTCAGAAGCCTTCGCACGATGTCGATGTTGGTGCACGGCAAATAGAAGGCTGGCTGCGCAGGCACCTTGATCTTCTCCAGGAACTCATCGATCTCGCTTTTGCCGAGGATATCGCCTTGGCTGAATGCGTTCACGTAAAAGGATGCTGCGTTCACTGCCCGATGCCGCGCTGTTCTCGTCCATGTACGCCAGCACGAAATGGTTGGGCAGGTTCACCCCACGCAGCGGCAGGTCCAAGTCCTCGGCCAACACCTGGTACAGGATGGCCAAACTCAACGGGTTTCCCTTGCGGCCGTCAAGCACTTCGTTGATGTAGCTGTTCTGCGGTGCGTGGTAGTTGCGCTTGTTGCCCTTAAAGCCGTGCACCTGGAAGAAGATGTGGTTGAAGACACGCACCTTTTCAAAGGCGGTGAGATTGTCGTTCAACTCCAGCCAGATATCCTGACGGATAGCGGCCAGTTTGCTCTTCACACGGTATTCGTCCAACTCCGGATAACGGTACCGGGCCACGAGCATGGCGCCTTCCAACAGGTCCTCACCGCCTTTCTCTGCCCACGTTTCCAAGCCGCGTCGCACGGTATCCAGGTGGATCACATGCAGCAGATCTTCGATACGGTTCCGGCACAGGTCGCCCATTTCCTCGGTTTCCCAAGCCCGCTCCAACGCCGGTATCACAGGTCCCCCGATCTGCACCAAGCGCTCGCGCACCTGCGTGTAGATCACCTCGTCGGGATCGTCGATCAAACTGATCAGGGCCGATATCTCATTCTCCGACACGAGCGACCGCTTTTGTGGTGCGGCTCGACGAAACTATCCAAGGGCCAATAGGCTTGTGGGGTATTGAATGGCTTTTGCCAAGACCCGACTGTTGAAGAGCGCGTATTTGAAAGGTGCATGTGGAAATATGGGAGATGTGGAAATGAAATGGCGCTCTGATCCGGCATCCCCATCTTCACATCTCCCATATCTCCTACTTCTTCACATCACAATTCTTTCCAGCACCTCGTTGATCATTCGCTCAATGGCCGCATGGTGGTTCTTGCTGTACTCTTTTCGCAGCCTGTTGGCCACCACGCTACAGATGGTCGCTGCCTTGTGCCCAAGTATCCCGCTCAAACCATAGAGCGCACTGGTCTCCATTTCGTAGTTGGTGATGCACAGTCCTTCCAAGCCATCCACCTCACTTCGGAAGGAGGTGAACGCATCGTTGATGCCGTCCACGCTGGGAACAGCGCGTAGTTGCCGCCCTTGCGGTCCGTAGAAGCCACCGGATGTGGCGGTGATGCCCACACGATTGTCCTCTCCCAATCGCCTTACCAACTGCTCATCGCCGAAGGCGATGTAGGGGATGGGCAGATTATCCGGCCACTCCACGTGGCCAAGGATGGCGTGCAACAGCCGATGCTCGCTGTCTTCGTTCTCGTGCGCGTAGTAGTGCAACACATTGTCCAGCCCAAGTCCGCTATGGCTGACAATGAACGTGTCCACCGGGATGTCTTCCTGAAGCGCGCCACAGGTGCCCATGCGGATGATGTTCAACGCTTTTTGCTCCCGCTTCGGGCTGCGCGTTTTCAGATCGATGTTCACAAGCGCGTCCAACTCGCTGATCACAATATCCAGATTGTCGGTGCCGATACCGGTAGCCAGCGCCGTTATGCGCCTTCCTCTCAATGTGCCGGTATGCGCAATGAATTCCCGGTTCTGGCTTTGGTGCTCAATGCGGGCGAAGCGCTTGCTGATCAACGCCACACGTCCCGGGTCCCCAACAACGAAAACGGTGTCGCCGATCTGGTCCGGTTGTAGTGCCAAGTGATACACGCTCCCGTCCGGGTTCAGGATCAACTCACTCTCAGGAAGTACGGTGCCGGGCTCGGTAAGGGTGATGTGGCGCATGGAAAGAATGTGGAGATGGACGGGATGTGAAGATGGAGAGCAATGTCACTTCTGATCAGCACCAAGGACAATTGCAGCGGATAACAAAGACACCCTCACGATGTTGCTGTGGTGTTTTTCCAGAGCGGTTTGCCAAGCTTTAGGCAACAAGAGATCGTCTTTCCCGCAACGTAATTCATACACACCATCACGCTTTTGCCATCGGCGCAACGCTCTCGCTTTCCGTCCTTCATGCGATCAACAGCGTAATCAAGCGTGAAGCTCTTGGTACCTATTGCGCTGCACCAGCAGTCCACTTCTACATGGTCGCTGAGGTGGATCGGCTTTCGATAGTCCACTTCGTTGCGGGCAAGGATCAACCCTTCCGTCCGCCAATCGTGGTCCTTACCAATGAACGTTCCCAGCAAGGCCATCCGTGCCAGTTCGAAGAAGTGCAGGTAGGCGCCGTTGTGCACGTGCCGGGCCATGTCCACATCGGCGAACCGCAGTTGGATCTTGGTTCTCATGCACTGATCAAGAGATCGGGTTCAGCATCACCGAGAACACCGTGATGCTGTTCGGATCGCGATCGTAAAAGAGCTTATCCAGCGCTTCCAGCACGTTCTTGGCGCGGAAGTACGACGTGTTGAGGACGTTCTCCCCGCGCACGCTCCATTGGATGGTATAGCTGCTGGTGGCGTCCTTGTATGTGCGCACGTACTCGAGCATCGCTTCCAAGGCGTTCACCTTGTCGCTGCCTTCCGTGGCGTGGAACAGAAAGCTCTGGTTGTGCCGTTGGTTGAGCGTGATCAAGTGCAGCTTCGTTCCGCGTCCTTTCTCATCGAAGTTGAAAACGAGGCTGTCGACGCCCATACCGATGTACGCGCTGATCTCCTTTTGAAGCCGCGCGATCTCCAGGTTCTTGTCCTTGGTCATGCTCCTTGTATTTCGGATGGCGAAGGTGCGTCGAACTGGGCATGGGCGCTGTGTTCGCTCTTGTATTCCGGTACGATCCGCTTCATGAGCCGCACACACTGGTCGCCATCGCCATCGTTCGCTGCGCCGATCAATTCCGAAACGACCGGCTGTACTGCGGCCGGGTCAACTTCCCGTGTTTTACCGATGAGGATGCGGGGATGGTGCGTTGGTAGCGTATTCTCCTGCGTTGCCAGCAGTTCTTCGAAGCGCTTCTCGCCAGGACGAAGCCCGGTGAATACCACTTCGATATCGCGCCCGGGTTCCTTGCCGCTCAAGCGGATCATTTTCTCCGCCAAGTCGAGGATGCGCACCGGTTGCCCCATGTCGAACACGTAGATCTCGCCGCCTTTGCCCATTGTCGCGGCCTCCAGCACCAAGCGGCAGGCTTCGGGAATGGTCATGAAGAAGCGTGTGACTTCGGGGTCGGTAACCGTTACGGGGCCGCCTTCGGCGATCTGCCGACGGAACAACGGGATCACCGAGCCGTTGCTGCCCAAAACATTCCCGAACCGCGTGGTGATGAAATTTGTTCTTCCGCTCGCATTGAGACTGCTTGCCGACCCGATCCCCTGCACCATCATTTCAGCAACACGCTTGCTTGCACCCATTACACTGGTCGGGTTCACCGCTTTGTCGGTGCTGATGAGCACGAACGTGGATACGTTGAATTGAACGGCCAACTCAGCCATATTCCGGGTGCCCAAAAGGTTCGTGCGAATGGCCTGCTCGGGCTGCGCTTCCATCAACGGCACATGCTTGTATGCTGCAGCATGGAAGATCACATCAGGCCGGGCCTCGGTCAGCAGGCGTTCCATGGCCTCGCGGTCGCGCACATCACCGATCACTGGAGCATAGGCTGAATGACCTTTGCCTTTCAGTTCCATCTCCAGATCGTACAGCGCGCTCTCGGCATTGTCCAAGAGGACCGTCCGGCCAGCCCCAAGCGCGATCAGTTGGCGGGCGATCTCACTGCCAATGCTTCCCGCTGCTCCGGTCACCAGCACGCGTTTGCCGGCAAAGCGGGCGCGAACTTTGGCATCATCGAGCGCAATGGGCGCACGGCCCAGCAGGTCTTCGATGCGTACTTCCCGGATCTGTCCGGGGCTGAGTTGCCCGTTGATCCAACTGCTTACCGGGGGCACGCTCAGCACATGCGTCTTCGCCGCCATGCACATCTCCACAACGCGCCTGCGGTTCTCCGCATCGGGCTGTTGCACTGTTATGATCACTTGGTCGATCTCGCCATTGGCCAACAAGTCCGGTAGCGTTGCTGTGGAAGCAATGGGCACACCTTCCAGCCGTTGTCCGGCCTTCTTCGCGTTGTCGTCAACGAACGCTTCAACCTTGTACTTCCTGCTGCCATCGCGCTCCAATGTGCGTTTGGTGATCAGCCCTGACTCACCCGCTCCGTAGAGCACCACCCGGACTTCATCCTTACCGCTGCCTTTGGCCCGGAGGTAGAGCAACTTCATTGCGATGCGGCTGGTGATGAGCAGCATGGTGGTGGCCATGAAGTCGATGATGATCACCGTGCGCGGCAGGAAGTACACGCCGTCCAAGGCGAAGAAGCGCACGGCACTGAGCAGGCCGAATACTGCCGAGCCGACCATTACCGTCAGGAAGATGCGTTTCGCATCCTCCGTGCTCGTGTGCTTCACCTGGCTCATGTGGATGCGTGCCACCCAGAGCGAGACAAGTCGCACCAAGACGAAAACGGGAAGCACCGGCCACAGCAGGGCGTACTCCCATGGCGGCACTTCGAAGTTGAAACGGAGCTGATAGGCCGCAAGCAGGGCCACGACGCACATGCACAGGTCGATCACCAGGATCGTCCAGCGGGGCAGGGTGCGGCTCATGCTCAGAGTGAACTTATGTTCCAGCGCCTTGGCGATGAACGCGCGAATGTATCGGGCATCGCCAGCGGCCCACTACGCGCTTTCTGATCGAAGAGCATCTTTGCGCGCTTTCCAAGTCCCTCACAAATGCCCCGGATCCTGTTCGTTGCAGCCCACCGCCCGGACCGATCTCCCAGCCAGCGTTATCGATTTGAGCAGTTCGTCCCGTACTGGCGGGCGAATGGTTGGGAAACCGAGTACGCATGGTTGATCGATGAGGAAGATGACCAGTACTTCTACAGCAAGGGCAAGCTCCTGCATAAGGGACTTTTCTTCCTGCGCAGCTGGCGGCGACGCGAAGCCCAAGTGAAGCGGGCCGGCGATTTCGACATCGTCTTCGTGCAACGCGAGGCCTTTATGACCGGCAGCACCCGTTTCGAGAAGGCGTTCAAGCGGAGCGGTGCCAAACTGGTTTTCGATTTCGATGACGCCATTTGGCGGATGGATGTAAGCGATGGCAATCGCTACCTGCGCTGGTTGAAGAAACCCGCCAAGACATCAGGACTGATCGCCATGGCCGATCATGTGATCGCCGGCAACGCCTACTTGGCGGCATACGCCACCAAATTCAATAGCCAAGTTTCCCTCTTCCCTACGGTGATCGATGCGGAACTCTACCAACCCAAGGCACGAGTGGACGATGGAACTGTGGTGATCGGCTGGACAGGAAGCAAAACGAGCGTTGCCCACATGCGTCAGGCCTTGCCGGCTTTACGGGAGGTCCAAGCGAAGTATGGGGATAGGGTGCGATTCCGCATCATCAGCGACGGCGTCTTCACCGATCCAGGAATGAACGTCGAGAACGTGCTTTGGAAAAGCAGCACGGAGGTGGAGGACCTGAATGCCATCGACATCGGCATCATGCCGCTGCCGCATACTGAATGGAGCCGTGGGAAGTGCGGTTTCAAAGGATTGCAGTACATGGGGTTGGGCAAGGCCGTTGTGCTCGATAACATCGGGGTGAACAGTACCATCGTGCAGGATGGTGTGAACGGGTTTCTGGCCAGCTCGAAGAACGAATGGGTGGAAAAGATCTCCCGGCTCATCGAGGATCCTGATCTTCGCCGCCGCTTGGGTGCAGAAGCCCGCCTTACCGTTGAACGCGACTACAGTGTTCAAGCATGGCGGAACAAGTACTTGGAGCTGTTCACGTCGCTTATCAACCCGAAACCCTGAGGCGAACGCTGAAGGCACTTACTTTCCGAACTCATCTTAGAGGCCAGGCCTCCTGATACCAAACAGAAAATGGATACCACGACTGAACTGAAGAGCACTGTGCTCCGCGAAGTGCACGAAAACCTTGGCGCCAAAATGGTGCCCTTCGCCGGTTACATGATGCCGGTGCAATACACGGGTGTGAACGACGAGCACCTGGCCGTGCGGAACAGCGTGGGTGTGTTCGATGTGAGCCACATGGGCGAGTTCATCGTGCGTGGGCCCGGTGCACTGGATCTGATCCAAAAGGTGACCAGCAACGACGCGAGCAAGCTTACCGTGGGTAAGGTGCAATACAGCTGCCTACCCAACGGCAATGGCGGTATCGTCGATGACCTCCTGGTATATCGCATGCAGCACGGGGATGATCATCACTATGTGCTCGTAGTGAACGCTTCCAATATCCAGAAGGACTGGGACTGGATCAACAAGCACAACACCTTCGACGCCAAGCTGTCGAACATCAGCGATCACATGAGCTTGTTGGCCGTGCAAGGACCGAAAGCCTTGGCAACTCTTCAGCCGTTGTTCTCTGTTGATCTTTCGCTCATGGAGTACTACACAGCTCAGTATGCCGAAATGAAGGGCGTGGGCTTGGTGCTGATAAGCAGCACGGGCTATACCGGTGCGGGTGGGTTCGAGGTGTATGTGCCCAACCCCTTGGCATTGAAGGCCTGGGAAGCGGTCTTCACGGTTGGTGCGGCCTATGGCATCAAACCAGCTGGCCTCGCTTCCCGCGACACGTTGCGGTTGGAAATGGGCTTCTGCCTCTATGGGAACGACATTGACGACACGACATCGCCCATTGAAGCCGGGCTCGGGTGGATCACGAAATTCACGAAGGAGTTCGTGGATGGCGAGCGCCTGAAGGCGCAGAAGGCGGCGGGTGTTACCCGCAAACTGGTGGGCTTTGAAATGGTGGATCGCGGTATCCCGCGCCACGATCACCCGATCGTGGATGCATCCGGTACCGTGATCGGCAAGGTGACCAGCGGCACACAAAGCCCTTCGCTCCAAAAGGCCATTGGCATGGGTTACGTGCCCACAGCATTGTCAACGGAGGGAAGCGATATCTTCATCGACGTTCGGGGTAAGGCGTTGAAGGCCCGTGTGGTCAAGCTGCCTTTCTTGAAACAAGGATGAAACCAGCAAGTCGCAACCCGGATTACAAGTACCGTGTGGAAGTCTGCTTCCAGCCTGGGCAGTATCCGCTGTATTCGCAGGACATGGGCATCGTTGTGGTGATCGATATCCTGCGTGCCACCAGTGCCATGGTAACGGCGTTCGAACATGGGGCCGAGAAGATCATCCCGGTGGGCACCATTGAGGAGGCGCGTCAGTACATCGGTCGCAGTGGTTACATCGCCGCAGCCGAGCGCGATGGGGAAGTGGTGGAAGGATTTCCCTTCGGCAACTCGCCCATCGCTTTTGCGCAAGCGGATATTGAAGGCAAGACGATCGTGATGACCACGACCAACGGCACGCGAGCGATCAATCTTGCGCAAGGTGCCAAGCAGTTGGTCATCGGTTCCTTCCTGAATATGACGGCGCTGAGCAACTGGCTGATCACACAGAACGAGAACGTGTTGTTGCTGTGCAGCGGCTGGAAGGACAAGTTCAATCTGGAGGACTCGGTCTTCGCGGGAGCGGTGATGGACAAGTTGCTCGAAAGCGGGAAGTTCGGCTTGGAGGAGGATTCGAGCATTGCCGCCAAGTACCTCTTCATGGCTGCGCGCGACAACTTCATGAGCATCCTGAAAGCCGCCCCGCGCCGTCGACGCATTGAAAAACTGAAGTTGAACGAGGATGTCAAGTACTGCCTCACGCCCGACCAGAGCAGCATCATACCGATCCTGCGTGAGGGCGTATTGGTGCCCATGGAGGTTGAAGTCCCGAAAGACTAGTGGGTAAGCCGATCCATAAGGTGTTATTGGTCGCAGCGGTTGCCGTGATCGCTTGGCCGTTCTTCCCGAACGACGAGGTGCAGGCTTGGGGCTTTTACGGCCACAAACGGATCAACCGGATGGCCTGCTTCACGTTGCCACCCGAGTTGTTCCCGTTCTTCAAGAAGCACATCGATTTCGTCAGCGATCACGCTGTGGATCCGGATCGCCGTCGCTACGCGGTGGTCGGTGAAGCGCCCCGGCATTACATCGATATCGACCACTATGCGCACAACGGTGTCGATCCGTTCGCGGTGGTGCCGCGCAAGTGGGCGGATGCCGTCGCCAAATTCTCGGAGGACACGCTCAACGCGTACGGTATCGTGCCGTGGCACATCCGGCTCATGCACGCTCGACTTGTCGAGGCCTTCCAGCGCGGCGATGTGGACCGCATCCTGAGCAACGCCGCCGATATCGGCCACTACATCGCCGACGCGCACGTGCCGCTGCACACCACGGAGAACTATAATGGCCAATTGACCGGCCAGCACGGCATACACGCATTTTGGGAGAGCCGCATACCGGAGTTGAGCGCCGAGAGCTATGATCATTTCACCGGTCGCGCCCGGTATATCGACGACCCGCTGACAGCAGCTTGGGAAGCGGTGATCGCGAGCCATGCGGCCGTTGATTCAGTGCTCGATATCGAAAAAGCGCCTGAGTTTGGAATGGCCGGATGACCGCCGCTACACGTTCGAGGATCGCGGGCAAGGTGCTGCGCGCACCTATTCGCGAGAGTTCACAGCTGCTTACGAAGCTGAGATGGGCGGTATGGTGGAGCGGCGCATGAACCAGAGCATCGTACTGGTCGGCAGCTTTTGGTACAGTGCGTGGATCGAAGCCGGACAGCCGGATATGAAGCTGCTCGAGACCAAGGAAGTGAGCGATAGCTTGAAGAAAGTCTTTGCCGCCGAGGACGAACAGATCCGTATGGCGCGGCAGGCGTTCGGGCGCGAGCACCCGGAGTAGTCAGGGGCAGTATTCAGCAGCCGAGGTCCTGTCCGATGGAAATTCGCTGGCACGGCCTAGAGTCACCATCAAGGTCGGTGAAGGTGACGGGGTTCAGGGCTCGGCAAGCCCTTGTCGCGCGAAGGAATTTTCCGTCAAATGGTAGTCGTCGCCGCTGCCGTTAACGAAAGCCGGGTCTTGGTTCACGCTGATGCCCGTGTTGAAGATGTTGGGGTCACTGACGTTCTGGTCCGTGCGGAACAACATCTCTTTGAAGGTGAGGTCCGAAACACCGGCAGCGTCGAGATCCAATTCGAACTCATTGGTGTTACTGCCGTGAATAATGCTGTTCCGGATCAGGCTGGCCCCAATGTCACGCACCTGCAGCGTACCGTTGATGTCCTGGAAATAATTGGTGACAATGAACGCTGGCGTATTGCGGATCTCCCAATCCCAGAAGTTGCCAACGGTCAGGTGGTTCAACTCATACTGTCCCCCTCCGGTAAGCGCCACGCTGTATTGGCCGGCATCGCCTACGAGCAGGTTGTTGGCCGTGATGCGGTAGTTGCGGCTGAGGATCCCGGCAGCGGAGCAGTTCAGGATCTTCACATTGTTCAGCACGAGTTTGTTGATTGTGGTGGGCTCGTTCACGGATAGCGGCCACGTTTCGCACTGGATGCCGATGAGGCTGTTGCGGATCACGACGTTCTCGAACCTGTTGTCCTCGTTGGCAAAGTCGCCTTCGTTGATCCAGATCCGATCCCATTGCCCGGGCAGATTGTCATAAAGGCTTTCCAACCGGTCGCCTTGGAAGATGATAGGCTCGCTTGTGCTGCCCAAGGCCTCCCCCCAGGCCAGTAGCAGCACATCCTGCTCGGCGCCGTTGGTATTGAAGAGAATATGATCCTCGATGATAAATGGATTGTTGGCGTTGTTGGCATCGAGCGTGGCTTCCACGAAGATGTAGATGCTGTCGCCGCCGAGGATCTCAACGTCGGTGAAGCTCAGGCCAGAAGCGCCGTCCACATTGATCCTGAAAGGGGAGTGGCTGCCGCCTTGAAGCGCGATATCCACGCGCACGGCATTGTCGTTCGGGTTGCGCGCCGTGAACCGTTTCGTTATAGAGCCGACAGTCGTGAAGATGGTATCGTACAGGATGGTGTCTTGGCTGAACACCAGTTCAACGCGGTCTTCGGTGAATTGGGCATCCTTGCGGCAGGCAGGTAGTGCCAGCAGGACCACGACGAAAAGAAGTATGAGGAACCGGGCGGTTTTCAAGGCGGGCAAAGATGGCCGTTGCGCGGCTTAAGACGCAGCTTAAGCCCCGATCATTGCTTTTGGGGCTCGAACCGACGAAAACCCAAGCCCGACGGTAAGGAGATCGGATGGACCAAGCCCGGGTGCGTTTGTAACGCGCTCGTACGGGGATCGCGTCTGCGACGCGACTTTCGCAAGTGGCTGGCGGGGTTGTCGCAGCACGTTCAACCGATCGTATTGCCCGTTCCGCTTATCCGGATACATTTGCCGCCCGTTCGCAGACATCCCCGACGAGTTCGGGGTGGCGGCGACAACGAAAACAACGAAGACCATGAAGCCCGGTATCCACCCTGAGAATTTCCGCCTTGTAGTGTTCAAGGACATGAGCAACGACACCATGTTCTTGGCCAAAAGCTGCACCGCTACCAAGGACACCATCAAATTCACCGATGGCAACGAGTACCCGCTCGTGAAGATCGATATCAGTCACACCAGCCACCCGTTCTACACCGGCAAAATGATGTTGGTGGACACGGCAGGCCGTGTGGACAAGTTCAAGAAGCGTTTTGCCAAGCACATCGCTACGAAGGACGAAGCCCCCAAAGAGGCTGCTGCTGAGTAAGACATTCCCAAGGATAGAAGCCCCGTTCACCAGTGGTGGACGGGGCTTGTTTGTAGTGGACCGTGGAACGGGAGGTGTCGGTGGTGTGATCACCGCCCAACGTTGGCGCCTACCGGGTACTGCTACTTCTTGTACTTGTCTTCCTTGCCTTGGCCCTCGCGGATCATTTCCAAGGCTTGCGCAATGCGGCGCTTTTTGGTTTCATCCTGCTTGGCATCCGTTACCCACTCGGCGTATTCTTTTTTGTGGGTGTAGGAGAATTTCTCCCAATGTTGCCATGCCTGCTCATCGCGCTGGAGGACATCCAACAGTTCTTCCGGCACTTCCAGCGCTTTACGCGATGGTTTGGCATCCGCGAGTTTGGTGCCCTTTGCGTTCAGCGCAACAGCCTGCTTTACCAAGTCGATAAAAGCCGGTTCGCTCACGGCATCGCCTTCGAACAGTTTGTACGCGCGCATTCCCTTGTCCTCGCCCTTGTCCAAGGCTTCAAATAGCTTCTTGGGATCCTTGATGAGCGCACCCTTATGGAACCAAATGGATACATGCTCCTGGAAGGCGCACATGCCGATCATCAATCCGGCATGGTCGAAATGGGGGTTTGTCCCATTTCCAGCTCTCTCTCCATCTGTCATCGGTAGAGGATCAACTGCCGTAGGCGCACCAACAGGCGTCGTTTCCACTCGTCCTGTTCCGCGATGTACTGATTGATCTGCTCGGTTACGACCATGGGGTAGTGGGATAGTGAGAGGGCGAAACTATGCACCACTACAAGCGGATCACGGCCCAATTCAACCCGATATCAACCGGTTGGGCAGGGCTCACCGACGGTCAAGCCCGTTCCAGGATGGTCGCATAGCCCTGGCCCACACCAATACACATCGCGCAAAGGGCGTAACGCTTGCCCGTGGCGTTCAATTCCAACTCTGCAGTTTGAAGAAGGCGGGCCCCGCTCATTCCCAAGGGGTGGCCCAGTGCGATGGCTCCACCGTTCGGGTTCAAGCGTGGGTCGTTGTCGGCAATGCCCAAGCTTCGCGTACAACTGAGCGCTTGGGCAGCAAAGGCCTCGTTGATCTCGATGATGTCCATATCGCCTAAGCCTAGGCCAGCACGCTTCAGCGCCAGCTTAACCGCATTAACAGGACCGATGCCCATGATGCGGGGCTCAACTCCGACTACCGCACTGTTGACTATCCGGGCCAAGGGCTTCAGACCGTGCTGCTTCATTCCGGCTTCGCTGGCTACCAGCACGGCGGCAGCGCCGTCGTTAAGGCCGCTACTGTTGCCTGCTGTTACAGTACCGTTCTTCCGAAAGGCCGGTTTCAATCCAGCAAGTCCTTCCAGCGTGGTTTTGGCCTTTACGAACTCGTCGTTGCCGAAGAGTACCGGGTCGCCCTTGCGCTGGGGAATAGGAACCGCTATGATCTCCTGGGCCAACCGGCCATTGGCTTGCGCAGTGGCCGCTTTCTGCTGGCTCCAAAGCGCAAAGCGGTCCTGGTCTTCACGGCTGATAGCATTGGCCTCCATCAGGTTCTCGGCCGTTTCGCCCATGGCATCCACGCCATACTTCTCTTTCATTGCCGGGTTGATGAAACGCCAGCCGAAGCTGCTGTCAAACAACTGGGCATCACGACCATAAGGCGTGCTGGTTTTGCTCATCACCCAAGGTCCACGGGTCATATTCTCGACCCCGCCCGCAATCAGGACGTCGCCATGCCCGGCAGTAATTGCTCTACCGGCGCTTACCGCGGCTCCCATTCCACTTGCACACAGCCGGTTAACGGTTTCGGCGGGGACAGTGACGGGGAGTCCGGCCAAAAGGAGTGACATGCGCGCCACGTTGCGATTGTCCTCACCCGCTTGGTTGGCGCACCCAAGTATCACATCGTCGATCGCCGTGGGGTCCAGAGTCGGGCTGCGCGACATCAACTCCCTCAGGACGTGAGCAGCCAGGTCATCTGCACGAACGGCGGACAGGGTGCCCGCAAAACTGCCGATCGGGGTACGGATAGCGTCTACGATGTATGCTGCGATCATTCTTCGGATGGGGTCAATTCGGGGAACCACGGTTTCCCCGTGCGGAATACGGTGCCACGGAATAAGGCAACGGTCTTGTTGTCTTGGTCTGCCACGCGCACGTCGTACCGACCAAAGCGCTTGCTCCGCTCCAACTCAGTGGCGGTGGCGGTCAGGTGGTCTCCTTCTTTCACCGGACGCGTATGTGAAATGGAGGTTTCAACGCTGACAGCTTGGATACCGTGACTGTTGGAGGCGAACGCAAGGCAGCTATCGGCCAATGAGTAGGTGATACCGCCATGGGCGATGGCGAATCCGTTCAGCATGTCCTTGGTAACCTGCATTCGGAGAACACATCGGCCGATGCCCACTTCAACGCGGTCGATCCCAAGCCAAATGCTGAAAGGATCGTTGTCGTACATGCGCGCGACAACACGTTGGGCAAGGGTTCGGTCTTCCATCTGCTTCAGGCTTCATCAAAGAGATCCTTCTCGATGACGCCTTCGTGCTGCAACAGCCACTTCTTGCGCCACAATTCACCGGCGTAGCCGGTCAGCAATCCGCTCTTGCCCAACACACGATGGCATGGTACCAGGATCAATAGCGGGTTATCCCCGCAAGCTGTCCCAGCCGAGCGGGCATTGCCGCCGACGTTCTCAGACAACTGCTCATAGGTGAGTGCTTTGCCATAGGCGATGCTCGAAAGCCGATGCCACACCTTCTTCCTGTATTCGCTTCCAACCTGATAGAGCGGTAAGTCGAACTTTTTACGACGGCCCTTGAAGTAGCCATCCAGTTGCAGCATCGCTTCCTTCAGGACTTTGGGTTGCTTTCCCCGTTTGCCTTGCCCCAAATGTGTGAAGGAAACGCGTACGACCCTCTCACCATCGCTCTCGACGTACACCTTGCCAATGGGACTCTTCAGCACCCCCACATGCATAGGGCCGAAAAGTTCGAGCGGTTTTCCGGGGGAAGCCTTTTTCATGGCACCTTTCGACAAGCATCCAAAGAAAACAACATGGCGTGGTTCAGCGACGATTTCAACCGGTTCTTCAAGGACTTGGCGAAGAACAACAACAAAGAGTGGTTCGATGCGAACCGCAAACGCTACGAGACGGTAGTGAAGAAGCCGTTCGAGGACTTCACCGCCGAGGCGATCAAGCGCATAGCCAAGCACGACAAGACCATCAAGATCGAGCCGAAGGAGGCCATCTTCCGCATCAACAAGGACATCCGCTTCAGCAAGGACAAGACGCCTTACAAGCTGGAGACCTCGGCCATCATATCCCCTGCGGGTCGAAAGGACCACGCAACACCGGGCATCTACTTCGCGCTAGGGCCCGAGGCGGTGAAATTCTACGGCGGCGCCTACCAGCCGGAAAAGGACCAGTTGGAAAAGATCCGCACGGCTATCATGCGGGATGGCAAGGGCTTCCGCAAGACCATTGAGAACAAGGCGTTCACGGCGCTCTTCGACGGCGTGAAGGGCGACGCCAACAAAGTGCTGCCACCAGACTTCAAGGCTGCTGCGGCCAAGGAGCCGTTGATCGCGAATAAACAGTTCTACGTGGGTGCCGAACTGCCTTCGAAATTGGTCAGCGACGCGAAGCTGATGGATGTGCTCATGGACCATTACCTGGCCATGTGCCCCTTCAATGCTTGGCTTGCCAGTGCCATGCGCAAGTAGACCACTGATAGTCTGAAAGCAAAAAAGCCCCGACTTTCGGGGCTTTCTTGCTTTCACCAAAGCGTGTTACTGAGCGGCTTTGCCAACCAGTTGCACGTTCAGTTCGATGTTGTTGTTCAGCACGGCATCCTTGCTGCCACTGTCCCACGACACGCCGTACTTCTGGCGATCGAAGGCGAGCTTGCCGCTCGCGCTTACGGTGCCATCAGCATTCGGGGTTACCACGATATCGGTGATCGTTTCGCTATTCGTCTTACCGCGAACGGTAAGGTCAGCAGTTGCTGTGTTGCCGGTAACTGCGGTGATCTTCAGCGTTGAGGTGGGGGAGCTGTCAACTGCAAAGAAGTCAGGGCTCATCAGGTGGCCCATGAGGTTGGCACGGGTTCCTTGCGCTGCACCATCGGGAGCGTAGTTGGTATCCGTCATCACGTAGCTCTTCATATCGACGTGAAGCTGCCGCCGGTAAGCGTTGGTCCTTTCGTCATAATGGTGCCTTCGGTGAACTTCAGGTCGCCCGTGTGGCTCTTGATGCCGGCCATGGTACCGGTCCAGTTCAACTTGCTGGCGGCACCGTCCAAGGTGTAGGTCATTTCCTTGCTGGCGGCAGCTTCGAGGCTGTCAGCCACGGCTTTCTCGCGGGCGGCAGCTTGTTCTTCCGGGGTAGGGCCACAGGCGGCCATGAAAAGGGCGGCCATGCTGGCGGCCATTGCAACTTGAAGTTTCATGATGATTTTGGTCGTTCGGTTTCGGGGCGCAAAGAAAGCCAAGGAAAACTTCCATGGAAAATATTTCTTGGCAGCCGCTGGACTTTACGTCGCATCGCGCTCAGTAGAACGTCTTGCCCTCACGCACCATTCGCCGCAATAACGGGCTGGGGCGGTAGCGGTCATCGCCGTATTCGGCCTGAAGTCGCTCCAGCGTGGAAAGGCAATTGGCCAAACCCTTTTCATCGGCCCATTTCAGTAAGCCTTTTGGGTAGTTGACGCCTTTTGTCATGGCCAGGTCGATGTCCTCCCGTGAGGCAATGCCCATATGCAGGGCTTCAGCGGCTTCATTGATGAGCATCACGAGCACCCGCCAGCAGATGTCCGCGTGCAGCAGTGCGTTGCCCGATGGTGTGGGTTGTGTGGCGCCATCCGTATAGGCGTAGTAGCCGCGACCGGTCTTTCGCCCGAGCCAACCTGGCTTCCACTTGCCGTTGCTGCGTGAAGCTCGGTTTGTAGCGCGGGTCATAGAAGAAGGCCTCCCAAACGGTCTTCGTCACGGTGAAGTTGATGTCGTTGCCGATGAGGTCCATTAATTCGAACGGACCCATCTTGAAACCACCAACGGTTTTCATGGCGTGATCGATCGTTGGCATATCGGCGATGCCCTCTTCGAAGATGCGGATGGATTCGCCGTAGAACGGCCGTGCAACGCGGTTCACGATGAAGCCGGGAGTGTCTTTGCAGATCACCGGGGTTTTGTTCCACAGAGCCATGAGCTGCGAGCTGCGAGCTGCGAGCTCTACATCGCTCGCTAGGCCCGGCACCACCTCGACCAACGGCATGCAAGCACAGCATCAGCACTGACCAATGCTTCCAGATCCGCGAAGAGCTTCTTCTTGATGCCGAGGTCTTCGATGATCGCTTCGATCACCAGACCGCAACCGGCCAATTGCTTCAAGTCGTGGGCTGGTGCGATGCGGCCCAACAGTGCCTTGGCTGCATCAGCCGTCAGCTTGCCCTTCTCCACCAGCTTGTCCATGGTCTTAACAAGGCCGATCATGGCCTTGTCCACCGCTTCTTTGCGCGTATCCAAGAGCACAACGGAATGTCCGGCGTCGCGGGGCCGGGGCGGGGGCGGAAACGCGAGCGACGAGCCCCGGGGCGGCGCCGCCTTCGTAGAAGGCCCGAAACGACGCGTGGTCCACTGTGTCTGGCAATGCCGCGAAGGTCGGCAGGTTCACGAAAATGCGGGCGCGGCAGTCGACTCGACAACCCGCCGACCCAGTCCATTGACTCTCGTCCCCCGGATTGCAGCACGCGGCAGCACGGTGGCGAAGATGAGCGGGCGCCGATCACGCCTTTGTACTCCGGCTTCCTCTTCTCCAAGAACGCTTTCACGCCTTCGGTGTAGTCGTAGCTGGCACCGGCAATGGTCTGTAGTTCGTTCTCCACATCCAACTGCGCGTCGATGGCGTTCGTGGTGCTTCGGTTCAGCGCCTGCTTGGTAAGGGCGATCGCCTTGGTGGGCATGGTGGCCAGCTTCTTGGCAAGGGCCATGGCCTCGTTCATCAGGTCGGCATCGGGCACGGCTTTCCAGATCATGCCCATGGCTTCGGCTTCTTTGGCGCTCACCTTCGGTGCGAGGATCATTTGCCCGAATGCCCGCTGCATGCCGACAAGTCGCGGCAAGGTGGAGGTGCCGCCACTGTCCGGGATCAAACCGATGTTGATGAAGCTCTGGATGAAGTTGGCGCTCTCGGCGGCCAGTGTCAGGTCGCAGGCGTAGGCGATGTTCGCCCCGGCACCGGCGGCCACGCCGTTCACCGCAGCGATCACCGGCTTGGGCAGGTTGCGGATGCGCCGCACGATGGGGTTGTACTGCGTGGTAAGGATGTCCTCGATCTTGGTTCCGGGCGCTATGGCTTCTGCAAGGTCCTGGCCTGCAGAGAATGCCCGGCCTTCGCCGGTCAGAAGCACTGCGCGAACGCTTGCATCATCCTTCGCCTTGTCCAGCGCATCGATCACTTCCAACGACATCTCCCGGTCGAAGCTGTTGAGCTTGTCGGGCCGGTTTAGCGTGATGGTTGCGACGCCTTCGGCGACGGAAAAGAGAATTTTGGAGTAGGACATGGGGCGAAGATCGCACGCGAGCTTACTCTTCGAGCTTGAAGTGAACGAGCACCGGATGGGATCCCGTAACGCATTTGAACTTGTTGCTCTGCATCAACGCCAACTCAAACTTGCCGTCGATGGATTCAAGTGCCGCTTCGCCGCATCCCATGCCGATGTCCTCCACGATCCGCTTGTCTTGGATCTGGCAAAGAGTATCCAAAGTGACATTCAGAACCACAGTGCCTTCAAGTCCAGCGCGCTCGGCTTCACTTGGATATTTCGCAGTCCACCAATACGGCCATTTCATCCCAGAGAATGCAGTGCTGTCATTGTCCTGCCCTTTTGCGCAAGGTCCAATGGCAAGCAATAGACCCAATCCGATCATTCGTTTGATGTTGACGAAACGGTGAGCGGCATCTGATCCTTGCCAGCGCAACTTGCCCATCACAAACACTTGAACTGATCGAACGGTTCCAAGCACGCGTTGCACTTCCAAAGCGCCTTGCAGGCCGTACTACCGAAGAGCGAGATCATTCCGGTGTTCTTGCTGCCACAGTGCGGGCACTCGACAACAGGTAACTCGCCTTTCAATGCGCGGATGTCGGCGGTGTGCTCCGGTGGAGCAATGCCGTACGCCTTCAGTTTGGCCTTGCCTTCTGTCGTGATCCAATCGGTTGTCCAGGCAGGGGAGAGGACCTGTTGCACGCGCACATCGGCGATGCCCGCGTCGTGCAGTTCCTTTTCAATGTCCTGCTTCATCACGTCCATGGCCGGGCAGCCGGTGTAGGTGGGTGTGATGGTCACGAGCACGCTGTCGTTCTTGACTTCCACAGCGCGCACAACACCCAATTCCAACACGCTGATGGCAGGGACCTCGGGGTCCTTCACGTTCTGTAGTAGTTCCCGAACGCGCGCTTCGGTGATCGCGCTTGTGACCATCACCATTTTGCGCCCGGGTAGGCGCGCTGCAGGTATTGTATTTCGGCCAAGATGAAGCCCATGTTCTCGCCGTGCTTTCCTTGGCGTCCGCCGGAAGCCATAAAGCCATCAACAGGGCGTTTCAACGTGGCTTCGGCCAGCACATTGTCGACGGTTTCATCGAACGAAGCTTTGATGGCGATCAGGTCAGGAGCAACTCCCGCTTTGACCAAGCCTTGATGCAGGTCGTCTTGCACGAAAAGCTCACCGGTGAAGGTCCACAACCCGTCCAGTGCCGCTTGCGCACGGCGATGACTTTCCTCGGTGCCATCTCCAAAGCGTTTCAACCAATCGCTGCTGTGCCGGAGGTGGTACTGCGCTTCTTTCACCGCTTTGCCAGCGATGGCGGCCAACTGTGCGTCGGAACTCTTGGTCAGCGCTTCGGCCAATGGCAGGTGGTAGGCATCGAAGAGAAAACTGCGCGCGATGGTGAAGGCATAATCGCCATTGGGCTGCTCCACCAGTTTCGTGTTCACGAACTGGCGCTCGGCGCGCAGGAATGCGAGGTCGTCCTCCGTGCGTCCTTTGCCCTCGACTTGTCCGGCGTACGTGAGCAGGTTACGGGCCTCGCCAATGTGGTCGAGCGCGCGGTTGGTAAGGGCGATGTCTTCCTCCAATACGGGTCCATGGCCGCACCATTCGCTGAGGCGATGGCTCAGGATCAGCAGGTCATCCGCCTGCCGCAAGCAGTACGTGAAAAGGGCTTCTTGTTGGCTCATTGGTGAATGGGAGTTGGCGAATGGCGAACGGTGGAGGCATGCTGCCATCACCACGCCCCATTCACCATTCACTAGATGTATTTGGCCCCTTCAGGCATCGTGTAAAAGGTCGGGTGCCGGTAGGTCTTGTCGTCCGCTGGGTCGAAGAGCATGGCCGCATCTTCGGGTTGGCTGGAGCTGATCGCACCGGCGGGTACGACCCAGATGCTCTGACCTTCCTGGCGTCGGGTGTAAACATCGCGGGCGTTCTCTATCGCCATCTGCGGGTCGGCCGCATGCAGGCTGCCAACATGTTTGTGCTCTAGGCCACGTTTGCTCTGGATGAAGATCTCCCAGAGAGGCCAGTTGTTCGGGTTGTTGCTCATGTGTTGTTCAGGCGGCTTTCCGTTTCAACTTCTTCGCTGCGTAGGCAAGTGCTGCTTCCCGCACCCATGCGCCTTCGTCGTGGGCTTTGTTGCGGGCCACCATGCGTTCCTTGTTGCAAGGGCCATTTCCCGCGACCACATTGTTGAACTCGCTCCAGTCGATCGTTCCCCAATCGTAGTGTTGGGTCGCTTCATTCCATTTCAGCGCCGGGTCGGGAACCGATAGTCCGATCACCTCGGCCTGCTGCACCGTCCGGTCAATGAAGATCTGCCTGAGTTCATCGTTGCTCTGGCGCTTGATCTTCCACTTCATGCTCTCGGCACTGTGCGGGCTGTTCGCGTCGGTCGGGCCGAACATCATGAGGCTTGGCCACCACCAACGATTCAGGGCGTCCTGCGCCATTTCCTTCTGTTCCGGTGTGCCATTGGCCAACACGGCCATTATCTCGTAGCCCTGACGCTGGTGGAAGCTTTCCTCCTTGCAGATGCGCACCATGGCACGCGCGTAAGGCCCGTAACTGGTGCGGCACAGCATCACTTGGTTCATGATCGCAGCACCATCCACCAACCAGCCTACTGCGCCGATATCGGCCCATGTAAGCGTGGGATAGTTGAAGATGCTGCTGTACTTGGCTTTGCCACTCAAGAGGTCGTCGATCGTCTGTTCGCGACTGGTACCCAATGTTTCCGCAGCGCTGTATAGGTAGAGACCATGGCCGGCCTCGTCCTGCACCTTGGCAAGCAAAATGGCCTTGCGCCGCAGGCTGGGGGCGCGCGTGATCCAATTCCCTTCAGGCAACATGCCCACCACCTCACTGTGCGCGTGTTGGCTGATCTGGCGGATGAGGTTTTTGCGGTACTTCTCAGGCATCCAGTCCTTCGGCTCGATCTTCAGTTCGGCGTCGATCTTGGCTTGGAAGCGTTCCTCGAGAATGGTCAGGTCCGTCATGCGAGCGCGGCTTGTTTCGGTGTGCGGCGAAGATAGCGGCCTTGCTATGGGCCTTGATGATGGTCGTCATTGAAAGCAATGGCAGTCATGGCGGGGCGTCGGCTACTTTCGTCGCCCCGAAAATGGTTCAGCGCATGGCCCGATTCCATACCCTGCAAGTAGCGAACGTATCGAAGGAAACCAGCGATTGTATTGTGGTGGACTTCAAGGTGCCCGAGGCTCTCCGCACGGATTTCTCCTTTACGCACGGTCAGTACCTCACTCTGAAGTTGCACGTGAATGGCGAAGAGCTGCGACGTAGCTACAGCATCTGCAGCAGTCCACTGGACAAGGACCACATCTGCATCGCCGTGAAGAAAGTGGACAAGGGCCGGGCAAGCACGCAGTTGGTGGAGCGCCTGAAGCCCGGTGCCCCGCTGGAAGTGATGACGCCCATGGGCAATTTCTTCACCCATTTGGATGCCTCGCAGGAGCGGCACTATGTGGCATTTGCTGCAGGTAGCGGTATCACACCATCCTCAGCATCCTTGTAACCGCATTGCGCACCGAGCCCAAGAGCCGGTTCACCTTGTTCTACGGGAATTCCGAGAACGACCGCATCATCTTCCGCGAGAAGCTGAAGGAGTTCAAGAACCACTGGCCCGATCGGCTCGATGTGCACCATATCCTCAGCAAGGGTGTGGACGAGGATGCACTGTTCAACGGCCGCATCACCGCGACCAAGGCCAAGGAGTTATTGGGCCGGTTCATCACCGATGCGCTCCACAAGGAGTTCTTCATCTGCGGACCGGAGCAGATGATGGTGAACGTGAGCGAGGCGTTGGAGAACATGGGCGTTGCCAAGTCGCATATTCATGTCGAACTTTTCAGTACACCAGTGGCTACTGAAATAAAGAAGGAGGCGCCATCCCAGAGTACGGGCGACTTCGCAGGCACCGCAACCGTGAAGGTGATCATGGATGGACGGGAGCACATCCTGCAAGTGCCCGCGAACGGCGATGCAGTGCTGGATGTAGCGCTCGATGCCGGGTTGGACGTGCCGTTCGCGTGCAAGGGAGCCGTGTGTTGCACCTGCAAGGCCCGGGTGATCGAGGGGCAGGTGGAGATGGACATGAACTATGCCCTTACGGACGGAGAGGTGGCCGATGGTTATGTGCTTACGTGCCAGACCCATCCGCGCAGCGCAAACGTTACTATCGACTACGATCAGCACTAAAAGACGAAGGCGCTCGCCTTGCGGCGAACGCCCCGTATATCTCTGGCCTGGTTTGTTGTTTTTGTAGGCGCGGGAGAAGCTGGTCAGAAGGATGCCTGTGCGTAACCCGAGAGCTTGGTCTTGATGTGGTCGAGATAGTGTTCGCTATGATAGAATCCACCCATCTCGGCATTGTAGCGCACCACCGCAGCGGGAAAGTCCAAGTAGAATCCTTCCTCTTTGTCGGAGTACGTGCCTTCGGGTTCCATGCTGATGGTACAGTCATAAGCCGGGTACTCCACCATACCCTCCGGCAGGGCGGTATCCACCAAAAGCATTTCGTTCTGGAACCCCGGTTTCACGATCAACAGGGTGTAGGCGTGGTCAATATCCAGTTCAGCGATGAAGGACCCGTCCCGTCCAACAGGCACATCGCCTATGAGTTCGTTGTCCTTGTATAGCCGGATGGATACATCCTGTGCCTTTTCGCCGTTGGCCATCACCTTGCCGTGAACAGGTAGGTACCAGCCTTCGGCTTGGTCCCTGCGGTCGACTATCTTGCCGCCTATGATCTGCGCTGTTACGCAGTTGACCAAAGTCAACGCGGCGAGCGGGGCAAGAATGCGGAGGAGGTGGTTCTTCATGTAGTGTGGGTTGAGGGGATCCGTACTGGGGCTGTGAACGAGATCAACCGGTAAAGGGTTACATCTGTTATGCGCGCTCCTCAAAGGGGAGCGCGTTGTCTTCGGGACCTCGGAGGGAATGCGGAAATGGATCGTGCATCCTTTGTCAGGCGCACTCTCGGCCCAGGCTTCGCCACCGTGTTTCTTCACGATGCGTTGCACAATGCTCAGTCCTATACCGCTTCCTTCGAACTTGTCGGCACGGTGAAGGCGCTTGAACGCGCCGAATACATCGATACCGCTGGACATGTCGAAGCCGACACCATTATCCGCCACCCACAGATGGTGGGCCTCCATTTCGCGCTCGTATCCGATCAGGATGCGTTGATCTTCCCGGTCTCTGGAGAACTTCAAGGCATTCCCGATAAGGTTCACGAATAGCACCTTCAGCATGGCTTTGTCGACCGGGGCATTCAGCCCATCGGGTATATCGATCGTGATCAGCCCACGTTTATCCTCGGGTACGTTGCTCTGAACGACTTCTTGCACGATCGTCCGGAGTTCTTGCGGTACCCTGTTGATTTGGGATTTGTTCGTTAGGGCGAAGCGCAGCAGGTCGTCCACCAAGTCGAGCATGCGTGTTGTTCCGGCCTCAATGCGCGTGGCCAGATCGGTCTGCTCGCCAGTGCCATCAAGCATTTTTGTCATGGCCTTGATATTCTTCAACGGGCTGCGCAGGTCATGGGCAACCGTGTAGCTGAAGGAAGCCAGATCATCTATCGCTTCACGCAGTTGTCGGGTGCGTATGGCCACACGTTTGTCCAAGTCATCGTTCAGTTTGCGTAATCGCAATTCCTCCTGCTTGCGGTCTGTTATGTCCTTGAAAACGATCTGGAGGCGATCAACGCCTTGCGGGCCGACCCCGATCCGTGAGGCTGTCATCAAGCAATCCGCTAGGGTTCCCTGCGCGGTGCGTACGCTTATGCCAAAACTCGTCGTTCCCTGCCCGTTCAAATGCTGCCCCAACTGAGCGACCGGGCCGGGGGCGCTTTCCAGCATTGCCCCGAGATCGGTTCCCGCCAGTGCGTTGATCTCTTTTCCGAGAAGGCGACCGGCTGCGGCGTTCGCTTGTTGAATGACCGCGTGTTCATCCACGATCATCATCGGATCCCCGGCCTCCTCGAAGTTCGCTCGGTACAATGCGCTTGTGCGATCGCGCTCCTTGCGCGCCATGGCCAGCTCGGCGGCTTGTTCGATCTTGATGCGGAGGTCGGCAGGGTCGTACGGCTTGGTGGTGTATCCGAAGATCTTGCCCTTGTTCACCGCGTCGATAACGGCCTGAACATCGGCGTAGGCCGTCATCAGCATGCGCACCACCTGCGGGTGGCGGTCCTTCACGATCGCGAGGAAGTCAGCACCTTCCATCCCGGGCATACGCTGGTCGCTGATCACCACATGTACCTCTTGTGCTGCCAGTAGTTCCAGACCTTCCGTACCACTAGTGGCGGTCAATACGTTGAATTCCCGACGGAAATTACTCTTGAAACCGGTCAGGTTTCCGGCCTCATCGTCCACATAAAGGACAGTTATGCGTTCGATCGGGTTCATCATGCGCGCAATGCGATCTCATGCTGTTGCTGGATCACCGGTATGGTGATCCTGAATTCGGAACCACTGCCCGGCACGCTCTCAACGGCAATTCGGCCATTATGCTTCTGCACGATGCTGTAGGTTATGGAGAGACCTAGCCCCGTTCCTTCCCCAACTCCTTTGGTGGTGAAGAACGGTTCGAAGATCCTCGCCTTGGTCGTTTCATCCATGCCGCAGCCATTGTCCTGAACGGCGATCGTGATCATTCCGTCCTCGTGCCAACTGCGGATGCTTACAACGCCTTCGCCGCCATCGCCATGTCTCGCGCGGATCGCTTGGGCTGCATTCGTCAGTAGGTTCATCACGGCTTGGTTCAATTTCCCTGGGTGACAGTCGGCCATTGGGAGATCGGCCAGTGCAGCATTGAAGACAGCATGCCCCTTTACTTGTGGGCTCAGCAGGCCGATGGTGGACCGGATGCCTTCATTTATATCCGCCTTCTTCACGGCGTCCTCATCCAGTCGGCTGAAGTTGCGCAGGCCCTGCACGATCTCCGCTGTGCGGCGCGCTCCTTCGTCAATGCTGGCGATCATGCCATCCAGTTCCGCGATCGACTCGTCCAGACCCAGTTGGTCGCACTTTTCGTGGATCGACTTCATGTCGGCCTCAACACCCTTTGTTGCGCGGAAGTCACCTACGACCTCCACCATGTCCTTCAGGTTCCGGCGAAGCGGGGGGATGTTGCTGATGATGAAATTGATCGGGTTGTTGATCTCGTGGGCTATGCCGGCGGTCAGCTGACCGAGGCCCGCCATTTTTTCGGCGTTCACGAGTTGAACTTGGGTACGCTTGATCTCCTCGTTGGCCTCCACCAGTTCGTGGGTGCGTTCTGTCACCTTCTGTTCCAGTATCGCGTTCTGATCGCGGATGATGCGTTCGTTCTCCTGCAACGCCGCCAAGGCCTCTGCTTGAGAGCGTTCTTTCTCTCGCCTCAGCACGTTAATGCGGTCCGCGAGACCGAAGGAGAGGAGAACGCCTTCGATGGCTGAGCCCAAGGGCATGGTGTATTTCGTGAGGTCGTTGTACGGAAGAATATTGAAGTCCTTGAGTATGAACACAACGATACCGATCAGGAATACGGTCCATGCTATCAGGAAGTAGACGCCCGTGCGTGAACCTCGACGCACCATAACTGCAGAAACAATAAGCTGGTAAAGAGCCAAGGGCCCAACGGCCATCTGTAGAAGGTTGTATCCCTCGAGAGGCCAGTAGGTTAGTCGTGCGACCAATCCGACAACTATCACTCCGTAGAACAAGTACTTCAACCGGTGAATCTTTGGTAGACTCTCCGGTACTCGAATGAAGGAATTCATGAACTCGTTGGCGGCAATGGCGGTCAGGACCGTGAACACCATCGACGCATTCACGGCCAACCAGTGATTGTTCGGCCACAAATAGTATTGGCTCAATCCTAGGAAAGTGGCCTGTGTGAATGCTACGAGAGTCAGATACAATACGTACGTCCCGTAGCTGCGATCTCGAATACTCAGAAAAATGAACAGGTTGTACAGCAGGAGCACAGCCATTACGCCCATATACAACCCGAGGATCGAATTGCGAACTGATCGCTGATCGGAATACGCGCGCACCGTGCCTATGGCAAGCGGCAGTTGCAACTGCTTGTTGCTTTCGAGGCGTATGTATAGGTCAGCTAGGCTGCCGATCGGGACATCGAAGCGGAATACGTGGTCCAAGTCCACGATCGCATTGACTTTTTCTGGTACTGCTTGTCCCAATGAGACCTTTCGAACCACTGATCCTGAAATGACCAAGTACGCATCGATCCGCTCGATCTCAGGGTGTGGTATTGACGCTATCAACTCACTGCTGGAGGAGTTGTTCTGGAGTCGCACTCGAGACCAAATGGCGGCCGAGGTCAATCCGAAGTTGGGTACTTGGCTCTCCACCATTCTGAATCCGGGATGCGCAATGACATCCTTGATCGAAAGGTTTCTGGAACTATCCTCAGTAGCCCCTATGAATTTTCCGACGGGTCTCATTTCAGACCCATCCGTGATCACATAGGTTTCTTGGCTCATTAGAGCCTGTTGGAACAGCAGGAAACCAAGTAGTAAAGAAGTAAGGGTGCGCAACATCGGCGCCTCATACGCGAAAGAAGCCCCTGAAGTTCACCCTAGGTTGATGGGACTATGCACTATGCCGGAGAGCATACTCGGGCATGGCTCTTTGTGCGGCTGTTTCGACAAATAGCCCAGAGAGCTTCAAAGCGTATTGGATATCAAGTTCAGCCACACCGGTATTTTCCACAGCTCGCTGGTTCGGTCTTGCCCGCAAACTCAGAATGCGCCTGCGTAGGTCAGGTCTCGCTTCATTCAATGCCACCGAATTAGTGGTACCGGCAAGGATGCCATAGAACCCAGGCTTCGGATAATCAAACCAGCCTAGGTTGCCAACCTCTTCCACCACAGGGAGACCAAGTCTTACCGCATAGCGCAACGTGTACTTAGCGGCAACCCCGAAAACTGTTGTGGTGTTCAACTGGTTAGACAACGATATGCCGACCATCACCAACAAATGAGGCAATCCCCGGCCTGCAAAATCGTTCGAATTCCAGAGACCTCCGATCTCCATCACTCCACCGTCGAGATTTTTCTCCACGTATTGCCGAACACGCGGGTCCAGTGATCCGATCGAAGTTTCAACCGGCAAGCGATCCATGAAGCGATGCGCAAGATGAAGCCTGCACCCACCGACCATCCCCAAAACAGGATGCTCGGCTATCACGACTACGATGTTCGGGTCCCTATGCCATCGTCCACCATTGTCGGCAACGACCTCAATGCCGAAGTCCCTCAGAACTTTCGCGTGAAGGATGGCGAATTCGCCACAACTCCATGGTTCATCCACAGCCCTGAAGGCTCGAATAGTCAGGAGTTCCATATCGGGGCGTGGGTTTGCACGTTACGGTAAAGCACATTTTCCAGTGGCAGACGCAGTGAGCGGTGTTCAGTTTCGCTTGCCCGAGTAACCCTGCACAGGAACAGAGGGTATCCGCTGTTGTTCCCGAAAAGATCGCTGACCCCATCGCTGATGTCGGCCAATACTCTTCGCTGTTCGGTATCGAATGCCACCGACGATCCGGCACTGAATTCGTGGGACAAGAATAGCGGGGCTGACATCGGATGGACGGACAGTCCGAGGGCTGATGCCTGCAGCCAAAGGCGCTGCGCAGCGCGACCCGTAAGGAGTCTTGAGCGAATTGAGAGGTCTGTTGCATGGATCACGGCAACAGCTCCTGAGGCCATAATATTCTCATAAGCCAGTTTCTCCAGCCCTTGCCCGGCATTCCAGCGTCTGATTAACGCCATTGCTCGGGTATCGGAGGCCAGTCTCAAACCCGTGTAGTCCAATGGACTCAATTCCAAAGTGCGCACATCAAGCCCAGTTCGGGTACTGCTAGCCTTCGCGGGCGTCCAACGGATCTCGTCCTCGAAAAACTCCTTATGCCCGTGCTTGTTGATCAATCTCAACATTTCAGCCTTGCCGCACAACCGGCCGATCGCCTTGAGTTGATGGGGGGCTTCCACGAAGTGCAAGTCGACACCGGCAAGTCCGACAAGTTGGTTCTGTAACGCTTCCTTCTCTGGCATGGCCAGGGGCTCTCGAGGTCCTGGCTTGCGGTTGGTATGGCGAACGGAGATCTGCTCGACCAAAGAGCGATGTGCTGACGGTTTGATTCCTGAACCCCGCGCCAATTCAAAGACGGCGACCAACGATCGTTCCTCCTTGATGGGAAGGATGGAGTAACTCAGTGAAAGGCCCATTCCGTCGGCCTTCACTAGCACATTCTCCATACACGCGCCCATCCCAATGTCGCCAATAAGGCCTATGGTATCCAGACGTGAAAAGGAGCGCGACACGTCATGGAACAACAATACGCGTCCATCACCAACAAGGAACTTCCACGGTTGGGAATTCCCTGCGGAGGGCGCCATTGCGCCAGCCTCAACCAACGCCAACGCCGCGGCATCATCTAGCTCGGTTGCGCTCAGGGGAACCATCCCCGCTAACGCGACCATGGTCTCAATCGAAAGAGGCAGTGGTGACGGGGTAACAGTATCCGGCTTTGATGCTCGATGGATTTCGTCCAAAGAGAAGATCTCCTCTGGGTCGACATACCATCGACCGGAGCGAACTCCTAGGCCCAAGAGGATCCACCGGCACACCTCAGCAGTGATGGCGCCTCCAAAAGCTACGGCACTACCTAGTTGGGGCCAAGTGACGATGGTCTTTCCCAGATCCATCATGGATGCCTTCATCCTTGGGCTGAGCGAATCCAAACCTGCGATCGGTGCCAAGAAAGGCAACTTCTCTTCATTTGTTTTTGCCTTCGCCGCATCGTTCGGGTCCAAGTGCTCGATCAACCCATGTAGGATCGGCCGATCGGGTTCCAAGTCGAAGCGCTCCACATCGATCATACCACGATCACTGGTATCCATCACCACGGGGATTCCAAGGGCCTTCGCCGTTTGCCGGCAGAAGATCTTCACATCCACGCTATCACATTCATCAACCAGAATGTCCAGTTTGCCACCTTCGGTGCAGAAGCGATCAATGTTGTCCCGCGTAATGCCATCCTCGTAGAGCGTCACTTTCAGGAAGGGGTCGATCTCCATGATCTCCCGGGCTACGTTCACAACCTTTTTCACACCTAGTTGGTGTACGCCGCTCCGGATGCGGTTCAAATTGCTCAGGTCAAGCGTGTCGAAATCAGCCAACCGGATCTCGCCGAAGCTCCGTTCCATGGCCATGGTCAGGGCTATGCTCTGCCCTACGCTCAGCCCAATGACTCCGATCCGTTTTGACGCCAAAATGGCTTGCTCTTCCCGTGTGATCTTGTTCCGGTTCCGGTCTGTGCGGACCAAGGCGAACTCGAACTCGTCGAGGAGGTGTACCAACCGGTTGCTCCATGGATAATGCACCCAAACTCCATACTCTTCAAGCGGGGTGGAGGCAAGGTGCTGTTGAGCCGCATTTTCCAGTGTCTCAGCGCTGAATTTGACCGACGGGTTCAGCGAACGCACCAATTCCTTCACCTGACTGCTCAGGGTATCATGGACCAAGACCCGTGGATCCGCCAGTACGTCGGCAACACGCTTGCGGTCATCCGGCCGTGAAAGCCGGTAAAAAGACGGCTGCCATTGACCATTATCGGCCAAGGACGCACCTCTTAAGGCACTGGTGGTTTTGATCATTCGGTATTCCGGAGGGCAGCCGGGAGTTCCGTTTCGGCGCGAAAGCTAAAAACGTATTCCTAGTTATGAACAATTTTTCAACAATCTGTGATGAATAGCGTAACCCCGTACTAGGATCGCC
Source organism: Flavobacteriales bacterium (assembly GCA_016703005.1). Lineage (GTDB taxonomy): Bacteria > Bacteroidota > Bacteroidia > Flavobacteriales_F > PHOS-HE28 > PHOS-HE28. The sequence goes on from JADJCX010000033.1 coordinate 441,216, forward strand.
CGTACTGGTCCGGTAAGAAAGAACCCATGGGAACACCAGTCAACCTCCAAGCCCAATTCCCGATCCCCTGTGTGCTCTATGTGGACGATGAGCAGAGCAATTTGCAGGCGTTCATGGCTGCATTCCGCAAGGATTTCAAGGTGCTCGTAGCCACTTCGCTACCCGATGCCCTTGAACTATTGGCCACGCACGATGTGCACGTGGTGGTTGCTGATCAACGAATGCCCGGAACCATTGGTACCGAGCTCTTGGCGTGTGTTCGGGATCGATTCCCTCGTGTGCGGCGAATGCTGATGACCGGGTATAGCGATATACAAGCTGTGATCGACGCGATTAACAACGGCGGTGTAATGCGCTACATCAGTAAGCCGTGGGAGCCGGAACAGGTGTTGTTGGCTGTTCGCACTGCCTTCAACGATATCCGGAACGAACGCGATAAGGAAGAGAATGTGGAGAGATTGAAGGAATGCAACTCCCAATTGGAGTTCGCGCTGCGACAGGCTTTGTTGTCGTAGTCCCCGCAACCCCATTCTGTGCTATCCGGCCCGGTAAATGCCCGGGACTTGGCCCGTTGGTCATATTTGCCGTCCAACGTGCACACATGAGTTTGATCTCCCGCCAGGCCCGCATTGCCCTTTGCTGTCTATCCCTTCCTGCTGGGCCGATGGCCTTGGCCCAATGCGACAGCTGGCAGCAGCACGTGAAATACACCATGGAGGTATCACCGATACCCGCACCCACGCGTTCGATGGATCCTCCAGGATCGTCTATACCAATAGCAGCCCGGACACGCTGCGCGAAGTCTTCTTTCATCTCTACTTCAATGCTTTCCAACCGAACAGCGAAATGGACATGCGCTCCCGGACCATTGCCGATCCGGACCCACGTGTGCAGGACCGCATCCTGAAGCTGAAGCCCGAAGAACAAGGACGGTTGACGGTGAATTCGTTGCTGCAAGAAGGGATCCCCACCAGGCTTGAGCACAGGGGTACGGTGCTGAAGGTGTTCTTAAGCTCACCGATCCTCCCGCGAAGCACAGCAACTTTCGACCTCGACTTCACCGGACAAGTGCCGAAACAGATACGCCGCAGTGGGCGAGACAATGCCGAAGGCATCAGCTATAGTATGACGCAGTGGTATCCGAAGCTTGCCGAGTATGACCATCATGGTTGGCACGCGACGCCGTATGTGGGCCGTGAATTCCATGGCGTATGGGGCGATTTCGATGTGAAACTCACCTTGGACAGCAGCTTCACCATTGCGGCGACCGGTGTTTTGCAGAACCCTACGCAGATTGGCCATGGTTATGGGGTGAAAGACAATTCGGTGGCTGCGGCCAACGGTCAGCTCACGTGGCATTTCGTGGCCGAAAACGTCCATGACTTCGCGTGGAGCGCGGACCCGGATTACGTGCACGAGCAATTGCAAATGCCGGATGGACCATTGTTGCACGTATTCTTTCAGCCTTCCGGTGCCGAGAGCGTCAACAATTGGCACCAACTAGCCGCTTACATGGCAAAGAGCTTTGCTTTCATGAGCGAGCATTTCGGCAAGTACCCTTGGCCGCAATACAGCTTCGCGCAAGGCGGCGATGGTGGCATGGAGTACCCCATGCTGACGCTAATTACCGGTAAGCGGGGACTCGGGAGTCTGGTGGGTGTCAGCGTGCACGAAAGTGTTCACAGTTGGTACTACGGTGCTTTAGCGAGCAACGAAGGCAAGTATGCTTGGATGGATGAAGGCTTCACCGAATATGCGAGCAGCGAGGCCATGCGCCATCTTTTCGGTGGGGTGGGCGATCCACACCTCGATGGCTACAAGGGCTACTTCGATCTGGTGAAGAGCGGGAACGACGAGCCATTGAGCGTGCACGCCGATCACTTTCTCACCAACCATGCTTACGGCACGAGCGCCTATACGAAAGGCGAAATGTTCCTGCACCAGCTCAGCACGGTGATCGGGGACAAGACCGTGCACACAGGAATGCTCGATCTCTGGAATGCATGCGCCTTCAAGCATCCGGAGCCGATCGACGTGAAGCGTGTGATGGAGAAGCGTAGCGGGATCGAACTTGATTGGTACTTCGATGAATGGATCAACACTACGCGCACGCTGGACTATACTGTTTCTGGGATCGAGCGAACGAAGGACTCGGTGCGTGTTACGCTAAAGCGCTTGGGTGACCAACTGATGCCAGTGGATGTTGAAGTGCTCTTTGACGATAGCAGTAAGGCGATGGTGCATGTGCCGTTATCGCTGATGTTGGGTGAAAAGGCCAACGGATCGGAGGCCTATTCCTTCACAACCGTGGCGCCTTGGACATGGACACATTTTACGTACAGCTTCAACGTTGCGGTACCCAAGAAGAGGAGAGTGTTGAGCGTAGCGATCGACCCGACCAAGAGGATGGCGGACATTGCCCGTGAGAACGACCGTTTGGAACTTCCGGAAGGGGAGAAGGCCATTAACAGAGAGTAGTTCCCTTGCACGTTCGGTCCTGGGTTGCTGGTACATTCGCACGCAAGCACTTGGCTATGGATACGGAAGGCATGAAGGAGATCATCAAGCGCGAAGTAGAAACGGTGGTCTTCCGTAGCGTCAACGAAACCGACGCACTGCTCGACCAGAACATCTTGGACAGCGTTGGGGCCGTGGATCTTGCGGTTGCTTTGGAGGGGGCGTTCGGCATCAGCATACCGTTCGTGGACATCAATAAGCAGCACTTCCAAAGCGTGCTCACCTTGCTCGCATACGTTCAAAAGAAGAAGGCTTGAGCGATTCACCGGCACCGGTCCGGTCGGATCCCCAAGGGAATTGGGATCATCCTTTGGCGTTATTGCTTGCATGTGCTTTGCTGTGGATGGTTTCTCCGTTGATCGTTACCGGCACCGGCCAAGACGGAAAGCGCAGAACAGACCCACTCGACTTTCGCGGCCATTGTCAGGGTATCTGGACAACTACCGGACCGAGCCATATCTCTCTTCACTGCTTGCAGGAACGTTCGCCGATGGTTCGAGCATCGTGCTCTTCGGCTCATCGGAACTTGCGACCGAGGATCACCCGGCCAAGCCGGTGAATTTCTTCAACAAACGCCTGAAACAGCCGTTGTTGGCCATAGGGCACGACGGCAACCAATGCCTTTCGATCCATAGCCAGTTGATCACTGCAGGTGGCGACTTGTCGAAGGCCAAACTGGCCATCTTGCTCTCGCCGAGCTGGTTCGGTGGTACGCCTGGAAAGAGAGGCACGGAACTCTCTTGTTTCTTGGAGTACAATCCCTCGCCTTCGTTGTACAGGCTTGCGGATCGGGTGGCGAATGGTGACTCGCTCGTTCGGCCGGCGCAGCAGTATTTGTTGCAACACGCCAACGACCTCAGCACTGCCGAGCCGATCGTGAAGTACCTCGTGCAGAGTGGTTCAACGCTCAACACGGCCAAGTATTCGTTCGCCCTGCCAATGACCCGCAACCTGATGGTCAGGGCGCAACCCACGATGATGTTGAAGCCGCAACTGCAGATGTCGAGCGACTTCAGTTCGACTGCCACAGTTGATGTTCCCGAGTGGCAAAGCCTCTACGCCGATGCTGTGTATGCTCATCTATCGGCGTGCACCAACAACGATGTTTTCATCAACGATGACTTCTATTCGACATACATCAATGGGGATACCCGCTTGCTCAGGCCGCTCGCTATTGAAGAGAATCGTGAGTTCCAGGATCCGCTCGCACTGTTGGACTATTTGGTTGTCAATGAACGCGGATCCGGTGTTCATCGTGCAGCCCGTGAACCCGTACGTATACACCGATCTTGATGCGTTCGATCCGACGATCCAGCGGATCAAGGAGGAACTGCGATCACGGGATTTCGCCTACCTCGATCTCTGGGCAAAGGACACTGCGCATTTTGAACCAGGTGTGTTGACCGATGCTGCACATCTCGGTGCTTATGGTTGGTATCGCGTGGACAGCATGATCATGGCCCATTTCCAATGACGCGTGCGATCAACCCTTGGCGCACCGCCAAATGGACGGTGATCTATGCGGCCCTTGGTATCGGACTGTGGTGGCTGCACAACCCGTTCGAGGTTTCGATGGAAGCCGCGGCCAGCGCCGTGAAGTTCGTGTACCAGCAGTTCTAGCGAATGCTCCCATTCGCCACCATAGAGTTCTACTTCCTGTTCGCCTTGGTGGTGGCGCTGTTGTACCTCCTGAAAACCATCGTCGGGCAGCGCGTGACACTTGGCACGGCGCTCTTGACGGTGAGCGTTGGGTTTGCGGCCATCTATTATCCGAAGCCGATCCAGCTATTGCTCTTCACGGCATACCAGTGCCTTTTCTGCTGGCTCCTTTTGTTCAAGTGGCAACGCCTGCACAAGCTGCTCGGCAGCCTCCTGCTCGCGCTGCCCATGGTGTTGGTGAAGTTCAATGTGGAAACGGATATCCTTTCGTTCGCCGGTCTCAGCTATATCACCTTCCGCTGTCTGCAAGTGTATCTGGATGGCGACCTCCTGCGCGATCGGTTCGCATTCGGAACGTTCATCACGTTCCTGCTCTTCACGCCGAGTCTGCTTGTCGGCCCCATCGATCGATACGAGCGCTTCAAAAGCGATATCGACGATGGATGGGGGCGGTTGAACAAGGCTTCGTTCGTGGCGGGTTGGGAGTTCTTCGTGCTCGGGTTGTTGCACAAGTTCGTGCTCGCCGAACTCGCCGATCGCTTCTGGCTTTCGCACATACCGGCCGACAGCAGCGCATTGGTCGACATGGCCAACACCATGTATGCGTACACCGTGTACCTCTATTTCGATTTCGCGGGCTATTCGCTGCTGGCCATGGGCTTGGGGCGCATGATGGGTATTGCGCTGCCGTTCAACTTCGACAAGCCCTGGCTGGTGAGCAACCCGCCCGAGTTCTGGAAACGATGGCACGTGAGCCTCGGCGATTGGCTGCGCGACTACTTCTTCCGGCCCATCTATAAGAGCCTGAGCGGTGTGCAACGCTTGCGCACGTGGCCTTTGCTCCGGCAGAACATCGCGCTGTTCAGCACCTTCCTGCTCATGGGTTTCTGGAACGGCTTGGAGCCGCACTACATTCTCAGCGGTGCACTATTCGGCCTCTATTCGGTGGTGTACAACAGCTACCAGCACCAGAGCCGCAAACACAAGTGGAACCTTTGGGGCACTATGCCGGAGTGGACCGTGAAGGCCATCTCCATATTCATCATGGTCAATCTCTGTTGCTTCGCGCTCTACATCTTCAGTGGGCGCTTCCCATACTTGCACTGAGCCATGCACTTCGACATCGTAACCGGCCGCTTCGAGGACCTTGATCATGCGCAAGAGAAGCTTGCGCTGGTGGCAAGTGATCGCGACTTGTCATGGTCGCAGTTGAAGCAAGAAGTGGAGCGACTTTCGGAAATACTCGCCGCACTCACATTGCCCAAAGGTCACCCGATCATAGTGTATGGCCACAAGCGGGCGTCAATGGTGGTCGCTATGCTGGCGTGCATCGCCAGCGATCATCCATACATCCCCGTCGACACCGTGGTGCCGATGGAACGCGTGAAGCGGATACTGGCAATGACCAAAGCCCAGGTGGTCATCAACTGCACTGGGGAAGAATTGGTTCTGGATGTGCCGTTGGTCGTCGCCGAAGGTCTGGTGGAACGAAGGCACGAGCCCGACTTCATTGAAAGCATTCCATTTCGCGCGAAAGATCCTATCCGTTACATCATTTTCACCAGTGGCAGCACCGGTGAACCGAAGGGTGTGCAGATCACGCGCGATGCAGCGGGTTCTTTCCTCAGATGGATGGCCAACGATTTCGGCTTCGGCACGGACGATGTTCTTCATCAACCAAGCGCCCTTCAGTTTCGACCTGAGCGTGTATGAACTGTTCACCGCGCTACACCTCGGCGGAACCCTCCTGTTGAACGATGCGGCAACGTGCAAGGACTCACAGCGGTTCATTTCGCGTATAGCCCACTACGGAGGAAGCGTGTGGGTAAGCACCCCGACGTTCGCATATCTCTACCTCACGGAGCCTGCGTTCGTGGCGGAAACATTGCCCTGCCTCCACAGCTTTCTGTTCTGTGGCGAAGCGCTGCCGAAGATGACCGCACAACGCTTGCTCGATCGTTTCCCAACATCACGAGTACTCAACACGTACGGACCGACAGAAGCAACGGTGGCCACAACGCTCATCGACGTTACCCGCGACGTGCTGGCGCAGTATCCTGACATGCCCGTGGGTTATCCGAAGCCGGAAGGGAATGTGCGCACAACTCCTGACGGGACCCGCGATGAACCCGGCGAGATCGAGATCATTGGCCCGCATGTGAGCATCGGATACTTCAATGCCCCGGATCTTAATGCCCAGAAGTTCTTCGAAGTGGATGGACAGCGCGCATTCCGCACCGGCGACTATGGCTACTTCTATGATGGTATCCTGTTCTTCAACGGGCGCCGGGATGAGCAGGTGAAGCTCAACGGCTTCCGCATCGAACTCGGTGATATCACTGCGCAGATGCTGGCCGTGCAAGGGGTTGCCGACGCAATTGCAGTACCGCTGAAAGTCGGTGAGGCGGTGAAGCGCATCATCGGCTTTGTGCGTGCGCAACCCGGCTCCGACAACCAACTGGTGCGTACCGAATTGCTGGCGCGGCTAAAGAAGGAACTGCCGGAATACATGGTGCCCGGCGACATTGTCTTCGTGGATGCATTCCCAGTGAACACGAGCCACAAGACCGACCGCAAGGCGCTCATTGAGGGCTACTTGAAGCGCTGATCACTGTGGGATCAGCAGTCGCACAAGCAGGTTGTTGAACTCTTTCTTCTGCTCAACGTTCGCGACATGTCCGGCTTCTTCAATGATCACCAAGTGGTCGGCAGGCAGGTTGTTCCGGTGGTGGATACCTACACCTACTTGCAGCGGGATCAACTCGTCGTGACGGCCCCATATCACATACACGGGCATCGGCCAACGGTACACCTTGGTGGCATACTGCGCTTCGCGTTCGAGGAGATCGCTGAGCAGCGCGGTCTGCGCATCATGGTACGGCTTGATATAGCGCTCGTTCACTTGCCGCAGAATGAACTTTGGTAGTGATGGGTCATCGTATACCGAGATGAGCACGGCCTTCCGTTGCCCTTCGGCATCGGTAGGGGAAAGCAGATCGAGAATGCCGTTGGTGCCAGCTGCAATGGCCACACTATCGGCCATGTGAGCGGTGTAGTCGCTGGCGGGGCCATCGTAGATCACTAAGGTGCGCGTGCGTTCGGGGTGCTGCTCGGCGAAGTTGGCCGCCATGGCGCCACCGTAGCTGTTGCCTACCACATGCACGGGCTCCTTGACGCCCAAACTGTCGAGCAACAGTGCCACATGGGCCACCTGCGCATCCACGCTGTTGCCGCTGAAGTTCCAGGTGCTCTTTCCGTGGCCGATCAGGTCCGGTAGTATGAGGTCGAAATGCTTGCTCAGTTCTTTCGAGTTGCTGGCCCACTGGGTCATGCCGCTGCAGGTAATGCCGTGCAGCAAGAGCAGTTTTGGTTTGCCGGTGTCCCGGTACCAAGCGAAGCGCACTCCTTCGGGTGTGTTGAAGCTGTGCGGCTCGATGTCCAGTCGCTTGAGCTTTCCTTCTTGGAAATGCTCGTTCAGCTTCACCAAGTTGCATGAACCGAGCAGCAGCGTAACAACAGTGCCGTGTAGCAGTGAGGCTCTGCCCACCCCAAGCACCGTACTTCTTGAAAAGCTCGAAAATGACATGCCCCCAAGGTAGCCGGTAGTGACAAGGCTCACTGCTTCTTCGCCAGCATTTGCGCGTCGATGAAGTAGAGCACCTTCAGCGAGAAGCTGTTCACGCCCGGCGCTTCCCACGTGTTCCGCAGATCGTCGAAGTAGTTCTGGGTGACTGTGCTTTGTTGCGTGAAGATGTTGTCCTTCCAGCCCAGCGTGAGTTCGCTTCCCGGGGCGAAGTTCCATCGGAGCAATAGGTCCACAGTGAACGCATCGAAGTCCACATCGTGCATGGATGAACCATCCTCATTCAAGCCGGTATAGTCGGTGGGGCCCAGTTTGCCGTCCTCCAGTAGCAGGTGGTAGTCCACGTAATGTGCGCGGCTCCAGTAGTGCCTTGCGCGCGCCGAAAGAGACATGCGGTTGTTGAAGATGTATCGGCCCTCCAGCCCGACTTCCGTTGTCCACTGGTCGCGGCGACCGAGGATGATGCTGTCGCCTTGGAACGCAACCCAGCCCACGTCCTCATCCTTGAACGAGTGTTCTGCCCCGATGATGAAGAACAGTCGGTCGCTCGGGCGGAGGCGCGGCTCGATGGACGCGGTTGCGATACGACGGTCCAGCATGCCGTTCCCTTCCCCGTGATCGTTGAAGTGGCGGTAGGACCCATCCATATCGACTGCGAACGGTTTGTTGTAGTTGCTGCTGAGCCACGCCCGGCCAGCAACGTTCGTCGGGAATTCATACAACCGCCCCGGCACGCGCGCCTCGAACGGGTCGTAGGTGGTAACGGGCTCGGCGCGTATATGCCCGCCGTAGGCATTGAACTGCTTGGTGATCCAGAAGGTGTTCAATTCCACCGCCAAGTTGAAGAAGTGGTCCGGCTGCACCACCCGCAAGTACTCGCCGACCAAAGCGGTGTTCCAGCGCATCCACCGGCCATTTGGCGTGTAGTTGGTATAGCTCAAGAACGGTTCCAGTCCCCGGAAGTTGGTGAACTGCCAAAAGCCCAGATCGTTCGGGTCGAAGTCGGGGGACACTTCGTTGTATTCAGCGCCGTAGTTCCAAGCGCCTCCGGTTTTCTGCAGTCCAGCGGAATAGGAGTAACCGGGATCCCGATCCAGGCCTTGGCCGAACTGCTGTGATACCCGCGCCGTGCCACCGCCTTGTAGCGTCCGCGACTTATTGTTGAGCCGGAAGTCAAGGGCCGTGGAGTTCGCGTCGTACGTCCCGCCGTCGCGCAGCACGTTGGTGTTGATGAGGCTCACGAAACCGTTGTTGGGCAGCAACTGGTCCGCAACCAGCACGCTGTAGTTCGTGAGCGGGTCGGTGAGCACGCGACGTTCGTTGCCCACGCTATCGGTAACGGTGGCGTAGGTGCTGCGCGTAATGGCGTTCAGGAGGCCGAAGCCAAGGCCACGCCCATTCCTGCCGCTGACTTTCGTAGCGTTCAGCAACTTGCTTACTCCGGGGTCATTGGTCACTGTTTCGCCTGGTTCAAGTTCATCGCTCAAGGCCCCGCGCAGCAACGGAGTGCCACCGATCCTGCGGCTATAGAACAACCCACCTCGGCGGAAGAGTTCGGTGCCTTCCGTGAAGAACTGCCGGTTCTCGTTGTACTGTACTTCGAAAGGGGAGAGGTTCAGCACCACGTTGTCGCTCACCACTTGTCCGAAGTCGGGTATCAGCGTCATATCCAACGTGTAGGCATCACTCAATCCGAGCTTCACATCCATGCCACCGTTGAAGGAACTTGACCAGTCGCTGGCATCGGCGCCGCTTTGCGGGAAGTGCTGCGCATAGGCCGAGACGTAGGGATAGAGCATGAGGCGGAACGGCGAACGCACTTCACTGATCCCGTTGCACATACCGCACTGCGAAAGGAATCCATCGCGCTGCGGATCGATCGGCGCCCAGAACGACTTTTCGCGTTTGCGCCCCACGTGCCGAACGAAGTTCATGTTCCATTCCTGCACTTCGCCTTTGGGGAACCTGATCGCCGAATATGGGATCTTCATTTCCACCACCCAGCCGTTCGGGGTCAGCCCCACCGCGCTTTGCCAGACTGCGTTCCATGTCTCGTCCTCAGAGTCGTCGCTGAAGATGAAATCGAGTTGGACATTGGAGGAGGATACGTTGAACCCGAAGCCATTCAGGCCACTGCGATAAGGGTCGATGATCACCGAGAACCAATCGGTATTGGAGAACTCATCGCGCTCGCTCAATTGGAACATCAAGCTGTCCACGGAAGGGTCGTCCAAGTGCGCACCTACATACATGGCGTTGTCGTCGTAGATCACGCGCACCTTGCTCAGCAGTGTGGCCGGCTCGTTGGGCCGGGGTTCGTTCTGTATGAATCCGTCCGCCTGGATCGCGGTGGACCATGCCAACTCATCCAGCACGCCGTCAACGGATATGCGCTCGGCCGTGCGCGAAGCCGTAAGCACTTTCTGCTGCCGGTTTTGCGCGTGTGCCGTCGACAGCAGAAAGCACGAGATGATGAGCAGGGGGGTGCGCATTGCCTTTTGCTTTCACATTCGGCGCGCGAAGGTGGTTATGCGCAGTGCAACAATGACGTGGGCCGATCACTGATAACCAAGGCCGTGATGAACGGTTTACCGGACTTCCACAACGCCAACGCCCCGCACGCCACCGAACGGACAGTGACAATGCGGGGCGCGCGACCGCGTGCAAGAAGGGGTTACGCCATCACCTCTTCCTCCTTATGACTGCTCATCAGCTTGTGCTGCAATTCGGTGGGCACCTGCTGGTAGGTATGGAACTTCTCGGTGTACGTGCCGCGCCCTTGTGTGAGGCTGCGGAGCGTTGTGCTGTACCGGTCCAGTTCGGCCAATGGTGTCAACGCGGTGATCACTTGGAAACGACCTTGACCTTCCACGCCCATCACCACGCTCCGACGGTTCTGGAGATCGGTCATCACATCGCCCATCAGGTCCTCGGGCACGCGCACCACGATCTCTTGGATCGGCTCCATCAGTTGTGGTTCAGCATTGATGAACGCCTCCTTGAAGGCCATGGTGCCAGCGATCTTGAAGCTGATGTCGTTGCTGTCAACGGGGTGCATCTTGCCGTCGTGCACGATCACACGCACATCTCGCGCGGGCGATCCCGTCAACGGTCCCTTCTCCATTTTCTCCATGATGCCCTTGAGGATGCTGGGCATGAACTTGGCGTCGATCACGCCACCAACAATGCAGTTGTAGAATACCAGCTTACCGCCCGTTGGCAGATCGTGTTCGTCCTTGCCGCGCAGGCTGTGTCCGGTCGGCTCCGGTATGCCTTCGTACCAAGGCTCGATCTTCAAGTGGACTTCCCCGAACTGTCCACTACCACCGGTTTGCTTCTTGTGCCTGTACATGGCCGCAGCCGGTTTGCGGATCGTCTCGCGGTAGCTCACGCGCGGGCTTCCGAAATCGATCTCGATCTTGTATTGGTGGCCCAGCCTCCACTTCAGCAGGTTCAGGTGCAATTCGCCTTGGCCGCTCACCACCTGCTGGCCGGTCTCGCGCATGTAATGGAGTTGGATCGTCGGGTCTTCCTTCTGGATCTCCAGCAGCGCGGCATGCAGTTTCTCTTCCAGCTTCTGGTCCTTTGCTTTGATCGTAAGGCGCAGTCGCGGCTGTGGATAGGCGATAGGTTGCAGCTTGATCGACTTGCCCGGTGCGTGCAGCGTGTGTGCGGTTGAAGTATCCTTCAACTTCAACGTGCAACCGATGTCGCCGGCGGCGAGTTGGTCCACTTGCTTGCGCTCCTTGCCTTCCACAATGAAGAGCTGCCCCACGCGCTCGGTGGTCCCGTTGTTATCGTTCACCAGTTCCTGTCCCTCTTTCACCGTGCCGCTCATCACCTTGAAAAACGTGAGCTGGCCGGTCTTCGGCTCCATCATCGTTTTGAAGGTGAATAGAACCGCAGGGCCATCGGCGCGGCATTCCAGCCACAGTGCCGATGGCTCGTTGCCATCGGTGGCGAGTGGCTCCGGTGGCATCTCAACAGCGCTCGGCGCCACGTTATCGATGAAGCCCATGAGGCGGCCGCTGCCCATGTTGCGCAACGCGCTCAGGCAGAACACGGGGAAACAGGTGCGCTTCATCATGCCTTGTTTCAACCCAAGGCGCATTTCATCCTCATCCAGCTCGCCGCGTTCGAAGTAGTGTTCCATCAACATCTCATCGTTCTCGGCAGCCTTCTCTACGAGGATCTTGTGCAATTCCTCGGCGCGCGCTTTCTCGCTTTCGGGAATGGGTTGCTTCTCCGGTTTGCCACCGGCATCCTTGAATACGTACATCGTCATCTTCAGCAGGTCGATGATGCGGTGGAATCCTTCACCCTGTTCCACCGGGTATTGCATCACGGTTACCGCATTGCCGAAGTGTTCCTTGGCTTGCGCCAGCGTAAGGTCGAAATCAGCGTTGGCATGATCGAGTTGGTTGATGCCGATGATCACTGGGCGATCATACCGTTGCATGTGCTCCCATACGAGATCGGTGCCTACTTCAACGCCGTGGTGCGCATCGAGCAGCAGTACACAGGTATCGGCCACGCGTAGGGCCGGGATCGTTTCGCCCACCAGATCGTCGAGGCCCGGCGTATCGATGATGTTGATCTTGAAGTTGCGCCACTCCGTATGCAAGCAGGTGGCGTAGACGGAACTTCCACGCTCGTGTTCGATGGGATGGAAGTCGCTAACGGTGTTCTTGTCCTCGACACGGCCGCGGCGATTGATCAGACCCGCTTCGAAGAGCATTGTCTCGGCCAGCGTGGTCTTGCCGCATCCGTGGGATCCCAGCAGGACGACGTTCTTGATGTGTTTCGCATCGAAGGCTTTCATGGTGGTGAAAGTGTTGGTCCGTCGTCGCTTCGTCTGGCGTTGCTCCCGGAGCAAGGCGGAACGGTGGCGGAAGGGTGGGAAGGAAGGAACGCTACCACTTGGGCCTTTCCCGACGCATCGGGATGGAGCAGGCGAAAGGGTGGCTTGAAATTACGAGCAGTCTTTACAAATCCAAGTGGCTCGGTGGCCAGGAGTCGGATGGCACGACACAAGTCACGCGTTCGCAGGACGGAACCGCCAACTCACCACTCGGCCTCTATCAACACCTCATCCAAAAAAAGCCAGCTAGCTCCGCCCTTACCCCGATGCCATTCCGGGCACACCCCGCCGTTCTGCACGCGGATCTTGATGAACTGCGCCTTTTTATCGATCGCTTCGGTGAAGAGGTCCATGATCATGGAGCCGTCGACATCGCGTTTCACCGAGTTCTTTGCGGTGGTGCTGCTCCATGTGCGCCCGGTGGTGCTCCATGCCACTTCTATCAGTTCCGGGTAGAAGATCCATGAGGCTTGGTCCTGCAGCATCCCAACCCCGATGCGCTTCAGCTTCTTCACCCTGCCGAGATCGATCGTTGCGAGCACGTCCTGTCCTTGTGTGCCCTGCCATTCACCGGTACGGAAGTCGCGGCCGCCTCGTTGGCCATCAATGAGCGCGTTGTCGCCACCGGCCGCGTATTGGTTGGCGTAGGGCGTTCCGAGTTTGATGGTTATGTCGCCATCGATCTTGGTGAAGCGGGCGGTGACGGGTTGGAACGCCTCACTCCATTTCACTTCAACGTGCGCTGTGTTGGTCAAGACGAAGGGCTCGTTCATCGGACATGCTCGTTGACCCACCGCATCCCTGACCGTGCATGTCCCACAACCTTCGACGGTGACGACGAGGCTATCCGTGAATGAGGACTTGATTGCTTGGATGACAGGCGCTCCGGGGCGCGGGCATTCGCGGATGTAGGCTCCATCCAGCACCATCATTTCCTTTCGACGTGGCTCCGGCCCGTTCCACGTCGAAGGCAAACGACCGCCCGCAATGGAGTGCGCTCATGGTCCGTGGGTAGGTGAGTAGTGCGTTGCGGACAGATCCCGTTTCGGCGGCGCCTCCCACTGTTCGGCGGCAATGCGCTTCTTGTTCCGCTTGCGTTCCGTAGCAATACTCCGTTGCCAGCCTGCTTCATCCAACTGCACCCAAGTGCTGTCCTGAACTTCAAGGCTGAATGTCGTTTCACCGCTTCCGGTGATCAAGGCTTTGTCGAAAGCGGGTAACCCAGATCGTACCCGGGCTGATACCGGGCGCGATCTGGTAGAGCCCGAGCGCGCTCATCACCAGCCAAGCGCTCATCTGGCCGCAGTCCTCGTTGCCGCTCAAGCCGTCCGGCGCGTCGTGATAATGCTCGGCCATGATCCGTTTCACCATCGTGCGCGTCTTCTCCGGCTTGCCCACCCGGTTGTACAAATATGCCATGTGGTGGCTGGGTTCGTTGCCGTGGGCGTACTGGCCGACAAGCCCAGTGATGTCTGCTTGCTCGCGGCCTGATGTGCTCGTTGAAGCGCTGAACAAATTGTCCAAATGCTGCTCAAACCCGTCTTCACCACCGTGCAGGGTGATCAACCGTTCGATATCCTGCGGCGCGAACAGGCTGTACTGCCAAGCGTTCGCTTCGGTGTAGTTGAAGTTCACTTCGAAAGGGTCGAACGAAGGCACGAAGCCCCCGTTGCGGCGGGCACGGAAGAAGCCGGTGGTGGGGTCGAACAGGTTCTCAAAAGCTAGGCCGCGGTCGTTGAGCATGTCGAGTTTCCATCCGTCCAATACGCCATCGGGGATGTTCACCTCGCTAGCCATTGAAACGATGCAGCGATCATCGTACGCGTATTCCAAGGTCTTGCTCACGCTTTCGCTTTGATCCTCACTGCTGATGAAGCCTTTGTTGGTCAATGCGTTCAATCCCGGTTCATCTCGCGTAGCACCAGCCATCATGGCACGTAGTGCAAGCACTTCGTCGAAATCGCGGATGCCTTTCATGTACGCATCGGCGATCACGCTCACGCTGTGGTAACCGATCATGCAATCCGTTTCGTTGCCCCACAATTCCCACACGGGCAAGCGACCACCGTCCTTGTAGTGTAATAGAAAGGTCTTGATGAAGTCACTGGTCATTTCCGGTTCCAGGATCGTCATCAGCGGGTGCAGTGCGCGGAACGTGTCCCAGAGACTGAAGACCGTGTACACATTGTGGTCGGCGTGATGTACTTCTCCATCCATGCCACGGTACTTGCCGTCCACGTCGTTGAAGATGTAGGGCGCTACGTAACAGTGGTAGAGTGCGGTATAGAAGATGCGTTGCTGTTCCGGTGTACCACCGGTTACTTGGATCTTGCCCAGCTTGGCGTTCCAGGCATCCTCAGCTTGCTTGCGCACTACATCGAAATCCCAGCCCGGTATTTCCGCATCGAGGTTGGCACGCGCGCCTTCAACGCTCACAGCGCTAATGCCGACTTTGACGATGATGGGCGTAACGTCTTCACGTTTTACCGCTATCACCGCTCTCGTGCTGTCCAGGGTCTCCATGCCGAAACTGCAAGGACCGCTCTCCCTCGCTATACGGATACAGTAGAACAGCCGTTGGTCTTTCGCCCAAGAGCCACTGCGGCGTTCACCGGTGATCTCCTGTCCGTTACGGGCAATACGCGTGTTCCGAAGACCGTCGCGGTGCAACAGGTCGAGGACAATGAATTGCTCGGCTTCCTTCGGCATGGTGTAGCGGTGCATGCCACAGTGCGCTGTTGCGGTCAGTTCCACTTTCGTCGCTTCATCCTCCAGAAAGACGCTGTAGTACCCGGCATGCGCGGTTTCCTTTTCATGCGAGAACGGTGATCGGTACTCCACCGGCTCCACGGAGTACTTCCCGCTCATCGGCATCAGCAACACATCGCACAGGTCCGCGACGCCAGTGCCGCTTAAGTGTGTGTGACTGAAGCCGTAGATGAGACTATCGGAGTAGTGGTAGCCACCGCAGCCGTCCCAATCGAAATTGCCGTCGGGTCGTGTGTCGGGGCTTAGCTGCACCAAGCCGTTCGGCACGCATGCGCCCGGGAATGTGTGCCCGTGGCCACCAGTGCCGACGAAGGGGTTGACAAAGGAAGTGGCGTAATTGGTTTGGGCTTGCACCGAAGCGATGAAGCAGCACAACATTATGGCAGTGAAGCAGAAGCGGTTGGGGGAGCGCATGTGTCGAAGCTATGCCTCCGTTAACGCTGCCGCACCCAGGATCGCAGCATCATCATCCGGTAAGGCGGAAACAGTAAGGTCCACACGGCCCATGTAGATGTTGAGCAGCGCTCTCTGGAAGGCATCGCGCAAGGGAGCCATCAACAGGTCGCCATTGCGGGCAATACCGCCGAAGAGAACAATGCGTTGCGGCCCGGTGACCGTAACAGCGTTCGCCAAGGCTACGGCCAGCCATTCCACCGTGCGTTCGAAGGTGTTCAGCGCAACCACATCTCCAGCACGGGCGGCCTCGGCGATCGGCAGCACGCCGTCGCGCTTCAACACTTCCGCAGAGCCGTTCATTTCCAAATATGTCTGCCGCATGCCGCGAATGCTCACGTAGGTCTCCACGCAACCCTTCCGACCACAGGTGCATTGCCGGCCATCGATCACCAAGGTCATGTGGCCCAACTCCCCGGCGTTGCCGTGACTTCCCAAGACCAACTGCCCATTCACGATAAATCCGCTACCGACACCGGTGCCGAGCGTTACTATCAGCAGATCCTTGTAGCCTTTACCCGCGCCGTATTTCCACTCGCCCAGTGCTGCGGCGTTGGCATCGTTGCCTAACACGGTGGTTATCCCTAGGCGATCCTGCACCATGCGCGCCAAGGGCACATCGTGCTTCCACGGCAGGTTCGGCGCCATCTCGATGATGCCGGTGTGTTGGTTGGCATTGGGGGCGCCGATGCCGATACCGGTTGTTGGTTGTTGGTTGTTGGATGATAGGCGGGCGACCTCTGCGGCAATAGCATCCGCGAAGGCGTTGTCATCCGCGTGGCCGGTCGTTGGGATGCG
This sequence comes from Flavobacteriales bacterium, assembly GCA_016703005.1. GTDB lineage: Bacteria > Bacteroidota > Bacteroidia > Flavobacteriales_F > PHOS-HE28 > PHOS-HE28. The sequence continues at coordinate 457,856 of JADJCX010000033.1, forward strand.
CGTTTGTACCAGCACCTTGCCATCCTGCACCAAACCGATCTTGGTGGTAGTGCCACCGATGTCGACGCCAGCGATCATGCCGGTACGGAAGTATGGCGCGAGCCCTTGAATCCGTACCAAGCCAAGTAGAGGTAGCAGGCCACAGGCAGCAAGAAAGAGATCTGGAGTCCGGCGCCGTCGGCGATCAGTCCTTGCAGCGGCGGTATCAATGCCCCGCCCAGGATCATCATCACAAGCAGCGAAGAACCTTGCGAGGTGTCTTCACCCAGCCCATCAATGGCGAGGGTGAATATGTTGCTCCACATGATGGAATTGAACAGGCCTATCGCGATCGCGCCCACAGCACCCATGCGCCCGATAGTCCAACCGTTAGCACAAGAAGCCCGCACGCCGCTAGCGCGAACAGGCCAAGCGCCCGCGCCGGGTTCGGACCGGCAAGAATGAAGGCGAGCATGTTGGCAGCGATCAACACCAACAGTGGCCAGATGTGCTGGAATCCGAAGCGGTCGGAGGTGTTCAGCGCAAAGAGCAATGCGAACATGCCGAGGCCCAGCAACACCATCAGGCCGTATCGCTTCAACGGTGTGAGCGCTTTTGAGAGTGCAAGCGCACCCAGGAACCGCCCGGTCATGGCACCGCCCCAGTAGAGGCTCAGGTAGTGTTTGGCATCGCCCTCCGAAAGTCCGAGCACGTCGTTCAACCCAAGGAGACTGATGATGAGGCTGCCGATCGCCACTTCAGCCCCCACGTAGCAGAAAATGGCCACCATACCCCAACGCAGTTGCGGGTGGCGAAGGGCATCGCTCTTGACCAAGACGTTGGTGCGCGGTGGCTCAGGCAACGTGGTGCGCCCAATGACCAGCGCGAGGATCGTCAGAATGGCTGCCAGCGCCAAATAGGGTAGGCGGACCGCCGCCTCCGGAGCTGCGTTCGCGAATATCAAAGCACCTCCGATCAACGGCGCTAGGGTGGTCCCCAAAGAATTGAAGGCTTGGGCCAAGTTCAAACGACTGCTCGCGCTCTCCGAAGGACCAATGATGGCCACGAACGGATTGGCCGCTATCTGCAACACCGTGAAGCCAAGTCCAAGGATGAACAACGCCAACAAATGGGCAGCGTAGCTGTGCAGCATGGAGGCGGGCGCGAAAAGCCCACAGCCCAACGCGGACAACAACAAGCCGAACATCATTCCACGCTTGTAGCCCATACGTTGGATGGGGTCGCCGGAAGTGCGGGACCACAACCAATAGATGAACGACCCGATGAAGTATGCCCCGAAGAAGCAGAACTGCACCAGCAGGCTTTCCGCATAGTTCAGGTCGAAGAGTTTCTTCCAGTGCGGCACCAGCACGTCGTTGAGCACCGTGATGAACCCCCATGAAGAACAGGGACGTAAGTACCGTCATCGGCCATGCGATGGAACGCTGGCCAGTAGGGTTGGACATCGATCGAGCGGGGGTTTGTTCACAATAATAGCTGGCAGTTCGTTCGCTGAGTGACGGGCGGGTTTCTAACATTGCGCTCTCAAAACCAAACAACGCATGAAACACTTTACACTTCTGGCCGGTATGGCCCTGACGCTGCCAGTAGCAGCACAGATCGCAGAGGGCAACTTCGAAGCGGGCCCAGGAAGCGCTTGGACCGAGGCTTCCACGAACTTCGGAACGCCATACTGCACCATGGCCGTTGTGCTGGAGGTGACAACCCGGTCTTCCGCCCGTTGAATGGCGACTTCTTCCTGTGGTATGGTGGTGCAGGCCCGGCGCTATGCACGCTTCCTGAGGAAGGTTCCGTTGAGCAAACCTGCACCGTTCCTGCCGGTGCGGACGTTACCCTTTCGATGTGGGTGAAGTATCCAGCTCCAGGCGCGAATGGTGATTACCTGCGCGTATTGGTTGATGGCAACGTGGTAGGCGAGATCCTGCCTTCTGACAGCAGCCTGTACGTTGAGTACACCGGTGTCGGCTTCGACATCAATGCATATGCTGGTGGGTCGCACACGATCCGCATCGAGAACATGCAGACCAGTTCCACGATCATCCAGAGCATTCTTGTGGATCAAGTGGAGATCCTGGCCGACGGTGCAAGCGTAGGTCTCTTCGACAACGAGAGCGCTCCCGGCATCCAAGTGTTCCCGAACCCAGCGAACGACAACCTGACCCTCACCTTCAACGCGTTGAGCGGTGCAGCAGCGGTTACCATCACCGACCTCAGCGGCAAGATCGTTAGCGCTGAAACCCTTGGTGAAGTGAGCCAACGCACGTTCAACTTCGATGCGAGCAACCTCGAGAACGGCGTTTACATGGTGACCATCCAGAACGGTGGCGACGTGTACACCCAGCGCGTGGTGGTGTCGCACTAAGCGAACTGTCGTTTTCTGGAAGGGCCCCTCGAGCCGTCGAGGGGCCTTTTCGTTTTCTTCGGGGCGCTAAACACCGCGCGCATGACCAACGGATCCGACAGACGTCACTTCATAAAGCTTGGATTGGTCGGCACAGCGGCCATGGTAGCCGGATGCAGCACTGGCAACGGCGATCATCCGAACGATCCCGATGAGGTAAAGGGGACGAAGCCCATCTCACCGGGAAAGGGCCCCATCATCCTTAGCACATGGGACCACGGGATGGCCGCAAATGCCAAGGCCTTTGATGTACTTCAAGCCGGAGGAAGCGTGCTCGATGCCGTGGAGCAAGGTGTAATGGTGACCGAGAGCGACTTCAGCAACCGGAGCGTGGGATTGGGCGGCTTGCCCGACCGCGATGGCATCGTGACACTGGATGCTTGTATTCAGGATCACAATGGAAAGGCAGGGTCCGTGGCATTCGTTCAGCGTTTCGAGCACCCCATCAGCATTGCACGCGCTGTAATGGAGCGAACACCGCATGTGATGTTGGCGGGAGCAGGGGCGGAGCGCTGGGCGGAAGAGAACGGTTTTGCGCGAAGGGATCTACCGATGGCGGAGGATGCGCGCAAGTCGTGGGAGGAATGGAAGGCGAAGAACCCGCTAATTCAAGCGGCTGGCGACAGTGCTCGTGTGAACGTTGAGAACCAACGCATGGGTGGCAAGGACAACCACGATACGATCGGGATGATCGCTTTGGATGCGAACGGTCAATTGGCTGGCAGTTGCACTACCAGTGGTCTCGCCTTCAAGATCCATGGCCGCGTGGGCGATTCGCCGATCATCGGCGCAGGTCTTTTTGTTGATGGTGATGTGGGTGCCGCTTGTGCCACCGGTACAGGCGAACTCATGATCAAGATCGCCGGCAGTCATACGGTCGTTGAATTGATGCGGCAAGGGCTAGCACCGGAAGATGCCTGTCGGGAAGCCGTGGAGCGCATACTGCGCAAGAACCCGGGTATGACGGGCCAGCAGGTCGGATTCTTGGCCCTGCGTGCCGACGGGGCTTACGGCGGCTACAGCTTATACAATGGTTTCAACTTCGCACTGAACACAGCAACGGAGAACAAACTGATCGACGCGGCGTTCGCGAAGAAGTGGGAGTGAAGAGGAGTTGCGTACAACCTACGCAATAAACCCGAAGACCTATGCCCCCCCCCGATCGGGCCATCTCCTTGGGAGAGGCTAGGGTGAGGTCTGTTTGGCACGGGTATGAGGTCACTGCAATTCCGTGTGCTGCTTCGGAAAATCATACCAAGCCACGGTGCCTGCACCACGCGATACAGCTGCCCATGAACCCGTTCCAAGGTCCACACGCACCATGGCGCAGGTCGGTAGTTCACCCAAGCCCCCTTCGGTCAACAACTCGCAGAATTCGCTGATGCCTGGGTTGTGCGCGAACAATGCGGCCGAACGAACGGAAGTCGGAAGTGCGTTCACGACCTCCATCCAAGTGGCTGCTGAAGCGAGGTACAGCTTCGGTTCCGCCACGATCTTCTGGGGTTGAACACCGAAGGCGAGCGCTACAGCTTGTGCCGTTGAAAAGGCCCTGATCGCCGGACTACTGACGAACAGATCAACCCGTTCTCCGCGCGCGACGAAGTGTTTGCCCATGGCAGGTGCATCGCGTAGGCCACGACCGTTCAATTCCCGGTGGAAGTCAGCTTGCAGCGGATCGCTCCAACTGCTCTTTGCGTGCCGGATGACATAGAGTGTGAGCATGGCAACTCATTAACCGTTGGACGATCCTCAGTGACTCACGACTCACCACTCGCTACTCACGACTTCTATCAGGGCAACTGCCTGAACTGCTTCAACCCTTCAAGGATCCCCTGCATCAACACGTTGGGATCAATGCTCATGCGCAGGTTCACTTGCACCAACCGCGCGTCACTGAACTGCTCCGCCCGGCGGAAGCCCTTCGAAATGCTCAGCGAAAGTGAAGTCGGGTAGGCTCCGCTGAACAACAGGCTCAGCGCCTTGCCACCGGCCATGCGCAAATGGTAGCGCGGATAGTCGTCGGTGCTGCTGCCCCATGTCGTGTCGTGCTCCAGGACATGGCCCATGGCTTTCAAGTCCGCAGCCCATTGGTCCATTACGTAGTAGAGAACGTCCTCCAAGAAAACGGCCGGGTCGGTCGGTAGCTGGTGTTGGCGTTGGTCAGGAGCAGCGTAGTGGCGTGAGCAGGCTTGGCGCAGAGCCACCAGCAGCTCGTCCAGCTGGGAAGTAAAGGTCAACGTTTCGGTCAAAGCGATCTCGTCTTCAGTTCAGGGGGCAACTTATTCGCATGGAGCATGCGATGCCACACCGTTGACGGATCGTTTTTGCACGATCGATCCAACGATCACGCCTTCACCTTCCGAACGCCCTTCGTCGAATTGCCATTGCTCCGCTCCGCTTCGTCGATCGGTTTGCGGAATACGATGTTGCCGTCGAACACATCGATCACTTGTTGGACCCCTGTCTCAACCGTACCGGAGATGATCTGTCGGCTCAACTCGTTGAGCAGCTCGCGTTGGATCATGCGCTTGATCGGTCGCGCGCCGAACTGTGGGTCGTAGCCGGTCTCGGCAATGTGATCCACGAGTTGTTTGCTCGGCGTGAGATGGATGTCCTTCTCTTCCAGTTTGCGCATGAGTGCTGCGAGCTGCAGTTCCACGATCGCTCGCACATCAGCGTGCGTCAGCGGACGGAACACAATGGTCTCATCAATGCGGTTCAGGAATTCCGGGCGCACCGTGCGGCGCAGCAGGTCCAGGACTTCACGTTTCGTGCGCTCGATCACCTCATCGCTGTTGCTCGCATCCATCCGTTCGAAGTTCTCCTGGATCACCGCGCTACCGATGTTGCTCGTCATGATCACGATGGTGTTCTTGAAGTTCACCACGCGGCCCTTGCCGTCGGTGAGCCGACCATCATCGAGCACCTGCAGAAGTACGTTGAATACATCAGGGTGTGCCTTTTCGATCTCGTCCAGCAACACCACGCTGTAAGGCTTGCGGCGTACAGCCTCAGTCAGTTGGCCACCATCATCGTGACCGATGTAGCCGGGAGGCGCACCGACCAATCGGCTCACCGTGTGGCGCTCTTGGTATTCGCTCATATCGATGCGCACCATGGCGTTGTCGTCGTTGAAAAGGAATTCCGACAGTGCTTTGGCCAGTTCGGTTTTCCCGACTCCCGTAGTGCCGAGGAAGATGAACGAACCCACTGGGCGCCGTTCGTCACCCAGCCCACTGCGGCTCCTGCGAACGGCATCCGCGACAGCACGCACTGCTTCGTCTTGGCCGATGACGCGCTTTTCGAGTTCCTGTTCCAAGCGCAACAGCTTGGTGCGTTCCGCTTCCATCATGCGGCTCACGGGAATGCCGGTCCAGCGCGCGACAACGTTCGCGATCTCCTCCACATCCACTTCCTCCTTGATCATCTTCTGTCCGCCGTGCATCGCAGCGAGTTCAGCCTTCGCCGCAGCCAAGGCATCCTCGGTTTCCTTCATGCGGCCATAGCGTAGTTCCGCAACCTTCCCGAAATCGCCGTCGCGCTCAGCCTGTGCAGCGTCGAATTTCAATTGTTCGGCGCGCTCCTTCGCCTCGTTCATCTTCAACACCAACGCGCGCTCAGCTTGCCAGCGGGCTTTCAGCCCATCGCGCTGGCCACTTAAGTCGGCAAGTTCCTTGTTCAGGTCAGTGAGCTGCGCCTCGTCGTTCTCGCGTTTGATGGCCTCGCGTTCGATCTCGAGTTGCATGATGCGCCGTTCGATCTCATCCAGCGCTTCAGGCTTGCTGTTCATTTCCATGCGCAACTTGCTGGCGGCTTCATCCATCAGGTCGATGGCCTTGTCGGGCAGGAAACGATCGGTGATGTACCGCTGGCTGAGTTCAACCGCACTGATTATCGCAGCATCCTTGATCAGCACTTTGTGATGGTGCTCATATTTCTCTTTCAAGCCGCGAAGGATGCTTATCGCGTCTTCGCGATCGGGCTCATCCACGTTCACCTTTTGGAAACGGCGTTCCAACGCTTTGTCCTTCTCGAAGAACTTCTGGTATTCGTTCAGCGTGGTGGCTCCGATGGCCCGCAGTTCACCACGTGCCAATGCTGGCTTCAGGATGTTGGCGGCGTCCATAGCGCCTTCACCGCCACCCGCGCCCACCAAGGTGTGGATCTCGTCAATGAAGAGCACGATGTTGCCTTCGGCACTGATCACCTCTTTCACAACGGCTTTCAGGCGTTCCTCGAATTCGCCTTTGTACTTGGCGCCTGCCACCAACGCACCCATGTCGAGGCTGAACACCTGTTTGCTCCGTAGATCATCGGGCACATCGCCGTTGCTGATGCGCTGGGCGATGCCTTCGGCGATCGCGGTCTTACCAACGCCCGGCTCACCGATGAGGATCGGATTGTTCTTGGTGCGCCGACTGAGGATCTGCAGTGTTCGGCGGATCTCCTCATCTCGGCCGATCACCGGGTCGAGCTTGTTCTCCCGGGCCAAGAGGTTAAGGTTCTTCGCGTACTTGTTCAGCGCGTTGTAACTGTCCTCTTGGCTCTGGCTTGTAACGCGCTCGCCTTTGCGCAAATGCTTGATCGCCGCGATCAAGTCCTTACGCGTAATACCGTTGTCCTTGAGCAGTTGCGCGGTGGTGTCCGTACCGTCGAGTATGCCGAGCAGTAAATGCTCAACGCTCACGTACTCATCCCCGAATTCTTTCAAAGAGCCGATGGCTTTCTGCATGGCCGTGGCTGCTGTCCGGCTCAATTGGCCTTGGTCGCCGCCCTGCACCTTCGGGTAGCCTGCAACGATGCGGTCAAGTGCTTGCACGAGCGCTGGAAGGTTCGCGTTCAGCTTCTTCAACAGGAAAGGAGCAACGTCCTTGTCAACTTCCAGTATTCCCTTCAACAGGTGCCCGTTCTCGATCGCTTGCTGGCCATTGGCCATTACGTAGCGTTGCGCCTGTTCGACGGCTTGTTGGCTACGAAGGGTGAATTTGTTCAGGTCCATGGTTATGAGTCTTGGTCGCTCTTGCGGCGCGCTCGTCGATCGAAGATCATACCGCTCCCCAAAGGCTACGTGGATCGCGCCGTTCCGTCATCATTTCAGACGATGACCTGTCACATCGACCGGGCGTGGCTTAGTTTCCGGTCGCAATGCGCTCCCGCATTCATCGCTCCATTGTCTTGCTTCCAGCAATGGTTGTCGCATTGTTGGCCAATGGTCAGTACTGGATGCGCGGCTGGGGAAGTCTCGCCGATGATCGGATCGAAGCCATGGAGCCGTTGTCGGGTGGCGACGTGATCGCTGTGGGTTCATTCAGCGGTTTTTTCGATATGCAGGACACCATGATCATTACCCAAGGCGTAACGGATGGGTTTGTTGCGCGTGTGGATGGCAACGGCTCCGTTGTCTGGGTGCGAATTATCGGTGGCACCGGAGTGGACCGTGCATTGGATGTGGCAGTGGATGGAAATGGGAACGTGGCAGTTGTGGGCCAGTTCGCAGGCACCATGGTGGTGGGTGGCTCAACGCTCACTAGCAATTCTGGGTCGCTCGATGCGTTCGTGGTACTCTACAACGCCAACGGGACCGTGCAGTGGGCTGCGGCAATGGGCGGGCCGGGCAACGCGGATAGGGCAAGCGCCGTGGCCCTCGCACCGGATGGCAGTGTTCTCGTCGGAGGCGATTTCAGCCACACCGCCCTCTTTGGCGGGAGCCCACTCACCAGCGCGTTCGACAATCTGCTCAATGCGCCGGGCATCGATGTGTTCCTTGCCAGGTTCAACAATGCAGGCGTCTTTCAGTGGGTTAGGCAAGGCAGTGCCACCTTGGAAGAGGAATGCATCAGCGTAGCAAGCGACAACGCCGGAGCTGCCTACTTCACAGGGCGCTTCACGGATGATATCACCTTTCAGCAATTGCATGCGAACGCGCAGGATGATGCGATCTTCCTCGTGAAGTTCGATGCTGCAGGGAACGAGGTTTGGTTCCGACGGATCACCGGTGCGATCACCAACCAAGCCACCGACCTGGAGTGGGAAGCGAATTCACTTTACATGGCCGGCTATCAGAGCGGCAGCGCCATCGTGTTCGGCAATACGAACACGCCGATCGGAAGCAACTATCCGAACAGCGCATTCTTGTTGAAGGTGGATGCTGCAGGAGCCGTGCAGGATCAATGGACGTTCGGAAGCGAGAGCTTGATCGGGGCGGTTGATCTTTGCATCGGCGATACCGCCATCGCCATCGGTGGTTGGTTCGAGTGCACCCTTTCGCAAGGAGAGGATGAGCACGGCGCCGGTCTGTTCTTCAGTATCGGGCCGCGCAATGATTGGATAGCGGAGATCGGCTTAAGCAGTTTGCAGCATGGCTTTGTGCAACAGATCGGCCGGCACTTCCCTGGAGGTTTGAATGCTGTTTCGCTCGGCGACGATGAAGCGATCGTCGCGGCCGGTGTGTACCGCAAGGAGTTGATCGTTGCCGGTATCGATAGCATCATGGATCCCGTGCCGATGTTGCCGATGACCGGTATCAACGACGGCACCGAGATCTGCTCAGACCCGTTCTATGGTGACTTCTACTCACTGGACAGCATAGGGCTCTTCGATGCCTTTATCGTGGAAGCGTTCCCGCGCAACCGCAGCATCTACGATGTCTTCCGTCGCGATCCCGGCCCGTGCAACTTGCAAACCTTGCCCTCGGGGACCGTTGGACCGCTGATCCCGCCGGATGTCATGGTCGGCGATACGGCGTTTGCTTGCGGAGGCGGGGTGTTCGCTGTCGGATTCCCGTTCCCCACGTTGACCGAACCGGCGTATGGGGCCAATGCCCCGTGGTCGCAGGTTGTTTGGAGTGATGGCAGCACGGGCCCCGGCAACTCGGTGGACACCTTGGAACAACTCTGGGCAACGGGCAGCACGGTTGATGGGTGTTATGCGTTCAGCGATACGGTTTGGGGTGGCTATTGGCCCAACCCCGGTTCCATTACCCTCACGGACGACCAAGGCATCAATGTCGCCTGCACGGATTGTGAGGATATCGTGGTGTGTTTGCCCATAAATCCTGAACTCACGGTCGGGTTCCTCGATAGCAGTATCGTCAATTTCGAGTGGGTGACCCCCGGTGGAGTGATACCGGGCGATACGACGATCACGGCGACCGTAACCGGGTTCTACTACGCATTCGGGTATAACGCCTTCAATTGTGCGAATGCGGTGCAGGTCGAAGTGATCCTTCAGCCTGTTAGCTCTCTCGATAACCTCACCGCGTTGCTCGAATTCGATTTCCCCGAGGACACCGACGGGAATGACACCATACGTATGTGCGGTAGTGGCACGGTGAACGGTACGGTGGATCACACCATTTTCGATAATGGGGTACAAGTCACGAGTGACCCGCCCGGTATAACGGCGCTTGATTCAGTCTTCAACGGTACCTATGTCTTCCAGACCACCAGTACGTTGCCCATTACGATCAATCCGGGGGTGGTGAGCGCCACAGTTACCGGCGAAGGTTGGTATGTGTGGGAGTACCACTACTACTTGAGCAATTTTCCGTGCGATAGCGATCTGTTCCTGTTCATTGCCCGCGATAGCATCTACGTGGACACCATTCTTACCAATTACACCAATGTGTTCATCAGCGGCACCATACTCATGTGCGCCGGCGACACCATCGAGCTCGTTGCAGTGACCACCGACCCTGGTGCTCTGGCGTGGACCGGTCCCGGTATTGTGGGCGACACTTCTGCGGCGATGGTGCAGATCACACAGCCTGGTTACTACGCCATTGAACTCACGCCGACCGACACTGGCGCATGTACGTATGGGTCGGCTGATACGCACCTGATCAATCTCGACCCGGCCCCGTTCATCACCATGCTTCCTGCGAACGGGTTGATCTGCCCGGGCGACTCCATTCAGGTCGTTGTTACCGGGGTGGGCGCATACCAGTGGTACGGCCCTACAGGTCCGATCGGCACCGGCACACCCGAGTTGTATGTGAGCGAGCCGGGCAGTTACTACGTGGTGATGGTGGGCCCTGCCGGATGCGGGCAGGCGAGCAATACGGTCGATGTGGTGAACTACAGCACGCCTTACATATCCGCGTATCCGCAACCGGTGTTGTGCAATGGTGGCTCGGTAACACTGAACGTGAATGCACCGGGCTCGCTCGCGGCAGTGCAATGGCTGGCACCACTTTCCGGCAATGGTCTCACGCAAGTGGTTACCCAGCCGGGCATCTATCAATGCAGCATCACCTTGTGTGGTATCGTCACAACGGCATCCATCGAGGTGATCGCAAGCACGTTGAGCGTTGGCGTGGTTTCCATCGGACCGTTCGAGATCTGCAACGACAGTACAACGTTGTTGCAAGCAACTCCCGGCTTGGTAGCGTACTTATGGATCCCTTCACTTGCCACCGGCGAGAACGTGTTCGTCGGCCCCGGCCAGCATAGCGTTGTCGGTTTCGATCAGTATGGATGTGCTGATACAGCAGGTGTCGCTGTCGTGAATGCCATTGCTTTCACCGATAGTGTTCAAGGTTCGGCGACCACGGTTTGCGCAGGCGATACATCGCTGATCACCGCAACGGGTAGCGGTGTGTTGCTGTGGTACAGTGATGCGGGTGCTACCCAGCTTATCGGCTCCGGTAATGCCATAACGATCGGTCCAGTGTTCGGGAATACTGCTGTGTATGTGACCCAGACCGAAGGCGCTTGCACCAGCGATGCGGCATTGGTGCCGGTGCCAGTGGTGCCGTTGCCACCGGCGTTGCCGATACTAGGCGATACGTTGCTCTGCATCGGTGACACGCTCGACCTGTTCATTGACCTGAATAATTCCCCAGCCCAGGTATGGAGCACACCGAGCGGGCTGTTGATCAACGATCGCCCATACTCGCCCAGTTCAATTGCAGCGGACATGGGGTGGTACTCGGTCAGCTATACGATCGGAGGAAACGGTTGTTGGAGCCCCAGCGACAGTGTGTTCGTCACCGTGTTCCCGCTGCCCGATCCCGGACTTCCACCGAACGCACTGATCTGCGCGGGTGATCTGCTTAGCATCAACGCGACACCTGATCTTGCCAGCTACCTCTGGAGCACCGGCGCTGAAACAATGTCCATCACTGTCACTGAACCTGGCACATACAGCGTGACAGTTGTCGGCACCGGCGGCTGCCAATCGACTGATAGCATGATGGTGGGCGAGGGGCCCTGCGACTTGGATGTTCCCAACGTGATCACACCGAACGGCGATGGGGCCAATGACGTCATCGATCTCGACTTGTCGGGGTTTGCAACGGCAACCTTCAAGATCTGGAACCGCTGGGGCCAGAAGCTGGATGAGATCACTGCACCGCGCATCATCTGGGATGGTCGCGATCGCCTCACCGGCGAACCCGTTCCCAGCGGCACCTACTTCTGGACGCTCAGCGCAACGCGCGCCACCGGGCTGGTGCAGGAGGCGAACGGTTACGTGATGGTGTTGTACGAGTAGGCATGTGCATTCAATCCGTTAACGTAGGTGCTCCTACTTTTCGCTCCCAACTTCCGCCGTGGACTTCCAACGCATCGCATCCGGTGATCGCAGCGCCTACGAGGAGGTGTTCCGTGCGCTTTACCGGCCGTTATGCGCTTTTGCGAACACCTATCTGAAGGACCGCGACACGTCCGAAGACCTGGTGCAGGAACTTTTCGTGAAGCTCTGGAACGAACGGCAGCGGTTGGCCGTGAGCACGAGCCTGAAATCGTACCTGTTCGCGGCTGTGCGCAACCGTTGCTTGAACGAGCAGGTGAAAGTGGTGCGCATGCGCCCGCTGAATGAGGACATGCATGACGCCCCTGATGAGACAGGCCGCGATGAAGATGAACACACATGGCGCTCGGCACGTGTGCAGGCCGCTATTGAAGCCTTGCCCGAGGAGCGACGGAAAGTGTTCAAGCTGAGCCGCAACGAAGCACTGAAGTACCACGAGATCGCTGACCGCTTGGGCATCTCGGTAAAGACCGTGGAGAACCAGATGGGCAAGGCCTTGAAGACCCTGCGCGAGGAGCTGGCCGACCTTATGCCGGTGTTCGTGGTGCTGTTCTCGACTGCGCTGGAACTGACATTCATCCTCATATCAGCGGCCTCCTTTGTTCTATCCGTCGCATCTCATTTCCACATTTCACACCTCTCCACATTTCTACCCGGTGGGGGTATTTGAACCCTGACCTGTCATAGACCCGGAACAACGTGAACCCTTCACCCGATATCGACAGCGATCTGCTGGCCAGCTACGTGGCCGGAGAGGCTGATGCTGCGCAACAGGCGGTTGTGGAGCAGTGGGCTGCCAGTGCGCCTGAGCACGCTCGCGAACTGGAGCGCCTGCGCTCGGTTTGGTCATGGAGCGAGGGCCCTTCCCAAGTGGCCGATGTGGATGTGGATAGCGCATGGAAGAAGGTGAGCACGCAGATGGACGAAGCACGCGTCATCCCATTGGGTCGGCCGAAGCGTTCCACTTGGGCATGGGTCGCTGCTGCGGCAGCTGTTGTTGGTGTGCTTCTCGTTGGGCGCGTGCTATTGTCGCCAACACAGCAGGAATTGGTGGCGACCACTGTTCACAACAATGCGCTTCTTGAGGACAGTTCTCAAGTGGTGCTGTCGCCCGCCTCACGTTTGGTGGCTGTAATGGGAGAGGAGCGATCCGTTGAACTGGACGGGCAGGCCTATTTTGAAGTGAAGCGCGACGAGCAACGGCCCTTCGTCGTTCACACCACCCATGTTGATGTCACTGTTCTCGGAACGGCCTTCGAGGTGACCGCTTTCGATGGCAACGACACGGTGACGGTGCGCGTGCGGCATGGGAAAGTGAGGGTCGCCATCCGGCAGGCTCAGGGTGACAGCGCTGGCGATACACTGGTTCTCACCGCCGGAGAACAGACTACTTGGGTGCGCGGCGATCGTTTGTTGGAACGGGAGGTCATTGGCCCGGTGGAACGATGGGCTGGGCGCATCATTCAGTTCAACAATGCTCCGCTCCAGCAGGTCGTCGATGAGCTGAATTCCGTGTACGATTCCAGGATCGTCCTTGGCACGGCGGCTATTTCAGGTTGTCCGCTCACGGCATCGTTCGGGGATGAGCCGATCGACGAGATCGTGCGCGTGATCGCGAACACCTTCGGTTTTGAGATCATTCGGAATGCCGACGGCAGCTTCACCCTTACCGGCGATGGCTGCTGATCTCCGTTGGAAGTTGTTGATCGTGGCGGTATTCGCTGCCAGCGGACTTCGGGCCCAATCCATACTGCAGCGCAACGTGGATGTACGTGCCAGCAACGTGCGGTTGGCCGATGCGCTGCACTTGATCGCGCAGGACGGTCGCTTCAAGTTGAGCTACAATGCCGCGCTCATCAATGCCGATAGCATCGTGGATGTGGCCACCGGCACTACCACCGTGGAACTGGCCATGGTGCAGTTGCTTGGCAAGGGACGCAAACTCAAGGAAAGTGGCGAGCACTTGATCATCCTGGGTCCGGCCCAGCCAAAACGGAAGTTCGTAGTGACAGGAAGTGTGGTGGATGCGACAACCGGGCACGCTATCGCGCGCGCCTCGGTGTACGAGATCGATGAGCACGCCTCCGCGCTTACCGATGCCCACGGATCATTCAGCTTGGAGGTCACCGGCAGACAGGAACGCACGGCGCTGCGGATCTCCAAGGTCGCTTTTCGTGACACCGTTGTTTTCGTTGTTCGTAGCGGTAGGCTCGACAGGATCCGGCTGAAGGCGTTGGATGAACTACCCAAACTCAACACGCGGATGCCCGATGTGGAGGAACTCGACTTGTCGCGCGTGCTGGTGCGCAGTTCACTCAGCGAGCAAGCCGCCAACTTGGGTTATGCCGAGGAGCGTGCATGGCAGGTCTCGCTCGTTCCGAACATCGGGACCAACGGGAAAGTGAGCGGTGCTATGGTGAACCGTGCTTCGTTCAACGTGATCGGCGGCTACGCGCGTGGGCTCAATGGCTTCGAACTGGCCGGTGCGTTCAACGTGGAGCGGCGCGATGTGAAAGGCGTGCAGATCGCCGGGCTTACCAATCTGGTCGGCGGCAGTACGAACGGCGTGCAGATCGCGGGGGCCGCCAATCACACGATGCGCTCCTTCAGCGGAGTGCAAGTGGCCGGTTTGGCGAATGTGGTGTGGGATACGCTCACCGGCGTTCAGGTGGCCGGCGCGGTCAACATGGTGAAGGGGGGGATGTTGGGCACACAGGTGGCCGGGTTGATGAACGTGACCACGCAGAACTGCGAAGGAGCCCAGATCAGCGGTGGGTTGAATGTGACACTGGGTGATGTGCATCGCTGGCAGGCCACAGGATTGCTCAACTATGGTCGAAGCGTGAGCGGAGCACAGGTTGCGGGCGCGGTCAATGTTTCGCTTGACAGCGTTGGTGGAGGTCAGGTCGCCGGCTTGCTGAACTACACCACGGATGTTAGCGGCGGACAGGTCGCTGGGTTGCTCAACGTGGCGCTCCGATCGGTGCGCGGTGGCCAAGTCGGGTTCGTGAACGTGGCCCGCAAATGCGAAGGTGGTCAGTTGGGTTTCCTGAACGTAAGCGACACGATCACCGGTGCGAGTATCGGCTTCCTCAGTTTCGCGTGGCACGGATATCACCGTCTGGATGTCACCTACGATGAGGTCTTCCCGATCACGGCGACGCTGCGCACAGGCACGCACCGGTTCTATAATTCCTTCAGTTATTCACCTGAGATAAACGGGCGCTGGGGTTTCGGCTATGGCGCGGGCACCGAGATCGGTTGGCCGGGCAGGCATGTGCTCAACGTCGAACTCCATGCAGAGCACATCAACGAAGGACCGATATGGCTGGAAGCGGTGAACATTCTCGGGAGTTTTCATCTCACATACGGACTCACGATCGCCGAACGGCTCGTGCTTTCGGCAGGGCCGAGCGTCAATGTGCTCGTGAGCGACTGGCGCGACGAAGAGACCTATGCTTTCCTCTCCGAAGCTGCTCCACGCGTGCAATGGGAGCAGGTGGACGAAGACGTCCGGAGCCAAGGCTGGCTGGGGTTCCGTGCAGGCGTTGGACTGCGTTTCTGAAATTTTCAATGGTCGGGTAGGGGTTTCGCTGGTGCGTGCTGTCATAGGCACAACAAGTAACCCACTATGACATCCCCATCGTTCCGTTCCATTGTTTTTCTCGCCCTTATCCTTTTGGCGTCGCGCCTTCTTGCGCAAAGCACCACGCAAACCGTCCGTGGCACCGTGACGGATACCGACACGCGCATGCCATTGTTCGGTGCTGTGGTGGAAGTCAGCGGTAGCCCAGCACTTAGCACTATCACCGATCAGGACGGACACTTCACGATCAAAAGCGTTCCAACGGGACGTATCGACCTCGTGATCCACATCGTTGGCTACGAATCACGGACGCTCGCCAATCTGCTGGTCATCTCCAGCAAGGAAACCGTGCTCGATGTCGCCTTGACCACAAGCGTGAAACAATTGGACGCGGCCAAGGTGACCGTTGGAAAACGCAAAGGCATTGCCCGCAACGACATGAGCACGGTGAGCACGCGGAAGATCAGCGTGGAGGAAACCTCGCGAATCGCTGGGGGTATCAACGACCCTGCGCGCATGGTGAGCACTTTCCCCGGTGTGGCTGGCGACCCGGGCGGCAACAACACCATTGTGGTGCGCGGCAATTCACCGAAGGGTGTGCAGTGGCGCTTGGAAGGCATGGAGATCCCCAACCCGAACCACTTCTCGGATGACGGTTCCACAGGAGGCCCCATCAACGTGCTCAACAGCGACATGATCGATGACTCGGACTTCCTGACAGGTGCGTTCAGCGCCGAGTACGGCAACGCGTACAGCGCGGTGTTCGACATGCGCCTGCGCGATGGCAACAACAAGAAACGCGAGTACACGCTGAAGGCCGGTGTCCTCGGTACCGATCTCACTGCTGAAGGACCATTGCCCGGCGTGGACGGCGGATCGTACCTTGCGAACTATCGCTACAGCACACTGGCATTGCTCGATGGCGCAGGCATCGTGGACTACCAAGGTGTGCCGAAGTACACCGACGGTGCCTTCAAACTGAAGGTGCCAACAGCCAAGCTGGGCACCTTCTCCCTCTTCGGTGTGGGTGGCCGAAGCAGCATACTGGCAGAGGATGAAGGTGTGACGGGCGACACGCTCTTTGCCCGCAACGATTACCGTTCCAGCATGGGTGTGGTGGGTCTAACGCATACACGCACGGTAGGCGAGAACAGCTATGTGTACAGCACCTTGGCCATGAGCGGGAACGGTAGCGGCAACGAGTATTTTGAAGCTCCTGCGCCAGGCGAATCCGATATCGAGTTGCGGAGCACGGCTGACCTAACGAAGTGGACCCTTCGTGCCACGAGCACCTTGAATAAACGGATCAATGCCAACCACAAATTGCGCACGGGCATCATCTTCTCCAACGACCACTACCGCATGTTGGTGCGGGACTGGGACAACACGACCGGCGCAATGAAGGACCAATTGGACCGGACGGGAGCGGCCAACACCACGCAAGCCTTTGTCAGCCACAAGTGGCGTTGGAATGAGCGTTGGACAATGACCAGCGGCGTTCACCTCTTGCACTACGATGGCAACGATGCCTTCGGCGTAGAGCCCCGGCTCGCACTTCGCTTCCAGTTGAGGCCGGACCAAGCTTTCACCTTCGGTGCTGGGTTGCATTCCAAAACCCAATCGCTGCTCACACTGCAAGCACAGGACTTCGACGCACAGGGCAATGTGATCCGCCCGAACCAGCAACTGGGGCTCACTCGGGCAGCCCACGCGGTGTTCGGATATGAGCGCATGCTGGCCGAGGATATCCAGTTGAAGGCGGAGGCGTACTACCAGCATCTCTATGACCTGCCCGTGGAGAACGACATCACGAGCGCTTACAGCGAGAGCAACACCGTGGAGTGGTTCAGCAATAAGGCACTGGTGAACGAAGGCACCGGCTACAACACGGGCGTGGAACTGAGCCTTGAGAAGTTCTTCACGCGTGGCTATCACTTCATGGCCACGGGATCCTTCAGCGAAACGAAGTACAAGGCGTTGGACGGCGTGTGGCATAACTCACGCTTCAACCTTGGTACGGTGGCCAATGTGCTGGCGGGCAAGGAATGGAAGCTCGGTGCAAGTCGCGGAAAGGACCGCGTGTTCATGGCCGGGTTCCGCTGGTCGGTGCAGGGCGGCCAGTACTACACGCCGATCGACCTTGAAGCAAGTCGTACCGCAGGGGAGACGGTCTTTACCGAAGACGAATGGAGCGAGAAGCTACCAGCGGTGTTCAAGGTGGATGTTGTGATGAGCTACCGGATTGGTCGACCCAAGGTGAGCCACGAGTTCAAGGTGGATGTGCAGAACGTGCTGAACACACAGACGCCGGTGGGTTACTTCTACGATGCCCGTACGGAAACCATCAACAGCTATGCACAGTTGAGCATCCTGCCCGTGGTGCAATACACACTGCGGTTCTAAGAACAGTGCATCAGGACTACGCGCTTCACTAACCTCAATTGATGCGTGTAGCGCTTGTCAGTAATGTGGAAGATGCCCTGCTGGTCCAATTTGTCCAAGCGCACCTGGCCACTGGCATGAACGATGAAACGCGCTCCATCCGGACCCGGAAGAATGAATCCTACGTGAACGATCCGGCCTTCATCATTATCGAAGAAGGCCAGATCACCGGGCTGCGCGAGATCGAGCAATTCGATGGTGGTACCCACTTCCGCTTGTTGGTACGCATCACGTGGAAGGTGCATGCCCGCCAAGAGGTATACCATCTGGGTGAAGCCGCTGCAATCAACACCCCACGGTGTGCGGCCACCCCACAAGTAGGGTGCGCCGATAAAGGGCCGTGTCATCAGCATAGCGCGAAGTGTGATCGGGCCTTCGAGATCAGCAGTGCTTTGCCGGTTGCTATTGGGGACCCGTGCAACGGGATGACCCCATCGCTGCGGTCCGGGAATTCCACCACGGCACCCATGGGCAGGATGAGTTTGGTCTCGCCCAAGTCTACTGTTGCCGTTGCTTCAATGCTTCGCTTCGCCTGCTTGGGCGGGGCCTGCGGCGAAGGCACCAATTGTTTATTGTCCACCCAGCCTTCGTATCCATCGAGGTGGAACTTCAACCGGCTCCATTTGTCTTGGCGGTCCAGCACATTGGCTGTTTCACCAAAGAGCCATTGCGTCACCATTTCAGCGCGGTCGCTGGGTTCCTTCCGGACCGGCACTACGCTTAATGGGCAAACAACAATGTCCATGTGTGATCCAGGTCGGTGGGTTTATCGGGCGACGTGAACGTCGACCCTACAACGCTTCGATCACGATCGCACTGGCACCGCCGCCGCCGTTGCAGATACCGGCCACTCCGTACTTGGCGCCGTTCTGTTTCAACACATTGATGAGGGTAACGATGATCCGCGCACCGCTGCATCCCAACGGGTGGCCCAACGAAACCGCCCCGCCGTTCACGTTCACCTTGGCCGGGTCCAGTTTCAGCAACTGGATGTTGGCGAGGCTCACCACACTGAAGGCTTCATTGATCTCATAGAAACTGATGTCGCTCATCTTCAAACCTGCTTTCTCCACTGCGCGCGGTATGGCGAGGGCAGGGGAGGTGGTGAACCACTCGGGGGCCTGCTCGGCGTCGGCATAAGCCAGCACTTTGGCCAAGGGCTTCACGCCAAGGCTCGCAGCCTTTTCAGTGCTCATGAGCACCATCGCCGCCGCACCGTCATTGATCGTGCTTGCGTTCGCGGCGGTAACCGTGCCACCTTGTTGGAACACCGGTTTCAGTCCGGGGATCTTGTCGAAGCTCACAGATTTGAACTCTTCATCTTCGGCCACGGTCACGTCACCCTTACGGGTCTTAACGGTCACCGGCACCACTTCGTCCTTGAATTTTCCGGCAGCCCAAGCAGCCGCACTGCGCTTGTAGCTCTCAATAGCGACGGCATCCTGTTGCTCGCGTGTTATGCCATACTTGGCGGCGACAATCCCGCACTCACGCCCATCGCGTTCTGGTGGTACATCGGTAAGGCCGTCCTTGACGATCCCATCCACCAATACGCCGTTGCCGTATCGCTGTCCGTAGCGTGCTTTTTCCACGTAATAGGGTGTGCCGCTCATGCTTTCCATACCACCGGCCACGACCACATCAGCATCGCCCAGGAGGATGCTCTGGGTCGCGATCATCGTGGCTTTCATGCCACTTGCGCACACCTTGTTCACCGTGGTGCACTGGACCGCATCGGGCAGCCCGGCGAATTTTATGGCTTGACGCGCGGGCGCTTGTCCCAAGTTCGCTTGCAACACGCTGCCCATGTATGCTTCCGTGACCAATGCGGGGTCCATCCCAGCACGTTGGACCGCTGCCTTTACGGCGGTTGCGCCAAGTTGGGTTGCTGGTACATCGGCCAGGGCGCCGCCAAAACTTCCAATAGGGGTGCGGACTGCTGAAACAATAACGACTTCGCGGGACATGTTGTGGAGCGACTATTTTATCGCGGCGCGAAAGTAGGGTTCGTCGTAAGCCTATGCGTCTATATTTGCCGCCCCGATTTGGCGGGATGTTCTTTCAAACGGAGAGGTGGGTGAGTGGCTGAAACCAGCAGTTTGCTAAACTGCCGTACTTCGTTAAGGGGTACCGGGGGTTCGAATCCCCCCCTCTCCGCAAGGTCCCGATGTTCGTGACCTTTTTCATGTTCGGGGCGTAGCGCAGTCCGGTTAGCGTACCTGCTTTGGGAGCAGGGGGTCGTGTGTTCGAATCACACCGCCCCGACAAATGATGAACGACGCCACCTTCGGGTGGCGTTTTTCGTTCCGTGCATCTTTGCCGCTCGGCCCCGTAGCTCAGTGGATAGAGCAGCTACCTTCTAAGTAGCCGGTCGCAGGTTCGATTCCTGCCGGGGTCGCTACTGGTTATCAAGGGAGCGATGTGCATTCGCTGACTTGTCGGCTTTGTCCCGATCCCGTCGGGTGCGGCGAGGCGCCCGTCGAATTGTTGGATCAGGTGCTTCAGTATTCACGTTGAGAACTTACCGGTCCGCGACTTTCGCGGCACCGGAAACGGACCTCCCCATGAAGCGACTGATCACCCTATCACTGTTGGCAGCGATTTTTTCCACCGCACAGGCCACCAACTTTCACATCGCCCATGATGGGAATGACGCCAATGTGGGCACCAGCAGTACGGCGCCATGGAAAACGATAGCGCGCATGATGCAGAGCATCTTCACGCTCCAGCCAGGCGACCAGATCTTGTTCAAGCGTGGTGGTACGTATGAGGGCAACTTGGAGATACCCCTTAGTGGTACGACTACACAGCACATCGTTGTAGGCGCTTACGGCACAGGCAACGCACCGATCATCAGTGGAAGCAAAGCCGTTACCGCGTGGACCGTCCATAGTGGGAATATCTGGAAGGCAACGGTGGCAGAGGATGTGAAGCAGGTGTTCGTTGGAGGGGTTATCCAAAAGCTGGCGCGCTGGCCGAACACTGGTTGGCTCACCAACGATAATGGGACAATGACCAGCATGACGGATGCCTCCATAACCCAGGCAAGCGGCTATTGGGCCGGTGCGCGCTTGGTGATCCGTAGCAGCAACTGGAGCTACGATTGCCCGACCATAACGGGACATACGGGCAGCACTATCACGTTCGGCAGCGTGTACAGCAACCTCGCGCAGTTTGACTGGGGGTACTACTTGTGCAACAAACTGAGCGAACTGGACATGGCTGGTGAGTGGTATTACAACCCGGACAACGACCAGCTCTACCTGTGGGCACCGAACAATGCCAATCCCAACGGCCTTTCAGTGCGCGCTCAGATCCGCGAGAAAGGGATCACCATCCACGCCAACATACATCATGTCGACATCCAGAACCTGGCGTTCGAACACCAGAACTACGCCGGTGTTAGCGAGGATGGTGGATACAATAACACAGTGACCGGTTGCACATTCTCCGATCTCTACAAAGCCGCTCAGGCATACTGCCACGACAGCCAGTACAGCAACAACACGATCCTGCGGACACAAGGGACCGGTTTGTTCGTGATCGGGAACAACAACCTGATCAGCAACAATACTTTTCAGGATATCGCACTGATCCCCTGGAATGGTGAAAGCACATGGGGCTATATCGGGCTTCGGGCCAATGGCAGTAACAGTATTGTCCGGAACAACCGACTGACCAACATCGGTTACATCGGCATTGCCTATGAAGGCCAAGGGCTTATCGAGAAGAATGTGATCATGGGGGCAATGGCTTCATTGAACGATGGCGGTGGCATCGCTTTCGATAACTGCAACGGCCTGATCATCCAAGACAACATCGTCGATGGCATGGTCGGGAACATCGAGAGCAGCGCCCCTGACTTCCCTGCGTACAAGAAGATCTGTCACGGTATCTATTTCGGCGACAGCGATATACAGAACACCACTGTGCAACGGAACATCGTTGGCAATTGCGCGGGCAGTGGCATCCATGTGGACCATACCATGTTGAGCACTGGCAACCAAGTGAAGGACAATGTGTTGTTCAACAACGAGATCCAGATGAGCATCGGTGATGCCAGCAATTACAATGGCGCTGGCGCTGTGGCACCGTTCCACCTTTCCAACTTCAATGACATCTATTCGGGCAACACCATGTACTGCTTGAAGAAGGAACAGTGGTGCGTGCTGCAATTGAACGTTTATGGAAACAACCCCGTTGATTTCGGGACGTTCACCAACAACCGCTACTTCAACCCTTGGAACGAGGCGAGCATATGGGTACACAACACGTTCGCGGGTACGCACACGTACTACACCGTTGAGCAGCTCCAGCAGGAACTCGGCGAGGATGCAGGGAGCACTAGGAGCGCCCAACGACTGAATGCTTACGGTGTGACGGCTGAGTTGAGCGGTGAATTGGTCGTGAACGGCACTTTCAACACGAACGTGACCGGCTGGGGTGGTTGGCCGACCAACGCGACCGCCACTCGGGACCTCACGTATCTGGACAACGGGGCAATGAAGGCACACATTCCGAACAACAGTTTGTACAATGTGTACACGGTGCGCAACCCGGATCAGTTCGCCATTGCGAACGGGCAGTGGTACCGCATGAAGTTCAGCCTGCAGAGCAGTGGGTTGGGCTTCGTCTTGGCCGGGACGAAGGGGAATTCTCAACTGACGGGACCGAACAACATCCATCAAACACGTGTTCCGTTCAGCCCCGAGCGCCGTGAAGTGGAGTTGATCTTCCAGAGCAATCTCGGGGACAATGCCATGGTGCAATTCGTTAATGAGTACACCGACCCGATGTACTGGATCGATAACGTCAGTGTGAAGCGCGTAAGTGTTTCGCCTATCGATCCGGCGGTTGATCATAAGTTGTTCTACAATGATCAAGCAACAGCCTCGACCGTCACGCTACCAGCTGGCTGCTGGAGCGATGTGAACGGGAACCTGTTCACGGGCACCATGACGCTACAGCCATTTACCGGGAAGGTGCTGTTCTACTATACCGGCTCCGGCTGTGCAGTTGTGCCGCCACCGGCGGGCGGAACGCTCAGCACCAAGGTCTTTCTCGGAGGCCCGTTGGATTGGACAGCAAACCTGATGAGCGACGCGTTGCGTGTGGCTGGCATTGTACCCATGGTGGAGCCATACACCGGTCTTGGGTGGGCTCTTGCGAATACGGCTGCTACCATACAGTCGAGCATGTTGCAGGTCACCGGGCCGCAAGCGATCGTTGATTGGGTGATCCTGGAGTTGCGGAACCCGGATGCAGGCTACACGCTTTCAGAACGACGGGCTGCACTGGTCCGCCGCAATGGCGAAGTGATCGGTACCGATGGCAATGCCGTGATCGCGTTCACCGTGGCTACTGCGGGCAAGTATTTGGTATTGCGTCATCGGAACCACTTGGGTGTAATGGCCGCGGCGCCGATCGCCACGAACGGACAGCTTGTGGACTTCTCTGCTGTGGCAACGGCTTTGTACGGAACGCAACCCGCCGCCAACGATGGCGTCAAGCATGTTCTTTGGGTGGGCGATTCGGGCAATGATGGGCTGATCAAATACACAGGGACGACCAACGATAGGGACCCCATACTCACCGCTGTTGGTGGTTTGGTACCGACGGCAGTGCTTACCGGTCAGTATCGCAAGGAGGACGTCAACATGGACGGGGTAGTGAAATACGTTGGTACCAACAACGATCGAGATCTGGTACTGACGGTTGTTGGTGGCACGGTGCCGACGGCCGTTCGGGTTGCTCAATTGCCTTAGGACCTGAACGACCAAGTCCATTGGGACTGCATTGATGGTCGTCCGGAACGCACCAGCTTGGTGCTGTTGCGCACTGCGTCAGATCCTCTCCAAGGCATCGGCCTTCATCCAGCCAACGTTGCCGTTGGCCAGGCGCACCTCGCACCAACTGTCCTCGACTTTCTGGATCGTGACTTTGGTGCCTTCGTGCAGGACGAACACCGTCAAGGCACCTTCACGTGGTTCGCTGCGTACGTCCACTTTGGGTGATAGCAGGATCGCCTCTTCGGTGTTCCGCAACTCAGAAGCCCGGTACGCAGCGAGTGCGATGGTGATCACGGTACATACACCGAGAGCGGAAGCAAGTCCGAATAGGATGCGGCGGAGCCCAAGGCCGCTCAGCAACGCCCAAACCGACAGGCAGGTGAACGTTGCGAGGCAGAACCAGAGCGATCGTATGGCCCATGTATCCCCTTCCGCACCCGCGCGAAAGGCCGACCAGCTACCGCCAAGGGCAATGCCCGGGGCAGTATTCACACGATCAACCACTTGCGCGCGCGCCAGGTCTAGGTTCGCATTGATGTCGGCATCGCCCGGGGCCAAGCGGTGGGCCCGCTCGAACCACAGCACCGCCTGGGCCTTGTTGCCAAGCTTGTAATGGCAATTGCCGATGTTGTAGTAAAGGGCAGGGGAGGAGTAACTGGCAGCGATCTCGGTATAGGTGCCCAACGCCGCGCGATGGTCTCCTGCGGAATAGGAACTGTCCGCTCGCGCTTGCAGGACATCGGTTCCGTGCTGTTCGCCAGCAAATAGCGCCAGCGGGAAGAACGCAACGGCTATGACTTTCATTCGCTTCATGAGCGCAGCATATTCTCGGTGCGACCGATCAACGTAGCGGCCCTGTCATAGAGTTCTTGCTGCGGCGTGGCATCCACTGGTGCGAACCGAGCGAGGTTGCAATCGTCGAGCAGTGCAACGATATCCGAGACCAATGCCGCGCTCTCCACACTGCTCCCCAGCTTCGTTAGCAGCACTGCGGAGTTCACTTCGGCTACGCCCAAGTTCAGCTTGTCGCTGAGATATCCGTGCAAAGCTTGGCTGAGCGCACCGTAAAAGACAGACTTGTCCCCGCTGCGCAATGCTCCGTGCGCCTCCTTCAACCGTTGTTTGGCCACCTTGTCGGCGCGTCGGCGGCGGGTGCCTTGCGCATCCCCCAGTTCGCTCTGCTGTTTGCGCTTATAAAGGAATATCAGGGCAAAGGCCAAGCTTGGGGCGAACATGCCGGCGAAGTAGGGGAGTGATCCGAACAGCATTCCACCTTGCTCACGGAGTTGGAGGTCGCCGGTGCGTATGTAGCGGATGTCCTCTTCCAACACATGCACGTCGGTTTTGTTCGCCCGTTGCACGCTTGGTACTGTACCTGGACCGCTCGCGCCGGCCGCAACGGTAACCACCAAGCTGTCGCTTTTCAATGTTCGGTAGGTGCCGGTTGCCTGATCCAAGTAACTCACGCTGATCGGCGGCAGCGGGTATTCGCCTTCGTGTCGTGGGATCACCACCCACTCGAAGGTGCGCGATCCGGACATGCCTCCAATGCCAACGCCGATCTTGTCCGTCGTTTTCGGTTCGTAGGTCTCGAAGTCGCCAGGGAAGCTCAGGTCCGGCGCATCGAGGAGTTTCAAATTCGCTTCGCCGCTGATGCGCACCGTGAGCGTTATGGCCTCGTCGACCCTCACGTTATCGCGGTCCAACTGGGCGATCATGCTCAATTTGCCAACGACCCCGCTGAAATCCGCTGGCTCACCCGGTGGCAATGGAGTAACCGTCAGCTCCGCAATGTTGCTACCGAATTCAATGCGCTCACCTCGGTTGAAAAAGCTTCGCCCCACCACAGCGGACAACGTACCCGGCCCGACCTTCAGCTTGCCGCTCTTCTGGGGGAAAAGCAGTTGTTGCTGCATGACAGCGACCCGATACTGTAGCCCGTTCAAGGTTCGGATCTTGTCTTCCCACTGTGATCCCGAACGGTCGATCCGTTCCACCCAGAAGCCATCGGGGTCTGGGAAGTCCTTCTTCTCCAACTGTAGTTCCTGATAGCGTGACCAAAGTGTCCAGGTCGCCGTGACCGGTTCTCCCACATACGCCTTGCTTTTGCTCAGCGTGATCGACACGAACAGGTCGCGGTTAGCGCCGGGGGCGGTGTTGCCTGCTTGCGGCGCTCCCGAGGTAACGGTTATGCGGATGGGTTTGCTCTTGATCACACCTCCCCCGACTTTCACCGAAGCGGCAGGAATGGTGTACGTGCCTTCCTTGTCCGGTGCGGCCAGCATCCACGTGTATCCGACGCTCTGGCTCATCCTGCCGTTCACCACGGAGTTGGAAAAAGTCTGCATGGCGCCGCTCTGAGGCGTGAATTCACCGAAAGCCGGAGGTGTAATATGGCCTTGGGCGTTGGTGAGCGTCACCGTGTAGTTGAAGCGGTCACCGGCGGCCATGGTGTTGCGATCCACGCTGGCTTCGAAGGAGATCTCTTGGGCGATGGCCGGGCAGGCGAGCATCGCGCAGAAGAGCAGGACGGAATGTGAGCGACTGGTCATCTCACCAATCTTTTTGGATGGGCACCTTCACGGCAACACGCTTTTTCTGCTGCGCTTTCTGTTGGACCTTCTTCTCTTGCTGGTTCAATGCATCCAGCATGCGCTGTGCATCCTGCTTGCTCATTTCCCCCGGCTTGGGCTGTGGCTGCCCGGGTTCCTTCTGCTCATCCGGCTTGTCCGGTTTTTGGTCCTGCTCCTTCTTCTCGTCCTCCTTCTTGTTCTCGTCCTTCTTTTCCTCGTCCTTCTTGTTCTCGTCTTTCTTCTCTTCGTCCTTTTTCTCCTGTTCCTTTTTCTGCTGCTCTTGTTGCTGCCTCAGCATACGCTGCGCGAAAGCCATGTTGTAGCGCGTGTCTTCGTCGTTCGGGTTCCGCTTCAAGGCCTCCTTGTAGGCTTTGATGGCATCGCCCGGCTTTTGTTGCTGCAAGTGCGCGTTCCCCAAGTTGTGATAGGCGCGGGCTTGTGCCTCGGCACCTTCGGCCGTGGCAGCTGCGCTTTCATACTTGGCAACAGCATCCGCATACTGTTTCTGCCGGTATTGCGCGTTGCCCGAATTGTGGAACACACGTGGGTCTTTCGGTGCGATGTTCGCCGCCTCTTCGTACGCCTTGGCAGCGCCCGCGACATCGTCCTTCTTGTATAGCGCGTTGCCTTTGCGCAACGCATTGTTCGCTGCTGCCGGATCCTGCGCTAGCGCTTCTATCGGAACACCGAACAGTGTACAGAATATGACGGCGTAGTACTTCATGAGGGAACTCCGGTCATGACCGGGACGGTGAAGGTGCGCTCCGCAGTAACGATCGCCGCAAAGATCAGTAGGCAACCGATGGCAAGGAACCACTGGAAATGATCCTCGTGCCCGGTGAATTGCACGGTACCATGATCCGAGGCTTCCATGGTGTGCAGATCATCCACCAACTGCTGAATGCCGCTTTGTTGCTGGGTGGCCTGAACAAAGGCTCCGTTACCCGCAGCTGCGATCTCCTGCAACATGGCAATGTTCAACTTGCTGGTGATCGTATTGCCGTCCTGGTCCTTGCGGAACCCACCGCCTTTCAAAGGAAGAGGTGCTCCCTTCGGGTCGCCCATGCCAACGGTGTTCACCGTAATGCCTGCGGCTGCGGCTTCGCGGGCAGCAGCAATGGCGTCGTCCTCGTGGTTTTCACCATCCGTAATAATAACGATCGTCTTGCCTCCTTTCGCGTTGGGGTCGAATCCTTGCGGCGCTTGGCGTAGAGCGGCACCAATGGCGGTGCCCTGTACCGGGATCATGTCCGGACCGATGTTCCCGAGGAACAACCTCGCAGCACTGCGATCGCTGGTGAGAGGCAGTTGTGTGAAGGCTTGCCCGGCGAATACCACGATACCGAGACGGTCACCATGCAATTTGCCGATCAATAGTTCGAGTGCTCGCCGGGCCGATTCCATACGGTTCGGCTTCAGGTCCTCGGCCAACATGCTGTTGCTCACATCAAGCGCAACGATCACATCCACGCCCTTCACTTCAACCACCTCTTGTCGGGTGCCGAGTTGCGGGCCGCAAAGCGAGAACGCGGCGAACGCGAAGCCCAACCTGAGCAAAAGGAAGCGTGTTGTCGCCCGAACACCGCTGATCCCCGGCGCCAATCGCGCGACAAGTCCTGCTTCACCGAACCGACGGATAGCCCTGTTGCGCCAACCCAACGTGAGCAGGAATAGAAGGATGAGCACCAGACCGGCCAACTGCCACCAAAGCATATCGGGTGCTTCCATGCGGAACTTCGGTACGAACCGGCTGATGAGGAAGAACAAAGGCACCATTGTTCCCCAGAAGAGCAGCTCGAGGATGAGCACGGTGGCCGCAATGCCCCCCAACTGATACCGCGCCTGCTTCTTCATGGCATGGTGCGTATTACCGTGTATTCCAAGACGAGAGAAAAGAGCAGCAGCATGCAAGCCCACAACAGAACGGGTCTGTACTCTTCCTGCCGACGGCTATGCTCAGTTACCTTCTCGCGGGTTTTCTCCATGCGATCGATCTCACTGTACACCTCGCGCAGTTTCCGTTCATCCGTTGCACGGAAATACTTGCCTCCCGTAGCATCGGCAATGCCTTGCATGGATGCTTCATCGATCTCCACCTGCACATAGTCATATTGATACTGGCCGTTCGGATAGATGGCTGGGGCTCAGCGCCTTTCCCCGCGTGCCAACACCCACAGTGTAAACGCGCACCCCGAACTGTTGTGCGATCACTGCTGCGTCAAGCGGTTGAACCGAGCCCGCATTGCTGACCCCATCGGTCAACAGGATCACCACTTTGCTTTTGGCCTTGCTGTCACGCAATCGGTTCACGGCGGTGGCCAGGCCCATTCCCACGGCGGTGCCACCTTCGATCATCCCTGTCTTGGCCTGGGCGAAAAGGTCCTTCAGTACTTGATGGTCGGTGGTCAGCGGACATTGGGTGAACGCTTCGCCCTCGTACACCACGAGGCCGATGCGGTCGTTAGGCCGATCGTCGATGAACTGCATGCCCACCTTCTTGGCCGCCTTCAAACGGTCGGGCTTCAGGTCCTGCGCGAGCATGCTCGCGCTGAAGTCCATTGCGATCATGATGTCGATACCGTCCCGGGTAATGTCCTGCCAACTGTCTTTGCTCTGTGGTCTGGCCAACGCAATGATCATGAGCCCCAAGCCCGCAATGCCTGCTGCGACCGGAAGATGCCGAAAGTGGGAGAGGAGGTCGAACGGTCCGTGGGCAAGCGTTTGCATGGTGCTCAACACCACCCTTGGATTGCGTTTGTGGCGTCGCCAGGCAACCCAGAACGCAGCCAAGGGCAGAGCTGCCAAGAACCACAGGTAACCTGGATCCTCCAATTCGAACGTTCGGACGCACCATGCCGCGACCAATGCTATCGCACCGAACGCCAGCGCGAGCCACACCATGAAGCTGACCAGGTCGCGATCAATGCGCATGTGCCGGTGCGTTGGTATGCGGGGTGGCGCCCGGCTCAGGACTCGTCGTCTCTTGTACGAAGCGTCTGGCGGCCATCATCAATTGCTCGTTCTCAGCCGGTGCAGGCGTCAGCTTCGCGAACTTCACGAAGTCGGCGAGGCGCAGAATGTTGCCCAACTGCTCGCGATGCTCATGGCGCATGCTGCTCAGCTTCAGCTCCTGCAGCAGTTCATCCGTCGTCTTTTCCAAAGCGGGTGCCCCGAACCGCTCTTCAATGTAACCGCGTAGCAGGTCCGTCACTTCAGAGTGGTACTGCTTATGCAACCCTTGTTGCCACAGTCGCTTGCCTTCGATGTCGTCCAGCCCGCTCAGGACGCGCACATGCAATGGCACCACAGGTTCCGGGATCGCGATGGCTGTTTTTGGTTTGCGGCGCAGCAAGAAGACCAAGGCAAGAACGACCCCGGCGATCCCCGCGACCCCGCCCGCTACCCAAGGCCAATTCTCCTTCAACCAATCCATCAAACTGAAGGGCACTTCGTAGATGCCTTTTATGTCACGGATGGCTTGAGCCGTGTCGACTTCCACCGTGTTGACCGTAAGCACCAGTGCATTGCTCTCCACCGTATCGCCGTTCACGACGAACCGAAGTGGTTCAACCGCCCAGTATCCGCTATCGAAAGACGTTACGGTAAGAGTGCGCGTTTGGATGAACGAATACGGATCATTCTCCTTGTCTGGCATTATCGTGTCGATCCCGCTGTCGCGCACCACTTCGATGCGCTGCGGCAGTGTGTCGCCGATCACTGGCCATACCACATTGCCGCCGCCTTGATCCATGCGATAGGCAACGGTGTATTTTAGCGACACCTGCTCCCCGATGCGGATCGTGGTGGGTTCCAATTCGGCCACGGGTTGTTGGGCCCAGAGCCGAAGGGCCGGCACCATGAAGAAGATGAACACGGTTGACCTCATCGCGCGCTATCGCGTTGTCGGAACAGGTTCATCAAGGGTTTTACGTAGCCCTCCTTGGTGCTGATCACGGTGTGGTCAACCCCGGCTCTCTTGAGCGCTTCGCGCGTTCGTGCTTGATGCTTCAGCGCCTCGGCGCGGTATGCCTTTCGGATGCGTGAACTGCCCGTGTTCACCCAACGCACTTCCCCCGATTCGGGATCCGCGAATTGCACAAGGCCCACATTGGGCAGGTCGGCTTCCCGTGGATCGGTAGTCCGCAACGCAACGAGATCATGCCGACGGTTCGCGATCTTCAAGGCATCCTCATATCCGGTGTCCATCAGATCGCTGATCAAGAAGGCGATGCTCCTTTTTTTGATCACGTTGTTCAAGTAGCGCAGGGCTTCCGTGATGTTCGTGCCGCGGCCGACGGGCTGGAATTCCAGCAATTCGCGAATGATCCGCAGGATATGGCTACGGCCTTTTTTCGGCGGAATGAACAGTTCCACGTGATCGCTGAAGAGGATCAATCCGACTTTGTCGTTGTTCTTGATCGCGCTGAAGGCGATGGTGGCGCACGTCTCCGTAATGAGCTCGCGTTTCAACATGTGCACCGTGCCGAAGTCGCCGCTGCCGCTAACGTCAGCGACCAACATGGCGGTCAGTTCGCGTTCTTCTTCGAAGATCTTGATGAAGGGATGCCCGAACCGGGCGGTTACGTTCCAGTCGATCGTGCGCACCTCGTCCCCATGCGTGTACTCGCGTACTTCACTGAAGGTCATACCGCGGCCCTTGAAGGCGCTGTGGTACTCGCCACCGAATATCTGTTCGCTTAAGCCGCGCGTTTTCAGCTCGATGCGATGGACCTTTTTGAGAAGGTCCTTGGTATGTTGAGCGGTGGACATGCGTTCGTTGGCCCGTGTGTTCATTGGCCTCGGTCTTTGGCCGAATGATCACTGGGTCTCAGGGAACCTCAACCGTGTTCAACACCCTGTCGATTATCTCCTTCACCTTAATGTTCTCCGCTTCGGCTTCGTAGGTGAGGCCGATGCGGTGGCGCAGCACATCGGGGCAAACTGCACGCACGTCCTCGGGTATCACATAGCCGCGACGTTTGGTGAAGGCATAGGCCTTGGCCCCAATGGCCAAGTTGATGCTGGCGCGTGGACTTCCGCCGAAGCTGATCAGCGATGCCAGGTCGTTCAGTTTGTACTGCTCGGGATTCCGTGTGGCGAAAACGATATCCACGATGTACTGCTCGATCTTCTCGTCCATGTACACTTCGCGGACCAACTGACGCGCTTGGACGATCTCCTGCGAACTCACCACCATCTGCGGCTCTGGATTAAGGCCCGGTCGCACGTTCTGGCGGATGATGAGTTTCTCTTCGTCCTTGCGAGGATAGTCCAGCACCACCTTCATCATGAAGCGATCCGTCTGGGCTTCGGGTAGGGGATAGGTGCCTTCCTGTTCGATCGGGTTCATCGTCGCAAGCACCAAGAACGGCTCGGCCAGTTTGAAGGTTTGCTGGCCGATGGTGACCTGTCTTTCCTGCATTGCTTCCAACAAAGCACTCTGCACTTTGGCCGGCGCACGGTTGATCTCGTCCGCCAGTATGAAGTTGCTGAAGATCGGCCCCTTCTTCACGGTGAACTCCTCGTTCCGCTGGCTGTAGATCATCGTGCCGATAACGTCGGCGGGAAGCAGGTCGGGCGTGAATTGGATACGGCTGAACGCCACATCGACCGTTCTGGCCAGTGCTTTGATCGCCATGGTCTTCGCCAGGCCCGGCACGCCCTCCAACAGGATGTGGCCATCGGCCAACAAGCCGACAAGGAGCTTCTGTACCATGTCCTTCTGGCCGACGATGGTCTTCTCCATCTCTTTGTCGATGAGATCGACGAAGCCGCTGGCCAGTTGGATCCGTTCGTTCAGTTGCCGAATGCCCTCTGAAGAGTTCACTGCGGTCGGCGCGGGTATCGAGTCGCTCATGAGCGGGTTGGTCGCGGAGGAGGTTTCCATTTCCAGTATTGGAGACTGCGTTTCGGGAGTGCGAAGATGACCGCAAATCTTCTGCGTCGCCGCGCTGTGCACCAGTGCTTTCCGGTTAAAACGTGTTAAGTCCGAACATCCCCGCCGATCGCGGGGATCAGCGCAACCGAACATTCAATCCGACGAAGTAGGAACGGGTCGGCGCGGGATTGTAGTAGCGCATGCCCGGGTCGTTCGGTTGCACCCATCCGGAGTAAGCGTTATTGAACACGTTCTCGCACAGGGCAAAGACTTCCAACAGGCCACGACGGGCAATGTGCAGCTCGTAGCCGAGCCGTGCGTTGCATAGCATTGTTCCAGGGATGGTGGTCGGGCCTCCGTCAACGGCAAGTACATCACCTGTGTAGCGGTTGTTCACCATCAATTGCCAACCACGGCGGCTGAGCATTTGTGCCGCCACACCTCCGGTGATCGGAGCCACTCCTGCCAAATGCACTTGGCCCTCTCCGGTGGTCCCGATCGAACGCAGCTCTTGGGCGGAAAGAAACATGCGCACAACGAATGTTCCACCGGCGCCGACGCGGAACGTCAAAGTTCCTTCCGCTTCAATACCCTGCATCAATGCTCCTCCACTGTTGGTGGTGTGCGGACTCCCGTTCAGTGGTGAAACAGTGACGATCCGATCGTCGATCCGCCGACAGTATGCCACTATCCCACCTCGGTACTTGCTCTTCGGCCCACCGGCGTCGATCCCACATTCCATTTCGCGCACTTCCTCGGGTCGAAGTTCATGGTCGAACGTTTCGCCGGTCCAAACTTCAGTGACAGTCGGCCGCGATACCCCTTCAGCATAGCGCCCATATAAATGGACGTTCGTAGCCATCCGTAACCGTGCACCGATGTGCGGCCACAGTTCGCCGTTCGCGGGCAGAGAGCCTTGACGGTGGTTCAGGCGATCGCTGGCCATATAGGTGTTGTGCTCGCCGCCAACACCCGCAAAGAACCAGAGATGATCGCGCAATTGCGCTTTAGCAACGAGGTATGGCGTTGTATTGGTTACCCTGAATTGTGCATCGGTCCGTGTGCCATTCAACTCACCATCCTCGCTATAA
This sequence comes from Flavobacteriales bacterium, assembly GCA_016703005.1. GTDB lineage: Bacteria > Bacteroidota > Bacteroidia > Flavobacteriales_F > PHOS-HE28 > PHOS-HE28. The sequence goes on from JADJCX010000033.1 coordinate 491,147, forward strand.
GATCGATCCAGCAGTTCATCCATTTCCCACAGCGATTCGCCGCCCAACTCCCATTCGAACAGCCAGTGCCGAGCACGGGCCTTTCCGCCTGCTCCCAGGCGCACACCCGCGGCCGTGTATGTTTCATCCTTGAGCCCACTGAAGCTCGGGCTGTTGCCATAGGGGTTCCGCTTGTTGATGTGCTGGCCGGTGAGGGTTGCACGCAAGAGCCACTGCCGACCAATGCGTTGCTCTCCGCTGATGCCGCCGAAGACTTGCGACTTGTCCAAGTGCGCGTTGATCTTCTTGCTCCATGTATTCGCTGACGTTGGCGCGTTGGTAGCGGTTCCAGCGTTCAGGCTACCGGGTAACTCCCAGTAGGCATGCTGGTACGTGACGGCGCATGTCAGCGTGCTACGATCAGCCTTGAGCCCGGCAACAATGAATGCTTGTCGTTTGCGCGTGGCTTCCTGGTCCCGGTAGCCACTGTTCGTTTGTGCAACACCACCGGCCCTTATGTACCGGCCGTTCCGCTGGAATGCAACGGATCCTTCGCCTCGATGGTACTGATTGGAACCGGTCGAATAACTGAACGACACCTCAGGCCCGCTCTTCGCCGGCGACGGAAGTCCCGCCAGAAGCAACCCGGCCGGGGCACTCCCGAATACGGGTGAAGCGACACTTCGAACCACCTCAAGACCGCCGATGATCGAAGGGTCCAACAACTCCAAGGGAGTTGTGCCGTCAGCCAATGTGATAGGGAAGGGGCCCCAGTACACTTTCACACCGCGCACACCGAACGGAGCCCGGATAACGCTGCCGCGTATGCTCAACCTCGCACTTCCGCCGAGGCCGCGAGTGTCCATTTGCACCCCGGGTGCCCACGCGAGTGCCCCTTGCAGTGAGGAGCGGTCGTAGTTCGTGAGTTGAAGACTGTCCAACGTGGTGCTCGAGGTTGCAAGGCCGTTGTCGTGTTCGAACCTTGAGAGGCGCACCACGTGGTCCTTCAACAAGAAGGTATCGGTCAGAACCACCGCATTATCTGAAGTCCGGTTGTCGACCTGAGCATGGGCGAGCTGCCCTAAAAGGCACGAGAGGCGAACAACGAAGCGGCGCATCGGGAGAAGCGCCGCCAAGTTATTCCGGTCGAAAGCGCTATTTCTTCTCTTCGAACTTCAGGCTTACACTATTGATGCAGTAGCGCAAGCCGGTCGGTTGTGGGCCGTCATTGAACACATGGCCCAAATGCCCCCGCAGCGGCCACAAACCACTTCGTCGCGCTGCATGCCATGGCTGCTGTCGGCCGCTACCGAAACACTGCTTTTGGCCACGGGTTGATAGAAGCTCGGCCAACCGGTCCCGCTTTCGAATTTCGTCTCGCTTCCGAACAACTCTAGGCCACAGGCCGCGCACAGGTACGCTCCAGTGGCGTGATGGTCGACGTACTCGCCGGTAAAAGCGCGTTCGGTTCCTTTTTCACGGAGCACCCGGTATTGCTCTTCCGTCAACTGCTTCTTCCATTCGTCGTTAGTTTTCATGATCGGGTAGGTTGGAGAATGTGCCTTGGCGGCATTGTCCTTCATGGCTTCTTCGTGCGTGCGCTGTGCACAGGCAGCGACGATCAGCAGGTAGAGGCAAGCTAAGTTCGTCAGGCGCATAGGTATCGTGTTCATCGGGCAGCGGAATTGTTGGCTTCTTCGACCCCGGAGGGTCGGTAGTAGGACCTTCCGATGGGATATACGCGTTCGTTCGCAGAACAGATCGCCCCACTACATTCGCAGCCCTTTAAGGGCGTTTAGCTCAGCTGGTTCAGAGCACTACCTCGACAAGGTAGGGGTCACTGGTTCGAATCCAGTAACGCCCACAGCGGCCGCCGAAGTGCACTGCACTGAGGTGGCCTTGCATTTTCAGGAACCGGTCCGGATCACGGGCTCATAACCCCTGCGGATGACCCGGAACGCCAACCTCGCTCTTTGCGCGATCTCTAGAGAAGCGCATCAACTGTGGTTGTCAGGACGCAACTCAGGGGATCTGGCCGTGCGCTCTGTGCGCTAAGTGACCGAACCACAAGCGCGCCGTCCGAACGCAGCCCACTCGCCCGACGTTGTTCCGGAAGAAACCAAAGAACGCCAGCACCCTCAGCGATGAGGACCTTGTGCTTGAATTACAGCGTGAAATGGACGCGGACCGGTTCGGCGTGCTCTATGATCGGTACACGGCGAAAGTGTTCCAGAAGTGCGTGGGTATGACGCATGATCGCGATCTGGCCAAGGATCTTACGCACGACATTTTCTTGAAAGTGTTCACGGGCTTGAGCAAGTTCGATCACAGGAGCAAATTCGGCACGTGGCTGTATAGTATTACGTACAACTATTGCTTGGATCACCTGCGGAAGTCGAAACGAAAGCAGGAGGACGATATCGACGAGGAGCGCGGTCCCAGTGAACATCCCGAGGACGCGTTCGAGGAGCAGTTGCTGGCATTGCGGAGTGAGCGGCTCCTCTTAGTGCTTGAGCAAGTGGACCCAGGGGATCGAGCTATGCTCCTGATGAAATACCAGGACGAACTCAGTGTGAAGGAGATCCAGGACATCTTAGGGTTGAGCGAGAGCGCAGTGAAGATGCGGATGCTCAGGGCCAGGGAGCGAGCACTACAAGCCTATCATCAACTTTACCGGGAGGACGCATGAGCCAGCGCAACCCTTTCCAAGTGATCCGTTCCACGGATCAACCGCCCGAAAGCCTGCGAAAGGACGTGATGGGCAGTGTGAAGATGCTGATGCTCATCATGCGCTTCGCCCAACTCTTCATGGCCGACTACGGCAATTTGCTCTTTGACAAGGTGCGCCTGCTCGGCTCCAAGCCCAAAGGCACAACGCCTGGCGATAGCTCGAAAGACAGCTGAACATTAGCGCCAACTGAACGATCACTCACCCCCTCATTCCTATGTACCAACGCATCATCGATTCTTTCGATGCCTATCTGGGCAACATCATTGCCTCGCTGCCAACGCTGCTCAGTGGCCTCTTGGTGCTCTTAGTAGGGTGGCTATTGGCCAAACTGCTGAAGATTGCAGTACTGCGCGGAGGAAGGCGGGTGCTGGACCCTATTGCTGAGCGCAGCGGCTTGGATGCCGTGCTCAGTAAGTTAGGTGGCCTGTCGCTGACCAAGCTTCTCGCTTGGCTGATCTATGGGCTGGTGCTCCTTGTGTTCCTCACCGCAGCCGCCGATACAATGGGCATGGTCGGGCTGACACGTGCCATTGGTGCGTTCTTGGCCTACTTGCCCACGCTGCTCACGGCTATGGCCATTTTCCTGGTCGGCTTCATGCTTGCCGAGAAAGTGAAGGGCATGGTGAGCACCCTCACTGAAACCATCGGCTTGAGCGGCGGAAAATCGATCGCCAAAGTGCTGTTCGGGACCGTAATGCTCTTTATGACCATTACGGCGTTGAATGTTGCGGGTGTGGACACTACTTTGATCACCAGCAATATCCTCCTCGTCATCGGCGGCGTGCTTCTGGCATTCGCCATCGCCTATGGATTCGCTGCGCGAGAGATCCTCACCAACATCCTCAGCAGCTACTATGGAAAGGACCGCTTCAAGACGGGCATGCGCATTCGCGTGGGCAACGATGAAGGTATCATCGAGCGGATCGATAGCATATCCATAACGTTGCGCGTGGCGGACAAACTGGTACTGCTGCCCACCAAACAACTGGTGAGCGAACGCATCGAAATATTGGAAGAACCAGCCGAGTGACCGGCTTTCTTTGCGACTTGTTGCACGCATATTCAGAACAGATTGTATGAATGATCATATGGACAAGGTTGGATCATTGACAGCGAGGGCGTGGGAGATGGTATTGCATTACGGCCCCAAACTGTTCATGGCCCTGCTGGTGCTTTGGGTAGGCCATTTGCTCATAAGGCTCGCTGGTCGATTGTTGGACCGGGCGATGACGAGCAGGGAAGTGGAACCCACATTGCAGCGCTTTCTGCGCAGCTTGATCACCATCGCATTGCGCGTCCTGTTGTTCATCACCGTGATCCAGATGCTGGGTGTGGAGACCACCAGCTTCGTGGCCATCATCGGGGCAGCGGGGCTTGCGGTGGGCTTGGCGTTGCAAGGCACGTTGGCCAACTTCGCCGGAGGCACCTTGGTGCTGTTGTTCCGTCCGTACAAAGTGGGCGACTTGATAGAGGCCCAAGGGGTTACGGGCCATGTGAAGGAGATCCAGATCTTCACCACCATTCTACTTACTCCGGAGAACAAAACGGCGATCATCCCGAATGGACCCATGGCCAATGGTAACATCATCAATTACAGCGCCGATGGGAGAATGCGGGTGGACCTGGTGTTCGGAATGGCCCACGACATGTCGATCACAGCAACCCGCGAGGCACTGGTAGCCTCCATGAAGAAGAACCCCAAAGTGCTTCAAAACCCCGAGCCCTCCGTAACCGTGAATAAGATCAACCAAGACGGTGTGGAATTGGCCGTTCGTCCTTGGTGCCATCCCGACGAATATTGGGATGTTTACTTCGGTGTTTACGAAGAAGGCCGCAATGCCCTGATGGCCGCTGGCATCAAGGGCCCACAACATCAGATCCTGTTGCAGAACATTCTCACGCCCACCGATTAGTTCCTCACATCCCCCCGAATATGAAACCAACCGTTCCTCTCTCTTTCGTTGCCCTGCTCTCCAGCACCGCCATTGCGCAAGTGGACCAGACCATCCAACAAGCACAGATGCAGGCCAGGTCGGCCGCCGACACCACCGGCAAGATCTGGACAACAGGCGGTGTTTTCAACGTCAACTTCAGCCAAGTACAACTGATCAACTGGGCAGGTGGTGGCATAAGCAGCGTAAGCGGCAGCGGATTGTTCAACGCGTTCGCCAACCGCAAGAAGGGCAAACACAGTTGGGACAACAGCATTGCCCTGGCGTACGGGTTGATGGCGCAGGAAGGCAAGAAGACCTTCAAGACCGACGACCGATTGGAGTTGAACAGCAAATACGGCTATGAGATAGGCAAGTCGCTCTACTTCAGTACCCTGTTCCAGTTCCGCAGCCAGTTCGCTGATGGTTTCAAAACCGTGGACGACTCTGTCGCCATTTCGCGGTTCCTTGCCCCGGCGTACGTCCTGCTGGGCGTGGGCTTCGACTATAAGCCCAACGACAACTTCTCGCTATTCGCAAGCCCTGCCATGGCGCGGTTCGTTATCGTAGGTGATCAGACATTAGCAGATGCAGGTGCCTTCGGCGTGGAAGCCGCCGTGCGTGATACTGCTGGAAACATGCTGACGCCGGGCGAGAATCTGGACTTCCAGTTCGGTGCATACTTGAACGCACAGTACAAGAAGGACATCGCCAAGAATGTGAATTTCTTCACCCGTTTGGAACTCTTCAGCAACTACCTGCGGAGCCCCAGAATGTGGACGTGATATGGGAAACGATGTGGACGTTCAAGGTGAACGATTGGCTGGCGGCCAACCTCAACACGATCTTGCTTTACGATCACGATATAGACATTACACGTACTGAGGACAACGTGGTGAAGACCGGTCCGACCACCCAGTTCAAGGAGGCTTTTGGGCTTGGCTTGACTGTTAAGTTTTAGGGTGCTGCTGAATGTAGTGGAAAGGCCTCCGGATGGAGGCTTTTCTGTTTCGCAATGCGCTGACCAGAGGTGAGGGAAGTTCGTATTTATTATATTAACATAATATAAATTATGCGCTATGCAAAATGCGAATTCAAGCTCAGATGAAAGGCAACTGAACGACCAGTTCAACACCTAAACCCGCACTCCGCTTCAACACATGCTTACCATTATCCAGTCCTATCCCCACGAATGGATCGTTCGCGATCAACCAAGGTCCGTCCAGATCCAACAGGTGCGCCGATCCGGACAGATGAAATGCCGCAGTGCAGCCCAAGGAGCTTTCGCTCATACTCCCGAGCATGACGTGTTGACCAGCATGAACGGCTGCATTTGCCATGGCCATGGCTTGATCCAACCCGCCGCACTTCATCAGCTTCAAGTTCACGCCGCCAAAGCCATTTGACCGTTCCGGCATGTCCGCTATGCCCTGCACGGATTCATCCGCATACACCGTGGCTGCCCCGGTTCGTTGCAGCCGGTAGTTCAGCTCCAACTCATCCTTGGCAAATGGTTGCTCAATTCCAAGCAGTTGACCACTATTGATGGTACTCAAAACATCAACCGCTTGCGATTGGTTTGTCCAAGCTTGGTTAACATCGAGGAATAAGTTCTTGTTCCAGAGCGCATTGACCATTTCAACCCGCCGGATATCCTGGACTCCGTTCAACTTCAGTTTCAGCACATCACAATCAGGCAGTTCCAACAGCCGTTCAGGGATATCCTTGAGATCGCACACGCCCAAGGTGAACATCGCTTTAGCGCCACCTGGAACGGTTTGTTCGAGCAGTTCCCAAGCCGGTCGACCCACTAACCGGCCGGTCAGGTCGTAGGCTGCAGTAACCAGCGCGGCTCGTGCGCAGGGTGCTTCGAAGATCAGCTTGTTTGTCCGTCCGATCAATTCATCCAGGCCACCCAGTAGATCGATCGCTGACAAGTCAATGGAGTTAAGAGCCGCTATAACACTTCTCTGATTTTCGAGCAAGTACGGTGGCATCGTGGCTTCCCCATAGCCGAATAGGTCATTCTGTTCCAACCTCACGAATACGCAATCGGTTCCTGTCCTGACCCCATGAGCCGTTCCGAAGGGATGCTTGAACTGTAGGTGGAAGGGACACAAACTGATGCGCAAGGACATGTTGCGAAGGTGGCGATCCCAGAGCTGCCGTCCTCACAGGTGGGCCGATGTTCACGAAAAGCGTACAAACCGAAAGACCCGGCCATAGACCGGGTCTTTCAAGCACAACTCCAACACCTTGTTCTAGCTCTTGGGCTTGACCATGTAAACAATGTTGGTGACCCATTTGGTCGAATCCGTTTCGGTGCCTTGACCAACGACATATTCTTCCAACACTGAACCGGAGATCACCATGCCATCACTGCTGAGTTTTTCGTCCACAGCCGTGTGAGCCGCAAAGGATCCAGAATAGCCACCGCGCATAGTTGTCCAGTAGGCCTTTCCGGCAGACACTTCATCCGTTTCCAAACCGTTGATCTTCGTCTTGTCGGCAACGGGAACACATACCATGAGCGAAGCGGTCTTGTTTTCCATGTCCCAGTCGTAGTACAAACCGCACAGGGGGCCAGCTGGCGTCACACCGGCCTTGCCCAATGCCTCGTACACTTTTGGGGTGTTCTCCATGTAGAACTTCTCCAGGTCCGCATGCGGCAGTTTTGGATCACTTTTGATACCCGCGTACACTGTTGCCGGACGCTCTCCGCTCATGACCTCGATCGCAGCCGGTGCATTCGCCATGGCTTCGCCATGCGCCTTTTCCACCTGACCCTTCAAATACCCCAATCCTTTCTCGAAATGCGGCCCGACGAACTTGTCCATGTTGAATAGCACACTCATTACCCGACCAAGCCCTTCGTTATCTCCGTGCATGACCCAAAGCGCTTTCGTGCTGTCCCCCAAGGAGGTCAGTTCGAGGTCAACCTTGCTCTTTCCGCCCATGAAGCCCTCGATGACCAGATCCAGTCCGACCCGCTTATTGACCTCTAGCGCCACGATCTCCTGTGAGCCCTTTCCAACCTCGCTGTTGCCTTCCCACATCGCTTTAGCACCGATCGTTCCATCGGTGCCTTCCATGGATTTTTTCATCGTGGTATCCAGTTCGTTCCAAGGACTCCATTTGTCCATGGCGGCCAACGAGTTGGCGTGGGCGTAAACCGCTTCAACAGGGGCATGGATCACAATGGATCGCTCCATGCGATACGTATCGTCGGCTATGGCGTACATGACCCCGCCTATCCCGAGCAGGGCAACCACGACAATGAGGATGGTTTTGATCGCTTTCATGTTTTCATGCCGAAACCGGCGTTTTTGGGGGTTTGGTGCCGAAAGATGCCAATTCAGCTGCTTCCTGCGATCCCAAAAGGACCATTGCGTGACGACCGGTGCCCACCCAATGGCACAGTGTTTTCTTTGTTGGCATCAAACCGACAACCATGGCCCTTCGCGCTTCCGCCCCGATCCTGCTCTTCGCTGCTCTGCTCACCCTTCCGTTCGCATCATGCAAGTCGAAGTCAGCTTCACCGGCCGGAGTAAAGATCGATCAACCCTTCTCCGGGTCGAACTACGAGAGCAATAATCGTTGGTTCCGAGGTACCGGCGTGGGTGTGAGTTCGAAGCAGAACGTTGCTCGAAGCAAAAGCGACCTTGATGCAAAGAACCAGCTGGCGGGCCAAGTAGGCAGCACCGTGCGCTCCGTCAGTGACCAGTACTTGGGTGAGACGGGGAACGCGAGTGCCAGTGAGGTAGCGGACAAGTTCCAGACCCTTGTGCGCGATGTGATGAACACCGAGATCGCCGACTTGCGGAAGATGGGCGAAGAGACCTACTTCAACGAGGCAAAGGGCGAGTACACGGTGCACACCGCGTATGAGATCAAGAAAGCGGCAATGTGGCGCTTCATGAAGAAGCAGGCCCGCATTCAAGGGAAGGTCGACGAAGTGTCGCTGAAGCTTTGGGAGGAAATGATGGATGAGCAGATCAAGCTGGCCGAAGCGGAGGAGGGAAAGTGACAAGCTGACCGGGCCGGACCATTGGCGCTAGGTTTGTACAGGCTCACGAAACACGAAGACAATGGGAATGGGAATGATGGGATTGTGGGTAATCGGCATACTGATGTTCGGCATCAGCTTTCTGGTGAGCCAGCGCTTGAAAAGCAAGTTCACGCAGTACAGCAAGACACCGCTGAGCAACGGCATGAGCGGACAAGAGGTCGCCCAGCAAATGTTGGCTGACAATGGTATCCGCGATGTGAAAGTGATCTCGGTTCCCGGCCAGCTCACCGACCACTACAACCCGGCGACCAAGACCGTCAACCTGAGCGAACCGGTTTACCATAGCCGCAATGCCGCCGCTGCTGCCGTTGCCGCGCACGAATGCGGACACGCTGTTCAACATGCTACGGCCTATAGCTGGCTGAAAATGCGCAGCACCCTTGTACCTGTCGTGAACGTGAGCAGCCGGTTCATGCAATGGGTGATCCTCGGAGGATTGCTGTTGGCTGGAACCTTTGGTAACGGATTGTTGCTGGCAGGCATCGTGATGTTCTCGGTTACGACCCTCTTCGCCTTAATCACTTTGCCGGTGGAATACGATGCGAGCAATCGTGCCTTAGCTTGGATGAAACAGCGCAACATCGTTACCACCGCCGAGTACGCCATGAGCGCAGACGCACTGAAGTGGGCGGCCCGCACGTATGTCGTGGCGGCGATCGGCTCTTTGGCTACGCTGCTTTATTATATCGCCCTGTACATGGGCCGCCGGGACTGACCCCGAAGGACGAACTATTGAGAAGCCCTTCCGCCATCCGAAGGGGCTTCTGCGTTCCCCACCAATTGCAGCACCACTGGGAGGTGGTCACTGTACCCACCGTGGTACTTGCCCTTGCCACCATACGTGCGGTTGGGTGAAGGCCCGAAGCGGGGATGGTCGAAGAGCAATCGGCTGTCCTGCACCGCTCCAGCACCAAGGGCGTGGAATCCGCTTTTGGGCCAGACCATACCTCGGCTAACGATGATGTGGTCCAAGTAGGCCCATTCACCATCGAACTGGTGGCTGCCAGCGTTCGGTCGCTCATCGAGGTAAACAAGGTCGTAGAGGTCGCGGTCTTTTGAGGCAGTATCCACCGCAGCTGCTAGTCCGTCTCGAATACTCCTGTCCAGCGGCGTGTCGTTCAAGTCGCCCATAACAATGATGCGTGAATTCGCATCAGCAGCCAGGATCTCATCTACTTTTTTCCGCACCGCCGCCGCCGCCGCCATCCGCTTCGGTTCGCTTTCGCGAACACCTTCCCTGCGGCTTGGCCAGTGGTTCACGAATACATGCAGCGGCTCGCCGATCGCCAGTTCCAACCGCGCGTACAGCACATCACGTGTAGCATCCCCACCAGGCAATCGAACTGTCAGGGCTTCCGCATGGTCGGCACGACAATGCGGACCTTCCTGCACAAGCAACGCCACGTCGATCCCACGCTCGTCGGGCGAATCGAAATGCTCCAAGATGTAGTTGCCTTTGTCGAGCGGCGGGGTGATCGCCAAGTCCAAGGCCACTTGAGCATTCTCGACTTCCACCAATCCAATGATCATCGGCAACTCATCACCCGCCATGGCGATCGCTTCGGCCAAGTGCTCCAATTTGGAACGGTATCGCTCTTCGGTCCAGTTCAGCACGCCGCCAGGTAAGTACTCATCATCGCCGGTAAGCGTCGGGTCGTCCTGCGTGTCGAATAGGTTCTCAACGTTGTAGCAAACAACCGTTGCCGATCGGATCGGTTCAAGCGTGGTGGTATCCTGTGGATGACCTTCCGCCCTGCTCGTCGAAACTTCCTGTCTACACCCGAATTGCACCACCAACAGCGCGCCCAGCAGGCGCTTGCCCGTTCTCATCGTCTTCGTGTTTTCACTCCAAGAACACCAAGCAGGCCGCGGGCCAATTCCCGGAACACCGTGCGGCCCACTTGCCGCACCATGGTGTTTTTGCTGATGTCCTCTATCGTGCTCGTTTCCTTTTTGGTCGTGCGCTTGGTCTTGGGCTCCTCTTCCTCTTGGTCCTTCTCCTCTCCTTTCAATCGCTTTTCCAGCAATTCGAAGGCGCTCTCGCGGTCCAACGCTTGGTTGTACTTGCTGGCCAGTGCGCTCTGGGCCACCAAGCCCTGCACTTCCAACGCAGAAAGCACGTCCATTCGTGTGATGGGTGCGCGCAGGAGTGTGTGAGCTAAAGGTGTCGGCGTCCCCTTCTCGCTCAGCGCGGTCACCAGCGCTTCGCCGATGCCGAGCGATGTGATCAGATCCTCGGTATCGTAGAATTCCGTCAGCGGATAGTTCTGCGCCGTCTTCTTGATGGTGGTGCGATCATTGGCGGTGAAGGCACGGAGCGCGTGCTGCACTTTCAGCCCCAACTGGCCCAGCACACTTTCCGGAACATCGCTCGGGTCTTGCGTACAGAAATAGACGCCAACGCCTTTGGATCGGATGAGCTTGATGATAGTCTCGATCTGCTCCAATAACGGTTTGGTTGCCGTTTTGAAGATGAGATGCGCTTCGTCGATGAAGAGCACCAGCTTGGGTTTCTCGGCATCGCCCTGTTCGGGGAAAGTCGCGTAGATCTCGGCCAGCAAGCACAGCATGAAAGTGCTGAACAAGCGCGGCCTGTCCTGGATATCCGTGAGCCGAACGATGTGCACGACGCCTTTGCCGTCGCGCTGTTGCAAAAGATCCTGCACATCGAAGCTGCGTTCGCCGAAGAAGGTGTCGGCACCTTGCTGCTCCACTTCGATGAGTTTGCGTAGGATGGTGTTCACCGTGGCCGGGCTTACGTTGCCGTATGCTTTGGAGATCTCCGCCTTGCCTTCGTCAATGGTGAATTGAAGTACTCGACGCAAGTCCTTGAGGTCGAGCAGTGGCAAGCCTTTGTCGTCGCTGTATTTGAAGACCAAGCTCAGCACACTGCCTTGTGTTTCGTTCAATTCGAGGATGCGCGACAACAACACGGGACCGAACTCGCTGATGGTCGCTCGCAGGCGTGCACCGGGTTCCTTGCTCAGGCTGAGCAGTTCAACCGGCATGGCCAGCGGCTCGTAAGGAACGCCCATGCGGGTGTGGCGCGAAGTGATCTTATCGTTCGGCAAGCCGGCCGCAGCCAATCCGCTCAGATCGCCCTTGATGTCCATGAGCAATGAGGGCACGCCGTTCAAGCTGAGCTGCTCCGCCAATACTTGAAGTGTCTTCGTTTTCCCAGTGCCCGTTGCACCGCAGATCAATCCGTGCCGGTTCATGGTGCGCAGGGGGATCTTCACGTGCACACCCGGTGCGCATTCGCCATTCAAGAGCGGCGCGCCAAGCACGAGTTGGCCGCTTGTTGCACCATAGCCCGCCTGCATTGCGGCGGTGAATCCGTTCATATCTGCCATAGGGGGTGAATGTAGAAACGGGAAGAGGGCCTTCCAGCCCTCTTCCTAAGCACGTTGCCGTTCGGTCACTCGATGGAGAACGCGATCTTCAAGTTCACACGGTACTCCGTGATCTTGCCTTTCTCAACGACGGCGCTTTGGTTCTGTACGTTCACGGATCGAATACCGCGCACGCTTTTGCTGGCTGCTTTCACGGCGTTGGCCGTTGCGTCCTCCCAGCTGATCTTACTGTTGCCGAGGATCTCGATGACTTTTATGACGCCCATGGTTTTGGTGGTGTTAAGGTTCTTGATCAGTGGAGTGTGTAAAGTACAAGCGACCGCGATACAGGGCACCCCCTACTTGAAAAGATTTCCGAGAAATCCCTTCGCCATATCGGCGATACCGCCGCCACCGAGGTTCCCGAGCAGGCTTTGCAGGTTACCGGCGTTGCCCCCGATCTTGTCGCTCAGCAGCTTGGTGAGCATGGGCATTACCAATGCCGACACGCTGCTCGCCTTTCCTGCATCCAGGCCCACTTCGCTGGTCAGCTTGCCTTGGAAGACGTTGCCGATGTTGCTGAGCAGGTTGTCCGCATTGATGTTGTTCTTGTCCGCGCTGAACAAGTTCAGCACATCGTCCATGCCGAAACCATCGCCCCCACCGACCACTTCCCTAACACTGGCGGCAGCGGCGTTGATGGAGCCGTTGGTCTGATGTTCATTTAGGCCGGCCTTCTGCATCAGTTGAGGACCGACTTGGCTTTTGAGCTGGTCGAGGATCTTGTCGAACATGGTGGTTGATTTAAGTGCACTTCCGACGAAGCACTTAGACTTCGTCACCCGTGCCTCGAAATCACCATCGATGACTTCAATTGAAACTGATCCGGTCGATCGCGAAGCGGCCACTGCCACAGAAGAACAAGGTGACGAACGCACCGAAGTATATCAACGCCAGTTCCATGTCGCCGAACGGGCCGGAACCGTTCGCAATGAAGGCTGCCACGCCCATGGCAATGACCAATGGAACCGTGCTCAGCCTGAGCCACAAACCGAGCATGACCAGCGCCGAACAGATCACTTCAGCGAACACGACCAATATCAACGATAGTGTGGAACCAAGTCCAATAGGGTCGCCGAACGAATCCATTTTGTCACTGAATTGCATAAGCTTTCCCCAGCCATGGCCGTAGATCATGCCGCCGCCTGCAAGCACGCGCAACAGCAACAGACCGAAGTCGAGCGCTACGGGTTCGGAGTTCAGGAGCTTGCTCATATGGGTGACTTTGGCGCAAGGTTAGCGGAGCCGAATACGCTTGTATGGCAAGGCCAACGCTTGCTTATCAACGAGGCACCGTTCACGTGCACCTTTGCGCAACAGCCTGTTCCCATGCGCACTCGACTTGTCCTATTGTCCCTTCTGTTCGCCGGCACCACGTTCGCCCAAGTGCAACCGGTTGCTATGCTTGGGCCGGTTACCATGACCGAGGCAACGATCTGGGTGCAGTGCAAAACCGATTGCCAAGCGTTTGTGGCTTTCTCCGATACCAGTGACGGGAACGCCACGCCGCACACCGTCGAACACGCCACGGCTTCCGATAGCGAAGCCAATGTGATGGTGTTCCGTCTGAGCGGTCTTCAGCCAGGGCATACCTACCAATACAATGTCGTCACCAAGGATGTCGTGCCCGCCTCGACGCTCCAACCACGGCCGTATGAATTCACAACCCAACCGCTCTGGCAATGGCGCACCGACCCGCCCGAGTTCACCGTGGCCATGGGCAGTTGCAACTATGTGAACGAGGAAGCGCATGATCGCCCTGGCAAACCATATGGCGGCGACTATCAGATCTACAACAGCATTGCGGATAAAGGACCCGATGTCATGTTGTGGTTGGGTGACAACATCTATTTGCGCGAACCCGATTGGGACTCCCGTAGTGGAATGCTACATCGCTACGAGCACACGCGGGCCATGCCGGAGATGCAGCGTTTGCTTACCAGTGCCAGCAACTACGCCATCTGGGACGACCACGATTTCGGCCCGAACGACGGTGACCGCAGCTTCGTCCATGCGGAAACGTCACGGGAACTGTTCCGCCTTTTTTGGCCGAACCCGACGCCCGAACAGCACGGTGTTGGAGGCGTCGGCACTCAATTCAGCTATGGCGATGTGGACTTCTTCCTGCTCGACGATAGAAGCTTCAGGACCCGTACTGATCTGAAGTCCGACTCGCTCACCATCCTCGGCAAGGCGCAGATCGACCGACTGATCGAAGGATTGAAAGCGAGCAAGGCACCCTTCAAAATGCTCGCCATTGGAGGACAGTTCCTGAGCACCGCGGCCGTGTTCGAGAACTACGCGAACTACGCTACTGAACGGGCTGCGATCATCGATCGTATCCAACGGGAAGGCATCAAGGGCGTGGTCTTTCTCACGGGCGATCGCCACTTCACGGAATTGAGCCGACTGGAGTTGCCGGATGGGAATGTGATCCACGACCTGACGGTTTCACCGCTCACCAGCACAGCCTACGACCCGAAGGAGGACAACACGCTGCGGGTGGAAGGAACGCGTGTTGGTCAGCGCAATTTCGCTACGCTCACGTTCAGCGGCAAGCGCAACGAACGCAGCATGTTGATCAATGTGTTCGATAGCGACGGCAAGCTCCTGTGGGAGCGTCGCATCGACCAGCCCAAGTAGTGTTCAGTAGTAATCCATCGGCTCCTCGCCTTTCCGGAACCGTGCGGAAACGCTCAAGCCGATCATGAAGTACTGGATCGGTCCCTCGGTAACACCAATACGTTCGTTCGGAAGTGCTTCCAAGCAGAACTGTTCAGGCTTCAAGAGGACATTGTCGTACTCGTAGCCGAGGGTAAGCCCGAACGCCAAGTTCTTCGTGGCCATGAGGTACATGCTGAACGTTGGGTTCAGGTACAACCCGTTGGCACGGTGCAGCCCGCAGCTATCGGTGCGGAACGCATATTGGCTCTGCCCCACCCGCATGGCCAATTCAATGAACGAGATCTCACCGGTGCGCACTTCCCATTGCAGCTTCCCGAAATAGGACCAGCGTTGCACGCCACCGGTACGAGGGGTGCCACCGAAGCTGCGCACGTCGAGGTCGAAGAAGGTCGCCCGCGTTCCCGCTCCGAGACCCAGACCCTGTATACCGGGAATTGCGCGGTGAGGCCCATCTGCCCGATCATCTCGGTAAGGCTGCGCATCTGCGTGTTGTTCAACGCACTGGGCAGCACGAAATCCAATTGTGCGCTGGCGACCGGGAATTTGTCCTGCCGCTGATCGCCGCGCCGTTGAGCGTGGCACAGCGAGTTCAATAGGCACAAGCCCAACACAATACCAAGCCGACCGTTCATGCGGAACGCAGGATGAATTGGCGTTCGGTGCTTTGGCCCACGGAGGTCAAACGCAGGTAGTAAATGCCATCGTGCAAACCTTCCAACGGCAACTCCCATTGCTGCAGACCTGCCTTGTGGATCGCCCGAGGCCAGTCGTGCAATTGTTCCCAACGATCATTCAGTACCTGCGCTCCAAGTTCTTGGGCGTGGGGAAGCTTCAACGACAGGTGAAGCCGCGTGGGGTGATAGCCTACTTGGATACTCGTCAGTTCCGCGTGCCGCACGACAGGTACGTGCTTCATCAGGGTGTTGTACCTGAACCTTCTGTACAGGAGCCACAGCACCGTGGCCGATAATGTGATCAGCAGAACGATGCGCAAAACCCCGAGATCGATGTCCATGGTCATAGTATGATCACGCCCTGGATCTCAGAGGCCTTGTTGTACCGCTCAACGACTTCCTCGGCGCTCATCATCACTTCGCGCACGGTCAGGCTCAAATACTTGCCGCCTGCGCTGTACTTCCTCAGTATTTCGACTTCGGCAGGGAACAGAGCCGTAACGCTATCCAGCCTTTCGGTCTGCGGTTCGAAGATGAACTTGAACATGTACACGGATGGCCAGTCATGCACATCGTTCAAACGTTGCCGCAGGCGGTCCTTGGTTTCATCGTTGAGCATGTGCTGGATCCCGACGCATCGGGGGGGGTTACTTTGGCAAAAATAGCCGGTGTTAACCCGTGATCTCCGCTGTTCAATGAACCATTGTCGCACTGGCGTGTACAGACCTCCTGAAATGCTGAACCTACTCAATCATCGCCTGCTCTTTGCTTGCCTGTTGGCACTCAGCTCCGCGTGTGCATCAGCTCAAACGAGCACCGAGGAGAAGAAGCCTGAGGCGGCTTCCACGGCGCCGGCCCTGTACAACAGCTACCAAGGCAATTGGGACAGCCGCAGCTTGGGCTACAGTGGCGAGTTGTTGCTCAACGCCACCATCACCACTCCCGGAAATGCATTGGCCTGGGGTACCTACTTCCAGAACGAAAGGAATACCGCCCTCAGCTTGAACAACGGTTCTCTGAGCGCCAACGATAAGGAACGGCTGCAGACCATCGCCGACGATATGGACGAGGCGGTGCCTGGGTCCTTCGAGAGCGATATGGCGGAGTACTACTTGGAATTCCCCAAGCAAGAGAGTTTCGTAGCGCTCGACCGGGCGGAAAGCAAGGATGCCGCACGCACCGAACTCTGCGGTCCGAAGCTCTCGCAGGCTGCAATGGCCGACAATGCGCAGGGCATGACCACTTGGAGCATTGCCCTCAAGGATCGTGGAGGTCTCGCTCCTCCCCTGCTCGATGTGGCTGCTGACGTGCTGGCGAGCGTTGATCTTGACGCCGTGGTCCTCGCCAATGGCGAAATGGACACCTACCCGCTGTGGGTGGAGCAGCACGCGCTGGAACTGCGCACCGACGTGCTCGTGGTCCATCAAGCAGGCCTCATCGACGACGGATACCGATCATTGGTCTGGAAGAAGGCCCGGGCTGAAGGCGCAGTGCCAGCCGCTGAACCCGTTGGGTTTGTCAAGGCGTTGGCGGCGCATTCACCGAGGCCGGTGTATTTGGCACCGAGCTGCGATCGAGCGCTCTTGAACAGTCTTCGCAAGGATCTCTACCTCACCGGCCTGGCAATGCGCTATAGCACTGCACGGCTGGACAACCTGCCGAAGCTGAAAGCCGTTTGGCCCACACTTCGGAAGAACACACAGGCCGGGCCGTTGAGCCGCAACTATCTGTTGCCCGTGATCACGCTTCGCGATCACTACTTGGCCATCGGCGATGAGAAGAACTACTCCCTGCTCGATGCGGAACTCTTGCAACTGGCCAAGAGCACCGGCACCACCAACAGGCTGTACGAACTGGGTATTCTGAAGCACTGACCCTCATGGGCCTCTTCCGCACCGAATACGCCGCCCTAAGCGACGAGCGGCTCATGGAGCTGATCGTGCGCGGCGATGAACGTGCGTTCGGTGCGCTCTACGATCGATACCACCACAGGCTGTTGAATTACTTCCACCGCATGCTCTGGCACGATCGCGAACGGGCGCAGGACTTCCTCCAGGAACTCTTCACCAAGGTGGCGCGCAACCCGGCCAGCTACAATCCCGCCCGCCCCTTCACCACATGGTTGTTCAGCGTGGCGAACAACATGTGCAAGAACGAATACCGCAAGGAGGAAGTGCGGCGCGCTGCGGTGCCGCACCTGAAAGCGGAGAACGGGATCGTTGAAGCACGCGGCGGCGATGGAGTGGACAAGGACCGCTTCAACGTGCGGTTGAATGCTGAACTGGACAAGTTGGACCCAGACCACAAAGCCACCTTCACCATGCGCTACCACGAGGACATGGCGATCAAAGAGATTGCCGTGGTGTTCGGGATCAGCGAAGGCACGGTGAAGAGCAGGCTCTTCTACACATTGAAAAAACTTGCGGAACGATTGAAGGAATTCGACCCGCGCTCATTGCACGAACATGGAACGCCGAGAACAGTACGATCCTGAGGACATCGAAGCGCTGCTCATGGAGCAGCCCTTCCGACCTCTTGCCCGAGGAGCGCGCCTTCGTGCTGCGGCACCTCAGCGGGCAGGACGAGTATGAATCAATGCGCGCCACGCTGAATGCGATGCGCAACTTGGATGATCAGCGCGCGCCGATCACGGCCGATCCCGCCGTGCGCGATAACGTGATGGCCGCGTTCCGAACGCAGCAACAACCGCAATGGCGGATCTGGCTCAACAGTGTCGGTGCGCTGTTCGTGCCAAAGGATGGTTTCACCATGTGGGCGTCGCTCCGCATTGCCGGTGCGGCGGCCATTTTTGGCCTGGGCATTTGGAGCGTGGTGCGGTTCAACACAATGGCGCCTTCGGAATTGGTCGCGGAAGTGCAGCACGTGGAGGAGCCCGGTAAACCTCTCTACGGTCAATGAAGCTGTTGCAACGAGACGGAGGCCACCGGCCACCGATGCCCTCGAGGATACGAACGGTCACAAGTCGTTACGAATGGGCTCGTGGCCGCGGATAAAGCCATACCGCGCCAAGACCAACAGTTTCGCTCGTCTGAAAAATTCAGGGACGCGGCTTTTGCCGGATGCACAGCCTGCCCCTGCGGTCTCAGGGAGCGGATCCCTTGAGCAACGCTTCGCATCAGGGGACGTTGCCGCTGCTGAAGAAGAGACGACTTCGTTGTTTTCCGACCCCACGTGCGGCGGCGGATAGCATCGGAGTCGTGTTCAAGCAGGAAGTGGAGCAGGCTGAAGGCGTGCAGGCTGCGTCACGGCAGGAGACCGTGGTGCGCGAGATCGCTGCTACGCGCACGAAAGAGAACAAGCGCAAAGCCACCACAAAGACCGATGATGCCGCTGGGGCGGCGAAGGACAATACAAGTGCCATGGCGAACAGCCAAGCGCTGGACCAACGCTTGCTCAGCCTGCAGAATGCCGCTTGGTGATCCTACTGGACCAGGAACCGCTGCTCGATGCGGAAGTCGTGGGCTTCGACCGTAAGGGTCATCTCGCCCTTGGTCATTCCCTGCTTGTCGATACGGCGCACCAATTCGTTCTTCAGCGCCTTGCCCTCTTCGATGTAAAACACCTTTCCATTCGCATCGCACACGGTGATCTTCACCTTGCCGATGCGCCGCTCGTGCAGAATGCTGATGTTGATCAGCGATGATGAGCGTGTGCATTCCACACGCACCGTTGCCCCTTCGGCCCCCGCTTCAACTGCATTAACAGGCGCGGAGGTGAGCAGCAGAGCGGACAGTGCGAGCGCGGGTAACAGCAGGTTGCGGCTTACCATGGCGCCAAATCTAAGTCGAAGCCCCTGCCAGCGCCAGTGCCGGGAAATGTCGGACCCTTGGATCCCTGTGCGCCCCATCACGGGTGGGTACGCCTTACGTAGGGCCGAATGATGAGCCGTATGGTGTTCTTCCAGCTCATGAATTTCCACGCCCAGTTCATCAGCACCATGATCAGGTTGCGGTAGCTCACCAAGCTCATTACGTGCACGAAGATCCAGCCAAGCCATGCGATCAATCCCCCGAACCGGAGGTTCTTGACTTCCACCACAGCCTTGTATCGCCCGATGGTGGCCATGCTGCCCTTGTCGTAGTAGGTGAACGGCTTCATCTCCTCTCCCGCTTTGGCGGATATGAGGTTCTTCACGAGATGCTGCCCTTGCTGAATGGCGGCGGGAGCCACTTGCGGGTGTCCGTTGGGCCATGCGGCATCGGTGGTCATCAAGGCGATATCGCCGATCGCATACACGTCCCGTTGGCCCTCTACCCGATTGAACGCATCGACCTTGAACCGCTGACTGCGCTCGTCCAGCGCAGCGCCCAATCCC
>JADJCX010000034.1 GCA_016703005.1 Flavobacteriales bacterium
GCCGCCATCTCCTGGCTCGCACTAACAGGCTTGTTAATGCCGGTAGGCATTCTCGCGGAAGTGTACTTCGGTGCACCCCCCGTGCTTGTGCTGGTCAGTGCCATCGCCATGACGACCTCCAGTAATCTGGCTGGGTGTGTCCTTCTTGAAACTCAAACGGGACAGTGGACATTAAACCACGCCAAGTTGAGATCACGTCAAGTCGCAGGCCGGAGCTCGCTGACCGAGAGCGGCTATGTTACATTCGACCAGAAGCGGCTCGCCGGGCGCATGGGTGTCAGCAGGCAGCGTTGTAGGGCATACAAAGACCAAGGAGGAGATCATGATGACCCCGTAACACTACCATCGCCCATTCAATGGATGAGCGACTGACGGAAGTAACCGTCCGTGTGAACGATCCTGCAGTGCGTGTGGAGGCCATGTTCGACAGCCACTTCAAGTTCTTCACCGAGTACCCGCATTTCCTCATGGCCATTTTCGCCACCGGTGTGTTGGATCAATCACCCGCTCTGGACAAGGGCATTGCAGGGCTCATGGAAGTGAAGCGGCGCCACCTGCTTGCCACCATCAAGGAAGGTCAGTCGAAAGGCGTGTTCACCGATGCCTTCCCCGCCGAATTGCTCCGCCATGATGCCAATGGGCACCTTCCGGCTGCACATGCTCCGCTGGCGCATGAGCGGCCGCTCGTTCGACCTGACGAAGAAGGGCCGCGCTGGTGAAGGTGGTGGGTGAGGCCCGTCGGACCAAATAACCAAGTGATGAAGAAAGGACGGGTCACTCCGCTACGTGCTCGCCGCCTTTGCTCCTGCTCTTCGGTGCGCTCACACTGTTCCTCCAGCATCCGTGATCTTCGACCTGTTCGGCGTTGCGGGCGGGTGAAGGGAACTACGTGCCCGTGGTGGTGTGGGCCAACCTCACAGCCGGGTACCCTATGTGATGGCGGCTGTGGGCCTGCTCGCCAGGCGCTGGACCTTGAACGTACTGTTCATGGCCGTGCTGGTACTCGTTGGTGCGGGCATCGCCTTCGCTTGGCATGTATACAGCGGTGGGGTGCATGAGCAGAAGACCATCGGCGCCTTGACCTTCCGCGTGCTGTTCACCCTTGCGCTCTACATCGGTGCCTATCGGTTGGTGCGCTCCGCGAAACTTCCTCTACAACACCCAACACCATGAGCATGAAGTTCCTTTTGCCTGCGACTCTTCTTTCCGTTACGCTCGTGCTCGCCGGTTGCGGAACGGCTGCACACGATGATCTTGCTACCGCAGAACCCGCCCAGACCGATCCCACCGACAAGCACACCGAAGAGGTGAACGGAACCGAAGAGACACCCTCGGTCACATTGGACAATGGTCTACGCTGGAAGGCGAACCCGGAGACCACCACGGGCATCGCCAATATGTCGGCGATCCTCAGGGCGTTCGATCCGCGAGCGGGAACGCGGATACGCTGAAGGCCGCGCTGGAAGAAGAGTTCAGCTGATCTTCCGAACGCTGCACTATGGAGGGCGAAGCCCGCAACCAGCTGCACAACCACCCTGATCCCGATCCACCACGCTGCGTGAATTCGACGGGAACGCAGCCCACGATCGGGAGGCCGTGGCCACGCACCTCGCAACGACACGACTTACTTCCAGTAGCCCGTGATCACCATGCGGCGCGCTTCCACAGCCTTGCGGATCATCATGGTGCTCTTGTTGGTCACCCTATTGGCCGCGCAGGGATCCGCCCAGATCATGACCCTTGAACAGTGCGTTGACTCCGCACTGGCGAACGATCGGCGCGTGCGCATGGCGTCATTGGATGAAGAAATCGCCAACCTGCGGATCGCGGAAGCAAAGGCCGGGCTGATCCCCAAAGTGCGCGGTGCGGCCGAATTCAGGCACTACACCGACCTGCCCTACCAACTAATGCCCTCCAGCTTCTTCGGCGGGCCCGTAGGCGAATACCGCGCCGTCCAATTCGGTACCACGCAGAACATCAACGCGAACCTGCAGGCACAAATGCCCCTGTACGATCCGCAGGTGTGGGGTGGTATCCAGATGGCCAGGGAGGGCGATCGGATGGTCGGACTACAGAGTGAACGGACACGGAAGCGGTGGTCCTGGAGGTGAGCAACGTGTACTACAACCTGCAGATAATCAGCGCGCGTTTGGCCTTCCTGGACAGCAATGTGGTGAATGCCGAAGACCTGGTACGCAACGCGGAGCTGCTGCACGATCAGGCGCTCGCACGTGCGAGCGATGTGGACAGGCTGCGCTTGCAACACGCCCAACTCCTACCCAGCGTGAACGTGCGCGGTCGCAATACGCGCAAGCCATAGACGCCTTGCGCGTGCTGATCGGAGTTCCCGTGGATGCCCCACTGGAGGTCACGGCACCCGAGGCCGTATTGTACACAACGGCACCAACAGCGCGTTTGGGCACCGGTGTGCGCACAGCTGAACAGGCCTTGCGCTTGAAGGCGGCCGAACTACAACTGGTGAAGCGCTCACGTATTCCCAGTTTGAACGCCACTGGTCTGTATGGTACCACCGGCTTCGGCCCCATTGGTGCGGAGGACCGGTACGACTACTATCCCATCGGCTACTTCGGTGTGCAGTTGCAGGTGCCCATCTTCCAAGGAACCGTGCTGGGGAAACGGATCAAGCAAGGAACTGGAGTTGGAGCACGCCACGCTGCAACGCGATGCCGCACTTGAACGCGACGCGTTGGAACACCGCACCGCCCTGCGCGAAGAAGCCCTGGCCCGCCGTGCTCTCGCGGACAGCAATGCCAAATGGAACTGGCCGACCGCATCCACCGCAGCACACTGCTCCAACACCAGCAAGGTGTGGCCTCGCTCAGCGATATCGTACTCGCCGACCAGGCATTCTGGAACGCACAACAGAACACCATCAACGCCTTGGTTGACCTGCGCAAAGCCCAGCTGGAACTGGCGCGCATCACCGGAACACTACTGCCAACACAACGCCCATGAAACGCTGGATGATCTGGATCGCGCTGGGCGCCTTGGTCGTGCTCACGGTATGGAAGCTCGCATCCAACAAGCGCATAGTTCAGGAGCGCGTGTACCGCCACGACAAGAGCGCACCCGTGCACGTGGGTGTTGACACCGTGCGGCAGGCGCTGCTTGGGGAAGGCACCGGTACAGTGGCACGGTGGAAGCCACGCACGATGGCCGCGTGATGGCCGAAGTGCCGGGTCGCGTGGTGGCATTGGAAGTGAAAGAAGGGGAATGGGTAGAACGCGGTGCGGTGATCGCACGCCTCGACGGCGAACTGTTGCGCCTGCAGTTGGAAGCAGCGCAGGTGCAAGTGGGAGGCTTGGAAAAGGACCATGCCCGCTATACCATACTGGCGAAGGCCGATGCGGTGCAAGCCGTGCAGCTGGAGAAGACCGACGTGGCCCTGGAGGCCGGACGGATCCAGCGTGATAACCTGAACGAACAACTGCGGCGCACCACGATTGTGGCACCGTTCAGCGGGCAGGTCGTGCAATTGCTGGTGGAAGTAGGCACCGTGCTCGCACCGTCCATGCCCGTGGCACAACTCACCGATCATCGTGCGTTGGAACTGGTGCTGCTGGTAACCGCATCGGATCGCGGTCGCTTCCGGATTGGCGATGCGCTCACGGTTGCCACAAGCGGCGCACGGAACTTGGTGGGTACGGTATCAAGCGTGGGCGATCGCGGTGATGGCGCGCACAACTTCGCCGTGCGCATCGCACTTGCTTCCTCCACCGATGATGCGATCAGACCGGGCATGTCGGCTTCGGTGCAGGCGCCGCGCAAAGGGGAAGTGCCCGGAGCGGTGATCCCGGCCAATGCGCTGATCGGTTCCACGCTCCAACCGGAGGTCTATGTGGTGCAGGACGGAATCGCCAAGCGGCGCACGATCGTGACGACCGCCACCAGCGGTGGCCTGGTGGCCGTGGCCGAAGGCCTGAAGCCCGGTGAAATCGTAGTGACCAGTGGCTTCATCAGCCTTGCGGACGGCATGCCGGTGCGGTACCGCTGACCCGTGAACACGCGATCGAACAGCAACAGACCATGACCATCACCGAGATCGCCATCAAGCGGCCGTCGCTCATCATCGTCATCTTCGGTGTGTTGCTGCTGGGCGGCGTGGTGGCCTACCGCAACTTGGGTGTGGAACTCATGCCGGACTTCAACCAGCCGGTGATCACCATCCGCACCATGTACCCCGGCGCCGCACCCGATGAAGTGGCCAACGCCGTTACGCGGCCCGTGGAGGATGCGCTCAGCGCGCTGGAGCATGTGGACTTCATCAGCAGCCGATCACTCGCCAACGCGTCCATCGTCATCGTCAACTTCAAGTACGGCGCGAACCTCGATCTGGCTATGCAGGATGCGCAACGCCGGATCGACAACATCCGCCAGGATCTGCCCGACGGACTACAGCCGCCGGTGATGACGAAAGTCTCGCCGAACGACCTGCCCATCATGAGCGTGAGCGCCTTGAGCGATGAGCCCGCACCACGGTTCTACCAACGCATGCAGGATGAACTGCTGCCGCGTCTGCAACAATTGAAGGGCGTGTCGGAGATCACCCTGCTCGGTGGCGAACAGCGCGAAGTGCAGGTGAAAGTGGACCAGGCGAAACTCCTGTTGTACAGGATCCCGCTCGCACACGTATCCGACGCCATCGTACGCGCCGGTCGGGAGGTGCCTGCGGGCGCGGTGCGTACCGAGTCTGCCCAGCTCACCGTGAAGCTCGCGGGCAAGCTCACCACCGTTGAGGAGATCGAAAATGTGGTGGTGGCCATTCCGGCGCCGGGCTCCGTGGTGCGCGTGAAGGATGTGGCCACCGTGGTGGATGGCATCGCCGATGCCACTTCGGTGAGCCGGTACAATGGGGAAGAAGGCATCGGCCTGCTGATCAAGAAACAAGGCGATGCGAACGCGGTGGAGGTCAGCGCCGGTATCCGCGCGGAACTCGCCAGCATTGAACAGGAGGAACAAGCATCGGCCACGCGGTTCATCATCGCCGACGATAGCACCGATATCACCATCGAAGCGGTGAACGGCGTGCTCGTGGACCTCGGTCTCGCCGTGCTGCTGGTGTCGCTCATCATGTTGCTCTTCCTGCACAGCCTGCGCAACTCGCTCATCATCCTGGTGGCCATTCCGGCTTCGCTGATCAGCGCGTTCGTAGCCATGGGGCTTTTCGGCTACACGCTGAACCTGATGACGCTGCTGGCCATGTCGCTCATCATCGGCATCCTCGTGGACGATTCCATCGTGGTGCTGGAGAACATCCAGCGGTACCTCGACAAGGGCGAGGACAGAAAGAGCGCCGCGATCAAGGGCCGTGCGGAGATCGGTTTTTCCGCCTTGTCCATAACACTGGTGGATGTGGTGGTTTTCCTGCCCATCCTCTTCGTGCAGGTTTTCGTGGCCGACCTGCTGAAGCAGTTCAGTGTGGTGGTGGTGGTGTCCACGCTCATGAGCCTCTTCGTCAGCTTCACCCTTACGCCGTGGCTCGCATCGCGCCTTGGCCGGAAGGAGGAACTGGAACCGACCAACGTGTACAATCGGGTGCTCATCCGCTTCGAACACGGCCTCGATGCGCTCAACAACTGGTATGCGCGGAAACTGGGTTGGGTGCTCGCGCACAAGCTGGCCTTCCTCGGTATCGTGCTCCTCCTCTTCGTGGGGACTGGCGCTGTGGTGAAGCAGGGCATCATGGGCAAGGAGCTCATTGCTACCGGTGATCAGGGCAAGTTCCGCTTGGGCCTGGAATACGACAAGAGCACGGCGCTGCACGCCAACAATGCGCGCTCGCGGAAAGTGGAGACCCTCCTGCTCGCGCAACCTGAAGTCGCCTCCGTGTTCAGCAACGTGGGCGGCGCCAGCAGCGGCATCGGCAGCATGGGCGTGGGGGCCGAGCACCGCACCGAACTCACCGTGCAACTGGTGCCGCGCGCTGAACGGGGCAACGAAAGTTCCGACGCGTACATGATGCGCATCCGCCGCGTGTTGCAGGACAGCTTTCCGTCCGTCGATATCACCATGGCCGCGATCGGCCTCATCCCGCGCACCGCACCCGTGGAGATCACCCTCAGCGGTGCGGACCCTGCTGTCGTGATGCGCACCGCACGCGAATTGAAGGACACCCTCATCGGCATTCCCGGTGCCAACAACGTGCGCTTGAGCATCGAGACCGGAAGCCCCGAACTGCAAGTGTTCCTTGACCGAGATGAAATGGCACGCCTCGGTCTGAACACCTCGGTGGTGGGTACCACGCTGCGCAATGCCTTCGCGGGCAACGACGATGCGCTGCTGTACGAAGCAGGCACCGAACACACCGTGCGCATCCGCTTGGACGACTTCGATCGGCGCGAAGCGCGCGATGTGGAACAACTGCTCTTCATCAACCCGGCCGGACTTCCTGTGCGGCTCGCCCAGTTCGCCCGCGTGGAGCGGCACGATCCGCCCACATTGGTGGAGCGCATGGACCGCCAGAACGCTGTGACCCTCACCGCCGATGCGTTGGGCCGAGGCTCAGGTACCGTGGCCGATGAAGTGGTGGCCTACATCAACGCCAACCCGTTGCCCACCGGCGTGAAAATGGTGTGGGGCAGCGACATCAAACGGCAGAACGACAGCTTCGGCGCCTTGGGCAGTGCGCTGCTCATTTCGTTCATCCTCGTGTACCTCATCATGGTGGCGTTGTACGATAGCTTCCTCTACCCGCTCGTGGTGCTCTTCTCCATTCCGGTCGCGGTCATCGGCGCCTTCCTCGCGCTCAACCTCACGCTCTCCACGCTCAGCCTGTTCACGCTACTGGGCCTGATCATGCTGCTGGGCCTGGTGGCCAAGAACGCGATCCTGATCGTGGACCGCACCAATCAACTGAAAGAACAGGGTAAGCACTACCGCGATGCCTTGATCGAAGCCGGCCGCACACGCCTGCGACCGATCCTGATGACCACCGTGGCGATGGTCTTCGGCATGCTGCCCATCGCACTGGCCTCCGGTACCGCCAGCGAGTGGAAGAACGGACTGGCCTGGGTCATCATCGGCGGCCTCACCAGTTCCATGCTGCTCACCGTGTTCTTGGTGCCCGTGGTGTACTACGCAGTGGATGCGGTGAAGGAGCGGGTCGGGAAATGGAAGGTCGCGAGGAGTACGAGGGCCGAGAACCAACCGAGCTGACAACGATCAGGTTCCAGCGCAGTACATAAAGAGAACTTCAACCGCCAACAACCACATAACATGGAGAAGACCGCGATCAACCCCAAGCTTCGCGCCGCGATCAAACTGCGCCATCTGGTGGAAGCCATCAGTACGGACTGGGGGCAGTTGGCCACCGTTGGGGTTACCGTGCGCAAGCAACTAGCGGAGGCCGGTGAACTGATGAAGGCCCATGGCGATGAACACCGGCGCGCCCGATTCGACACCCTTGCTGCCGCCATACAGGTGGAGTCCACCGCCGTGGAGGCCATGCTGAGCAATGCCGACAAGGCCTTGAAACAGGGATCGCCGATCGACCCGTCCACGGACTGGGGCACCATGCAAAGTCACTTGCGTGCCGTGGAAGCCTTGTTCCGCCAGATGCAGGAGCTCTGTGCTGATGCATCCGACCCTACGAACGCCAGCGACTGGCAAGCCTTGTGGACCGTGGTGCGTGCGAACTTGGCGGTGATACATGGCATCTGCACATCAGCATACCTCAAGGCACGCATGATCGCCGAACTGAGCGGCGAGGAAGCCGATGAACTCACCCGGACCATCATCAAGCACATCCCACGCAGCTTTTCACTTGCAGAGGCCGACCGCTACGAGCATGACTACCTCGCTGCCATGGACCAGATCAAGGAGGACTCCGCAAAGAAGTCCAACCTCTGGGATCGCTTCCTGAACATCCTGGCCGGCATGGTGCCCTTCGAGGAAAGCCCGGCGGAACGCGTGATGATGCAACGCTGGATCGAAGGTGAGAAGGGAGCGTTGTAATAAGTCAGCGTGGACGCCTGATACCGCAAACCCTTACCAATAGCACCGCCAGTGAGTGGAAGAACGGCCTGGCTATGATCATCGTTGGCCTTCCCAGCTCCCTGCTGCTAACCGTGTTCCTGGTGCCCGTGGTGTACTACGCCGTGGATGCGTTGAAGGAGCAATAGGAAGTGAGGTGGGTTTCGGCGGTCCTGCTTCCGGACTGAACGAGTATCTAACTCAGCGGAATTCGTAGTCGTAGCCTTCGAGTTGGCTCAACAAGGTCTGCGGCGCATCAGTAGCAGTGATCCGTCCTTCCACTTTCGGAGCCACGGGCGCGAACTCCGCGAAATACTCGCGCAGGATATTGTGCATGGTTGCGTTGGCGCGGCGCGGGTTCGCCACTTTCTCCAACCTGCAGAGCGTGTCGTTCGGGTCGCCTTCGCGCTCGCAGGCTGCGATGAGGTAGATGCGTTCCAGGTCGATGGGCTTCTTGCCCACCTTGATCCAGTTCACGCGCTTGCCCATGTCGTTGTGCATGGTGAAGTTGGCCGTCATGCCCTTGAAGCGCACCACCCAGCCACCGAAACGTTTGGCGGGGTCTTTGGCGAACACGTTGTGTAGCTCCTTCTCCAGCCAATCCCACAGCTGTTGCCCGGTCGCTTCGCCATACTTGGCCTCGCTGTCCACCGGGATCATGCTCCAGATGTTGTCGTTCGTGATGGGCGTGGGCGTCTTCCCATCGGCCACGATCGGCGGGCAGAAACGGAAGCCGTTGCTGATGGCCACCTCGGGCTTCAGCTTCCACATGATCGCATCCGTGATCAGGTTGTCCATCGGATTCTCGATCACGTAGTAGCGCACTAGCGTGTTCTTCGTGCTGCCCACCACTTTGCTCAGTTGCTCCTTGTAGGGCGCGCTCACTTCCTCCACAAGTTGCAGCATGCCCTTGTCGGCAGGGTATTTCTCTGGATCCACATCGAGCAACTCGTAGTGGCTGTCCTTCACCTTGCCATCTTCCACCACCACATCCAATCTCGCAACGAACGATCCGAAAGCTCCCGGCTCGGTCACCTTGCTGTACTTGCCATCGATGGGTTTGCGCACGCGCTCGTGCGTATCGGCTCCGAGGATCAGATCCGCACCTTCCACTTCCGGCTTGTTGGCGAGGTCCACTTGCTGGGCCAAGCCCATGTGCGTGACCAGGAACACCATCGCGCACTGCTCGTAGTCGCGCAGGATGCGGATGTACTTGGCCACGTTGGTCTCCGGCTTGGTGAACTGGATGCCGAAGCTGTAGGCCGGTGATTGCCGCTTGGGCGTGAGCGGATCGTTGTACCCGATGAAACCGATCTTGACACCGGCAACGCGTTTCGTCCAGTAGGGCGGAAAGATGAGTTCGCCTTTGAACTCGGCGTTCTTGTCCGGCGTGGAGATCGAGCCTTCGGGATACGCCGCATGGAACATGTTCGCGCAGATCTTGTCGGCCTTGTACGCGCCAAGGTCTTTCAGCATCATCTCCTTGCCGTAGATCACCTCCCAGTTGCCGGGGAGCACGAGGTCGTAGCCGACGCGGTCCATCAATGGCACCAAGGCACGGCCCTCGCTCATCGCAGCCACACCGCCACCTTGGAAACAGTCGCCACCATCGATCACGATGGTGTTCTCCGGATCCTCGTTGCGTAGTGTGTCGATCATGGTCTTCAACACACCGAAACCACCGCGCTTCTTGTACACGGGTTTGCCATTCTCCAGAAAGAACTCGTCGTGCGTGTTCAGCTGCGCATGGATGTCGCTCGTGTGCAGGATGGTGAACTTCTGCGCCTTGCCTTGCAGAACGGCCTTGCTCTTCACAAGTTCATCGCGACGATCGTTAAGCGCGCCCATCGCAAGGGTGGGACCGAGCGTCAGTCCAGCGCCCAGAGCCCCGAGCGAGCGCAGCATGCTTCGTCGCGAGATCCCGTTCTTCTCTTCGTCGTGCGCGCCGCACGAGCAGCCTTCAGGGTGTACGATCTCGCTCATGTTCACTTCTTCTTTTTTGCCTTGGCTTTCGCTTCGGCGATGGGTCCGAACGGTCCGAACTTGTGTTGCCCTTCAGGGATGCTATCTGCATACGGCCCGAATGGATGGTCCACCGGTTTGCCCGCAATGTTGGGCCAATCAGCGGACAGGTCGCGATCGGGACGCTGTTGTGAGTTCACGTATGCTGCTACGTCCCAGGCTTCTTCATCGCTCAGCTGTGGGTTCTCCCACGTAACGCCCTGCGGCATGTTGTTCTTCACGTATCCAGCGAAACGGCTCAACCGGAACAGACCCGCACCGATGTTGTAGCTGTGCTCGCCCCACAAGGGTGGGTATTGATACGTGAGACTGTTCGCCGCCTTCACGCCTGCACCATCCTCCTTGTGGCAGCTCGCGCACTTCGCGGTGTAGATCGCTTCTCCGTGGACAGGGTCGGCAGCGCGGTCCATGAACTTCAACTCGGCAAGCCCGGGAGCCCTTCGGCTTCTTGCCCTTTTCAATACCGGTGCCGAGCCATTCCATGTAGGCGACGAGCGCGCGCATCTCACGACTGCTGCTGTCCAGCGCATCACCGTTCAAGCTGCGCTCGAAACAATCGTTGATGCGCTTCACCACCGTTTCGTTGGCTCCACTTCGTTCACGGAATTTCGGATAGGTGCTCCACACCGCGCTGTAGTTGTTGCCCCACGGTTTCGTACCGGCATCCAGGTGACAGTTCTGGCAGTTCATGCCGTTGGTCTGCTGGGCCACTGTACCCTGCGGGCCGAGGTAGCTGGCCGTGTTGCGGATCAGCTCGCGGCCATAACGCACCAGTTCTTCGCGCTCGCCGCCGATGTGTCCGATCAGTGTACTGTCCATGCCCATCCACAGACTGTCGGCAGCATAGCTCGCGATCATCGGAGGCGGTGGCTCGAACCACTTGCGCGGTGAAGCCATGAACGCCACGATCAACACGATGATGGTCACGGTGGCGCCCCTCGCGATGCGCGGCCCGCGTGCATCATACACCAAGCCTGCCCGCTCTTTCAGCACGCGCATGGCCTGATCGGTCACGCTCTGCCACAGCAGGATGAGCAGCGCGATGATGAGCAGAACGATCGCTACTTGCATGACCGGTCGAAAGACTTAGTGCGGGAGCTTGTCGCGGAGCAGCCCGTACACCCATGTGCCCGCCACCGCGCTCACGAAGGTGACGATGATCACGCTGAATCCTGCGCCCATTTGAGCGAACAGCGGACCGGGACATGCGCCGGTGATGGCCCAGCCGAGCCCGAATAGGGAGCCCGCCGTAGATCGTCGCTTTGTTGAAGGTCTTTTCCGGTATGTGGATCGCCTCGCCGTAGATCGTCTTCGCTTTCGTCCGCTTGATGAGGAGCACGCTGATGAGACCCACTACCACGGCGGTGCCGATCACCCCGTACATGTGGAAGCTCTCGAAGCGGAACATCTCCTGGATGCGGAACCAGCTCACGATCTCCGCTTTCACGAAGACGATGCCGAAGAGGATGCCCCACGCCGCGTACTTCAGGTTGTGCCACCACGGGTGCTTCAGCTCGCTTTCGTTGACGCAGATCGCATCCAGTTCCCTGGCCTTCAGGTCGGCGAGTTCCTGCGCCGTTGGAGTGTGTTGGAAGGCTTGTTCCATGATCTCAAAGGGTAAGGAGGAAGGGAAGAATGAGCCAGGTCATCGCGATGCCACCAACCATGAAGCAACAAGTGGCGATGAGGCTCGGCCATTGCAAACTGCTTAGGCCCATGATCGCATGGCCGCTCGTGCATCCACCGGCGTAGCGCGTGCCGAAGCCCACCATGAAGCCACCGATGACGAAGAAGATGAGACCACGCAGGGTGAAGAGCTGATCCCAGGAGAAGATCTCCGATGGCATCAGGCTCGATGTATCGGTGATGCCTTTCTCAGCGAGATACGCGGCTGTCGGTTCCGCGAGCACCACGGGGTTCGGGTCGCTCAGGAATTGCGCCGCCAGAAACGCACCGAGCGCGATGCCACCGACGAAGAACAGGTTCCACGCTTCCTTCTTCCAGTCGTACTTGAAGAACTTGATGTTGGCCGGTATGCAGGCCGCGCACAGATGCCGCAGTGAACTGCTGATCCCAAAGCTCTTGTTGCCCACGAGCAACAGATAGGGCACGGTGAGGCCAATGAGGGCACCCGCCACGTACCAAGGCCAAGGTTGTTTGATGATCTCTAGCATGACTTCCGTCAGGTTGTTTTGGTTTAGGCCCGAAAAGCCCGGACCGCATTGATCCGGGCCGTTCGGTGTGCGCGTGTTACTTCTTTAGGGTCGAAGGGCAGACATAGTCGGTCACCTTGATATCCGTCTGCTTGATCGCGTTGAAACCGCCGCGCACTTCGACGAGGTTGTGGTAGCCACGTGATTTCAACAGGCTTGCTGCGATCATGCTGCGGTAGCCGCCTGCGCAGTGTACATAGTTCGGCTCGTCCCTGCTGAAGGCCGCCATCTCCTGGTTGATGAACTGCAGCGATGCATGCCATGCACCGTCCACATGCTCGGCGGCGTACTCACCGTCCTTGCGCACATCCACTACACGCAACTTGTTCGCATGGAAGCGCTTGGCAAATTCGGTAGCGTCGATACGTTCGATGGTGTCAACTTCCTTGCCTGAGCTCTTCCATGCGTCCACGCCCCCCTTCAGGTAGCCGAAGACATTGTCATAGCCCACACGGGCAAGCCTTGTCACCACCTCGTCTTCTGCGCCTTCATCGGCTACGATGAGCAATGGATGCTTGACGTCCGGGATCATCGCGCCAACCCAAGGTGCGAAGTCGCCCTTGATGCCGATGTTGATACTGCGCGGGATGAATGCGTCCTTGAACGTCTCAGCGTTGCGGGTGTCGAGCACCAAGGCACCTTCCGTCTCCGCCACGAGCTCGAACTGGTCGGGCGTAAGCGCACGCATGCCTTTCTCTTTCACCGTGTCCACGCTCGCGATCACACCCTTGTTCATCGCCACGTTCTGTGGGAAGTAAGCAGGCGGTGGTAGCAGGCCATCGGTCACTTCCTTGATGAACTGCTCCTTGCTTGCAGCGCGTAGTGCGTAGTTCACTTCCTTTTGGTGGCCGAGCGTGTCGAAGGTCTCTTTGCTCATGTTCTTGCCGCATGCACTTCCAGCGCCGTGCGCAGGATACACGATCACGTCATCGGGCAGGGGCATCACCTTGTTGTGCAGACTGTCATACAGGAAGCCAGCGAGGTCCTCTTGGGTGATGGACCCCATCTTCTGCGCGAGATCGGGACGGCCCACATCGCCGATGAAGAGCGTGTCGCCCGTATAGATGCTATGCGGCTTGCCGTTCTCGTCGATCAGCAGGTAGCACGTGCTCTCCATGGTGTGACCAGGCGTGTGCAGCACCTTGATGGTCACTTTGCCCAGCTTCAGTTCTTCGCCGTCTTTGGCGATGTGCGCATCGAATGATGGGTTCGCGTTCGGCCCATAGACGATCGGCGCGCCGGTCTTCGTGCTCAGGTCCAAGTGGCCGCTCACGAAGTCCGCGTGGAAGTGCGTCTCCAGCACGTATTTGATCTTGGCATTGCGCGCCTGGGCCCGCTCTATGTAGGGACTCGTCTCGCGCAACGGATCGATGATCGCTGCTTCGCCATCGCTCTCGATGTAGTAGGCGCCTTGTGCCAGGCAGCCAGTATAGATCTGTTCGATTTTCATGTTGTTGGGGCGACGATTTCGTCGCCCTGGATCTTAGGTTGGTTTTGGACTGGGGCGACGTGAACGTCGCCCTTACGTTCAGATGTTGGAGAGCTCCCTTCCAATGATATAGATGCCCATGACGAGCACGAACCATCCGAAGGCGGGTTTGAGTTTTTCGTTGGGGATGCGTTTGCTGAGGATGCTGCCCGCAATGATGCCTCCGATTGCAATGGCGGAGAACATCATTAGGAACTTCCAGTCGATCACTTCATCACCTCGGAGGTCGCCTGTGAAGCCGATGAGCGACTTGGCTGCGATGATGATGAGCGACGTGCCCACTGCTTGTTTCATTGGCAGCTTTGCCAGCAGCACCAGCGCGGGAATAATGAGGAAGCCGCCACCGGCCCCGACAAGTCCCGTGATGGTTCCCACCACAGCGCCTTCCGCAAGGATCAACGGATAGTTGAAGGCGATGGCCTGCTCCGCGCGTTCGTCCGGACCGAGGGGTGCCTTGGGCTTTCTGATCATGCTGTACGCCGCTGCCACCATCAGCAGCGCAAAGAAGACGAGCATGCCCAAGGACTTGCTCACGGCAACTACACCGATGCTGAACAACGGATCGGGCAGTGCAGGCACGAGATAAGCGCGCGTCACGAACACGGCTACGATACTCGGCACGCCGAACACCAAGGCTGTGCGCCAATGGATGTTGCCCATGCGCATATGGCTGACCGAACCGACCATGCTGGTGATGCCGACGATGAAAAGCGAGTAGGCCGTGGCAAGCACGGCGTCCACGTTGAACAGGTACACAAGGATCGGCACGGTGAGGATGCTGCCTCCTCCGCCGATAAGGCCGAGGGACAAGCCCATGATGATCGCGCCGATGTAGCCGAGGATCTCCATGCTCACAGTTTGTCGCAGCAGTTCTCCAGATCCTTGATGATCTTCAGGAAGCCCGGTTGTTCCAAGTAGTAGAAGCTGTACTTGCCTTCTTTCTCCACGCCGAGCAAGCCTTTATCGCGCATGAGCGTGAGGTGCTGGCTGAGGATGGCTTGTTCGATGCCGAGAACCTTCACCAGATCGCTCACGCACATGCGCTTTTTGCCGCCCAGCAGGTCGAGTATGGCGAGGCGTTGCGGATGCGCGGCCACCTTCAGGAGCTCGCTGGCGCGAACCAGTTTCTCCGTGCCGATGCGTTCGTCGAGAGTGATGAATGACATTGTACCGTTCGTTGACGGCACAAATGTATAGCCATGCGGCTATGTGACTATGTGAGGAAGGTCACAGGACCCGGCTCACTCAAACCCGCCGCCCGCTGCTGCACCAGCAGCGGCCGAGAACATGAGGCCGAAGAAGACGGCGTAGAAGATGATCACGAGCACATTCAGCCCAAGACCCACGAAGAAGGCAACCTTGGTCCACTTGCCGGCTTCCTTGCTCGCTTTCTGCGCACCTGCCAGATCGCCCGCGTCGAAACGGGAGTTCACGTTAGCGGCGTTCACGATGCCGGCTATACCGAAGGGCAGGCAGCAGAAGATGGTAACGAGAATGCTCTCGACCAACCAGTTCTTCGGACGTTCATTCAGTGGGGGTA
Source organism: Flavobacteriales bacterium (assembly GCA_016703005.1). Classification (GTDB taxonomy): domain Bacteria; phylum Bacteroidota; class Bacteroidia; order Flavobacteriales_F; family PHOS-HE28; genus PHOS-HE28. Next base: position 15,257 of record JADJCX010000034.1, read on the forward strand.
GGGTTTCCATAGGGGGGGGTAGAGTTCTGTGCTCCAATTATAGCGCCTTCAACAATGCATCGCCGAAGTGGGCGATCTGGTAGTTGCGCATGCCGTCGATGCCTTTCAGTTCCTCCAGCGTGCGCGGCAGCTTGCGCGCCATGTCGCTCAGCAGTTGATTACTGCATACGATGCCCGGTGGCAAGTCGTACTCTTTCATCATGATCTCGCGCGCAGCTCGCAGACGCTTCAAGCGATCCTCGAAGTCGGCATCGCGATCGTAGCGTAGCGACTTCGGCACGCGCGGCCAATTCTCTTTGGGCACTGCGCGACCGCGCTCAAGTGCCTGCATGATCGCATCGCCGTTGCGCTGCACCGTTGCTTCGCCAATGCCTTTGCGTTGGGCCAGTTCGGCTTTCGTGGCCGGTGGCTGGGTGCTCATGCCCAACATCGTTTCGTTGCCGAGTACCATGAACGGCGCCCGGTCCAGGCGTTCGGCCAGTTGTTCGCGCCACGCATGCAGCTCGCGCAGAATGGCCAGTTGCGGCGGCTTCAGCAGCTTGGCGCCTTTGATCCGCAGGAAGCCCGGCTCGTCGTTCTCCTCTGCATTGAAGGGTACATCCACCAGCAGGGTGAATTCCTCCTCGGCCCACTCCTCGCGGCCCTTGGCTTTCAGTTGCCCGGCCATGTGATCGCGCAGTTCCACAAGGTGCTCGGTGTCTTTCGCGGCGTAGTCCAGCATGGCCTGCTTCAACGGGCGCATGCTCCAATCGGCTTTCTGGAATTTCTTGTCGAGCGTAACGCCCACATACTTCTGCAACAGCGCGGCCAACCCCAAGTTGGGCTCATGTACCAGCTCCGCCGCAACCATGGTATCCCACACGTGCACTGCACGGAAACCGCTCTGCCGCTTGAACAACCGCAGGTCGTAGTCGGCATCGTGTATCACCGTTTCAACTTTCTTGTCGGTGAGCAGTGCGCCAACGGCCGTCAGGTCATTGATGGCGATAGGGTCCACAAGCCACGTGCGGTCGCGCGTACTGAGCTGTATGAGACAGATGCGCTCTTTGTACCGGTGGAAACTGCTGGCCTCGGTATCCAAGGCCACCATAGGCTCTTTCCGCAGGTCGGCGATCAGCCCCTTCAGCTCCTTCTCGTCCTCGATCAGCGGTACGGCGGCCATGTGTTGCATCCCGAGCCCATCGGGAGGCGGCTAAGTTGGGTACGGCTCAGGTACGGCCGCCGCCTCTCAACTTTAGTAGCGCACATAGGTGTGCGAATAACACGATGGGCACCACCACCGCAGGCAGCAGCACGTATGGGGAGGTGAGCACCAAGCGGTTCGGCAGGTCGTGGTTCATCACCTGCATGGGGCCGGGCAGGCTCAGCACGGCCGTAATAACAATGTTGGAGAGGGAGGCCCAGGCACAGCAGGTTCCAGATCACCAGCACCACTTTGCTCGGGTGGGCACGTTACGCAGGTAGAGCCACACGAGGATCGCCGATAGGCCACTTACGATGTCGAGGTTGCTGCCGGTGTAGGTCATGGCCTCCGGCACCAGATCGTGCAGCCAGGCTTCGTGCAGCACCAGTTCCACGGGTATGCGGCACACATGCACCAGCACTAAGGCGGGCATGCTGGCGGCCCGCATCAATCGGCGGCCACCCTTCGGGGCCCAGGCCACCACAATGAGCAACAGCGACGGAGCTAGCAACAGCAAGGCGCGCGGAGGTGCGGTCGAAGTGTCGTCGTAGAAACCGGTGTTGGCCAACAGCAGTTGAGCCACGGCCAGCGCAACGGCCACGCCCAGCACTTTGAAGGAGCGCGTAGCGAAGAACAGCAGGGCCATGGCCCACACCACGGCGAACAAGAACAAGTAGAGATGCGTGGCGGGCACGTTACCAGATGTTGCGGCCGATGCCCCAGCCAATGGCCGCGGCCAGCCATGTGAACACTACCGCGTTGTACGCGGACAAGGGCCTGGACAAACCACCCCATCGGCCAATTGCCCACTGTGTCAGCAGGGCGGGTATGCTCAGCACCAGCAAGGCGTTGTGCCCGAAGGCTTCTCCCAACCGCAGGTGCATCAGGTCGTGCAGGGCGCGCTGACTTCCACAGCCGGGGCATAACCAGCCGGTGAGAAAACGAAAAGGGCAGCTCAAGAAGCCGCCCTTTTCGGGATCATTCAAATAAAGGTGTACTAGTGAGCCGGCAACCGCGAGCAAGGCCACCGCAAGTACCGGCCGCTTCATTACATACTGCCAGCGGCGTCAATACCGGCAGCCACCATTTGCTGCATCATCCAGTAGTAATAGATGCCACCCAATACGTTCAGGATGATGCCTACGATGAAGGCCCACTTCACCCACTTCTTCGAATCGGCGCTGGCTTTTTCGGCACCGGCAACATTGCCGGTATCGAATGAGGAATTCACTTTCGCGGCGTTGATAATGCCCACGATGCCGAGGGGCAAACAGCAGAAAATGGTAACGAGAATACTCTCGACCAACCAATTCTTCGGACGGGCACCAGGTGTAGTTGAACTCATGTGAAAGGGGGGTTTGGTTTCGGGCCAAAGTAGCCGCCGCCCCGATCCGTGCAACTACCGGCACCGACCGACTTTCCCACACCTGTTGGCAACCACTTACGCCGAGAGCATGAAACTGCGCATGCTGATGCTGCCCATGGCCATGCTGTGGTGAACGGTCGATAACTGGTCCTTCGCATCACGCACACCCAACGTGTACAGCATGGGTAAGTAGTGGTCGTTGGTGGGGTGGGCCATCTGCGCCACGGCGCCCAGTTGTTGGTAATCCACCAGTGCTTGGTGGTCGCCACTTTCCACTTTCTGCTGCACGAAGGCATCGAACTGCTGCGCCCAATCATAGGCGCCCGCAGGGTCCTGCCAGTTCACGCGGCCCAGGTTGTGTACTGCGTTGCCGCTGCCAACGATCATGATGCCCTTATCGCGCAGTGCGGCGAGCTCTTGCGCCAGTGCATAATGCCACGCCGTGCTCTTGCCCCAATCAATGCTCAGTTGGAATACCGGGACATCGGCATCGGGATAGATGTGCCGCAGTATGCTCCACGCGCCGTGGTCCAAGCCCATCTCGTGGTCGGCATGCACGGAAAGGCTCTTCACGGCAGCTATGGTCTGCTGCGCGGCATCGGGGGCGCCGGGTGCGGGGTACTGCACGGCAAAGAGCTCGTCTGGGAAGCCGCCGAAATCGTGGATGGTGGGCGGGCCGGGGTTCACGCTCACGCTCGTTTTGCCGGGTGTCAACCAATGTGCGCTGACGATCAACGCAGCCTTGGGCCGTTCCATGGTCTGCCCCAAAGTGCGCAGGCTCTGCGTAAAGGGATTGTCCTCTATGGCGTTCATGGGACTTCCGTGCCCTATGAAGAGCGCCGGCATGCGCGCTGTGTTGCCACCAGTGGCCGCTTGCTGCAAAAAGGTTTTGGTGCTGAGCATGGCTGTGCCACCGCCTGCTGCGGCCAGTGCTAGAAAGGTGCGGCGTTGCATGTGCGGTTGCTAGCGCAAAGGTGGCGGTGTGCCCACACTTTGGGCATTGAACAAGGACAAGAAAACGGAATGCGTTGAGCAAGGCGTAGATGCCAAAGCACGGCATGTGCAATGCCCAAACCCCCTACTCCAGGTTGAACAGTATCGGCTGCGTGAACTTCATCTTCACAGGGGTTCCGTCCATGCGCGCGGGTTCCCACTTGGGCATGGCCTGCACCACGCGAATGGCTTCGGCATCGAGCAACGGGTGTACCGGTATTACCACATCCACATCGCTGAGCGTGCCATCCTTCATCACCACGAACTTCACGAACACCCGGCCTTGTACGGATCTGTTGCGCGCTTTGCGTGGATAGTTAACGTTCTTCTGCAGATATTCCACTAACCCCTTTTGTCCACCCGGGAACGTCGCGCTCGATTCGTAGGGGTACCATTTCTGCTGCACGCCCAGGCTGTCGGTGAAGGCACCCGTGATCAATGAATCCATGGCGTACATGTCGTACCGTTTCGGTGCACCGTTGGGCCACCACGTGCGCAACGCACCGTTCAACTTGCCTTGCTCGTAGTTGGCCTCGTACCATAGGGTGCCGTTTGCTGGCCTCCATAGCTGGGTAAGCCCGTGGCTGATCCACTTGCCTTCGGGTTGCGGGAAACCCCGGTACACGCCGGTGCGCTGCCCCTCTTTGTTGAAGTGTTCGTTCATCACGAGTGTGCGGTCCTTCGCATCCGGGTAGGTAACCATGTACCGCTCGGCCTGGGCCAACGTCGCAACGGTATCGTTGTCGGCATTGTAGTAGGTGGTGTCCTGTGCTGCACACCATGCGGTGCATAGGGCCGGCAGCAAAACGAGCAGGTGTTTCATCGTGAACGAAAATATGACCAAGCCCTCAAGCCACGGCCACACGCTGCGCGTCGATCAACCGGCGAAACTCCGGCGAAACGGTGTGCAGGTCCAGCACATCCACTTTGATGGGCAGGCGACTTTCCTGGAAGGCTTCCTTCAAGGTGCCGAGCATACGGAAGTCGAGCGCATGGCCCGCATCGATGGCAAAGATCCGGATCGCTGAATTCCCACGCACGCCCTTGCACCCGCGACCCGAAGGCCCACACGTGCGCATGCGGCAGGTGCTGCGCCAGAATGGTGCGCACCATGGTCAGTTGGTCGTCCGCCAGATCAAGCATGGCTTTCGCGCAGGGCTTTCAACAGGTGATCGGCATCCACCACGAAGGCCGGAATGGCGGCGAACACCGCGCGCGCCTTGTTCTCATCGTAGGCGTGGCTCGTGGCATTGCGCGCTTCTTGATGATCGAACCAGCGCACCGGATCGCTGACCAAACCGTAGCGCGCAGCCTCCCGGAACAGTTCCTTGCGGATCAGCGGGGCGCCTTGGCGCTCGGCGCGGGCCCAATTGATGTGGCGCTCCATCATCTTCCACGACAGCTCGTAGGTGTACTCGAAGCGTTGGATAGCAGCGTCGCGCACCACCTCGTCGTTGGCATCCAACTTCAACACCTTTTTCAGCGAAGTCAGGGCCTTGCTGAAAGGTGCGATATCCAGTTTGCCGGGCGCCATTGTGCGAAAGTAGGCGGGGGGTGAGCGACTTCACGCCGAGGCGCGGAGCACTCAAGGGAATATTCTCCGCGAACTCCGCGCCTCCGCGTGAGCCAATGTTCTTTTCCCCCTCCCAACTCACACGTACTTCCCGCCGTCGAGCGCTGCCGCGTCGGTCACGAACTGCTTGATCTGTTGTTCATCGCGCTGGCGGCAGACCAGCAGCACATCGGGGGTGCTCACCACAATGCAATTCTCCAAGCCTTGCAACACCACGAGGCGGCCGTCCTCGGTGCGGATCATGTTGCCGCTGCTGTCGTGCAGCTTCACATTGTCGCCCACCACGGCGTTGCCCTTGTCGTCCTTGGGCAGGTGCGTGTAGAGGCTGCCCCACGTGCCCAGGTCGCTCCATGCGAAATCGCTTTGCACCGTGTACACGTTCTTCACCTTCTCCATCACGCCGTAATCGATGCTGATGTTCTCGCACTGCGTGTACATGCCATCGATGAAGGCTTGTTCCTTCGATGTGCCATAGAGCCCATCGCCCGCAGCGAACTGGGCTTCCATCTGCGGCAGGTGCTCGGCGAATGCCTTGGTGATGCTCTTGAGGCTCCAAATGAAGATGCCGCTGTTCCATAGGAAGTCACCGCTCTTGAGGAACGACTCGGCCGTCGCATGGTCGGGCTTCTCGCGGAAGGTCTTCAGGCGTTTCACGCTCGGGTGCACGGTGCCGGGTTCATCGGTCCACTGCAAATAGCCATAGCCGGTATCCGGGCGGGTGGGCACGATGCCCAATGTCACCAAGTGATCGCCCTTCGCAGCTTGCATGAAGGCGTTGAGCACCGTGGCGTGGAACTCGGCTTCCTTCAGTACCAAGTGATCGCTGCTGGCCACTACGATCAGCGCGTCGGGGTCCAGCGCGGCTATGCGGTGGTTTGCGTAAGCGATGCAGGGAGCCGTATTACGGCGAGCAGGCTCCAGCAGGATCTGCGCGTCGGTCATAGCGGGCAGTTGCTCTTTCACCAAGTGCTTGTATCCGGCGTTGGTCACCACCAGTATGTTCTCCGGTGGGCACAGCGCCAGGAAGCGGTCGTAGGTCTGTTGCAGCATGGTGCGGCCCATGCCCAGCACATCGAGGAATTGCTTCGGTCGCGAGCTGCGGCTCATGGGCCAGAAACGGCTACCGATGCCGCCGGCCATGATCACGCAGTAGTGGTGCTTGTCGATCATCGTTCAGGAGGACAAATGTCGGTTGTTCGTTGTTGGTCGGTGGTTGCTCGGCTCATGATCTTGGTCCGCTGACAGGCACAACCAACCAACAACCAGCGATCAGCGGGAATTTTCAACCGGCCTTGCGCGCTTGCACCGGACGATCTACCTGCACTTCGGCTACGGCGTCAATGTGGTACGTACGCCTGTCGTTGAGACAGCGGCATTTGAAACGGGTGCGCAACCGTGTGCCTTTCACGAAGAGCTTTCCGTTGAGGCGGAAGATGCTACGCTCCTGCAATTCTTCCACGAAAAGCACCGGGTCGGGGTCGTAGCGGCGGAGGATGCGCAGGAGGTTGTGGTCGGTGCAACTGCTGGCGGGTGCATCGTGCAAGTGATGCTCCAGCGCATGCAGGATGTCCGCTGGAAAGACATCGCGGCTCATGAAGGGGCGCATGAGTTGCGCGTAATCATCCTTCCATGCTTTGCCGTGCGGGTTGGTCATGCGGCGCGTGCGCACGAACGTCGTGTAGTGCGCGAACTCGTGCACCAACGTTACCAGGAAGGCGTATTTGTTGAGGTTGGCGTTGACGCTGATGCGGTGCGGCTGTGTGCCATACGCGTTGCGGTAATCGCCCAACTTGGTGATGCGCGGTTTCGATACGCGTACCTGCACCGGATTGCGACGGAGGAAGTTGATGACCACCGGAACGGCGGCAGCGGGAAGTCGGCGGCAAAGAGCCTCCGAGGCATTGGTATGCGCAGCGAGCATTAAACGTTCGGGAGCGTTGAGGGGGTGGAAAACGAGGGTGCCTTGCCATGCACATCATACTCCCGCTCGGGCACCGGAACGAAGTCCCATTTGGGGCAATCGCACGGTTTCTTGAACAGGGCACAGCCGCTGGAGAACAGCACGACAACGCAGGCGAATGCGACGTTCTTTCCCCGGAAAAACAGCTTGGCCATGGTGGTCGGCCAAATGTAGAAGGAACATACCACCACGCTGTGTGGATGCGGGCCTTGGACCGTGGCTTCCGCCGCAAGTGCCTCCCGATATCTTCGGCCCCCTGCAGCGGATGCGTATTCTCTTCCATATCGGCCGTTATTTCCAGCTCATGGGCGAGGTTTTCGGCCGCCCGGAGCGCCTCGGGGTCTATTGGCGGCGCATCATTGAGGAGATCGACCTTTTAGGGGTGAAGAGCTTGGGCATCGTGGCCATGCTCAGCGCGTTCATGGGCGCGGTCATCGCCCTGCAGACCAAGAGCAACATCAACAGCCCGCTTATTTCCGACACGCTGGTGGGCTTCGCCACCCGGCAAAGCACCATCTTGGAATTCAGCCCCACCATCATTGCCCTGATCCTGGCCGGCAAGGTGGGCAGCACAGTGGCCGCAGAGATCGGCAGCATGCGGGTGAAGGAACAGATCGATGCCTTGGACATAATGGGCGTCAATAGTGCGGGGTACCTCATCCTGCCGAAGGTGATCGCCGCCGTGCTCATTTTCCCCTTCCTCATCATCATGAGCATGTTCCTGAGCGTGTTCGGTGGTTATCTCATCGTGGCGGCCACGGGCATCATCAGCACATCCGCCTACCAAACCGGCATCCGTATGGATTTCATGCCGTTCAGCATCACCTACGCGCTCATCAAAACGGAGGTGTTCGCCTTCATCATCACCACTGTTAGCGGCTACCACGGTTACTACACCCAAGGTGGAACGCGCGAGGTGGGTATCAGCAGTACCACGGCCGTGGTGTACAGCATCGTGGCCATCATCATCAGCAACTTCGTGCTCACCAAACTCCTGCTCGCGTGATCGAGGTGAAGGGATTGAGCAAGCGGTTCGGTAGCACGCAGGTGCTCACCGATATCAGCGCCGTGTTCAAGCCGGGCATGATCAATCAGGTGATCGGCAAGAGCGGTAGCGGTAAGAGCGTACTGGCCAAATGCATCGTGGGCTTGCATGTGCCCGAGGAAGGGGAGGTGTTGTACGACGGTCGTTCCTTCCACCACTTGGAGAAGGATGAGAAGCGCCAAGTGCGGCAGGAGATCGGAATGTTGTTCCAAGGCAGTGCGCTGTTCGATTCGCTTACCGTGATCGAGAACGTGATGTTCCCGCTGCGCATGTTCGGTGTGATGGAACCCGGCGCCATGCGCGAACGAGCGGAGCTGTGCCTGCAACGCGTGAGCATAGAGCCGGAGAAGAACAAGCTCTTCCCCAGCGAGATCAGCGGAGGCATGCAGAAACGCGTGGGCATTGCCCGCGCTATCGCCATGCAACCGAAGTACCTGCTGTGCGATGAGCCGAACAGTGGTTTGGATCCGCAGACGAGCATTGTCATCGATCAGTTGATCGCTGAACTCACGGAGGAATACGGCATCACTACCATCGTCATCACGCACGACATGAACAGCGTGATGGAGACCGGCGATAACATCATCTTCATCCACGAAGGCCGCAAGCACTGGCAAGGCGGCCGTGAGGAGTTGTTGCACACCGACAACCCTGAGTTGAGCGCATTCGTGTACGCCAGCGGATTGATGAAACGCGTAAAGAAGGCGATGGGCGGGTAGGGGCGAGGGTTCCCGCGCACACCCGCCGCCGCCCGCATTCACATCGCCTAAAACGAAAAACCCCCGCACCGAACATCCGGCGCGGGGGTTCTGCATTCACCTGGCCCGATCAGTTGCGCACCAACAGTCCCGTGCGGCGTTGACCATCGGAACTGAGCGTCCACGTGTAGGTGCCTGCTGACAAGTTGCGCCCGTCAACGTCCACCAGTTGTTGTCCGGCGACGCGCTTGCCGAGATCACTGTTCAACACCAAACGGCCTGACATGTCGCGCACTTCCAGTTGCACACGAGCGCGTTGCCCCAGTGTGAAGCTGAGTACAGCGCTGCCTTCCGTCGGGTTCGGGGTAACCACCGCACCATCGGCGATGCTGCCTACTTCCCCAATGCCCGTGGTGTTCTCGAAGATGGCGCGCACCATCGGTGTCTTGGTCACATAGAAAATGTCACCGGGGACAGGGTAGTTGATGATGCTGACCTGCGCTGCACTATTGCCACTGGTGGCGAACGATACTTGCTCGGAACCGCCGTAGGAGCCGGCCATCACCAGTACCACCGTTCCTGCCGACAATTGCAACGGCGCGTTCAGCGGGATATCAACGAACGAAGTGCCGCCCAATGGGTTCAGGTCGGCAAGCGTCACTTCGTAGTCGGCCGTCAGGTCGATCTGCGCGGGTGGGTTCTGGTCGTCGTAGATGATCCCATAGATCAGCGCGCCCACGACCGTGTTCTCGTGCAACGCAACACGCACGCTCAAGAGATCCTGATCCTGGAACAGTTCATAGTAGTTGCCCACTTCGAACTGGTCGCCCACGTTATCGATGCCTTGCTCCAAGTACTGCTGCACCGTGCCGTCGTCGTGTGCGAATACATCGCTGCTCACTTGGAAGGTCATCGACCGGTCGTTGTCGCTCGGGTCGTCGTCCACTTCGTTCTGCGACGCATGGAATTCAACTTCATACAAGCCGATCGCCGCGGAAGGCGTGAACCCATCGTTGGCTACGGGCGCCAGTTCAGCGGCAAGCAGATCACCAGCAACGGTATTGCCGGTGTACTCAGGTCCGCCCGGGCCCGTCACATCCACGCCGAACGTCACATCGGTCTGGGTCGCGTAGCCTTTGTTTTTAATGTCGGTCTTCAGCTGCATGGGCCGCACTTGCTCTTGCGGGTAGATGGAGTATTCGATCTCGGAGAACCCCGTGTTGGCGAAGTCGAAGTTGGTGTAGTGCGTGTTGAGCAGCGCGATATCGTTCGCCTCCAGATCCGTGATGTGGACGTTGTCCACCTGCCAGCCATAATCCCAGATCGCGGAATACCGGAAGCCGATCTGCACAGTGCTGGGCCCCAGCGCCACCCAGTCGCTGATGTTGAGATCGATCAGCTCAGGGTTGGGGCGACCATCGCGGCCCACATCATCGTTGATCGCGATCTGGTTCCAGTTCAGGCCGCCGTCCACGGTGATGCCCACGTATGTGGTGTCGTTCTGGAATTCCTGGAAATACTGTTCGAATTCCAGCTTCAGGTATTGAGGTGCAAGGCTCAGGTCGATCACCGGCGAGATCAGCCACGTGTTGGTTTCCGTTCCGTTCTGCCCCAGGAAGTCATCGTCGATGATCGCCCAGCCACCGGTGGTGGTACCGAGCGGTGGCACCGGATAGGTGCTGGTGGTGGTGCCGGGGCCGACATCGGTCCACGTCCAATCCAAGTTGCCCAAGTCGTTCACAACGGTCCAACCGTTGAGGCTGCTGGTGAATTCCTCGGTGTAGTAGTCGAGGCTTTTGGCCCGGGCTGCCGGTGCGGTGGACGTTGCAACGACGTTCCCCGAGTGCTTGCCTTCGGGGTGTGGAAGGAAGGGGGTGTGCGGTTGTTGCGCCAATGCCATTGCAGGAGCCAACAGCATAGCGCTGATGTAGATGTACTTCATGTCAACAAGGGTTTGACCGGAAATGTAATCGCGCGCTTCACCGCCCGTTCACCCTGGACCGCGGGAACGTGTCGAATGGTGAAATGTGGTTCATCCGGTGTATCGAGTGACCCAAATGAGAAAGGCCCCTCGACATCGTCGAAGGGCCTTTCGTCAATTGACGTTTTATCGGCGGATCACTTTCCGGCCTTCAACAGCTTAACGCTGGCTGCAGCACCGTTGCTAACAACGCGCACCATGTAGTGGCCAGCGGCCAAACCGGTACCATCGATCTCGATGTTCTGGATGCCAGCACCCAAGTTGCCCATGTCAACGCTGCGCAGCACGCGGCCGCTTACATCGACCAAGGTCCAGGAAGCCTGTCCGCCATCGTGCTGGAAACGCACGGTGGTAGCATCGGTGAACACGGAAGGAGCAGCGCGCAACGCGAGTTCACGAGCGGCTTCCTCGTCAATGCCCACAGCAGGGTCGAAGTTCATGCGCACCATCGGGGTGGTGGTGGTGAAGTACCAATCAACACCGTTCGGTCCGTCGAAGAAGATGAAAGAGGTCTGGTCGGCGCTCACACCATTGCTACCGGTGCGCAGGTTGGTGCCACCGAAATGTTCCACACAAACCATGTACGGGGTTTCAGCATCCAGGGTCACCGGGTTGGCGAACACGAGGTTCACGAATTTGGTTCCAGCAGCGCTGTTCAAGTCGCCCGATTGCAGTTCGTATTCCTCCGTGTTGTCCACCAAGGTGAAGTCAGCATCCACCAAGCGCACCGATCCGCGTACCACGCTGCCGGCCATGCCAGCGCCCGAGCGGAAAGCAACGCTCACAGCGGTCAACTCCACTTCGTTCTTGATGTGGAACAGGTTGCCCAACTCGTAAGGTCCGGAAGCATCATCACCGGTTTCGAAGCCGCTTGCTACGCCACCATCGCGGCCATAGCTGTACTGGCTCACGCTGAACTCGCTGGTGGCCGTGTTGTCACCCGGGGTCAACTCGCTCACCGCAGAGGCGATGGAGTACTCGCAATCGTAGGTGCCTTCAACGGCAGGTGGCGTGAAGTCGGGGCTCACGAAGAAGGTTTGGATGGAGCCGGGAGGGCAGGCTACGATCTGGTCTTGGTCCAGAACCGTGTTAGCACCTTCGGTCACTTTGAAGTTCGCCGTTACGCCGGTCTGGTCGGCCGATCCGTTGTTGAGAACGGTCATGTTCAACGGAACCGGACGCAATTGTGAGTACGGGTAAACGGTGTACTGCAGTGAGTCGTAGCCGAACGACAGGTCAAGATCGAAGCTGTGGTTGGCGGCGCTCATCATCATGAGGTCATAGTCGAACACCTCGATCAGTTTCACATCGTCCACTTGCCAGTGGTAGTGCGAGCTGCCGGATGCGGTGCCGTCCCACACGAAGCGGAAACGCGCCTGAGCAGGGTTCGCGGCGATGCCGCCGGTAATGTTCGCCGACCCGGTGATCGTGCCTTCGTCCACGTTGACCGCGGCGGTGATCACAGGGATGCTGATGGGCCACGTGGCACCGCCATCACTGCTCACTTCCACACGTTGTGGAGCAGCGCTGCAGCACCAACGCTGCGATTGTTCGAAGTCCACGCGCACATACGGCGTAGCGGTGAGGTCGATGATCGGCGAAACCAAGGCGCCGTACCAGCTGGTAGGAGCTGCAACGATCGTGGTATCCGCCCAGTTCGTATTGCCGGAGTCAGCTTGGAAGATCATGAAGCCGTTGGCGGCCGTGGTGCTTTCGATCACCTCGGTGTTGTTACTATACGCGCCGTTCGGGCCAGTGTGGCTGTATACCCACCAATTGCCGTCGGCCTCGCCGGTCGTCCATGCGCCGGAAGGGTTGTTGCCAGCGAACCCGTTGGCGAAGTCCTCGGTCCAAACCGTATCGCCGGCGGCCTTGGCCATGTTCTGCGGTGCATCCACGATGGTATGCGCAGGCTTCAGGCTGGTAAGGCCATGCTTCGAGGCGCGTGGGGCAGCGTACTGCGCCTGTGCGGCCGTCGATACCGCCACCAGCATCAATGCGGTGTATTTCAGTTTCATGTTCGTTTGGTTGTTGTGTTGAAGGGTTGCGAATGTAACCGGAAGGTCGTTTCGGCCGCCCGACCCATACCCGGCTTGGGGCCGAAGGTGCGACCAAACGTTCGACGACGATCAGCCTCGTTCCGCTGCCCTTCGCTTTACAAAAGGACCCTGCCCATTTACATGTCAGACGGACGATATTCCCGGGTTCGGGAGGTGGGGCCCGTGCTCATTCCTTTACCAGCCTGAGGGAAACATGCTCCGTACCGGTAACCAAATGGCAGATGTAGGTGCCGGCCGCATGGCCTTGGAGGTCAATGGTGGTTTGATGCACGCCCGGACCTTGGGTGCCCCGGTCAATGGTTAGGACCTTTCGCCCCAGAGCATCGGTGACCTCTAACCGGACATCGGCGCCCTCGCTCAACATGTACCGAAGCGTAGTACCGTCCGAAAAGACGCTGGGCATTGCTGAGACACCGGTCACAGTGGCGACTTCCGCCACCGATACTGCAGGCGATAAGTTCATGCGCACCATGGGCGTATTGGTAACGTAGAACCAACTGTTGGCAGCGTAATCGAAGAGCAAAGATGTCTGTTCGTAGCTCACTCCGCTCGTGGCGCACCACACTTCTTCGGTACCACCGAAGTGGTGCATGGTGATCAAGTAGTCAACGTCCACATCCAGCGGCAAAGGATCCGTGAGCCGAAGTGTGATGAATTTGGCTTCGCCCTGATCGTTGAGGTCGCTGGGCAGCACGAAGTACTCTTCGGTTTCGGCAACGAAGTCGCGGTTCTCGTCATACACGGTGCCGCGTATCACGGCATCCACTTCGGTTTGGTTGGTCAGCGCCACGTCTATACCGAAAAGGGTGTTGTCCCAGTCTACCGTATGGAACCAATTCCCCAGCTCGTACTCGGCGCCTTGGTTGTCGTAGCCGCCGTCCATGGCACCGCCATCCCGAGCAAAGGCGTACTCGCTAACGGCGAACTCGTTTTGGATGGTGTTGTTATCGGGCTCGTCCTCGGCTTCGTTCTGTAACACGGTGTAGTTGATGATGTAGTCGCCGATGACCGAGGGCGGGGTGTAGCCCGTTATGGTGAAGCTGTCGGTCGCGATCGGTGCGAGATCAACGGCCGCGCTGGTCAGCGTGGCATCGTTCATGCCGGGGCCGTCTATCACCACTTGCAAGCGCACGTCGTGCTGTGTCTGCGAACCCGTATTGGTAACACGACCTCGGAACTTGAGTTCGCGCACTTCATTCTGCGGGTACACGGTGTAGGGAAGTCCACGGAAGTTCGTTTCGTTCAAGTCCCACGCGGCGTGGGTCACGCTCAACAAATAGAGGTCGTTCTCGTTCGCTTCGGACAACTCGATATCATCCACCTGCCAGCTATAGGTGTACCCCTCGGTGCTCACCCAACGGAAACGGATGCGGATGTCATTGCTGCCTCCATTCAACGCGTTGCTGATGTTGAGGGTGATCAGCTGCGAGGCCGGTGCGCCGGGTGTGCTCTGGTTGCCGGGCACTTCGGTGTTCACCGCGTAGGTCGTCCAGTTCAGGCCGCCATTGCCGCTCACCTCCACCGTCGTTTCATCATCGTTCAATTGTCGGAAGCTTTGCTCGAACGTCAGCAGCATGTATGCAACTGTGTCCAAGCCGGTAATTGCGGGGCTGGTGATGCTCGTATTCTCGTCAACACCCGCCGTGCCACCAAGGTCGCTGTCGGCCACGATCCATTTGCCGCCGGGGAAACCCGTCGTGCTTTCCAATGGACCCGGGGTATAGCCACCTGTGTTGCCGGTGGTGGTCAGTTGCCAATCAACGTCCCCGGTGCTTGTGTTCACGGTCCATCCGTTCAGGCCATTCTCGAAATCCTCTGTCCACAGAGGCGCCGCTGGCGCGCAGTTGTTGGGCGGGATTGATCCGGCCACCACCCGACTTGGCGGATGACACAGCTTCGGGTGCACCTTGTTTCAGGTGCCGGTCGGCAGGTCCCACTTGCGCGTTGAGGCCATTGAACGGCCAAGCGGTGAACAGTAGCAAGGCGGTGGTGTTGTAGAGAAGTTTGCGGCGCATGGTCATCGGTTTCTGTGGGCGTGGTCTCCACGCCCGTACGGGTGGATGTTGTTGCCAGTACAAGGGGAAACCGGCTATCGGCCGTGAACGTACCCGCGTGCAAAGCCGCAGTGGTAGCTGAATGTGACGCGCCGCGCGCCATGTGCCGTGGTGTTCGGCACAGCACAGAATTCGAAAGCTATCGGGCCTTCGTGTGAAGGAAAGTTAAGAGGGGAGGAGCGGTGTGTGCGGTGATGAACGCACTCGGTCCCTCTATCGATTGTGGGCTACGCTTCCGCCTTCTCGTAAGCCTCAACAGGCGGGCACGTGCACACCAAGTTGCGATCGCCGAAAGCATTGTCCACACGGCTCACCGCCGTCCAGTACTTCCACTCGCGTTGCGTGTGCATGGGGAAGGCTGCCTGCTCGCGCGTGTACGCGTGCGACCAATCATTCGCGCAGACTTCCTCGTTCGTGTGCGGTGCGTTCAAAAGCACGTTGTCCAGCTTGTCGGCAGTGCCGTTCTCGATCGCGGTGATCTCCTTGCGGATACCGATCATGGCTTCGCAGAAACGGTCCAGTTCGGCTTTGTTCTCGCTCTCGGTGGGTTCCACCATCAACGTTCCCGCCACGGGGAAGCTCACAGTTGGCGCATGGAAACCGTAATCCATCAGGCGCTTCGCGATGTCGCCCACTTCAATGCCGGCAGTGCGTTTGAACTCGCGGCAATCCAGGATCATTTCGTGCGCCACTGTACCGTTGGTACCGGCGTAGAGGATCGGATAGTGTTTCTCCAACCGAGCTTTGATGTAGTTCGCGTTGAGGATCGCGTTCTCGGTGCTGGCCGTAAGACCGATGCCGCCGAGCATTTTGCTGTAGCCATAGCTGATCAGCAGGATCAATGCGCTTCCCCATGGCGCGCTGCTCACTGCGCCGGTAGCCTGCTCGCCTCCGGTCTTCACCAGTGGATGACCGGCGAGGAAGGGCTTCAACTTGTCGTTCACACAGATCGGTCCCATGCCCGGGCCACCGCCGCCGTGCGGGATCGCGAACGTCTTGTGCAGGTTCAAGTGGCACACGTCGGCACCGATCTCGCCCGGACTTGTCAGACCCACTTGCGCGTTCATGTTTGCGCCATCCATGTACACCAGCCCGCCGTTCGCGTGGATGATGCCGGTGATGTCCTTGATCGTTTCCTCGTAAACGCCGTGTGTGCTCGGGTAGGTCACCATCAAGCAGCTCAGCGTGTCCTTGTACTGCTCAGCCTTCGCTTTCAGGTCGGCCATGTCAACGTGACCTTCTTCGTCGGCCTTCACCACAACCACCTCCATTCCGGCCATTACGGCGCTGGCGGGGTTGGTGCCGTGCGCTGATGATGGGATCAACGCAACATGTCGTTGCCTATCGCCGCGGGCGTGGTGATATGCGCGGATCACGAGAAGCCCTGCATATTCACCTTGGGCGCCGCTGTTCGGTTGAAGACTCACACCAGTGAAGCCGGTGCACTTCGCGAGGATGTCGCTCAACTCAACGAACATCTGCTGGTAGCCACCGACCTGCTCTGCCGGAGCGAACGGGTGCATGTTCGCCCACTCGGGCCATGTCAACGGCATCAGCGTGCTGGCTGCGTTCAGTTTCATGGTGCACGAGCCCAGTGGGATCATGCCATGCGTAAGGCTGTAGTCGCGGTTCTCCAAACGCTTGATGTACCGCATCAGTTCTGTCTCCGTGCGGTGCGTGTTGAAGACCGGGTGTGTCAGATACGCGCTCTTACGCTGAAGATCGCCCGGCACAGCCAGCGATGTACCATTAAGGCTCGTGGCACTGGCTTTTTTGCCAACGGCTTCCGCCAATCCGGCGAGGATGTCGTTCACATCCACTTCACCTACGGTTTCATCCAAGCTGATGCTCACACTGTCCGCTGCATAGCGCAGGTTGATGGAGCGCGACTCCATTGCTGCCTTCACCTTGTTCGCGTCCTTCAATCCTGTGAGGGTGATCGTGTCGAAGAAGGAAGCATTGCCCAAGGTGTAGCCGAGTGCTTTCGCGCCCTCGGCAAGTGCACGTGCAGCTGAATGCGCACGTTGCGCGATCGACTTCAGCCCATCGGGTCCGTGGTACACGGCATACATGCTGGCCATTACAGCAAGCAGTGCTTGAGCTGTGCAGATGTTGCTGGTGGCCTTGTCGCGGCGAATGTGTTGCTCGCGTGTTTGCAAAGCCATACGCAACGCACGTTTGCCCAACCTGTCCTGGCTAACACCGATGATCCGCCCCGGAATAAGCCGTTTGAATTCGTCGGTGCAGGCGAAGAACGCGGCGTGCGGACCACCATAACCCATGGGCACGCCAAAGCGTTGACTGTTGCCAACACAGACATCAGCACCCCATTCGCCAGGTGGCATAAGGAGCGTAAGCGCCAGCAGATCACTGCATGCTGCGACTTTCACACCGGCTGCCTTGGCGTTCTTCACCACTGCGCGTAGATCGTTCACGCTGCCGTCAACAGCAGGGTATTGCACGATCATGCCGAAGAAGGTGCCATCCTGTTTGAAGTCGCTTGCGTTGCCGTGCACCAGTTCGATACCAACCGGAACGGCACGCGTGTGCAGTACCTCTACGTTCTGCGGGTAAAGGCTCTTGTCCACGAAGAAGCGATGCGCCGTGGCCAGTTCTTTCGGGCGTGCGCTGTGCAGCATGAACATCGCTTCAGCGGCCGCAGTGGCTTCATCCAACAGCGATGCGTTCGCGATCGGCAGCCCGGTGAGGTCGCTCACCATCGTTTGGAAATTCAACAATGCTTCCAGCCGCCCTTGGCTGATCTCCGCTTGGTAAGGTGTGTAGGCCGTGTACCAACCGGGGTTCTCCAGGACGTTGCGCTGGATCGCGGGCGGTATCAATGTGCCATGGAAGCCCAAGCCGATGTAGTTGCGGAACTGCTTGTTCTTCGCGCCGAGCGCTTTCATGTTCGCCAAATGCTCGTGCTCGCTGAGGGCAGCACCAGTGGCCAGTGCGCCCGATGTTCGGATACCCTTCGGAACGGTTCGTTCAACAAGCGCTTGCACGGTAGGCAGGCCGATCGTTTTGAGCATTGCGGCGGTCTCCTCCGCATTGGGGCCGATGTGGCGCTGCTGGTAGTTGGCTGACATGTGTGTCGGTAATGGGGCGGCGAAGATATCGGAGCGGTGCAGGAGAATTGAGTGATGCTGGTCATGGCCCGGCCGCGTCGGATAATAAGGCTGCCAGCCGCCCCCAAGGGCTACATTCGGCGCCGTTGCCATGCGCTCATTCCTCGTCTTCTTTTTGTTCCTTGCGGTCGCCTTTCCCCTTAAGGCACAGGACCGCATTTTGCTGATGAACGGCCAGACGATCAGCGCTAAAGTGATCGGCCAAAGCACGCTTGAGGTGCGTTATGCGCTGATCAAGAACAACAGGGTGAAGGAGCGGGCCGAGCCCACGGAGAACGTGTTCAGCGTAACGGATAGCATGGGCGTGGAAAAGGTGTGGTACTTCTACGACACCCTGTTCGGCAACGATTACACCGTGCAGCAAATGCGGCACTATATGGCCGGGGAACAGGACGCCCGTAAGAGCAAGTTGTTCGTGGTGCCCATGATCGGCGGTTTTGTGGCCGGGGCCGGGTTGGTCATCGGCTTGGACATGGAGATCATGGCACTGTTGATCCCGCCCATTTATGGCGGCGCCATGGCTTTGCCGCGCGTGCACGTGCGCAGGGGTTCCATCACCAACCCGCTGATGGATGGCGACAACTACTACGCATACGGATATGCCCGCGCTGGCAGGAACAAGCGGATCCTGCGTGGTCTGTTGAGCAGCGCAGTGGGTGTTGTGGCAGGCTATGCGGTGAACCAGTTGGTGATCAAACCGAACCAGGAACTGCAGCCCTGATGGACCACGCCGCGGAACCGCCAGATGGCATCCGCAACCCTGTGCTGCGAGTGTTGGTGTATGGCCATGTGTGGCTGGCGCTAGGTGCGGCGGCCCAGACGTGGTGGATGCAAACAGTCCTATCCGGCGCTGGTTGGCGTGCCCCAGCACTGGCGTTCTGCGGCACCATGGTGCTCTACAATTTCATGCGGCTCGCGCGCATGAACCACCCCGAACTGGGGACTTCCGTCCAGATGGCTTGGACGCGGCGGAACAGGAAGTACTTGCTCCTTACCGCTATCGCTTGTGGATTGATAGCCACTGTTCTCGCCCTGCCGTTCGTGGTGGTGCTGTGGTGCTCATTGTGGCCGGCGCTCGTGTTGGCCGTCTTCTATGTGATCCCATTCGGATGGACCGGCGGCAGGACCATTGGACTGCGCCGTGTACCGGGTTTGAAAGCGCTGTTCATCGCCTTCGTATGGGCGTGGACAACGGTGAAGTTGCCGCTGGCAGTGGAGGGCCTAGTGATCAGCAGCGATGCTGAACCACTTTTCCTCGCGTTGCAGTTCGCCTTCTTCCTTTCGCTCGCCATCACCTTCGACATACGCGACATGGACCGCGATCCACGATCGCTGCGCACACTGCCCCAGATGATCGGGCAGCGCTGGGCCAAGGTGGTCAGCATCATTTTGCAACTGCCATGGCTCTTGCTGTTCCTTCTGGGTGTGGCGTTGGACCAACAGGCGGGAGAGAATACGGCTTACGTGCCGGGCAGTGCTACGATGTGGTGGTTGCTCCCGATGATCGGCAGCCTTATGACGATCCGGTTGATCGATGGCGCCACGCCCGAGCGCAACGACACGTATTACTCCGTGGGCCTTGATGGAATGCTGATCCTGATCCCGTTGTTGGGTTGGACCGGCAGACTGCTTTGAACCGCCCGCTACTTTCGAACCCCGCAATGAGCGCTTACCAGAACACCCTCGACTTTGCCCGCGCGTTGGATGCCGCCGATCCGCTGCGCGACTTTCGGAACGAGTTCCATTTTCCGCAACACGAAGGGAAACCCGTGGTCTACTTCGCTGGCAACTCGCTTGGTCTTCAACCCAAAGCCGCGGCCGCCGCGCTGAAGCAAGAACTGGATGACTGGGCAACGTTCGGTGTGGAAGGCCACTTCAACGCGAAGCATCCGTGGTACAGCTACCACGAGGAACTCACTGCAAGTACTGCACGACTTGTCGGAGCATTGCCTGAGGAAGTGGTGGTGATGAACCAGCTCACGAGCAACCTGCATTTCCTGCTCGTGTCGTTCTATCGTCCGCCGCACGGCGGAAAGCGGGTGAAGATCCTGTGCGAGCAACGCCCGTTCCCGAGCGATACGTACGCTTTCGCTTCGCAGATCCAATTCCACGATCTCGATCCCAAGACCTGTCTGGTTGAGATGGTGCCACGTTCCGGGGAGCACACTCTTCGTACAGAGGATATCACGCAGAAGATCGCCGAACTCGGTGACGAACTGGCGCTGGTTTGCTTCGGTGCGGTGAACTTCCTCACGGGCCAAGCCTTTGATATCCGGGCGATCACCGAAGCCGCCCACAAAGCCGGAGCAAACGTTGGATTCGATCTGGCGCATGCTGCTGGCAACCTCCACCTGAAGTTGCACGATGATGGACCTGACTTCGCTTGTTGGTGCAGCTACAAGTACCTGAACAGCGGACCCGGCGGCGTGGCCGGGGCGTTCGTTCACCAACGGCATTTGGGCAAGGACCTTCAACGCTTTGCCGGTTGGTGGGGACACGACAAGAAGGAGCGTTTCAAAATGGAACGCGAGTTCAAGCCGATGCCCACTGCCGAGGCTCTGGCAGTGAGCAACGCGCCCGTGCTGCCCATGGCCGTGCACCGCGTTGCATTGGAACAGTTCGATCGCGCTGGCATGGAACGGTTACGCGCGAAGAGCATCCAACTCACCGGCTACTTGCGCTGGCTGATCGAGGGGATATCGGCGGCAAATGGTAGCATCTTCAACATCATCACCCCGAGCGATCCCGCGAACAACGGCGCACAGCTCTCCATCCTCGTCAACGGCGATGGCCGCAGCATCTTCAAACGCATCACGGAACGTGGCGTGGTTTGCGACTGGCGAGAGCCGAACGTGCTCCGCATGGCCCCGGTGCCGATGTACAACAGCTTCGAGGATGCGTTCCGGTTCGCCGCGTTGTTGCAGGATTGCATCTGATCATATGTACTAGAGAACCTGACAATGCTCACCGCACGTCAAAACACCTCTCGGATCTTCGCATTCACGAAGCAACCATGAGCAAGATCACGATCGTTGGCGGAGGGCTCGTAGGCAGCCTGCTCGCCATTTTTTTGGCCAAGCGTGGCCATACGGTCAGCGTGTACGAACGCCGCGGCGATCCACGCAAGACTGACATCTACGCAGGCAGAAGTATCAACTTGGTTGTCAGTCATCGTGGGTGGACCGCGTTGCGCGCTGCAGGTGTTGAGGACGCGGTGAAGCAGATCACCGTGCCCGTATATGCGCGCATGATGCACGACCGCGATGGCAAGCTGAACCGCGTGCCATACAGCATCGACAACCGCGCGATCTACTCAGTGAGCCGCGGTGAGTTGAACCGCCGTTTGCTCAGCGAGGCGGAACAGCTTCCGAACGTGAAGCTGCATTTCGACCACAAGTGCGTTGACGTTGACTTGGAAACCGCGACATGTCGCTTTCAGACGAATGATGGGGAAGTGATCGGCGTGAATGCGGATGTCGTATTCGGTAGCGACGGTGCGTTCAGCGCGGTGCGGGCCAAGATGATGCTCGGCCGTTTCACTTACAGCCAGGAGTACATCGAGCACGATTACAAGGAAGTGGCCTTCCCGGCGAACGCCGATGGCACGCCGAAGATGGATCCCCAGTGCCTGCACATTTGGCCCCGACGCTACTTCATGATGATGGGCCTCGCCAACCAGGACGGCGGTTTCACCGGTACGCTTTTCATGCCGAACACGCACACGGAGAACGCGCCCGGATTCGATACCGTGCAGACCGAGGAGCAAGCGAAGAAGTTCTTCGCGGAGCACTTTGCCGATGCGTTGCCGATCGTGCCCGACATCGTGGAGCAGTACATGCGCAACCCGCAAAGCTCATTGGCTATCATTCGCTGCAACCCGTGGACGGTGAACGGCAAGGTGGCGCTGATCGGCGATGCGGCGCACGCCATCGTGCCCTTCTATGGCGAAGGCATGAACGCGGGC
Organism: Flavobacteriales bacterium; assembly: GCA_016703005.1. Taxonomy (GTDB): domain Bacteria; phylum Bacteroidota; class Bacteroidia; order Flavobacteriales_F; family PHOS-HE28; genus PHOS-HE28. The sequence continues at coordinate 37,262 of JADJCX010000034.1, forward strand.
TACGAGGATTGCAAAGTGCTGAACGACCTGCTGAACGAACACGGCGACGACAACTGGGCCGACAGTGCTCAACGCCTACGGCAAAGCGCGCAAACCCAACGGTGATGCCATCGCGATCTATCGCTCCGCAACTTCGTTGAGATGCGCGATCCAGTGGCGGACCCGAAGTTCCTGCTGCGCCGGAAGATCGAAGGCCATCTGCAGGCGAAGCACCCTGATCAATGGCTGCCGCTTTACAGCCAAGTGAAGTTCAGCGACATCCAATACAAGGACGCCTGGCGCGAAGGCTTACGTCATGACCGCATCATGGAAGAAGTGCTCGCTATACCGGGGATCGAGGAGAAGTGGGAGAGTGCCGAGGTGGAGAAGAGGGTGATGGAGTTGGTCCAACGACCATGAGTATTTCCCGGATCTCGGCCACCCTCGATGCAGAAGGCTTCGCTGTGATCCCATCAGTGATCGCGCATGCGGAAGTTGCTGGTCTCTTGGCAGCCTTCCGGCTTAGCGCCTCCCACGCGGATGGTGTAATGCGTGCCAATGAAGTCTACGCTGTTCGTCAAGCCTTGAACGTCTTTCCAGTCCTCAGAAGGTGCTCGTTGAACCAGCGCTGTTGAGCATTGTGCATGCGTGTATCGGCGACGCTGCGTTCATCACCAAGAGCATTTGGTTCGAGAAGCCGCAAGGAGGTAACTGGTTCGTTGGATGGCATCAAGACATTAGCATCTCGGTTACGAAGCGTGTTGATACGCCGGGGTACTCGCGTTGGACGGCTAAGCATGGCATTGTTGGCGTGGTTCCGCCGCTCACGGTCCTTGAACGCACGCTCACCATTCGGATCCACTTGGATGATGCAGATGCTGACAATGGGGCGGTGCGTGTTATCCCTGCCTCCCATCGTTCCGGGATCCAACCCCCAGCTGTTCCCGACACGGAGGGTCAGCTTTGTAGTGTGCCTGCAGGCGGCGTCATGCTCATGCGTCCACTGCTCATGCATGCGAGTTCGCGATCCAGGACAAGTCGGCCGCGACGAGTGCTGCACATCGAATTGAACGACATGGAATTGGCTGATGGGTTGGAATGGGCGGAACGGATAGCGCTGGATCATTGATTGATCCCGAGTTCCGGACCTCTGGGGTCACTGACCAATGGATGCCCGCCAAGATCCTGGAAGGTTGAAGATCGGATCGCACCCCTCGCGGTTGACACTTTGCACCGGGGCCCTTGCGTTCTAAGGTCCACCATAACCCAGCTTTGTGTCCATGAAGCGTTCACTGCTCCTGTTGCTCCTGCCCTTGCTGCTGCTCCTTGAGCTTCCCGCCCAAGGCTTCGGTGAGCGCAAATGGCCCGATCTGATCCCGTTGGATGGGAAGATGAAGCGTGGCGGTTTCTACTTCGCACCGGGCGTTACGTATGCGTTGGCCCGTGGCAAGGACCGCGAAGAGGAAGTGTACCGCGCTGCCGATACCAGCTACACCGCCATCTATGATCCCAACGGCCGCATCGGTCTCTACCTCGAAGCCGGTTGGTTCCACGCCACGCGCGACCCCGTGATCCTGGACTATTGGGACTTCGGGTTAGCCTACAAGCAACTGAAGGGGACCGAAGACTTCACCGGCATCCTGCAACGCGGCGATTCCCTCGCGACCATCGCAGGCAGCGGCGCCTTCCGCGATCAATACCTCACGGTGCACTTCAACGCGAACAAGTTCTTCCAGACCGGTCGCTACCAGTTCGTGCAGCTATCGCTCGGACTCAACGGCGATCTCGACATCGGTTCGTCGCGGGCGCACACTGGGGATCCCATCCTCAACCAGCACGAGTTCCCTCCGAGCATCATCGCGCAAGCACACCTTAAGCTGGGCTATGGATTCAAGATGACGCATCGGTTATTCGTGATACCGGCAGTGGAAACGCCAGTGTTCAGTGTGTTGCCGGAAGATCAGGGCTTCGGCCAGTTGCAGTGGTTCAGTAGTCCGTACCGACCGCTGATTCTGAGCATCCGTTTCCCTCTTCCTGCGCTATCCGAATGGCATCGCCTGCCCGCCCGTGCGCATCAGCGATGAAGACAAGCGCAAGCACAAGGTGTACAAAGAGCAGTACACACGACCGTGACCTCAGCGCTGTGCCACACGCGCTACCGAAGCCGACCGCAGTGTGAAGAACTGCAGCGGGCCATCAACATTCGCAACGATCACAGAGGGCACTCCCTTGCCGTTGCTTTGGATCGCAGCCACCGCGCACACGTTACCATCGGCGAAGAAACCTGAGTGCGCGATGCTCATCGGCGTGAAGCCGAGTTTACCATCCCCGAGCAGCACGCATCCCGTGCCTGCATCGTAACGCGTGGTCTCCACTTCGGTGCCGAACAAGTTGCCCGCAGCTGATCGGATCCTTGCTGCCATCGCCATTCACATCGGCTACCACGCAGCCGCGCAGAGGAGCCGTCTGCGCAACGCTCGGTAGGGGCATCGGAGTGAACTTACCGCCATCGTTCCGCCATACCATGCTGCGGAAGTCACGGGCACTCAGGTGTACCGCTTTTCGCAGTTGCTCATTGCCATAAAGCGTGGTGATATCCGCCTCGCTGAACGCCTTGTACGTCTTGAATTTATCCTTGATGAAAGGCATCTGCTCACTGCTGCACTCCCGGCCGCGTACGGGCACACACTCGGTGCTGCCCGGTGCTTTGTGTTTTGCGAGAACGATGTCGTTTGTCCCGCTCGCATCGAGATCGCCCATGTAGATCTCCAGCGGTTTCTCTGCGCTCGGGTGGAACTTGTTGTTGAGACCGATGTTCCCCGCGATCACATCCAAGTCGCCGTCGTTGTCCAGATCGGCGAGTTCCAGGTCCCACCACCAACCTGTCAATTGTTCATCGAACACGGTGGTGTCCGCCACGAACGCTCCGCCGGTACTCATGTATGCGCGCACCGGCATCCACTCTCCGCACACGATCAAGTCCGGCTTCCGGTCCCCGTTCAGGTCGGTGAAGACCGCATCGGTGATCATGCCGGCGCGTTCGAGTTCCGGTGCCTTCTCCGCTATCGCATCGGTGAAGCTGCCGCCGTTGTTCATCAGCAAGTAACTCTTCGGCGCTGCGGGATAGGCCCCGGGTTCATTGCGCCCACCCACGAAAAGGTCGAGGTCGCCATCGGCATCGATGTCGGCACTGGCAACACGCTGCGTGCTACTGGCAACACCACGCAAGGCGCCGTTCGCGTCGAAGGTGAAGTTGCCCTTGCCATCGTTCACGTAGAGGATGTCCTGATAACGATCGCTGCTCGCTCCGAACTCTGTGCTGCCACTAGCCGCATACAGGTCCAAATCGCCATCACCATCAGCATCGAAGAAGTGGGAGCCGATCACTTCTTGGTCTTTCATAGCCGCCCAAGGTTGTTCGGGGGCCTTGCGGAAACCGCCGTTCGCATGTTGAAGGAAGAGGACCGCAGGGGTGCCTGAACCATTGCCGGTAAAGACATCATCCCGTCCATCGCCGTTGACATCTGCAACTGAGAGCCCTGGGCCATGTTGGCTTTGTCGATGTGGCAAAAGGATCTCCGCGGCGAAATCATCGAACACCGATTCGGTGTGTTTGTGATCAAGGCCGAGTGCTCCGGCATTCTCGGCGAACAACACTTCGGCTTCAGGCTTGGGTCTTCTAGGAGTGCGTGCTGCACTGGCATGATCCACTGTGATCCGATGGTCCGGCTTCACATCGTTGAGGACGGTGCGCGTGCCATCCGTCCAATCAACAACAAGGGAATCGATGCTTAAGTCGCCAATGCCGAAATGCAATAGCGGTTCAACGCTGCTTTGGAAACCGCGCGTCAATGATTGTTCCAAGACTTGTTGACCTGCTTTCGTATGGAGCGATACGGCTGCGCCTATCGCGTGCGTGTTCGCGCCCGAACCCTTCAGGACCACCTGCAAATAGTGCACACCATCGGCGCCACTGAAGAGATTCTCCACCACCGTCACAGGGCGGTTCACATCACAAACCACGAGGTCCATGTCGCCGTCGGCATCCAGATCCGCATAGGCACCACCAGTGCTTACCGCTGCATGGTGGTAACCCCAACTGTCCATGGCTTTGCTGAAACTGAGGCTGGCCTGTCCCGACTTGTCCGCACCGTTGTTGCGGAACATGTAGTTCTCCGGGGCAGCCTGGGGTATCAGCGCCATCACTTCATCGAATGGTAATGACGTGCCTTTTTCGGCCGCCAGTTCCTTCACCTTGTTCTTGTAGTCGTTGTTGCCCACTTCGCGCCAAATGCCGTTGGTGATGAAGAGGTCTTTCCAACCATCGTTGTCGAAGTCCGTGAACAGGGGCGCCCAACTCCAGTCGGTGCGGTCCATACCCGCCAAATGAGCCACATCGCTGTATGTGCCATTGCCGTTGTTGCGTTGCAGCACGTTGGCCATGTATTGGTGGTGCCAGCCCAGTTCCACCATCCTGAAAAACTGCAAGGGCCGCATGCTGGCCATGTTCTGCTTGTTGCGCAAATGATCCGGTGGTGTCATGTCCACCACGCACATGTCTTGTAGGCCGTCGTTGTCGAAGTCGGCGCGATCGCTGCCCATTCCATAGAAGCAGATGTGCTTGAAGCGTTCCAAGGCAGCATCGTTGTATGTGCCATTGCCCCGCGGTTCGTAGAGCATATCGGGCTCCAGGAAGTCGTTCGCCACGTAGACATCGGGTTTGCCATCACCGCTCCAGTCGCCAATGCTGGCGCTCAGGCCCCATGCATGATTCAGGACGCCGGCCCGTCCCGTCATGTCATCGAAGTGACCCTTGCCGTTGTTGATGTAAAGCCGATCGGTGGTGGATGACGTGGGCTGCACTTGGTAGGTGGCGACCTTATCGTTGTTCTCGAAATCGGTGCGCGTGCTGACCAAGTACAGATCAAGGTCATCGTCGCCATCGAGATCGTGGAAGTAGGCCTGTTGACCGTGGCCGGGATCGGCGATGCCGTATGCCGCGGCTTGCTCAGAGAATGTCCCGTTGCCGTTGTTGACGAAGAGGAGGTCGCGGAGTTCGTTCGGGTCGCGCGAGGGGCCGCTCACACAAACGAAAATATCGAGGTGCCCATCCGCATTGATATCGACCATGGTGGTACCCGTACACCACGCTTGCTTGGTGTCGATACCGGCCTTGGTCGTGATGTCCTCGAACCTCAATCCACCGAGATTCCTGTACAACCGACAGCCATTTCGACTTGTGCTCTGGAACACGTCCGGCAGGGCATCGCCGTCCACATCCCCCAGCGCAACGCCGCCGCTGTTGTACATGTAGGTGTACTTGAAGTAGTTCATCTCCGCGCTTTCGCGCAGGTCGTTCATGTGCGGCATGCCCACGGTATTGCCTGCATGCAGTTTGAAACGCGGTTGAACCGTGTCCGGGACTTTCGTCACCTCTTCCTTGATCGTGGGACTGGAACAACCAGCGACCAAACAGACGGACAGCGCGGTAGCGTAGTGGTGGAAATACATGAGGGTGGGGTGTACGGGCAGTGGTTGTCAGCGCATGGCAACCGCGCCTTTTGCTTGTTTTGGGCGCTGCATGAAAAGCAGCACAGGGCCACTGTTGTTCACTACCAGGATGGCGGGTTGCTTCTGTGTGCCCATGGTGATCCGCAACACATGGCGGGCATCATACGGCGTGCACACCCCGCTCTGCTGGAGCGTAAGCGGTGCGAAGCCCTTGCCGTTCCCGAGCATGACCAAGCCGATGCCGGCGTTGTAGTTCACCGTTTCCACTTCGGCTCCGAACATGTTGCCCGCCATGAAGATGTCAGCGTGCCCATCGCCGTTCACATCGCGCACAACGAAACCGCGGGTAGGAGACACTTGGGCCGCCATCGGTAACGGAGCCGCCTCGAAATGACCGTTGTTATTGATGAAGTACGTGCTGGCGAAAGTGGTTGCGCGCAGCTGAACTGCGCCTTGGAGTTTCTCCTTTCCGTAGATCGCTTCGAGGGATGCGTCCGCGAATGCTTTGTAGGTCGGGAACTTCTCCTTGATGAACGGCATCTGGCCGCTGGAGCATTCTCGGCCGCGCACGGGAAGTTCGCCCTTGGCGCTGGTCTTCGCGAGCACGATATCGTTGGTGCCGGAGCCATCGAGGTCGCTCATGTACACCTTCAACGGTTTCTCTTTCCCCGGGTGGAATTTGTTGTTCAGCCCAAGATTCCCCACCAGCAGGTCGTTGTCCCCATCATTATCGAGGTCCGCTATTTCCAAGGATTGCCACCATCCGATCAACGCCGTGTCGAGCACGGCGGCTGCAATGTTCTTGAGGGTGCCGTTCACGCTTTCCATACTCCTATCGGCATCCATTCGCCACACACCACCAGCTCATTCCCCTTGTCACCATCCATGTCCGCGAACACGGCTCCTGTGATCAGTCCCGGCTTTTCATTCCCGGCCAGCCACGCTGACGAAGCATCGCTGAAGCGTCCACCGTCGTTGATGAGCACGTGGCTCTGCGGTGGTGCTGGCCAAGCCCCGGGCACATTGCGTCCACCGACGAACAGGTCAAGGTCCCCATCGCCATCAAGATCGTTGCTCGCAACGCACATCGTGCTGGTCCGCAGGTCGGGAAGAGCACTATCGGCATAGGTGAAGCGGCCCTTTCCATCGTTCATGAAGAGCCGGTCGCTGTAGTTTTCGTCGCCCGGCGGATGCTCCGTGCTTCCGGCGGCGAGGTATAGGTCGGCATCGGCATCGCCATCAGCATCGAAGAAGTGCGCACCAAGGAACTCCGATGCGTTGTATCGTTCCCAGGGCTGCGATGCGGAAGCAGCGAATCGGCCATCGGTTCCTTGCAGGTACAGAACGGAAGAGTGGCCCATGGATCCCCCGAAGAACAGATCCTCTGTTCCGTTCCCATCCACATCGGCAACGGCCGCACAGGGGCCGTGATGGCTTTGTGCTTGTGGAAGCAATGTCTCCGTTGCGAAGTCGTCGAAGTTGTCCTCGGCGTGCACAGCGCTCAATCCGAACTGCACGCTCACTTGCGTGAACATCGGTTCGACCACCGGATCGGGATACATCGGATGAGCGCTGGCCTTGGTACGATCAACCAAGATCCGTTGATCGCGCTGGGGGGCGACGATCGTCGTCGCCGAATGATCGCTCCATTGGACCACTGCTGAGTCCACTGGGGTATCGCCGATGCCGAAATGCACGATCGGTTCAACGCTGCTTTGGAAGCCACGCGCTGGGAACAGGTCGCTCATTTGCTTCCCGTTCTTGGTGTACAGTGTAACGGATGTGCCCGTGGCGGAAGGGTCCCGGCTGTCGCCCTTAAGGACCAGTTGCAGATAATGGCCTACGCCGTTCTCCCGCGCGTGATTGCGCACCACGTTCACAGTGGCGTTCACATCCACCGTTACCAGGTCGAGGTCGCCGTCGCGGTCCAGGTCAGCTGTAGCAGCACCGTTGCTTGAAGTAAGCTGGTGATAGTCCCAGCTTTCCATGGCCTTCTCGAATGTGAGATCGCCCTTGTTGCGGAAAACCATCTTTTCCGTGGTGTGGCTCGGCGCCAGTTCCAGGATCGGCCGGAACGCTTGGTTGGTCCCCTGTTCCTCCGCAATGCGCGTCACCTCGTTCTTGAAGTCGCGGTTGGTGACGTCGCGTACAATGCCGTTGGTCACGAACAGGTCCTTCCATCCATCGTTGTCCAGATCACAGAACAATGGTGCCCAGCTCCAGTCAGTGCGATCCACTCCCGCCATTTGGCCCACTTCGCTCCATGTGCCATTGCCGTTGTTCTTGTGCAAGGTGTTCACCATGTATTGCCGGTGGAAGCCGTTGCCGACCAGTTGCCTGAACTGCGCGGGATCCATGCTCGCCATGTTCTCTTTGTTCAGCTTGTGGTCGCTGGGTGTCATGTCCACCACGTAGATGTCCCGCTGACCATCGTTGTTGTAGTCGGCAATGTCAACGCCCATGCTGTAGTAGGATAAGTGGCTGAGCTGTTGCAAGGCTTCATCGCGGAAAACGGGAGCGCCCGTCTTCGGGTCGTTGCCCGTGTTCATGAGCAGTTGATCGGCGGAATAGAAATCGTTGCTCACATAGATGTCGTTGCGTCCGTCCCCGTTCACATCACCGATGGCCGCCGCCAGTCCGAAACGCCTGCTGGCCACCCCCGACTCCACCGTACGGTCCGTGAAGTGCCCTGTTCCATCGTTGATGTACAGCCTGTCGCTCTGGTCGTGCACGGGTAGGAAACGGGGGTCGATGATCACTTGGCGGATCGTCTGGAAATCGTTGCGGTGCCCGACAATGAAGCAATCGAGATCCACATCGCCGTCCAGATCGGCGAAGTAGGCCATGGTACTATGGCCGGTACGGTCGAGCCCTCGTTCAGCCGCCTGCTCGGTGAAGTGGCCCTTTCCATCGTTGATGAACAAGAGGTTGCGACGCGTTGACGCTGCGCGTTCCGCCGGACCCGACGCACAGACATGGATGTCGAGATGGCCGTCAGCATTCACATCGGCCATACTCACCCCGGTGGCCCAGGTCGCCCCGAGCCCGAATCCGCTTTTGGCGGTAACGTCTTGGAAGCGAAAGTCTCCCAGGTTCCTGTAAACGGCACCGCCGTTGCGATTGCTGATAAATACCAGGTCGGGCAGGCTATCGCCATCGAGGTCGCCGGCGGCAACTCCGCCACCGTTGTACATATACATGTACTTGAAATAGTTCACCGTGTCATCCTCGATCACATCGTTCCGGAACGATATGCCGGTAAGGTCGGAACCCAGGATCTCCAACCGCATGGCTTCACGTGCGGTCTCAGGTTGCGCTACATCGCGTGTCGCTGGATCGCAGGCGCAAAGGAGCGCAAGGGACGCAACGATGAAGGAGGGCTTGGACATGGCGGGTGCCGGTGGCCGACCAATGTAAGTTGGCCCACTATTTACGCGCTCAGCTTGCTGCTTCAGCTTCCCGGCACGAACGGGTTGCTCTTGCGCTCCTTCCCGATGGTGGTCGGTTCGCCATGCCCGCAATACACCACCACGTCATCACCCAGTGGATAGAGTTGCTCCCGAATGCTTTGGGCGAGGATGTCGAAGTTGCCACCGGGCAGATCCGTACGGCCAATGCTCCCATTGAAGAGGACATCCCCGGCGATTACAAAGCCTTGAACCTTGCAGTACAGCGCGACATGTCCGGGGGCGTGGCCCGGTACGAAGAGGATCTCCAAGTGGTCCGTCCCCAATTCAATGGTCATTCCTTCTTCGAGGAATACTTCCGGTTCCGGCGAAGGCTCGCATCGCACCCCGAACATCTCTCCTTGTCGTGGGGCATTCCGAAGCAAGGGAAGGTCGAGCCGGTGGACCTCCGGCTTCAAGCCGTAATGTTCAGCAACCCAAGCACAACCCATTACATGGTCGATGTGGGCGTGGGTAAGCACAAGACGGACGGGTTCCAAGCCGTTATGCTCCAACCAAGCGCGCAATTCCTCTTCCTCATGCAGCTTCCAGCACCCCGGATCCACCAGAATGGCCTGCTTTCCATCGTGCACCACATAGGTGTTTTCCTGGAAAGGATTGAAGGTGAACGAACGGACTGTGAGCATTGTGGAAATAAGCCTGAACTTCGCGGGGCATGCCCGGATGGGCAGCGGCCAAAGTTGCATTTCGTTCGGCGTACATGAAGCACCTCTTACGCATCGTCCTCGCGATCCCGGTCGTGCTCGCGTTTTCCAGCGCCGAGGCGCAGTTCTATAACGGCACCAAGCAAGAGTTCGGGAAGAACAGGGTGCAGTACCAGGATTTCCTTTGGCAGCACTACAAGTTCGGTGCGCTCGAGACGTACTTCTACAAAGGCGGGCGCGATGTGGCGCGCTACACCGCCATCAGCGCCCACAAGCACTTGAAGGAACTGGAACGCACGTTCGATTACGCGCTCGATGAACGCCTGCAGTTCGTGGTGTACAATTCCTTAACGGACTTCCGCCAGAGCAACATCGGACTCAGCAACGACGAGCAGTTCAACATCGGCGGCGTTACCCGCATAGTCGGCACCAAGATCTTCGTCTACAACGAGGGCGATCGGGCGCTGCTGGACAAACAAGTACGCAGTGGGATCGCACATGTGATGCTGGACCAGATGATGTACGGAGGTAACTGGCGCGAGGTGATCAAGAACAGCACCCTGCTGAATCTCCCGGATCGGTACACCAAGGGCCTGATCAGCCATGTGGGCAATGGCTGGGACGCCCAGCGCGAAAGCAGGGTGAAGGATGGTGTTCTCAGTGGCCGGTTCGACAAGTTCAACCGGTTGGAAGGGGAGGAAGCGGAACTGGCCGGCCATATGATCTGGCGATATGTGAGCGATGTGTACGGCGAGAGCGTGGTGCCCAATATCCTCTACATGACCCGTGTGAGCCGCAACGCCGAAAGTGGATTCCTCTTCGTTCTCGGTGTTTCGCTCAAAACGCTCAGTGAAGAATGCGTAGCGTATTACCGCGATCGGTTCAATGAACAGGACCGGACACGGAAGGCCATCGTTGCCGACGATTTCCCGATCAAGAACAGACGCACCATCGGCTACTCGGAGTTCAAGCTCAGCCCCAACGGTCGCTATGCTGCATGGGTGAGCAATGAGCTGGGCCGGTACAAAGTTTACGTCTATGACATTAGCAATAAGAAGCGGAAAGTGATCGCGCGCGGTGAGCATCGGCTCAACCGGATCATCGATCGCAGTTATCCTGTGCTGGCTTGGCACCCGGGCAGTCGCGGGCTCAGCTATGTGGTGGAGCGCAAGGGCGAACCACTGTTGAAGACATATTCCCTCGACGAGAAGACGACGACCGTGCGTCCCGTGCTGAGCGTGGAGAAGGTGCTCGATCTTGCATACAGCCCCGATGGGCAGAACATCATCTTCAGCGCAGTGCGCGAAGGGCGGACGGATCTGTACTTGTATTGCATCATTGGCAGTCGGCAGGAGCAGCTCACCGATGATCAATGGGATGATCTTGACCCGCGGTTCGTGGACAACGGGGCAAGCATCATCTTCAGCAGCGACCGCACCGATGACACCCTGCGTACAGGAGGTGAAGTAGCGTTGACATCCGGCACCAAGGACATCTTCCTGCTCGATCTGTCCACGCGCAGCCGGCTGCTTACCCGTTTGAGCAACACACCCAGCGCAAGTGAAACAGAGCCTGCCGAATTCGACAGCACCAACTACACCTTCCTGAGTGACGTGGGCGGCTCGGTGAACCGTTGGTTGGTGCATTACGATAGCGCCGTGAGCCATGTGGACACTACAGTCCATTACCGCTACTTCACCCGCAGCGAGCGGCTTACCAATTTCAACCGCTCCATACTTGAACATGAGGTGGACGCACGGAACAACCGCTACAGTGAGTTGTTCTTCAGCGATGGGCGCTACCGGTTGCACATGGGGCGCACCAATGAAGGAAGCACCGCGAGCAACGAACCACGACCGGATCAGGCGCCCGACCAACGCGAGACAGTTACGGGCGGTGCCGTTACCGATGATATGAGCCCAGTGGTTAAGGTGGATCCGTTGATCCCTCGCGCTCCCCTAACCGACGGTATTGATGTGAGCAACTACAAGTTCTCCGATGATGATGCCACTGCAAAGGACGAAGTAGGGACTTCCGGATCCGGGACCGTCCCTGCCGTTGCGGGAGCGACAACGGCACGTGATTCTGTGCAGAAGGCATTCGCTTTCCCTGAGCAACGCAACTACAACCTGAACTTCTCAACGGACCAAGTACTGACCCAAGTCGACAATTCGTTTACCGGAGGATTCTACCAGCCAATTGCTGGAGATGGCCTGAACCCAGGCTTGAGCGCGGTGACCAAAATGGCCATCAGCGACTTGTTCGAAGACCGCAAGATCATTGGCGGCTACCGGCTCGCGTTCGATCTCAACAACAACGATTGGTTGTTCCAATACACCAATTTGAAGAACCGGGTCGACCAAGAGTTCACCTTCCAACGGCAGGCGATGCAGACGTTCGTGGGGTTCAATGTGTTGAAGATGCACTCGCACGTGGTGAGCTACCGGTTGAGTTATCCGTTCAGCGAATTGGCCAGCGTGCGGTTGACGCTCTCCGAGCGGTATGATCGGTTCGTATTCCAGAGCACGGACATCAACAGCTTGGGTGAACCCAACTTCACCGATGTGATCTCGGGGGCTAAACTCGAGTACGTGTTCGACAGCAGCCTGCCCCGTGGGCTCAACCTCTGGACCGGTTGGAAGGCCAAGGTCTTCGGTGAGTTCTACACGCAACCCACTGAGAAGGAGAACACGGATATGTATGTGCTCGGCCTGGATGTAAGGCACAGCATGCGTGTGCACCGCGAGATCATTTGGGTGAACCGTTTGGCCGGCAGCACCAGCATGGGCAATCGCAAAGTGCTCTTCTTCCTTGGTGGCGTTGACAATTGGATCTTCCCCAAGTTCGACCCGAGCATCCCGATCGATTTCACGCAACCGTACTTCTACCAAGGTATAGCCACTCCGGTGCGCGGGTTCTTCTACAACGCGCGCAACGGCAACAGCTTCGGTGTCTTCAACAGCGAGTTGCGTGTGCCCTTGTTCCGCTGGCTCATGAACCGGCCGGTACGCAGCGACTTCCTCCACAACTTCCAAGTGGCAACGTTCGTGGATGTCGGCGCCGCATGGACGGGCTCCGATCCGTACAGCACGGAGAACTCGTTCAACACCCAGATCTACAACAACAATCCGCTCACCATCACGATCAAGAACCAGCGCGAGCCGATCGTAGCCGGTTATGGTTTCGGGTTGCGGACACGCTTGCTTGGTTACTACGTGCGCACCGATTGGGCGTGGGGCATCGACGATGGGGTGATCTTGCCAGCCGTGTTCTACTTCTCCCTTGCCCTCGACATCTGATCGTCCATGTCGCTTTCCACCATCCTGCTGCTGATCCTCACAGGCTTGTTGGCCGGGAGCTTGAGCGGGTTCGTTGGGGTGGGTGGCGGCATCATCATGGTACCTGCGTTGGTATGGTTCCTTGGCTACTCGCAGCATCAAGCCCAAGGCACCAGCTTGGCCGTGCTCGTATTGCCCGTTGTCTTTTTGGCGGCATGGAACTACCACAAGGTGCATCCGTTGGACTTCAAAGCCGTGGGCATCATCGCTGGCGCATTCATCATCGGAGGGTTCATGGGTAGCAAGATGGCCTTGGCCATTCCCGCCGACATTGTGAAAAAGGTGTTCGGGGTGATGATGATCGTGGCTGCACTGAAGCTCATCTTCGGCAAGTGATCGATCGCATTAAGCAGGCCGTGGCCAGGCTGCAACCTGAATTGGTGAGGTTGCGCAGGCATTTGCATGCGCAACCGGAACTGAGCTTTCAAGAGCGGAGTACCATGGCATTCGTTGCGGGCCGTCTTCAAGAAGCCGGTATCTCCTTCAGGGATGGTGTTGCAGGCACAGGCGTCATCGCTTCCCTCGTTGGTGAAGCCGGAAAGAGCGATGGGGTCATCGCCTTGCGCGCGGACATCGACGCGCTGCCGATCAACGAGCAGAATACCTGTGACTATCGTAGCACGAACGCCGGCGTTATGCATGCATGCGGACACGATGCGCACACTGCCATGGTGCTCGGTGCAGGCCTGGTGCTCCATGAACTGCGGAAGGAGTGGAGCGGCACTGTTCAACTGGTTTTCCAACCCGGAGAAGAGAAGATACCTGGCGGTGCTTCGCTCTTGTTGAATGAGAATGCGTTCGGTTCGCGCTTGCCCGATGGGATCCTTGGCCAGCACGTCACTCCCGAACTTGCTGTTGGCAACGTCGGTTTTCGTGAAGGACCCTTCATGGCCAGTAGCGATGAGCTGTATGTGACCGTGAAGGGCAAGGGTGGCCATGCCGCTTTGCCCGAACGGTTGATCGATCCGATCATGATCATGGCGCGGTTACTTCCACAGCTGAAAGAGGAATTCGCGGCCTTTCGTCCTTCTGAAAAAACGGTACTAGCATTCGGCCGAGTGGAAGCACTTGGCGCAACGAACGTGGTGCCAGATGAAGTCCGTATTGCCGGAACGCTCCGTGCGTTCAACGAAGAGTTGCGCGATGAACTGCACACGTGGCTGCCGAAGCGTGCACAGGAGATATGTGCCAGCATGGGCGGTTCATGCGAGTTCGAAGTCCGGCGCGGCTATCCGGTGCTGGTGAACGATGCAGCGTTGACGCAGCGCATGCGATTGGCCGCCACAGATTACCTCGGTGCTGACAATGTGGTAAGCATGGACCAGCGGATGGGCAGTGAGGATTTCGCGTTCTACACGCACGTTATGCCCGGTTGCTTCTTCCGCCTGGGTACCGGGGCTCGCGGGGAGACAAGTCCACGTGGCTTGCATACACCAACATTCGATATCGATGAGGATGCGCTCGGGATCGGGTGTGGGGTGATGGTGGTTGGGGCGTTGAAGGAACTCGGCCGTTGAGGCTGTCAGCCATCAGAGATTGGCCCTCATGAAAAATGCCCGGCGTAGCGCCGGGCATTTCCCTTTCTCTGCTTTCGCAACGAACTCAGTTCGCCACTTCGCTCAGGAACTTCAAGCGCATGAAGCGCAGCTCCTCATCGCTGAAGTCGCCACCGAACTCTTCGCGGGCCGCTTCAAGGCTGTCGCTTTCCGATGAGCGGAAGTAGTCCATGATCTCTTCCTGTTGATCGGTCTCCAGCACCTCGTTCAGGTGATAGTTGATGTCGAGTTTAGTGCCGCTCATTACGATCGTCTCCATTTCGGTGAGCAACGCATCCATCGTTAAGCCTTTTGCCTTGCCGATGCTCTCCATGGGCAGGCGCTTATCGATGTTCTGGATGATGTGCACTTTCATCCCGCTCTTCTTTGCCACGCTTCGGATCACTACTTCGATATCGCGCTCGATGTCATTCTCCTCCACGTACTTCTCGATCAACTCCACGAAGGGCTTGCCGTATTTGGCCGCCTTGCCGGGGCCCACGCCACCGATGGTCTGAAGTTCCTCGATAGTGATCGGATAACGCAACGTCATCTCCTCCAATGAAGGGTCCTGGAAGATCACGTAGGGCGGCAGTTTGTACTGCTTGGCAGCTTTCTGCCGCAGTTCCTGCAGCATTTTCATCAGTTTCTCATCCGCCGCACCGCCCTTTCCTCCTGCGGTAACCACATCATCGTCGTCGAAGCTGCCGCCGTCAACGTCAGTGTAGTCGCGTTCCTTGGCAAAGTTCACCGGCCATGCCTTCTTCAGGAATTTCTTGCCCTGTTCGGTGAGGCTGAGGTTGCCGTACGTCTCGATGTCCTTGTGCAGGAATCCGTTCACGGTGGCTTGGCGGATCACGGACATCCAATAGTTGGCGCCTTCTTCCGTGCCCTTGCCCCACGCCTCCATGGCGTTGCCCTTGTACGTCTTCATCTCACTGGTCATGGTGCCAGTGAGCAGGTCGCAGATGAAGCGGCCTTTGTGGCGCTGCTTGCTTTCCTTGATCGCGTCGAGCAGTGTCGTCAGCGCCTCGGTGCCGTCGAACAGAACCTTCGGGTTCACGCAATTGTCGCACGAACCGCAGTTGTCTCCCAGGTAGGATCTCGCCGAAGTAGTGCAACAGGAATTTCCGGCGGCACATGCTCGTCTCGCTGTAGCTCACGGTGTCGGCCAACAACTGCTTTCCGATCTCTTGTTCCGCTACCGGCTTGCCTTGCAGGAATTTCTCCAGGTTTTCGATGTCCATGTAGCTGTAGAAGGCCACGCACTTTCCTTCGCCGCCATCACGACCTCCACGGCCGGTCTCTTGGTAATAGCTCTCGAGGCTCTTGGGGATGTCGTGGTGGATGACGAAACGCACGTCGGGTTTGTCGATGCCCATGCCGAAGGCGATCGTGGCACAGATCACGTCCACGTCCTCCATCAGGAAACGGTCCTGGTGATCGGCGCGTTGTGCAGCGTCCATACCAGCGTGGTAGGGCAGCGCTTTGATGCCGTTCACATTGAGCATCTGCGCTGTTTCTTCCACCTTCTTGCGGCTCAAACAATAGATGATACCGCTCTTGCCTTGGTGCTGCTTGATGAATTTGATGATCTCACGGCCCACGTCCTTCTTCGGGCGCACATCGTAGAACAGGTTCGGGCGGTTGAAGCTGGCTTTGTAGGTAACAGCATCGTCAACGTTCAGGTTCTTCAGGATGTCCTCCTGCACCTTTTCGGTGGCCGTTGCAGTGAGCGCGATCACCGGCACACGCTGTATCTCGTCGAAAATGGTGCGCAACCTGCGGTATTCCGGGCGGAAGTCGTGGCCCCACTCACTGATGCAGTGCGCTTCATCGATGGCGAAGAAGCTGATGTTGATCTCGGCGAAGAACTCGATGTTCTCCTTTTTGTGAGCGACTCGGGAGCAACGTACAGCAATTTGGTGAGGCCGCTGCGGATGTCGTCCTTCACCTTGATGGTTTCGGTGCGGCTGAGGCTGCTGTTGAGGAAGTGGGCAATGCCGTCGCGGTCGCTGAAACCACGGATGGCATCCACCTGGTTCTTCATGAGGGCGATCAGTGGGCTCACCACGATCGCGGTGCCCTCCATCATGAGGGCGGGCAACTGGTAGCAGAGGCTTTTGCCGCCGCCGGTGGGCATGATCACGAAGGTGTTGCGGCCTTCGAGCACGCTGTTGATGACTGCTTCCTGTTCGCCTTTGAAGGTGTTGAAGCCGAAGAACTGCTGGAGTGCTTCCTTGGGAGAAAGGTCTACGTTAATGGTGGACATGTTCATGTGTTCGGGACAAAAAATGCCGTTCCGGGAACGGCTGCTTAAATGTAGGTCTTCCCGCCGTCTCCGCGATCGATGTTCGTAGATCTTCGTTAATGAGTCCGACAGAACGGGAGGAGACTTCGTCGGAACCGTTGAAAAGTGCGCGCAAAGAGAATGAATGCGCCCTACGTGCCGGATATCTTTGGCCGAACGCATGGCAACGGCCGCTTCCCGCACGCAGACTTCCACCGCCGATAGAGGGGAAGGAGGTGCAGAAGGCAAAGAGATGTCTTTCCTGGAACACTTGGAAGAGCTGCGTTGGCTGCTCTTTCGCAGTGCTTGTGCCATTGCGGTGGGCATGGTGCTCGCCTTCGTTTACAAGGAGTTCTTTTTCGATACCATCCTGTTCGCGCCGCGCGACCCCAACTTCATTACATACCGGGGTTTGTGCTGGCTCGGGATGCGCAGCGGTATCGATGGGATGTGCATCAAGGAAATGGGCTTTACGATCCAGAGCGCACAGGTCAGCGGGCAGTTCATGACCCATATGACAGTGGCGTTCACCGCCGGTCTCATCCTCGCGTTCCCTTATGTGCTCTGGGAGATCTGGCGCTTCGTTGCGCCCGGACTGAAGGACAAGGAGAAAGGTGCTGTGCGCGGCATCATCGGTTTCGCCACACTTCTGTTCTTGATCGGTATCGGGTTCGGGTATGTGGTGCTGGCGCCGTTGAGCGTTCAGTTCTTCGGTGGGTACTCGGTTAGCGCATCGGTGCAGAACATCTTCATGCTCGATAGCTACATCGGCATTGTCACCAGTGTAACGCTCTGGACGGGTGTGGTCTTCCAGTTGCCGCTGGTCATCGTTTTCCTCACACGGATCGGTATCGCTGGACCGGCTTTCCTGCGCACTTACCGTAAGCATGGCTACGTGGTCATCTTCGTGTTGGCCGCCATCGTTACTCCACCTGACGTGGTCAGCCAACTTCTGGTCGGGTTGCCGTTGATGCTGTTGTACGAGATCAGCATTTTCCTCAGCGCGCGCACGCAGAAGCGAATGGACCGTCGGCGGGCCGAGGAGGATAACCGGCGTGCACCGTCCAACGCCGTCGCTTGAACCCGAAGTCCTGTATGACCTACTGCGCACCGCCCCGCACGTTGCTCCGACGGATCGCGCTCGCTGTGTCGTGCTCACTGGCGCTGATCGCTTCGGCGCAGACGACCAGGGTTACAGGGGTGGTAAGTGACGCTGTCACGGGCGAGCTTCTTCCGTTCGTTAACGTGGCCTTTGCGAACAGCCGCATTGCTACACAGACCGACTTTGATGGCAAGTACGGATTCAGCACGTACTACGCCACCGACAGTCTCATTTTCCAATACCTCGGTTATCGGACCAAGACCGTTGCGGTGAAGCGGGACAAGGAGCAGGTCATCGACATCAAGCTGGAAGTTGCAGGCAAGGAGCTGGTCGATTTCAAGGTGACCGCCACGGGTGAGAACCCGGCCTTCACCATCCTGCGACGGACCATTGCGAACAAGCCGGCGAACAATCGCGCGAAGCTGAACGCATACGAATTCGAAGCCTACAGCAAGATCCAGTTCGACCTGAACAACATCACCGAGAAATTCAGGAGAACAAGTTGTTCAAACCCCTTCGCCTTTGTGTTCGATAACATCGATAGCACCGGCGCCAAGCCTTCGCTGCCGATCTTCATGAGCGAGACGTTGAGCGAGGTGTATTACAGGCAGAAGCCCAAGACACGTCGTGAGGTGATCCGCGGCACCAAGGTGAGCGGGATCGACAACGAGAGCCTGAGCCAGTACATGGGCGACATGTACCAGAACGTCAACATCTACGACAACTTCCTGGTGATCTTCGGGAAGAACTTCATCAGCCCGATCGCCGATGGCGGGCGTGGTTACTACGATTACTTCCTGACGGATAGCACCTGGATCGGCAAGAATTGGTGCTATCGGATCGAATTCAAGCCGAAGCGTCCGCAAGAACTGGCCTTCCAGGGGGAGGTATGGATCAACGACACCAGCTACGCGGTGAAGCGGATCGCCTGCGGGATCGACAAAGGTGCCAACCTCAATTTCGTGATGGGCTTCGCCGTGAAACAGGAGTACAGCCAGGTGAAACCCGAAGTGTGGTTGCTCACGCGCGATGAGTTGTGGGTTGACCTGAACGTGGTGCGCGATAAGGAGAAGCTGAGCAAGCGCGAGATCCAAGGATTCTACGGAAGGCGCACGGCCACCTACCGCGATTTCAAGATCAACGAGCCCCGCGAGGAGGCTTTCTATCAAGGGCCGGATGAGGTGGTCGTTTCGATCGATCCATTGAGCTTGGGCAGTGACTATTGGGACACCCACCGCCACGAGCAACTGAAGAAGCAGGAGGCCATGATCTATCACATGGTGGACACCATGAAGACCATTCCCCGTTTCCGTACGTACCTCGACCTGGTGACCATGGTGTTGACCGGTTACTACGTGCGTGGCAACATCGAGCTGGGGCCATACTTCAACACATACAGCTTCAATCCGGTCGAAGGTTCACGCTTCCGGATCGGTGGGCGCACCAGCAATAAGTTCAGCAAGAAGGTGGAGTTCGAAGCGTACACCGCTTACGGGACTTTGGACGAACGTTTCAAGTACGGTGTGGCGGTGCGCGGCTTCATCACCAAACGCCCGCGCGCCATGTATCGCGCCGCATACAAAAACGATATGGAGCAGCTGGGCCAAAGCGTGAACGCTTTTCGCAGCGACAACATCCTCGGCAGTGTGTTCCGGCGCGGACCCAACACCAAGCTCACCAGCGTGGAAGAGTACAAGGCGAGCATCGAGCGCGAGTGGTTCAGCGGTTTCTCCAACGAATTCATGTTGCGTTATCGGACCATGATCCCCAAAGGCGATCTGGATTACTTGACATTCGATGCGGAGGATAACATCGTAAACATCGGCAGCATTCACACGGCTGAGATCTCCTTCAATACGCGTTTCGCCTATCGCGAGACGTTCGTGAGCGGGGAGTTCGACCGCATCAGCACAGGCACCCGCTTCCCGACGCTGGAGTTGCATTTGGCCTATGGCGCACCCCAACTGTTCGAGAGCGACTACGAGTACACCAAGGTGATCGCTCGCGTGTATAAGCGTTGGCAGTTGGGCACGTTCGGGTGGACGCGCACCACGCTCGAGGCCGGCCGCGTCTGGGGTACGCTGCCGTATCCGCTGCTCATCATTCACAGCGGCAACGAGACGTACTACAGTGACGACATCGGTTTCAACACCATGAACTTCTTCGAGTTCATCAGTGATCGGTACGCACATGTGATCGCCGAGCACCACTTCGAGGGGTTGTTCCTCAACCGTATTCCATTGATGCGTCGGTTGAAGTGGCGGGAAGTCGCGGGGTTCAAAGGAGTGGTCGGCGAGTTGGACCCGAAGCACGCGAACGCCATGCTGTTCCTGCCCGGCATGTATTCACTAAGTGGCGGTCCCTTCATGGAAGCCAGCGTGGGTATTGAGAACATTTTCAAGCTGCTGCGCATCGATATCGTTTGGCGCTTGCGCTACTTGGACCACGAGAACACATCCCCCTTTGCTATCAAGGGGAAGGTCGCGATCAACTTCTGAGCACCTCGATCGGGGTCATTCACTCCCTTTATGACCCTCTCTTTGGGACAGGGCAGGGTGAGGTGCCTTTCTTTGCCCCTATGCGATTAGGAGCCACGGACATTGTCAAGCGATACAAACGCCGCACTGTGGTGCAGGGTGTGAGCGTGCACGTGGATCAAGGCGAGATCGTCGGGCTGCTCGGGCCGAATGGCGCGGGCAAGACCACCAGCTTTTACATGATCGTGGGTTTGGTGAAGCCCAACAGCGGCAAGGTCTATCTGGACAATGAGGACATTACCGATGTGGCGATGTACAAGCGGGCGCAGAAAGGCATCGGCTATTTGCCACAGGAGGCCAGTGTGTTCCGCCAGCTCAGTGTGGAGGACAACATCCGGGCGATACTTGAAATGACCGGGCGTCCGAAGCAGGAGCAGCAGGACAAACTCGAGTCGCTCATCAGCGAATTCAACCTGCACAAAGTGCGCAAGAGCAATGGCGATACGTTGAGCGGAGGCGAACGCCGCCGCACGGAGATAGCACGGGCGCTGGCCACCGACCCCAAGTTCATTTTGCTCGATGAACCGTTCGCTGGCGTGGACCCGATCGCGGTGGAAGACATCCAAGCGATCGTGAGCAAACTGAAAGAGAAGAACATCGGCGTGCTCATCACCGATCACAATGTGCAGGAAACACTATCGATCACTGATCGCGCTTATCTGCTGATCGAGGGCGCATCTTTCGGGAAGGCACGGCGGAAGAGCTGGCGAATGACCCCAAGTACGCCAGCAGTACCGGAAGGAATTTTGAATGGGACGAGCAGAATGGAGCCGGGCAAGCCGACATCACAAGTGAGCAGGCGGCCCGAACATCGAAAGGACCGCTGTAGGAAGGCCCAGACCTGAGCCTTGTAGCTTGAAGCTTCAATGGGCCTCCTCCACGGAGAACGCGTACTTCTCCATGATCTGGTTGGCCAGCAGCTTCTTGCAGGCTTCTTCGACTTTCGTCTCGGCGGCTTTCTTGTCGGCAGCATCCACTTTCAGGGTGATGTGCTTGCCGATGCGAACGCCGGTGATCTCAGGCAGACCGAGATTTTTCATGCTGCCGGTAACGGCTTTACCCTGTGGGTCGAGCAGGTTGTCATGGGGCATTACATCGATGGAAGCGAGGAACGTCTTCATTGTGGTTTGGGAAAGAGCTTGCCCCAAAGCGGGCTGAGCAGGTACAAGACAAGGATCAAAGGAACGGCGAGGATGCCATACAAGAGTGCGAGCAAGGCACCAATGATGATCAACAAGTAGATCACCTCATTGCCCTTCCACCTGAAGTGTTTGAATTTGAGGCTGGGGAGCGGGAGTTCGGAAAGCATCAGTAAGCCAAGCACGATCGCCAAGACCAGCTTTTGTATCGGGTTTTCCGCGAACATGCCGAGATGGTTCTGGAGTTCACCGGACCCAGGGCCTTCAACCATGCCTATGCCCCATGTGATGAATCCGAGCGAAGCCCAGAAAAGAGCATTCGCCGGAGTGGCGAGACCCAAGAACCCGTTGCTCTGCCGAGTATCGATATTGAACTTCGCCAGTCGCCACATGGAGGCTACGGCAATAACAACCGAACAAACGATCGAAGCCCAGAACGGCTGGCCGAACAGTTCGCCGAACGGAGAAAATGCTGGGGCGTGGTCACGGTGCAAGCTGGTGACCAGTTGGAGCGCTTCCGTAGGGCTGATAGCGGCGATGAACGCAGGCGCCACCCCGAAACTCACCATATCCGCCAAGCTATCCAGCTGTTTGCCTAGTTCGCTGCCCCCACCCATGGCCCGTGCCGCCAAACCATCCAGCACATCGAAGAAGGCCGCAAGGAAGATCAGCCCACAAGCGATCGTGAGTTGTCCTTGCGAAGCCAGCAGAATGGACAACACCCCACAGCATAGGTTCGCGGTGGTCAACAGGTCCGGAAGTCGCGGGAGTCTCGGCACGGCGCCGAAGTTGGCTTATTTCGGGGCAATAATGCAGGCCACCTTCAGTTGATAGATGCGTCAAAACGCACACGTATGAACACCGCACGGACGATGATGGGGGGAAGGGGGATTGTGATGCTAGCGCTTTCGGCCATCGGCCTGTTGGCACATGCGCAGAGCGATGCGCCCAAATACAGCAATGAGTTCCTGGCGATCGGCGTGGGTGCGCGCGGCTTGGGCATGGGCTACAGCATTATTGCCGCCAGCCGCGATGTAACCGCTGGTTATTGGAATCCGGCCGGGATCGTGCGGGCTAGCGGCGACCTCCAAGTGGCCGCCATGCACAGCGAGTATTTCGCCGGGATCGCCAAGTACGATTACATCGGCTTGGCCAAACACATCGATAGCGTCAGCAGCATCGGCTTCAGCTATATCCGCTTCGGCATCGACGACATCCCCAATACGATCGATCTGGTGGATCCCAGCGGCAACGTGGATTATGACCGCATCAGCAGCTTCAGCGCCGTGGACAATGCCTTCCTGATCAGTTATGCCCGGAAGTTGAAGTTGGAAGGACTGCGCTTCGGCGCCAACGCCAAGGTGATCTACCGCCGCGTAGGTGATTTCGGCCAAGCGTGGGGCTTTGGACTTGGATGCCGGATTGCAGTATGACCGTAAGGCCTGGAAGTTCGCGGCCATGGCGCGCGATATCACCAGCACCTTCAATAGCTGGACCTATTCCTTGGACCAGCGCACGATCGATGTACTGCAGACCACCGGAAACGAACTTCCACAGAACAGCACCGAGATCACCTGGCCGCGCCTCGTGCTCGGCGTTGCGCGCGATTTCAAGCTGGGCGCCAAATTCAACTTGCTGGCGGAGGTGGACCTTGAGAACACCTTCGACGGCCCTCGGAATACAGTTGTGTCCACCGATCCGTGGAGTCTGGACCCGCGCATGGGCCTTGAAGCCAGTTACGCGGGCATCGTCTTCGTGCGCGCCGGTGTCAACAACATGCAGTACATCGAGGAGATCGACGGTAACAAAACGTTCAACCTGCAGCCGAACATCGGCCTCGGGCTGAAGATCAAGAGCGTGGCCATCGACTATGCTCTCACCAACATCGGCACCGTGGGCAACGCGCTCATCAGCAATGTGTTCTCGTTGCGGTTCGATATCAACAAGAGATCTGCTTCATGATGAGACCCTTACTGCTTGCGGTCGTTCTTGGTATCTCGGGTGTTGCCATGGCCCAACCCTACGGCAACGAATGGATAGACTACGACAAGCAGTATTGGAAAGTGAAGCTGCTCGCGCCGGGCGTGCTGGAATCGATGTGGCGGATAGACAGTCTGACGCTCGCGAATGCAGGCTTCCCGCTCGGCAGTATCGATGCACATGACATTCAACTTTTCGGCCGGGAGAAGGAGATCCCGATCTGGGTGCAAGGCGAGGCGGACAGCGTCTTCAACAACGGCGATTACATCGAGTTCCACGCGGAGAACAGCAACGGCTGGAACGATGCCGCGCATTGGGAGAACCCGGGATTGCAGAACAATAAGTACTACAATCTCTACAACGATACCATCTGCTATTACCTCACCGTGGCCGCGCCGGGTGAGACGGCGAAGCGCATACTGCCGTACCAGAACACCGACTTCGGTGGCTTGCCCCAGCGATCGTGGTATTGGGGTGAGAAGGTGTTGGTGAACAACGCCGGGTACCGGAAGGGTGAAGTGGACTTCGTGGGTGCCCAGAGCAGTTTCATGGGTTCGGGCGAAGGATGGGTTTCGGCGCTCGCCAACGATGTGTGGGACAACGTGCCGTCCTCCTTCAACAACATTCTCAATCCCGTGCAGGTGTACACAGGGCCTGGCGCGCCCGATGGTGTGCTGACGACCATGACCATGGGCCAGAATTCGCATTGCGGAAATCTCACGTTACCCACTCACCACGTTCAACTGGCCTTAGGTCCCGGTGGTGGCCAAAGCATCATATACAACGACACGACCACGGCGTTCGAAACCGTACACCACACGATCCCGATCCCGGTGAACCTGATGGTGCCCACCTGCTCCTTGACCTTCATTGCCCAGGATATCATGCCGGCGTGGTGCCCCACCCCCGTGCCTACATGCATTACGTCCCTTGCCGATATCCGACTGGAGTATCCGCACACGATGGATATGAACGGTGGTACCACTTTCAAAATGTGGTTGCCGGACGACCCGAACGAAGACGACGCGAATTGCACCTTCACGAACGTCACCGGCTTCCCCGTGTTCCATGTAATGAACAACGACACCACTTGGCGGGTGGTGGCTACCAGCGGCGGTGGTAGCACATGGAACGCACGGTTCCCCGCCAACGGTGCGGGCGACCGTTCATTCGTTTTCGGGGAGCACGACTACTACGTTCCATTGGCCACCATGATCAGTAAGGTCACGCCCACCGGCTTTTTCACCGACTACACCGATGTTGAGCTCGATAGTGCGTGCGTCATCGTTACGCATGCGTCTTTGCTTGCTGCCGCGCAGGAGTATGCTGACTACCGGGAAATAAGCCCGCGCAATCCCATGCCCACGCTGGTGGTGGACGTGGAGGAGCTCTATCACCAGTACGGTGGCGGCGTGATGAAGAGCGGAATGGCCATCCGCCGTTTCGCGAAGCATGTATTGGATGAGTGGACCTACGATCCACAAGCACTGTTCCTCATCGGCAAGTCGGTGATGACGCCGACCATTGGCACCGACATCGGTGTGCGGCGCCCGAGCGGTGGACAGAGCCCCACGACCTACCAGCGCTGCTTGGTGCCGACGTTCGGCTCGCCTCCCAGCGATGTGTGCCTGACCATCGGGCTCACCGGCGATGCACGCGTGATGGCCATCCCGGTAGGACGATTGAGCGCGGACAAAGGCGACGATGTACTCGACTATCTGGGCAAGGTGCAGGCTTTCGAGGCATACGACGAGCCGGAGGAATGGATGAAGAACATCCTGCACTTCCGCGGTGGTTCCAATGTGGGCGAGTGGGCGTTGTTCGAATCCATCATGAACCCATGGACGGATATCGCCGAGGACAGTCTGTATTTCAGCGGTAATGTCACGACGTTCCGCAAGAACACCGGCAATATTTTCGATCAAGCGGCCGCAGATAGTGTGCGCATGTTCATCGAGGACAGAGGGGTGACGATGATGACCTTCCTCGGCCATGCGAGCGGTGCGGGCTTCGACATCAACATCGACCAACCCGGAGGCTACGAATGGAATGGAAAGCACCCGTTGATGCTCGGCAATAGCTGCTACAGTGGGAATATCCACCTCAACTACCAAGGCGGGTCCGCAAGTGCCAGCGAGAACTATGTCATCGCTGGTGACAAGGGTGCTATCGGTTTCATCGCATCCGTGG
Organism: Flavobacteriales bacterium; assembly: GCA_016703005.1. GTDB lineage: Bacteria > Bacteroidota > Bacteroidia > Flavobacteriales_F > PHOS-HE28 > PHOS-HE28. The sequence goes on from JADJCX010000034.1 coordinate 62,974, forward strand.
ATGTAGGCACGACGAACTACCTCGGGCCATATACCAACCAGTTCTATCGCAGTTTCTGCTATCTGAACTATGGCGAGAGTGTTGGGCAGTATATGAAGCACGCGATCTTCCATAACCTGAGCCAGTTCACGTCGCTCGGCAATACACACAACAGTCATACGATGACATTGCATGGTGACCCGACGTTGGTGCTGCCCAGCTGGCCGCGTCCGGAATTCACCATTGCGAACGAAGACATCCGCATACTGCCGGAACAGGTCACGGCCGAGTTGGACACCTTTATCGTGCAAGCCGTGGTGACCAACATCGGCGCTGGCACCCACCTCCCGGTGGTCGTACGCATGACGCGCGACGTGCCGAACGGCCCACAGCAGGACAACTACCAAGTGCAGTTGAACGGGCTGTTGTACAAGGACACGGTGGAGTTCAAAGTGCCGTTGGTGAACAGCGAGATCGGGTTGAACACTTTCACGGTGATGATCGATATGCAGCCCGATGAGATCCCCGAGCAATACGACGAGGTGGGGAACAACCAAGCGGTGCAGACCACCACCATCATCAGCGCGGAGCTTTTGCCGATCTGGCCATACAAGTTCGCGATCACCCCGGATGCCGGACCACCGTTGAAGGCCAGCACCAGCGATCCCTTTGCGCCAACAGCCTCCTATGTCTTCCAGATCGACACCACGGACCTGTTCAACAGCCCGGTTATGGAGATGGGTACCGTTACCGCTCCCGGCGGCGTGATCAGTTGGCAACCGCAGTTCATCTACACCCTCAACAACTCGGTGGACAGTCTCGTGTTCTTCTGGCGTTGCAGCCCGGATAGCACGAGTGATGATGGCTACAAGTGGAAGGAAAGCAGCTTCCAGCACATCCCCAACCGCACGGGCTGGGGGCAGGCGCACTACTTCCAGTTCAAGGACGACAACTACAGCAACGTGGTGTATGACAGGCTGAACCGCGAGTTTGACTTCTTCACGGGGCAGCATGAGATAAGGGTGACATGTCTCGGAAGTAGTTCAGGTTTCCAGAACAACCAGAATGAATGGTTCATTGACCTTGTCGCGCAGGACAACAATGGTTGCCGCAATCCCACTGCCTTCTTTGTGGCTGTTGTGGATCCTTCCACGTTCACCCCTTGGCTCACAGGGCCACAAGGTGGACTGCACGACTTCGGAAATCACAACTACATAGGAGCTTCTTCTTGTCGTAACCGCGCCGAAGCCTTCTTCATGTTTCAGCACGGCAACCAATCAGCCATGGACAACATGCGGATCATGCTACAAGACAGTATTCCGGATGGACATTATGTCATCATCTACACTTGGAAGTATTTGAACCGGTACGTCAGCGACAATACACCTCTCGGTACTCCACTGTATGACTACTTGGAGTTTCTCGGCGCTACCGATATCCGCAATGTCCCGGATAGTGTTCCCTACATTTTCATGGTGCGCAAGGGTTACCCGAACACAGCGGTGGATTCGGCTGGAACGGCCGTCAATTCGTTCATCAGCCAAACCCTTTTCTGCTCCGTCGATGGCAATCAAGGTCTGATGACCAGTGGGCCGAGCATGCAGTTCCTGGATTACGATGCGCTGTATTGGGATGAGAAACGTCGCAACGTGAACGATACCACCACGATCAAGCTCTGGGGACGTACACCCAATGGCACGGAAGTCTTGTTGACCGAACAGCCTTCACCATTGGATTCGCTGAACGCATTGAACACGATCGCCGATCCCGCGCTCTACCCCGAGTTACGCGTGGGTGCTTGGCTCACCGATTACAACTGGCCCGATGCCGAGCCTGCGCAGATGCGCCGCTGGCAGATCCTAGGTGATCCGGCGCCAGAGTGCGCCATCGATCCACCGTTGGGCTTCTTCGTGCAGGCAGATAGCTTGTTCGAGGGCCAGACGGCACGGGTTGCGGTTGCCGTGCACAACATCAGTGCCTACGACATGGACAACCTGCTGCTGGCCGCATGGATCGTTGATCCGAACAATGTGCGCCGCGGCATTCATTACCACCTCAATGCACCACTGCCTGTCGGTGGTGTCATCATGGACACGATCACCTTCGATACGGATGATATCGGTGGGGGCAACTTCATCTTCATTGAGGCGAACCCGGTGGACAGCACAACGCTGGTGTATCACCAGCCCGAGCAGTACCACTTCAACAACTACGCTTCGCTGCGCTTCACCATCCAGGAGGATCTGGAGAACCCGTTGTTCGACGTCACGTTCGATGGCATACATATCCTCGACGGCGATATCGTCAGTGCCAAGCCAGAGATCCAGATGACCTTGGATGACGAGAACATGGTGTTGCTGATGCAACAGGAGGCAGACACTTCACTGTTCAAGGTCTTCGTGACCCCACCGAGCGGCGGGTTGTACCGCGTGTATTTCCGCGATAATGCTGGGCAGGAAGTGATGCAGTTCGTACCGACCGAAGGAGCTGAGAACATTGCCAAGATCTTCTACCGACCGCAGTTCACGGTGGATGGCAAATACACGCTGACCGTTCAATCCAAGGACCTGAGCGACAACTCCAGCGGCGACAAGGATTACAAGATCACGTTCGAGGTGGTGAACAGACCGTCGATCACCAACGTGCTCAACTATCCGAATCCCTTCACTACCAGCACGCGGTTCGTGTTCACCGTTACGGGCAGCGAGCCGCCCACGCAGATGCGCGTGCAGATCATGACCGTGAGCGGGCGCGTGGTGCGCACCATCAGCGCTGCCGAGCTTGGCCCCATGCACATTGGCCGCAACATCACCGAGTTCGCTTGGGACGGCACCGACGAATTCGGCGACAAACTTGCGCGCGGCGTCTACCTCTATCGGGTCGATTCCCGCCTCAACGGCGAAGCGATCGAACACCGCGACAGCGGCGCCGATACGTGGATCGAGAAGGGCATGGGCAAGATGTATTTGATGCGGTGACCTGAAGACTGTCACCCTGACCGTCGAAGGGTGACATCCACCACCTCCCGATACCTTCACCGCCCTTGGCGATGAAGCTGCTTGACTCCCGTCGCGGACGCTATCTCTTCTCTGTACTTACCGGCTTGCTGCTGGCTGCGGCTTGGCCGGCCATCGGCGATCTCACCCCGTTGATCTTCGTTGCGTGGGTGCCGTTGATCCTGGTGCAAGAACGGCTCATCCGTCTGGACGCGCGGCCACGCGCGTTTTACCCGCACGCACTTGTTGCCCTTGCCGTTTGGAACGCCTTGACCACGTGGTGGCTGTGGTGTGTCAGCGAATCCGTTGGAACGAAGCTGTTCACGTTGGTTTTTCCCAACGTGGGCAATGTGCTACTGATGTCGATACCGCTTGTGTTCGCTCGCGTGGCGCGACGGTGGGTCGGCCCTTGGATGGGCGCCGCGGCATTCATTGTCTTTTGGCTCGGCTTCGAGCGATTCCACTTGGATTGGGACCTGAGCTGGCCATGGCTCACGCTCGGCAACGTATTCGCCAATGATGTGGCCTGGGTGCAGTGGTACGAATGGACCGGCCACTTGGGCGGCTCGTTGTGGGTGTTGCTGGTGAACGTGTTGCTCGTTGGGGTCATCGTGCGGTGGCCCAGCACAGTATCGAAGCTGAAGCTCTGCTTCGCACCGGCAGTAGTGCTGCTGCTTCCTGTATTGGGCTCGTTGGCCTACGATGCATCCTTGACCAAGCGTATGGGTACCCGCGCGATTGAAGTCGTGGTGGTGCAACCCAACATCGACCCGTACGGCGGCAAGTTCAGCTTGGATCCATTGGTGCAATTGGACGACATGCTCGCCCAGGCTGATGGTCTCATAACGGATAGCACGCAGTTGGTGGTCCTGCCGGAAACCGCGCTCCAAGAGGATTTCAACGTGATCCCGGAGAACGGGGGCTTGGTGCTCGAAGGTCTTTGGGAGAACGACATCGGTGCATCGCAAAGCGTAGAACGTATCGTGGAATGGCTTAAGACGCATCCTCGGGCAGCCGTGCTCGCCGGGATGTCGTCCGGCCGCCTGTATCGCGCCAATGATGAACGCCCAAGATCCGCACGGCATATGCGTGGCAGTGATCTGTACTATGAGGTATTCAATGCGTCGGTGATCGTGCATGCCGATGGGACCACCCGGATGTACAACAAGAGCAAACTCGTGCCGGGCGTGGAATTCATGCCTGATATCCTTGGGGCACTTTCACTGGATCTCGGTGGAACAACAGGCAGTTTGGGCACGCAAGAGGAGCGAAGTGCACTCCCAGTGGCGGGTACCGCTATTGCGCCCATCATCTGCTATGAGAGCGTCTACGGCGACTACGTGACCGACTACGTGCGCAACGGGGCGGGCCTGCTGGTGATCATGACCAACGACGGCTGGTGGGACGAGACCCCAGGTCATTTGCAGCATCTCGCTTTTGGGCGCCTTCGCGCGATCGAAACACGCAGGGCCATCGCCCGCTCCGCCAATACAGGCATCAGTTGTTTCATCGACCCGACGGGTCGTGTGCATCAGCCCACCGAATGGTGGCAGCCCGCTGTGCTCCGTGAACATGTGTCCGTCAATGAGGAGATCACCTTCTTCGTTCGTCACGGCGATCTCATCGGCCGTTGCGCATTCTGGGCGGGGGGGGCTTTTCTCTTGGTGCTGGTGGGAATGGGCTGGTCGCCGTCTGAGCTCCGGTTGTTGAGGTTTTCGGCGCGGGGCTCCGTGTCGTCATCTAATGTCTGACGGATTCGTCCTCGCGTCCTCCGAGTTCTGCGCTGAACCGCTTGTACGACTGGACAAAGCAGAAAGGGCCGCCTTGCGGCAGCCCTTCCCTAGGTCTTGGAAAGTCTTAGTTCAACACCACCTTCCGGCTGAACTGCTCGGTCTGGTTGTGCATGCGCACCATGTACATACCGGTGGCGATGCCGCTCTTTGGGATGGTGAGGTAGGTGATGCCCTTGTTGATGGTCTGATTGCGCACGGTGGTAAGCGCCTTGCTGTGGGTGTCCATCAGCGTAACGTCGTACACACCTTCAACGGTGCTGCTCACCATCAACTGCACTTCGGCGCCATTGTCCCAAACGCTCACCAGTTCGGTGCCGTCGGCTACATCGCAACCTGCCGTGATCACCGTGCTGTAGCTGATGCCGCCGTCGGTATCCACTTGCTTCAGGCGGTAGTAGGCCATGTTGCCGTCGTTCGCAACAACGAAGTTGTAGTTGATCGTCTCTTGGCTGTTCCCAGCGCCGTTCACGGTGCCGACCACCGACCAATCGATACCGTTGTCGCTCTTCTCCACATCGAAGTGGCTGTTGTTGATCTCGCTCGCCGTGGTCCACTTCAACACCACCTTGCTCTCGTTGCAGCTGCCATCGAAGGTGGTCAGTTCAACAGGCAATGGGTTGTTGACGTCAGACAAGGTCCAAGAACGGTAGTGCTCAGCACTAATGTCGGCAACGCTGTTCACAAATGTGCGTACCGGTGTTACCCCTAAGATCCAGTTGCTGCTTGGATAGAATACATCGCCCCAATGATCAATGACATTGTTGAAGCGTTGAGCAGCTAGGGTTGTAGCAGCGGTAATAGAATTACCACCAGTGATTTCGGCATCCAAAGAGGTGAACGACAGGGTCGCATTCGGATTCGTTCCGTAAGCAAAACCCGCAGCCTTGGTATCCACGATCCAGAACCGATCAACAGCATAAGGGGCACCTGAACTTACCGAAGCACCCGTTGGGTCGTCGGACACGTGAGTTACATCGCTAGGTCGATAGAGGTAGTTGTTAGCGAGTGCTGCGGCTGTGCCATAGTTGTAGGAAGAGAATACCACAGAGCCCACACCGGTACCTGCAGATGTCTTGTCATAGGTGAACGGGATATTCGTGCCGGGGGCAGCAGGAAGAGGGGAATTGTACGGGATAGTGTATGCGCCAAGAGCCGCAGCAATACGCCAACCGGATCATATTGAATTCATCCTCCGAACGGACCCCACCAGGTAAGGCAGGTGTGTTCAAGGTGATCCCGTTGGTTTGGGCGTGGTCGATCACCAACCAAGTCTGGTTGGTCGCATCGGCAACGACAGGGTTATTGAACACCATGTAGATCGGCCCAGCGGCATTGTTCATGACGATCTGGGCTTGACTGAAGGCCATTGCTGCCGCGGCAACAGCTGTGAGGGAGAGTAAGTTTCTCTTCATGGTAACGTCAAATGTAGTCCGGCATGGAAATGATGCAAGACTGTGCAGGAACCTTTTTTGTCAAGCAAACGTTGCCCCGGGACTTCCGCACCCCTATGCAGGGTCAACCCCGCGTGGCGAACCACTTTTCGGAGTGCGATGGGGCGGGGATCTGTTGACATGGAAGTAGTGGACCGGATGCGGAGCTAACGGCTGATAGACGCCACCTGCCCGAAGGGGTTGCCCCGTGGGGATATCTTGGCCCGGCCATGCGGAAGTCCTTGTCGTTCAAACCTTCTGGACCGCCCAACTGGAGGGCTTTGCAGGGGTTTTCCACATTCTTGGCCCGAAGGGTTGGCTCCGGGGACGAATGGGTGATCGGGGTGGGGGTGCGACATCAAATGGAGGTCAGGGAGCCAGGCAATGGATTCAAAAGGTTGAAGGCATTTCTCGATGAGCAAAACGATTGGGCATTCGGTCACATCGCCTACGGTTCCGGTGCCGAAGTGGAGCCCGGCTTGGTCCTGCGGAGCGACGTGAACGGCTGGGCGGCCATGCAGTTCTTCGTTCCTCAGTTCGTGATCCAGTGGTCCCCGGATATGGGAGAGGTCCACGCATTTGATGGTGAAGTGCAGAAGGCTCTGGCGCTGATCTCGGAATTGAATACGCCTTCGGACCCCGCTCCCGAAGCGGGTTCCATGGATTGGCAACGTCCGGAGCAGGCCGTCTACAACGAACGAGCTGCCGAACTGATGGCCTGGATCCAGCGCGGCGACATCTATGAGGTGAACTTCTGCCAGCGCCGTACAGCCTCTGCCCCGGGCTTTGACCCTTTCGCAGCATTCGGTGTTATGGACCACAAGCTTCACGCTACGCATGCTGCCTTTTACCGAAGCGGTGACCATTTCGCATTGTGCCAAAGCCCGGAGCGGTTCCTGCTCATTTCAGGTCGTACTGTAACCGGGGAACCGATGAAGGGTACCCGGCCAAGGCACGCGGATCCGGCAACGGATAAGGCGCTGGCCATGGAATTGGCCAAGGATGGAAAGGAGCGGAGCGAGAACATCATGGCCGTGGATGTACTGCGTCATGACTTGAGCCGGGTAGCTGCTTCGGGCACTGTGCGCGTGGAAGAACTTTGCACCGTGAAGTCCTTACCCGCCGTTCACCAGATGACCAGTACTGTGACAGCTGAGCTGCGCGCCGGGCTTCATCCGGTGGATGCCATCTGCAGTTGTTTCCCGCCGGCGAGTATGACCGGAGCCCCAAAGAGGCGGGCCATGGAACTGATCGAAGAGGCGGAACGGAACCCGCGCGACTTGTATTCCGGAACACTTGGGTTCTTCACACCTACCGGCGATGCCGATCTGAACGTGGTGATCCGCACAGTGCTGTTCAACAGGTCGACCGGCGTTGCTTCCCTCACCACCGGCAGTGCCCTTACAGCCCAGTGTGGGCTGGAGCAGGAGTGGGAGGAATGCGAATTGAAAGCACGATCGGTGCTTGATGCCTTGGGTCATGCTGGCTGAGGTTCAACGCTTCGTTGCGCGGGAAAGCCTGTTGGCTCCCAGTGAGCCGGTGCTGGTAGGTGTGAGCGGCGGCGTGGACAGCATGGTGCTGTTGCATGTGTTGCGCGCTCTGGAGCACACGTGCACAGTAGTACACGTGGATCATGGATTACGAGGGGCCGAGAGCGATGCCGATAGCGCGTTTGTTGAAGCCCATTGCAGGGAACGCGGTATCGAGTGCGTGATAGAGCGTGTGGATGTACGCGGCAAGGCAGGCGAGGGACAGAGCATTCAAATGGCTGCGCGCGAGTTGCGCTACGCGGTGTTCGAGCGCGTGCTGACCGGCAAAAGCGCACGAAAGATGGCCTTGGCCCACCACGCCGATGACTCCGTGGAAACGCTGCTAATGAACTTGATGCGCGGCACCGGGGTGGCGGGCTGGCGCGGCATCCCGCCGATCGCTGGGCGCTTCGTGCGGCCGTTGTTGTCCGTAGGTCGTGCTGCCATTTTGGAGTATGCATCGAAGTACAAGGTCCCTTTCCGGGAAGACAGCAGCAACACCGACCCGCACTACCTGCGGAACCGCGTGCGGAACGAACTGCTGCCGTTGATGGAGCAATTGAGGCCTGGAGCCAGAAATGTCTTGGCCCGCGATGCGGACGATCTGAGGCGGTTAACGTCGATCGTTGAAACCGGATTCGAGATCTTGGCGCGGTCCATATCCACCGGACCGGATGGATCGTGGTTTATTGGTCGCGAACCGTTGCTCGGCTGCGGGCCCCTGAATTGTTCTTGCGTTGGTGGTCGGACAAGAACGGTCCCATGCATCCACATGTCGCTACGGATCTCTGCGCAGCGTTGAGAGCGGGAAGGGTCGGGGCGCAGTTCCATTCGTGCGGCTCGAAGTACACGATAGAACGGGACGGCGTGCGGGTGGAGTCAGACAGCACTCCTTCCAACGAGCGCATTTCCATTGCTTCCGACCTCGTCGTGCCCGTGCATGCGGCATTGGCACTTTCCAAGTGTTCCACAGCAGACATCGACCTGTTGGAAGGGCCTCGTACAGCGTGGCTCGATGCAAGCCGCCTGTCCTTTCCGCTCATGGTGCGCTCGTGGGAACCTGCCGACCGGATGCGGCCCTTGGGGTTGGGCGGAAGCAAGCTGGTCAGCGATATCCTGACGGATGCCAAGGTGCCCAACAGTGCGCGGCAAAAGGCCAGGGTGCTGCTATCCGATGGGGTTATTGTTTGGCTGTTGGGTCACCGCCTAGCCGAAGGGTTCGCCGCATCCGGGTCATCGTCGGCAGTTTTGAAGTTGGAGGACCTTGCTTGAGGGATCAACGGCCCGCTTACTTTCATGGCCCAACCCTACCAACCATGATCACCCAACACGCAGTGGCCATTCCGAAGGAGGAAGTGGCCAACCTCGTCTTCCCGCGCGAAGCTGTTCAGCTCAGCGATGATCATCGACAACGGCGCGATAGCAAGATCCAGCGCGCCATGCAACTGGGTAATAACGAACACGGCAAGTGCAGGATCCTGTTCAAGGATGCCGAAGGATTGAAGGTGGTCGAAACAACGGTGTGGTCTTTCGATCGGGACAACATCGTGTTGAAGTACGGCCTCACTATTCCAGTATCACGCGTGCTCGACATTGAAATGCCCTGAACCGGCCTGCTCGTGTTTCGATCGTCTTTCGCTTTCGCATCGTGACGGCCTTACCTGTTAAGCCCTGTTAACCTTGTCGGCCGTTGCGAACAGTAGGATCCCCCGACTTCGGTGATGCTTCCGGCCCGCGCCACGGGTGCGCGTCTATTTTTGGCCGCCTTCAAAGTTCCGCTCATGCGCCGTGCAACTCTTCTGTTCCCCTTCATCTCGGCCGCTGCCTTTTCCCAATCCCCGGTGAAGTTGGACCCCGTTAAGTGGACCGCCCATACCGAATTGGGCACCAATGGTGAGGTGGATCTGAAGGCCATGGCCGTCATGGAAGAAGGCTGGCACGTGTACGCGCTGACCCTTCCCCGCAATGATGGACCGCTGCCAACGATCATCGCTCACGAGCCCTCCTCCGACTATGAATTGGTAGGAAGTATTGCGGAAGACAAACCGGAGGAAGTCGAGGATCCCAACTTCGCTATGCTCGTGCGCTACCACAGCCACAAAGCCTCGTTCGGTCAGCGGATCAAGCGCAATTCTCCCGCGGCCTTCGACGTGATGGGCACGGTGGAATACATGGCATGCAACGATCACATGTGCTTGCCACCCCTTACGGTTCCATTGGTATTCAAGGTTGAAGCAGCAGCCCAGTGATGCGTAAGTCCATTCTCTCAGTCCCGGCCTTGGCCTTTTTGGCAACGCTGCTCCTTGCCGGTTGCGGAAAAAAAGCTGGTCCCGCGACCAGTGACTGTGCGCCCTTCAAAGTGGATACCACCATCGACAAGGTGGCGTGGTGCGTGAATGCGGTGAATACCGGCGACAACGCCTACGACATGATTTTCCATGCCGTCATCGATGACGGATGGTCCCTCTACTCAGTGGAGAATTTCGGTGAGATGGGTCCGTTCCCGAGCCGGTTCGAGTTCGACACCTTGGGCCATATTTCGATAAAGCCCGGTGTGGAGGAAAAAAGTGCGCACACCATCCAAGGCTTCGATGCGCTTTTCGGCATGGAGGTGAAGAAGTTCAAGCACGACGTGGATTTCGTGCGGCAGTTCTCAACGAGCGCACCTGAGATCCCTGTTACCGGCCAATTCGAGTACACCACATGCAACGATGAAATGTGTCTTCCACCGGCACTCATATTCTGGCGTGTGGTGCCTGACAGTGGTACGTTCCAGCTGAGCCTTGTTCCGTTCGACTTGTCCGGTATCGCGGCGAAGACCTGCGCCGATGGAACTTACAAATTGGCCAGTGTGGATCTGGACAGCCCCGTGGTGCCCGGGGAGAAAGAACGAAGCAACAACGGATCGTTGCTCGTGATCTTCTTCCTGGGCTTCATCGGTGGACTTGTTGCGTTGCTCACGCCATGCGTATTCCCGATGATCCCGCTCACGGTGAGCTTCTTCACGAAGGGGAGCACTGATAAGCGCAAGGGATTGATGAACGCCTTGCTGTATGGTGCGTTCATCTTCTTGATCTATGCCGCGTTCAGCATTCCGTTCCACCTGCTCGGTTCAGTGAACCCGCAGATCTTCAACGAGATCAGCACCAACCCGTGGTTGAACATCTTCTTCTTCGTCATCTTCATCGTTTTCGCGATCTCGTTCCTCGGCTACTTCGAGATCACGCTGCCCAGCAGTTGGGTCAACAAGATGGACAGCAACGCCAGCAAGTTCGGCGGCGGGCTCGGCATCTTCTTCATGGCGTTGACGTTGGCATTGGTGTCCTTCTCCTGCACCGGTCCCATCCTTGGTTCGTTGCTCGCTGGTGCGCTTAGCAGCGATGGCGGGGCTTGGCAATTGACAATGGGTCTTTCCGGCTTCGGCCTTGCCCTGGCGCTGCCCTTCGCGTTGTTCGCCATGTTCCCGGGTTGGTTGAACAACCTGCCACGGAGCGGTGGCTGGCTGGATACCGTGAAGAAGACCTTGGGTTTCGTGGAGCTTGCACTTGCCGTGAAGTTCTTCAGCAACGCGGACCTCGTCATGAACTGGGGCTTGCTGAAGCGCGAGGTGTTCATCGGTCTGTGGATCGTGATCGGCATTGGGCTGATGCTATACTTGATCGGCCGCCTGCTGCTGCCGCATGATGTGAAGGGCGCGCCGATCGGCAAGGGCCGTTGGACCACGGCGGTGCTCGTCCTGGCGTTCGTAGTGTACTTGATCCCAGGCCTTACCAACACACCGTGGCGGAACCTGAAACTACTGAGCGGTTTCCCGCCGCCTTTGTTCTACAGCCTCTACGAACACTCGAACGAATGCCCCGACGGTGTGACCTGCTACCACACCTTGGCCGAAGGCTTGGAAGTGGCCAAGCGCGACAACCGAATGGTGATGATCGACTTCACGGGATGGGCCTGTGTGAATTGCCGGAAGATGGAAGAGACCGTTTGGGTGGAACCTGCGATCCATTCCGTATTGCGGGATCAAGTGGTGCTCGTTTCATTGTACGTGGACGACAAGCGCGAACTCGACAAGGAGGATCAGCACGTGTACATCTCGTGCAATGGCCAGAAGAGCTTCATCAAGACCATTGGCGATCAATGGTCCACGCTACAGGCCGAAACATTCGTTCAAGCCAGCCAGCCTCTTTACGTCCTTCTGAGCCCGGATGGCAAGCTGCTCACCGACCCCGTGGGCTACACGCCCGATGTCGATGAGTATGCCACCTTCTTCCAACGAGGGTTGTCGGGTATGCAGAAGTTGAAGGGTGTAGCGACGAATTGATGATCAATAAGCTGGTGGTCTAGCTGTCGCATTTTGCGACGTCAAGTTCCGCGCATCAAACCGCATCTTAGCGGCCGATGAGTACCGATCGCATCCGTTCCCATTTCGCCGAGGCAGCCTCGGTGCTGGACAAGTTCCTGGCGGATCCTCCAACGTGCAAGCGGTTGAACAGGCCGCTGCGTTCATGAGCTACTGCCTTAAGCAAGGCAACAAGATCATCAGTTGTGGCAACGGAGGAAGCATGTGCGATGCCATGCACTTCGCCGAAGAACTCACGGGCCGCTTCCGCGACGACCGCCGACCCATTGCCGCACTCAGCATCAGCGATCCGAGCCATTTGACCTGCGTAGGCAACGACCATGGGTTCGAGTACGTGTTCTCCCGCTTCGTGCAGGCGCATGGTCAGGATGGCGATGTGCTGCTCGCCATCAGTACCAGCGGCAACAGCCCCAACGTATTGCGCGCTGCGGAGATCGCACGGGATAAAGGCATGCACGTGATCGCGCTCACCGGAAAGGATGGCGGTAAACTGGCGGAACTCTGCACAGTGGAGATCCGTGTGCCGCATCACGGTTACGCCGATCGGGTCCAGGAGATCCACATCAAGGTGATCCACGCCTTCATCGATCATATCGAACAGGCGTTGGCATGATCGTCAAGAACTACGGTTGCGCGGTTTTCGGGATCAATGCCACCATCATCACGGTGGAAACGAACGTGAACCCGGGTACCGCTTTCTTCATGGTCGGCTTACCGGACAGTGCCGTGAAGGAAAGCCACCAACGCGTGGGCGCGGCGATCAAGAACAGCGGGTTGCACATGCCGCGAGGCCGCGAGATCACTGTGAATCTTGCACCTGCTGACATCCGCAAAGAGGGAAGCGCGTATGATCTGCCCATTGCCATCGGTATGCTTGCTGGTAGCGGCCAGTTGAACCCTGAACGGCTCGCGCAGTATGTGATGATGGGCGAACTCTCCCTCGATGGTGAAGTGCGCCCGATCAAAGGCGCGTTACCCATTGCCCTTGAGGCCAAGAAGAACGGGTTCAAGGGCGTGATCGTACCGAGCGCGAACGCACGCGAAGCCGCTATTGTTCGTGGTCTGGAAACGTATGGTGTTGATACGTTGCTTCAAGTGACCGGCTTCCTTGAGGGTGTTGAGCAACTGCAACGCACCGAGGTGGACATTGAAAAGGAATTCGCTGAAAGCAGCCGCAGCTATCCGGTGGATATCGCCGAAGTGAAGGGCCAAGAAAATATCAAGCGTGCCTTCGAGATCGCTGCAGCAGGGGGGCACAACGTGATCCTTATCGGTCCGCCGGGTTCGGGAAAGACGATGCTGGCCAAACGGCTTCCGACTATTCTGCCCCCGCTTACGATCGATGAGGCGCTGGAGACAACCAAGATCCACAGCGTAGCTGGCAAGCTGCGCAAGGACGATTCATTGCTCAGCGTTCGTCCGTACCGGAATCCGCACCACACGATCAGCGATGTGGCACTGGTTGGTGGTGGATCATTCCCGCAACCCGGCGAGATCAGTCTGGCCCACAACGGGGTGCTGTTCCTGGACGAACTGCCGGAATTCAAACGCACGGTATTGGAAGTGTTGCGCCAGCCGCTGGAGGATCGCGTGGTGACGATCAGTCGGGCGCGGTTCAGCGTGGAATTCCCTGCCAGCTTCATGTTGGTGGCCGCCATGAACCCTTGCCCATGCGGATACTACAATCACCCCGAGAAGGACTGCGTTTGCGCTCCGGGGGTCGTGCAGAAGTACCTTAACAAGATCAGCGGACCACTGCTGGACCGCATCGATATCCATATCGAAGTGACGCCCGTTCCCTTTAAGGAACTCAGCGCCGATCGACAAGGGGAACGTAGCGTGGATATGCGCGAGCGGGTGATCGCTGCGCGCAAAGTGCAGCAGGACCGCTATGCAGGAAGCAACATGCACTGCAACGCGCAGATGAGCAATAAGCAGGTGCGCGAGATCTGCCGGATCGATGAGACCGGTCAGGCGTTGCTCGCAAAGGCCATGGAGCGGCTGGGGCTCAGCGCTCGGGCGTATGACCGCATACTGAAGGTGAGCCGCACTATTGCCGATCTGGGCAACAGCCCTGAGATCCGTACCGAGCACTTGGCCGAGGCCATACAATACCGGAGCTTGGACAGGGAAGGGTGGGCCAGCTGAATTATTTCAGCGAAGGCGTAACCATGTTACGCTGCATGGCGTTGCAGGGATTGATCGCCCGGCATTCCCATGCGACCCAGCACCATCAAAACCATGTTCACCACATTGCTCATCTGCTTGTCCGTAGTTGAAGCCCTCGGACAGGGTGAGGAGCGTGTTTACTTGAGCGCTACGCTTGAGGAAGCACCGAAAGCACAGGCCGCATACTACAAGCAACAAGCCGGTAAGGATGGCGACAAGTTCATCGGAAAGACCTTCAGCATGGACGGTAAGCTGAAAGTTGAAGGGCGGTACGTGGATCCCGATCTGCGTATTGAGGACGGTGTATTCACCTTCTATCATCCGAATGGTAAGATCGAAAGCACCGGCGCCTATGCCCAAGGCTGGAAGAGCGGTGTATGGCAGCGCTTCGATCAATGGGGCCGCCCGCTGAGCGAGAAGGTGTACGACCCGGAGGTGCTTGCCAACGTGATCTTCACGCAGCCGGATCAGATGCCCCGATACCCCGGCGGCGATGCTACCCTGCAGACACTTGTGAAGACGCAAGTGGCGGAGAAGTCGGCAACACGCCCAAGGGGAAAACTGAAGGCCACGTTCGTCGTGGAAAAGGATGGCAGCCTCAGCGATGTGAAAATGATACAAGGTGTCGGTGGGAACATTGATGAGTTGGCCATGGCCGCCATCAAGGATACCCGCTGGACACCGGGCCTTGCCAAAGGCCGACCGGTGCGCGTGCAAATGACCGTGCCCCTCCAATTCTAGAACCACTCTCCATACACAATAGCAGAAGGCCCTTCGACTTGTCGAAGGGCCTTCTGCATTCCGATAGTCTCAACGCCTATGTGCTCGGCCGCTTTGTGAGTGAAGCGAGCGGTAACACCACCAACGGTCAGGTTCTATTCATCCTTTCCGTGGCACTGTTTGTACTTCTTGCCGCTTCCGCAGGGGCAGGCATCGTTGCGTCCCACTTTTTTCTCAACCCGAACAGGTTGTGTGTTACGTGGCGGCGGCGGGCCCATTGGGCCACGAGGTGGTGGGGCCGACGTAGTGCCCGTCGCACGCGGTGGCGCTGCTTGTGTGCGGGCTCCGCCCGCGAATTGTGGCACTTCTGTTCGGCTGGTCTGCAGCTTTTGTTGAGGTGCACGAGGAGCAGATGCTTGCTGAACGTTCGGTTGGGCACTGGGTAAGCCCGCCTTGGCAAGGAAGCCGACCACCTCACCATTGATCCGGTCGATCATTGCCTTGAACAGGTTGAACGATTCCAACTTGTAGATCAACAGAGGGTCCTTCTGCTCGAGTGCAGCATTCTGGACACTGCGCCGGAGTTCGTCCATTTCGCGCAGGTGTTCCTTCCACTCGTTGTCGATGATCGCCAGCACGATGTACTTCTCGATCGTACCGGGCAGATCACGTCCCTCGCTCTTGTAGCACTTCTCCAAGTTGGCGACCACTTGCATCGTTTTGATGCCGTCGGTGATAGGCACAACGATGTTCTCGTACTGGGCGCCTTGGTTCAGGAACACGTCGCTGATCACCGGAAGCGCTTGTTGTGCGATGGCATTGCCGCGCCTTTCGTAAGTGGCCAGCGCTGAGTCGAACAACTTGTCGGTGATCTCCTCGGCTTTTAGATCCTTGAACTGGGCCGCGTTCACAGGGCTCTCGCAGTTCAGCTTGCGGAACACATCGAGTTCAAAACCCGCATGATCGCCCATCTCGTGGTACTCGTTGACGATGTTTTCGGCCACGGAATGCATCATGTTCAGCACATCCAACTTCAACCGTTCCCCGAACAGTGCATTGCGCCTGCGCTTGTAGATCACTTCGCGCTGGCTGTTCATTACGTCGTCGTACTCCAACAGTCGTTTCGGATCCCGAAGTTGTTCTCTTCAACTTTCTTCTGGGCACGTTCAATGCTGCCCGTCACCATACTATGCTGGATCACTTCGCCTTCCTTCAAGCCTAATCGGTCCATGAGTTTGGCAATGCGCTCGCTGCCGAATAGGCGCATCAGATCGTCCTCCAGCGAAACATAGAATTGGCTGCTGCCCGGATCGCCTTGCCGTCCTGCGCGGCCGCGCAACTGGCGGTCCACACGGCGGCTCTCGTGCTTTTCCGTGCCGATGATCGCCAGACCACCAGCTTCTTTTACCCCGGGACCGAGCTTGATATCCGTACCGCGACCGGCCATATTGGTGGCGATCGTAACGGTGCCTGCGAGGCCGGCGTGCGCAACGATCTCCGCTTCACGCGCATGCTGTTTCGCGTTCAATACGTTGTGGGGGATACCCTTCATCTGGAGCATCCGCGCCATGAGCTCACTGACTTCCACACTGGTGGTACCAACCAAGGAAGGGCGCCCAGCGGCCCGTAGTTTTTCGATCTCCTCGATCACGGCATTGTACTTCTCGCGCTTTGTCTTGAACACCATATCCTCGGCATCCTTCCGCACCACATCGCGGTTCGTGGGAATGCTCATGACATCGAGCTTGTAGATGTCCCACAGCTCCTGGGCTTCAGTGCTGGCCGTACCGGTCATGCCGGCCAGCTTGTGGTACATGCGGAAGTAGTTCTGCAGCGTTACCGTGGCGTATGTCTGGGTGGCGGCCTCCACCTTAACGTTTTCCTTGCTTTCGATCGCTTGGTGCAATCCATCACTGTACCGACGCCCGTCGAGTATGCGGCCTGTCTGCTCGTCAACGATCTTCACTTTTCCGTCCATCACCACGTACTCCACATCCTTGTCATACAGCGCGTAGGCACGGATCAATTGGTTCACCGTGTGGATGCGCTCGCTCTTGATGCCGAAGTCGCGGAGCAGTTCATCCTTGCGGCGGGCTTTCTCTTCCACAGGGGCGTCGCTCTTTTCGATCTCCGCGATCCCTGCACCAACATCCGTCATCACGAAGAAGGTGGGGTCGTTCACATCCTTGCTGATCAACTCAAGGCCCTTCTCGGTGAGTTCGATGCCGTGATGCTTCTCGTCAATAGTGAAGTACAGTTCCGCATCCACCTTCGGCATCTCCTTGCCTTGCTCTTGCAGGTAGAAAGTCTCGGTTTTCTGCTGAAGGGCTTTCATTCCTGATTCGCTCAGCAGCTTGATCAGTGCCTTGTTCTTGGGCAATCCGCGGTGTGCACGCAATAGTGCCATGCCGCCAGCTTCCACTTGCTCCTTCGTGGCTGTTCCGGCTTCCAGTCCCTTCAGGTTTTCCTTGGCGAGCGTCAAAGCACCGTTGACGAAACTGCGCTGGGCGTTCAGCAAGCGCTCCACGCGTGGTTTGTACTCATCGAATTGATGCACTTCGCCTTTGGGCGTGGGACCGCTGATGATCAGCGGTGTGCGCGCGTCGTCCACGAGCACGCTGTCCACTTCATCAACGATGGCGAAGTGATGCTTGCGTTGTACCAGCGCGTTCGGCGCATGCGCCATGTTATCGCGGAGATAATCGAACCCGAACTCGTTGTTGGTGCCGAAGGTGATGTCGGCCAAGTAGGCGTTGCGACGTTCCGGACTATTGGGTTGGTGCTTGTCTATGCAATCGACGCGCAGGCCATGGAATTCATAGATCGGGCCCATCCACTCGCTGTCCCTTTTGCTCAGGTAGTCGTTCACCGTTACCAGATGGACGCCTCGCCCTGCCAGGGCATTCAGGAACACGGGTAAGGTGGCCACAAGGGTTTTTCCCTCACCGGTCGCCATTTCGGCGATCTTCCCGCGGTGCAGCGCGGTGCCGCCGATCAGTTGCACATCGTAGTGAACCATGTCCCAGGTGACAGGAACTCCCGCAGCGGTCCATGATCTCTTCCAGATGGCAGTGTCGCCTTCCACACTGACACTATCGCGCTTGGCCGCGATGTCGCGATCGAGTTGTGTTGCCCGCACGTGCAATTCGCTGTTCTCTTTGAAACGACGCGCGGTCTCCTTCACGATGGCGAACGCTTCGGGAAGGATCTCCTCAAGCACCTTCTCCGTCTTCTCGATGATCTTTTCCTCGATCTTGTCGATCTCCGCGTACCGGTCTTCGCGTGCATGTATGTCCATCCGCGGATCGGCATCGATCTCGGCCCGCAGTGTCGCAACGCGCTCATCCTCTTCTTTCACGCGCTCGCGGATCCTCGCTCTCAAAGCGTTGCTCCGCTCGCGCAATTCGTCATTGCTGAGTCCGGGTAACTTCTCCCACTCCGCCTTGACCTTCTCCACCACCGGGGCGGTCTCTTTCAGATCGCGAGTGGCCTTGTCTCCAAAGACTTTCTTGAACAGGTTGCCGAGCATGGGGAGTGGAGAGATGTGGTGATGTGAGGATGTGAAGATGTGTGGATGGGAGGGCTGCCGATAATGTCCGAGTGGGTCCATTCCCACATCACGGGATCTTCACATCTTCAGATCAGTTTTTCAAAAGCCGCCAAATGTAGCCGCCCCCTCAGCATGGCCCGCGCCACGACGTTCGCGCTGACGCCTTGTCAGGACCTGCAATGAAAAAGCCCCTTTCGATGATCATCGAGAGGGGCTTTCGGTTGGTCTGTGTTCTGCTCAGTACTCGTCTTCGTTGAAGAAGAAGTCTTCTTTCTGCGGATAGTCCGGCCAAATGTCTTCAATGTTCTCGAACACCTCTTCGTCGTCTTCGATCGCTTGCAGGTTCTCCACTACTTCCAACGGCGCTCCGGTACGCATTGCGAAATCGATGAGCTCGTCCTTCGTGGCGGGCCAAGGTGCATCCTCGAGATACGAGGCCAATTCAAGCGTCCAGTACATGATCGACCAGTGTCAGGGTCCTTAAATAAGGCCGCAAATATAGACGGGTAACGATCCCTGCAAGGGCGAATTATCCACCGGTGCAAAAGTGGGATAAAACGGCCATGGACAAGGGTTTCCGAAGGCCTGGCTCAAGGCTTCGGGCGCCATGGTGTCTCCTTGGTGCCCAGTTTCGAGCCGATGTGGCGGGCCAGCATGAACAGCAGATCACTGAGCCGGTTGAGGTAGCGGACGATGATCTCGGGTAGTAGTTCCTTCTCGGCAATGGAAACGACCAACCGTTCGGCACGGCGACAAACTGTTCGGCAAATGTGGGCTTGCGAGATGGCCGGATGCCCACCCGGAAGAATGAAGTTCCGCATCTCGGGAAGCTCCTTGTCCATACGATCCATTTCTGATTCCAATGCCGCTATATCCGCTTCCTCAATGTGCGGCACCTTGAACTTGTCCGCTTCCTGTTCACTGGATGAAGCCAACCTTGACCCTATGCTGAAGAGCGTTTCCTGGATACCGACAATGAGCGATGCACGATCCGTAGCCAGATCACGCAGCATGCCCAAGTGACTGTTCAGTTCGTCAATGGTGCCATAGGCTTCAATGCGCGCGTGATCTTTCGGGACGCGTGTGCCGCCCAATAGACCGGTCTGGCCCTTGTCCCCGGTGCGTGTGTAGATCTTCATTCCGATCTCCGTCAATAGCGCAACATGAAATGTTGTTGGGCTTGTTCCTTACGCAGGAAGACGAGCCCGAGGTCGTAGAGGTCGATCGTAACGTTCACACGTGGATGGGATCTCACCTTTTCCCACGCTTCTTCCATTCCCCGGCTCCAATGGATGTCGTCAAGGATGAACACTGTGCCGTTGTGTGCTTTCACAAGGCATTGCTCAAAGTAGTCGAGCGTTGGTTCCATGGCATGATGGCCATCCATGAACACCATGTCGACCGACTCCATCCGTTTGAGCACTTCCGGCAATCGGCTGCGGAAGCTGCCAAGACTTGGGATGATGTTGAGTTGCCGCATACGGTCGAAATTGTGTTGTGCAATACGCAGTGTCTGCGGGCAACCTTCTATCGTATGCACTGTTCCGTCTTCAGCACCCTGCGCTAAATAGAGTGTGCTGATGCCGAAACTGGTGCCTAGTTCCAACACATGTTGGGGCTGGAAGTAGCGCGCTAAACGGAAGAGCAACTGTGCTTGTCGCGCGGGCTTCAACGAGGTGCGGGCCATATCGCTCACGGCCCTCACGGGAAGATCCATCTTTCTGCTCCCGGCGCCCAGGTCGTTCACCCGGATCGTCTGATCGCTGTCCAGCAGTTCATTGCGCAATGCTTCGATGGCAGCGTATGTCGGCTGCTCGCTGGTGTTCCGAAGAACGGTATTGATGAGTTCGAAAACGAATGGGCTATGCACACCATGGCGGGTGCGCGCCTTTACCAAATGGTTCAGCCAACTGCCAACACGTTGCAGATCGGTCATTGTGCGGCGAAGATACCCGGGCGATCCACCGCTTTTGGCAATGACCGCATGGCTTTCGACATCACTTTGTCGAAGCCTTGCCGGGCCAGCGCGAGCGGACTTGCTCGTAGAACATCACGGCCATCAGTTGCATCAACAATCCGTAGAAGATGTCTTCTATTGGGATCGTGAACAGGCGGATACCAAGGTTTTCGGCATCGTTGTACCACACCACTTCACCTTCGATACCGGTTCCGGTCAGCACCCCGTTCACGATCAGGAACGGAATAAGCAACACGAGGAACGTGAAATAGAACCGGCCCAGCCAAACGGGTCGCAGAATGAGGTCAACGAACAGTACAAGTATTGCGCAAAGAAGAAAGGTGGTAGCCGTGTACTTGAGGTGAAGATCGGACAATGCGATGGTGAGCAGGGTTACCACGACCGATATGGAGATCCAACGCGCATGCTTTGCCAATGGGTCGCTTTTCAACTGAATGCTGACGCAGTGGTAGGTGAACAGGCATGCGTAGGGTATGCAGATGAAGAACCCCCACTCCTCCAACGGAAGTCCGAACAAGCGTGCGGACCAAGTGTGTTCAACCGAAAAGCACCATACACCTTCCGCGGCAAAGAGAATGTCCCACGGAATGAAGAAAGCCATCATGGCCAGGATCCCGACGGCCGTTGCGCGCCATTGATGATGGAAACGCAGCCGAGGGGAGAAGGAGAACAGAAGCGGGAATAACACGCTTAGGAGATCAACCCATGCGTAGGTGCTCATTGGCCTTGTTCTTGCGCCTTTAAGTGCTGGGCGGCCTCACGGAAATATTTGATCGACACCCAGAGCATGCCGAAGCACTCGCCATCCTCTTTGCCCAAGTGTTTGTGATGCACTTTGTGCGCCCGGCGCAAGCCGAGGAAGTACGCGCTGTTGGCGCTACGTAGCCATTTAATGCGCTGGTGGATGAACACCTCATGCACCAAGAAATACGCGATGCCGTATAGGAGGATGCCAAGCCCGATCCAGAGCCATGGAGCGTGTAGTCCCTGTAGTGTGCCAACAACGAAAAAAACAATGCTTGGTATCGCGAACACAAGGAAGAACGCATCGTTGCGCTCAAGCACATGGTCGTGGTCCTTCTTGTGATGATCGCGGTGCAGGTACCAGAGAAAGCCGTGCATCACATACTTGTGCGTGAGCCACGCAACACCTTCCATGGTGGTGAACGTCGCTACAACGATCCCGATGATCGACCAAATGCTCATGATTTCCCTTTCGGAAAGAGTTGCTCCAGCGTTTTGCGCCGGTGAGCAAAGATGCCAACGACCTTCTTCTTTACGATCAGTGTGTGCGCAACGTCGCCAAGCAGGCCCATCGGCAGAGCGTAGCGCAGATGGTCCGTCATCATGGTGCCGTCTTCGTGCTCTGTGAACATGTGCGTATGCTCCCAAAGCGCGAATGGTCCTCTCAACTGCTCATCAATGAAACGCATTGGTTCATCCACTTCACTGATCAATGTTTCCCATATCAAGGGTATGCCGAACAACGGTCGCACAGTATAGCGGATGCGCTGCCCTGCGCACAATGGTCCGCCGTACAACGGTGGGAGGATATTGAACCGCATTTCGGGAGGGGTTATGCGGGCAAGGTTCAACGGTGTGCTGAAGAAGGACCAAGCCTCCGGAACAGTGACCGGTAGCCACTGTTGCTGTTGCAATTCATGCACACGCATAGGCTAGGACCTTGGTGCACTTGCAGGTTTGATGGTCGTGCCGAGAATGATTCAAAAGAACAACTGTGGTTGGTTGGGAACTTGTCCTTTCTGCATTGTCAACCCGCTTTTGTAGACGTATAGTGCACGTTTCCGGGCAATGTCGTGATCCACGATCGGCGTGGGGTATGCCGCAGTCCCGGCTTCTGGTACCCAATGCTTCGCGTAACGGAGGTCAGGGTCGAACCGCTCTGTTTGCGCTGCCGGGCTGAACACCCTGAAGTATGGGGCCGCGTCGCAGCCGCTCCCAAAGGCCCATTGCCAATTGCCGTTGTTGCTGCTCAGTTCGAAGTCCAGCAATTTGGCAGCGAACCAAGCTTCGCCCCAGCGCCAATCGATGAGCAGATGTTTGGTGAGGAAGCTTGCTGTGATCATGCGCACGCGATTGTGCATAAGACCGGTAGCATTCAATTCGCGCATCCCGGCGTCCACGATCGGGTAGCCGGTGCGGCCTTCGCACCATGCTGAGAATTCGGCCGGATCGTTCCTCCATGCAATGTTGTCGTAGCCGGGTTTGAAGGCTTGTGTAACCACACGCGGGAAGTGCCAAAGGATCTGCATGAAGAACTCCCGCCAGATCAGTTCATTGGCGAACGCAGGGCTGACGGCCCATGACTTCCGCAGGACATCGCGCACGCTGACCATGCCAAAACGCAGATACATGCTCAGTTTGCTGGTGCCTTCTATTGCCGGCAGGTTACGCGTATCCGTGTAAGTGCGCAGCAAGTCTTCATCCATTCGCACGGTCGGAAGTGCAAGGTCCGTTGATCGGAAACCGATCTCAGCCAATGAAGCCATGACCAGCGGCTCGGTCGGGTGCAACGCATGGAGTTCGTTCTCACTGCTGAACGGATCGAGCAGAGCACTGGTGAACTGCTCACGCCATTTCCGCATGTATGGTGTGAATACGGTGTACGGTGTGCCATCCTGCTTCACCACTTCGTTGCGCTCGAATATCGAATGGTCCTTGTGCGTGACGAATGAGATGTTCTTGTCGCCTAGCAATGCTTCAATGTCCTTGTCCCGCTGCAAGGCATACGGTTCATGGTCGCGGTTCGCGTGCACGCATTGCACATCATACCGCTCGATGATCCGCTGCCAAGAGACCATGGGGTCGCCCACCTCCACATGAAGGCTGCTGCCGAGGCTCTCCAGTTCGGCTTTGATCGAGCGTAGCGTCCGGTGGATCAGATCAACACGCCTGTCTTGTTTGTCCTTTAGATCGTCGAGGATGTTGGTGTCGAAAATGAAAACGGGCAGGACAGCATGCCCACTGCGCAGCGCCATCAAGAGCGCGTGGTTGTCATGCAGGCGCAGATCACGGCGGAACCAGTGGACCGTAACCCTCGGTCGTTTCATGCAGCCGAAGTCCTGTGATGGTTGACAACCTTGCCGATACACGCGTGCAACCAAGGCGTGAAGCGGTTCGGGCTCAGTGTCATTTCCAGTTCCAATGCGCCTAGCGCCACTGCCCGCCAGCTATCGGCCTCGCAAGGGTCAAGGACCGGGACACCGTTGAACCGGCCTACAAAAACATGGTCGAGTTCATTCTCGACAAGTCCATTACCCACTTCTGCCGTGTATGCGAAGGTGAACCGGTGTTCCAGTACGCACGCGATGTTCATTTCCTCCATTAAGCGGCGCTGGGCCGCTGCCGCCAGATCCTCTTCAGGTCGTGGATGTCCACAGCAGGTATTGGTCCAGAGCCCAGCGCTGTGGTACTTGCCCGGGGCACGGCGTTGCAGGATCAGTTCACCGCGTTCGTTGAAAATGAAAATGCTGAACGCACGATGCAGCGCACCGTTCCGATGCGCCTCCATCTTTTCCATGCTGCCTAGGACATTGTCTTCAGCATCCACCAGCACCACCGACTCCTGCGTTCTCGCCAACTCGATCATAGCAAGCCGAGACTGTGGCGCACGTAGCTGCGCATTAACAGAGAAGCCTTGGCAGTATTGGGTACGCTCACCCGTTCGGCGAGTATCCGCTCGCTGGGCATCAGCCGGATCCGTTCGTGCAACGCACGGTAATACCGGTATGCCACATAGACGCCGAACCGGGCACCGCGTGGCAACTGTTTGATGCCTTCGTGCCCAGCATCAAAATCCGCATCGATGCTCTGTTCTATCCCTTCTTTCGCTTTCGCGTCAAGGTTCAGAACATCGATCCCTGGGAAATAGGTACGACCAAGGCTTTGGTGGTCATGGCGCAGGTCGCGCAGGAAGTTCACTTTCTGGAATGCCGCCCCCAATCGCATCGCCGGTGGTTTCAGTCGCTGGTATTCGGCGTCATTGCCTTCAACGAAAACACGCAAACACATGAGGCCAACAACTTCGGCGCTACCGAGTATGTATGCGTCGAACGAATGCCGGTCGTGCCGCTGCTGCTCCAAGTCCATGGTCATACTACGCAAGAAGGTCTCGATGTTCTCACGGTCGATCGAGTAGGTGCGTACGGTGTTCTGGAAACTGTGCAGTATCGGGTTCAAACTGATGCCTTCCTCGATCGCGCGCCATGTGTCGGTGGTGAACTGCTCCAACAAGGCCCGCTTGTCGTGATCATGGAACGTGTCGACGATCTCGTCGGCGAAGCGGACGAATCCATAGATGGAATGAATCGGTGCCCGGAACCGCTTGTGCAAGGAACGCACGCCCAGCCCGAATGAGGTGCTGTAACTGAACGTGGTCGCTCTGCTGGCTTGCAGGCACACATCATCGTACAATTTCATGCTGGTCATGCCGTGCGGTTCTTGAGTTCCTTGACGATTAGGTCGGCCACTACTTGACCGCTGATCAGCGATGGTGGTACACCAGGGCCCGGCACCGTTAGCTGGCCTGCGAAGTAAAGCCCCTTCACTTTCCTGCTTTTCATGCTCGGTTTCAACACTGCTGTTTGCCGCAAGGTGTTCGCAAGGCCGTATGCATTACCCCGGTATGCATTGTAGTCCGCAATGAAGTCGTTTATGCAATAGCTGCGTTCCACAACCAGGTGTTCGGACAGATCCACTCCCGTGATACCGCCCAACTTGGTCATCACCCGTTCGCGATGGTGCTCCCGGACTTCAGCGGTATCGGTAAGCCCCGGAGCGATCGGTATCAGCACGAAGAGATTCTCATGCCCGGGAGGTGCGATACTCGCATCCGTAACGCTCGGGCAACACACGTACATCAGCGGATGCTCGGGCCACTTCGGGTCGGTATAGATATCGCGGGCATGTTGATCCAGTGCTTCGTCGAAGAACAAGTTATGGTGTCGTAGGCCGGGTAGTCGCCTATCCACGCCCCAGTAGAACAGAAGAGAGCTTGGTGCCATAACACGCTTGCCCCAATAGTTTTCGCTGTGATCGCACTGGTCGGCTGACAACAGGTCGCGCTCCACATGGTGATAATCCGCCGCGGCAACAACAACATCCGCGTTGATGATCTCCCCATTCACTATTGCGCCGGTGATGCGACCATCTGCGACGATCAATTGTTCCACGGGCGCGTTGAAGCGGAATTGCACACCGGCATCCTTGGCCACTTTTACCATGCCATCAACCACCTTTCCCATGCCGCCTATGGGGTACCAGGTGCCCAGCGCCATGTCAGCGTGGTTCATCAAGCTGTACAACGCAGGTGTATCCTGCGGTGTGGCGCCCAGGAATAGCACCGGGAACTCGAGGAGCATGCGCAAGCGCTCGTCTTTGAAGTGCTTGCGCACATGGGAGCGTAAGCTGCTGAAAACGGTGCTCCTCATCATTCCGGTGAACACGCTCCAACGTGCGAATTCGCCCCAGGACAGGGCTGGCTGATGCACCAGATCACCCATGCCCAGTTCGTACTTCATCCGGGCTTCCGCGAGAAAATCCATCAGTTGGTTCCCGGCGCCCGGTTCGATCCGCTCGAAGAATGCCTTCAACGCTGGAATACCCGCCGGTATGTCCCAGCGATCGGTTGCACTGTGGATCACCTGATAGCTGGGGTCCAACCGGACCAATTGATAGTGGTCGGCGGTGCATGTGCTGAAGCTCCCGAAGTAGTCCTCGAAAACTTCCGGCATCCAATACCAACTCGGGCCCATGTCGAAGGTGTAGCCCTTCTCCCGCCATACCCGGGCCCTACCGCCCGGTGCTTCGTTCTTCTCGAACACGGTGACCGTAAAGCCTTGTCGCGCTAGCGATGCCGAGGCGGAAAGGCCCGCGAAGCCAGAGCCGATAACAATTGCGGAACTGCCCATGGTCGAAGTACGGCCGAAGGTGCATATGTCGAGAGACTGTTCCATTATTGTTCAACAAATGTAGTATAAAACATGAACACACTGACCGTCCCATTCAAAATTTGCTGCCTTCGTTCTGTCGAAATCGGCCCTTTCCGCTCATGAGAATACCTGATCCCGGGTATTTCACAGGCCGGTACGCCCTGATACGTTTGCCCACCAGACCCAACCCTTATGGCCATTGCCGACTTCCACTGCCACGTGTCCTTTAAACCCACTTTGGCGCCGCCCGCAGCGCGCCCGGATTGCTGGTTCACCATCAACTCGAAACTCCTCAGCAAGATCCTCGATTCCCAGAGTAACATGCAACAGTTGGCCGATGGCGGGGTGAACTTGGCATTCGCAACCGTCTACGGTCTGGAACCCGGGGTTGCGAAACAGTTCCTGTTGCACGCCCTCGATCCAGCGATCCCTGTCCTCGACCGTAGGCAACTGATCAAGCTCCGTGATGCGAAGGTCACCAGCAACGAGGTCGTGCGCGACGAGATAGTTGCGTTGCGCGCGGATGGAGCGTTGCCCGGCAAAGCCAAGCAGGCGAAGATCATTGCCAGCGTGGCTGAGTACGATCCCACGGATGACAACACCATCCACTTGGTGTTGAATATGGAGGGTGGACACAACCTCTATGGACCCCGGAACACCGGCACTGACCAGAACACGCTTATCGCGAACTTGAACTGGTTCAAGAAGGCCGACAGCCCGCGCCTGCTGTACTTCACCATGGCGCATCTGGAGGACAATACGCTCTGCACCCATGCCAGCGGCATCAAGATCTTCGGCAAGAAGTCGTTCCTGCCGCAAGGCCGCAGTATTACCCCACTCGGCTATCACTTGGCCGAGATCGCGATGGCCGATACGGGGCGCAAGATATTCATCGATACGCGGCACATGAGCTTGGAGAGCCGAATGGACTTCCACAGGTGGAAGAACAAACCGACAAGTGCGTTCAAGAACGAACCGGTGCTGTGTTCCCACGCCGGGGTCACGGGAGCCTCGTGGGGCGCACCCATGCCGATCACCTCCTGCCGCCACAAGCGCAACGGGCAGTTCTTCAAGTTGAAGTACAACCCACGACCCGGTGTGCTGGTACCGGGCACCAATTTCAATCCATGCAGCATCAACCTCTACGACGAGGAGATCCTGCTGATCGCCAAGAGCGGTGGGCTGATCGGGGTGTCGCTCGATATCCGCATTCTCGGCGGCAAGGTGAAGGGTTTGAAGGAGTGTGTGACCATCGGGGAGAAGTACTTGTTCCCGACAGGAAACATGGATCAACAGGTCAGCGCCGCTGAACTGTTCGACCAGGAGGATCGCGATGATGAACGGGACGAACCCTTCGAGCAATACACGCTGGCGGAGAAGTCACCCGACTTCGGCATGCGTCACTTGGTGAACAACATCCTGCACGTTGTGAAGGTCTGCACCGACGGCGGGATCCCTGATCCATGGGCGCACATCGTTCTTGGGAGCGACTACGACGGCCTCATTGAACCGATCGGTGGTTACCCGAATGCTGCGTCATTAGGCGGAATGGCGGTCGATCTGGAGACGTACTTGAAGCGATATGCCCCTGCCGCAGGCATCAACATCCCGGATGTGAAAGCGGTTGTTGGGCGGTTCATGCATGGGAACGCGCATGCATTCCTCATCAAGCACTTCCAGTAGGATCGAAACAGCGTTCGGCGATCCGGGTCACTGACGGTCGAGTAGCGAATACAGCTTCACATTCCCTGTGGGCGAAGTGAACGAGAGCTCGTAGCGGTTCTTCAATTGTGCCTCGGTATCCAGGGTACAGCTATCGGTTGG
Source organism: Flavobacteriales bacterium (assembly GCA_016703005.1). GTDB lineage: Bacteria > Bacteroidota > Bacteroidia > Flavobacteriales_F > PHOS-HE28 > PHOS-HE28. Next base: position 91,253 of record JADJCX010000034.1, read on the forward strand.
CTGCTCGGGCATACGGACGGTTATCACATGATCGATCGTATGGCCGGTGCGCAGCGTCCATGCATCGAGGTCCACGCATGGCTGTAAACTGTTGTCGAAGTTCCCGATATCGGCGAACGGTTCCATTTCCGTGTTCCATTGGATCGGCGAGTGCGAGAAGCGCGCAACAAAATTGTCGAGCACGATCGTATTCTTCCATGTGCCGAGGTAGTCGGAGAAGTTGCCGTGCAGCCAATTGTCCGAGTAGTTGAGCGGTAGCACTGTAGCGCCGTCGTCGATGGCAGCGTGCACGGTGTACAGATCTTCTGCTTCCAGTCGCAAAGCGCGTACAGTGCCCCAATGGAAGTGCAGTTGCCACAGCGCGCCCGCAATGGCCAGTCCTACACCAACAATGCGAACACCTTCGTTCATCCGCTGAGCTGCGCACCACGTGGCCCAAAGGACCAAGCCGATGAGTTGCAGCCGCACGAGCACGATAGTGCCGGTGGAGAAGCCATCCGGCAGCACAAGACACGCGGCGAAGAACGCGACAGCAGCCAGGCCCCAAGCATCACCGATGGCTGCGGTTAACAGATCATTCCTGCGGGACCATAGGGCGCCAAGGGTGAGTAGGAGCAAACCGCCCTGGACAAGACGCACCATGGGTTGTTCCTGTTCCCAAACAAGCGTAAGTAGCGACTGACCATTCACCAACCATTCCAGTCTTTGAGCGAAGGACATAGTGGCGGCATGAGGCCCTTCGCCGTCGTCGGTGATCATGTACCAGATCAAAAGGGAGGATCGCAGGAAAGGCGGTCATTAGCAACCTGCTGAGCAGTTTGCGGAGGAAGGGGACCTGGCGCATCCGCAACTTCAACTATACCGCGTGGCCCGTTATGAGCGCCAAGCCGAGAACGAAGAACATGAGATGTGTGAAGAACAATACCATGAACAGGACAGAACCTTGAAGTACGACGCGGTCCATGCGCTGGCTGGGCATGCGGTGCAGCCACCAACCGAGCGTGAAGAACAGCAGCGCGAAACCCAGACAGTAGTTGAAGAACCCGAGTTGAAGCGGAACGGCCCATAGGAACGGGTAGATCAGCAGGCTGCCGATGTTGCTCTCCACCGATACGGCGCGCAGGAACCACCGATAGGAAAGTGCCGTGGCTATAACGATCAGCAGCACCATGATACGTTCCACTTCCGCAGGCCCGAACAGCGTGCCGAACAGCCACATTAATACCGTGCTGGTCCAATACGGTACCGGTGCATCGTTGAAGTGGAAAAAGCTGGTCGCATGTACATCGAGTGCCATCAAGTCGCCGAACAATCGTGCGTTGTAGGTATGCACAGGACCGTCGACCGTGGGAAAAAACCTGCCTTCAGCAACCACCGCGCAATAGAGGAACAGAATGCAGAAGAACAGCGCGTTCCACAAACGCTGTTGCCAAGCTGGCGCTGAGAGTTCGTTGTTCATGCAGTGCGCGGATCGTTGAGCTGTCTACATGCAATTCCGGCGCTCAGCGCTATGAGCATGAGATTGGCGACACCCAGCACACCCCATGCGTTCACCTTGTCCGATAATTCGCTACCGAGCAGGTCGCTGCTGTTCGCCCCGTGCAGAATACAGATAACGATGAAGAGCCCAAGCACAATGGGAGCGCGCCGCTCCGCCAGTTTGTGGATCGCAAAGGAGAACAGGGGCAATGCCAAGAGGAAGTGCTGTGTGTCGGTGATGACCAGATTAGGCACCAACGCCAGCAGGCCGAAGAACAATACATAGTTGCCCATGCTCATAGGGCCTTCCTTGTGAAGTCGCCACGCCAGAATGGTCGCAACCACCATGGTCAACGCAATGATGCCGACCTGCAACGGCGCCGTATCAGTCACGCCCGTCGTGCGATGAAGTAGCGATGAGATCGTATTGCCGCTTGTGAGGTAGTCTCCGTGCTGCACCATCGACTGTAACCACGCACTATGCAGATCGAACGAGTGCGAGAAGCCGAAGACCACAGGCAGCGCGAGCATTGCAACGCCCGCCGCTACACCGGCGCCGACCAGTTTCCAATGTCCACGGACCAGGAACGGTATGACTAGAATGCACAAGTACGGCTTCACCATGAAGAGTACTGCCAGAAGTACGCCGGCCAACCTCGGCCGTTGATCGGCGCTCGCGTACGCCACCACGGCCAACAACAGCAGCATCATGTTCACATTGCCCAAGTGCAGTTCCCGAACGACATGGTTGGCGACGCACAACAGCGACAGCACGAGTAAAAGGTTCGGCCGCGCCAACGGGCCCAATACGATGTGCTGCAGTAGAAGCCTATGCAACCGAATGATCACCGCGATGGTCGCCCCAGCAATGCACCAGAACCACACAACACTGGCCACATGGAACGGCAGCAGCGCGAACGGCACGAACAGCATAGCGACGAAGGGCGAGTACTTGAAGAACCCGGTGCTCTCCCCAAAGGGCAGCCCATAGACCTGTTGCCCGTGCAGCAGCGCATCCGCGGCGCTCCAATACACCCTGAAGTCGTTGAGCCAGAAGCGGCCGTTCAAGTGCTCCAGCACGAACATGGCGGCGAGGAAGAGGACCGCTGGAAGCAAGAATGAGGCGTATCGCCTGAGGAATGCCACGGCGTGAATGTCGGGCACGGCCGCTTTGAAACAGAAAGCCCCGCATGTGGCGGGGCTTATCGGGTCATCGAGCGCTTGTGCGAAGCGATCGAAGTGGGACGTACTGGATTCGAACCAGTGACCTCGTGCGTGTGAAGCACGCGCTCTGAACCAGCTGAGCTAACATCCCGGAGTGGAGGCAACTGGATTCGAACCAGTGACCCTCTGCTTGTAAGGCAGATGCTCTGAACCAGCTGAGCTATGCCTCCGATGTAAAAGAACCCCGACCACTTTTGGATCGAACGGTCACCAAATGGCCAGGAAACGGCCCACGTCCTTGTCCCCAACACAGCCAAGAACAATGTGGAGACGATCGTGCGGCGTTCGGGCCAATTGCTCTTTCACCACCCGCATGCCGTCGGCGTTGTGGCCTACGTCAGCGATGGTAAGGGGGCCCCGCCCAATGATTTCCCAACGGCCGTTTAAGCCCGTGTTGCGCGTGGTGTTCGCCAGGCCTTTGGCGACGACTTCATTCGATATCCTCCAACCCTTATCCACGAGGAGATCAATGGTTTGCAGCACCGTGCGCGCATTGCGCTCCTGATGCGCACCCTGCAATTCAATGGGGTAGGGAAGGGGTTGCGTGTGATCCACGAACACGATCGGCGCGTCCTCGATCCGCGCTTTTTGCAGGAAGATCTCGGCCACCGCGCCGCTGGCTTCACCAACGACGACCGGGACACCCGGTTTGATGATGCCGGCCTTTTCGCCAGCGATCGCTTCCAGCGAACCACCGAGCAGATCCGCGTGATCCCAACCAATGTTGGTGATGATGCTCACCTCAGGCGCTACAACGTTCGTGCTATCGAGCCTGCCGCCAAGACCGGTCTCGATCACGGCGATGTCCACACGCTCTTCGCGGAAATGGTCGAAGGCCAATGCCACGGTCCACTCGAAGAAGCTAGGTTTGATGGCATCGAAGGCTTCGCGGTGTTCTTCAATGAACCGCACCACCTGTTCTTCGCTGATCATTGCACCGTTGACCCGAACTCGTTCGCGGAAGTCCTTCAAGTGTGGTGATGTATACAGCCCGGTCCTGTAGCCGGCTTCCTGCAAAACGCTTGCAAGCATGTGGCTGGTGCTGCCCTTGCCATTGGTGCCGGCGATGTGCACGCACCGCAAACCCTGCTCAGGATGCCTGAGCAGTTCCATCAGTACGTGCGTGTTGTCGAGGTTGGCCTTGTACGCCGCCTTGCCGATGCGGTGGAACATCGGCAGTTGCTCGTAGAGGTACGCCAGCGCGGTGGCGTAGTTCATGCTATTGCAGTTCGAATCTGAAGGTCATCTCCCCGCGCTGTTCCGCAGCTGCCCCGGGGTTGGCCGTGAAGGCTGCGCTCATGGCCGATTTGCGCGCCAGTTCGAACAGGGCCGAACTGGTTGTAGTGCTCTTCGTGAGGTTAGGCGCCGTGCGTATGACCTTGCCTGTGCGGTCCACGAAAATGGTCAGCACCACTTTGCCGCTCTCTGTAGGCTTCTGGGACAAGTCCGGTTTACGGCTCATGCCACGGTCTGCCAGGATCCAATCGCCAATGCCGGGTAGACTTCCGCCTCCTGGACCAACGCCGCCGGTTGTGCCGCCACCGGATCCTCCGTTCGTGCCACCACCACCCCCGCCTCCGCCATTTGGCTCTCCGTTGGGGTCACCCTGAACCCCTTGGCCGCCCTTATCGCCCTTGTTCTTCAACGCGTCCATTGCATTCTGAAAGCCCTTGCTCACCGTAGGCTCGCTGATCTTGGGCGGCTTGTTCGTCGGGGGCTTCACCGCTGGTTTGTCGCTCGCGGGCTTATCGGGGTCCTTCACAGGCATGTTGATCTTCTCCCCGTCATCTTCAGCGATCACATCGCCCTCGTTCGATTCCTCGGGTACGCTCTCTTCCGGCGCTTCCGTCGGGCCGCCGTCCGTTTCCTCGGTTTCGCCCATACCAATATCGCTCAGGCCTAGATCGGCCAAACCGAGTTCCATACCGGTGCCCCCTCCGGACGGTAGCGGTGGGTCGGGCACTTGGATGGTCAACCACATCAGCAAGAATACCAGCAACGCATGCACGACAATGCTCGTGGTCATTGCGGCGCGACGGCGAGGGGCGAGGTCGATCGTGGCGTTCATGGTGACTGACTGTACAATGCTTCGGCTCTTGGGTTCAACCGGCGTTCTTGGTGGCCAGGATCATCTTCACCTTTATTTCCGTGCCAACCTGCAGCACATCCACTAGGTCCTGCATGGTCAGCGATTTGTCCAAGCGCAGTACGATGGTCGGTTTCTCCAGCCCCTTGGTCGCATCGATGAGAGCGCCCTTCAGGTCGGCAACCGGTACCGGGTTCTTGTCGATGTAGTACTGGTGGTCAGCCGTTACCTGCAACAGTACTTGTTGGATGTCGAGGGTTTGGCTCTGCTTGCTTTCGGGCAGCAACAACTTGATCACGCTGGGATTCACCAGGGTGCTCACAATGAGGAAGAAGAGCAGGAGCATGAACATGATGTCGTTCAGGCTCTCGGTGGCCACTTCGGCGTGCTCGCGATGTCGGCGGCGCAATCTCATGGCCTAGCTCTTTGGCGGTTCGTGCAGCATGTCCATGAATTCCATGCCGGTCTGCGACATGCGTTGAGCAACGCGGTCGGCCATGCCATTGAGAATGTGGTAGGCAGTGAACGCCACGATACCCACGATAAGACCAGCGCCGGAAGTCACGAGCTTCTGGTACAATCCTTCCGCAATACCGCCGATGCTCATGTTGTCGGTGAGCGATATGCGATAGAAGATATTGATCACACCGATGATGGTACCGATGAAGCCCATCATAGGTGCCAGTTTGCTGAAGAGGCTCAATGTGCCCACGTTCCGTTCCAGTTTCGACATCTCCACTTCCGCAGCGTTCTGCATGGCGCTTTCTATATCCTCCATCGGGCTGCCGAAGCGGCTTACACCCTTGCCCACCACGTGAGCGATAGGCGATCGGCTGTTGCTGCACAGGTTCTTCGCGCTGTCGATCTTGTTGTCGTGCACATAATCACGCACTTTGGCCATGAAGTCGTTGTCCAGCTTCAGCGCGGCCCGCATGGCCATGATCCGCTCGATGAGGATATAAATGGTGAACAGGGACATAAGGGCCAACGGCCCCATGATGTACCAGCCACCGTATTGGATCAATTGCCAAACGCTCAATGCGTTCGGCGGCGCAGCAGGTTGGTTGTTCAGAGCATCGAGCACTTGGCGGGCGCTGTCGGTGCCGAATTGAAGAAGTGGAAGGTGCATGGCGTTGGTTCCGGTTGAAGCTTAACGGAGAAAGGCTCCTGGGTATTTCAGGTCAGTTGTTCAAGGGCGATCTCGAAGGCGCGTTGGGTGATGCCGGTCTTCTCATTCCCACGTTCGTGCACTTTGTCCAGTGCGTTGCCGATCGTACGGCTCACGTCCGCGAAAATGGCTTGGTCGGTCAGCACCGCGCCGTCGAGCATACAGTATGCGAACACGCGGGCCATGCCGCAATTGGCTATGAAGTCGGGGATCACGGCTACGGTATTGTCCACATGCTCGGCGATGGGACCATAGAAGATCTCTTTGTCCGCGAAAGGCACATTGGCGCCACTTCCGATCACCTCCAAGCCTGCCTTTGCCATGCGGTCCACCTGCTCGCGCGTTACCAGTTTGCTGGCTGCGCAGGGAACGAAGATGTCCACGGGCATGTCCCAGATCAAGCTGTTGACTTCGTCGAATGAACGCACACCATCAGCGGTCAACGTATTGTCTTCCTTATTGATGAAGAGGTCATGCACTTGTTGTTGGCCGAGGCCATCGGTTGAAAGCAAGCCTCCCTTGCGATCGAGGATGCCGACAATACCAACGCCCATCCGGCTCAGGTAGTAAGCGGCGGCGCTCGCCACGTTGCCCCAGCCTTGGATGATCGCGCGTTTACCCTGCGCCTTGCCACCCCAGATCCTGTAGTAGTGGCGAATGCTCTCGGCCACGCCGTAACCAGTGATCATATCGGCCACGGCATAACGCCCGATCATGGGCGTAAAGGCCGGGTCCTCGATCATCTTGCTCACACCACTTCTGAGTTGGCCCAGCTGGCGCACCTTGGCTCCTTGGTTCGGTGCGTGGTGGCCGTTCACAACGCCTTCCTGTGGATGCCACAGGCCATAGTGCTCGGTCATCGGGATCACCTCGTGCAGCTCATCCACGTTCAGGTCTCCACCTGTGCCGTAGTAGGTCTTCAACAAGGGGATCACGGCGCGGTACCACCGACGCAGCACGTCGCGCTTGCGCGGGTCCTGTGGGTCGAAATCGATGCCGCTCTTTGCACCACCGATGGGTGGTCCGCTCACCGTGAACTTCACCTCCATGGTCTTGGCCAAGCTCTCCACTTCGCTTCGGTCCAGGCCCTTGCGCATGCGTGTTCCACCGCCGGCCGCACCGCCGCGCAGACTATTGATCACCACCCAACCCCGGGCACCGGTAGGCGGATCGTTCCATTCGAAAACGATCTCGGGGCTGCGCTTCTCGAAGACGTGCAGCAGTTCCTTCATTGCACTGCTTGTCATGCTTGGGGCTTCAGGCATTGCGCGAAAGTACCGGGCCGCCAACGGGTGGCCGGTCGTGCTTCGACCAATTACTACTGACCGCTTGTTAATTCGGTAGATACACGGCGCCCCCAATGCTGTCGCGCGAAGCACCAGTGACGCTGCTCAACGTGTTCGCCTCCCCGCGCCAACGCATCAGACCCAGGAAGGCGAACAACAATGCCTCCTTAAGATCCACTGTGCGCTCATTCGGTACCACGACTTCCGTCGGACACATCGTTTTGATCCGTTGCATCAGGAAGCCGTTGTGCGCTCCGCCACCCGTCACCAGCACGCGTGCTGAGCCGTGCGCTCCGAGGTGTTCAGTGATCTGCTGCGCGATGTGCTCAACACATGTGCGCATGCGGTCGGCCAAGGGGATCGCGGTATTCACCAGCAACGGCCACATCTCAGCATCGAATCGCTCGCGTCCCAAGGAACGCGGAAGCTGTTCATGCACGAACGGCATCGCGTTGAGCCGGTCCAACAGAGCTGCGTTGATCGTGCCGCTCTTGGCCAGCGCTCCATCGGCATCGAAGTCCTTGTTGGCTTCTCCGGCCAGTGCGTTCAGGGCTTGATTGCAGGTGCATACATCGTAGCCGACCACGCTATCGCGCGCATGGAACGATACGTTGGCTATGCCTCCGAGGTTGAGGAACGCATCGAAGCCCGGAAAGAGTTCGCGCTCGCCGAAAGGCACCAGCGGGGCACCTTGTCCTCCCAAGGCTATATCCTTGGTACGGAAGTCGACCACGCTTGGTAGACCGGTGATCGCAGCGATCTGCGCTCCGCATCCGATCTGGGTCGTGAAACCCAGTGCAGGTTGATGGAAAATGGTATGACCGTGCGATGCGATCAGGTCGGCGGTCCCGTGTTGCGCCAGAAATCGTTTAGCTTCCTCTCCGATCAGCGCACCCAGATCTCGGTGGAGCTGGGCGAGTTGGAATGCTGTACCGCTCGTTGCGCTCAGCAATCGTTGTTTCCATGCGGACGTGAACGGGATCGTTCCGGCTGCGGTGACAACGGACGTCCAGCGTCCATCGGAAGCCTCGAACGTGCAAAGTGCCAGATCGATCCCATCATTGGAACTGCCGCTCATGATACCGAGGACGGATTGGGTGTTCTTCATCGTCTTTGGTCGGGGCGAATGTACCCGGGGAGCCTTGGCTTAACAGGCTACATTTGGCTTCCATTTTTGAGGGGGACGAACTTCCATACTGACAAAGACCTCTATCCATGCAAGACACTGCCACACTCGCCGGAATGAACTTCGACTTGACCGAAGAACAGAAAGCAGTTCGCGATGCCGCTCGCGATTTCGCCCAGAATGTGCTCAAGCCCGGAGTGATCGAACGCGATCGGGAACAGAAGTTCCCCACTGAAGAGATCAAGCAGTTAGGCGAACTCGGTTTCCTCGGAATGATGGTAAGCCCCAGGTACGGAGGTGGTGGGATGGATGCGGTGAGTTACGTGCTGGCCATGGAGGAGATCAGCAAGGTGGATGCGAGCTGCTCCGTGGTGATGAGCGTGAACAACAGCTTGGTGTGCTGGGGATTGGAGGAATTCGCGAACGAGGAGCAGAAAATGAAATACCTCGTTCCGTTGGCGAAGGGTGAGAAGATCGGTGCGTTCTGCTTAAGCGAGCCGGAGGCCGGTAGCGATGCCACAAGTCAACGCACCACAGCGATCGACATGGGCGATCACTACCTGTTGAACGGAACCAAGAACTGGATCACGAACGGTGGTACGGCCAGCACGTACTTGGTGATGGCACAGACAGACGCGACCAAGGGCCACAAGGGCATCAATTGCCTGATCGTCGAAAAGGGCATGCCCGGATTCGTGGTAGGTGCGAAGGAGGACAAGCTCGGCATCCGGGGCAGCGATACGCACACCCTGATGTTCCAGGACGTGAAGGTGCCGAAGGAGAACAGGATCGGCGAGGATGGCTTCGGTTTCAAGTTCGCCATGAAGACCTTGGCCGGTGGGCGGATCGGCATTGCCTCGCAAGCTCTCGGTATCGCCAGCGGTGCCATGGAGTTGGCAGTAGCCTATAGCAAGGAGCGGAAGGCTTTCGGCAAGAAGATCAGCGAGCACCAAGCTATCCAGTTCAAACTCGCGGATATGGCCACCGAGATCGAAGCGGCACGGCTGCTTTGCCTGAAGGCCGCATGGCTCAAGGACCAGCACTTGGACTATGCGCAAGCCAGTTCAATGGCCAAGTTGTTCGCCAGCGAGGTGGCCATGCGTCACACGGTTGAAGCGGTGCAGATCCACGGGGGGTACGGATATGTGAAGGAGTACCACGTGGAACGACTGATGCGCGATGCCAAGATCACGCAGATCTATGAAGGCACCAGCGAGGTTCAGCGGATCGTGATCGGTCGGAGTGTGCTTGCCTGAGCGCTCACAGAGCCGGTACGATCGTCTCCAACGTGATCCCGCGTGATCCTTTGATCAAGATCAAGTGATCTGAGATCGGGTCGGTCTGTGCGGAGGCCAATGCTTGTGCTGCAGTGCTGAACCGCAGATGCACATTACCGCGACCGGTCTTGCCGAACTCAGGCCCGATCAGCCAAGCCTTTAGTTGCAGCTCAGTCAACAACGCAACGATGTTGTTATGCTCATCCTCGCTGTCGGTTCCCAGTTCCAGCATGTCCCCAAGGATCACCAGCTTGGGTCGGTCAGTGACCATTGCCGCGAAATTCCTCAGCGCAACCTGCATGCTACTAGGGTTGGCGTTGTAGGCATCAAGGACGAGATGATTGCGCCCGGTATCCTTGAACTGGCTGCGGTTGTTCCCGGGTGCATACGCCTCCAGCGTTTCAACGATGGTCGTGTCCGGCACCCCGAATTCCATGCCTACGGAGACAGCTGCGAGGGCGTTCGGCAGGTTGTAGTCGCCGATCAACTGCGTTCGAACGCGATGTTCCGTTCGGCTGCTGGTATCGAAAGCGAATCCCAGAAATGGTCCGTTCGGAACTATGTGGCCGGTGATCATTGCGTTTGTCGATGTCCCGTACGTGATGCGCTGCGCGCTGCTGCTTTTCTGCATGAGGAGTTCATCGTCCGCATTCACGAATAGGCCGCCTTGGTGTACTAGGATGTATTGGAACAACTCGGTCTTCGCTTCGACCACCCCGGCATAGCTGCCGAACCCTTCCAAGTGCGCCTTGCCGATGTTCGTGATCAGGCCATGTGTCGGTTCGGCGATCGTGGTCAATTGAGCAATGTCGCCGATATGATTCGCACCCATTTCGATAATGGCGAAATGATGGTCGGCATTCATGCGCAGCAGGGTGAGCGGCACGCCGATATGGTTGTTCAGATTGCCGATAGTGGCAAGCGTCGGGGCTTTCGCGCTCAGTACCGCGTGGACCAACTCTTTGGTAGTTGTCTTGCCGTTGCTCCCGGTGATTGCAACTACAGGAATGTTGAAGTGACGGCGGTGGTGGCGTCCGAGATCCTGGAGTGCATGCAGTACGTCATTTACCTGCAGGAAACGATCATTGACTACCACGTTCGGGTCATCAACAACTGCGTATTTGCAACCGTTCTCAAGGGCGGACGCGGCCATTTCGTTAGCATTGAACCGGGGGCCCTTCAACGCGAAGAACATTCCATCCCTGACCAGTTGGCGTGTGTCCGTGCAAGCGCCCGCACATTCCAAGAATCGTTTGTGCAGTTCAGCGGTTCCGATCATGGCCCAAAAGAAAAGCCCCTCGGCGTGCCGAGGGGCTTTTCCACAATAGTAGTGCTGACGATCGACGGTTACTTCTGCAATTTGCTGCGGCGTTTTTCGTCGCCCATTCCAACTGGGCTGCCCACACGGGTCATTGCGCAACGGAAGCCGATAGTGGCGGTGCTTTGGCGCTCGTCGAGGTATCGACGGGTTCCCGGGTTGGCGTAGTAGATACGGTCAGCCCAGCTAGCCCCTTTGTATACACGTGCACGATCATTCACCAACGTGGTTTTGCCCCAGTCATACATGGCATTGCCTTCGTACGCTGGATCCTCGTAGAAAATGCTGCTCTCAACGTCGCCGTCCGTGAAGTCGATATTGTCGCTCTGGCGGTAGTTGCGGCGATCGATGTTCTCTTCGACCGTTACGTTCCGTTGACGTACATCGCCCGGCTGATCCGCTTGGTAATCACTGATCGCGCTCAGCAGTTTAGGGCAGATCTCCAAATCCTTGCTCTTGATCAGGTCCACCATGTCTTGCACGCGCTGCATCGCAGCATCGCTCTTGCGTGTGTTGTTGAATTCGATGCTCTGTTCGATCATAGTGAGCAGTTCATCGATCAAGGCGCCCTCCTCTGGAGTTGCACGGACCGCTCATTTCGCGTTGGAATTCGCCGAGATGGTATTTGATGCCATCCACGTCGTACACTACGATGTCGTGCTTCTCCTGCACAGCACCATCACTGTTAAGCACTTTGGTTTTGAACACGTTGCCGCGGAACGGACGGAAGTCGTCTTTGTCTTCGGGACTGAGCGGACGGTAGACATCCATAACCCACTCGCTTACGTTGCCAGCCATGTTGTACAGTCCGTAGTCGTTCGGCCAATAGCTGAACACAGGAGTAGTAATGTCACCGTTGTCGTTCAAGCTTCCGGCGACACCCATGTAGTCACCACGGCCGCGCATGAAATTGCCTCGGAAATCACCGTAGAAGGCACCGCCCTTTTTACGGCTGTCATAACGAACCCAGTGACCGTTCCAGGGATAGATGCGGCGCTCAACTTGGCGCTCGTCAACAGTATTGCCGATCAAGCCGTACGCAGCGTATTCCCACTCAGCCTCGGTCGGCAAGCGGTAACGGGGGAGAAGGATGCCGTCCTCCATCTTCACGTTGCGGAAATCTTTGTTCGGGTTGAAGTCCTGCAGGCCCTCAACACGTTTGCCACTTTCGTATTGGCCGGCCATGTAGGCATCCGTGGTATAGTGGTCCTCGTTGATCTGGTTCGGATTATCCTCAAAAAGGCCTTCCCGGATCAGTATCAGTTCATTCACACGATCCGTACGCCAAGCGCAATAATCGTTGCACTGCAACCAGTTCACACCAACCACAGGATAGTCGCGATAGGCGGGGTGACGCAGGTAATACTCCACGTACGGGTCCATGAACGCGAGCTTGCTCCTCCAGACGAGAGAATCGGGTAGCGCCTTCTTATAGATCTCAGGATAGTCGGTGCTAAAGACGCGCTCCGTCCAATAGAGATACTCGAGCCAATAGAAATTGGTCACTTCCACTTCATCGATATAGAAAGATGACACCGTAACCGTGCGCGGTATGTTGTCCCAATCATGGGTCAACTCGTCAGTGATACGCCCCATGGTGAATTGGCCACCTTCCACGAGAATGATCCCGGGTCCGTTCTCCTGTTCTTCGAAAGCGGCTTTCTCAAAGCCGCCGTTCTTGCTGTCGTTGTAGTTCCAGCCGGTGGCACCGCTGCGCTCGAAATTGCAGCTAGCGAACATCACCGCAACTGCGGTGAGCGCAACGAATGGAAGGATCGTCTTCTTCATGGCGATGGTCTTTCGTTTTTCCGTGCTCATCAGAACGTTGGACAGGCTACTTGGCGGAACGGGCGCTTCCTGTTCTTGCACTTGAAGCCCAATTGCACGCTGATCTCGTGGCTGCCTGCTGTTGCTGTGGTGAGTTTGCTGGTAGTAACGTCGTAGCTATATCCGAATTTGAATCGTTCCGTATGGAACCCGATCAACACGATGAATGCATCCCGAGCCCGGTACCATACACCGGCTGTGATGGGTCCGCGATCGATGTAAAGGCCAATGTTTATCTGTCTGAACGCAGCCTGTTGTTGGTACAGTATGTTCGGACTGATCTTCGTGCTGGCTTCGCCGATCCGACCTTTCTTCACTATTGGGATGGACGCACCGGCATGGGCCGTGAATTTCATGGGCAGTTTGCTCGTGCCAACGATGAGGCTCTCGTTCGGTTGAGTAAGATGGTGTGCCGCAAAGCCGGCGAAGAAGATGTCGCTGTACCCCAGAATACCAGCACTGAAATCAGCGTTGCCAACGCTTCCGCCGCGGGGTACATCATTCGTATTGTAGATGAAGCCCCGGCGAGGATCGATCATGTCACCGAAGGTCAGTTTGTTCCAATCCAAGGATTTCTGGAAGTAGGTGGCTTGGGCGCCGAACTTCATCGAGAATTTGCGGGAAACCGGGAGCAGGTAGCTGTACATGCCGCTCACGGTGGTTGTATTCAAGGTGCCCTTGCCAGCTTGGTCGTGGGTGACCAAGAACCCCAAACCACCTGAAATGCCCTTTATATGCTGGTCATAGCTCGCACTACTGGTAACAAACGTACCCGACAGGGCGGGCCATTGATTGCGATAATTGAGAACCACCCTGGGGCACCGCGCCGTACCGGCGAATGCCGGGTTCAGGTACAGGGGGTTTGCATAAAACTGCGTGAACTGCGGGTCTTGACCTAAGGTCTCCACCGCAGCCAGTAAGGCCACGGCAACCGGTAAGGTCTTCCGCAGCAGTGTCTTGATCCCAATGCTCCCCATGCTTCGTGCTCGATGCAAGCGCCAATTATACGGATCGAACGCCTTGGGGTTCCCTTTCGTGTATGGCAATAATCCGCTCACCCACCCGTTCACCGTCCGATCCGTTCAAAAATGACAAGGGCCGAAGCTAATTACTTTTCGTCCCGACTGTTGATAACCTGTTGATCACGAGTTCATGACGACCTACCGCTCCTTTTCCACGCTATGCCTACTGGCAGTGATCATGCAGGCTTCTGCACAGCGGTCTTATCACCATGAACTTGCGTGGAGCACAGTCGCAGGTCAAAGGTCGTCCGGTGCCAGTGTCGAAGGTGCCATGGGCTTTTCCGGCGCCCAATTGGATGCGGACCGAGGGTTCCTACCATATTTCCATGAGGTTTATGACCTACCCTCAGGTACATCCGCTTTTTCATTCCAGTTGAGGGAGCTTGTATTTGAGCCTGTTCCGCAAGCCGACCTCAACAGGCTGGGGGAGCTATCCGGGATCGGGGAGCAGCCCTTGGTTATGGACCGCATAGCCTACCAGCGGAAGATGCCGATCGCACAGATCACGATTTATCCTTACAGAAGGATCAACGGAACTGGTCCGTTGGAAAGACTTAAGTCGTTCGTAGTTGAACTTACCCCGAACCGAAGCGGTGCCGATCCAAGGAACAATAGGAGTTATCCGGACCATTCCAAGTTTATGACGGGGGATTGGTTCCGCCTAACGGTAACTCAGGACGGAGTCCATGCACTGACCTACGAGCAATTGCTGGCGGCCGGGGTCCCGGTTGCGGGGTTGGCCAGTGACTTGCTCAATATCTACGGTAACCACGCGGGCCAGCTACCCTTTGAGAACAGTGGCTTCGGGGATACTGACCTGAAGCTCAATAGTGTTTTGGTCGAGGACGGAGGAGATGGACAGTTCGGACCGGGCGACCGGATCCTGTTCTATGCCAGCAGCGCGCAGCGCTGGGATCTGCACGCGAACGGGCAGCGGTTCATTCATACAAAGCATGCATTCACGGATAGCGCGAGCTACTTTTTAGGCATTGGCGTTGATCCGCCACAGCGGATCGGTGATGTTTCACTGAGCGCGGACCCGGCAACGGATCAAACTACGGCCTTCGATGATCGCCAGTTCTTCGAAAGGGACTTGGTCAATTTGATCCGCAGCGGACGCACATGGTTCGGTGAACATTATGACGTAGTGGATTTTTACAACTGGGTATTCGCGGTGCCCTACTTGCGCCCTCAGGACACGATAACGCTGGTGGTGGACGGCATGGCCAGGACCTTGGAGCAGGTGGGCGAAAGCCTCACAAGTGGCTTCGATCTGACCGCGGGCGGCTTCAGCACTTCTTGGGTTGAAGAGGGTTTTCCAGAGAATTATGCAGGGAATTTTGCAGTGCCATTCCAAGAGATCTTCCAGTTCACGCATGACCAAGGGACGCTTCCGGTCACCATCACGTTCGATCCGCATGACCCCATCACCAGTCAGGCTTGGATGAACTATCTGGAAATGAACTGCCGACGCGACCTGAAGTTCGTCGGGATCAATTGCACTTCCGCGATCTCCGGTCCGTTCAACCCGGTGCGATCAGCGAATTCACCGTCGATCTGGCCCAAAACGTTTTCCGTATTTGGGAGATCACCGATCCAATTGTGGTCGGAAACGTTCCCTTCACGGACGCAGGAGCACAGAAATCCTTCCGATTATCGACCGATGTGCTCCGTCATTTCGTGGCCTTCAAGAACAGTGGTTTCCTGAGCCCGGTGATCACCGGGCGTGTGGACAATCAGGATCTGCACGCAACCGCATTGCCGACCGATCTCGTGATCGTTTGCCCCAAACCTTTTCTCAGCGATATCGCTCCGCTCGTTGACCGCCGAGTGAGTGACGGCTTGACCGTGGCGGTTGTGACACCTGAACAGGTTTTCAATGAGTTCAGCAGTGGGCAGCGTGATGCTACCGCGATCAAGCGCTACATGAAGCTGCTCTATGACAAAGCAGGCAGCGACCCCGCCTTGATGCCACGGTATCTGTTGCTCTTTGGTGATGGTTCCTACAACAACTGGATCCTCGCTGACAATAACCAGAACCTCATTCCAACTTACCAGACCAAAGATTCATGGAACACGAGCAAGTCCTACTGCTCGGATGATTACTTCGGATTGTTGGATGATACGGAGGGTGAATACACAGGCGATCCGGTGGATATCGGTATCGGGCGTATACCTGCGAGCAACAGAACAATGGCTCGTCAGATGGTCGACAAGATCCTTGCTTATGATCGGCTGACGCTGAACAGTGCTTCAGGCAATGTCTGCGCGTCCACCAGTGACGGCGGCTCGAATGATTGGAGGAATTGGGTTCTTTTCGTCAGCGATGACCAGGAGGGGCCGGACATTGAAGGGCCCGTGCACATGCAGAACAGTGACGCACTGGCGACCAGGGTTGAAACAGAATACCCTGACTTCAATGTCACCAAGATCTACATGGACGCTTATCAGCAAACGACCACACCGGGTGGTGAGCGCTATTACGAGGCGGAGGCGGCCCTCAGGGATCGTGTCCAAAAAGGGCTGATCCTAATGAACTATGTGGGGCATGGTGGTGAAGTGGGTTGGGCGCATGAGCGTTTGTTGGACAATACGACCATCCTCGGCTGGACGAATAACGATCGGCTACCGCTATGGATGACCGCGACGTGCGAATTCAGTCGTTGGGATGACCCGGGCCGGACATCGGCCGGTGAGTATGTTTTGCTCAATCCGGACGGTGGAGGTATCGGACTGATGACCACCACACGCTTGGCCTACTCTGCGCAGAACCAAGCCATCAGTCAGGATTTCTACGATTTCGTTTTCCTGGATGAAGATGAGGAAGGGCGCACTGCCCGCTTAGGCGATATCTATCGTCGAACGAAACGTGCGATCACCACCGCCCAGCCACTTCAAACCAACCACCGCAATTTCAGTTTGTTGGGCGACCCGAGCATCCGCTTGGCCATGCCTGAGGTGCAAGTGCTCACTACGGCAATTACCGATACACTGGGTAATGCCTTGGATACGTTGAAGGCATTGACCACGGTACGTATCAGTGGGATCGTGGCTGATGATAATGGTACACAGCTCACCGATTTCAACGGTATCGTCATCCCAACGGTCTTCGATAAGAGCAGCAGCGTGCAAACGCTGGCGAACGATGCTCAGGGAACGAATCCCTATCCGTTCCTGCTGCGCCGCAACATCATCTACCGCGGCAAAGCCACCGTTACGAGCGGAGCGTTCAATTTCACGTTCGTGGTGCCCAAAGACATTGCTTATCAGTTCGGGCCCGGGCGGTTGAGCTATTACGTTGAGAGTACGACAACTAATGGTCATGGTCATAATAACGAGAAGATCATAGGCGGGACCGACAATACCGCAGTGCTTGATGACCACGGCCCACGGATCGATCTGTTCATGAACGACGAACGTTTTGTGGCTGGTGGTACCGTGAATGATGATCCCATGCTGTTGGCCAAGCTCTTCGATGATAACGGCATCAACACGCTGGGCAATAGTATCGGCCACGATCTGCTTGCCATCCTGGACGAGAACACCGAGCAAGCTGTCGTGCTCAACGATTTGTATGAAGCCGATCTCGATACCTATAAGAGCGGCCACGTCCTTTACCGCTACTCCCGATCTGACAGAGGGCAGCCATACTCTTCGTGTGAAAGCTTGGGATGTGCATAACAACAGTGCTGATGCCTACACGGAATTCGTGGTAGCCCCTAGTGAGGAGTTGGCTTTGGCCCATGTGCTCAACTACCCGAACCCGTTCACCACCAAGACCGATTTCTATTTCGAGCACAACAGACCGTGCAGTTCATTGCACGCTCAGGTCCAAGTGTTCACAGTAAGTGGTCGTTTGGTGAAAACCCTTGACCGCCAGTTGCAATGCGAAGGCACTCGCAGTGAACCACTTCCCTGGGACGGACTGGACGATAGTGGCGACAAACTGGGGCGAGGTGTCTATGTGTACCGGCTCAACATCACCACACCCGAGGGCGAGATGGCGGACAAGTTCGAAAAGCTCGTGATCCTGCGCTGATCCCGCACAATAAGCCCATGCACACGCACGTATATTCGCCGTCCTTTTCCAAGAACTCACTGATGACGCGTCTCCTTTCCACTTGTGCGAGCATGCTGCTCTTGTTGGGCGTTAGTGCCCAAGGCACCCAGCCTTGCTCGTCGAACATCTCGGGCAAGGACTGCCTCAGCCTCAATACCATTACCACTGCGGTCCCTTTCCTCATGATCAGCCCCGATTCACGCGCGGGTGGTATGGGTGATGCCGGGGTGGCCGTCAGTCCCGATGTGAACGCGATCCACTGGAACCCCAGCAAGTTGGCTTTCGTGGAGGATGAGTTCCAGTTCGACATCTCCTACTCACCATGGTTGCGCAACTTGGTGAACGACATGAACCTCGCCTACTTGGCGCTTTACTACCGCCTGCCGAACAAGAAGAGCACCATCGCCGGTTCGTTGCGCTATTTCTCTCTGGGCAGCATCACCTTCACCGATATCAATGGTGGTGTCATCCGCGATTTCACACCCAAGGAATTCTCAGTGGACGTTGCTTTCGCTCAGCAGTTCAGTGATGTGTTCAGTGGTGGTATAGCCATCCGGTACATCAACAGCAACCTCACCGGTGGCACCAGCGTGCAGGGTGCGGCGAGCAAGGCCGGCCAAAGTGTCGCTGCCGATGTTTCGTTCTTCTATCGCAAGCAGGATCTTCAGTTGGGCGAAAAGGACGGTGAGTTCAGTTTTGGGTTCAACGTGTCGAACATCGGCGCCAAAATGCGCTATACCGAAACGAGCGAAACGGATTTCATTCCCATCAATCTGCGCCTCGGGCCCTGCTTGAAGGTGGACATGGATGAGTACAACAGCATTGCGTTCAACATCGATATCAACAAGCTTCTGGTTCCCACACCTCCGATCTATGGGGATTCCTTGGATGACGACGGCAACCGCGAGATCGTCAGCGGCCAAGACCCGAACGTGGGAGTTGCAACCGGTATGTTCGGTTCATTCACCGATGCACCTGGCCAAGTGACCAAGGATGAGGACGGGAATATCACAGTGGAGCCAGGCAGCCGTACAAGCGAGGAATTCCGTGAGGTGAACCTTGCAGGAGGTTTCGAATACTGGTACGCCAAACAGTTCGCTTTCCGCGGCGGTTATTTCTGGGAACACTCGACCAAAGGCAACCGTAAGTACTTCACCCTTGGCGCGGGCCTTCGTTACAACGTTTTTGCGATCGACCTGTCCTACCTCATTGCCAGCTCGCAACAGAGCCCTTTGGCCAACACATTGAGGTTCACGCTCGGTTTCCATTTCAATTCGCTCAAAGCGAAGAAGAAGGAGGACTAGGGGTGATGGAGTTCCGCGTTGGTTCCGGGTTCGACGTACATCGATTGGTTTCGGGCCGCGAACTTTGGTTGGGCGGCAACCTGATACCGGCAGAACTTGGTGCACTCGGACATAGTGATGCTGATGTGTTGCTCCACGCTATGTGCGATGCGCTATTGGGAGCCGCCGGACTCGGTGATATAGGCAGACACTTCCCCGACACCGATCCGAAATGGAAGGGAGCTGACAGCAAGAAGCTGCTCAAGCATGTGGTTGAATTGCTGGGGGAACGTGGCTGGCGGGTCGGGAATGTGGATAGCACACTGGTGCTCGAAGAACCGAAGATCGCGCCACATGTTGCAGCCATACGTGCCACCGTTGCACCACTGCTCGGTGTTGGAGAAGATGCCGTGAGCATCAAAGCCACTACCAACGAAAAGCTCGGATACATTGGCCGGAAGGAGGGTGTGTGCGCCTACGCTGTTGCTCTGATCACCAGGGGTTGAAGCCTAGTCGTCACCGTCCGGGGCGATATCGCTGAACGTACGCAGATCCTGCTCGTCCTCGAAGTAGAACACGCGCAACTGTGCCAGGTCGCGCAGCATGTCGATCTTTCCGATCTCCACGCGGCTCACCTTGATACCAAGGCGTTTCCCGAGATCGGCCATCAGTTCCTCACGCCTATTGCTCTGGATAAGTTCCAACTTGTCGTAGCTCACTAAACGCATGGCCTCGTGCCGTGTCAGCCACAGATGTTCCAGCACATAGGTGGCCAATAGAATGACCACGTTGGTGAACAACAGTTCGGCTAAACTCACCTTCTTGCTCAACAGCGCGTTCACCACGGCTATGGCGATCACTGCCAGCAAGTACGTCATGTCCTTGATGCTGATCTGCTCCGTGCGGTAGCGAAGGATGCTGAAGATGGCGAACAAGCCGAACCCGAAACCCATGCTCAGCTTCACGCTGTTCATGAGGCCGCACAGGAAAAAGATGAGGATGTTGAACAGGAAGTACGTGAAGAGGAAGTCCTTCTTCTTGTGTATCGGATAGTAGATCAACCTGATCAGTACATAGACCACTGCAAGATCGATGGCGAACTTGAAGAGCAACTCCAAGAAGTCTTCGTGGACCAACTTCCATCCGAGGAATTCAATGTCTTTCATGAGGGGATGACTACGCGGCACTACGCAGGCCGTCAAGCTTACGCAGTACTTCGTTGAACGTGTTGTGTTTGAGGTCAGTGCGCAAGAGCACGGCACCGATGCAATACTTGCTCATGCCGGTAGGACGGTAGCCCAATGTCCGCATGGCCTGCACGAATGGCGAACTCCGGTCCACGCGCTCCTGCTTCAGCTCAGCGATACAGATACCGTCAAGCGACCGCTCGCCATTGGGACTTGTGAACCGCAAGGAATGGTCGATGGTGAGGCGCTCTGGACATGTGCGGTTGACCAATGTGACCCGTGTGAAGTAGTTCCACAACTTGGCTTCGAACGGACCGGACATGCCGCTCTTTTCCTCCACATATGCGGCTTGGTCCGCGTCGAGTGCCAATGGTATGGCGGTCGTTTTTCGTCGTGCCTTATCTGTGCGCCCTCGACCGGTCTTGCGTTTCACTTCCAGAAAACAGAGCCCACTGCCCATGTACTCCCGGAAGCGCACTTTGCTGCGGAAAGTGCGGCCATTGTGGTGGTCGAAGTAGCTCTTGTCATCCGGGCGGTCGAAATACAGTGACCTGTACGAAGTGCCCCGTTCGCCATCCACGTCCAAGCAGCGGTAGTGCGGTGCGATCATTTCCAGAAGGTTGGGTAGATCGCTTTCCGCAAAGACGTACTTGGTGTCAGTGCGGTTGAGCAACTGAACGCTGTCCATCTCCGCCAGGGTGATGGGTGCATAGGTGCCGAGTATGTCCGATGTGGTCCGCAAACGCGTTGGTGAAGGGCGCCAAATCTATGGATCCACCACAGTGCGCACCGGGCGCGTCCGCAGGCGCCGTTACCTTCGGCACCCTTCGCCCATGGCACGCCAACGCACCTACCGCCTCATCTACCTGGAACACGCCAATTGGAAGAGCCTTCCAGCCAGCGACCGCGACCTGCTGTTGGCCGCACAAGCCGCCGCGCGCAAGGCATACGCCAAGTACAGCAAGTTCAAGGTGGGCGCTGCGTTGCGCACGACCGACGGCCGCATGACCATCGGTAGCAACCAAGAGAACGCCTCTTACCCGGCAGGAACTTGCGCGGAGCGGACAGCCTTGCACGCATGCATGGCTCTTTCGCCCGGGGCGTATGTGGATGTCATTGCGGTGGTGGTGCCCAAGGCCAAGGGCAAAGACCCCATTCCGCCGTGCGGCATATGCAGGCAAGCACTCGTGGAACAAGAGCGTCGGCAGGGAGGCCCCTTGCGTATTCTGCTCGGTGCGCCGGAAGGTGAAGTGCTGGAGATCGGCAGTGCCGAGGGCTTGATGCCGCTGAGCTTTGACGCTTCCTTCTTGAAGTGAACGTCAGGTTTCCCGGGTCCGGAACGCGCGCTACGCCCCGGCTATATTTGACCGCTCACCTCCTGAGCCTTTCTACCACCACCGATGGCCACTAAGACTGCCTCACCCAAAAGTTCAAGCGCACCGGCCACAGGTGCCTTCACCAAGGAGACCTACCTCCGCTGGTTCAAGGACATGCTGCTGATGCGCCGCTTCGAGGAGAAGACAGGGCAGCTCTATACGATGCAGAAATTCGGTGGCTTCTGCCACCTCTACATCGGACAGGAGGCCATCCTTGCCGGTATGATCACAGCCATCCGCAATGACGACAAAGTGATCACCGGTTATCGCGATCACGCGCATCCGCTGGTGTTGGGCACACCTGCCAAAAACGTGATGGCCGAACTCTTCGGTCGAACTACCGGCACGAGCAAGGGCAAGGGTGGCAGCATGCACTACTTCGACAAGGCGCGTAACCTCTTCGGTGGCCACGGCATAGTGGGTGGCCAGATAGGCTTGGGCGCAGGCATTGCGTTCGCCGACAAGTACAAGGGCAACGACAGCGTGACTTTGTGCAGCATGGGCGATGGCGCAGTGCGCCAAGGCATCCTGCACGAGACCTTCAACATGGCGATGACGTGGAAGCTCCCGGTGATCTTCATCATCGAGAACAACGAGTACGCCATGGGCACCAGCGTGGAACGCACCAGCAATGTGCACGAGTTGTACACGTTGGGCGAGAGCTACGATATGCCCGGCGAACCGGTGAACGGCATGAGCTGCGAAGCGGTGCACAACGCGATCGCGAAAGCATGCGCGCATTGCCGCGCGGGAAATGGTCCGTATTTGTTGGAGATCAAGACCTATCGCTACCGTGGGCACAGCATGAGCGATCCGCAGAAGTACCGCACCAAGGAAGAGGTGGAGGAGTACAAGCAGCAGGATCCCATCGAGGGCGTGCGCAAAATGATCCTCACCAACAAGTGGGCGAGTGAAGCCGAACTGGAGAAGTGGGATGAAGAAGTGAAGAAGGAAGTGGAGGAAGCCGTGAAGTTCGCAGGAGGCCGATTATCCCTTCATCAAAGACTGAGCAATGGCCGAGATCGTACGCATGCCCAAGTTGAGCGATACCATGACCGAGGGTGTCGTTGCGAAGTGGAACAAGAAGGTGGGCGACAAGGTCAAGAGCGGCGACATCCTCGCCGAGATCGAGACCGACAAGGCCACGATGGAATTCGAGAGCTATTTGGACGGCACTCTTTTGCACATCGGTGTGCCGCAAGGCCAAACCGCCCCGGTCGATTCCGTGCTCGCCGTTTTCGGGAAGGAAGGCGAGGACATCACCGCCCTGTTGGCCGAGTCCGCCAAGGGTACGCCCGCACCGGCCGCTGCACCTGCTCCGAAAGCTGAAGAGAAGCAAGCGGAACCCGTAAGCGCACCTGCCGCAGCAAAGACGGCTCCTGCTCCCGCCGCCAAACCGGCGCCGGCGCCTGCACCTGCACCTGTTGCCTCAACCAACGGACGTGTGAAAGCCAGCCCGTTAGCGAAGAACCTCGCGGAAGAGAAAGGCATCGATATCGGTCGCGTTCGTGGTAGCGGTCCCGATGG
The DNA here is from genome assembly GCA_016703005.1 of Flavobacteriales bacterium. Lineage (GTDB taxonomy): Bacteria > Bacteroidota > Bacteroidia > Flavobacteriales_F > PHOS-HE28 > PHOS-HE28. The sequence continues at coordinate 114,499 of JADJCX010000034.1, forward strand.
CCTGTGACCAAGAGCGACGTGGAGGGCTACACCTCAGGTGGAGCAGCATTCAGTGGCCCACAGGTGGAACGCTTCACGGAAGTGGCCGTGAGCCAGATGCGCAAGACCATTGCCAAGCGCTTGGCCGAAAGCAAGTTCACCGCGCCGCACTTCTACCTCACCATCGAGTTGGACATGTCGCGCGCCATGCAAGTGCGCGAAGCGATCAACACGACCATCGCACCGGACAAGATCTCGTTCAACGACATGGTGATCAAAGCCGTGGCCGTGGCGCTGAAGCAGAACCCGAAAGTGAACAGCAGCTGGCTCGGCGACCGGATCCGCTACAACGAGCACGTGCACATCGGCGTAGCCGTTGCCGTGGAGGACGGACTCCTCGTTCCCGTTGTGCGCTTTCTGATGCAAAACCGCTTCCGCACCATCGGTGCTGGAAGTGCGTGACCTGGCCAAGAAGGCCAAGGAGAAGAAGCTGCAACCCGCGGAGTGGGAGGGCAACACCTTCACCATCTCGAACCTCGGCATGTTCGGCATCGAGGAATTCACCGCCATCATCAACCCGCCGGATGCGTGCATCTTGGCCATCGGTGGCATCATGGAAAAGCCCGTGGTGAAGAACGGAGCCATCGTGCCCGGCCACACCATGAAGGTGACCCTGAGCTGTGACCATCGCGTGGTGGATGGCGCCACTGGCGCCGCCTTCCTCAACTCCTTCAAAGCGTTGCTGGAAGAACCGGCGCTGATGCTGGGGGTGGGGGCGATCTGATATCCGGAATTCCTTTTACGGGAAGTAAGCGTTCATCAACGTGAAGTCGATATGGCCGCTCTGGCTGTGGCAACCGCGGCATGCCGTTCCCAGATCGCTGGAGGGGATCGCCACCTCCCCCGAGGGTTCAACCTCAGCCCACACCCAGCCATCCTGATCCGCGTTCGGGTGATCGGACCGCTTCAACATGATGGCATAGAGCGAAAGCACGCCCGGCGAGGCGTACAGCTCCTTCACTACAGCGGCACCGTTGGCGAAAAGAGTGTCCGGCACAACCGCGCCCATGCTGTCCAGAAAGGCTGCTGCCGCTGGGTTGTACCATGTGCGCAACAGTGCCTGTGGATGCCCTGATCCGGCACTTCTCGGCAGCAACGTATCTGAGAAATGGTAGAACACTTGCCCGCTGGTGTCTTGGGCAAGTCGCAGTAGTTCCACATCCAACGGTGCTGGTATTTCGTGTTTGCACGAAAGAACCATCATTGATGCAGTGATCACAATGAGGGCCCCGAACTTCGTTTGAGCTTTTATCATTTTCCCAGTGCGCCAGCACGCGCACCGAAACTACCGGTCGGTGTGCGCCCGATCGCGGCATTCTCGATACATGTCGTGCTGGTGACGAACTTGCTTCCAGTATCCAACAACAAGATTCTGATCAGCACCAACAAGGGGCCCACGCTGTAGTTGGACATAGAACTCGCATGCAGGTTACCACCGGCAGAACCGGGGTCCACCAACCGGGAAGCTCCGGGGCGCTTTAATCGCTCAGCATCACGCGCACTACAGGCCCGTTTCCGTTCCGGGTAATGTGAAGCAAATACACACCCGTTGCTGCAGGGTCCAATGGGATCGTCGATCGGCCTTCCTGTTCAACACGACCGCTGCGCACCGTGCGACCGGTAGCATCGTAGACCCGGTAGGCATCGTAAGGGTGCGAGGGATCCCACTGCGCTACGATCGCATCGCCGCTCCAAGAGGCTTGTAGTTCCATCCCGTTCTGCTCCTCAATGCTGGTTGATATCACCTCGCACAGTTTTAGTTCCCAGAATGCCGAGGTGAGCGAATCGGGGACCCACGAGAACGGTTCGAAGCCCGTGCCGCCGAACCCGATGAAGCCGGAACCGGCAATGGAGAATGAAGTGCCCGTGTTCATGGGTAGCCCCGGAAAGTCGGGCAACTGTGCCCACTGATCGGTGGTGCCGTCATACGACCACACGTCGTTGTACATCGTTTGGTTGCCGAACTGATCGAAGCCGATACCACCAATGATGTAGGCCAGGTCGCAGGTGGAGAATTGGTAGCTGCTCGCACGTGCCGATGCTGGCAGGTTCGTCATTTGGGTCCAAGTGTCCGTGGGTGGATCGTAGCGGTAGAGGTCATTGTAGAAGACGGAAGTCCCGTTGCCCACACTGCTTGCACCCATGCCCACATACACTTGATCGTTCAGCACGAACGCATTGCAAGCCTGTCTGGCGGTGCCTGGGAAGGATGCCTTTTGCATCCATACGTCGGTGGCCGGGTCGTATTCGTACCAGTCGTTGTACCAAGGGTTATAGCCGAGGCCCGCATAGGCCTTGGTCGAAGTTCCTACGGAAACCAAGCTGTAGCGCGGTGGACCGGGGAAGTCCGCCTTCTGCGCCCAACTATCAGCGATCGGGTCATATTCCCACAGATCATCAAGCTGCACTTGCGGGATGTTGTTGTGCCATCCGCACACCACGTAGCCCTTTCCTGTCGAAGGAATGCTGAAGCCGCGAGTGCCGTATCGCGTAAGCCCGGGCAGAGCGGCGCGTTGCATCCAGACATCGGTGCTCGAGTTATACTCATAGAACGAGTCCACCAAAGCAAGAGGAACAATGTTCGTTACACCACCACCGCTGAACCAGCGATCGCCGATCGAAAATCCATACGGGGAGTAGACCGCATAAGGGAAATCGGTGCGTTGTGTCCAGAACTGTGAGAACGAAATGGTGGGGGCGATCGCCAATAGTAAAAGGGAGTATCGTTTCATCATGGTCTTTCAGTGCGATGACGAATAGACGATTTATTGGGCCTCGGTTGCCCATGCATACCGCGACCGCTCGTGTTAGTCCGCCCCCGGTCAAGGTCACCTGATCCCGACATCTACTTTCAGCCCGTGCACGGCTTTCTCGAAACCCCTATCGAGTACCTGAAGGGCGTGGGTCCTCAGCGGGGCGAGTTGCTGCGGAAAGAGTTGAACATCGGAACCTTCGGCGATCTGCTGTTGCACTATCCTTTCCGCTATGTGGACCGGAGCCGTTTCCACTTGGTGCGCGAGATCAATGAGGAATTGCCCAACGTGCAATTGCGCGGCACATTGAGCGGCATCAAAACGCTCGGCGAGAAACAGGCGAAGCGCTTGGTTGCCAAACTCACCGATGCCAGTGGCAGCATCGAACTGGTGTGGTTCAAAGGCATCCGCTGGTTGCAACCTGTGCTGAAGGAAGGTGGTGAGTACATCGTGTTCGGCAAGCCCACCCTGTTCCGCGAGAAGTTCAACATCGCCCACCCCGAGATCGAAGCGGCAGAGCAATGGCAGCAAGCTGGGCAGGCGCAGTTGCAGCCGGTCTACTCCACTACGGAGAAGGCAGGGGCGAAAGGGGTGAACAGCCGTGGCATCTGGAAATTGCAACAAGCGTTGCTGCCCCAGTTGGCGGGTCAGGTGCCCGAAACGCTGACCGATGAGCTGATCGCCGTGCTCGGCGGAATGTCCAAAGAGGAAGCGCTGCGTCAGGCACATCAGCCTTTGGACCAGTCGCGGCTGGATAGTGCTATCCGCCGGTTGAAGTTCGAGGAGCTGTTCTTCATCCAACTGCAGTTGTTGATGCAGAAGGTGCTGATGCAACGCGATGTGCGCGGCAATGTGTTCGGCCAGGTCGGCGACCTGTTCAACACCTTCTACAAACAACACTTGCCGTTCCAATTGACCAACGCCCAGAAGCGAGTGGTAAAGGAGATCCGCCACGATATGGGCAGCGGCAAACAGATGAACCGTTTGCTGCAAGGCGATGTGGGCAGCGGCAAAACCTTGGTGGCCTTACTCAGCATGCTCATTGCGTTGGACAATGGATTCCAGGCCGCGATCCTGGCACCAACGGAGATCCTCGCCCAACAACACTTCAACACGCTCGTCGGCTTCTTGCGCGACATGCCCCTGCAAGTGCGACTGCTTACGGGAAGTACGAAGGCACCAGAACGCAAAGGACTGCTGACCGCCTTGGAACGCGGCGACGTGCACATTCTCGTCGGCACACATGCGCTGTTGGAGGATCGTGTGCGTTTCAAAAACCTCGGCTTCACGGTGATCGACGAACAACATCGCTTTGGTGTAGCGCAGCGCGCGCGTATGCAGGCAAAAGCAACGGTCCCACCGCACGTGCTGGTGATGACGGCCACGCCGATCCCCCGCACGTTGGCCATGACCTTGTATGGCGATCTGGACGTTAGTGTCATTGACGAGTTGCCGCCAGGCCGCAAGCCGATCAAGACCGTGCACCGTACCGATGCGGCACGCAATGCGGTGTTCCATTTCATGGAGCAGGAGGTTGAGAAGGGGCGCCAGATCTATGTTGTCTATCCGCTCATTGAGGAGAGCACCAAGAAGGATCCCGCTGCCGAACCGCAGTTCCAGTTGAAAGACCTGATGGATGGGTTCGAGAGCATGGTGCGGCGGTTCCCCCCACCGAAGTATGCGGTGAGCATCGTGCACGGGCGCATGGATCCCGAAGTGAAGGACTACGAGATGGCGCGTTTCAAGAAGGGCGAGACGGACATCATGGTGAGCACCACGGTGATCGAAGTAGGAGTGGATGTGCCCAACGCGAGCGTGATGGTGATCGAGAACGCCGAGCGGTTCGGCCTGGCACAGTTGCACCAGTTGCGCGGAAGGGTGGGACGCGGCGCGGAACTCAGCTACTGCATCCTGATGACCGGTGAGCGATTGGGCAATGATGGTCGCACACGCATCAGTACAATGGTCCGCACCCAGGATGGGTTCGAGATCAGTGAGGTGGACCTGCGTTTGCGCGGCCCGGGGGACATCATGGGTACGCAGCAGAGCGGCATACCGCAACTGCACTTGGCCGATCTGATCGCCGATGCTGAACTGCTCCAGCAAGCACGCCGGTACGCCCAACGATTGCTCGATGCCGATCCTGCGCTACGCGAACCCGAAAATGCACGCACCGCCGGGGTATTGCGCGAGCAGATGAAGGATAAGGCTGCATGGGGCCGGATCGGCTAGGCCTCCAGCGCAGCTTTTCGCCGGATACTGTCCGGGTCGAGCACGTGTACAACGCACCCACCTGCGATCAGGAACTGTGCAAGCACAGGAGACCATGATCCACGGTTCCGCAATGGGCATCGGTCGCACGAACCGGTTGAAGCCCAAGAGCGAATCGCTCACCATGAAGAGGATCACCCCATGAACACCAGCCAAAGCTGCGCGAATAGGTGCGTTGGTAGCGGAATCCGGCTGCGATACCCATAAGAACGATGCATACGCAGTAAGCGATCACAGGGATCAGGAGATCGGCTTCAACATACCGCGACAGGTCGTTGGTGACGAGGAATCCGGCGACCACGAGCAGGATCGCGATCACCCCGCCAAGAGCCAATCCATCCGTGCCGTCGCTCTGGAAGATGTTGTGCGCGAAGGCGACCGTGTAACACACGTGGGCCAGCATGAATGCCGCGAGGCCCACAAGGAAATTGAAGCCGTCAACGTGAATGAGCATCAACGCAATATCGCCAACGAGCGAAAAGAAGAGCGCCGCCTGGATCAGCAACGTGAACCGGTCACCGTAACGTTTGGTGTTGAAGTAGAACCAACTGCCCAGGATCATCATCAGCAGCGGCTTGCAGATGTATTCGAGCCAGTGCAACTCGTTCATCTGGCCCACGATCGCACCAGCAGTAGCCGCTCCATATGCGGCTCCATTCACGAAGGGGTTGCGCTTGATGTCCATTTCCGGCGGGGCCGCCAAATTAGACGCCGCTCGCTAGCGTCGCTCTGAAAACCAATGCCTCAACCCCTCGGTGGATGGTGCGTTTCTCAACGCTCATCCCGTTGCGCTTGGCCACCGCTTGGCTTTTGAGGTTGTCCGCATCTATGAGGGAGATGACCGTAGGTGAAACCTGGTGTAGTCGGGCGAACTCGCGGCATGCAACCGCTGATTCGGTCGCGTATCCGTTTCCCCAAGCGGATGGCAGCAGGTGATAGCCGATCTCCAGTTCAGGGAGTCCGTCAACAACTTGGGTCAGTAGGCCGATCATGCCCACCGGGCGCTCATCATCCAAGCGGACCACGGCATTCAAGCCGGAACCATCGTGGACGAACCGGTCCAGGGACCGCTGGATGAAAGCCGCACAATCCGCTTCGCTGCCGACCGTGAACGGCATGAAACGGATGGCCTCAGAGCTCTTCAAATACTCCATCCACCAAGCGCTGTCCTCCAACACGGGCCTACGAAAACGCAGTCGTTCGGTATGAACACCTTCCATCGACGGTACCGGCAGCTTGATCGCCATGTGCGCAAAGGTGGGCTGTGCGGGCCAACGCTACATTCGCCCGACTTTTTCCCGGCCATATATCGGGAAGCACAACATGCGCATTTCCTGGAACTGGCTCAAGTCGTTGATCGATGCGGATTTAGCACCACAAACTGCTGCGGACGTGCTCACGAGCACCGGCCTGGAGGTGGAAAGCGTGGAGCCTTTGGAGCCGGTGAAGGGTATGCTGGCCGGTGTGGTGGTCGGGCATGTACTGAAGCGCGAGCAGCATCCTGACGCCGATCGGTTGAGCGTTTGTTCGGTGGACCTTGGCACAGGTAGCCTCTTGACTATCGTGTGTGGCGCAGCCAACGTTGCCGAAGGTCAGAAGGTGTTGGTGGCAACAGTGGGAAGCACGTTGCACATGGCCGATGGCAACAGTATCACCATTAAAAAGAGCAAGATCCGTGGCGTTGAAAGCAACGGCATGATCTGCGCTGAGGACGAGCTCGGGCTAGGCCAGAGCCACGACGGCATCATCGTGCTCGACGCGAAAGCTGTTGCCGGAACACCAGCTGCGGAACACATGCAACTCACCAGCGACCATGTGCTGGAGATCGGCCTCACCCCGAACCGTGCCGATGCCATGAGCCATGTCGGCGTTGCGCGCGATCTGCTGGCAGCGCTGAATGTGCGCAATGGAAGCAAGACAAAGGTGCTTTGGCCGGTTGTGGATGCGTTTGCGCAGGACGATGAAGCACGCCTTGTTCCGGTAGAGGTCAGCGACCCACTTGCCTGCCCTCGGTATGCAGGCGTTGTGCTCACCAATGTGAAAGTGGGCCCATCCCCGGCATGGTTGCAGGAGCGGTTGAAGAGCATCGGGCTGAAGCCGATCAACAACGTTGTGGACATCACCAACTATGTGCAGCACGAGCTCGGCCAGCCGCTGCATGCGTTCGACGCGGATCGGTTGACGGGGGGGCGCATCTTGGTGCGCAGGGCTGCTGAAGGAGAACTCTTCGTCACCTTGGATGGCAAGGAGCGGAAGTTGGCTGCAACCGACCTGGTGATCGCCGATGCAGAGCGCCCGGTATGCATCGCCGGTGTGTTCGGTGGTGCCGAAAGCGGCGTATCCGAGTCTACGACGAGCGTATTCCTGGAGAGCGCGTGCTTCGATGCACCAACTGTCAGACGTACCGCGCGCAGGCATGGGTTGAACACGGATGCATCTTTCCGTTTCGAACGCGGTGTCGATCCGGAGAAAACGGTCTATGCATTGAAAAGGGCCGCACTGTTGCTGAAGGAGGTGGCAGGGGCACACATCAGTTCGGCCATCGTGGATATCCATCCTGCTCCTCGTTCATGGTGCAAGGTCCTATTGTCTTTTGCGCAAGTGGACTCGCTCATCGGCACTTCGCTGCCGAAGGAGGAGGTGTTGGGCGTGTTGTCCGCACTGGATTGCCGGATCGTCCGATCGGATGCGATAGGCGTTGAAGTGGAGGTTCCGCCATACCGTGTTGATGTAACGCGACCAGCGGATCTAGTGGAGGAGATCGTTCGCATCATAGGATTCGATCGCGTAACCATACCAGCGAGGCTGATGATGCCCGCCGTGCAGGTGCCTGAAGTGACACTGGATGGCTTCCAGCGGCAGCTTGCCCTTCACGTGAGCGCGCGTGGATTCCGTGAGGTGATGACGCCATCATTGGTCAATGGGGCACAGGTGCTGAAGTCGGGAATTGCTCGGGAGGATGCGCTTGTGCGCTTGCGCAATCCGTTGAGCGCTGAATTGGACGTGCTTCGGCCCACCATGCTCTTTGGTTTGCTGCAAAGTGCTGCGCACAACGCCGCGCGCCAACAGCGCGACCTGCGTTTCTTCGAGAAGGGGCGGGTCTATTCGATTGTCAACGGGAAGACCGTGGAGAAGGATCGTACCGCCTTGCTCGTTACGGGAAGGCGGTGGCCTGAACGGTGGCGCACCGACGATCGAAAGGTGGAAGTGATGGATGTGAAGGAGGAGGTGGAATTGCTTCTGGAGCGGTTCCGGATCGATGCCGTGCATTTCGAGCAGGTGGAGCAGGCGCCTTTTGGTCCGGTCATCGAAGTACGAAGCAAGGATGGCGTGATAGGAGTGGTCGGCGCGGCCCCAACGGGTCTGTTGAAAGCGTTCGACTTGTCGCAACCGGCGTATTACGCGGAGTTGTACGATGAGGGGTGGGTGGCAGGGCTGCGGAAGCGGCGCATCACCTATTCCGAGGTGCCGAAGTTCCCTGCGGTCCGGCGCGATCTGAGTTTGCTCTTGGACAAAGCAGTGAGCTTCGCGCAATTGGAGAAACTCGCCTTGCAGAGCGAACGAAAGCTGCTCCGCGCGGTGGATCTCTTCGATGTGTACGAAGGCGATAAGCTGCCTGCCGGGAAGAAGAGCTATGCGATCAGCTTCATTCTTCAGGATACCGAGAGGACCTTGACGGACGAGCAGGTCGAGAAGGCAATGGGGCGCATCCGCCAAGCCTTCGAGAAGGAGGCCGGTGCGGAACTCCGCAGCTGAGTAACATCATTTCGCCCACCTGCGAATGCTGGCCATTGCGGCCTCCCGCCCTTCAATGCTCACGACACGCGCCTTGTCCATCGGGTCGTAGTGGGTAAGCCAAGTGGTGAGAATGTCCTGCACGCCTTTCGGCAGTTCGCGGACGTCGTCCACATCCATGGTCAGCATGCTTCGGTCGATCGGCAAGGCGATGATCTTGTCGTCCCGTTCATCAGCGTCGATGAGATTGATGATGCCGATGGGTTCCACTTCGAGCACAGTGCCGATCGGAAGCGCAGGGCACAGCACGAAGATGTCCAGCGCATCGCCGTCGCCGCCCTCGGCCTTGTCCATCAACGTGCCCGGCACATAGCCGTAATTGGCAGGGTAGGGAAGGAACTTGATGCGGCGCGGGACACCGTTGCGCGTGTTGATCGGAAAGGTTTTCGTCGCCTCGTGGTACTCGCGTTTGTCGCTGCTACCGGCCGGGATCTCGATCACGGCGTTCACATGTCCGTTCGCGCTGAATGCCGGGATGGCCTTGTAGTCCTTCATGGGTGTTGCACGACGCGAATGTGCAACACCGATCCCGAAAATTGATCCGTGCTCAGCGCAAACTGTAGTTCAAACTGACGAGCACGCCTGCGGCATTCGACCGTCGTACGACATCGCCGGAGCTGTACGCATTGAGCAACTGGCCTCGATAGCTCGGTTCGATACCCACTGACCAAGCCGCATTGAAACGGTAACGCAGATAAGCGCGGGCCGTGTAGCCGATCATAACGGAGGTGAAGGGCTGGTCGGCCAGATCCGTGTACTCGCTCCATGCTGCGTTCGGCAGCGAACCGCGACGACCGGTCAGCAACCCGAAGTATGGACCGCCGCGCAGGCCCAAGCTCCAGCGGCCCTGTGTCAGGTGGGCATCAAAAAGGACGGGGATCTCCAAATAGCACGCGCTGTTCACGTGACTTCGTCCTTCAGAAGTACGTGTGCTGGTGCTGACCGTATCGGTGCTGCTGTCGAGCACGGTAACCGTTGTGGTCACCTGCTGTGTGATGTACGCCGTGTCCCCACTTGACGTGTCGATGCCCACGATGATGGTCACCGTGGTGTCGATGTAGTTCAAGAAGTAACTATTCCGGTATTCGAGGTCCGTGCGGAAGCGATCCTCAGAATTGAAGCGCTCCTTGTAGCAGGTGTAATGAACACCGAAGCCGATGCCGGTATTCCGGCCCAAGCGCATCATCTCGGCCCCGAACGTGGGCGCGGTGACAGAGGAGAGTGCATTGCCCCATTCGGAGCCATTGCCTCCGGTGTACTTGGTTGCCGTGTTGTGGGCCCCAGCCAACAAGCTGAATTCCCAGAACGGTTTCGTTCCGGTGGAAGCGGGCTGTTGCGGAGGCATTGTCGTGATCAGCGTATCCAGTGCAACAGTCGCAAGGGCAGGCACGGCCGTGGTATCCGAAGAGGCCGAAGTTGTAGGGTCGATCGGTGGCACAGTCGCGCTTTCGGCTTGCTGCGCGTTCAAAGCGCTGCTTTGGGTCTTCGTTCCATGCTCCACCGGGGCCGTCTTCGTATCCGAGGCATTGGTTTCTTCAATGACATTCATCGGATCCGCGATCACCGTATTCAGAACGTCTTCCACTAGTACAACGTTGACCACCTCATTGCCTATCGGAGTCTCCACAACAGCGATCCTTGGCAATTCCTCTGCGATCATGCCGCTCACGCTTTCGATCGATGTTTCCGTCTTGGTCGACGATGGCGATGAAACGCGGGGGGGCGACGACGGCATGGCAGCCGCGTCAACTACCCTTCGTGCGTTGACGTCGGTTATTTCAACCAACTCGTTTTCCTTGACAACAGTTGGATCAACAGCGTCGTCAGTGCGAACGATGGCTGATGGCTCCTCTGTCTTCACAGCCGACGTTGGACCTTCAGTCGGTTCCACAACTGTTCCAGTCGCTGCAACTTCGGCAGGTTGTTGAGCGCTGGGTGTTGCCCACCAAATGGCACCGACAACCAGCAACACTCCGGCTGCTGCCCATGGCAACCAGCCGATCCTGCGCTGGCGCTCGGTTTCCAGTGCGTTCTGCACGTCAGCCCAATGCGCTTCCTCGAACGGGAACTCGCGCTCGGCCAGTTTGCGCCGGCTCAGCTCATCGAAGTTGTCGCGTGTGTTCATCGTAGTACGGCTTTGCGCGTGCTGCTATGTGCCAGCTCCGCGAGTGCGCGCTGTAGTATGCAACGCGCGTTGTTGACATGCCATTTCGAAGTGCCCTCACTGATATCCAGCATCTCGGCTATTTCCTTGTGCGCGTGACCATCGATCGCGAACAGGTTGAAGACGTTCCGGGACATCGGTGGCACGCGCAGTAACAAGTCGGCGAATGACTCGGCCTCCATGTACCGCAGGTAATCGTTCGCATCCGTTGCTTGGGCATCCTCAACTGTTTCATCCAGCGATTCAACCGACTTGCGATGCTTTGAACTGCGGAAGGCGTCGATCACCGTGTTGATGATGATGCGCCGCGCCCATGCTTCGAACGGTACTTCGGGCCTGCGGTCACCAATGCCATCCAGGATCTTCATGAAACCCGCGTTCATGATCGAAACCGCGTCCTGCTTGTTGCGCTCGTACCGCGAACACACGGACATCATCATGGGGTACAAGGCCTTGTACAGTTCGTACTGGGCCTTGGCCTCCTTGCGGATGCAGCGGTCTATGAGCGTGCGATCCATTCGGTCCGATGTGACGAAGGGCCCCGACCAAGTCGGGGCCCTTCCATCACGTGCTCGTTGATCAGTTCGACTTCACAAAGCGTTGGCTGATCATCTGCTCACCATTCGAGATGCGCAGCATGTAAAGTCCGGAAGCCAATCCACTCGTACCAATGACCATCTGGTTGCGGCCGGTGAGCAGTGTATGGCGCTCGGCCATTACCACCCGACCATTGGCATCGGTGACCGTGAGGTCAACATTCCCCCGTGTCGCATCGCTCAATGCAATGTTCAGCTCGTCCAGCGCAGGGTTCGGCCAAGTGGTGATACCATCAGCGATGGTATGATCTATCACGTCTTGGCCGATCTGGTTCTGCACATTGATAGTAAAGCCCTGTGTGCGTTGGTTGTTGCCGCCGGTGAAACCGGTGTACATGCCATTTGCATCCACCGATACCGAATCGCAATGGGTGCTCGTGCAACCCGCTCCGTCATCGATGGTGAGGCAGAGCGCGTACGGTCCACCGTTTGCGTATTGGTGCGATGGGAAGGCCGCGGTGCTGGAGGTGCCGTCCCCGAAGCTCCACAGGAAGCTGTATGTGCCGCTGCCGCCAGTGCTCAGGTTCCAGATCCACAATTCGTTCGGGATGGGTTGTGGGTTGTTCAGGCTGTCGACCGTGAAGCCTTGCAGCACCCAGAAGTCAGCAACGCAAGGAGTGTTGTTCGACCCAGCGCACACGCAGTTCGCGTCCCACATGTCATTCGACGTGTTCGGATCACCATCGTCGCAGGCCGTGCCGGGCATATCGGGTCCGTTCAACACACCATTGCAATCGAATGGGTTCAGGAATACGCCCATACACACACAGTTTGCGCTCCACAGGTCGTTGTAGGTGAGCGAGTCGCCGTCGTTGCAAGCTGTGCCAGGCATGTTAGGGCCGAAGGGGATGCCCAAGCAATCGAGCGTATTATTCAGTGTGTCCAAGCAAACGCAGTTGGCCGTCCAGACCCCCGTGAAGATGGCACCATTCAAGGTGTCCGTGCACATCGTACCGGGCATGTTGGGGCCGTTCAGGAAGCCGAGACAATCCACCGTTCCATTGGTAACGCAGTTGCAGTTGATGTCCCAAGTACCCGTGAGCAGGATGCCGCCAATAATGTCGGTGCAGGTGGTGCCGGGCAGGTTGAGGCCACCGGGAATACCAAGACAATCATTGGCTACGCCGCCGCAAGTGAAATTGAGCACCACCGTTTCCAAACCGGTGAATGAATAACCGGTGGAATCCCACATCCAGGTCAAGCCTCCATCGCAGGATGCGTCGATCATTACCCAGCCTTGCAAATTGTTGGTGGGTGAATAGGTGAAGGAGTACCCACAGTTCGCATCGGTATAGATCACTGTGTCAAGAATGGGAACCGTCCACCAATCCATGATGTGTACGGGAGAAGGGCCGGTGCAGCCGGAAAGCAAACCGGTAACTGTAAGCATGTTCGGGCCACCTGAGTTACCGACGCAGATGCAGTTCGCATCCCACGTGTCATTGAACGTGTTCGGATCATTGTCCGAGCAGGCTGTGCCGGGCATGTTCGGGCCGTTAAGTTGCCCGAGGCAGTCGATCGGTCCGCCATTGCACAGCAGTGTGTAAGTGCTGAAAACCGTGTCCATGAGGAATCCGAAAGAGGCGCTATCGTAGACACTAACGAATGCCCCGCCGCATTGGGTGCTCAATTGGATCGCCGCCGGAGTCGTCGCAAGCCAAAGCTCAGTGGAGAAGGAACATGTATTCGAGTCGACTACCAAGTCAATGTTAATCGCAGGCAGCGTGCCGGGCATGGTGTGCACATTGACCACCTGGCCGGGATAGCATGGAGCCACCGTTCCTGAGATCATCCAGGTGTATGGTTGCTGGGCCATGGCGCCAACGGCAGCTACGGTGCCGAGGCTTAGCGTGAGTGAGCGAAGCGTGGATCTCATGGATCGTTGGGTTTTCTTTTTTGCGTTCAACTCCATACACGGATGCTTCAGGCTGGAGGTTGGGTCCACCTGCACTTTTCGTCCCTCATCTGATCGACTTGTCGATCAGATCGTTGTCCGCCTCGTTCGGCAAGGTCACTTTCAACTGGGGCGTCCGCTTCATTTCCTGCTCGATGCTCCACACTGCATTCGGATTGCGCGCCCAAGCACGACGGGCAATACCATTGTTCACATCCCAGAGGAGCATGGACTTCAATCGCCGGTCGCTGTCAGCACTTCCGTCCAGCACCATCCCGAAACCTCCGTTGATCACTTCGCCCCAGCCCACGCCACCACCGTTGTGCAAGCTGATCCATGTTGCGCCACGGAAGGCATCGCCCACGAAGTTCTGCACCGCCATGTCTGCCGTGAACCTCGACCCGTCGCGGATGTTGCTCGTTTCGCGGTAGGGACTGTCCGTGCCGCTCACGTCGTGGTGGTCGCGGCCCAGCACGATGGGTGCGCTGATGGTGCCCGCCCTGATCGCCGCGTTGAAAGCTCCCGCTATGCGGATCCGGCCTTCGCTATCGGCATACAGGATGCGCGCTTGGCTGCCCACAACGAGCTTGTTCTGTTTTGCGCTGCGGATCCAATGCAGGTTGTCGGCGATCTGTTGCGCGATCTCGGTAGGCGCTTCCTTCAGCATCGACTCCAGCACATCACCGGAAATACGGTCGCTCGTTTCCAGATCCTTTGGATCGCCGCTGGTACATACCCACCGGAAAGGACCGAAGCCATGGTCGAAACACATCGGCCCCATGATGTCTTCCACATAGCTGGGGTACCTGAACTCAACACCGTGCGTGCCGCCGATATCAGCGCCTGCGCGCTTGCTCTCCAACAGGAACGCGTTGCCGTAATCGAAGAAGTACATGCCTTGGGCGGCCAGCTTGTTCACTGCGGTCACGTGGCGCTTCAGCGTCTCTTGAACCTTTGTCTTGAACGTGACAGGGTCCGCTGCCATCAGCGCGTTGCTCTGCTCGTAACTCAGTCCCACAGGGTAGTATCCACCCGCCCACGGATTGTGCAAACTCGTCTGGTCGCTGCCCAGATCCACTTTAATGCTACGCGCGGCCAATCGTTCCCACAGATCAACGATGTTCCCGAGGAACGCTATGCTATGCGGCTCGCCCTTCTTCTGCCAAGCAAGCGCTGCATCGATGCAAGCATCCACGTCTGCAATGACTTCATCCACCCAGCCTTGGCTTTGGCGCTTGTGCGCGGCGGTGGCGTTCACTTCTGCGCAGATCGTTACAACCCCTGCGATATTGCCCGCCTTGGGCTGGGCGCCGCTCATACCACCAAGGCCGGACGTCACGAAGAGCTTGCCTTTCGATCCCGGCTCCTTCAGCATCCGGCAAGCATTCAGCACTGTGATGGTGGTGCCATGCACGATGCCTTGTGGGCCTATGTACATGTAGCTGCCCGCGGTCATCTGGCCGTATTGCGAAACGCCGAGCGCGTTCATGCGCTCCCAATCGTCCGGCGTGCTGTAGTTGGGGATCACCATGCCGTTGGTCACCACCACGCGTGGCGCATCGGTGTGGCTGGGGAAGAGGCCTAGCGGATGGCCGCTGTACATCACCAGGGTTTGCATGTCGCTCATCTGGCTCAGGTACTGCATCGTCAACCGGTACTGCGCCCAATTCTGGAAGACCGCGCCGTTGCCACCGTACGTGATCAGCTCATGCGGGTGCTGAGCGACCGCCGGATCCAAATTGTTCTGGATCATGAGCATGATGGCCGCAGCTTGTTTGGATTTGGCCGGGTACTCGCCGATCGGCCGCGCACGCATCGGTTGCTCCGGGCGGAGTCGGTACATGTAAATGCGACCGAAATCCTTCAACTCCTGCACGAACTCGGGCGCCAGCACAGCGTGGTGCTTTGCCGGGAAGTACCGCAACGCGTTGCGTAGGGCCAACTTCTTCTCCTCAGCGGTAAGAATGTCCTTGCGCTTGGGGGCGTGGCTTACAGCCGGGTCGAGCGGACGGGCTGGAGGAAGGACATCGGGGATGCCTTCGAGGATGGATCGGTGGAGGCCCTCAAGAACGGCCCCGGTAGCGGTTGGCATGCTCCAAAGATGAAGCTCTCACCCAACCTTCCCTTTCCTCTGCTTGTCGTGATACCCGTACGGGCAATGTCTGCACCCGCTCTGGCAGCAGTGCCCGCGTTTCAGGTGGTACTGCTCCGTGAAGACGATGTAGCCCTCCTCGCTGAAGTAGTAGTCGCCCGGCTCGAAGCCCATGCGCCGCAAGCGCTCGGTGCGCTCCGGGTGGTCGTCTTTGGGCGGTTCAGAGGACATGGGTCGGCGAAGGTCGGGAGCCGGTGCATTGATCGGTCTGGTTGCTGCGTTCTATCCACTAACGATCGTTGATGGACCGGTGGATGGATCGTGGAAAGCGCGCTACAGGCCCCGGTAGTTTTGGATTCTTCTGTTGATAGCCCTTTTCCCATGGACGTTGTTGGATCGTTGAAAACCGCTTTTGCGACGGGTTGCATCGCGCTGGTGCTGCCGTTGTTCGCGCAGAGTTCGCCGCCTGTGGAAACCCCGGGTGGCGATCGTCTCACGGCCGAGGGGTACATCGAATTGTGGAAGAGTGTGGCCGTGCAGAAGATGAAGGCGCACGGGATACCGGCCAGTATCACCCTTGCACAAGGCCTGCTCGAAAGTGGTAATGGCAACAGTGAACTGGCGCGCGAGGCCAACAACCACTTCGGCATCAAATGCACGCCCGATTGGAGCGGCGGTAAGGCCTACCACGACGACGATCGGAAGAACGATTGTTTCCGCAAGTACAAAGACGCCGCCGACAGCTACGAGGACCACAGCAAATTCCTGCAACGCTCCCGGTATGCTTCGCTCTTCGAACTGAAGACCACCGACTACAAGGGCTGGGCGCACGGATTGAAGAAGGCAGGCTACGCCACCGACCCGGCGTATCCACGGAAATTGATCGAACTGATCGAACGGTACGAACTCCACAAGTTGGACGAAGGGCAGGACATCAGTTTCAAGAAGCGCGAGGTGGCTGATGCGTCGAAGGGCGACGCTGGAACGCCATCGAAAAAGAAGAAGTCCAAGCCTTCGCGTGTCAGCGATGATGAGGTAACGGTGACCATTGGCAATGGTCGCAACGTGGAGAAGTTCGAAGGCCGTGTGAAGTTCACGCGGGCCAAGGCCGGCGATTCGATCAAGAAGATCGCTGAGGACATGGAGACCATGCCCGGTTGGGTAGCCGGTTGGAACGACTTGGACAAGGATGCGCGGTTGGAAGAAGGACAGGTGATCTACTTATCGCCGAAGTTGAGCAAGAGCAAGCGCGCGGCAACCCACGATGTGCGCGCTGGCGATACGCTCTGGACCATCAGCCAGACATACGGCGTGAAGCTCTCGAAGCTGTGCACGTACAACGGCATGAGGCCGACGGATACGCTACGCACGGGCATGACCGTTCATCTGCGCAAGCCGAAGAAGTAGGGCGGTTCAGTTGGCGCGCAACTTCACCAGCATCAATGCGCCGATGTTGCGCGCTCTGTCTTTGGCCAATTCAACGTTCGGGCCGCTGTAGTGCTCGTCCAATGCCGCGTGGAAGTGGTGAAGCCAACGGTGCATGTGTTCAACTGTTATCGCACGCTCTCGATCGATGGCGAGGTGCTTGCCCATGACGTCGCTTTCGAAACCGCGCGCCCCGAAGAGCACCATTTCCCAGAACGCCGCGATGCGCGGTAAGTGTGATGGTAGATCCAAATGACGGAAGTGGTGCGCAAGCACTTCGTCTTTCAGCAGCTTGGCGTAGAGCACCTCCACGAACAGGCGCACATCGTCCGGCGTGGTGATGTCCGGGGCGTTGCTCATGGTGTGGCGCCCATCAATGGAACAGCGGTCAAGGAACCATCAGGCGCACCCGCCACCACTTCCACGCTGCCGTCCTTGTTGATGTCGCCGACCGCGAAGTGCTTGCCACCGGTCAGCGGCGTGCCGGGCAATGAGGCACCAGTGCCATCGAACAACCACAAGTGCTCACCATTGGCGCAAGCCACGGCAATGCCGTAGCGGCTCTTGCCGATCGGTACCACACGCGCCGGGCCTTCAAGTGCGCAACCGCAAGCATGTGTGAACGATGAAGCCGGCGCTCCCGTCACGGTCAGCTTGTCCTCCAGTGTGCGAATGATCTCGGCCGAACCATCGCCGCTTGGATCCCCTATCGCAACAATGCCCGTTGATGCCGGTGCGAGTTCGCTTACCACACCATCGATGGTGCCGCTCATTACGGAACCGCTGCTGTCCACCCAAACGATGGCGCATGCACCGATGCTGATCCCCATGCGCACTTCGGCAACCGATGCGTTGCGAGGCAACTTCAGCTTGGCGGTGTGTCGTGGAGCACCCTTGCGATCGAGCAGCAACACATTCCCATTGTGATCGACCACGAGGAGGTAGTCGTTGTTCTTCACGCGCAGATGGCGCACGGGTCCATCGCTCACGCTGGTCATGCGGGTGGGCGCCCAGCCAACAACGGGCTTGCCATCGGGCATCACGTTCAGTAGGCCCGCTTCCTCAGTGGGCACCAGAATGCGATAGTCCTTGTTGCCTTCGTAGTCGAACACGGCGAGCGGCCCGCTGGCCTTGTCCTTCACGGTCACTGGCCAGCCGTCCACATCTTTCCCGTTGCGATCGATCATGTAAATGCGATGGGCCGTGTTGAAGAGCAGTTGCAGTTTGCCGTTCTTGAAGCGGTCCACCTGTTCCACTTCACCCATGATCGGTCCTTCGAGTTCGCGTCTCCACATCACCTTACCGGTGCTGCTTACAGCGGTCAGGCCGTTGTCCGTGTCCTGTGCAAGTACGTAGCGCGTTCCCGTGGTGTGGTCATGCACCAAGTGCGGATGTGCTGCGATCGGTGCTCGCAGCGTGACCTTCCACAGTGATCGGCCCGCGACTTCCCCCGAGCTGATCGCGGAGGGGGCGCCGCCGTGCTGAAGACGGACATTGATGTGGTGGAAGCCGTGCTGCCCGGGCGACAGTTGCAATGCGAACCCGGAGAATTGGGCGATCGCACTTTCGTAACTGTGCCACTGCGCTGTGCTCTCGGTATTCAAGTGCTTCTTCATCCACGCACTGGTCGCGCCAATGTTGCACCAGTACGTTCGGCTTGTCTCGGCGGCAAGGCTTTCGAAGAAGGCTGACGCGCCCGCATCCGCAGCGAGCGAAGTGCCGTCCGTCCATGCATCGATGGAGCGTTCCAGAGCAGTACGCTCGTTCGCCATCACCACTTTGTCGCCGAGCATACACCAATGAGCAGTGGTGATCGCATCGAATGGTGCGCCGAGAAGTCCGCTGAACGGTTCTTGCACCGGGAGAACATACATACGCACCGATCGGTATGCGGTGGTATCGCATCCCGTTGCACCGCATAGGCCGAGCAGCGCTTTCTCAGCCGCGCCAGGATCTCCGGCTTGAAGGATAACGTAGTCCGCGGTTGACGTATCGCCCAGCATTGTTGTCGCAAAAGCGAGGGATCCCTGCACCCAGTGGAACAACGCGTCCGCATGCAGCCCATCGCGTGGTTCGGCAATGCCTTGATCGGTGAGCCAGCGCTGTGCGTCGCTGATGTTCTGCACTTGCAGCAGATGGGTATTCGCCGGTAACACGCGCAAGACGCCGTTGTGGCCGATGCCTTGGCCACCAATGGCACCAAGCGTCGCGTTGCTCGTTGATGGCATCAGCAAGCCGCTCAATAGCAAGGCGTCGGGCTTGCTGTGGATGTCGAGCGCGGCCCATCCTTCAGGCCATGCCAATGCATCGGCCGTGGTGCGTTGCAGGTGCATGCCCAGAAGTCTGGAGAGCCGAGCGGGTTGAACGAGCAGATGTGCATCCGCGCCATCGCCCAGTGTGCCGTGTGCTCGCGCGAAGGCGGTGTCGTTCACCAAGGAGCCACCGCTCTTCAGTTGCAACCGGGCTTCCTCGATCATGCCTGCATCGGAGCCCACCAGCAACAGGCCTTTTGTCCAAAGCACCGACACGGCATGCAGGTCCGGGGACGGTGTTGCTTCGAAAACTTCCTCGGGGTTGAATGTGCGTCCGGCAGCGTCGGAAGGGTTGCCGGTGATCACCCCGAGCAGTTGTGGCCATGGGGCTTCGCGGTCGTCGCTCGGGCCAGCGATCACGCCCAACCAACCGGTGCTTTCCCCCCGCCGCAGCAGGGCGAACAGCGGTGGCTTTGCAGCGCTGGGCAGCGTTACGCTCCTGAGCACACGGGCGACCAGCGAGTCCAAGGCGAGTGCCCCCTTCCGATCGCTAACGGCACCCCAGATTTGGCTAACGCCGGTGAAACCGGTCCATGCCTCACGGCCTCCGGTGAGTTCCAGGATCACCGCGCTTTCGCTCGGCACGGCGCTCCATGGGTCCGCGGTCTTCGATGCGGGCTTCAACCATTCGAAGAATGTCCATGCGGTGCCACCGACAATACCTGCCAGAATGAGCCAAAGAATTGCGCGACGCATTGTGCGACGAAAGTAGGATCGCGTTCACCCCTGCTTTCCGCGTTGCGCACCACCTGTGCACACCGGTGTGTGAACGTTCACAGCAGGATCTCCTCGTGCGCTTTCACCTTGAACGACCGGCGGTGATGCGGCGTAGGGCCCATGCGCAGCAGCGCTGCGCGGTGCTCTTCCGTTGGGTAGCCTTTGTTCACTGCCCAATTGAACTGCGGATGCTCTGCGTGCAGCCGCTGCATCAACTCATCCCGATGCGTTTTGGCCAGCACACTGGCAGCGGCGATACTCTTGAAGCGACCATCCCCCTTCACATGGCAAACGTGTGCTATACCGAGGTAAGGAGTGAAACGGTTCCCATCGATGAGCAAGAGTCCCGGCGCCGTTTTCAATCCATCAATGGCCCTGTGCATAGCCATGAACGAGGCCTGTAGGATGTTGTAGCGATCGATCTCCTCCGGCGAGCACATGGCGACACACCATGACACTGCGTGTTTCTCGATCAGCGGCCGGAGTTCTTCACGCCGTGGTCCGCTCAGTTGTTTGCTGTCGTTGAGACCGGGTAAATGCACCCGGGCCGGTAGGATCACCGCAGCGGCAACAACCGGCCCGGCGAGACAGCCCCGACCGGCTTCATCGCAACCGGCTTCAACTACGCCCACCATATGGTAAGGTGCCAAGGCCATGCAGCTTCAATGCTTCCGCTCCGACATCATCCGCTCAAACGAAGCCCAGAGTTGCTGCGCGGTATGGTCCCAAGTGAACCGCTGCGCACGAGCGATACCGGCTTGTGCAAGTCGTATCCGCAGAGCGCCCCCGTTCCGCAGTTGAGCCAAGCCGTCGGTGATACTTTCCACGTTGAACGGGTCGCAATACACCGCCGCATCGCCCGCGACTTCCGGAAGGCTGCTGGCTTGTGCGGCGAGCACCG
Source organism: Flavobacteriales bacterium (assembly GCA_016703005.1). Classification (GTDB taxonomy): domain Bacteria; phylum Bacteroidota; class Bacteroidia; order Flavobacteriales_F; family PHOS-HE28; genus PHOS-HE28. The sequence continues at coordinate 135,458 of JADJCX010000034.1, forward strand.
GCACGCCACACTTCATGGCCTCTGCCACCGGAATGCCGAAGCCCTCGAAGTAGCTGATGTACGCCAACGCCAAGGCGCCACCTATTGCGTTGCGCAAGGCACCTTGCCCCAATCGACCGGTAAAAACCACGCGGTCCTTGTTCCGCACCTTATCCCAGGCTTCTTTCATGCGCGTATCCCACCAGAATGCCTCGCCGACGATCACCAATTTCAGTGGTACGGCATCGTTTTGCACGAGCGCATCGAATGCAAGCAGGAGCCGCGCTATGTTCTTGCGTGGCTGTAACGAGCCCACACAGATGAAGTACGGGTCGCCACCGGCAATGGACGCCCGTGTTGCTGCTTGTTCATCCGCGCTGCACGGTGTGTACACGTCCGCCACGCCATTGTGCGCCACGTCGATCTTCTCCGGTGGCACGCCATAGCGCCTGTGGATGTCCTGCTTGCTGAAGTTGGACACTGTTACCAAGCGCGCTGCCTTCTCCGCAAAACGCGGGAACCATTTGCGGTAGTAGTTGCTGTAGGCACCTGGCAGATCGTTCGGATAATGCTCGAAGTTGAGGTCGTGCATCACCGCCAATTGCGGGACGGCGGTACGTGTGCTCAGGTAGCCATCGGGACTGAGGAAGGCATCAACCTTCAGTTTGCGAAGCAGCGCCGGAAGCCGGTATTCGAACCACAGTACATAGAGCAATGGGTGCCGCGTGGGTGGCCATAACACATGTGCATGCACATTGGAGCCATAGATGAAGCGCTGGTCCGGTCGGCGATCGAAGATGAAATGGAACGCATGCTCAGGGTGCTGCCGAACAATGCGCGACAGCGTTTCATGCGCGAACCATCCGATGCCTTCCAGCTTCTCGGGCAATAAAAGACGGGTGTTGACCGCTATGCGCACAGGGTGTGCAAGATGTGAAGAGTTCAAGGGATGTGAAAAATGTGATGAATGTGAGGATGTGGAGATGTGGAGCACTTCGGACGATTTTCACATCTCCCGCATCTCCACATTTGCACATCATCCCCATGCGCCGCACCTTCCTTGCCAACCTAGCCCTGGTGCTGGTGCTCAACCTTCTGGTGAAGCCGTTCTACATCCTTGGCATCGATGCCGAGGTGCAGGAGCGGGTGGGGGTGGAAGTGTACGGCGGCTATGCCGCTTTGCTCAGCCTCAGCTTCCTGCTTAACATCCTTCTGGATCTTGGCATCACCAATTACAACACGCGCCACATCGCGCAGAACGAAGAAGCCTTGCAGCAGCGGCTCGGCGGGGTGCTGGGCGTTCGGTTGTTGCTTGTGCTGCTGTACGCGATCGTAACGCTGGTCGCGGGTCTTGTCCTTGGCTATGGCGCAGCCCAATTGGCCATGTTGGGGGTGCTTGTTTTCAATCAGGCGCTGGCCGCGACCATACTTTACCTGCGCAGCAACCTTGCCGGTGCCCAGCGCTACGCACAGGACAGTTTGTTGAGCGTGCTCGATCGGATCCTGCTGGTCGCCATGTGTTCGTGGTTGTTGTGGTCGGGTAGCATCAGCTGTTATGCATTCAGGATCGAGTGGTTCGTTTGGGCACAAACGATCGCCTACGGCATCGCAACCTTGGTTGCGCTCGTTATGGTATCAAGACTCGGCGCGAGTGTTCGGTTGAAATGGCAGCCTGAGCTGATGATGCGGATCGTGCGTGAAAGCTTTCCGTTCGCCCTGCTCATCCTGCTCATGACGATCTACTACCGCGTGGACACGCTGATGCTTGAGCGTATGCTGCCGGACGGTGCGGCACAAGCGGGAACGTATGCGCAGGGCTTCCGTTTTTTCGAAGCGCTTAATATGCTCGGCTACTTGTTCGCAGGGTTGCTCTTACCCATGTTCAGCCGCATGCTGAAAGAGCGCGCCGATGTGGTGACATTGGTTGGCGTTGGTTGGCGACTTATGCTCAGCGGGTGTTTGGCGGTAGCCGTGGGTGGTGCGTGGTGGGGCAACGAGATCATGGGTCTGCGTTATGCTGAGGCCTCCGATGGAGCCGTCATGTCCTTCTCACTGCTCATGTGCTGCTTCACAGCAGTGGGCACTACCCATCTTCGGCACATTGCTTACCGCTCGTGGCGACCTGCGCCTGCTCAATTGGATGGCGTTCGGTGGTATGGTGCTCAACGTGCTGTTGAATTTGTACTTGATACCGCGCCATGGCGCACCCGGTGCGGCAATGGCCAGCCTGATCACCCAAGTGCTCACTGCGGCCGTACAGGTGTTCATGGTGGTGCGTGTCTTCAACATGAAGCCAGGGGCCGGACAGTTGTTAAAGGGCGCGGCTTATCTGCTTTCGATCTCAGGCATTGCTTGGCTGTTGGATCGGCTGGCGTTGGGCACGGTGCCCATGCTGGCCCTCTATGCCGGTTGTGTTTGCATTCTGGCCTTTGCAACTGGGCTGGTGCGCCTGCCCCAATTGCACAGCCTTCTTCGACCTGTCGAGCGGCCATAGCCCTGCGGCCTTCTGTTTACTTTGCGCGCCCTCTTACCAGGCTTCTCCATGACCACCGGAACGCGCGACAGCGCTGGGACTTCCTTCGACCTTGTACTCTTCCTATGGGCCCGGCGTAAGCTGATCATTTGGATCACCGTCTTGGGCGCCGTCATCGGTATCGCCGCGTCGTTGATCATCCGCAACCAATACAAGAGCGAAGTGATCCTCTTCCCTGCGATCACCAATAGCGTGTCGAAGGCGCTGTTGAACGAGCAGAGCACCGGTCGGGACGACATCCTGGCATTGGGCGATGAGGAGGATGCAGAGCAGTTGCTGCAGATGATCCAGAGCGACCGGATCCGTGATCGGGTCTGTGAAACGTACCACTTGGACAGCGTGTACCGCATCGAACCCGATGATCCACATCGTCGCACCAAGTTGGCCGAAGCCTACGACGAGCACATCAAGTCCGAATACACCAAATTCGGTAGCGTGCGCGTCGAAGTGCTGGACGAGGACCCGAAGCGCGCCATGCACATCGCCAACGACATTGCGGCTTTGGTCGACACCGTTTGGACCGCCATGGCACGCGAGCGAGCGGAGAAGGGCTTGAAGCTGGTGACCGACAAGGTGCATCAACTTGAAGACGCCATACGCACCATCGACGACAGCATGAAGGTGTTGCGCGGTCTGGGTGTGCACGACTATCACACCCAAACGGAACGCTACAACGAGTACATGGGTGCTGCTATCGTCAAGGGCGATCAGCGGGCCATCAAGGAATTCGAGGAGCGCTTCAAGGTGCTTGCCCAGTACGGGGGCGCGTATGTCACCATGCAGGACCGCCAGTTCAACGAAGTGAAACGATTGAGCATGATGCGCATGAAGATGGAACAGGCGCAAGCCGATCTGGAAAGCGACATGCCCCACAAGTTCGTGGTGAACCGTGCGCAGGAAGCCGATAAGAAGAGCTACCCGATCCGCTGGTTGATCACCGTGATGTGCATGGTGTGTCCAAGAGAACGTGAAGAAGATCCGCACCGCCCATGTCCGTTGAACGCCCCTTCGAGCGCTACTTCCAGTTGCTGCGCCGCAAATGGAAGTTGCTTGGCCTGGTCGCCGTACTGGCGATCGTGATCACCATGATCCTGAGCGGCCCCACCTTCATTCGGCCGCGCTTCGTTTCGCGTGCGGTGGTATACCCCGTGAACCTCACCAGCTATTCCATTGAAACACGTACGGACCAGTTGCTGCAGTTGCTGGAAAGCAACAGCATCCGCGACAGTTTGATCGCGGTGTTCGATCTGGCGCGCCACTACCGGTTGAAGCCCGGTGTACCCGGCGCCAAGTTCAACTTGTACAACGAGTTCAACGAGCGCATCACCATCGGGAAAACGCGTTTCGAGAGCGTGGAGATCGAAGTGATCGACGAAAGCCCGGATACGGCCCAAGCGATCGTGAGCGAGATGCTCAACCAAGTGAATCTGCTGGCACGTAGACTGCAGCGGGAGAAGTCATACGAAGTGTTGGCGATCGCCAAGCGCGCCATGAACCACGAAAGAGCAAAGCTCGACAGCGTTGAAGCCAAGCTGAAAGTGATGCGTCAGGAAAGCGGTTTGCTGGCCTACGAGAGCCAAACCGAGGAGTTGACCAAAGGCTACGTGCGCATGCTCACCCGCGGTGGTGGCGACCGCACGAAAGTGGAAGCCATGATCGCCGAATTGCAAAAGACTGGCGGTGACTTTCGGCAGTTGACTGCGCTGAGCGACCTCTTCCGGGCGAACTATGACAAGTTGTTGAGCGAGCATGAGCGTGCAGTGAACGATGTGACCAAGGAACTCACGTACGTGAACGTGGTGGTGCACCCCGAAGTGCCCGACCGGAAGATGTATCCCATCCGTTGGTTGATCGTTGCCATCGGTACGGCCAGCGCGGTCTTCCTCGCGTTCGTGCTGTTGCTCATGCGCAAACCGGACTGAGCGATGTTGCGGGCCCTGAAAGCGGAACGGGTGCTTTGGGCATGCTTGCTGTTCGTGGTGGTCAATGGGATATTGGTGGCCAATGAGGTTTATTGGCTGAGCGCATTGCCGGCCGTGTTGCTCTGTGCATGGGCATTGGTGGCCCGTGTTGACCGGCTCATGTTGTTCGTGGTTTTCTGCACGCCGCTTTCGGTCAACCTCGAGGATCTGGGTGGCATCGGCATGTATCTGCCGACGGAACCGCTCATGGTGGCCATCATGCTGCTCTTCTTCCTCAAACTCGCTATGGAGCGCAACGTGTTCGAAGCGGCGGTCTGGAAGCATCCTGTAACCTGGGCCATCTGCGCGCACTTGATCTGGATCGCCGTCTGCTGCATCCCCAGCACCGATCCGTTGGTCTCGGTGAAGTTCCTTACAGCCCGCCTTTGGTTCGTAGTGGTGATGTACTTCGTTGCCACCAAACTCTTCGAGGACACAACGAACATGCAACGCTTCTTCTGGCTGTATATGATCGCGCTGTCCATCGTGGTCGTGTACACCTTGGTGAACCACGCGCAACATGGTTTCGCGCAGGACCCTGCCCACTGGGTGATGAGCCCGTTCTTCAAGGACCACACGAGCTACGGTGCCATCCTCGCCTTCATGATCCCGTTCGGCGTCGTGTCGGTGCGCATGCCCGGTTGGTCGCGCACGCGCAAAGGCGTGGCGCTGCTGCTACTGATATTGGTTTCCGCCGGCCTCGTCTTTTCGTACACGCGCGCGGCGTGGGTGAGCCTCGTGGCCGCCATCGGCGTCTTCCTCATCATGAAATGGCGTGTACCCGGATGGCTCGTCGGCGCGGGAGCGGCTGCTTCGCTCGTGGGCTATTTCATTTACCAGGACCAACTGACGATGACGTTGGAGCGCAATCGCGACGAGAGCAGTGATGACCTGGCCGAGCACGTGAGTTCCATTGGTAACATCAGCAGCGATGCCAGCAACCTGGAACGCCTGAACCGTTGGAACAGCGCGGTGCGGATGTTCGCCGAGCGTCCAGTCTTCGGCTTCGGGCCGGGCACTTACATGTTCGAATACGCACCCTTCCAAGCCTCCAGCGATCGTACGATCATCAGCACCAACTTCGGATCAGGGGGCAACGCGCACAGCGAGTACTTGGGACCGATGGCCGAGCAGGGGTTGTTGGGTATGCTGCTGATTGTGATCCTGGTGGCCGTGGTATGCAACACCGCCGTGCGTCTTTGGTTGCGACTTCCACACGGTCTTGACCGCATGCTGGTGGGGGCAGCGTTCTTCGGTCTTGTGACCTACTACGTGCACGGTGTCCTGAACAACTACTTGGATACAGACAAGGCCAGTGTGCTCTTCTGGGGCAGCACCGCCATGATCGTGGTGCTCGATATCCGGCACCCGAAGCGTACGGTGGACGAACGGACTACTTGAACTTGCAGGTAAGCAACGCGATATCGTCCAAGTACGGACGGCCGCTGCGATGTGCCTCGAATTTTCCCGTGATCGCCGTATTCACGGCCAAGGCACCGGTGGATGAGAAGTCGCGCAGGGCGGCCAACAGGTGCGCGGTACCGAAGGGCTCCTCATGCGCATCCTCTTGTTCCACCAAACCATCGGTGTAGCACAACAGCGTGCAGCCCCGTGGTAGTTCGGCCGTGCCACTTTTCAGGAAAGGAAGAGCGGGCATCATGCCCAAGCCGATCCCGCCTTCGGTGAGTTCACGGGCCGAAGAGCCGGTCGTAAGGATGGGCGCATTGTGTCCGGCGTTCACGTACTTGATCGTGCGCGACCTCAGATCACATTCGGCTATGAAGAGCGTTATGAAGCGCTCGCCACGTGCGTTGCTGAACACTTTGTGGTTCAGGTCGTGCACCATGCTCTCCAGTGTTTCGCCCTCGGCGTATTGCACCAGTGCCCGCAACGTTGCTTGGAAGTTGCTCACGAGCAACGAAGCCGCGATCCCCTTGCCGCTCACGTCGGCCACGCACAACACCACACGGTCCTTGTCCTGGCGGATCACGTCGTAGTAATCGCCGCCCACTTGGCGGTGCGGCTGGTACCATGCGGCGCATTCCAGCAGATCATCGTTCGGCAGCTCATTGGGGATGAGCATGCCTTGCATCTCGGCGGCCAGTTCCAGCTCGCGGCGATCGCGTTCCTGCTGCAAGGCCAGCTTGCCCATGCGCTTGTTCTCCATGGCCACCACGATCAGGTTCGTGAGGGTTTGTATGAAGTTCAGGTGCTTCACCGTGGGGCTCATGCGCTGGCTCTCTTCGTCGATGTCGCCCACCAGCAATAGCGCAAGAGGTTGCTCCCTGTGGAAGACCGGCACCGCCAGATCGAAGCCGCTCAGCCCCTGGATGTCGATCAGCGAGATATCCGTGAACTGTCCGAAAAGATGTTCCGCGTCGAGCTCGGTCTCGGATGGCGTTGTGCCGAAGGCAAGGATCCGTTCCCAGCCCTGCACCCGTTTGAACAACATGAGCCGCGTGATGCCCAACTGCTCTTGCATGATGCTCTCATACAACTGCAATAGCTCCGCCGTGCCGAGGTTGTTGTTGATCGCCTTGGTAACATCCAGCAAGGCCTTCAGCTGGAACTCTTTCAAGTTCAACCGTTCGGATATGCGGTCCAAGCGCGTCATGTCACAACCCCAGTTTGGCAAAGACTTCCGGCAGGCGACGGATCAGTGCGATCTCGCGGAACTTCTGGCGCGCTTCCACCGCTGGTGAACCGAGCCAGTTGCCGCCATCGGCGGAGTTCATGGGTGCGCTCTGGCCGAGTATCGTGGTGTTATTGCCCAAGGTGATCTTGGGCGGGCATGCGCTTTGGCCCCACATCGTACAACCATCGCCGAGCGTGGTTGCACCAGCTACCGAGACTTGTGCCGCCAGCAGGCAGTTCTTGCCGATCACCACATCGTGCGCAATGTGTACCATGTTGTCCAGCTTCGTGCCTGCACCGATGCGCGTTTCGCTGCTGATACCGCGATCCACCACGCAGCCGCCACCGATCTCCACGTCGTCCTCTATCACCACGCTGCCGCACGGCGGCATCTTCTCGTGGCCGCTCGGCCGTTTTTTATAGTAGAAACCGTCGCAGCCGATCACACTGTTCGCGTGGATGATCACGCGGTCGCCGATGGTCGTGTTCTCATAGATCACCACGCCTGGCATGATCAAGCACCCGGCCCCCACGGTAACGTTCGCGCCGAACACCACGCTCGGGTGTATCTCGCTGCCCTCGCCGATGGTGGGCGTATCGCTGCCCCATGCGCGGCGCGGCATGAAATGACGCACCAACTTGTTGTACTCGCTGCACGGATCGCTGCACACGATCAACGCTTTGCCCTCAGGTGCCTCCACCTCCTTGTTGATGAGGATGGTGGTGGCCGCGCTCTCCAACGCCTTTCGGTAGTACTTCTCGTGGTCCACGAAGATCAGATCGCCTTCGCGCACGCGGTTCATCTCGTTGATGCCCGTAACACTGCGCTGTGCGTTGCCGATCACGCGCCCGTCTATCATCCGCGCCACTTCAGCGGCGGTCATGGGTTGCTTCAGGTCCATCTGCTGCCGCCCCGACTATTGCCCTGGCGGCTTGGCGCTAAAGGTATCCGCGCGTGAAAAAGGACGAAGCCCCATGGGAATACCATGGGGCTTCAAGCTGTTTGAACTTGTTTTCGGCACCGCTGGTGCAATGGCTTACGAGCGCTTCACCTCCTTCACACGGTCCAGGTACTCGCCAGTCTCCGTGTCGATACGCACTACGGTACCGGCTTCCACGAAGAGGGGGACCATGATGCTGTGACCGGTCTCCAACTTGGCGGCCTTCATCACTTTGTTGGCAGTGTCGCCTTTACAGCGTGCTCGGTGCTGGTCACGGTCAGTTCAACCTGCTTGGGAGGGCGCGCGAAAATGGCCACGTCGCTCTCGAAGCCGATCTGCATGATCATCTCCTCTTTCATGAATCCCATGGCATCGCCCAACAGGGTGGCGGGCACATACAGTTGCTCGAAGGTGGTGGGGTTCATCAGCACCAGATTGTCGCCTTCGCGGTAGAGGTATTGCAGTTCGTGAACCTCCACGCGCAGCACCTCGATCACCTCACCACTGCGGAAACGGTTCTCGATCTGTTTGCCGTTGCGCAATACGCGCATTTTGCCTTGGAAGAAAGCGCGCAGGTTGCCGGGCGTTCGGTGCTGCCATTCCATCATCTGGCAGATGTCGCCGTTGAAGCGGATGTAGGTGCCTACGCTGATGTCGTTGGTATTGGCCATGGGAGAGGGTTCTTTTTCGAGGCGGCGAAAGTAGCCCGTTCCGGCACTACGGCAATTCGGGGGGAAGTCAGGGAGGGAAGTAGTCACGACTCACGACTCCCAACTCATCCAGCAACAACCACCAACGACTCTGGGGTGTAGCGCCCGCCCTCGAATTCGATCTCGGGTTCTTGCAGACGTTCGGCGTGTATGACGTTGAAGCCGTTGGTACGGAGAACCGATTCCCACTCGGCCTGTTCGTACTTAGTGAAACCATATCGGGTGAAGGCCATGGTTTCCATAGTGGCTTTGGTGCGCAATGCGGCAATGAACTGTCCACTGGGCCTGAGGACTCGCTGCACTTCGCGCAGGTGGGCGGCGGGGTCCTCCCAGAAGTACACCACGTTGATACAATACACCCGGTCGAAGGATCCATCGGCGAAGGGCATGTGCTCGCTGCTGCCGAAGTGCAATGCCAGCGATCCGTTCTTCACCAATTCCGGGTTCCGGGCTTTGGCTTCTTTCATCATCGCTTCGCTGAAGTCGAGGCCTGTCAGCTTCAGGTCCTTGGCTTTCGCGGCGAGTTCAGGGAAGAAAAGCCCATTGCCGAAGCCGATCTCCAATACGCTCATGCCATCGCGTAATTGCAGCGCGCGCCATGTCGCATCGTAGAGGAAACGGTTTGCGGCGTTCATGCGCTCACCCACACGCTTCGCCAGCATGCCACTGGGCTGGCGCAGTTGTGCGGCCATCATCTTGGGCGTGGGGCCTTTGAACAGCAGCCGCAGAAAGTCGGGAAGTTTCATTCGGATAGTTGTTCCACTGCGGTGATGTATTCCGCGCCACGTTTCTCGGCGAACACGTCCAGGGTCAGCGAGACAGATCCTTGCAACATCAACCCCAGCCCGAGGCCCTTCCAGAAACCGTCGGTAGAGGTGAGCATGAGCAGCCCGATGCCAGTGAGTACGAACACGATCTCGGTCCACTTGATGGCCGTGAAGCTCTTCATCACCTTCTCCATCCGGGGAAGTTCGGCCGAGCGGTAGGCCTGCGCGTCATGCGCCGCCTGCGCGTTCAGTGCACTCACTTGCTTGTCCGTGCGCGCGAACACCGTTCCGCCAACGGTCATCTGTATCAGTCCAATTACGATCAGTGGCACCGCCATGCCTTTCACGAACGGCTCGTTCCACTTCAGCCATGCGAACACGGCAAAGGCGATGGCGGCTATGCCGATGGCGAGGAAGAGCAGGCTTTCGGCTTTTTCCCCGCGGAAATAGGCTTCGATGTGCGTCATGCGACGAAGGTGATGAACGTGTAGAGAATGGGGTGTTGGTGGTCACCTCTTGTTCGCATGCTGGTCCTATTTTCGCCCCGATGCGTGGTGCTGCCCAACTCGTGCTATTGGCCCTGTACATCGGCCAGCTGCTCGCGCCAGCCCTCATAATAGCCGATTTCATTGTTGATCGCGAACGTATCGAACGCGAACTCTGCGTGCAACGTGAACGCGCTGCGGACGTGCGCACCTGCCACGGCGAGTGTCACATGGTGAAACAACTGCGCGCTGCCGAGGAAGCCGCCGCGCAACACGCGCCACCAGCGTTGCCCATGAAGGTGCAGCCGGAGTGGTTCGTTGATCGTGCTGATGAGCCTGTGTTCGGTGAAGGCATCGATCTGCACTGGCCGCGCATTGTGCAAGCGGTGCCCGCCGGTGAGCGTGCTGCCGCTGAGCCGGTGCCTTGGGGTTGAGACGGACAGCGGCCTACGTGGCCGCTTGGTTCCAAGTCTTTAACCCAACACATGAAACGAACACACTTCGCAGTGGTGGCCGTATGGCTATCACTGCAAACCTGGGCGTGCGACGTGTGCGGCATCTACCTCAATGTGTTGCCGCAGGACCGTACGCACCAGTTCAGTCTCTTCTACAGGATGCGCACGCTTTCGGGAAGCTTTGCTCCGGAAGGCGTTGCCAAGCACGGCGATGAACATGCCGCCCACGGTGAAGCCGCCGAAGTGAGCGAGCTTTTCCAAGTCGTGGACCTGCGTGCCGATCTGCGCATCCGTCAGCGCTGGTCGCTGTTGCTGAGCGTGCCTATGGTGAACACGTACCAAAGCGTGAACGGTTTCCGCACCGCTGATATGTACGGCATGGGCGACCCCATGTTGATCGGCCGCTACCAGTTGGTGAACACCAGGAACGGATCCGACGAGCAACGCGCCGTACACCGTTTGCTGGTGGGCGGCGGCTTGAAATTTCCGCTCGGCAAGGATGACCTTGCATACAACGGCAATGAAGTGGGCAATGATCTGCAACCCGGTACCGGAACGTGGGATGTGCTTGCTACGCTGGAGTATGCGGTGCGCAAGGGCCGGAACGGTCTTGCCATGAGCAACGTGGTCCGCATCAACGGCGTCCATGAAAGCGGATACCGTTTCGGTCATGGGCTCAACAGCACCTTGGAGGTGTTCAGGATCTGGTCGCTCGGTGCAGCGCAGGTCGCTCCATCCATCGGTGGTTATGGCGAATTCACAAAGGTGGATGAACAGGACGGGTCGAGCATTACGAGTACGGGCGGCAACACCCTTTTCGCGCAAGCCGGCGCTCGCGTATGGTGGCGATCATGGATGCTTACCGGTGCTTGGCAGCACGCCGTTGTCAACGACATCGGCAGCGCTATGGTGCCCAACAACGACCGGCTGGTCGTTGGTCTCACATTCCTATTGAACAACAACAACAATAACAACACAAAATGAACACGAAGAACATCAGTGTGCTCCTCGCAGCACTTCTGCTCGGCAGCACTTCATGCAAGAAAGACGAAGATGAACCGGATGACCATGATCACGGAGGTACTGCGGCAACGGCCACGGTCGAAATGGAATTCGGGTTCCACTACGGCGTGAACGACTTCGACATGAATGCAACCTATTCCGATGGCGCAGCGCATGCCGTGCAGTTCAGCGCGATCAAGTTCTACATCAGCGATATCCACTTGGTGGACGACGGAGGAGGCGAAGTGGCCGAATTCCACGATACCCACTTGCTGCTCGACGGCGCTACGCCGGAAGTGACGCATACGCTCGGCGATGTCACTGGCCTACATATCCATGAAGCGCACTTCAGCCTTGGGTTGGACAGTGCCACCAACCATGCCGACCCCACACTGGCAGCGGCACCGCTCAACGACCCGAGCATGCATTGGGCATGGAACCCGGCAGCCGGTTACAAGTTCCTGCTGGTGGAAGGGCGCGTTGACGACGATGGCGACGGTGTTGTGGACGCTGGCGATCCCACGTTCTCATATCACTGTGCCACGGACGCACTGCTTGGCGAGGACGAGGTCGAATACCACGCCGACATCACGGCAGGGGCAACGATCAGTAGGCACGTCGAGGTGAAAGTGGATGTGCTCATGACCGGTATCGACGCGCTTGCCACACCCATGGGCATGGGTGGCGAGGCCGTGAACATTGCACTGATGCAGAACCTCGCTACCGCGATCACGGTTGACTGAGGCGTGAACGACCGAATGCAGAGGGCTCCGAAAGGGGCCCTTTGTTTTTGTTCACTTCCACCTCTCGACTTCCACGGCCTGCGCACACAATGCAGTTTCGGCCGCCTGCCTATTGCTGGCCACCAGCAGCGTGCGCTGATCCACATGCGCGGAGAGCAATTGCTGGAACCACTCGGCACCCGCTGCATCAAGGTTGCTCGTCGGCTCGTCGAGCAATAGGAGGGGGGTATCGCTCAGGATCGCCAGCGCCAGTTTCAAGCGCTGCTTCATACCGCTGCTGAAGTTGCGCACCGGCTTGTCCAAGTGCTGGCCGAGCATCGCTGTTTGCGCCAATGTTTGCACGTCCACGCCCGATCGAAGGGGCTTGAACCGCGCGTGGAAATCGATCGCTTCCCGCAGGCTCAGGTCTTCGTACAGGTTGAGGTAGGGCGCCGCGATGCTTATATGGCGGTATACCCGTTCCTGGTCCAGCACCTGTCCGCTCAGTTCATGCGCGATCGTTCCCTTCGAAAGGGTGAGGGCGCCAGCAACACATTGCAGCAATGTGCTTTTGCCACTGCCGTTGGGGCCAAGGATAGCGGTGCGGCTGCCGCGGTCGAACGTGTGGGACAGGTCGCGGAAGACGACCTCGCGGCCGAAGTACTTGGTGGCTGCTTGTAGGTGGATGCGCACCGGGAGTGAATGTGGAAATGTGGTGGATGTGGAAATGAGGAGGCTGCTCAGGCGGTCACATCTTCACATCTGCACATCCACCACATCTTCACATGTACCTCACTCCGCCAGCCCGCGCATAATGCCTTTCGGACTGTTGTTGATGAAGTCGAGGATGATCCCGCGCTCGGGGCTGCGGGGCATGCTCTGTTCCACGCTTTGAATGGCGCGATCAACGTTGGTGTTGCGCACGAAGATCTCGCGGTAGATGTCCTCGATGCGGGCCACGGCCTCATCGCTGTAACCGCGGCGGCGCAGACCCACCACGTTCACGCCGATGTAGCTGAGCGGCTCGCGTGCTGCCTTCACGAAAGGCGGTACGTTCTTGCGCACCAGCGATGCACCCGCAATGAAGCTGTGCGCGCCTATGTGGATGAACTGCTGCACGGCCACGTTGCCTTCCAGTATGGCCCAGTCGTCAATGGTGACATGGCCGGCAAGGTTCACGCTGTTGGCGATCACCACGTTGTTGCCGAGGATGCAATCGTGGGCCAAGTGCACATAGGCCATCAGCAAACTGTTGCTGCCAACGGCGGTCCTTTCCCGATCGGCCGTGCCACGGTCGGATCGTTACGCACTCGCGGACAGTAGTGCCGTCACCGACTTCGGCAGTGGTCCGCTCTCCGCTGAATTTCAGGTCCTGTGGTATAGCCCCGATCACGGCACCGGGGAAAATGCGGCACTTCTTCCCGATACGGGTGCCGTCCATGAGCACTGCGCTCGGGCCGATCCATGAACCCTCGCCCACTTCAACGTCGCCCTGCACGGTTGCAAAGGGTTCGATCGTCACATCCTTGCCGATGCGCGCATCGGGATGCACATACGCAAGCTTGCTGATGCTCATGCTTCAACGTTTGCTTTCCGCGCAACTTCGGTCGGCGCTTTGTCGCGCGCGATCTGCGCCATCATTTCGGCTTCAACGGCTGGTTGGCCTCCCACATACGCCACACCTTTCATGTGCACGATACCTCGGCGTATGGGTGTCAACAATTCCAAACGGAACACCAGCGTGTCGCCCGGTACCACTTTTCGCTTGAAGCGCACGCCGTCGATCTTCAGGAAGTAAGTGGTGTAGTTCTCAGGGTCTTCAACCTTGCTCAACGCGAAGATGCCACCCACTTGTGCCATGGCTTCAAGCTGTAGAACGCCGGGCATCACGGGGTTGCCGGGGAAGTGGCCGGTGAATTGGGGTTCGTTCATCGTTACGTTCTTCACGCCAACAATGGTGTCGCCCGTGATCTCCATGATCTTGTCGATCAGCAGGAAAGGGTAACGGTGCGGCAGCATGCGACTGATCGCATTGACGTCGTAGAGCGGCTCCTTGGTAACGTCGTAGTAGAACCCGGCGGCCTTGCGCTCTTCGCGCATCATCTCTTTGATGCGTTTCGCAAAGCTTGTGTTGCCGAAATGGCCCGGACGCGCAGCGAGGATATGCCCCTTGATCGGCCGACCTACCAGTGCCAGATCACCCACGATATCGAGCAGTTTGTGGCGTGCAGGTTCATTGAAGAATTTCAGATCGGTGGTGTTCAGCACGCCGTTGCGGCGGATCTCTACTTCTTCGTATGGGCGGCCCAATGTCTTGGCCAGGTCCTTCAGCTGATCCTTGGTAGTGCCTTCACGATCCTCCAGCACAATGGCGTTGTTGAGGTCGCCGCCTTTGATGAGACCGGCTTTGGCCAGTTGCTCCAACTCGCGCAGGAAGACGAACGTGCGGCACGGTGCGATCTCGTCTTTGAATTCCTCTGCCCGGTACATGCTCGCGTGCTGGGTACCAAGGACGGGGCTGTTATAATCCACCATCACGGTGAGGCGCAACTCGCCCGCAGGTGTGGGTACGCCCAGCATTTCGGTCCCCTTCTCCTTGGTCTCGAACCAGATGGGCTCCTTCAACACATACCAATCGCGCGCGGCGTTCTGTTCTTCCAATCCAACACTTTCAATGGCCAGCACGAAGGGTAGCGCGCTGCCGTCCATGATGGGTACTTCGGGGCCGCTCAATTGCAGCAAGCAGTTGTCGACGCCCAATGCGTACAGCGCTGCGAGCACATGCTCGGTCGTGTTCACCCGTACATCGCCTTTACCCAACGTGGTGCCGCGTTCAGTGCTCACCACCAAGTCCGCATCGGCGGCGATAATGGGCTCACCTTCAATGTCGGTGCGCTGGAATTTGTAGCCGTGGCCGATGGGTGCCGGGCGAAGTGTCAGTGTAACAGGCTCGCCGGTGTGCAGTCCAACGCCTTTCACCGTGGCGCTGCCTTTCAGCGTATGTTGCTTGTCTGGGTTCATGAGGAGCTTTGGGGGCGTGGAGGCGACTTTAACATCGCCCGTACCTAGGGATCGATCTCGTCGAGCTTCTTCTTCAGGTCGGGCAAGTTGCGGAAGACAACATAACTGCGTTTGTAATCCCCGATGTTGAAGGCGGGACTTCCCTGCACGGTGGCCCCGACTTCCGTGATGCTGTGACCCACGCCGCTCTGCGCCGCGATCTTCACTTGGTCGGCGATGGTGAGGTGCCCGACGATGCCCACCTGACCTCCGATCATGCAGTACTTGCCGATCTTGGTGCTGCCCGCGATGCCCGTTTGTGATGCGATCACGGTGTGCGCACCGATGTCCACGTTGTGGCCCACCTGGATCAAGTTGTCCAGCTTAACTCCTTTGCGGATCACGGTGCTGCCCATGGTGGCGCGGTCGATGGTGGTGTTGGCACCGATCTCCACATCATCCTCGATCACCACGTTGCCCACCTGCGGCATCTTCTCATAAACGCCTTTCGCATCGGTAGTGAAGCCGAAGCCGTCGGCTCCGATGATGGCACCACTGTGGATGATGCACTCCGCACCGATCACACAGCGGTTGTATACCTGAACACCGCTATGGATCCGCGTGTTCTTGCCGATGTGGACCCCGTCGCCGATGGTGCAGTGCGGGAAGATCTTAACGCCATCCTCGATCACCGCACCATCGCCGATGTAGGTGAAGGCGCCCACGTAAGCGCCGCTGGCCACCTTGGCCTTAGGGCTCACGAAGCTCGGTTGTTCAATACCCTTCTTGTTGTATTGCAGGTCCTCGTTCATCTTCAGCAACCGGCTGAAGCATGCACGTGGATCCGTAACCCGGATCAGCGTTAGCCGCTTGGGTAATTGCTGCGAAGGCTGGAAGTCGCGCTCAACGACCGCGATGCTCGCACCGGTGGAATAGAGGAACTCCGTGTACTTGGGATTCGCCAGAAAGGTGAGCGTACCCGCTTTGCCCTCCTCGATCTTGGCGAGGTCGCTTACCAATACCTGTGCGTCGCCATCCACCTCGCCATCGAGGAGTTCTGCTATCTGGCTGGCACTGAACTGCATGCTATCGCGCTATCGCCCGTACGGGCGGCGGCGAAGATAGGCCGATGGTCCAGAGCGAATAGTGCGCCTTACGGCACCACACCGAACAGGAACATGAGAGCCATTATCCCACACAGGATCCCCCATTTGATCCGTTCTCTTTCCATGCTCGGCTTCCTTGGCGTAAACCAATTTGGTAGCCTTGGATGACGTGCTCGCAACTCTTGCCCCTGGTCGAACATCCTACTGGCCTGCCAAAAGTATAGCCTGACCATGATCCAATGCACCGGTATGAGAACGGCGACCAACATGAGCCGGAACAGCAAATCGGCCCAATCGATGTCGATCGGTTGCCATTCGAGCAAAATCTGCATCGTGATGGAAGGGTAGCACCCGAGGTCAGTGCACCTCGACCTCAAGGTCTTCTCCACAACCCGTGTGCTATCGCTCATCTCCACCTTCACTTCCATCTGGTCGCCGGTGCGCTTCACGTTCACCGTTCCGCCATCCACGGTGATGGTGGTGTCGCCTTGGAAGTTCGAGGCCTTCAGACCGTCGATGATCGTATGCACTTCGGTGTCGCCGTGGTGCTCGCCGTGTCCGTGGCCGTGTCCTTCGCCATGTCCGCCTTTGCAACACGCTTTGCCTTCGCCATGGGCCTCTCCATGCCCGCCTTTGTAGCACGAACCGCCCTTCTTGCATTCTTCTTTCGTGCAGCCTTCGCCGTGCGCGCAAGTAGCATTGCCATGGCAGCTTGCTACTCTACCACACCCACCCTTGCCGCAGTGCCCGCCACAACTACGCCCTATCAAAAAGCCCCCGATGGCGAACAGGAGACCGAACACGAGGATCTTTATCCAAGGTGAATTCATGATGTGTGGATGTTTGAGGCGAAGCTAGGTGCAGAAAGGAGAGGATGGGGATGGGGCTGCACCGTCCCCGCTCAATGGTTGTTCACCTCCTCACAATGTTCGTACTGTTCGCTTGCGCGGTAGGTGTTACAACAAGGTCGTTGATACATACATGCGACGGCAGGGTGGCCGCGTAGTGCACAATGTCCGCGATGTCTTCCGCGCGCAACGGGTCGAAGCCTTTGTACACCTGCTTCGCACGGTCTTCGTCGCCGCTGAAGCGCACAACGCTGAATTCCGTTTCGGCCGCACCGGGAGCGATCTGCGTCACCTTGATGCCGTGTTCCAACAAGTCGATGCGCATGGCCTTGGTCAGTGCATCCACCGCGAATTTGCTGGCGCAGTACACATTGCCTTTGGCGTAGACCTCTTTGCCCGCCGTGCTGCCGATATTGATGATGTGTCCGCTCTTGCGCAGGATCATCCCCGGTATCACCGCGCGGCTCACGTTCAACAGGCCTTTCACATTGGTATCGAGCATGCGGTCCCAATCATCTGCGCTGCCTTCCTGCAACGGCGCTAAGCCTGCTGCAAGTCCGGCGTTGTTCAGCAGCACATCAATGGTGTTCCACTCTGGTGGTAGTCCAGCGATAGCGGCATCAACTGCCGCACGGTCGCGCACGTCGAAACGCAACACATGCGCCACATGGCCTCGCTCTACAGTGCCGTGTAACCCTTCGAGTTCGCGCTGCAACGCGTCGAGACGGTCGCGCCTCCTGCCTGTGATGATAACGCGCCAACCTTCGGCAGCAAAGCGGCGGGCGCTGGCTTCGCCGAAACCGCTGGTCGCGCCGGTGATGAGGATGGTCTTTGCCATGGAGCAGGATGAATTCAGGGCGCCAAGTTGCACAGGCGAACGCTCGCTTGCAGGTCCGCTACAAAACACGAACGTCCCGACTTGGTCGGGACGTTCGCCAAGAAGCAACTCGGGATCAGCCCTTCACCACACGGCGCACAGCGATGCCGTTGTTGGTGAACACTTGTACCACGTAGATGCCTGCGGGTAGCACTGCAACATCAATGGCCATTTGCGTGTTGCCGGCAAAGTTCAGCGCTACACGTCCGGCCATATCTACTACCTGCACACTCTGGATGGTGCTGTTACCGCTGGTAACGGTCAGGAGATCCTGCACGGGGTTAGGTAGCAGCTGCACTTGCACCAGCGCCGCTTCTTCCTCGATGCCCACTGCGCAGCCGTTGGAGGGAGCATTGGTGTAATCGAACACCACGCTTGCGCACTGGATGATGGTGTTGCCCGTGCCTTGGTCGAGCACCAACGATGCATCCGTGGTGTAGATCGTGTTGTTGTCCCCGGCCACGCCCAAGAAGGTTTTCGCGGAAACGGTATTGTCATCGCCCGTGATGGACACAATGGCGCCGTTCTCGATGGCGATGGTGTTGCCCGTACCGCTGAAAGTTGGCGAAGCGCCGGGGCAGACCCAGAAGGCTTCGTTGTTGGCCGATACGAGAGGACCTGCCGTGGTGATGACAGTGCTCAACGATGCAATGGCGAGGTTGCACTGTGCACTAGCACCGGCAACAAGCATGGCTGAAAAGAGGGTAGCGGTTGTTCTCATGTGCGTTGGTTTGTTCCGCCAAAGTAGCACAGGTGTGGTTGCCTGCACCGCTCGGCCCAACCAGCCGTCACTCGCTGGATCCGTTCTTCGGTTTCAGGCCTGCCCCAACCCCCTCGGCCAAGCCAAGTACCATTTCTCCACGGGTGTGCTCAGCGCGGCGATCCCCAAGTTGTCGCTCGCCTCGGCGATGTCGCGCACGGTGCCGTCTTTGTACAGCAGCTCAATACGATCGGTGATTGTGTCGTAGGCATTATTGACGATGCGCCCGGTGAGTAAGAAGTGCTCGGCCTGGTCAGCTGGAACGCCGAGTTGCTTGGCGACCGCTATGCGTTTGGCGGCGACCACTTCATCGGGCCATGGGTTGCTTTGCAAGGCGATCTTGAACGTGCGCCGTTGCACGATGTCGCTGCACAGCATACTCAGCGACTTGTCGCGATGCTCGGCCCACACCTTCACCGCCCCCATGATGTCGTGATCGTCCAAACGCAGGAAGTCCTTGAGCACTTCGGGATCGCGGAAGTCGTCGCGACCGTGTGGTTTGGATAAGAAGCGCTGCAGAGCGGGTGAAGCGAAGAGCGGCTCGCCACCTGCGACCAATGTCTTTGCCCGTTTCAGCGCTTCCACCAGCATCACCTCGGCGCTTACCACGGTCTTGTGCAGATACACCTGCCAGTACATGAGGCGCCGTGCCACAATGAACTTCTCGATGCTGTAGATCGCTTTTTCCTCCACCACCAGTCGGCTCTTGCGCGTGTCGAGGCTGGCGTCGTGCACCACCTCCAGCATCTTGATGATGCGGTCGCCGCCGATCACCCCTTCGCTTACGCCCGTGTAGAAGCTGTCGCGGTTCAGGTAATCCATGCGGTCCACGTCCAACTGACTGCTCACCAACTGGTGAAGGAAGTGCTTGGGGTGCTGGTCGCGGAAAATGGCCAGACCGGTCGTTAGCGCTCCATCGAGTTCGTTGTTCAACGCATCCATCACCAAGGCACTAACCTCCTCGTGGTCGATACCATCCACCAAGCTGCTCTCGAGCGCATGACTGAACGGCCCGTGGCCAACATCGTGCAGCAGGATGGCGATCGCAGCGCCCTGAGCTTCATCATCAGTGATCGCGTGCCCCTTGCTGCGCAGCGTTTCAATGGCCTGCCCCATCAGGTGCATGGCGCCCAACGCATGGTGGAAACGTGTGTGCAAGGCCCCCGGATACACGAGGTGTGAGAGACCCAACTGCTTGATGTAGCGCAACCTCTGGAACCAAGGATGGTCGATGAGCCGCAACACCGTTGCATCGGGCACGGTGATGAACCCGTAGATGGGATCGTTGAGGATCTTGCGGCGCATGTGTTTCATCCCGACGCGTCGGGGGCGGGGCGAAGATGATACCCAGCGGGCACCTATTCCATCAGTCTGTCATCCCGACGAGTCTTCGAGGAAGGATCTTTCAGAACTGCGCCGTGGAGGTCGATGCATGCCACTGTCATTGCTGCTGAGAGATCCTTCATCTCGCTCCGCGCTTCTTCTGGATGCCAGACCGGGTGATCGCACACAGGCTTCCATGCCCTCTACCTTCACCCCCTCGCAGACCAGAACCACCAATTGTGCGTTCCTGCTTCTCACGAACTCCTTTACAACCGCTATGAGTGTTTCCATCCTGTGGGCCGACGACGAGATCGATCTCCTGCGCCCGCACGTACTGTTCCTGCAAGAGAAAGGCTACATCGTTGATACCGTGAACAACGGCATCGACGCGGTGGAGAAGGTGAAAGGGAAGGAGTACGGCGCCATACTGCTCGATGAGAACATGCCCGGCCTCACCGGTCTCGAAACGCTCACCAAGATCAAAGCCTTTGCCCCGCAAACGCCCGTGGTGATGATCACCAAGAGCGAGGAGGAACACATCATGGAGGATGCGATAGGCAGCAAGATCAGCGATTACCTGATCAAGCCGGTGAACCCGAACCAGATCCTGCTCGCCCTCAAGAAGCACATCGATGGACGGCGGCTGGTGAGCGAGAAAACGAACACCGATTACCAGCGGCAGTTCGGGCAGTTGAGCATGCGCATCAGCGACCGGTTGACGGTGCAGGAATGGAAAGAACTGTACAGCGACCTGATCAGATGGGAACTTGAATTGCAAGGCAGTCAGGACCCCGGCATGGCCGAGATCCTGCGCAGCCAATGGAAGGAAGCGAACGACGTGTTCAGCCGCTACGTGGGCGATCGTTACGTGGATTGGGTGAACGGCAAGGGTCAGGACATCCCGCTGCAGAGCCACCAGCTCTTCCGCACGAAAGTCGCACCGCACCTCAAGGACGGCCAGCCGCTCTTCATGGTGCTCATCGACAACCTGCGCTTGGATCAATGGCGCATCCTGGAGCCCATCCTCAACCAGTACTACCGCACCGAGGAGCAGGACGTGTTCTTCAGCATCCTGCCCACAGCAACGCAATACGCACGCAACGCGCTCTTCGCCGGTGTAATGCCGAGCGAGATCGAAAAGCGTTTCCCGGGAAAGTGGATCGGCGAAGAGGAGGAGGGCAGCAAGAATGCCCACGAGGAAGAGTTCCTCGGCGATCAGTTGAAGCGCTTAGGCAAGAACATCAAGTTCAGCTACCATAAGATCACGAATCTGGCTGCTGGCCGCAAACTGGCCGACACGCTGGACAACTTGATGGGCAATGGCCTCAACGCCATCGTCTACAATTTTGTGGACATGCTGAGCCATGCGCGCACCGAGATGGAGGTGATCCGCGAACTGGCCGAGGACGAAGCCGCGTACCGCAGCATCACCAAAAGCTGGTTCGAGCATAGCCCGTTGTTCGATATCCTGAAAGGGATCGCAGAGCGCGGCGGCCGCGTGGTGATCTGCACCGACCACGGCACCGTGCGTGTTACGGAGCCCAGCAAAGTGGTGGGCGATCGCAACACCACCAGCAACCTGCGCTACAAGCACGGCAAGAACCTCACCTACGAGCCGCGCGATGTCTTGGCGATCAAGGATCCCGCCAAGGCCTTCCTGCCGCGCACCAACGTCAGCACGGTGTATGTCTTCACGAAGAAGGACTTCTACTTCGTGTACCCCAACAACTACAACCACTTCGTCAACTACTACCGCAACACCTTCCAGCACGGCGGTATCAGTATGGAGGAGATGATGGTGCCCGTGGCGTATTTGACGCCGAGGTAGAGCGTTTTCACGCGGAGGCGCGGAGGGCGCTGAGGAATGCGCTTGCTGTTTGCGTTTGCGCCTTGGGTTGAACCAGTATGTTGTGCTGCGCTCTTCAGGGCGATGCCTTCGGAGTGTACCGGGTGGCTGACCTTCCTTGCACCTCTCCGTGACATCTTCGCCCTCCCGTTCATGACGCTTACCCTACGCTCCCCATCGGAGGCTTCCACTGTTGCCTCCGAGATCCTAAAACGCCAGCCCGAAGCCCGCGTCTTCGCCCTGCGCGGTGAATTGGGCGCCGGAAAAACCACACTGATCAAAAGCTTCTGCCAAGCGCTCGGTGTGAAAGACAGTACCAGCAGCCCCAGCTTCGCCATTGTGAACGAGTACTGGAGCATTGAACACGGCCCGGTTTACCACTTCGACCTGTACCGTCTGCGGGATGCGCGTGAATTGGAGGGCATCGGTTTCACGGAGTACGTGGACAGCGATGCCTACTGCTTCGTGGAATGGCCCGAACTGGCCGCAGACCTGCTGCCACCGGGGACGGTATACATCGACATGGTGATCAACGGGGAGGAGCGTATCTTGACCCTCCGATCATGACAGCCCACAGCGAGATCATCAGGCAGTTGGCGAGTGAAATGGCCATGCTCCCGCAGGAGCAGGCTGTCGCCACGAAACGCAGAAAGCAGAATCTGTACATCGGCATTCCCAAGGAAGTCGCATTCCAGGAGCACCGTGTGCCATTGACACCCGCTGCCGTTGCCGTGCTCACGGGGCGAGGCCACGATGTGGTAGTGGAGCGGGGAGCCGGCAATGCCGTGCAGTTCCAGGACAGCGATTACACCGAGGCGGGCGCCATGCTGGTGGACAGCCCGCTGGAAGTGTTCAAGGCCGATATCATCCTCAAGGTGGCGCCTGCGAGCATCGCCGAGATCGAGATGTTGCGGCCCAAGCAGTTGCTCATTTCCGCATTGCAACTGACCGTGCAACCGCAGGATGCATTGAAACTGATGATGAAGAAGCGCGTGCACGCCGTGGCGTGGGACTTCATCAAAGACCGGCAGGGCATCTACACGATCATCCGTGCCATGGGCGAGATCGCGGGCAACACCTCGATCCTCATCGCCAGCGAGTACATGGGCACCGACAAGGGCGGCCCGGGCCTGATGCTTGGCGGCATCAGCGGTGTGGCTCCTGCTGAAGTCGTGATCCTGGGTGCTGGTACAGTTGGCGAGTTCGCCACACGTGCCGCGTTGGGTCTTGGTGCAAGTGTGAAGGTGTTCGACAAGAGCATTTACCGACTGCGGCGCATGCAGAGCGATCTGGCCACGCGGATTTACACCAGTGTGATCCAGCCCGATGAACTGAAACATGCACTGACCAAGGCCGACGTGGTGATCGGTGCCTTACGCCCGGAGCACGGCCGCACGCCCATGGTGGTAACCAGCGATATGGTGCGCGATATGAAGACCGGTGCCGTGATCGTGGATGTCAGCATCGACCGCGGCGGCTGCTTCGAGACCAGTCGCGTTACCACGCACACCGATCCGGTGTTCAAGGAATACGGCATGATCCACTACTGCGTACCGAACATCGCCAGCCGGGTGCCGCGTACCGCCAGCTATGCGCTCAGCAACATCTTCAGCCCGATGCTCCTGAGCATGGGCGACGGTGGCGGCTTCGAAGAATTGATCAAGAAGGATCTCGGCTTGCGCCATGGCGTCTATTTGTACAACGGTTCCCTCACCAGCGAAGTCCTCAGCGAGGCGTTCAAGTTGGAGTACAAGGACCTCAATATGCTGCTCGCCGCTTTCTGAGCTGCGCACTGTTGGTTGCCAGCTCGTATTGCACCACCCCTCGGTCATCGGTATCTGCTCAGCTGCTACAACGCCCGCCACTTCACTGCCAAACTGCTTCACTGCTACCCGGCTTCACTGTCTCACCGCTGCATGAACCTCGCTCGGCGCATACGCCTCTTCATCATTGGCCTGCTCATCGGTGGTGTTGCCGCTTGGTTCTTTTTCGGTGAGCGCATCACCAGCGGTGCATGGATGCCCGAGGCCCGCATCAAGCTCCGCCTGAAGGAGACTTTGGTGAAGAGCACGCCGGAAGCCAGCAGTTCCATAGCCAGCTGGCCGACCACCATCGACAATGTGCGTGCAAGCGTTGCCAATGGCGAAGTGATCCTGAAGGAAACGCGGCGCCATGGGGACAGCCTTACTTATACAGTGGATGTTTCGCTGGCAGGTAAACCTGCACGGTTGAAGGTGTTGGTTTTGGAGGACTTCCGCATTGACAGCATGGCGACGCTGGTGGGAATAGCGCAGCGATAGAACGGAACAGCTGAGGGACCGGCCCGAGCCTAGGCTACGCTTTCCTTCGCTTGCGCTCCAAGGCGATCAACGTCAGCTCCCGGCCACTTTGTCCGCGCGCGCTGGTGTTCTCCGCAGCGCGCCGTAGCAGGTAAGGCATCACTTCGCGCACGGGACCGTAAGGCACATACTTCGCCACGCGGTAACCAGCGGCCGCCATATTGAAGCTCAGATTGTCGCTCATGCCGAGCAGCTGTGCGAAACAGATGCGGTCATCGTTGCGCGCGATGTTGCGCTCGCCCATGAGTTTGGCCATGAGCAACGTGCTGTCCTCGTTGTGCGTGCCTACCACCACGCTGATGCGATCGATATGTTCGGCAGTGAAGCGCAGTGCTTCATCGTAGTCCTTGTCAACGGAAGTTTTGTCGGCGTGTATCGGATCGCGATAGCCGAGTTCAACAGCGCGCGCCCGTTCCTTTTCCATGTAAGCACCGCGCACGAGCTTCACCCCCAACATGTAGTGGCCTTGTTCGGCCTTCGCGAAGCTCGCCTTTAGGAAGTCCAGGCGATCGTGCCGGTAATGCTGCACCGTGTTGTAGACGATGGCGCGCGCGCGGTTGTGCTGCGCCATCATGCGATCGGTGATGTCATCGATGGCGGGCTGCATCCAGCTCTCCTCAGCGTCCACGAGTATGCGCACGTTCGCGTCCGCTGCCGTTCGGCAGATCGTCTCCATCCGCTTCACGACGCGTAGCCATTCCTCGCGCTCGGTGTTGCTCAGTATGCGGCCATCGCTCATGCGCGCCCAAATGTCCAAGCGACCGATACCTGTCGGTTTGAACACGCAGAAGGGAATGTCATTGCGTTCTCGTGCGATACCGATCGTGCGCACTGTTTCTTCTACCGTGTGATCAAGCGCAGCTTCGTCGCCGTCTTTGCCTTCCACGCTGTAATCGAGGATGGTGCCTACGCCGCTCTGTGCCAGCCTAGTGGCGGTGCCGAGACTTTCCTCGATCGTCTCCCCACCGCAGAACTGGCTGAAGATGGTGCCCTCGATCAGTCCCTTCACCGGTAGGCGCAGGTTCAATGCGAACTGCATGAGCTTGCCACCGATACCGCTTACCGTCGGATTGCCGATGACCTTGAACAGCCAGTACGCCCGCCATAGTTCAGCGTTGCTTTTGTGCGCGAACGCTGTGCGCGTGTCGCGCAGGTCGGGAAGTTGCTGTGGCGGAGCGGCGGTGGCCGGTGGTGGCATCGGGTTCCTTTCCTTTGAACGCTGCCCAATTGCTGGGGGCGGCCAAATGTAGAAGCATGCCGAAACGTGCAAGACCCGTTGAACTGTGGGCCGCTGAACACCCCGTGTATGTGGGTGCAGGCAGCTTGGCAGCGCTCGGCGCACGGCTGAAGCAGGAGCCGGAAGGCGTCCGCGTCTTCGTGCTCGGTGATGAGAACACGTTGCGGTTATGCCTCCCGGAACTTCTCGGCCAGCTGGACGGCTTGCGCAATTCAAGCACCATCGAGGTGCCTAGTGGCGAACAGTCCAAGAGCCTCGAAACATGCAGGGCCGTGTGGGAGCATTTGCTCACGGCGGAAGCGGACCGCAGTGCGGTGCTGTTGAACCTCGGCGGCGGGGTGGTGACGGATCTCGGTGGGTTCATTGCCGGTGCCTACAAACGCGGCATCCGCTGCGTGCACGTCCCCACCACGCTCATGGGCATGTGCGATGCTGCGATCGGTGGCAAGAGCGGTATCGACCTCGGTGGCGTGAAGAACGCCGTTGGCTCCTTCGAGCCGCCGATGGGCGTGTATGTGCATGTTCCCTTCCTGCGCACCTTGGGCAAACGTGAGTTGTTGAACGGCGTCGCCGAAATGATCAAGCATGGTCTTGCGTTGGATGCTGATCACTGGAACGATGTGCGCACTGCCCCCTTGCACGACATGGATGCCCTGGCCGGATTGATCCTGCGCAGTATCGCACTGAAAGCCGAGGTGGTTACCAAGGACATGCACGAGAACGGCGATCGGAAGAAGCTCAACTTCGGCCATACCATCGGTCATGCACTCGAAGCGCATAGCTGGGAAAGCGGCCAACGCACGTTGCTGCACGGCGAGGCGGTGGCCTTGGGCATGATCGCCGAAAGCTGGCTCAGTTGGAAGCGCGGGTTGCTCGATCGCGCAAGCATGGAGAGGATCTCGGAGCATATCCTTTCGCTCTACAAGCCCTATCCGCTCATGGCTTCCGATCATCACCGCATCGTGGCCTTGATGCGCAACGACAAAAAGAACCGCGAGGGCAGCACCCGGATCACGTTGCTCAAGAGCATCGGCGAAGCCGTCGTGGATGTGGAGGTGAGTTCCACCCAACTGAGCGAAGCCATCGAGCACTACCGTCACCTCGTCGCGCACAATGCCCTCCATAACCGTCCGTAAGCCCGCCGACCGTATCAATATGCTCGTTGCGTTGCCGCGCAGCAAGAGCGTGGCTGCGCGCGCGGCCATCATTGCCAGCATGGCGGTGCCGCTGGGCCCGCGCAAGATGGATGAGGACGAACCGTTCGAATTGAAGGATTTTCCCACAGGCGATGACAGCGCCACTTTGAAGCGACTGCTCGATGAACGTCCGCACGTGATGCACTGCGGCATGGGCGGCACCACGTTCCGCTTCCTCTTGGCTTGGGCCGCTATCCGCGATGGCGAGGAACACATCCTCACCGGGGATGCACGTTTGCTGGAGCGGCCACACCAAGCGTTGGTGGATGCCTTGCGCCAGCTCGGTGCCGATATCGAACAAGTGCCCGAAGGCTACCGCGTGCGTGGCCGGAAGCTGGCCGGTGGCGAAGTGACGATGGACACCCCGGCCAGCAGCCAGTTCATCAGTGCGCTGATGATGATCGGGCCGATGATGGAGAATGGGATCCTGATCCATTGGCACGGCCCGCGACTTTCCGAACCCTACATCATGATGACGATGATCATCATGAAGCAGTTCAATGCCGACAGCAGCATGGGCTTCCAGCCCCACCGCCACGTGGCAGCGGAGAACGGTGGGTACTCGTTCCCAGAAGAGCCGTTCAGCATACCTACCGACTGGAGCGCGGCATCGTTCATCTACCAGATCATTGCCACGGCGCCCGGTGCGCGTGCCACGCTGAACCACCTGGATCAGGACAGCTTCCAAGGCGATGAAGCCATCCGCTATTTGCTGAAGGACGAAGTGGAAACCGCTGACTGGGTTGACGATGGATCGGTCCCGACACGTTGTACACCACGCTCGTGCACCGCACCATGCGCCCGGTGCGCGAAGGGCAGTACACCTTCGACCTGATGTACACACCTGACATCTTTCCCATGCTCGCCATTACGCAGGCCATGCTGGGCCGCAGTGCGCGGTTCACCGGCCTCGATAGCCTGCCGCTGAAGGAGAGTGATCGTATCGCGGGCATCAGCGATGCGCTGGGCCAGCTCGGCATTCCCTGCACATCAGGACCGGGCTGGTTCGAATTGGCATCGACCACCGAGTTGATCGCTGCCTTGGCCGACCGTTCGTTCACCTTCAACCCGCGTGGCGATCACCGCATGGCCATGGCCTTGGCTCCGCTCTCGTTGGTCTGCGAACAGGTCACCATCGAAGATCCCGGAGTGGTAACGAAAAGCTACCCGGGCTTCTGGGAAGACATTGGGAAAGCGGGCTTCCGGCTGGAGCGGAAGGAGTGATCATTACTCCTGCACAACTCTCGCGGTTCGCCGTTCTCCGTCCGCGTCAACAACGATCATGTACACACCTGGCGCTGCACCGGACAGGTCGAGACGATAGGGTGCGCTGCTGTTCGCCCAAGTCCAAGAGCCGAGCACGCGTCCGCCGATGTCCATCAGTCGTACTTCTGCTGACTCTACCACGGATGCTGCCGTCGGTTGCAGCAGCAACGAGCCATCGGCTCCCTTTAAGATGGCTTGCTCGGTGCGCGGTTGTATCGGCGAGAGCAGGAAGAGCGGATCGCTGAAACGTACCAAGTAGGCATCGAAACCGCCACCACCATAGTTGGGTTGATGGCAACCCGCTGTGGTGTTGGTCTGCGCACGAGTATCGCCGCCCAGCAGCACTATGCTGTTCCGCGCCGCGCAACGCGCCCACATCCAATTGGTGTTGCTATTGAAGTACGTTCCCCATATGCGGGCGCCAGCAGTAGTGAAACGCGTGAGGAAGGCCGAAGCACTATTCGTGAGGGTTGGCTGTACACCATCAGCTGTTGCAATGCCCGTTGGCGATTCAGTGAAACCCGATACATAGATGCGACCGGTGTAGCCCATGGCAATATCCTCGCACCAGTCCTGGTCCGCACCGCCGTAGTAAGTGCCCCACTCGCGCAAGCCATAGTTGTCGATCTTGGCAAGCATGCCATCGCCCGCGGTGGAAGTTCCGTTATAGCTCGCATCGTGGCTGCCAGCAGTGGCAATTCCCGATGAGGACAGCGTACCGCCACAGATGTAAATGCGTCCAGTGGATGGCTCCGCCAAACAGGCGATCATAAAATCGTCGGCCGGGCCGCCGTAGTAGGTGCCCCATGACTTCGCACCCAGCCCGCTGTACTTCACCAAGTAGCCATCGGTGCCACCGCTTTTGGTGGGTTGGTGTGTTCCGCTGGTCGCAATACCCGACGGTGATGCGGTGCTGCCCACCAGATAGATGAACGTACCATCGTTGCTGGTGCCGACGCCGCTGTCCGCTTGGCTCCCGCCCGCGTACGTGGCCCACTGACGTACCCCGCTCGGACTCAACTTCGCAACGAAGGCATCGCCGTTACCTCCGTAGGATATGTCGGCAGCACCAGCACTGGCAATGCCCGTGAGGCTTTCAGTAGTGCCCACTATCACAGGGTATCCGGCACCATCGCACTGCACATCGCGGGCATAATCGCTTCCTGTCCCACCATAGTACGTGCCCCATAGTCGCACACCGTTGGTGTTGAACTTCACCAGGAAGCCATCGCTGACAGAGCTTTTCGTTGGTTGATGCGCGCCTGCCGTAGCGATGCCCGTTGTGCTGCTGGTGCCTCCGCAGATGTAGATGTTCGCGCTGGCGTCGGTCGTTACGGATGTCGAGTGGTCGCTGCTGGTGCCGCCCATATAGGTGCCCCAGAGCCGCATACCGGCTGCATCGAATTTCACCAACATGGCATCCGATCCACCGAGTAACGTGGTCTGGTGCGCACCGCTGGTGGCAATGGCCGCAACGGACTGTGCATTGCCGCTGGCCAACGCGTTGCCGTTCACATCAATGGCCACACCTTGGAAGTTGTCCAGACCTTCGGCACCGTACATCGTGCTCCACATGACCGTGGGCACAGGGTCGATCACCAGTGTTGCGTTCGCGCGCGCCACAAAACCATCCGCCGGAGCGAAGCCGATCGTGCCATCGGTGTTACTTGTCCACTTCACCGGAGCGCTTTTGCGTTCGCGGCCCATCTCGTGCCAACTGGCGGGAAGCGTTTCGACCAGTTCGCCGAAGGCCGTGTTGAAGACGAGCACACCGCGCTCGTCCAACGTTGCTTCAGCGCCGCTGTGCCGCATGCGGATGGCGCTCATGTCGGCACCGGGATGCACCACGAAGTCGTATTCCATTGATGCGGTGCCCTCGCTCAACTGAAAACGCACATCGATGCCGGGGACGATGTCCAAGTATTCCACCGTGCGGAAGTGTTGCACGCACAGCACCGGCCTCGGGCGTACCCTGCGTGTAGTAGTTGAAATAGTCGTTGAAGGGGTCCGCTGCAACAATGCGCGTGTTGGCGAAGCACCAACGAACGAGATGTCGATGCGGTGGTATCGGTAGGTGCGCTCTGCGGGCATCGGCCGGTCAACGGATGGATCGATCGTGCGGGGTGTTTCCTCCGCCGGTTCTTCCACGACCCATGTGTCGTAGCTGAAGCCATCGTCGCGCAGTTGCACGCTGAGGCCGGGGCCGTTCAGCAGGTAGCGCACATGCGGCACGGGTTTGCCCGCTTGGTCGTGCAGCTGGCCTTTGTTCTCCATGAAGCCTGTTTCGTGCGCGGTGGGCAGGTCTCCCGTCGCTTGTGGGAAAGCATTGAGCGGAAGCGTGATCAGCACAAGCAGGGAAGCGGTGATGGACATGCGCATAGCGAAGGGAGGTGTTAGGTTTTCGTCGGCCGATCGAAGTAACCCCGCGGTGTGGTGTAGGCAACGCACCATCGAGGGAACGGGGATAGGATCGAGGGAACGTAGGCGAAGTGCTGGGAAGGCACCATGTGGAACACATTCCCCTGCCCGTACATTCGGCGCAAAGCCCTGTGCATGCCACGCCTGCTCCCTGATCATCGCGTTCTTCTTCGCCTCGTTGTTCGCTGTCGTGCACTTCAGTGCCGTTCCCCCAAAGGATAGTGGCAGCCCCATGGGCAACGGCAGCGCCGATGACCCCAACGGCTTGGTCGCTTGGAACCACGAGCGCACCATGGATCCCGCGACCGGTCTCGTGCCCGCCGATATCAGACGGAAGGAACTCGCCTTCGCGGCAACACTGCCGAACCGCGGTGAGGCCAAGGGCCTCAATTGGACATGGCGCGGACCGCGCAACCGTGGTGGCCGCACGCGCGCCGTGTTGGTGGATCGCACCAACGACCAAGTGCTCGTGGCCGGAAGTGTTACCGGTGGTTTATGGCGTAGCATCGATGGCGGAACCACTTGGACGCGCACCAGTCCCAATGATGCCATGGCGGGTATCAGCAGCTTGGCGCAAGACCCGCGCACAGGGCACGAGAACGAGTGGTACGCCGGTACCGGCGAGAACTACGGCGTGGTGAGCGGCACCAGCTTCAGTGCGCTGCTGGCCGGCGACGGCATGTTCAAAAGCACCGATGGCGGACAGAGCTGGACACACCTTGCCAGCACCATTGCAGGCGATCACCAGGTCTACAACCGCAAAGGCAGTTTCAAGCAGGTGAACAGCATTGTGGTGGACCCCACCCGCAACGACAGCGATGTTGTGCTGGCAGCCGTCTTCGATGGCATCTTCCGCAGCAACAACGGTGGCGCATCGTGGCATGCGGTGCTTGGTCTCGATACCGCCAGCACGCAAACATCCTTGTACACCGAAGTGCGGGTGACCACCACAGGCGTGTACTACGCCGCTATCGGCAACACCACGGCAAGCGAAGGTTTCTGGCGCAGCACCGATGGGCTCAACTGGGTGGAGATATCACCGGTCGGCTTCACCGCCAACTTGGAACGCACCGTGTTGGCCATTGACCCCAGCAACGAGAACACGGTCTACTTCTTCAGCGAAACACCCGCTGCCGGCGTACACGGCCATTCACTGTGGAAGTACACCTATGTGAGCGGCGACGGCACCGGCGCCGGTGGCGTGTGGACGAACCGCAGCAGCAATCTTCCCAACGGTTCCTGTACCGGCTACTTCACCTTCGACTTCGGGTACATCAATACGCAGACGAGCTACGACATGTCGATCGGTGTGCACCCTGCCGATACCAATGTGCTCTTTATCGGCGGCACCAACTTGTGGCGTAGCACCAACGCGTTCCGTTCACCCGACAGCACCACGTGGGTGGGAGGATACCGTTGCAACACCGCCGACCCGAAGAGCTATGTGTACCCGAACCACCACCCGGACCAGCATTGGGTGACCTTCAGCCCGACGAACCCCAACATGCTGTACACCGGCAGCGACGGCGGCGTGCACCGCACCGACGATTGCCTCGCCGACAGCGTGTCGTGGACGGACCTCAACACCACGTACATCAGTAGCCAGTTCTACACGGTACACATCACCGACAACGGCACGGACAACAAGATCCTCGGCGGCTTGCAGGACAATGGAATGTTCTTGGCGCTCGACGACCAGCCCAATCAGGATTGGAAATATGTTCACCAGGATGATGGGGCGTACGGCGCGTTGCCACAGGGCAATGGCAACTGGATCCTGACCAGCAGCCAACAGGGACGTCTCTACAAGAAGTCGGTGGATGCGAATGGCACCATAACCGGTTACGAGCGCATCGACCCCGACGGCGCGAGCGGATACAACTTCATCAATCCGTTGGTGCTCGATCCGTGGAACAACAACCGCATCTACTGGCCTTCCGCCAATAAGGTGTGGACGCGCAACGACCTTGACACGATCTCCGTGAACGACAACTGGTACACCGCATCGACGAGCGGCTGGACCAACATCGTTGAAGCCCAGTTGCCCATTGCCGTGCGCGTGACCTGTCTCGACATCAGCGCCGCGCGCAGCAACCGCTTGGGCTATGGCACCAGCACGGGCCGCTTCTACCTGTTGGACAGTTTGGACACCGCCACACCCACGCGCACACAGATCGATTGGCCGGCTTGGCCGGCAGGCTATGTGAGCTGCGTGGCACCCAACGATCACAACGGCGATGAATGGATGCTCACCTTCAGCAACTACGGCGTGAAGAGCGTGTGGCACACGACGGATGCCGGTGTGAACTGGACCGACATCAGCGGCAACTTGGAGGAGAACGCCAATGGCACTGGAAACGGCCCGGCGTGTTACTGGGCCGCCATCTATCCATCGGGCAATGGCGACCCGGCGCGCTACTTCGTTGGCACCAGCGTGGGCTTGTTCAGTACCGACCTGCTCGACGGCACCAACACCATTTGGGAACTGGAGGGTCCAAGCTCGATCGGCAACGTGCCCATCAACAGCATTGCGCTGCGCACCAGCGATGGTGCGATCGTTGTCGGCACACATGGCAACGGTGTGTTCAGCAGTCACCTGACACCGATCGTGGGTGTGCAAGAGCCCTCATCCACCGCCAACACCACCGCATGGCCCAACCCTGCGAGCGAAGAGGTTTCGTTCAGCATGGGCACCACAAAGGGTAAGGTGGACGTAACGATCATTGATGCCCTGGGCCGCTCCGTGCTACAGCGTCAAGTGCCGAGCGCGACGCAATGGACCTGGAACCTGCGCAACAACGCCGGGGCGCGGGTGCGCAAGGGCAACTACATCGTGCGCATGGGCCATGCAAAACCCGTCACGGTGGTGGTCGATTGAACCACACCATATTTCATTACCTCATTCATCACATCCCCACATCTTTTTCCGCATGAGCTTTCCTTCAGACCTCGAGATCGCGCAGAAGGCGCAGATGAAACCCATCGCGCAGATCGCCCAACGCCTCGGCATCGACCCCGAGACGATCGAGCCGTACGGGCGCACAAAGGCCAAGTTGCCGCTGACGTTGATCGATGAGGCCAAGGCGGCCAAGGGAAAGCTCATCCTCGTCACCGCGCTCTCACCCACCCCAGCGGGCGAAGGCAAGACCACCACGAGCATCGGCCTCAACGAAGGCTTGAACAAGATCGGCAAGAAGAGCATCGTGGTGCTGCGCGAACCAAGTCTCGGTCCGGTGTTCGGCATGAAGGGCGGCGCCGCTGGTGGCGGCTATGCGCAAGTGGTGCCGATGGAAGACATCAACCTGCACTTCACCGGCGACTTCAGCGCCATCGAGAAAGCGAACAACCTGCTCGCCGCGCTCATCGACAACAACCTGCAGAACCGCAAGCGCACGCTGAACATCGATCCGCGCACCATCGCTTGGAAGCGCGTGATGGACATGAACGATCGCGCCTTGCGCGACATCACCATCGGGCTGGGCGGCACCGGCAACGGCATCCCGCGGCAGGACGGCTTCAACATCACACCGGCCAGTGAGGTGATGGCCATCCTCTGCCTCGCCACGTCGTTCGACGACCTCAAGACACGTCTCGGCAACATCTACGTGGGCCAGAAGTTCGACCGCACGCCCGTGTATGCGCGCGATCTGAACGCGCAAGGCGCCATGGCCATCCTGCTGAAGGATGCCATCAAGCCCAACCTGGTGCAAACGCTGGAGAACAATCCCGCGATCCTGCACGGCGGTCCCTTCGCCAACATCGCGCAGGGAGTGAACAGTGTGCTGGCCACCAAGATGGGCCTGAGCCTCGGCGATTACGTCGTAACGGAAGCTGGCTTCGGTGCGGATCTCGGCGCAGAGAAGTTCTTCGACATCAAGTGCCGCGCGGCCGGGTTGAAACCGAGCGCTGCCGTGATCGTCGCCACTCTACGCGCGCTGCGCTACCACGGCGGTGCCGAAGTGAAGGAGGCCGGCACGCCTGCCCCAGAGCGCCTGAAGGCCGGTCTCGCCAACCTGGGCCGCCACATCGAGAACATGGCCAAGTTCGGTGTGCAGGCTGTTGTGGCCGTCAATCACTTCCCAACGGACACGGCGGAGGAGATCGACATGGTGAAGGCGTATTGCAAGGAGCGCGGCGCCGAAGCGGTGCTGGCCGAAGGCTTCGCGAAAGGGGGAGCGGGCATGACGGACCTTGCCACGGCCGTGGTGCGCGTGGCCGAAAGCGGCACCAGCAACTTCAAGCCACTGTACGACCTGGCACTTTCCATCAAGGACAAGATCGGCACCATCGCACGGGAGATCTACCGCGCCGACGGCGTGGACTACAGCGCCGATGCCGAAACGGCCCTGCGCCGCATTGACAAGTTGGAACTGAACGGCGTGCCCATCTGCATGGCCAAAACGCAATACAGTTTCAGCGACGACAAGGCCTTGCGTGCGGCACCCACTGGCTTCCGCATCACCGTGCGCGACATCGAGATCGCGGCCGGCGCCCGCTTCGTGGTGCCCATCTGCGGCGAGATCATGCGTATGCCCGGCCTGCCCGAAGTACCCGCCGCCGAAGGCATGGACATCGACAGCAATGGCGTGATCAGCGGGTTGAGCTGATCTTCTGTCGGCCCTTGGACATTTCGCAGCGCTTCCGGCATACACCTTTGTGCATGCGTTCAACCATTCCCGTCCTGCTCTCGCTTGCGCTCGCCACTGTCGGGTGCGCGCAGCACAGTGAGCAGCAACCGCTTTCATCCGACCCCATTATGCATCCAGCAAGTAATCCATACTACTCCCGCACCGATACCACCAAGCTCAATGTAACCGATGCGGAGTGGAAGCGCGTGCTGCCGGTTAGCATCTACGCCATTGCCCGCGAGGCCGATACCGAGCGGCCCTTCACCGGCAAGTATTGGGATTTCGAAGGCCTGGGCAATTACTACTGCGCGGTATGCGGCAACCCCTTGTTCAAGAGCGACAGCAAGTTCGGCAGCAGTTGCGGCTGGCCCAGTTTCTACGAGGCGTTGCGCCCCACCAGCGTGGCGTACAAGACCGATGCAACACTTGGCATGGTGCGCACAGAAGTGTTGTGCGGCCGCTGTGATAGTCACCTGGGCCACATCTTCGATGATGGTCCGCCACCGACCGGCAAGCGCTTCTGCATGAATTCGCTCGTCCTCGATTTCGAGCCGGAGGGCAAGCGCTGAGCGGCCTATGCAACGCATCGCGCAGCTCGCACTTGTGGTAGCCGACTACGACGAGGCCATTGCCTTTTACACCGAGAAGCTGGGCTTTGCGCTGGTGGAGGACACGCGCTTGAGCGATACCAAACGCTGGGTGGTTGTCGCTCCGCCGGGGAATACGGGCTGCACGCTCCTGCTGGCCAAGGCCGTCACCGATGAGCAGCGCAGCCGCATCGGCAACCAGACCGGTGGCCGGGTCTTTCTTTTCCTGCACACTGATGATCTAAAGCGCGATCATGTGCGCCTCCTGGAGCAGGGCGTTACCATTGTGCGCCCTATAGCGGTGGAGGCTTGGGGCACGGTACTCGTCTTCGCCGATCTGTACGGCAACCTGTGGGACTTGATCGAGCCGCCGCGCTGATCCGCTTCGCACCCCCCTACCTTCATCCCCCCCGAAAGTCGGGATGACATGCTCGGCACCCGTTTCTCCAAGTACATACCGCCGCAGGACGATCGTTCGCCGTTCGAGAAGCTGCTGCCGCTTTTTCTGGAATTGCTCACGCACACCAGCGGCGACGTGGAGGAGGCGCTCAGTTGGATGAAGGAGATCGATAAGGAGCAGCCGCTCTTCAGCAAGGAATACACGCTGGAGAACTTCAAGGACGACCTGCGGAAGAAGGGCATCATCGGCGATCCACCCACCAAGGGCGGCAAGACGCCGCTGACCGGAAAGGCCGAGCAACTGATCCGCGAGCGCGCGCTGGACCAAGTGTTCGGCCAGTTGAAGAAGAGCGATCGCGGCACGCACGGTCTGCGGAAAGTCGGGGAGGGCGATGAGCCCACCAGCGACCGGCGCACCTACCGCTTCGGCGATCGCATTGAACAGGTGGCCATGAGCGATAGTATCCGCAACGCGCAACAGCGCAACGTGGATGACCTGCAACTGAGCGAGGACGATCTGGAGGTGATCGAAACGGAACACCAGAGCGCCTGCGCCACGGTGCTTATGCTGGACATCAGCCACAGCATGATCCTCTATGGCGAGGACCGCATAACGCCCGCCAAGAAGGTGGCCATGGCGCTGGCCGAACTCATCAAACGACGCTACCCGAAGGACACGCTGGACTTCGTGGTGTTCGGCAACGACGCATGGCAAGTGAGCCTGAAGGATCGCCCCTACCTTGCAAGTGGGGCCGTTCCACACCAACACGGTCGCCGGCTTGGAACTGAGCATGGACATCCTGCGCCGACGCAAGCTGAAGAACCGCCGCATCGTGATGATCACCGACGGCAAGCCGAGCTGCATCAAACACGACGGCGAGTACTACATGAACAGCGTTGGCCTCGACGACTTCATTGTTGCTCGAACGCTCGATGCCGCTGTGCGCGCGCGCAAGGCACATATCCCCATTACCACCTTCATGATCGCGCAGGACACGTACCTGCAACGCTTCATCGAACGCTTCACCGAAGCCAACCAAGGCCGCGCCTTCTACACCGGCTTGCAAGGATTGGCGGACATGGTGTTCCGCGATCACACTTCGAACAGGAAAGCCTCATAGATCC
This sequence comes from Flavobacteriales bacterium, assembly GCA_016703005.1. Lineage (GTDB taxonomy): Bacteria > Bacteroidota > Bacteroidia > Flavobacteriales_F > PHOS-HE28 > PHOS-HE28. The sequence goes on from JADJCX010000034.1 coordinate 172,602, forward strand.
ACTTGTACGGGCGCGTCATGACGCGCCCCAACGCATCCTCGCATGAATTCCAAAACTCTCGGCGAACTGAAGAAGAGCGGCTGGCAAAGCCGCAGCGTGAAGGCTGAATTGCGCGCCAACCTGATCGCACGCATCACCGCGAAGAAGCCGTTGTTCGAAGGCATACACGGCTACGAGCACACGGTGGTTCCTGCCCTGGAGCGGGCGATCCTGAGCGGCCACAGCATCAACCTGCTGGGCTTGCGGGGTCAGGCGAAGACACGCATGGCGCGTTCACTGGTACAACTGCTCGATGAGTGGATGCCCATCGTGCAAGGCAGCGAAGTCAATGACGATCCGCTGAACCCGATCTCGCGCTATGCCAAGGAGCTGATCGCACAGCACGGCGATGCAACGCCCATCGCGTGGGTACACCGCGATCAACGGTATACGGAGAAGCTCGCCACACCGGATGTTACCGTGGCCGACCTCATCGGCGACAGCGATCCTATCAAAGCCGCGAACCTGAAGTTGGACTATGGGGATGAGCGCGTGATCCACTTCGGCCTTGTGCCGCGCAGCCATAGGGGCATCTTTGTTATCAACGAGCTGCCGGATCTGCAACCGCGCATCCAGGTCGCGCTCTTCAACATCCTACAAGAGGGCGATGTGCAGATCCGCGGGTTCAAATTGCGCCTGCCGCTCGACATCCAGTTCGTCTTCACAGCCAACCCAGAAGACTACACCAACCGTGGCGCCATCATCACGCCACTGAAGGACCGTATCCAATCGCAGATCCTCACGCACTACCCGCCGACGCTCGAGTTGGGCATGCGCATCACGGCGCAGGAAGCACGCTCGCCAAAGGACCAAATGCAGCGCGTGGTACTGCCCGACCTTATCCGCGTGCTCATCGAGCGCATCGCGATGGAAGCGCGGGACAGCGAGTTCGTGGACAAGAAGAGCGGGGTGAGCGCCCGCCTCACCATCAGCGCGCTGGAAAGCGTCGTCAGCGCTGCCGAGCTGCGCACGCTAAGGACCGGTGAGAAACGTACTGTGGTGCGCATCGCGGACCTGTTCGCGGTGATCCCCGCGATCACGGGCAAGATCGAACTGGTGTATGAAGGCGAGCAGGAAGGCCCGGCGAAAGTCGCGCAGCACTTGCTGACGCTCAGCCTGCGCAATGTGTTCAAGGAGCTCTTCCCGGATGCGGTGAAGAAGCGGAAGGCTGCGAACGTTGTCGATCCCTTCGCAGTGATCACCGCACACTTCGATGAGCATGAGGTGGATCTACTGAACGAAGCCAGCGACAACCTCTACCGCGAAACACTCGACACGGTGCCCGGTCTATTGGACTTGGTGATCGCCAAGCCAACTCCGGAGAATACGCTCGAAGAACCCGGCGGTGACCCGCGCATACAGCTCTGCGGCAAACTCACCGGCGATGTTGCCAAAGCCGAATGGTCGACCGCCACCGAGGTGAAGCTCATCGGTTGTGTCACCAGTGCGCGCATCACGGGCCTTACTCTGTGCATCAAGAACTGCGAGGGCAAACACGAAGCGCTGACTTCCACTAACGGCACGCTCACCGCTGCGATGAAGAAGATGATCGCCAACCTGCCCGCTGGCACCACCTTCACGGTGCGTGTTGCCGTGTTGGATGCCACCGGCAAGAAGTGGGAAGTGCCCGACGCGGCCTTCGTGTGGAAGGGTTGATCCGATCAGCGGACGATCACGCGCTGGCGATACGTAGTGCCGTCGGTGGCTACAACTTCCACGATGTATGCCCCGGCGTTCAGTGCCACGATGTCCACCTCAACACGATCACTCGTGGCTTGTTGGTGCCGAACGCTGCGCCCATCCGCTGAAAGGATGCGCACGAACTTGGCCGTGAAGCCGTTTGTGACGACGGTCATTTGATCGCTGGCCGGGTTCGGGAAGACAACGAACGCATGCTGTGCTTGTGCATCGTTCGCACCCATGCCCGATGAGGCGAGCAGCGTGCTCGTGTTCGTCCGCACTGGGGCATTGAAGTCGAAGAAGATGTCGGCCTCGTTCTCCAGTAAAGTGCCAGGCAACAACGGCAGCTCTGGTTGGATGCGTAAGCTCACCAGTCCATGGCTCGCTGGTTCGTTCGTGTTGCTATCGGCCAACAGGATGTTCTCGAAGCGCCACTCCACCACGCGGCCGGGCTTGAAGGCAACAGTGAACGGATGGCTGGCCACACCCTGCTGGAAGCTCGACATGTCCAGCTCTTCGGCGAGCGTATCGGTGACGACCACGGTGAAGGCCGTGTCGGTACCTGTGTTCTGGAAGCGGATCACGTAGTCGATGTAATCGTCCTGCGCGATCAGGTACTCGGTGGTGCTGACGCCACTGCTGGTGAACGCTGTTTTGTCGTTGGGATCGTAGCTGCCGGTTACGGTGCGCGCGCTGGTGAACGTGTTATTGGCAAGGGTAGATTCGGTGAGCGTATTGCTCATGTCGAACACATGCGTTACCGTTTCCAGTAATGAAGCGGTGACCACACCCACCACGTGGAATTGGTACGCGCCAAAGCCGGGGAGGAACGGGAGGTTCCATGTCAGCACATTCCCGGCCACGGAACTGGGCGTTGGGGTTGCGGTCGTATAGACCACTTCCGGATCGAGCGCGATGGTTACTGTGATCGGTCCGCTCGCATAACCGCTTTCGTTGCTGACCGTGGCCCAAACGTTCTGGTTGAAACCCGGTCGTGCGACGCCGCTTACCGCAGCGATGGACAGGTCGAATGGCGCTGTGCTGCTATCTGCAATGTGGATCACCACGTTGGCACCTGCAATGGTGAAAGGAAATGGCTGCGGTTGGGGGCAGAAGGCAATGAGCGTGGTGTCCAGTTGCGTCAGCGTGTAATTCCCGTCGGGCAGCGTTGCGTAATAGCTGCCGTTCGGCCCCGTGATCGCCAACTCACCGATCGGGTCCATCCGGAGCACGGTGTACGGTACCCCGATTTCACCACCGGACTGTAGGCAATCGTCATCGGTATCAACGAACACAGTGCCGCTTACCGAATTGCATCCGAAGCCGAGCCCCGGAACGGTGAACGACAACCAATGCTCACAGCCGGAACTCTCATAGGCTACGCGCAGATCATAATCGCCCGCCTCCAAACCATCGAACGATGTGGAATACATTTCATTGATCGTGCTGTCCAGAAGGTTAGCACCCTGGTACAAGTACACGTCTGCCACCCAACTGGGGAACGAGATCCAAACCACGCCATCATCAAGAATGCAATCGGCTTCTTGCACCGAATCGACCCGTGCAAAGAAGCTGCTGTCTATTGAAGTCACTTGGAAGAAACCATTGCTCGAGCATCCGAACTGGTCGTACACGGTGTATGTGATATTCTCCTCCGCACAGAACCCGTAGAAGATGGGATCGCCTTGCACGGAGATGCCGATCTGGGTGATCGAGCTGCTCCAGGTATAGGAGTAGGGGCCGGTGCCAAGCCAGAAAAGATCATCCATGGCCATGGCCCCATTGCATTCTCCTTCGCACGGTACGCCGAAGCCCGTCGAGAAGGCGGCCCCGGCGTACGTGCCTGAGCCATTGTATGGTCCGAGATCGGGAATGTTGATGACCTCGGTACTGTCCACCTTAACAGTACCAATGTTGTCCGTAACCGTAAGCACATGCCACCCGGCTGAAAGACCGGAAATGGAATCGGTGGTGGCGTTATTGCTCCAGAGATAGGTGTAGGGCCCCACGCCGCCACTCACCCATGCCTGCACGGAGCCGTTGCTGTTGGAGCACGTCTCGAAGTGCGTGTAGAAGCCGATGCCCAACGGCTGGGCAGCGAGCGCTAGGGAGAACAGCACAAAGGGGAGTAGTGCAATACGCATGTTGGGGCTCGGTTGCAGGTATGACGTGCGAAGATGACAAAGGCTGCTTTGTTAACGCTTTTCCGCTTCACTGCCGCACTGCTACACTGCTTCACCGCACCCCCTCCACAAAGTACATGTGCACCTCGCCCTTGCCTTTCACCTTCACCGGTCCACGCGGCGTGCAGCGCATGTGGTCCATGATCGAGGGAATAGGTGGCGCCGCTGCAGTTCACCTTGCCCGCTTCGCCGCTGCTCTCCATGCGGCTGGCCAGGTTCACCGTGCCGCCCCAGATGTCGAACGCGAACTTCTTTTCGCCCACCACGCCGGCGGTCAGCGGGCCGCTGTGCAAGCCGATGCGGATGGGCCAAGCTTCCTGACCTTCCTCGGCGCGCAGCGCGTTGATGCGCTTCACTTCATCGAGCATGGCCAGTGCCATACGCGTGGCGTTCGCCGCATGATCGGGATCTTCGTTCGGTACACCCGCAGCGCACATGTATGCATCGCCGATGGTCTTGATCTTCTCCATGCGGTGCGCATCGCACAGCCTATCGAAGGCGCGGAAGAAGCGGTCCAGCTCGGCCACCAACTTGTCGCTCGCCATGCCCTCGCTAAAACCAGTAAAGCCTTTGAAGTCGCTGAAGAGAACGGTGCAGTGCTCGTAGCGGTGTGCTTCGGCGGTGCCTTTCGCTTTGAGCTCGGCAGCGGTGCTGGCGGGCAGGATGTTCAGCAGCAGTTCATCGCTGTGGCGTTTCTCCTCGGCCAATTGTTTGGTGCGTTCATCCACCATGCTCTCCAGTTGATCCGCGGCACGGCGCAGGCGCCGTGTGCGTAAGCGAACAAAACCAAGGAGCAGCAGGACGAACGATACTCCACTGGCGGAAAGGAAGCCGGCCGTCTTCCACAGGGGCGGTTTGATGGTGAAGGTGAATGACGCCGGGTCTTCGTTCCATATGCCGTCGGCATTGCGTGCGATCACTTTGAAAGTGTATGTGCCCGGGGCGATGTTGCTGTAGGTGACGCGCTCTTCGCTGACCACGGGCGACCAGTCCGGATCATAACCTTCGAGGATGTATTGGTACCGCACCTTCTCTTGACTGGCCAACGAAAGCCCGACGAACCCGAAAGAGAGGTGGTTCATGTCGAACGGCAATGAAAGGGCAATGGGCAAACCATTGGCGCCAACGCCAGCGCACCAAGGACCCCAGTCCACTTTCTCGTAGTTGAGGAGAACTTCCGTGATGTGCGTGCGCGGTGATGCATCAATCGTCATTACTCGGTCCGGATCGAAACGGGTGGCCCCATCCACTGTACCGAACCACAGCGTGCTATCGCGGTCCAAAAAGCACGCGTTGCGGAAAGCTTCCGAACCGATGAACCCATCGTCGGTGCCATAGTGCCGCACTTCGAGCAACTGTTCCTGCAGAACATCGAACTCGAGCACATCAAAGCCCCGCGCCGTGCCTACCCAAATGTTGTCGTAAGCATCGAGCAACACCTGCTCCACACGATCACTGCTCAAGCCGTCCCTTGTGGTGAATTGCTTGAGTCCGTTCTCCGCCATTTTCCAAAGCCCACTGCCGTCCGTCGCGACCCATATGTTGCCGCTGCCGTCCATCGCCAAGGCGTTCACTTGCACGCCTGCGGGCAGATCACGGTCGCGGTCCCGGTAGGGCACCGATCGACCGTTCACGTAATTCCCAAGTCCATCCTCCCGCCCGATCCATGTGCGTTCGCCATCCACCAAGACATCGGTTGCCGACTCCTCATACCCGTTCCAGCGCTGCATCATTCCATTGCGGTGCATCACGAATACCCCGCCTTCCGCCGCTATCCATAGCGCCGTATCGCCGCACGAACGGATACGGTTGATGTGGGTATTCATCAAGCTACTGGCCCAAGCAGGTTGCTCGAACCGCGAACCGTTCCACAGAAAGAGGCCATGCGCAACAGTGCCTACCAGCAAGGATCCATCCGTGTGCTCGGCGAGACAGGTCACATAGCCGTCCGTCAGCCCCTCGCGCACCCCGAACGAGCGGACCCCGGTACTATCCGATCGGGTAACGCCCCCACCGCTGGTGCCGATCCATAGCGCGCCATGGTGGGTGCGATGAAAGGCGCTGACCGTGCGCGCCCTCAATCCGTCGCGTTCGGTGAAGTTGATGCAAGCGTCGCTCGTGAACCGGGCCAGACCGCCGAACGCTGTGGCGATCCAGATCGCGCCGCTGCGGTCTTCGTGCATGCAGAGCACATCGTTGTGGCCAAGGCCGTTCGTTGCGCTCAGGTGGATCAATGGCCGGGGTCCGATCCGCCATGCACCATCGGTGCGCCCGATCCATTTATTCCCCTGCCGGTCGTTGATCCAGGTTTGCGCTACAATACCGTCGGGATGGGGTCCGCTGTTCGTGCACGCCGTCGCGTATGTGCTATCCAACGGTTGAAGGAAAGCTCCGATCTCCTTGGGTGGAGGACCCATGGCCGTGGTCCAAATTTCGAACCGATGACCATCGAACCGGCAGAGCCCACCGGCAGTATTCACCCAGAGGTAACCGAGGCTGTCCTCACGGATGGCATCCACGGTAGCACTGGGTAGCCCCGATCCGGCACCGAACACCCGAACGTCGAATTGTTGCGCGGCCAATGCCCCATGCCAAACGGCCAATACAAGGAGGGACAGGCGCTTCAGCGGAAGCATGGTTGGAAAGGTATCCGGCGACCGGTGCAAGCACGAAAAAAATCCTTCAACAAGTGAACGATCCGTTAACCGTGGCTGTACATTCGGAGGGCCAGAAACGCTTCCGGCATCCGGGCCGGTCGCCAACCAAAACCCCAAACCCATGAATATCACTTTCAACGAACTGCGCCGCATCAAGGACCGACTTCCGGATGGCAGCATTCATCGCATTGCAAGCGAGTTGGACATGAACGTGGAAACCGTGTGGAACTATTTCGGAGGTTTCAATCACTCCGAAGGCAAGAGCATGGGTGTGCATCTGGAAGGCGGCCCCGATGGCGGTGTTGTTGCGCTGGACGATACCCGTATCCTGGACCTTGCAACAAGGATCCTGGAAGAGCCGCGCAATTGACCGCGGTACTTGGTTGGCACATGAGTGCCGACGGGATGGTTGCCATTTCGGTGGCAGGGAAAGAGGTCGACAGCGGTCGGCCTCTTTTCTTTTGTGCCTTAGAACATCACACGCACTTGCATCTTCACTTCGCTGCGCACGGAGCCGTTGATCTCCTGCAGACCACTGCTGTAGCTGTCCTGATCGTTGTACAACCATGCACCGTAGCGCAGCCAGATGTCAACCCTACGAAGTGGCGTTGCGCGCACCATGGCGTACCACCGCATGCCGCGACCGTAGTACGGTGGAATGGAGAAGAGCCCGATGATGTCGTTCTCGAAGGCGTACACGCGTGTGTCGTAGTTGTCGGTATCGAAGAGCGCCACGCGCAACGTGTACTCGAAGGTGCTTCGCAAGGGGCGGCTTACGAAGTCTTGGTAGATCAGGAAGCCATGCTGCAACGGCTCTTCGCCACGTTGGTAGTTGATCGCTTCAACCCGCGTGCGCAGGCTAACGGCATCGGTCACTCTGTAGCTCGCGTTGAAGCGGTAGTTCGTTTGCTCGGTGCGCACTAGGAAGTCGATGCCTTCAATATCCTCGGCGGTGTTCTTGGCTTTATCCTGGTAACGGGCACGCACGTACAGTTCGGTCTTTCTGGACGGTCTCCAAGTGACTTGGGCGAGCGCCTCATAACCATCGCTCGGTGCATCGGTGAGATAACGCAGCCAGGGGAAACTGAAGCGATCGAAGTAGGCATTCACCAACCATTCGCGGCTTGGTTTGATCTCGATGCCCGTGTAGATGCCACGTTCGTTCCACGGACTGCTGCCTTCAGCGAAGCCGGTGCTCACCAACCCGTGGAAGTCGCGTTGGTAGTTGCGGTACACCACGGCCAGCGACACGGCTTTGTCCAGCGCGAGCAACGTGCCGATGTTGTAGGCCAAACCTCCATTGCTGCTCCGTGCCACTTCACCGAAAACGCTCACGTTGCGCCACAACCAATTGAGGTCGATACCCATGGTGGTGTTCTCCGACCCTTGGAATTCGAACTGGCTGTAGGGTCGCGTATCCCGCACCAGCGGTGTGTTGAATGAAATGTTCGCCACGGTGCCGCCGATGCTCAGTGCCTTACGCTTATAGCGCAGGTGACCGCCGATGGTGCGCGCATCCAAAGCGTCCTTCTTCTCCAACTCGTTCGGTGTGCGGTGCAGGCCATCCTCCTGGAACGAACTGAAGATCACACCCACGTCCCCGGCACTATTGTCCTGGGTGCTGATGCTGTCGGTGTTCGCATCCAGTTTGCGCTGGCTGTAGAATGCCGTGAACTCCATGGTCTTCCCCAGTCCCACCGTGGCGCCGATGCCGCGCAGGAACAGGTTCTCGTTCACGCTGGCATAGGGCAGCAGGCCCGCGCCGTTGCGCTTCACGTTCATGGTGTAGGCGCTCTTGCTTCCGAATGCGAGCCCGCTCCAGTAGGTGAGCCCTTGGCCGAACTGCGCTTGGTAATCCCCGATGGCCAGTGATTTCAATGGGCCGATGTTGCGCACGAACAAGTGCGCGCTGTAGAAATCGAATCCCTGTTTCTGTGTGCCTTGGAAGAACTCCTCGCCTTCGTCCTTCTCGGCCGTGATCCCGAAGCTGATGTTCTGCCGGTAGCGGAACCGATAACGTGCGTACAGCTTCACCGGGCTTCCCAGGTATACCCTGCCATTGTCACGCAGTGAATCCACGACCTGTGTATCGGTGAAGTCCGGAAGCGCATCCCCATCGGGGTCGGAATAATCGCGGCCGAAGATGTTGTCGCGGTCCATGAAGCCTTTGCGCTCTTCCACGTTCAGCACGCTGCGCACGATCACCTCGTGCGTGGCGTTCTTCATGATCTCCTTGAACGACGCTTGTGTGCGTTTGTCGTTCTCGCGAACCACCACAAAAGGCCGCACGAGCTGGATCGTGCGTGCATCCCAGCCGTTGATCGCTTGCAACTCGTAGATGCTGAGCAGCCGCCCGTGATCGTTGATATGAGCAAGCAGCGCACCGATCTGCCCGTCGTTCAGCAGTTGAAGGCTGCCGAGTTCCTCCGCGTCCACGCGGTTCAGGTTCATGGGATCCTGGTAGTAGCCCGCCAGCATGTCGAACAGCACGGTGAGGTCCACATCGCTGTCCTCGCCCAATTGCTCAGCCGCCGCCTCCACGCGTTGTTCAATTAGGTCGCGCGGGATCTTGTCTTCGCCTTGGGCAAGAACCATGTTCACCAACGCGAGTGCGCAGCCGAACGCGAGGATGCGGCGGGTCGCCATTACTCGAACCGGTATAGCAGCCCGATCTGCGGTTTAGCACCCAACTGGCTGCGGAATGAAACCGCCAAGTCGGCATCGATCTTCCCGAAACGCAGGCCCAATCCGAAGTGGCCCTGAACCGGTGCCGTGCTGATGCCCGTGCGCAGGAAGAGGACTTTATTCGGTTGCCATTCCAACCCCGCGCGAATTCCTTCGGGCTGGTCGATGTCTTTCACCAGCTCGCAGTTGATGGTGAGTTTGTTGCTCGGCAGCCAGCCAAGACCTGCGCGGAAGACCGTGGGCACCCGTTCATCATACGGTCCACCGATCTTGGCGCGGTTCGGGTTGTACACGTGGGCGCCGATCCAAAGCTTCTCGACAAGTCGCGCTTGCACACCGATCTCGGCCGCCACAGCGCTTTTGCTGCCGTAGCCCTCGCCAAGCCTGATGTTCAGGTAGTCCAATTGGATCGCCGCACGCAAGCCCTCACCGAAGTTCATTGCGTAGGCCAGACCGGCTTTCGTTTCCCGGTACAGGTTGAACCCGAAGAGGTTGCCATTCAGCGCCAACGTGCCCTTGCCCAGTTTGATCGCGACCGCAAGACCTTGGTGGCTCAGCTCCTCGCTGAGGAAGTGGCGCTGGTAGAAAGCACCGACAGTGGTGCTCTTCAAACCGGCCAAGCCCGCTTGGTTGTGGTGCACGCTCCAGAGATCAACGAGCGTAACCGCTGCGTTACCCATACCCGCAGGCCGTGCACCGATGGGTAGTCCGTCAGCTTGCGCGAAGACTCCGATGGGGCAGAAGAGAAGGAGTGCGGGGAGCAGTCTTGATCGCATCGCTCCGAATGTATGTGGATAGGCTATTGGCTGTTGGCTTTTTGCCATTGGCCTTGCGCGTTCGCGAACTCGAACCGGTCCGTGGAATTGCACTGTCTGCAACCTGTTAACAAGCCAACGGCCAAAAGCCAAGGGCCACAGGCGCTTGCAAGACGACCGCTCTTCTACATTGTCCGAACCACATTGACATGGAAATCGTCGATCCACCGCAGATCATTTTGCCGGAAGAACTGCTGCACAAGCACTTCGGCTATAACCAATTCCGGCCGCTCCAACGCGAAGCCATCGATCACTTATTGGCTGGCAACGACGCTGTGATCCTCATGCCAACTGGCGGAGGCAAGAGCCTTTGTTTCCAGATCCCGGCCCTGGCCCTGGATGGCCTAACCCTGGTCGTGTCACCTCTCATCGCGTTGATGAAGGACCAAGTACAAGCGCTACAGGCCAACGGCATCGCTGCGGCTTTCCTCAACAGCACGTTGTCATACGATGAAGAGCAGTTGCTCTGGCAAGACCTTCGCCATGGTGCGTTGAAGCTCCTTTACGTTTCACCGGAGCGCATCTTCAGCCAAGGCTTCCTTGATGCGGTCGCCCAGTTGCCCTTGCGGCTGATCGCCATCGACGAAGCGCATTGCATCAGCAATTGGGGTCATCACTTCCGGCCGGAGTACAAGCGCCTGCATGTATTGAAGGAGCGTTTTCCCAACGTGCCGGTAGCGGCGCTCACCGCCACCGCCGATGAAGCCGTGCGCAGTGATATCGGTGAGCTTTTGGGAATGCGCGCGCCGCGTTTGTTCATCGCATCCTTCGATCGACCGAACCTGTCGTTGGCCGTGTTGCCTGGACAGAAGAAGAGCGCGCAGCTCGGTCGCATCCTCGCCAAGCACAACGGCCAGTGCGGCATCATCTATTGCCAGAGCCGCAAGAGCTGCGAGCAGTTGGCCGAACGCATACGGGCCATGGGCATACGTGCAGCGCACTACCATGCTGGCATGGAACCACAAGAGCGGAGCAATGTGCAGGATGAGTTCATCCAAGGCCGTTGCCACGTGATCTGTGCCACCATCGCTTTCGGCATGGGCATCGACAAGAGCGATGTGCGCTTCGTGATCCACTGGAACATGCCCGGCAGCGTGGAGAGTTACTACCAGGAGATCGGCCGCGCGGGCCGCGATGGCAAGCCGGCGGAGACCATTCTATTCTATAGCTACGCCGACGTTCAACGCCAGCTCCACTTCATCGATGAGATGCAGGACGATCGCTACCGCGCGATACAGATGGCCAAGTTGGAGCGCATGAAGGATTTCGCCGAGGCCGGGACATGTCGTAGGAAAATGCTGCTGTCCTACTTCAGTGAAATGCCCGCCGACGATTGCGGCAACTGTGATGTGTGCAAGGACCCACCGAAATGGTTCGACGGTACGCAGTACGCACAGATGGCCCTGAGCGCCGTGGCGCGCAGTCGTGGCAGCTTGCCGGTCGGTACGCTGGTGGATGTGCTCAAAGGCACGCGCAGCGCGGCTGTGCAGGAGCGGCAATTGAACTTGCTGCAAACGTTCGGTGTGGGCGCAGGCATCAGCGAGTTCGTCTGGCAGTTGCACATCCAGCAATTCATACAGCAGGGCCTGCTCACGATCGACTACAAGGACAACTACCACTTGAAGCTGACGCCACACGCCAACGAAGTCCTGTTCAAAGGCCGCGCGGTGCGACTGGTCAGTTTCGAGACGATCAAGGAACGGCAGGACGCGCAGAAACAGATGCACGCCAAGGAAGCCGATAGCGCTGCGGTACAAACGGATGCTGTGCTTTTCGATGCGCCTCAAAGCGCTACGGAGCAAACTCGCGAAGGCGCTGGGCAAACCGGCCTACATCGTTTTCAGCGATGCAGCCTTGCTGGACATGTGCACCCGTAAGCCAGCAACCATGAGCGCCTTCCTGCAAGTGAACGGCGTGGGCGAATACAAGGCCGAGCAGTTCGGCGAGGCGTTTTTGGAGGAGATAGCCGGGGTAGTGGGCGCGCGCTAGAGATCGTGGTCTTGCACTGCGCGCATACATTCGCCCGACATGCGCATCGTACTGGTCATAGGCCTGATACTTTCATCCCTGCTCTCATCTGCCCAAAGCGGCTGGAATCCCGAGCCGCACAAGACGGACGAAGGGCTCACCTTCCGCGATGACCTTGATTTCTACTTGAACATCTACACCAAGAAGGAGATCAAGAAGATGCGCCAGCAGGTGAACGTCTGGAAGATGAGTTGGGACAAAATGCTCCGGCAGGCGATCAGCGATGTGCGCGCGTACAGCGAAGGCAACCTGAACGATGGTCGCACGCATCCCTTCACGTTGAACGATACCGAAGGCAAGTCGCACACGCTCACTACGGACAGCGGTAAGGTGCGGGCGTTCATGTTCGCTAGTATCACCAATCCGCCCAGCAGGATGCAGATCCCGCGGTGGGACAAGCTGATGGAGAAGTACGACACGACACAAGTGGAGATCTTCATCGTGTATGGTCGCGAGCTGCATCCAGGCGACAACAAGTTCCGCGACTATCCGCAGCCGAAGACCGAGGCTGAGAAACTGGCCTACGCGCAGCAGCTCGCTGCCACCACCGATTTACCGGTACTGGTGGACGGCCTCGACGACAAGGTGCTGTTGCAATACGGACAAGTACCCAATGCGTGCTACGTGATCGACCGCAGCGGCCGGATGGTGTTCCGTGGCACGTGGGCCGATAGCCGAAAAGTGGAAATGGTCATCGACCAGTTGCAGGAGTACTACAAGCCTAAGGGCAGCTAGACTTTCACGAGCTTCCACCTGCCGCGCTGGAAGACCACGGCGCACATGACAGCAAGTATGCTCTCGCTGATGGCGATGGACAGGAACACGCCTAGGGGACCCATGTCAAAGGTTTTCGCAAGCACGTATGCCAAAGGGATATCGATGATCCAGAAGCCGATGACGTTGAGCCACGTCGGTGTCATGCTATCCCCCGCGCCGTTGAATGCCTGCGCCAGCACCATGCCGTAGCCATAGAAGAGATAGCCAGCGCTGATGACCCGCAGGGCAAGGATCGCGGTGGCATCTGCTGCAGCACTTTGTGAAAAGAACGAGACGATCCAGGGTGATGCCGCCCAGAAGATGAAGGTGACGATCAGCATGTACACCATGTTATAGTGGCCACACAGCCACGTGCTCCGCTGCGCGCGATCGGGCTGTCCTGCGCCAAGGTTCTGGCCCACCAACGTCGCCGCCGCATTTGCCATGCCCCATGCCGGTAGCAAAGCGAAAATGATGATGCGGATCGCCACAGTGTAGCCCGCTACCGCTGCTGTGCCGCTCTCGGCGATGATGCGGTACAAGAACAACCAGCTCAGGCTGGGTATGAGGAATTGCCCTGCGCCACCGACCGCTACTTGCAGGATACTCTTGATCACCGCCCAAACCGGCCGCAGGTCCGGCATACGCATCGCGAACGGGCCATCGGCCTTGAACAGGTGATAGAGTTGGAACGCAACACCGCAACCGCGTCCGATGGTAGTGGCGCACGCCGCACCGGTAACGCCCATTTCCGGGAAAGGACCGATGCCGAAAATGAGCAGCGGGTCGAGAACGATGTTGATGAGGTTGGCCAAGCCAAGTGACCACAAGGCCATGTTCGCACGGCCCACACCACGGAAAGACGCGTTGATCGCGAAGAGCAACATGATGATCACATTACTCGCCATCATCAGCCGAGCGTAGTTCGAGCCTTCGGCTATCACACCGGGTTCCGCGCCCATGAGGCCCAGCAACTGCGGTGCGAAAATGGTTCCCGGTATGGCCAGCAACAGACCGATGGCGAACGCGACAAAGACCCCTTGCGCGGCTCCGGTCCGTGCGCCCTCCTTGTCTTTCTCACCGGTGCGTCGCGCTACCAGCGCTGTTGCACCCATGCCGAGGCCCCAAGCCAGCGAGTACGTGATCACCAGCATGCTTTCCGTGATGCCCACGGTGCTCGTTGCATTCTCACCAACGCGGCTCACGAAGAATATGTCGACGATGGCGAAGAGCGCTTCCATGCCCATCTCCAGGATCATGGGAATGCTCAACAGCACGATCGCCTGGCGCATACCCATGGCGGTGTAGTCCCGCTCGGTATCGCGTAGGGCTTCACGGATCAGGTGGTACAGTTTGCGCATTGGGGGCGGCGAAAGTAGGAGTAGCCCACTTTGAGATGTTGATGATCAGTGAGCCATTGACATGAAGCTGCGGCAGCCCTGGCCAAGTTTTGTGGAATGCAACGATCCTTCCATTCCGTACTTGTCGCTGCGCTGCTTCTGACCGTGACGCCTGCCTTTTCCCAGAGCATTCTCCAGCGTACCCTCAGCGCCGATACCATGCCCAATCTGCTGCCCGATGGTGGCTTCGAGCAGCACGAGCGGCTGTATTGCGCATGGACGCAGGAGGCCGAGAAGTTCAGCAAGAACATGACCTGGTGGGACAGCCCCACGGAAACCACACCCGACCTCTTCGACACGGGCAACGAAGCCAGTTGCTGGAGCCACCCGGGCAAGCGCACCGATGGCAAGGCCAGTCCGCACAGTGGCACCAGCATGATCGGCATCAAGACCTGGGGCAAGGGCAACACCCCCACGCATTGGCACGAGTACGTGCAGACCGAACTTCCACAGCCGCTGGAAGCCGGCAAGCGCTACATCGCCGAGTTCTGGGTGATGCGCGCGAGCTTCTGCAACGAAGCCAGCAACAACATCGGCATGCTGGTGACCAACACTCCGGTGAAGACACGCGATTGTTTGCCGCTCTACTTCACGCCCACCATCAATGAGAAAGATGTCGTGAAGCGTACCGCGTGGAAGAAGGTGAGCGGTGTGTTCGACGCCAAAGGCGACGAGCAGTTCATCATCCTCGGCAACTTCTACAGCGATATGCGCACCGGACACGAGCGCCAGCCGGAAGGCGAACGCGGCGCCTATTACTTCATTGACGACGTGAACATCCGCATTGCGCCGCCGGGCACTGCCCTCACTGACAAGCCGACAGAGAGCATTCCGCCGCCACCGAAGAAGAAGGTGGAGGACCACGTGAGCACCAAGGAGGTGGAGATCCACGAAGTGGAACCCGAGGTGGGCCGCATCATCCGGTTGGACAAGATCTACTTCGACTTCGATAAGAGCGTGCTGAAGCCCGAGAGCGAAGCCGAACTGAACACGGTTGTTGAACTGCTCACCGACTATCCGCACATGCGCATCGAGATCAGCGCACACACCGACGATCAAGGTAGCGACGACTACAACAACAAACTCTCGCAGGCCCGCGCCAAGGCCGTTGTCGACTACCTCATCGCCAAGAAGGTGGACACCTCAAGGTTGATCGCGAAAGGCTATGGAGAAACCAAGCCGATCGCCACCAATGCCGATGAACCCGGACGTGCGCTCAATAGAAGAGTGGAGTTCGAGGTGTTGGAGAGGTAGTCCAGCGTTCTTGGGACATCGCTGATGCGGGCATCGGAGACGCCGTTGTGCGGCGGGTTGAGTTCGCGGGTGTTCGTCCCCCTTTGAAGGGGGTAGGGGGATGGAAATCAGGCTGCTTGAGCAATACATTTCCTCAATGCACAACCACTACAATAGACGCCTGAAACCCTTTGCCCGCGAGCATCGCAATGTGAGCACCAAGGCCGAAGTGCGGTTGTGGTGTGAATTGTTGAGGGACCGCCACATGCTCGGTTATCCGTTTTTGCGACAGCGCCCTATCGATGGTTTCATTGCGGACTTCTTCTGCAAGGAATTGAAGCTCGTGGTGGAAGTTGATGGCGCGACGCACGATGAAGAGGGGGCAGTAGAGCACGACTCACGTCGCAATGCTCGCCTTGCGGAACTGGGATACTCAACGCTTCGGTTCACCGATGAGGATGTGAGGGAGCGGATCGATATGGTGGATGCAGCGCTACGGAAGTGGATCGAGGAGAATGCGGGTGGGACTGCCGTGGCAAGGCCATTGCGGTCCGTGAAGAGAAAGGGTGTGTGATCTGGACCAAAGTCCATCCCCCTGCCCCCTTCGAAGGGGGACGAGCACGCTCAGGCTCGCCGCGCGCTAAAGCTTCGATAGTGGGATCTGCTGGCCTCGCGCCTTTGCCTCACTGCTGAACCGCTCACCTCACCAACGTCACATGCCCCACCCAGTCGCGCTCGTCGCCTTCGGTGGCCATGATCACCTTCCACACGTACACATCGATGGGGCTTGGTTGCCCGAGCAGTGTGCCATCCCATTCCGCGTTGCGGTCGCGGGTGTCGAAGAAGAGCTGGCCCCAGCGATCGAAGATCATGAAGTGATAGTTCCAGCGTGACTCGTCGAAGCCCAGCATGATCGGGCGGAAGCCGTCATTCAAGCCATCGCCGTCCGGCGAGAACGCATTGGGCACGTAGGCATTCAGGTCAGCCGGGACCGTGATGACTTTGCACACGGTGTCAGGACACTGGAGTTCGTTCAAGGCGATCAAGCAGATCGGATACGCCCCGCCATTACCTGGGAACAAATGCACCGGTTCGAAATCGGTGGAGGTCTCATCGTCGCCGAAATCCCACCACCACGAGCTACTGCCCAAGCTGAGGTTGTCGAACTGAAGTGCATTGTCCAAGGTCATCAAGGTGTCCCATCCGAAATCGGCGATGGGCGTGGGGTTGATGTTGATGCCGTCTTCCACCGTTAGCGTATCGGTGCAACCACCGGCGCCCTGCACGATCAACGTGATGTCGTAGCTGCCCGGTTGCATGTACGTATACACGGGGTCTTCATCGGTGCTGGTGCCGCCATCGCCGAAGTACCACTGCCAGATGCTGTTGTTCTGGCTGTTGTCTGTGAACTGCACGGGGTATGTCGCGCAAGCGGGGTTGGGTAGAACGGTGTAGTCGGCAACCGGCGTAGGGTACACCGTGAAGTCGGCGGTGGCCGTATCGGTGCAGCCGTATTGGTTCTCGGCAACGAGTTCAACAGTGTAGGTGCCAGCACCGTTGTACGTGCCCACCGGATCATTGAGCGCCGTGACCTGTCCATTGCCGAGGTCCCATTGGAAGCCGATGGCACCGCTGCTGTTGTTATCGAACTGCACATCGGCAGGTGAGAAGCAGCTTTGCCCGGGAGCGAACGTGAACGCGGCCGTGGGTATCGGATAGACGTTCACTTGCGTGTAGCCCGTATCGCTGCATCCGCTCAAATTCTCGGCGATCAGCTGCACCAAGTACACACCGTCACTTGCGTACGTGTGCGACGGTGCCTGAAGCCCACTGGTGTTACCATCGTCGAAGTCCCATACGTAGAACACCGCGTTCGTGGTGGTATTGGTGAACTGTACATCCAACGGCATACATCCGAACTGCGGCACCACACCGATGCTCACAATGGGGCTGGTGATGACGGTTACCGGAACGATCACGCTATCCACACAGCCGTTCAACTGCGATGTCGCCGTGAGCATCACCGGATAGATGCCGCTGTTGGAGTAAGCGTGCACCGGATCGGTGAGGCCGCTGCCATTGCCATCGCCAAAGTCCCAGATATAGTTCGCCGCGTTCTGGCTGGTGTTCGTGAACTGGAATTCCACATCAACACAAACACTGTCAGGCGCGTAGTTGAAGCCCACGATCGGTTGCGCGAACACGGTAACGGTGGCGTACGCCGTATCGAAGCTGCAGCCGTTGTTTGCGAAGAGCGTTACGGTGAACGTAGTGTCGTTGGCACCGGCGAAGAAGGTGTGGCTGGGATCCTGCAGCGCGCTCACGTTGCCGTCGCCGAAGTCCCAACTGGTGAAGGTGGCGCCGCTGGTGAATTGCGTGAAGTCCACCGTGAGCGGCGAGCAACCGATCGCTGGGTCCGTGTTGAAAAATGCGGTCACCGTGTTCGGCAAAACGGTCACTTGTTGTGTTGTCGTATCGGTGCCGCATTCATTGGTAACGATGAGCGTGATCGAGTACGTCGTGGGGATGGTATCGGTGAAGTAGGTGTGCGTGAAGAGCGCACTGCTGGTGGTGCCGGTGGTGCCGTCACCGAAATCCCAGAAGTAGTTGTCCGGCAGGCCGCTACTGATGTTGGCGATCAACGGCGTGAACGGTGAGCAACCTTGACTGTAGTCCGTGCCGAACAACGCCGTGGGTGCGGGCATCACCTGCACACTGTCCACGGCATCCACGCTTCCGCACACGTTGGTAGCGGTAAGTGTGATCGCGTAGGTGGTGTCCTGTATCGTGCTCGCTTGGAACATAACGGGCACCGGGAATTGGTCCGTGGTGCTGGTGCCGTTGCCGAAATCCCAGTTGAAACCAGTGATGTTGCCCGTGCTCAAATTGTCGAAGGCCACCGTGAGCGGTCCGCATCCGCTGTCGGGTGTGACGGTGAATGCCGGATAGGGCGGTTCCCATACATCTATGACCATCGATGTGGTGTCGTCGCAACCAGAGCCCGTGCTGGCGATCAGCGTGATGGTGTACTGCCCCAACGCCGCATACGTGTGCTGCGGGTTCTGGAAGCCCGACGTGCCGAAGTCCCCGAAGTCCCAGGCCCAACCCGTCGCACCAACGCTAAGGTCGGTGAACTGGAAAGGTGCGTTGAGGCAGGCGATCGGATCGCTGGTGAAGGCCGCGACAGGCAGCGCGTTCACCGTCGCCAAACTCGCGGTGCTATTACTGCACCCGTTCGCGTCGGTGTAGGTGTAGGTGATGTTGAAGACCCCCGGACCTGTCACGGCCGGATCGAACGTGCCGAGCACCGGATCAATGATGCCCGCACCGCTCCAGGTTCCACCGGCCGGAGTAGCGGTCATCGTCTGCACACCGGCATCGAAGCACACGTTGGGTGTGCTGGTGATCGCAGGCTGCGGCAACTGATTCACCACAACCGTCATTTGGTCGCTGGTCAGACAGGTCAAGGTGCCAACTGTGTAGGTCAACACATACGTACCCGCAACGCTCGGACTGAAGGTGCCCAGAGGCGTAACAAGCGGAGTGCCTGTCCATGTTCCACCTGCGGGGGCACCTGCCAATTGGAACGGAATGCTTCCCACGCAGATGGAGACGTCGGCGCCAGCGACCGCAGGGTTCGTAACGGGCACCACATCAACCTGCACGTTGTCGGTATTCGTGCAACCGTTCGCATCGGTGTAGGTGTACGTGAGATTGAAGGGCCCTATGCCGTTCGGTGTGAACAGCCCGCCCACACCAACGTTCGGTCCGCTCCAAGTGCCAGCTGCGGGTGATCCGACCAATTGCTGCGGGAAGGGCTGATCGCAGAACACCTGCGGAAGTCCCGCATCGACAATGGGCAATGGGTTCACCGTGAGCGCCACCGTATTGCTGTTGTTGCAGCCCACCGGACTGGTGTAATCGTATGTGAGCGTATGCGTTCCAACGCCGGCAAGCGCAGGATCAAAGAGCCCACCGACGCTCACGCCGGTGCCGCTCCATGTGCCGCCGACCGGTGTTCCGTTCAACTGCGCAGGTGCATCATCGATACAATAGCTGGCAGGAGCACCGGCGTTCACCGTCGGTGGTGGATCAACCGTTACCACCATCTGGTCGCTCGTCACACAGCTTCCATTGCCGAACGTGTACGTGAGGATGTACGTGCCCGCCACGCTCGGTGTGAACGTGCCGTTCGCCGCCACGTAGATGCTGCCGCTCCACACACCACCCACGGGTATCGCGGCCAACGCGAACGGCGGATCGCCAACGCACACCACTTCATCCGGCCCTGCGTTCGCAGGGTTAGCTACGGGTACCACCGTCACCACGGTGCTGTCCATCGCACTGCACCCGTTCGGATCGCTGTACGTGTAGTACACCGTGAACACCCCGATACCGCTTCCACCGAAACTTCCGCCGGGCGTAATGAACGGGCCGCTCCAAGCTCCACCCACAGGTGTCGCACCGGTGAGCGTTGTGGCGATCGGCTGGTCGCACAGGTTCCACGGACCACCTGCGTCAACAACGGGTAACGTGTACAGCGTGGCCACCACCTGATCGCTCGCCGTGCAGTTGTTCGCGTTCGTGAAGGTGTACGTGAGCACGCTCGCACCAGCGGGTGCCGTAGCAGGATCCCATTGGCTACCCGTCACCCCGGCGCCGCTCCATGTTCCGCCCGGTGGCGCACCCACAAGGTTCACGATCGGATCATTGCTGCACGCATCGCAGTCCGGCCCCGCCGCAACCACCGCCGCTGCGCTCACGGTCATCGTCATCACATCGCTCGTTTGGCACGTAAGCGCTCCCACCGTATAGGTCAGGTTGAAGCTTCCTGCCGCAAAGGGGTTGAACAAGCCGCCCACCGTTACGCCGGCGCCGCTCCACGTCCCGCCCGGTGGTGTCATCGGCAGCTGCACCGCCGGATCGCCAACGCAAAGCGAAATGTTCGGCCCGGCGTTCGCGGGTGCGCCAAGTGGGTTCACCGTAACGGTCACTTGATCGTTGTTCACACAACCATTTCCATCCGTGTAGGTATAGGTCAGGTTGAACGTGCCCGCACCATTCGGCGTGAACACACCGCCAGCGGTCACGTTCGGGCTACCGCTCCAACTACCGCCAGCAGGGGAGAAGCCGGTGAGCGCGTAGGGGATCGGTTGATCGCACAGCATAACATCCGGTCCGGCGTTCACCAAGGGCAACGGGTTCACGGTTACCGTGGTGGTTGCGGTGCCCGGACATCCACCACCAGGCGTGGCGACAACAGTGTATACCGTTGTGGTGATCGGAGAAACGCTGATGCTTGCGCCAGCGCCAGCAGGAACACCGCCAGCGGTCCACGCATAGTTGCTGCTGCCGTTGGCCGTCAGCGTTACCGATGCACCCACGCAGATGCTCGGGTTCGCCGGTACGATGTTCACCAAGGGCGCACTGTTCACTGTTACCACCACAGTGCTGCTCGGCCCAACACAACCACCGATGCTGGCCGTTACGACGTAGTTGCCCGCTTGTCCAGTGGTGATGTTCGTGGTCGCTCCTGGTATCGTGTTCGAGGTCAGGTTCAGGGTTTGCCCGGCACAGAGCGTAATGGGACCATTCACTACCGGCGCTGGTGGCACCGGGTTCACGGTAAGTGGTTCGCTATCGCTTGCAGTTCCGCATGCATTCGTTGCGCTCGCCGTGATCGTGTAGTTGCCTCCCGTGTTGTAAGTAACCGCGCCGGGATTCTGCACCGCTGATGTCGCAGGTGCTCCACCAGTGAAGGTCCACGCATACGTCATGATCGGATTGCCGCACGGCGTGAATGTGGCGGCAGGTGTTACGCTCTGTCCGGCGCAGATCACCGGCAGTGGGTTCAGTGTTACCTGTGGCGGCGATCCCACCGTTACCGATTGCGATACCGGGAACGTGCCGCACGAGTTGATCACTTGCAACGTCACCGTGTAGTTGCCCGGACTGGTGAACGTGAACTGCGGTTCGAAGCTGGTGGCCGATGTGCCACCGCTGTAACTCCATGTACCTGCGCCACCACACGGCGCGCCATTGAAAACAACCGACCATTGGTAGCGCGTCAGGCAACTATTCGGGCTTGTTGATGTGTTGTCCACCGTGCTCACCATCGGCGCGCAGCCGATCGCCGGAGTAAGTGTGAACGCAGCCACCGGCGGACTTTCAATGCACACCAATTGCGTCAGTGTATCGCCGCCGCACGAGTTTCCTGTTACCAACGTAACCGCGTACTGGCCCGGCAAATTGAAGTTGATGCCGAGGCTTTGGCTGCCGGTGAGCCAACTGCTCGGGTCGTAGTTGGCACCTGTGAAACCGTTGTCGTTGCCGAGCGAGCCGCTGGCGATCGTCCATCCAGCGGCGGGCAGAATGCTCCAGAGCAAAGCGGGTGTCACGTCGCACACGGCGCCTTGTATCTCGTTGCCCGTACTCGTGCTCGTGAAGGTCACCGTGCTGTTCACACACGCCGTGTCGTTCGGGCTGATGGTGAAGCCGCTCTGACCGGCAAGGCTCACCGTGATCGGCAACACCGTACTGCCGCTCGTACCGCACGGGTTCTCGATGAGGATGTTCGCCGAGAAACTGTTCTGGTAGGTATTGATACCGTCAGTGCTGGTCGTCCCGCAACTGCCGATCGCGAACACGTGTGTTATCGAAGCCGGTGGTGGGTGGCTGTACACGATGGGGGGTGTGCCGTCATTGAACGTCACCGTGTAGATGGTGCCGGGCGTGTTGCTGTTCCAACCCACGATGGGGAAGGTGAGTGTGAGCGGACCGCAGCCAGTTGTGCTTCCGGGATTCACCAATGCGCCGGCCGGGTTGGTGCCGAGGAACACACTATAGATCTGGGTGTCGTTGCAGCCGTTCGGTTGCGTGATCGTGTAGGTGAGCGAGTAAATGCCTTGACCGTATGAGTGCGACTGCGTAGCCCACGAAGCACCGGTCGCCGTGAAATTCGGCGAGCCATCGCCCCAGGTGATCGTGTGCGTTGCACCCGCGGTCGCGGTTCCACCGAAGTCGAAGAAGAACAGCGAGTTGGGGTTCGCCGAGCACTTGTAGAACGTGGGCACGCCGTTGAACACCGTGAACAATGCATTGCTGCTCGTGAGCGTGGCATCGGCCGTGGGCAACACGGTTATCGTGATGTTGTCCGTGCATACATCGCCGTTCCCGTCGGTCACCGTCAGCGTGTATACCGTTGTCACTGTCGCGGTACAGATCGGGTTCGCGATGTTGGGGTTGCTCAATCCCGCTGCCGGGGTCCAAACGAAGCTGTAGGGGTTTTGCCCACCGTTCGCCGTGCCGTTCAACTGCTGCGGGCCACCGGCGCATATGGTGTAGCCATTGGGTCCGGCGTTCGCGGTGCATTGCGCCAACGCGGAATGGCTCGCCAATAGCGACACTGCACACAGGAACAGAAAGGGTAGGGGTCGCATCATACGGCTAGGGCCAAGTATCAACGGGCGAACATACCCGGCCCCGTGGAGGGGTTTTCCGCCTTTTCGACCAACCCTTCCACGGTGATCTGTGGATCCAGTGGCCGTTTTGCGCGACAAGTCGAGCAACCATCTTTGCCCAACCCCCACTCATCGGGCGCAGCTCGTCATTTACCTCTTACCCCTTACCCCTTACCCCTTACCCCTTCTCTCACCCTCTCACCATGCGCGCCTACGACTCCCGCAACTGGCTCAAGCCCGTCATCCAGTTCCACAAAGCGGACACCTTCCGGAAGCTGTTGCCGTTCGTTGTCGGTGTGGGCTTGTTCAGTGCAGCCATCGCTTGGGTCGATCTCGTTTGGCTGAAGCTCGGCGAGGACAGCCGGGTGAAGAACCTGCCGTTGATGCACAGCCTGCTCGGCGTGGTCATCGGCTTACTGCTGGTGTTCCGCACCAACACCGCTTACGATCGTTGGTGGGAAGGCCGCAAGCTCTGGGGCGCACTGGTGAACGTGAGCCGGAACCTCGCCGTGAAGATCGATGCCATCGTGGATCCCACGGACAACAGTACCCGCACGTTTTTTGGCAAGTGCATCGGCATGTTCGCCGGTGAACTGCGCAGCCACTTGTTGCAAGAGAGCACCCGCCTCGAACTCGACAACGAACCGCACCCGGAGATCCCCGACTTCGACCGGAACAAACATGTGCCCACCCAAGTGGTCAGTCTCATGCAACGCCGCGCGCAGCGCATGATGGCAGATAAGCAACTCACCGATGGCCAGCTGCTCGCGCTCAGCAACGACATCAACGCGTTCCTCGATATCTGCGGCGCGTGCGAGCGCATCAAGAACACACCCATCCCATACAGCTACACTAGCTTCATCAAGAAGTTCATCGTGCTCTACGTGCTCACCCTGCCGCTCGGCTACGTCTTCAGCCTCGGCTGGATCGCTGTGCCCGTGGTCATGTTCATCTTCTATGTGCTCGGCAGCCTGGAGATCATCGCCGAGGAGATCGAAGATCCTTTTGGTGAGGACAGCAACGACCTGCCCATGCAGCGTCTCAGCGAGGTGATCGCACGGAACGCGCGTGAGACGTTGGCGTGAAAATGGTGTGAAAGACGAACGTGCAGTGCTTTAGCTTTCGACCATGTGCGTTCGCTCGTTGGTTCTTGGTTCTGTTGGACTTGCCTTTGTTGGCGCCAACGCCCAAACCTGGCAACAGCTCCCTGACTTTCCGGGATCGGCTCGCGACGATGCGGCCTCGTTCGTCTTGCAATGAAAGATCTACGTGGGCACCGGCTTCGAGGTAGGCTTCAACCTCACCAACGACTGGTGGCGTTTTGATCCGAGCACCGATACATGGTCGGCCGTTGCATCCATGCCCACCACACCACGGCAGTATTGCACGGCCTTCACCATCGCGGACACCGGCTTCGTGTTCGGCGGCATCGATGCGTTTGGTGCCATGGCGGAATTGTGGGCGTACTACCCCGATCAAGATGTGTGGGAGCAACGGGCCTCACTCCCGGCCGAAGCGCGCTATGCATGCGTGGCCGTCGAAGGATATTTCTCCCAAGGCATTGTGGCAACGGGCATGTTGGCCAGCGGCGTTCCCACCAACGAGGCGTGGAAATACCATACGGACACCGACTCGTGGGAACAGATCACGTCCGTGCCCGGACCGTCGCGGCACCGAGCATCCTGCTTCCTCGATGGCGGCGGTATGCGCATCGTTGGTGGCGCCGATAGCGTCTTCACTGCGCTCGACGATTCGTGGAGTTATCCCATCTGGTTCGAGACCGGGTTGTGGTATCCGCAGCCACCATTGCCCTCACCACGGTACGGCGCTGACGGCAGCGGCAATGCGGTGCCTGTTCTGGTAGCAGGTTCATCGGGCGTTGACTTCCATAGCGAGGCATGGTTGCTGAGTGGCGCTGATTGGACACCGTTGACTCCGTTCCCCGGTGGTCCGCGGCGCGGGGGTGTGGGCGCCGGTGGTACAACATCGCCGTTCTGGAACATGGACTTCTACTACGGCCTCGGGCTCGATAGTGCGCTTCAACGACAGAACGATTGGTGGCGACTGACACAGACCGTCGGTATCGCGGAGAACAGTGTTGATGAGTTGCCGATCTACCCGAACCCAGCCAGTGATCGCCTGCACATCCCAAGCTTGCACAGCAGCGACCGCGTGCAATTCGTTGATGCACTCGGCCGCGTGCATGAACTCCTTCGGATCGATACGAACGCCTTTGACGTGTCGCACCTCGGTGCCGGGGTTTACATGGTGATCGCAAGTGGCCGCACCGGTGGGTTGCGCACAGCGCGTTTCGTCAAGGAGTAGAGCGGGTCACCTTTTTCCCGCGCTGGCATCAAGGGCATGGAACTGCTTCCATGGCCTTCCCTGCATTCGATCGGCTCACTGCCGGGTGAACCCGCATACGGATCGGCTTTGTGTTGCAGTTCATCAGCATATCCCGAACGCGCATTGCTATCTGCCTGGCGGTGCGCCCACCAAAACCCACTACCCCATGTTGCGCCCAACGATCTTATCCGCTGCCTTGCTGCTGCACTGCGTGCTAAACGCGCAAGACTCCGGTATCAACAATCCCGTTGCAGCTATCATCAACTTCGAGACAGCCTCATGCGCTATCGACGTCGCGGCCCAGAAGCAACTGGATGCGATCTGTGATCGCATCGCTCAGGAAGGTCCGGTGCGTGTTTCCATCATCGGTCATACCGATCGGCGTGGCACCAAAGAGTACAACATCGCGTTGAGCGAACGACGCAGCGAGGCCGTGCGCGCCGCACTTGCGCAGTGTGCCCCCGGTGTGCGTTTCGAATTGGCATGGCAGGGGGAAGAGAGCCCACTGCTGCCTGCGGAGGAAAGCGATGATGTGGTGCAGAACCGCCGTGTTGAAGTGGCTTGGGAACGTGCTGATGTTCACGGCACGGAGCAGGATGCACCAGTCCCCGCCGCTGTGTTCGACGCGCTGCATCGCCATCCATTCGTTGCGCCGTTGATGCCGATGGCGGACAAAGTCCGCGAAGTCCATTCCGTTGATCCCGGTCAACCCATTTCCTTCATGGCGAGCGATGGGGTAACGGTGAACATTGCAGCGAACAGTATTGTGGATGCCAATGGCAAAGTGGTATCCGGTACGGTGGATATCAGTTACCGCAGTTTCTCGGAACCGTATTCGATCATCGCCAGCGGCATCCCCATGCACTTGGAAACCGCACATGGCACCGAGCACTTCGAGACTGCAGGGATGTATGAACTGTATGCCTCTCAGAACGGCCAGAAGCTCCGCTTGAAACCCGGAGCGAACATTGAACTTGCGCGGCCGGAGCAAGCTGCATTGCCCGAGGGCTTCGGTCCTTTCGTCCTTAAGGCCAGCACCGGTGAATGGGAAACGGGTGGATCATTGGCACAGACCATTGCGCCTGCTGCCGTTGCTTCATCTTTTCAAAGCATGTCGAGAGCCGTGCAGGTTTTCCTGCGCAAAGCCGACGATGAATCTGGCGCGCAAAGAGCCCGACTCGCTGCTGTTCGATGCACGCCGCGACGCATGGAACTATTGCTATGTCACCAAATGGGACAGTGCTGACGTGTCGCGCCGCAGTTGGGAAAAGGTGAGCAACCCGTTCCGCAAGCTGGGCGGCATACCTGCGATCCAACTGCTTCCCGGCTCGGTGCAACACTACAACCGCACCGGCGAGATCCTCTTCAATGTGTGGTTCGCCGACAACAAGTACCACCCGGAGTGGCGGCACCTGCGCCGCTTGCAGTGGTGGAAATACACGGGCACCGAAGCGCGGAAAGTCTTCAAGCAGTTGTATGGTCGCAGGCATTGGTATCAGGACATTGAGCTGCAAGCCACACCGGGGGAGGACCATGCTGTGCTGCGCGTGAAGGAGGCCGGTCGTTGGTTGGAACTTCCAGTGGCGGTGGGATACAGCGCCATGTCGGAAGCAGAAGCCAAACGGTGGGACCGCGACTTGGCCCAGTACAACGCGACGGCCTCCAACAAAGAGGAACACTTCGATCGTGCCACCAGTACGAGCCATCGACGTTGGGCATCACGTCGCACACGTGGGATACAGAAGGCCTACGAAGCCGCCCAGCGCTTCATGACGCAACGGGAGGACAGCATGTCGATGGACGCTTTCCGCGCGTACGCATCATCGTTCCGAACCCGGTTCAACAACATGGACTCGACACAACGTTCTGCCTTCGCCTCGATCTCCACGCGCTTCAAACTCGACGATTTCGGCGTGTACAACATCGATCGCATCATGAAGATGCCCGAGCAGCAGCAGGTGCTCGCCTCAACGACGAATTCCGAACTCGAAGCCTTCCCGTGGGTGACCGCATATGCGGTGCTCGAAGGCGAGAATTCAGTGATCACCTACTGGGGCAATTCCACAGGTCGAGGTGACAACATGCTGGTGGCACGGGGCCGCATGAGGTCGCTCTTCCTGGTGGATGCCGATGGCCGTATTGCGCGTGCCTCGGTGGAAGGGCTTAACAGCGGCAACGCACGCTGCGATCTGCAATGGCAATTGATGGAGCAGCCGAAAACCATTGCGGAGGTGCAGGCGGTGGCAAGCAGGTGATGCGCACCTTCGCGCCATGCACTTCCTCGATCCCGCCCTTAATGCCTACAGCGAAGCCCATAGCAGCACTGAGCCTGCGTACTTGAAGGAACTGGCCGGCGAGACCCGGGCGAAGATCCGCATGCCGCAGATGTTGAGCGGTCATTTGCAGGGCCGCTTCCTCAGCATGCTCAGCCACTTGGTACAGCCGAAGGTAGCGATCGACATCGGCACGTTCACCGGCTACAGCGCACTGTGCCTTGCGGAAGGCCTTGCAGAGAACGGGTGTGTGCACACGATCGACATCAATAAGCAATTGGCCACAATGGTGCAGCGGTACATCGCTATGGCACGGATGCAGGACCGCATCACGACCCACATCGGTGAGGCGCTGAGCATCATCCCCTCCATCAGCGGAGGCATCGACATGGTCTTCATCGACGCTGACAAAGGCAACTACTGCAACTACTTCGACCTGGTGATCGATCGCGTGCGCCCCGGCGGGCTCCATTGTTGCCGACAACGTGCTCTGGGATGGTAAGGTGCTGGGCGATGAGGATGTTTGGGACGAAGAAACGCGTGGACTTGTCCTGTATTCCAGAAAGTGAAGTCGGATCAACGTGTCGACCCGGTGCTGGTCCCGCTGCGCGATGGATTGATGGTAGCGCGGAAGAAGTAAGGCGTCCCGGTATCTTGCCCACCCCCGACCCGGTCGGGATGAAGACACATGATCGACCTGCGCAGCGATACTGTTACCAAGCCGACCCCGGGTATGCGCGAGGCCATGGCCAGTGCCGTGGTCGGCGATGATGTGTTCGGCGAGGACCCCACGGTGGTCGCATTGGAAGAGCGGATGGCGGCACTCTTCGGTCATGAGGCTGGTTTGTATTGCTCCAGCGGCACGCAGACCAACCAGATCGCGATCAACGTGTACACGCGCCCCGGCGATGAAGTGATCTGCGATGAAGGTGCGCATGTATACCGCTACGAGGGCGGTGGCATGATGGCGAACAGCGGGTGCAGCGTGAAATTCGTTAGTGGGGATCGCGGACGGTTCACGGCCGCTCATGTGGAAGCGGCGATCGGCAATGCCGCCGATGTGCATCAAGCGCGGACACGTCTGGTGAACATTGAGAACACCGTGAATCGCGGCGGCGGCGCCGTGTGGGAACTGGAAGATGTGAAACGCATACGTCAACTCTGCGACGAACGCGGTCTTGCTTTGCACATGGATGGTGCGCGCATCTTCAACGCATTGGCTGTTACCGGGGAGCGGCCCGCTGAGTGGGGTGCGGTGTTCCACAGTATCAGCATTTGTTTGAGCAAAGTCTTGGCGCACCCGTTGGTTCGGTACTTACCGGTCCGCGCGACTTCATTCGCGAGGCGCGACGTGTGCGCAAGCGCTTCGGCGGTGGCATGCGGCAAGCCGGGATCATCGCTGCGGCGGGTTTGTACGCGTTGGAACATCATGTGCACCGGTTGCACGACGATCATGCCCGTGCGAAGCGCCTTGAGAAGGCACTTCTCCTGATGCCTTTTATGGATCATGTGATGCCGGTGGGGTCGAACATCGTGGTGTTCACCCTCAAAACCGGACACGATGTGCAACACATGCTGGGTGCGCTTCGCGAACGCGGCGTGCTTGCCATGCAGTTCGGTCCGGGCATGGTGCGCATGGTAACGCACTTGGACGTGGATGACGTGGGTATCACTCGCGTTATTGCGAGCCTCGAAGAACTCTCGTCCCTTAAGGCCTGAATCAACACATGGCCCAAGACCCGATCATTGGAAATATCCCCGGGCCGAAGCAGGATCGCGGCTTCTGGCTCGACTTTTCATTGGCGCTCATCATGGCCATCGCGTGGGTGTTCGTGTACTTCGGGTTCCGGCACGTCACCGGTGCAAGACGTGATCACACGATGGCCGCAGCCCGTGTGGAGCTGAACGAACTTGAACGTGAAATGGACAATCGTTACGGTCGGGTGGCGGACGACCTGCGCGAGTTCGGGAAGTGGCTGGAGTATGCCTCGACGGATAGCTTTTCAGCGCATGGGTTGCAGGGCCCTTTGGCTCCCTATGTCAGGCGTGATCCCGCCATCCGCGAAGCGCGACTTGCAAACGAAAGAGGTGATCAATGGACAATTACCAACTTGGATACCGCACTCCTGGTCAGTGAACAGCACCTTGGTGACAGCACGGTCGTGGAATGGATCCACAAACCCCGTGTTCCCGACGATACGATACGATCCGGCACGCTGGCCGAGACGACGGATCCACGGTCAACGGACTGGTTCGGTGTCGCGCTTCAAGACCGGCGCGGCGGAGCAAGATGGGGTACACCTTTCCGCTGGCGGATTCCACCGGAATGGGGATCACGTTGAGCACCGCCCTCCGAAACGACATCGGCGTTCCCGTTACAAGGGTCTTTGCGTTCGACATGAGGCTTGTCGATCCCGTGGACCTGTTACCGCCGGGGCACGGTTCGAACGGCCCATGGCTGTTCATCCTTGGGCCGGATGGCGAGCAACTGCTTCCATCAACGGTGATCCCCGGCGCACATGAGGCCATCGCTGAGTGGAAGGCCCGTGCGGAGCCTGAGACGATCTGGGTGCGGATCGGCGAGGAGTTGCACGCGATGATCGTAGTGCCGTACATCATGAACGGCGTGGAACTGGAGATCGGGGCATTGATGCCCTTGGCCCCGCTCAACGAACAGGGCTGATCTCGCAGTACTTGTTGCTGGGGAATGCCGCATTGGTGACGGTGCTCTCCGTACTGCTGATCGCCGCCTATCGTCGCCGTCGTCGCGAGAGCGAACAGCACCGGCAACAGCAGGAACGAAGCCGGAGTCAGCGGCAGCGCTTGGCCAAGGCCATTGGTGAGCGCGAAGTGCTGAACCGTGAGGTGCACCACCGTGTGAAGAACAACCTGCAAGTGGTGACGAGCCTGTTGAACCTCCAGTTGCGCAAGTTGGAGGAAGGCGCGGCGAAGGACGAGTTCAAACGAGGCGTCCGACGGATCGACAGCATGGCGGTGGTGCATCACAAGCTCTACGGACTGCAAGACCTGCGTGGGATCGATCTGCAGAAATTCTTCACCGGGCTGGTGGACAGTATCGCCACATCGACCGATACCAAAGGCACTACGGTCAGTTGCGCTGTCGATACCGCTGGCATAAAGGCCGATGCCGATACCGCCATTGAACTCAGTGTGATACTCTGCGAACTCGTTGGCAACTGTTATCAGCACGCATTCCCGTATGCTACCGGCGGCCACATCGAAGTAACCGTTCGGCACGTGGAAGGCGACTTGCACAGACTGGTGGTGAAGGACAATGGCCTTGGCCTTGGCGCCGGCCCCACCGATGGCACGGGCAAACTCGGTCTGGAGATCGTTGAAGCGCTTTCGTCACAGCTGGACGGGAACTTCAAGATGAGCAGTTCGGCAGGTGTCACTTTCGATGTCCTGTTCCGCATGTCGAAGCCCGTGCAACATTGACTTGCGTTGGGGTTGCAACAAGGTCTCACCAAACGAGAGGCCCCTACCGCCGATCGCTCAGTTGCTCCACCGCTTCATTGCAACCACTCCACTTCCACGCGCCGCTCGTCCGGGTTGCGGCCATCACTGCGACTATCGCCATAGTAGTTCACCATCAGGCGGTCGGGTTCTATACCACGTTGCAAAAGGTAATTGCGCACTGCCTTGGCGCGTCGCTCGCTCAGGGCGAGGTTGATCGCAGGGTCGCCGCTGCGATCGGTGTATCCCGTGATCAGCACACGGTCCTGTGGTGATCGTGCGAGTTGTTCGAAGACTTCATTGAGGAGCACGCGATAGTCGGCATCGAGCGCATCGCTGTTGCGCGCGAAGCGCACTGTGATGTTGCGACCGGTGAGCGCGCTCAACTCTGCGAGCGGATTCCCGGTGTTGCCGGCTGAAGTCCGGGTCTCTTTCAGTTCGCGTACTTCCAGGCGCAGGTCCTGGATCTGTCCTTCCACATCATCGAGCCGATCACGTACGGCCCACAGTTCCTTGCTCTGGTCCATGCGATCGATCCGATCATTGATGGCGTCGAGCTCGCCCTTCAGCCAACGATCGCGCTTGCGCATTTTCGGTTGTTCCGCAGCAACCGGTGCACCTTCGGCATTGGCAAGCATGGTTTTCACCGTACGCTCTTCCAGCACGGCATCCGGAAGTCCCAGCAGGTCGGTGCTCGTGCTCAAGTCGTACGCGCAAAGGAACTCCTGGCTGTCGAAGACAGCGCCGCACACGGTGGGCATGCTCGGTGGGAGTTCCGTGACTTCCGGCAGATCGCCCCACACCACCACATCCGTCATGGTCATCAGGTCGGCGCGCATCGATCGTTCCAACTCGCTGCGCTGACCTCTCACGTAGTAGTATATGGCTAAGTACTTGTCTTGCTCGTTGCCGCCATCGATCCCGTAACGCGCTTGTGTCCAATCAACGGAGAGCAAACGCTCCAGTTGCTGCTGCGTCATCGGGGAAAAGCCTTCGAACACGCCTGCATCCTCGAATTCCATTGCCGCAGCACGCACGATCGTGTTCATGTCGGTGATCAATGCGGGGGCAGGTTTGTCCGCTTGAACACCCTGCTTGGCGAAGTGCACGCGCTTGTCCAAATAGGCACCAAGACCCGCTTCGATCACGGCGACAAGATGTGCCTGCATCGTCCCATCAGGCTGTGTGCTCGGCAGCAGATCGAACGTGGTGCCTTCGTCAGTGAAACGCCATGTCGCTTGGAAGTAAGGCCCATCGAGCGTGCCGTCGTGCTCCACACCACGTACGCGCACCGTTGTGGCGTCGCTCTCGCCGACCAGTTCCAATTGCGCGCACGCTTGACCTGCAATGCAGAGCACGAACGTGATGACGATAGCGCAGCGCAAGGCGGTGAATTGAAGTGTACGAACTTACCGTGGTGGCAAGGCCCTCATCCGTGCCCTTGGGCCGGAGATAGACACGGCTTTTTCAACAGGCGTGAACTACCCGCATGCGCGGTGCGCGCAGCCATCCGCTGGCCCAATCGCCAGCATCCGCGACATGTCCGAACGTGCGGAACGGGAAAGCCGGTTGGAGGTATTGGCGGAAGAGGTCGCCCATTTCACGATCCGCGCGGTCGAATGCCACCATGGCGACCGGTCGACCTGCGCCCGAGCGGCAGCGGGAGAGGAACACCCGGGCATCGGGGGAAACGCGCACATGCTCTTCCAGTTCAAGTACCACGGGGTCCGAACCGGTGTCGTCGATCACACCCAGCACCCTGATGATCTCTTTCACCTCGCTCACGCCGATGCGCATGAACTGGCCCATCACCACGCGCATCACGCCTTCTTCTCGCCAGATCTCGAAGGGCACCGGGGCAACGGCGTTGAGCTTTCGTACCACGGATGCGAATGTTCAACGATGCGCATGGCGGATGTCGATCGAGGGGGAAGTATGTGCGAACAGGGTAGAGGGATAACGCGAGGGTTACCGGCACAAGCTTGTCGCAGGTTGTCACCTGGGGCTGACCCGGGGGGCGCTACCGTGCGGTCCTCGTCACAGCTCCTCATGGCGCGGGAGCGCCATATCGGAGATGCCGGGTCAGGTCCGGCATGACAAGCCGCGACCGCTCTTCGACAATTCCATACGTGATGCTCACTTCACTACTTCATGGACCGTTCGCCCTGTGCACGCATCCGTGAGGCTCAAGCCAACTATGGCGCTGATGGTCGGGACGATATCCGTGATGTGTGTGCGCCTTAGCACTTCACCATGCTGCACACCGGCACCGAAGAAGAGGATGGGAACGTGCGTATCGTAATTCCATGGACTGCCGTGCGTGGTGCCGTGACCGTTGCTCCATTCGTCCAATTCGAAGTAGCCGGGGCGCATGACAAAGAGGATGTCACCTGAGCGCTGAGGCATGTAACCGTTCCTCAGCAGGGGAGCAAGGTGCTCGTCTTGGATAGCGTTCAGTGCTGATGCGGAAGCAGCCGAAGCGATCTCAGGTTGTTCGCCCAATCGCTCTGCGAAACGCTCCGCCGCATCAGCACCGGAACGGAGGAATACCTGACCATCCATTACGGTATCCACCCACAAGTGCCCGCCGCTCACTTGTGCGGGGAATTCGCGCTGCACGCGATCCACAACATCCTGCACATCCACGTATCCAGCGCTCCCCTTCATGTCCTTCAAATACTGCGGCACATCCACAGCGCCGTGATCGGCGGTGAGGAAGACCGTGTAAGCACCGGCACCAACTGACCTGTCCAACTCATCGAGCAGCCTCTTCAGATCGCGATCAAGGCGGATGTACATGTCCTCAACTTCCACCGCGCGTGGCCCTACGCGGTGCCCGAGTATGTCGGTACTGCTGTAACTGATGGCCAGCAGATCGGTGATCGCATCCTTGCCCATCTGTTCGCCCTCAAGAGCTGCCAACGCCATGTCGGTGGTGATGGTGTTGCCCCACGGTGTGTAGCTGAGCAGGTCAAGACCTGCACCTGCTTTGCGCAGCGAGTCGAGGTTGATCGGAAGCGTAGCAGGGATGCCTCGGTAGAGTGGGATCTCATACGGATTGTTGTCCGGCAACACTTGATGGTAGCGCTCAACAGGCAGTGTGAGCGACCAGGTCTGTGCGAGGTATTGCTCCGCCAGTTTTTTGTTGTTGAAATCGATGACCCATTGTGGCAACGACTTCATGTACCACGTGCTGGTGATGCAGTTGCCTTCGCTCCCGTACATCCAATACGCCGCATCGCCCGTGCGCCCGATCGGCAGGATGCTGCTGCGGTCCTTCAATGCAACCCCGATCGTTTTGCTACGTCGTTCTGTGCGGCGTTCCAATTCATCGGCGAGCGTGGTGCTGAGCAATTGAACGGGCGAGCGGTGCGCATTGTCAGGCAAGGTGCCCACGGCTTGTTGAGACATGTCCTGCGTGCAATAGATCGTTTTGCGCGTGGCCCGGTCGTAGCGGTCGTTAGCAACAATGCCGTGGTGGCTAGGTGTGGTACCGGTATAGATGCTCGCGTGGCGGGACCTGTCACAGTGGGCATGTTGTTGCGCATCGCGCAGAAAACTTCCTTCTCCGATCAGCCGCTTGAAACCGCCTTCACCGAAGTTGTCCCAGTACCGGTAGATGTAGTCCGTGCGCATCTGATCGACCACGATGCCCACCACCAACTTGGGTGGATGTTGCCAGGTGGGTTGTTGAGCACTGGCCACTGAGGCGCTGAAGGCGAGGCAGGCGATGGAGGTGGAGCGGATCATGTTGCTCTTGCGAGGAGGTGAATTACCAAGAGGCACGCGGAAACGGAAACCAATATGTTCAACCAGGCGAGGAAGGTGAGACCGGCGCGCATGAGCTGAAGGGTCTCCATGCTGAATGCGCTGAACGTGCTGAAGCCTCCGCAGAACCCCACGGCCAGCAGCGTCCACCAGAGTTCTTTGCCCTCGGCGTGCAGCGCGAAGCGCCACACCAACAAGCCCATGATCGCCGTAGCAAGCACGTTGCTCACCAACGTGGCCCATGGGAACGCAGCGCCCACGAACCACCGGCCAACACCCAGCGAAACGGCGTAGCGCGCCACGCTGCCAAGGCCACCTCCAACAAAAACCGCGAGCCAAGTGTTCATTCCGCAAAGCGACCCTGCCTGAGCGGCAGGTGATCATGCGCCCAGCGAAAGATGCGGAAGAAGATGAAGCCGACCAGCGATCCATACAGCGCGCCCACCAGAACATCGCCGGGATAATGTGCCCCGAGATAGATGCGGCTATAACTCACGAAGGCTGCCCAGGCGATCAGAACAATGCCGCTCAACGGGGCACACTGCTGGAGTACGCCGATCATGAATACCGCGATCGCGAAGTGATTGGTAGCGTGACTGCTCACGAATCCGAACCGGCCCCCACATTCGGTTCCGCCCATGTGTGGCGAGGCCGGACAAGTCAGCGGTATGGCACGGGCGCAGGCGTTGCACCGTGTTCTTGAACAACACCACGCCGCTGTCCGCCACCAGGATCATCAGCGCAATAGAGAGTACACTAATACCCAAGCCCCTTCCAGCCCCAACGACGCTGTAGTAAGAGCAAGAAAAACGCGTAAAGCGGGAACCAGCACTCCATGAGGCTGGCCGTGCGCATCACCGGATCAAGCCACGGGTAGGCGCCCCCGTTCAGGGCAAGGAAGAGTTCGCGATCGAGATGGGAGAGTGCGTCGATCATGACGTGGTGGTCAGTTCATCACGCCTGTAGCTTATCCCAGATCCGGTCCTTCAAGTCATCGAGGCCCATTCCCGTCACGCTGCTGATGAAAACGGTCTCCACCTTCGGGAGCGTCTTGCGCACTTCCTTCCGCAAGGCGGTGGTCAGCTCCTCATCGAGCATGTCGCACTTGGTGATCGCCAGCAGGCGCTCTTTGTCCAACAATTCCGGGCTGTATTGCTTCAGTTCGTTCAGCAGGATATTGTACTCCTTCTTGATATCGGCGGTGTCCGCGGGCACCATGAAGAGCAGCGCGCTGTTGCGTTCGATGTGGCGCAGGAAACGCAAGCCGAGGCCTTTGCCCTCACTGGCGCCTTCAATGATGCCGGGATATCGGCCATAACGAAGCTCTTGCCGTTGCGCGTTGCAACGATACCAAGGTTCGGCACCAAGGTGGTGAACGCGTAGTCCGCGATCTTGGGTTTGGCCGCACTGACAACACTCAGCAAAGTGCTCTTTCCAGCGTTCGGGAAGCCGACAAGACCCACGTCCGCCAGCACTTTCAGTTCCAACGCCATCCATTTCTCCTGTCCCGGCTGCTTGGCTGCGCAAAGCGCGGGGCTTGGCGTGTGGCCGTTGCGAAGTGCTGGTTTCCGCCCACCGCGACCGCCCGGCAAGAGGATGTGTTCAGCGCCATGTTCGGTCACTTCGCACAGAATCTCACCCGTTTCCGCATCCTTCGCTACCGTACCTAGGGGTACCTCAATGACCGCGTCCTTGCCCTGGCGACCACTGGCCTGGTTCTTCATG
Source organism: Flavobacteriales bacterium (assembly GCA_016703005.1). Lineage (GTDB taxonomy): Bacteria > Bacteroidota > Bacteroidia > Flavobacteriales_F > PHOS-HE28 > PHOS-HE28. The sequence continues at coordinate 209,127 of JADJCX010000034.1, forward strand.
CCGCCTTCACCTTCTTCGGCAATGGCGTGCTTGGTGTAGCGCAAGTGCAACAATGTCCATAGCTGGTTGTTGCCGCGCATGATCACATGCCCACCACGACCTCCGTCACCGCCGTCGGGCCCACCCTTGGGCATGTACTTCTCTCGACGCATGTGCCGACTGCCGCCTCCGCCTTTGCCGCTGCGGCACATCACTCGGATGTGGTCTATGAAATTGGCTTCGCCGCTCATTGCTGAAATGTGAAAATGTGAAGATGCGAAGATGAAGACATGCCGGTGGCGTGCGTGCGGATCGATCGCCGCTACCAACCGATCCGTTATCTCTTCAACCGACCCCATGCCGTCGATGCCTTTGAACTTCTTCTGCGCGCTGTAGTAATCCTTCAACGGCGCGGTCTTTTGCTCGTACTCACGGATGCGGGTGCGTATCACGCTCTCATCCTTGTCGTCGGCGCGACCACTGGTGGCTCCACGGCCGAGCAGGCGCTTCACCAGTTCCTCCTCCGGTACTTCCAAGCGCCAGCATCATGCAATATCGGATTGCCGCTCGGGTTCAACAGTGCATCCACGTTTCAGCCTGCGCCTTGGTGCGCGGGAAGCCATCGAAGATGAAGCCCTTGGTATCGCAGATGGCATCGACCTGTTGCGATCATACCCAACACGATATCGTCGCTCACCAGTTCACCGCGGTCCATGATGCCTTGCGCGCGGAGGCCCAGTTCCGTTTCAGCATCGAATCTCGGCCCGCAGCACATCGCCGGTGCTCAGTGCACCAATCAATAGCGTCCTATCAGGAAGGTGCTCCTGCGTTCCTTACCCGCGCCGGGAGGGCCGAAGAGGACGATGTTCAGTTTGCTCATCAGTTCGTCGGTAATGCGGGCAGATACCGCGCAGGTTGCGGCCCAGACCGTCGCGATCGAGTCCGCTGCCGACCACGAAGGCGTTCGGTGTTCGGCAAGGCCACGTGCTCGATCGGAATGGTCTGTTTGTATGCGCTCGGGCTTGAACAGCAGCGCGGCGATGCTGACGCTCGCTGGATGATGTTCGGCCAAGGACGCCATGATGTCTTCGACGGTGCCGCCGGTATCGACGATATCCTCAAGCACCACCACCGGCGGCCTTCAATGCGCTCTGGTGAGTCCGATCAGTTGGGTTACCTTTCCGCTGCTACTGGTACCGTGGTAGCTCGCGACTTTCACGAAGCCGATCTCGCACTCGATGTCCGTGCGTTTCACCAGTTCGGCAGCGAAGAAGAAGGCACCGTCGAGTACCCTACGAAGAGCGGGCGCTTAAGCTGTCGTACTTCCGTCCGGACTTCAGCGCCAGCTTATCGAATGCGCGGTTCACTTCCGCTTCGCTGATGAAGACGTCGAAGGTCTTGTCGTGAAGTTGGATGCGTGACATCGTTCTCGGCGGGGCGCCGGAAAGTACATACCACATCGGGCAACCCGCAGCAATTTATGCGCCCAAGTCAACCCTCCCCGCCACCACAGTGCCTTCCAGCGTGGCGGGTAGCTCTTCAGGGGAAGGCTGGCCGGACCGGTCACCACCGAGCCGTTCTAAGCTGAACCGGTACGACGTTAGCTGCACTTCAGGTCGGCACCGTCCATGTTCACCGGGCCGCCTTTGTGGGTACAATGCCGTTTCACCAGTGCGACGTAGCTGCCGTCCGGCTGCTTGGCAACAATGAGGTCGTCGCCCACTTTTTGTTCCTTCACAACGGTGTATGTGGCATCGCCGAACCGGTTCAACGGCACATCAATGAGCGTGCTACCAGCAGCCGGGTTCCATGGTAACGGCCTTCGCGCCTCATAGCTTTCTAGTGCGGCAAGCGCTGGCACGGCGGCCACTGCTGCAACACACGGCAACACATCCAACAGGAAAATTTGCGATCGATCCATGATGCTTCGGGTTTAGGTGCTTGAGTTCAAAGGATGTCGTGGAGATGTCAGAACGGGCCTTCCCGCCGGCGCATCAACTTCGCCACCAACCTCCTGCGTTCTTCGAACTGGAATGAACGGTGCGCTCTTCGTGAAGCGCTTTTGCACCCATCAGCATCGCCTTCGCGCTCATCGCCCCTAGCGAAGGCGTTCACGGCTTCCTTGGCATTCTTGGCGATGCGGTCAGTATCGTGGATGCAGATTCGCGTTACGCGCATCTGCTCTTTCACGTTCGCATCGCCCTCTTCATCGAAGGCCAGCTTCAACGTGCGCAACAGCACGCTCTCTGCGAGGTAGGTGTCGAACACCATGTCGCTGATGCGCATTTCACGATCTCCGCCGTCGCCGAGCGCGAGGCCGAGTCTCTGGTGCGGCGCCACCGGCGGCCATCAGCACGGCCTTCTGAAGTTCGCGACCATGCGCTTCTCCTCGCCGAGCAACGAATCGTCCGGCTCTGGCACATCGGGGATGCCCATGAGTTCAGAAGCCACTTGCATGGCGGGGCCCATCAAGTCGAGCTGGCCTTTCATCGCGCGCTTCAACAGCACGTCCACGGTGAGCAGGCGGTCGATCCGTTGGTGCCTTCGAAAGATCCGGTTGATGCGGCTGTCTCGGTAGGCGCGCTCCACGGGGCTTTCGGCGCTGTAACCCATGCCACCATAGATTCGCACGGCCTCGTCCACCACAAAGTCCGCATTCGCTGCCGGCCACTTTCGCATCGCGGCCCGGCGGCGTACCGCTCCACGCCTTACAGCAGCGCGGTCGCGCTACCGGCACCACCGGCTCTAACGCTTCGACGGCCTGCTCCAGCGTCGTAGCTGCAGCGGTATCGCGCTCTCCACCACGCAGCAAGTCAGATCGCCATGTCCGCTAGCTTCAGCGCATCGCAACCTAAACGTGCCGACCGACTTGCCGAACTGCTGGCGCTCATTGGCGAAGCTGATCGCGATGTTCCAGGGTCCGCTTCGCACCCGCCCAACCGCCAGCCTGCCAGCTCTGATCCGGCCGATGTTCAGGATGTTCACCGCGATCTTGAAGCCGTTCTCGCGCGTGCTCAACAGGTTCTCCACTTCGGCACCTTGCAATCGTTGAAGAAGACCTGACGTGTGCTGCCGCCTCGATCCCCATCTTCTTCTCCTCCGGGTTCAGCGTGATGCCACCGCTGTCTTCCCTCCACGATGAAGGCGCTGAGGTTCTTGTCGTCATCGTCATCTTGAAGTGAAGACGGTGAACACATCGGCGAAGCCGCCGTTGGTAATCCACATCTTCTGGCCGTTGATGATGTAGTGTTTGCTGTCCATTGGGTGTGAAAGCACCGCCTTCGTCTTGCCGCTGTTCTGGTCGTTGCCGCTGCCGGCCTGCGGGAGGCAGTAGCAGGCTTTCCATTCGCCGCTCGCCAGCTTGGGGATGTACTGCGCTGCTCTTCATTGCCATAGTAAAGCGTAGGCAGGGTGCCGATGCCACCCGTGTGCGCCGCGACCGCCACGCCGAAGCTGTAGCCCGCGCTGGTGCGCTTTTCCGTGGCCAACATCGTCGTGACGAAGTCCTTGCCGAAGCCGCCTGCATCTCTCCGGCACGCTGATGCCCAGCATGCTTCCAGCTCGCCCGCCTTCTCCAGAAGGCTCACCATCAAGCTCCTCTTCCTCGTGGTCGCATCTTCTCCACGTTCGGTCAGCCACGTTCTGTTGCAGGAACTCCGTGCAGGTCTGCGCGATCATGCGCTGTTCCTCGTTGAATTCCCTGGTGATGAAGATGTCTCTGCGGAGTGCTTTCAAGTGATCAGGAATTCGCCGCCTTGAAGGGCCTTGGGTTTGGTCTCGGTTGCCATGACTTCTGGATTGAGAGGGTTCTAACGGAGGGCAATTAGTTCGTTCGTAGGGTTTGGAATGGGCGATGTCTGAGATTTGAGGCTGTGTTGCTCCACCGCTTCCCTCTTCACCATCCTTCCTCCCCGGCGCTTCGATGAGGTGGACCGGCTG
>JADJCX010000035.1 GCA_016703005.1 Flavobacteriales bacterium
TTCCGCGCCTTCCTGATCCTGCAGCTCACCACCTTGTACTCGGGGCACATGGCCAGTGAGTCGCTTACGCTGCTGGTGATGAGGTTGAGCATCATTTCCGGGAAGTGGAAGGTGCTGCTGAGGATGCCGGGCTTCACCTCGTCGGTGATCAGGGCCTTGATGTCCACTTTGCCGCGCGCGCTTTCCACGCAGACCATGTCGCCCTCGGCGATGCCGTGTTTGGCGGCGTCCTCGGGGTTGATGAGCAGCACGTCCTCGGTGAGGATGGCGCCGTTGCCGGTGCGCCGCGTCATGGCGCCGCAGTTGTAGTGCTCCAGCTCGCGGTTGGTGGTGATGATGTAGGGGAATTCCGCCTGGTTGGCCTTCACCTCGGGGCTCATCTGCCACGCGTTGAAGTAGAAGTGGCCGAGCCCCCTTTTGAACGTGTCGGTATGCAGGATCTTGGTGTCGGTGCCGTCGGGGTGTACGGGCCATTGCTTGCCGTGCTCGCCGAGCTCGTCCCACTTCACGCCTTTGAAGAAGGGCACGATGCGGCTGATCTCCTTGAGGACCACTCAGGCTCGTAGGTGCTCTTGGCATTGCCGCTCTTGCGACCGGTCTTGGCGGCGTAGCGCTCCATGATGTCGCAGATGATCTGGCCATCGGGCTTGGTGCCCTCCACCGGTGGCACGGCGGCGTTCACGCGTTGGATGCGGCGTTCGCCGTTGGTGAAGGTGCCACTCTTTTCCAGGAAGCTGGCGCCGGGCAGCACGACGTGCGCGAGCTTGGCGGTCTCCGTCATGAAGAGCTCCTGCACCACGAAGAGTTCGAGCGCGCCGAGGGCCTTGCGCACGTGGTTGGTGTTGGGATCCGTCTGGCCCATGTCCTCACCGCATACCCACATCGCCTTCAGCGTACCGGCGAGCGCGGCATCATACATCTGCGGGATCTTCTTGCCGACGACGTTCGGCACGTGCACGCCATAGAAGTCGTCGTAGAGCTTGCTGTACTCGGGCGTGTCCACCGCGAAATAGCCGGCGCCCTGGTGCGGCTGGCAGCCCATGTCGGCCGCGCCCTGCACGTTGTTCTGTCCGCGCAGCGGGTTCACGCCCACGCCGCGGCGGCCGATGTTGCCGGTCATCATGGCGATGTCGGCGATCTGCATCACGGTGAAGGTGCCTTGGTAATGCTCGGTGACACCCAGGCCGTGGAAGCTCATGGCGGCGGGTGAGCTCGCGTAGGCGATCGCAGCCTTGCGCACCAGTTCACGGTCCACGCCCGTGACTTTCTCCATTTCGGCGATATCGGTGCCGAGCAGTTCCTTCTTGAAGTCTTCGTAACCCTCCGTGCGCGTGTCGATGAACTCCTGCTTCACCAGGCCCTCGCGCACGATGTAGTGCATGAATATGTTGAGCAGCGCCACGTTGGTGCCGGGCTTCAGCTGCAGGTGGAACTGGGCGTAGCGGGCCAGCTCGGTGCGGCGCGGGTCGATCACGATGAGGGTCTTCCCCTTCATGATCTGCTGCTTGATCTTGGCGCCCGTCACCGGGTGCGCGTCCGTGGGGTTCGCACCGATGACCATGATGGTGTGCGTGTCCTTCAGGTCGTCGATGCTGTTCGTGGCAGCGCCGGTGCCGAAGGTCTTCTGCATGCCGAGCGCAGTGGGGCTGTGGCAGACGCGTGCGCAACTGTCGATGTTATTGGTGCCCACCTGCACGCGGAAGAATTTCTGCATGAGGTAGTTCTCCTCGTTCGGGCAGCGCGCGCTGCTCACACCGGCCAGCGCATCGGGGCCGTGCTTCTCCACGATGTCGGCGAAGCGGTCCACGATGAAGTCATAGGCTTCGTCCCAGGTTGCCGGTACCAATTCGCCGTTCTTGCGGATCAACGGCGTGCGCAGCCGTTCCGGGTGATCATAGAAGTGGAAGGCGTAGCGGCCTATCAAGCAGGTATGGCCTTGGTTCGATTCCGCATCGTACGGCGCGGTGATGGCGACCACCTTGTTGTCCTTCACCTTCACTTCGAGGTTGCAGCCCACGCCGCAATAGGTGCAGACGCTGCGCACCACTTCATCGGCCTTGGTCTCCTTGCTCTTGAACACATCGGTGATGGCGCTCGTGGGGCAGGCCTGCGCACAGGCGCCGCAGCTCACGCAATTGCTCTTGAAGAAGCTCTCGTCGGTGCCTTTGGCGATGTGGCTGTCGAAGCCGCGGCCGGCCATCGTGAGCACCATCTCGCCCTGCACTTCATCGCAGGCGCGCACACAGCGGTAGCAGCTGATGCACGCGCTGAGGTCGCTCACCATGTACGGATGGCTCGTGTCCATCGGCGTGTTCTGGTGCGTCTTGCCTTTCGGGTAGCGCACGCTGTCGATGTCGAAGCCGATCTGCTGGACGACGTTGTAGAGCTCGTTCGCGCCGTGGTCCTCGGTCTTCAGCCGCTCGGTATCGTAGTCGGTGAGCACCAGCTCGATGATGTTCTTCCGCAGCCGCTCCATGCGCGGGCTGTTCGTGGTGATGTACATGCCCTTGCCCACGGGCGAGTGGCAGGAGGCCATCACTTTGGAAGGACCATCCTCCTGTAGCGCGACTTCCACGGAACACACGCGGCAACTGCCGAAGGGCTCCAGGTTGGGCGCATCGCACAGCGTGGGCACCGGATTCGGTCCGATGTGCCGGCGCATGAAGGCCAGCATCGTTTCGTTCTTGTTGATGGGGTAGGCCTTGCCATCGATGTAGGCGACGTCGACTTCGGTGGCCACCGCGTTGCTCGTTGATGGAGCGGACTGCTGGCGCGCAGAAGGAGGAGCGCTTGTACCATGCTTAGCTGACGGCGTGTTCATTCGGAAGAAGAGTAGATGCACGAAGATAGGTGGGGGTTTGGGCGTTCCGGCTTGAAGACTCGCCGTCGGGCTCTTCCCTGCAAGTCCGCACTCGTCGTACCTCCTCGCTTGCGGGCTTTCCGGTCCGATCCCTAACGCGATATGCAACCGCCCCATGCCTTGGAAAACTATTGGATGGACGGAGGTCCTGACACGAGCATTGATACGCGGAGCACAATGAACGCTAGTCCGATCCTGATAACGGCCACCGCTACCCCCTTCGCCCAGCGAGCGAGCACCGCTAAGTCCAACTTCCACGGCGAGACTTATCTGGTCACTACCAACCGGGTTTTGCCACTCCGGCCTTGGGTCTGAGTGGTGACCGACTGCACTGAATGCATCACTCACTCACCCCCATCCCCAGCGGATAAGCACAGCACGCCCAAGCCTTGCCCAGCTCCGGCCGCTCACTCGCAGCCCTCCATCTCGATGATGAAGTAGCCCTGCATTTGGATCAGCGCCTCCCATTGGGGCCGCAGGGCCTCCACATGGCAGAAGCGGCACTCCTTGGCGGTAAGCGCCTGGCCCTCTTGGCCCTTGGTGCGCAGGTAGTCGCGGCCGAGGGCGTGGATCACCGTGGTATCGCGCAGGCTGCTCGGAGCTATGATGTCGAAGTGCATCACCGTACCGTCCTTCTTCTTCACGTAGGTGTCCCAAACGGCTACTTCCATCTTGTAGGTGGTTGGTATCTGTGTATTGCGTTGCGCCGCTACGGTCATCGGGAGGATCGCGAGGAGGGCGATGAAGAGTTTGCGTGCCATGCGGATGTGTGATCGGCGTCGGTGCGAATATAGTTCGCATACCTAACTATATTCGCACCGGCAACCTAACGCCATCCAACCATGAACAAAGCGATTTTCTACCATGCCGGCTGTCCCGTTTGTGTAAACGCCGAGAACCGCATCACTGAGATCGTTGACCGCAGCAAGTATGATGTGGAAATCGTACACCTGGGCGAGCAACGCGGCCGTATCGCCGAAGCTGAAGCCGCAGGCGTGAAGAGCGTGCCCGCGTTGAAGCTGGGCAACGATGTACTGCACATCAACTTCGGCGCGAGCATGGCCGATGTGAAGGGCTGATCGGTCCACTACTTCGAGAAGACCCGGAACAGAACATCCGGGTCTTCGCATTTCCACGAACTTTGATCGACCATGGGCACCGCTGCTAACGCGAACACCGCGCTTGACCACCACCTGGCCACGGTGCTTGAGCGCATTGGCGAGGTGTCGCGGGCATTGCGACTGCGGGAGGCGGGAGAGGCGGAGATCAGCCCGTTGCAACTGCGGATCATGGGCTTCATTGCAGACCATCCGGATACCCAGGTTGGCGTGGCGCGATTGTCCGATGAACTGCAGATCGGCCGCCCCACCATCAGCGTGAGCGTTCGGCTGCTGGTGGAGCAAGGCTTGCTATTGCGCCGCGCTGATCCCGCCGATCAGCGCGGCCATACGCTCCGACTTTCGGCCAAGGCCTTGCGGGGCATGACCGCTGGTTCACCCCTTGATGATGCCGTCGCCGCGCTCGATCGATCGTCCAAAGAGGCCTTGCTGCTCGCGCTCATGCAAGTGTTGCATCAGCTGGTCGGTTCGCGCAAGCTGCAGGTGCAACGCATGTGCTGGACCTGTGCGCACTACGATGGAGACCGCAAGGAACACCATCGCTGCCTGTTGCTGAAGAAGACACTGAAAGTCCGCGAGCTGCGCACGGATTGTGCGGAGTACGAGGCGGCGTAACAGCTCGGCATTAGCGCGCAAGGTGCCACGGAACGAGAAGACCAGCTAGTCAACCGTCTTCCCCTATCCAACCACCACTTCCACGGAACACACCCGGCAGCTACCGAAGGGCTCCAGATTCGGCGCATCGCAAAGCGTAGGAACAGGGTTCGGTCCAATGTGCCGGCGCATGAAGGCCAGCATCGTTTCGTTCTTGTTGATGGGGTATGCCTTGCCATCGATGTAGGCAACGTCGACCTCGGTGGCCACCGCGTTGGAGGTGCTGGGGGCGCTTTGCGTGCGCGCCACGGGTCCTGTGCTTGAGCCGGTCCGGGCGAAAGGCGTTGACTTCATGGGAGGAAGCGTGATGGACGAAGATAGCGGCGGCATTGGGCAACCGTTGTCCGGGGATCCGTCTTTCCTATGGGCCTACCTTGGCCCGCTACCCGACCATTCCCCCCTATGCCTGCGATCACGTTCAAGTTGAAGCTCATCGGTATGGACCGAGCTGTGAATCCTGATTTCCTAGAGACTGTAACGCGTACCAACGAAAAGGCGCAAGAGTTGCTCGAGCGCTATGAGCAAGCCGGTCCGTTCGCCTGCGAAGAGCACCCGGACGGGGTGCCGGTGATCGAAGTGTGTGCCATCTTCCAGAGCAGTGTGAAGGTGCGCAAGCTGAAGTTCTGCTGCCAAGCCTTGGCCGACCAAGTGGAGGCGCGGATGGCCGAGCTGGTGAAGTGACCGGCGGTCTATTCCACCCCGAACCGCGCCGTAGCGCCCATCTCCGGAACTTCGAGTACGTAGGTACCGCGGGCCAGTCCTTCGATCGCGATCTGCTGACCGGTACTTTGTACGATCGTCCTGCGCACCACGCGGCCTGACAAGTCGAGGACCACGAGCGTGGCGGGCATGGGCGTGCCTTGCGGCAGCTGCACGTATGCACTGCCTTGGGCCGGGTTCGGATGGATGAGGATGCCGGTGGCCAGCGTGTTGTCCACGGTGATCACCGTGCTCACATCCTCGGTGCCATCGGCATCGATGCTGCGCAACCGGTAGTAGTTCATGCCGGTATGCGGCGTTCCGTCCTTGGTCACGTACTCGATCTGGAATTGCTGTTGCCCGCGGCTTCAACGGTGATGATGGGTTCGAATATGTCGCCGTCCGCACTGCGCTCCACTTCGAACCGTGCGCTGTTCTGCTCGCTGGCCGTGGCCCATTCCAGCACGTTGGTGCCACCGTTGTTGCGGCCGGTGAAGGAGAGGAGTTCGATAGGCAAGGGGACCACCGAACAATTCGCCGTGAAGGCGGTGGAGCAGGGTGCGCAAGTAGGGGTGAAGAAACGGCCTTCGGCGGTCGCGGTCCATTGGGTGTTGTTGCGTCCGAGAACAACGACCGCATTGGTGCCTCCGTTGTTCTGCAAGCCCTGAACCGCCTCACCATTGTTCCATGTGGCACAAATGGGTTTGCTCAGTATCAATGACTCGATGCAGTTCGTTCGTTCATAGAGTACGATCTGACTGCTGTACAATTGAGCATTGCATGAGAACATGGGCACATTGAGATAGCTCACCACGAATCGTCTGTTGGGAGCTACGCCAAGGGTTTGATAGAAGATACTGCCGCCGATGGATGGGTCAATGTCCTGCCAGGATCCAAAACTGCGTTTTGTGGACCGGCTGGAACCCCAGTGGGGATCGGCACCGTGTTCCAAGGCGAACCTGTGCCCGCAGCGGTCAGATTAAATGTGACATAGTTGTTGGACGAGATGACGCATTGTGTGTAGTTGGTGCCATTGAAGCAGAAGGTAAACCCGATGTTCACCACTGGGCTGTGAATGTCGTCCGTAAGGGTCAGTGCAGTACCTGCATATGGATCGGCCGCGTAGGGCACGGCGGTTTGTGCGTAGCACATAGGCGTTGGGCATGTAATGTTCAGCGTGTAGGCACCTGTAGCACCACCGAAACCATGCACGAGAATATGGTAGGTGGTGCCAAGGACACTGACCCAGTTCACCTGTGATTGCAGTCCGCAGAAGTCGTCGACCCCTGCGGTACAAACGAATGCTCCACAAGCACCTGTATACACCCGGATCTTGGTGTCATAGCCACTTCCGCAGAGCGAGGCAACGACCAGATTGCCCGTCCCCACGAACCGGAACCACACGCCACCGCCGGTACCATCGGTGGTGCCGCAGAACGGCGCTACATCAGCCGTGAACGCGGTGGTATTGCCAGCCACCACCGCACCGCATGCGATCAACGTACCGGGACATGCATCGGTTTGGCCCCAAGCACGCTGCTCAACAAGCAGAGCAGCACAACACACCGTCAACACCAAGAGCCGTTTCATTCGGTCTGGGTGCTGGGTTGCTGTGGCGAAAGAATGAGGCCATTGCTCACGTACACATTGCCTTCAAGAACATAGCCGTGCGCTTGCAGCAGGGCCTTCAACGTGGTGTGGTCGAGCACCACGTTCGCCGCCAACTTGAACACATCGGCCTCGTCGATGAACGAGCAGAACAGTACCGTAGGTTCGTTCACCAATGCCGCCTGCAAGGCCTTGGCGGCCACCGGTTCCGCAATGCCTTGCACTGCGAACTTGTAGACCAATTGTTCCTCTGGCTGCTGCGCGCGCATGGTTGCCGACAGACACAACAATGTCACGGTGAACATCACTGGGAAAACGGGATACTTGAGGGACATCGCTTCGCGGTAGACGAACGAAACTAGACCCCTCTGCAGCGGAACGCAAGAGGAATAGTTGCGGGCCGGGAGGCAACCCGGATGGGCCTTCTGCGACAGCGGGTCGCAAGGCTGGTCGGCCGTCAGCGCAAGACCGTGCCCACCGACCCGTACCACGGGTGGATCTCGTACTTCAATTGCCCGGCCTTCACAAAGGGGTCTGCCTTCAGATAGCCCTCCACTTCCTCTTTGGTATCACAGTCATAGAGCAGTAGACCGCGCCAATCGCTTTTGTCCCCGAAGGGTCCGCCCATAACGATCAGCCCACGCTTGCTCTGCGTGTCCTGATGCTCAAGATGGGCCTTCAACGTGGTGGCGGAAGTCGCGCTATCGAGCGGGGCGGCATCACCTGTCGTGTACAGGACGAACCAGTACTGCTTCATGTGGTAGGTGCTGTCGGCGATGGTGACATCGAAAGTCCGCTGGCTGTATAGCGAGAGGGTGAGAGAGTAGAAGAGTGAAAGGGTGACGAGATGCTTCATGGTCGTTCGGTCTTTGCTTGGGCAACAATGGAAGCGATGAAGTCGGTCTTCCCGATGGTGTATGCAGCGCGGTCATTCGGATGGGCCGTGTGGAGGACACGCTTCAGGGCCTCGTAGCGCAATGCTTCCTCAGGATGCGCGCGGAGGAAGTCACGGAAAAGGAGGCGATCGAGCGAAGCTTGATCGGGTTGCACCATGTGCACGTGCTCGGTGCGTTCACCGCGCGCATCGCGACCGATGAACCAAGCATAGAAGGGGGCGTGTTCGCCCATGGTGGGTCGCCATATGTACTCGTAGCCGAGATCCTTCATTACAGGGACCACCTCGCGTCGAACGCGATCGAGGCTCACCACCTCCACCTGCACATCGATGATCGGTTTGGCGCTGAGGCCGGGCACGGCGGTGCTGCCGATGTGGGCTATGCGCGTAACGAGATCCTGCGGCAATGACCGCAGGAGTTTCATTTCGAGCGCGTGGTAGCGCTGCGGCCAACGCTCGTCGTACGGAACGATATCGATCCGTTCGCGCGTGAGTTCTGCGATCCGGTCGCGGTGCTCCTTCATGGCCGTCAAAGCTCGCCGGAATAAACGTTGAAGCGATCGCCGCGCAGGAAACCGATGAGCAACAGGCCACTGTCCTTCGCCATCTGCACGGCCAACGAACTCGGCGCGCCCACGGCGGCCATGGCGGGGATGCCGGCCATCACACATTTCTGCACCAGCTCGAAACCGGCGCGGCCGCTTACGAGGAGAATGTGGTTGTTGGTTGTTGGTTGTTGGTTGGTGCGCGGAACGAGCAAAGCCCCGATCACCTTGTCCACAGCGTTGTGGCGACCGACATCCTCGCGCAGGATCAGCAGTTCACCGTTCGCATTGAACAGCGCTGCGGCATGGATGCCGCCGGTATGCCTGAAGACGGTCTGCGCTTCGCGCATGCGATCGGGCAAGGAGGTGATGATGGAGTGGTCCAGCTTCGGTGCCTTGCCCAGCGGAACAGTGCATTGCGTGCGTACGGCATCGATGCTGCTCTTTCCGCAGACACCACAACTGCTCGTGGTGTAGAAGTTCCGCTGCCACTTCGCCGGGTCGAGGTCGATGGAGGGATGCAATTCGGCGCGCACCACGTTGCCGCGCTCTTCCTTCTTCACGTTCTCGCAATAGGCCACGCGCAGTACGTGCGCGGCATCGGTGATGATGCCTTCGGTGAAGAGGAAGCCGAGGGCCAGTTCTTCGTCGTGCCCCGGTGTGCGCATGGTAACGCTCAAGCGTACCTCCTTGCGATCGAGTTCAGGACCATGGCCCAAACGGATCTCCAGCGGCTCCTCGGTAACAACGATGTCGTCGATGGAAGAAACTGAACCGCCATCGCGGCGCTGGATGGTAACAGGGGCGACGGGTGTGCGCACGGTGCAATGTAGGGGCGGCACATTGTAGGGGCGACGTTAACGTCGCCCCTACATGCGCCGCCAACACGAAACCAAATGATCATCCACCATGCCACATGCTTGCATGAAGGCGTACACGATCGTTGATCCCACGAAACTGAATCCGGCCTTCTGTAGATCCTTGCTCATCGCATCACTGACAGGCGTTTTGGCAGGGATCTGTCCCATCGCGGTCCAGCGGTTCACGATGGTCTTGTGGTCCACGTGTTTCCAGAGAAAGTCGCGGAACGAACCCTTGCCGCCTTCCATGATCTTCAGGTAGGCCTTCGCGTTCTTCACCACGCTCTCCACCTTCTGACGGTTGCGAATGATGCCCGGATCCAACAGAAGCTGCTCGATCTTCTTCGGTGTGTAGCGTGCGATCTTCCCCGCGTCCCAATCATCGAACGCTTTCGCATAGCCTTCGGTGCGTATGAGGATGGTATACCAGCTCAACCCCGCTTGCGCGCCATCGAGGCAGAGCTTCGCGAAGAGCTTTCGGTCATCGTGTTCGGGCACACCCCAAACGGTATCGTGGTAGTGCTTGTAGATGTCGTCCTTCATGCACCACGGGCAACGGACGCGTTCGCGTTTCGGCATGACGTGTTTTCCGGCAAGGTGAGGGCCTCAAGGTAACTTGCGGTCGTGAAGAAGGATCTCAACGACAAGCACGGCCGCACGCACCAGAGCCTGCGCATCAGCATCGTGGACAAGTGCGACCTGCGCTGTACGTACTGCATGCCCGAGGACCAGCACTTCCTGAGGCGGGAGGAACTGATGACGCGCGAGGAGATCGCCACCATCGCCAAGTTGTTCGTGCAGCGCTATGGCATCACCAAGATCCGATTGACCGGTGGCGAGCCGCTGGTGAGGCCGGATGCTGTTGACATCGTGCGCGACATGTCGCAGCTCGGTGTGTCGTTGGGGCTTACGACCAACGCGATGACGCTCGATAAGCACCTGAACGGATTGATCGCCGCGGGCTTGAATAGCATCAACATCAGCTTGGACACGTTCGATGCCGATCGCTTCATGAAGATCAGCCGACGCGATGGTTTTGAACGCGTGCACGCCAACATCCTTGAAGCGTTACAACGCGGCCTGCGAGTGAAGATCAACATGGTGGTGATGCGCGGCGTGAACGACGATGAGATCCTGCGTTTCGTGGAATTCACGCGCGACCATGACGTGCATGTGCGCTTCATCGAGTTCATGCCTTTCGCGGGTAACCACTGGGGCCGGGAACGCGTGTACACGTATGCCGAAATGCTCGGGCACATCAATAGCCTGCATACTGTGGAGAAACTGAACGACGATCCGCACAGCACCGCCAAAGCCTATCGCGTACACGGCTGGCCCGGCACCTTCGCGGTCATCAGCACGGTTACCGAACCCTTCTGCGGCGATTGCGATCGGTTGCGGCTAACGGCGGAAGGCAGAATGCGCAACTGCCTCTTCACCCGAGAAGAGACCGACCTGCTTTCAGCGCTGCGCCGAGGCGAGGACATCGCACCGTTGATCGAAGCGAACGTACTGGCCAAGCATGCCATGCTCGGCGGACTTCCACAGTTCAAACCGGAGAAGGAGGAAGAGGTACTGCACGACCTGAGCGAGCGGCCGATGGTGAGCATCGGGGGGTGATCACAGCGTCAGGGGATCTGCGGCTTCGAAGGTCGATAGAGCACTGGCGGATCCCCGTTTGCAGTGGCCAGGATACAACGCTCGCCATAAAGCGTGATCCACGCCAGGTCTTTCACATTGCCGGTCAGCTGCAAGCCGCTCTCCGTTGGTGACATGGCGCGGAAGCTTCCATCCTGTTGTTGGGTAAGGACCAGGCCGCTGCCGGCATCGTAGCGCACGGTCTCCACCTCGGTGTCGTAGTTGTTGCCGGCAACGATCAGGTCCTTTCGGTCATCGCCATCCATGTCGCCAACAAGGATGTCGTTGATGGGGAAGGATTGTGCGCGCATGGGCAACGGCATCTTCCGGAACCGGCCACCACCGTCGTTCAGGAACACACAACTGCGCAGCTCGTAAGCCTCGCGGTGGAATGCATCATCGAGGGCTTCCTGTGAATAGATGGCCGGAATGGTCGCGTTGGCGAACTCATGGAACGTCGGGAACTTCTCCTTGATGAAAGGCATCTGCTCCGAAGTGCATTGGCGACCGCGAACGGGGAACAATGCCTTGTCTTGATGCATGGCCAAGACAATGTCATAGGTGCCCGACTGATCGAAGTCGTTGAGGAAGACATGGAAGGGCTCTTCCTTTGACGCGTGGTACTTGCTGTTGAGGCCAAGATTGCCGGCAACGATATCGAGGTCGCCATCGCCATCGAGGTCGTCAACTTCCACCGAATACCACCATCCGTTGGTGCTGTCCATGGTAGTTGTGGAGGTGATGTTCTCGAACTTGCCTGATCGGTTTTCCAGGATCGTCACGGGCATCCATTCACCCACCACCACCAGATCCTTGTCGCCATCGTTGTCCGTATCGGCGAATCGGGCATCGGTTACCATGCCCAGTGCCATGAGTGCCGGAGCAGTTGCTGCAGTGATGTCAGTGAATACACCGCCGTCGTTGCGCAATAGGTAGCTCGATGGCGACATCGGATATCGGCCCGGTTCCACACGCCCACCGATGAAGAGGTCGGGATCTCCGTCGCCATCAGCATCACCAACGGTCACGCGTTGGGCGCACACCTTCATGTCGGGCAAAGCCTCCTTGTTGTACGTGAAGTTGCCCTTGCCATCATTGTTGTAGAAGCGCGGTCTGAGCAAGTCGTCGCCTACCTTGAACTCTTTGCTTCCGGCCACCACTACAAGGTCGAGATCCCCATCCGCATCGGCATCGAACAGGGCGGAGCCGAGATCCTCGGCTGCGGCTGCACGACGAAGATCGGCGGAGGTGACCTCGGTATGTGAAGTTCCGGTGCTGTTCAGAACAACGCGCGTGGATGCACCGGCAGCGCCACTATGTACGAGGTCATCCACTCCATCGTTGTTCACGTCCCCCACGCTCACGAACGGACCAAGGCGTGAGTATCGCTGCGGTAACAGGATCTCGTCCGCGAAGTCGTCAAAGGCGCTTTCCTTACTGGCCAGTGATCCGAAAGCCCGCACATCGACACGCCCGAACAACGGCTCCTTGGATCGCTTCTCCGGAGGGGCATCCTGTGCCTCGTTCCATTTCACGGTAAGCACCTGGTCGGGTTGCACATCGGGTACGCTGCTCCATCGGCCATCAGGCCATTCCACTTCCACTGTTACCGGATCCCCGTTCCCGCCCAAGCCGAAGTGCGCGATCGGCTCTTGCCCGGATTGATAACCACGTGCGAGTTGGACAAGTCGCACTTGCTGTTGATCACCACGACGCGATCGTATCGTGGCACCGATCCCCATGCGATTCTTATCGGGGCCTTCAAGGCGGATGCGGAGAAAGTGATCGGTGGCTTGTTCGCGTTGGTGGTTCTCGAAAAGTGATGCGATGGCATCAGCCCGGTTCATCACCATCTCCAGATCGCCATCGCGGTCCAGATCGACCACCGCAAGTCCGTGGCAGGTGCTCGGCTCGTGCAGGCCCCAGTCCTTGGTGACATCCGCGAAATGAAGGCCATCACTTTGCGCCCCATCGTTTCGATAGCAGACGTTGGCCACAAGTGTGAGGGGCATCATGCCCACAGCGGTTTCAAAACCCGTGTTGCCACCCGTCTCGGCATGCAACTTCGCGATGTTGATGTTCGCATCGTTGTTGCGCACATCGCGTGTAGTGCCATTGGTAATGTACATGTCGTTCCAACCATCGTTGTCCAGGTCTTCGATCATGGCCGCCCAACTCCAATCCGTCTTCGCCACACCCGCCATTTGTGCCACCTCGCTGAAGGTGCCGTTGCCATTGTTGAGTTGGAGCGTATTGATCATGTATTGGTAGTGGTAACCGGCGTCGATGAACGCCCAGAACTTGTCCGGCCGCATGGCGCCCATGTTCTCCTTCGATCGCACCATGCTTTTGTATGCCATATCCAGTACCGCGATGTCCACGGCGCCATCGTTGTTGACATCGGCCGCGTCCACACCCATGCCGAAGTTGCTGACATGGCCGGTGCGCTGTTTCACCTCGTTCGTGAAATGTCCCTTGCCATCGTTGATGTACAAACAGTCCGGTTCACCGTAGTCGTTGGCGACATATAGATCCGGCCAACCATTGTTGTCGGCGTCGATGATCACCGCTCCCAACGTGAAGGCGAAGCTGGTGATCCCCGCTTCCCTGGTCACATCCACAAAGCGTTCGCCTTCATTCCGCAATAACCTGCTCGTTTCGGCTTTCCCGCTCTTGATGATATTGCGCACTTGTTCCACCGTGTAGGGCTTACGGTCGGCGGCTCTTTCAGGTGGCTGGTTGAGGATGAACACATCAAGGTCGTTGTCGCGGTCGAAATCAAAAAAGGTAGCATGCGTGCTGTGGCTGGTATCCGCCAAGCCCCATTGCGAAGCACTTTCAGTGAACGTGCCATCGTGATCATTGATGTAGAGAAGGTTGGTGCGTAACGCAGGGTCGGTTTGCCAGCCGTGTCGGCACACATAGATGTCGTTCCACCCGTCGGCGTTCACATCAACGATGGTGGCACCGCGGTGCCACCCATCCCGTCCCGTACCGATGGCCTTATCTGTTACGTCTTCGAACTTCAGGCCGCCCTTGTTGATGTACAGCCGGTCAGGAACCTGGTTGCCCGTGAAATAGAGGTCGGGAAGGTCGTCGTTGTTCAGATCGCCAACAGCAAGCCCGCCACCGGAGAAAAGGTTGTTGTAGTTGAGGTAGTTGAGGGTCGGGGTTTCCTCTATCTTGTTCTGGAAGGTGATCCCGGAATGCGAGGAGGGGACCTTCGAGAAGAGCGACTGCTGTTCTTCGTTGGGGCCAGCTGAGGCTGGTTCCGAACCTGGGTCGTTGGTGCATGCGGCAACAAATGCCGCCGTGATGCAATGTAATGTGAGGAGAGCGGGCTTCATGGGGGATGGGTCCGACCAAAATAGCACTTGGGGTTCGAGCGGGAACGGCGACTGCATCGGAGTTGCCACCGCGGCCAAGGTTGACCGAATGCTTGGTCACGTTGCCCGCAGTTCCTGAAAGTAGAGCACCCGGGACACTATGACTCTTTGTCGTAGTAGATCTTATAGAACTTCCGTCCTTGTTCGTCCACGCCCTGCTCGATCCTGTTACGATCGCCGTGGATGTAGATGTGGAAGTTCTTGTCCAGCTTCAGCACGCTCTTGAAGATGCGTGCCTGACGCTTCACCGCGTGTGTGGAGATCTCGAAGTTGTCTGCGAGTTCCACCTGATTCTCGGACTGGAACCGATCGCTGTACTGGTTGAACGACCGGATCGCCGTTTCATCCTGGAAGACCTCTTGGGCGAACTCTCCTTGTCGAACTCCGAATGGCTTTTGAAATACTGTACCGAACGGTTCAGCAGGTCGATCTGGTCGGCCTTGGCGATCACGAAGTCCTGGGGCAGCTGTTGAGTGATGAACGATTTGGTGAGGTCCAGCACATTGCTTGTGCTGTTCACGTTATCGTGCTTCGGGCGGTGGTCGATGAAGTTCTTCTGCCAGAAATCGGTGTTGTTGTTATCGTCGATCACGAAGAGGGTAGGAGATTCCTCGGTAAAGACCACCAGCACGGCCTTGTTCGGCTTACTGTTCCCCAAGCCGCGCTTCATGCTCAACTCGATCAGGCCGCCCGCTAGTTTGCTCTCGATGAAGACCTCCTTCTCATCGAACTTGTAGATGCCCACTGCATCGTATGCGGCACTGCCGATCTGCACACCGCTGAACTTCGCCACATAGAGATCGCCGCCGTTGATGTTGTGGTGTTGCGACACGTCGATCAAGTGCTTGGCAATGGCCTCGGAACACAGCAGCAGGTCCTTGCCCGAATGGATCTCCGTACAGAGGCCATGCAACACATTGTACTCCAGCGAAACGGCATGCGTGAACTCCGAGGTGAACGCCATGTTGGCGAAGGGCTTCAGGAAAAGCTTGCGCAGGAACTCCTGTTCCTCTTCACCCTTGAGCGTTACCGTGAAGTCGCTGAACACGCTCGGTGCTTCGCCCGATCCGATCCGATGCAACGCGAACTCTTCGACTTGCGCCTCCTTACCGATCACCATGCTCCTTGGGTTGCTCGTTCAACTACAGTCCGTGCCGGAAGGCATGCTCCTGCACCTTTATCACATGCAGGACGAAGGGGAACAGCGCATCCATCGTTTCCTGCGCCCCCCGAGTTGAACCGGGCAACGTGATGACCAGTGTCCTGTTGATCATACCCGCCACGCCTCGGCTCATCATGGCCCACGGCATGCGTTCCTGTCCGTAGCTGCGCGCGGCTTCCATGATGCCGGGCACTTCGCGATCAAGGATCGGTGCAATGGCTTCGGGTGTGCGATCACGCGGGGAAAGCCCCGTGCCGCCGGTGGTAAGGATGAGGTCGAACTTCTCCAAGGCCCACACCTTCACTTGCATAGCGATACGATCGGGTTCATCCTCCACAACGGCTTGCGCCGCGACTTCCACACCGAGTTTCTTCAAGCGCTCTACGATCGCCGCACCGGCTTTGTCCTCCTTCTTGCCAGCGGCTACGCTGTCGCTGATGATCAGCACGGCCGCGCGCGGTGCCTTATCGAAGGCATCTTTCCAATCGCTCTTACCGCCCTTTTTCTCCACCAATCGGATGCGCTCGATACTGATGCCCTTGTCGATGGGCTTGAGCATGTCGTAGATCGTCAGTGCGGCCACGCTGGCGCCGTGCATGGCTTCCACTTCCACACCGGTGCGGTAGATGGTGCGCACCTTCACCTTAACGAGGATCGACATGGCCTGCACCTCGAACGTGAGTTCGGCATGTTCGATGGGCAATGGATGACAATCCGGGATCATATCCGCAGTGCGCTTGATGCCGAACAACCCGGCGACACGCGCGGCTTCCAGCACATCGCCCTTGGGCACGCGCTTCTCCTTCACCGCAGCAATGGTCTCGGCAAGGCTCACCACCACGGTGGCCTCGGCCGTGGCTTCGCGCAGCGTTGTGGGTTTGTGGGTGATGTCGATCATGGGGTGGGCCCTTACGCGTTGCGTTTCCAGAGATGCGTGTCGTCCGACAGGATCTCCTTGCCGAAGATCGGCAGCCGCTTCTTCACCTCGTCCGTAATGAACGCCACGGCTTCGCGCGCCGGCTGTCGATGCGCCGCGCTAGCGAAGACGAAAAAGCACAACTCTCCTACAGCAATGGTGCCCAAACTGTGGTGCACGTGCAAGCAGGTGATCGGCCAGCGCGCGAACGCTTCCTCGCGGATGGCGGTCATCCGTTCGTTGGCCATGTCCCGATAGGCGGTGTAAGCGATGGCGACAACGGAAGTATCATGGTACGACGGGCTCACCATAACAGGGTCCGCCCGCACCTGCCCCAGAAAGATCTCGTGCCCGCCGATCGAGGTCTGCGTTGCATGCTTAGCTATGCTCTCCGCGACGAACGCAGGTGCAATGGCACCTTCAACGAAGATGTCGCGCTTCTTGTGTGTCTTGCTTTCGCTCATCCTCCGGCGAAAGGTGGCAACAAGGCGATCTCTTCCGTGCCGATCAGCGGTCGGTCGTCGTTCACGATCACACGATCCACGGCCAGCGCGTAGCTGAGTTTGTCCAAGTCCGGTATGCGCGTTTCGAGCTGGTGCTTCAACGCAGTGGTGGAACTCGCGCTCACTTCCAACGAAGCGGCACCGGCTTTCTCGGCGATCATCCCGAAGAGCAGCACTTTCATCGGTGTCAAAGGTCGGTCGGCGCGTTCACGTTCTTGAAGAGGTCTTGAGGCCATCCGTCCTCGCCGGGTTCCACATCGGTATAGGCTGTGTGGATGCGCTCCAAGGCCTTGCTCATTTTCAGGACGTCGTTCTTAAGGCAGTCATCGAAGTCCTCTATCGCGTGGCGATGGTAGGCGGCGGCCAGCGGCTCAATGTAGCCGCTGTGGTTGGGCACTACGGCATCGCGATCGCCGTGAAGCTCGCTCTTCAGCAAGGCGATCAGGCGATCATTGAGGTTCGGCAGATCGCAGGCAAGCACCAGCACACGGACATAGCGCGCGTGCTTCAACGCCGTGACAAGTCCACCCAAAGGACCTTTGCCGGGTTCGTCATCAGGAATAACGGTTGCGTGTTCGGGTGTGTACTTCGCTGGATCGCCGATCACCAAGATCTCGCGCACATGCGGGCGCAGCAGGTCAATTGCATGCTGTAACAGGCTTCGTTCATTCACTTGTATCAGCGCCTTGTCCGTGCCCATGCGGCTGCTTTGGCCACCAGCGAGCACAACCCCGGTCCATTGGCGGTCGGTCATACGGGCAAGAAGTACACCTGAACGCGATCGCCAACGCTCCACGCACGTTTGCCTGCCGGCAAATAGGCTAGTGCCTCTGCACCGACCAGCGATCGCAGCATGTGCGAACCCTCGTCGGCCAACATCATCACGTGGCCATCCTTCACCACCGCTGCGCGGAACTCCGCCCGCTCACCCTTCACATTCACTTCGTGCAACAGTGGAAGAAGGTGGGACTGCAACCACGGATCGGTGGCGCCCTGCATGGCCCGCATGTATGGCACCACATACATGTAGAACAGCACGAGCACAGCGCGTGGATTGCCCGGCAAAGCGAAGACCGGTTTGCCGTTCAGCGTGGCGAATAGCATTGGTTTACCGGGCTTCTGTGCCACGCCATGGAAGTGGATGGTCGCACCAAGTCCTTCCAGTGCCGGCTTGATCAGATCATGATCGCCGACTGACGCGCCGCCCGTGGTGATCAGTAGATCGCCTTCGGCACACGCATCGGTGAGCGCCTGTTTCAGGTCGTCCATGTTGTCGCTCGCGATGAGCGGGTCGTTCTCCGGGAAGCAACCTTCAGCGTGGAGGGCCGCGATAAGCATCCATTCGTTGCTGCTGTGGATGCGGCCACCGGTGTCCTCTCCTTCGCCGATGAACTCGCTGCCGGTGCGTATGATGCTGACCAGCGGTTTCGCGTGCACTTCAACATTCGCGACACCGACCGAGGAGATCAGCCCGATGGCTGCGGCATCCAGTCGCGTTCCATGTTGCAACAGCAGTTCATCCTTGCGAACGCTTTCGCTCATACGACGGATGTTGGCGCCCATTGCCGGGAGTTCGCCGATGATCTTCACTCCCGTGTCGTGGGCACTACAGTGCTCCTGCATCAATACCCGATCGGTTGTCTCCGGCACACGAGCTCCCGTGAAGATCCGCGCGCATTCACCCGGCCCCAGTGTTCGGTCCAGAACTTCACCCGCAGCGATGGATCCCACCTCGGTCCATGGCCCTTCTCCACGAACGGCGTATCCGTCCACGGCGCTCATGTCGAACAGTGGATATGCGGAAGGACTGAAGACATCATCGGCCAAGTAGTGCCCATTGACCAAGTGCGATAGCATGAACTCGGACGGTGTACGCTCCACGCGCGCCATCATGATCCGTTTGGCCTCTTCGACACTGATCATGGGAAGAAGAGCTTGATGCTTGCCAGCACAAGTACGAGACCGAGCGCTTGGCGCAATCGCGGTTCGATAATCTTATTGGCGCCGACCCAACTCCCGAGCAGGCCACCACACACCGCAGCGACCACCCATACGTATGTCTCCTGACCGGTAAAGACCGCGCCTTGTGATGCGCGCACCAAACCGGCAGTACTGTTCACCAGAATGAAGGGTGCGCTGATCGCCGCCGCGCTCTTCGCATTGCCCCAACTGCACCAAAGAAGTATCGGGCTGAGCAGGATGCCGCCGCCGATACCGAGCATACCTGATACGAAACCAATACCGGCGCCGATGGTCAGCGCGATCGCGATGGGAGCCGGTTTCGTCCCGGCAGCTCCCTGCCCGAACAAACCGAACATGCGCGCGGCGGCGACCAACAAACACACCCCCAAGAGCTGCAGGTAGAGGCGCGGATCATGTTCGATCCCAATGCCGTAACCGATGAAACTCATGGGTACGGAGGTGAGGGCGAAGGGCCAGAACATCCTCCATTGGAAATGCCCTGCTCGTGCGAATTGCACCGTGGCGATCGAACTGACGCAGAGGTTCAACAGCAGGGCTGTGGGCTTCATGACCAGCGGGGAGAAGCCGATGACGGCCATCAGCGCCAAGTAGCCGCTGGCGCCGCCGTGGCCCACCATGGCGTACAGAAAGGCGATCGCCGCGATAAGGCCGATAACGAGCACCGCATCCATGGCCTCAGTTGTTCGCCGGTGGATCGATGCTTGTCCATCGATCACCGTGCAGCAGTTCGATGCGGCCGTTCACAACAGGCTCGCCAAGTAGCAGCGAACGCGTCAATGACACCATTCTTTTCGCAACGGCATCGAGCGTTTCCAACGACACGTTGCGCATATCGCAGCCATCCTGCTCACCACCGGTACGACCCGCGAACAAAGATCTCCGGGTGATGTCGCGCCCGATACCCGGGCCATGCAAAGCGATCACTTGCCCTTGCTTCGCGTGCACCCCGCCGCTCACCACTGCAATGGCAAGTGAGGCGCAGGCTTGGTCGATCGCGTCTTTCGCGTGCAGGTCGTCCGTGCATTCGATCACGGCATCGTGCTCGGCCAGTAGTTCAAGGGCGTTGTTGGCCCCGAGGAACACGGCGTGCGGTTCAACGGAAGTTGCCGGTATGATCTGGCGCATCCACGCTGCGGACACTCCCGACTTCCAAGCGCCGATATCCATCTCGGCGTACAGCTCCTGCTGTTCCAGATTGTGTTCTTCCACCTGATCGCCGTCGATGAGCGTGAGGCGCGACAAGGGCCAGCGCGCCATGCGCGGCAGTACCGCACAACCAATACCGCCGATACCGATCACTGCGACGCGCAGCGCGGAACCTACCGGGAATGAAGCCGTGATGTGTGGCATGCGCGGCAAGTTAGCCGCGCCCGCTGTGATGGAGTGGGCGGAAGGCCTACTGCTGGGTAGTGTAGATGACCTCGAAGCTGCCGCTCACTGAGCGCTGCACACCGCTTTGCACGTTCAGCAGCCCGGCTTCAAAACTGCCGGTCACCGAATTCGAGATCTCGTCGTGGCTGGTAATGGTGATGGTGCCTTCACCGCCGGGGCCTACCGTGTAGTTCTGGCCTTGCTCCATCAAGAGGATGTTGTTGTTGGCCTCGTTGCTCTCGTGCAAGCCGACTTGGAGGGAATCGATCTGGAGTGTCAACGAAACCCCGTTCAAGGCAAGGCCATTGATGGTCAACGCACCCTCACCCGCTACGGCGACCAAGCTGCCTTCCGCACAGAAATCCGCACCGCCGAGATCCGCTTGGAACCGGTTGCCATCGGTACCACAGCCCGGGGTGATGGTCTGAACGATGGGGTTCTCCTCGATCGCACAAGCGGCGAAGAGCGAAACAAGTACAAGAGAGGCGGTGATGTTTTTCATGGCGCAGTGGTTTGCTGCGGCTTCAACGGCGCCCAAGTGGTCCAGGTTCCAAACGAGCAGGGTATGGAACGAGAGAGGGGCCCCGAAAGGCCCCTCTCCAACGGATCCAAAGAATGCTCAGCGCACAACAACCCGCTGAACACTGCGGCCTTTTGCGTTCGCAATGTTGAGCATGTAGGTGCCGGCCGACAATCCGCCCAAGTTGAGGGAAGTCACACCAGCGCCCAAGGCCTTGCCATCGGCTTGTGTAGCCAGTATCACGCGACCGCTGATATCAGTAAGGCTGATGTTTAACTCGCTTGTGCCTGATGCGAAGGAGATGTTCAAGAGATCGTTGGTCGGGTTCGGCCAAACATTGAGACCGTCAACGCCTTGACCTTCCAGAATAGCGTTCGCCACATCCACCACGACTTCAGTACGTGGGCTTGCGCAGCTCACCGCGTCATCGGCCACCTCCCAATCGTAGAAGTAGTAGTAGTACTCCAAGCTGTTACCACCACCAACGCTGGTGCCCGTAATGGTACCGAAGGTGCCCAAAGCGAAGGGGAAGGCTGGGTTACTGTTCAGTCCATCGCGCCAGAGCTGCGGATTCCCCGTGCCGCAGCGCAGGCTGTAACCCGTTCCCGCAGGCACGTCGAAATCGAGCTGAACACGGCTCTCACCATCGGGGATGGTGAAGGTGCCGGTAAGGATGGTGTTGCCGTTGTCGTCCACCAATTCGATGTCGCGATCACCTGCTCCGTTGGCGTAAACCTTCACGCTCACGATGCGGAAATCCTGGGTTGCATCGAACGTGAGGTAATTGTTGTTGTTGTTCATGAACTGCCCGTTCACGGCGTCGTTGTCGACCTTGCCGCCGTACGCCCCGGGATCACCGAGGCTGAGCACGTCAGCACACCAGAACGTGGTTCCGAAATTCAGGAAGGGCGTGGTCCAGGAGTTTCCGGCACCAACTTGGTTGCCGCCTACGGCTGCATCATACCACAGCACGTTGGTACCAGTGGCGCCGAGGTTAGCCGTGCCCGGTGCGGGGATGTAGACATCGGTAGCGGTGGGTGCATCCGGCGTATCGGCAACAGTGATCGTCACCGGGTCGGAGGCAACGTTGGCACAGAAGCCGGTGATGGAAACCGAGTAGGTGCCTGCGGTCGTTACCGTGATGCTCTGCGTGGTTTCGTTGGTGCTCCACAGGTACGCGTTCGCCGTGCTGCTCGTCAGCACCACGCTTTCGCCTTCGCAGAAATTCTCATCGCCGTTGAGCGTGATCGTCGGCGTTTCATCGGGGTCCTGCTCCACGGTGAAGCTGGTTGTTCCTGTACAGCCGGTACCATCGTCAATGGTCACCGTGTAGGTGCCACCGGAAGAGACATCGATGTTCTGTGTGGTTTCGTTAGTGCTCCACAGATATGTGAAGCCGGAGTTCGCTGTAAGGGTTACTGTCTGGCCGGTGCAGAGTGCGGCAGGGCCGGTAATGGAGGCAATGGGGCTTACACATACTCCTTCGAGAACGGTCACGGTCTGGTCGGGCGCCATGTTCGGGTACACGTCGCGGATGCCGCTGGTCCAATTGATCACGACCGAGTCGATCTGCGTTGCAGCGCCCAAGCCGAAATGGCAAGTGAAGGTGTTGGTGATACCGTAGCTCTCGCCCGCGTGCACTTCACGGATCTGGATGCCCCATGAGCCATAAATGGTAACGCGTGATCCAACTGCATCCCTGTTGCTCACTACGCCTTCAAGGTTCACGTTCAACCAATGGTTGCCGTTAGGGTATTGAGCCATAGGCGATCCGGGAAGCCGGGATCACCGTCCACATAACCGTCGCCGTAGCCAGCATACACATCCTCGAAGCCGTCGCTGTTGAAATCGCCGGAAGGCGAAAGCTGTGTATCGTCTTATTGGCAGGGAACACGTTGTTGATCTGGGTGAAGGTGCCGTCGCCGTTGCCCTTCATGTAGTACTCGGCGCTGCCCGTCAGGATGTCCAAATGGGCATCATTGTCCAGATCGCGGAAAAGACCCTGAAGGAAGAAGCCGGAAACCTCGAGACCGCTGCCCGCTGTAACGTCGGTGTAGTGCCCGGTGCCATCGTTCTCGAACAGCATCATCGTGCTGCTGTGCGTGGTGCTGAAGACATCCAAGTCGCCATCGTTATCGTAGTCGCCGAAGTCCGAGGTCCACACTTGCTCGCGGTTCTCCAGTCCATATGCCGCAGCGTCATCGCTGTAATTGCCATTGCCATCGTTCACGAAGAGGCGGTCCCAGCGACGGCAGTCATCGGGGTCGTTTACGCCTTGGCGGCAGTGGCTGATGTGCAGATCCACGTCCCCATCGTTGTCGAAGTCGGTGACTGTGCTTCCGTAGTTGCCGCTCATGTCGCCCGGGGTGCCGCTGCACGAGGTGCTCCAATCCATCACGTTCGCGTCATACTGCGGAACACCATTGGCGTCGGTGATCCAAATGTTGTTCGGTCCAACGTCGTTGCACGCGTAAACATCCACGCGACCATCGTTGTCGAAATCGGCCATGCTCATGGCCTGAGTGAAGATGGTGGGGCCGTTGAGGTCGGAGAAGGTGTACACGCCGCGACTGGAAATGCTCAGGAACTTGGTTACGCTCACCCCACTGCAGATGTCCTTGTGGCCATCGTTGTTGAGGTCCGCCATGGCCCAACCCCACTGATTGTCGTTGTCCACCTGACCGTAGTCGTATGTGACGAAGGAGTGATCCGGATTCTGGTACTGGATGTACACGTGCTGGCTCATATCCAGCATCACGATGTCGTCCAATCCATCACCGTCCATGTCGGCCACGGCCATGCAAGCACCGCTACTGGCGTTCTGGTTGAGGTTGGCGCTCGCATTGGTGAACACTGGCTGGGCCAGAGCGGCTGTGGCGCAAGCAAGCGTCATGGCCAAAGTGTATAGTCTCCGCATGATGTGGTTGATCTGTTGTTGTTCCGGACCGGTTTTCCAAAGGCGCCCGAATATAGCGGGACCTTCTATCAGCCCTTGATGACTTTCCCCAGGTCCGCTGGGGATCCTACCGAAGTGTGGTTCGCAGCGACCAATACCTCGGTCTGGCGGCGGATGCTCTCCTTATGGATGGCGTTCATCAACTCCCTCCACGAAGGCGGCCGAAAGGCCTAGTTCTTTCGCCAACCGTAGCTGGCGGGTCATAATGCGGGCCCAGCGCTCGGGCTGTGGGATCACCACATTGTGATCGGCCTTCCACTCGCCGATGCGCTCGGCGATGTCCATCCGCGACCCCATCTTCTGGGCGATCTCCTCATCCAACTGGTCGATCAGATCACGAAGTTCCTGTAAGCGATCGCTTTCGATGGCAGCATGCTGTTCGCGCACGATCAATGCGCTCACCACTTCCCCGAGCCGCTCCGGGGTCAGTTGCTGTTGTGCATCGCTGAGGGCCGTGGTCGGATCGCGGTGCGATTCGATCATGAGACCGCTGAAATTCAGGTCGAGGGCCTGCTGTGCCAGGGAGCCGATGTGTTCGGTGGTGCCGCTGATGTGGCTAGGGTCGCAAACCAGTTCCAGTTCGGGAAAGCGTGCCTTCAACCGGATCGGGAACTCCCACATGGGGCTGTTCCGATACGCGGTGCGTTCGAACCAATTGAAGCCACGATGGATGGCGGCGAGTCGCGTAAGCCCGGCGCGCCCCAAGCGCTCCAACGCCCCGATCCACAAGTGCAGGTCGGGGTTGATGGGATTTTTCACGAACACCGGGATATCCACGCCGCGCAACGCATCGGCGATCTCCTGTACACTGAAAGGGTTCGGGGTTGTGCGCGCTCCGATCCAAAGCATGTCTATACCGGCCTTCAAACAGGCGTCGACGTGCTCGGCCGTTGCCACTTCCACCACGGTATATAAGCCGGTTTCTTCACGAACCGCCTTCAGCCAATTGAGCGCCACATTGCCCGAACCTTCGAAATGCCCCGGCTGTGTTCTAGGCTTCCACACACCCGCCCTGAACGCTTTTACTTGCGGTGCGTGTTGCACGATGCCACGCGCGGTGGCCAACACCTGATCCCGGCTTTCCGCGCTGCACGGGCCGGCAATGACCAACGGACGCGAGAAGCCCAAGCCCCATTTGGCAAAGGGCAAGGTCGTCAGTGGGGCGATCTGCGGCATTCGTGCGGCTTGGAAGACAAGGGTCCCGTTCGGACAGGGCGAAAGTAGGCCTCGAGCGTACGCCCGTCATAGCTGTTTTAAGGTGTACAGGGTACTGTACCCATCGTCCTGGGTGATCCAATAGGCCGAGTCGAGCACAGGCTGAACGCCCTCCATGATACTATCGCGCAACACGGGGTCATTCCCGATCACCAGTACATGATCGATCAGCGGCGGGTTGTGCTGGGCTACGTGGGCACCGAACCAATCCCACGGTCCGTAGCGGTGGTTCAAATACCACCAGAAGGGGTCCGCCGGAATGCTGTCCGTTGTAAAATTCAGGTGGTCGCGGGTGGTCAGGACGATCCCGGGATGGTCGATGGCCAAGTAGGCTGCATTATGGGTGAGCAACCAGTTCGGCTCCAGCGTGATCGGCATGATCACACTGCCTTCGCCGCAAGCAGCCCCGGCGGTCAATATGCTCTTGGTACGCGCTTCCAGTCCCGCCATTTTCTCTTCCGCATGAACAAGCCGGACAACATGCACCGCTAACGCCAGCGCGGACAGGAAACTTGAGATCACCGATCGCGGTTGCGCCACCGCCCAAAGAGCAAGAAGTATGAATGCGATGGTTTGCGCCCGTTCGGCGAGGAAAAGCATATCGGCCAGCCTATTGCGCACGAGCAGCGAGGCCATGATCAGCACAAGGGCGCAAGCTGCCAGGCCATCCACCGGCATCAACGATCGAGGGTTCTTCAGCCGGCGCCGTAGGGCCACTACAACCAAAGAAACGAACAGCAAGCCAAGGGCGAGCAGGTACGGTACCTCCTCGCTTCGATCGAACAAGAGAAATGGACGAAAGCCGACCAGGTCCAGAAATGGCGAGCGGTTAGACAGTGATGCTCCTTGTATGGAGCTGAGCAACTGCATCCTATGGATGAGCAACGCAATGGCGCACGTGACAACGCCAATGATGAACAGCCGGACTTTCATGGGTGCGAACGACCATCGGGTGCGGTACGCATCGGGCTGTGATCGCCACACCATCAGTTCACAGCAGGCCAAGAGCACCAGAGCAACCGGGCCTCCGCTTCGGTGCACCAGTGAGCACAAGAACAACGAGACCAATAACATGAACACGTGCAACACCTTCAGCCGCTTGATGGAGATCCACCACGCGACGGTCGCGAACGCCATTGCAGTGGAGAGCAAGAAGGCGAACACGCCAAGTACCAATAGGTAGTTGAACGATAGTGGCAGGAGCAGGATCACGGCGACATGCGGCCGAACATCCAGTGCGCGGAGCAAGGCGATAACGGACAGGCCAAGCATCAGCACGGCCAGCACACCAAAAGCAGTTTGCGCGAATGCCGGTCCGCCGATCTTCAGAAAGGCCATCATGATCAATTCTGAAGGACCGGCCGGGAGCCGGGCCACATCGTAGGCAACGCCATCGGCCAAGTACTTCGGGGTGGTCCAACTGCTTTCGATCACTGCCGCCTTCAACGCCAGAGTTGGGCCATCGAGCGTGGTGAACCAGCGGAACAGGAACAAACTGAGGGCATTCGCCACCAGAAGCAAAGCGAGCAAGAGCCAACCCCGTTCTCGCAGCGGATCCAATGAACGGCGGTGCATGTCGGATCGTGCGTAGCCATGGTCGTGCGACTACGACCACGTGCGGTGAAAGTAAACTCGGGGTCGGCCGCCGGATCTTGTTCCGGCCGCCGTGTAACTTTCGCGGTGGGCACCCCGTCCCACGAGTGTTCCCCTGTTGCGCGATGACCGTTGAAGACTACAATACCTGCGTGGACCTGCACAGTGACGGCATCTACCGCTTCGCGCTGAAACACCTGCGCGATACCGATGTGGCCAAGGATGTGGTGCAGGAGAGTTTCGCTCGGCTATGGGTAAAGGTGGAGGAAGTGGAAGCGGCCAAGGCCAAGAGCTATTTGTTCACTACGGCACACCACGTTATGGTGGACAATGTGCGCAAGGGATCGCGCAGCGCACGCATGGAGGAACACCACGAGGACCTGCGCCACACGAGCCAAGAAGCACCCGACCTGAAGCAGGTGCTCGATGCAGGCTTGGCCACCTTGCCCGACATACAACGGAGCGTGGTATTGCTGCGCGACTTGGAGGGCTACAACTATGAGGAGATCGCGGAGATCACGGGCCTGAACCTGCCGCAAGTGAAGGTGTACATCTATCGCGGCCGCGCGGCATTGAAGGAATACATAGGCAAACTGGAACTGGTTTTGAGAAGCTGGATCGCACCACATACGAAGCTTGGCTGCTCGATCGCATCGAGGGTAACCTGACCGTTGCTCAAGAGCAGGAGTTGAATGCGTTCCTGGCGGCCAATCCCGATCTCGCCGCCGACTTGGGCGAATTGCCTTCGGTTGAAGAAGACGGTGCTGGGTTCCCGTGGAAAGAAGAATTGAAGAAGCGTTATCCGCCATCAGGGCGTCCGGATGTAGCACGTGTTGACGACTTCCTGATCGCGCGCTTGGAGGGGGAGTTGGATGCGGAACGTTCCAAGGATCTGGAGCGACTGCTCTTTGAGCACCCGGAACTACAGCGCAACGCCAAGCTGATCGCCGCCACGAAGAGTGAGGCTGCGGCCATTTCACTCGAAGACAAGTCGAGCATCGTCCGCCACTTCCCGCCGCAAGGGATGCCGGACCTGCATCGCTTGAACGATTTCCTGGTGGCCCGCTTGGAGGGGGACCTCACACTTCAGCAACGGGTTGCGTTGGACACGCTGTTGGCGAGCGATCCGCTGGCCATGGAACAGTGGGTATTGATGCAAGCGACGCGTGTGCCTGCGGAGCGCGTTGTCTTCGAAGGCAAGGATCAACTGAAGAAGAAGACAGGCCGTGTGATCTTTATGGGCGTGCGTTGGCAACGGCTTGCCGCCGCTGCTTCCATTGCGCTGATCATCGGACTGGGCTGGCTGGCGCTGCGAGAAGAGGCCCCGGGACCCGGCATTGCTGAAACAGTGGAACCCGGTGCAGGGCCATCACCTGTTAAGGAGCGCGAACAGGGCGAAGTGCCGGAAGTGGAAAAAGCGCCCTCAGAGAACGGGGCTGCTAGCGACCAGGCTCCTTTGCAGACTCAAGGGGAAGAGGATCCGTTGACCGATCCACGCGCACCCAAGTCTGACCAACTGGTGCCACCCCAACGTGAAGAAGCTCCAGCGATCGCACAGGCGCATTCGCGTCCGATCGATCGTGCCTCGCAAGAGCGCGTTCCGACAGCAGCTTTGGTAACACAGGGGCTACCCCCTGCGCCGCTTGAAGATGAATTGGTGGCTGCCGCAAACACCGGTCATCACCAGACCGTTGGCGAATTGTTCACGACAACCGTGCGCCGCGAAGTGCTCGGCAACGATGAGGTCAACGAGAAGCCGCTCAATGGCAATGATGTGGTTGCCGCAGTTGATAAAGGTCTTGGCGCCGTATCCGGCGACCGCGCAGGCATAGAGGTGGAACGGAGCCAAAAGCGCAGTCGTTTCCGCCTCCGTCTTGGCGATCTGGCCCTTAGCGCCAGCACCGGCCGGTAGCCACACCTGATCCGTCATCCCGAACGTCCCGGTGTGCGGGATCGCTGCTCCAGGCCCTTTCGGAGGACGTACCCTGCTGGCGGCCAGCTTCACTGCTTAACAGCTCCACTGCTCCACCGTCTCAGCCGTTCATCACGATCGGTCAATGATCCTGTAACTGCCGACGTTCCGAGCCCGTCCTATGACCGAACAAACAGAACACCCACCGTCATGAAACGCCTCACCCTCCTCCGCACCGCCCTCGTCCTGGCCACTGTCTTTACCATGGGCTACACCCGTGCCTCCGAACCTCCTGTTGCCGGTGCGGAAGCATCCAACGCAACCTTGGAACGCGCCCTCGACAAGCAACTGAGCAAGCACATCAGCTTCCCGCTGCTCCGCAACACCAACATGACCGGCGAAGTGTATGTAAGCTTCGTGGTGAACAAGGAAGGCAAGCTGGAAGTGATCAGCGCCACAAGCACCAACGATGAACTCTGCGCCTACGTGCTCCGCAAGCTCGCCCTTGTGGACATCGGCGAGAATCCGGATGGGACCTGGAGAACCGAACACGTGCGCTTCACCTTCGGACCTGAAGGCAGCATCTGAGGTATATAACCACAACGAGAAAAGCCCCGACTTGTCGGGGCTTTCTGTTTTTAGGGTGCGGCCGTTGGGCGATCGATACCTCCCCAGTTTGTTAAGCCCGGCATGACAACGATGCGACGCTTATGCACCGATCGCATGCCGACCGCTGCCACTTAGTTCTTGCGACTTGAAGCTTGAGGCTTGTGCCGTGCAACTTGAAAAAAGTATAGCTCCTGTAACTCCCATCCCTCATGCCCGTCCTACGATGGAAGACCACGAACCATGACCACGAAGAACCTCCTGCTGGCCGCTGCGATCCTTGTTGCCGCTCCAGCTTTCGCACAGGAAGACACAACGGCCACCGAAGGCCACCACGCGGTGTCGCTCACGCTCGGCACGAACGGGGCCGACGTCAAGTTGATCGATACCCGGGACAGCACCCAGATCGTTGAGGGATATGACACACTGCGTTTGGAGACCAAGCGCAAACACATCACGATCCTCTTTGAGCCAAAGCCGATGTCAAGCGCCGATTCGTTGCCATCACTGCTGAAGGAACTGCGTCGCAAGCGTCGCAGCGCCTTTACCCATTGGGGTGGCATGGACCTGGGCCTCAACAGCTTCATTGCCACTGATGGCCGGTTCGGGGATGGTCCGGAAACCAATGGCTTGGCCTTGAACAATTGGCGGTCGCGCTTTTTGGCCTTCAACGTGGCGGAATGGAAGGTGGAGTTCGGTAGCCATCATGCAGGGCTTCTCACTGGACTGGGTGTCGAATTCCGCAACTATCACTTCGCCGACAACACTGTGTTGACCGACGTTGCCGATACCACTTGGGGTGTACCCGTTACGGATCCCGACTTCACGAAGAACAAATTGCGGCAGATCGGGTTGCGCGTGCCGTTGATGCTGGAGTTCAACACCAAACGAGCACCCATGCCAACCACCATAGAGGAGGCTGTTGCTCAGCGGAAGAACGGGTTCAGCAACAAGAACAATTTCCACTTGGCTTTCGGGGTGGTCGGTAGCTGGTAGTTCGATACCATGTACAAGCAGAAATACAACGATGAGGGGAACGAGAAGAAATTGCGCAGCACAGACGACTTCAACCTTCTGCCGTACAACCTGGCGGCAACAGTGCGCATCGGCTTCGGTGACCTGACCCTCTTCGCCGAGTATTCCCTGACGACCTTGTTCAAGGATGGCGGAAGTCCTGAACTGGTGCCCGTGGCGATCGGTGTGCAACTGCTCGATTTTTGAGGAGGCCGGCTTCCAGCGCAACAAGGGAACAGTACACGAAGGAAGCCGCAACGCGGGCCGCAGGGGCAATGTCCTCTCGCGGCCCGCGCCTATTTTCGCGGCCCTTCAACGTCAGCACCCGGCTGTAGCCGGTGCGCCCAAGAACCAAGAACCTATCACCCATGGGCCGAGTATTCGAAAAACGAAAGCACAGGATCTTCGCACGTAACGCCAAGCTCAGCAAGCTCTTCACCCGGATCGGGAAGGAGATCGCCATGGCCGTGAAAGCCGGTGGCCCCAACCCCGACGCCAACACGCGCTTGCGCATGGCGGTGCAGAACGCACGCGGCATGAACATGCCCAAGGACAACGTGGACCGCGCGATCAAGAAGGCGGCAGCAGGGGGTGAAGGAGCGGATTACGCTGAAGTGACCTACGAAGGCTACGCGCCCGGGGGCATCGCCATCTTCGTGGATGCTGCTACCAACAACACCACACGCACTGTCGCCAATGTGCGCAGCTTTTTTACCAAATGCGAAGGGACCTTGGGCACCAACGGTTCCTTGTCGCACGTGTTCGAACGCAAAGGCGAATTCGTTGTCGAGAACGCCGCATTGAAGGGCCGCGATGGCGACGAATTCGAAATGGAATGCATCGACGCCGGGGCCGATGACGTGCACCGCGACGAGGAAGGGTTCATCATCCTTACCCCGTTCCAAGGCTTCGGCGCCATGCAGCAGAAGTTGGAGGAACTTGGTATCGATAGCAAGAGCGCAGAGCTGAAGCGCTACCCCTTGTCAATGATCCCCGCCGATCTGACGACTGCACGCAACGTGATGAAACTGGTGGATATGTTGGATGAGGACGAAGACGTGAACGCCGTTTACCACAACATGGAACTGAGCGAGGAGGTAGAGGCGGAATTGGCGAAGGGATAGGGCGATGTGAAGATGTGGGTGATGTGAGAATGTGGAGGGTTTGACCACGCTTGGTCTCATCTCCTCATCCACCCCATTTTCACATCGGCGCTCAAACTCCTCTCGCCGTGAACCGGATGTGGTAGTTCGTTCCCGAAGCGCCGCTGTCCACAGTAACGAAACCGTTCAACTGTTCCGTAAGGCTTTCGACAAGGCCGGTGCCCAGCGTGCTGCCATCCCCGTGGATGCGGCCTTCGGAAATACCGATGCCGTCATCGGAGTAGCGCAGGTCGTAAGTGTTCGGTTCGGCGGATTGCAGGCTCAAGGTGATGTGCCCGTGCGCGCGACCCTTGAAGGCGTGTTTGAAACTGTTCGTGATCAGTTCGTTCATGATGAGGCCTACGGGGACCATCGTGTTCAGGTCGAGCGATAGGCCCTCGCCGATGTCGGTGGTGTAGGTGATGGTGTCGCGCACATCGTTCACCTGCACCAGTTCGGTGAAGAGTTCATCGAGGTAACGTGCCACGTCCAACCGGGCAAGGTCATCGCCCTTGTACAGCTTCTCGTGGATCAGCGCCATGCTGGTGACCCGGCTCTGGCTCTGTTCAAAGGCATGTTGCAAGCGGGGGTCGTCGATGCCGGCCCCTTGCAAGCGCAACAAGCTGGCCACCACTTGCAGGTTGTTCTTCACACGGTGGTGGATCTCCTTGATCAGGGTATTGATCCGTTCGTTGGCCTGTTGCAGTTTCTCCTTTTCGGCTTGCAGTGCACGGTTCTGTTCCATGTCGCGTATGCGCGCCGCCTTCAGGTTCTCCTTCATCCGGGCCAGCGAATGGCCCAGCACATCCTTGTCGCCGCGCACGGGAACGGTGGTGTCATAGTTGCCGCGGCCGATGGCTTCGGCGCTGCTGGCCAACGACCGCACGTTGTCGATCATGCCGTTGAAGGAATCGGCCATTTCACCGATCTCGTCGTTCGTCCGCACCACTACTCTGCCGCTCACATCGCCTTGCGCGAGTGCGTGCGCCGCGTTGCTCACCTCGTTAACGGTGCGCCGGATGCCGCGCATGATCACGATGGCCATGACGGTTACCGCTGTTACGGTGCCGACCAGCGCGAAGAGCACGAGGTACAGGCGCGATTCCGCATCACCGAGGTTGACTTCCGTGGCGGCAATGATGCCCTGCACCGATCGATCTTCCACCTGCTTCAGTTTGTCCATGGCGGCGCTGCTCAGCTCCCACCACCGCTCCGAGTCGATCGGCAGCGCGGCCACATCGCGCTTCTCGCTCAGCAAGCCGGTGACCGTGCGCAAAAAACCGATGGTGTCGCCAGTGTAGATCCGCCGGTACTCGGCCAAAACTTCTTCCGGCGCGTCGCGCTCGAAGAGCGCTAGGTTGCTCTCGTAGTTGGCCAGTTGCAGGCTTATGGAGGCCATGTCGGTGTTGAGCAGCGGCTCGCCGACGAGACCACGACCCACTTTGCTGCGCACGATGCTCATGGCCTCCTTCGCGTGCAGCAGGTTCATGTGCGCGTACAGCCTGTCCTTGGTAACGGGATCCAACGCGAGCTTGGCCGTAATGGTGAGGTCATCGAGCAACACGGTGGTCATGGCCCGGTAGCTCTGGCCCACTTGTCCGCTCAGCGTCCTGCGGTCCATCACCCGCTGTCGCAGCACGCCTAGCCCATTGAAGGCGTTCTGCCGCTTAGCGCCTTCCTCTGTTTCAGTCCCTTTTGCCAATGCAGCGATCGCCTCGTCGGTGCGAACGAACTGCAACCCGAGCCGCGGCTCTTTCACACCTCGGCCAGCGAGATAGTTGGTGCACAGTGCGTACTCCTTCTGCAACTCGTGGATCACATTGCTCAGCAGTTCGATGCTGCGTGCTTGTCCGCTGATGTACAGGTATACATCGCGCCGGTCCAAGCTGCTCATCATCTGCTTACCGATCAGCAGCACCATGCCCGATACCGGAATGGCCAGCGTCACCAGGAACTTGGTACGGACGGGGAGATCAGCGAAACGCCACTTCATGCGTAAGGTCCCGGAGCAACGGGGCGGGTGAAAGTAGGGGGTAGGCTTGCCCCGATGCGTTCGGGTCGCCGGGTACATTCGCAACCTCACCAACGCCCGCACAATGAAGGAGTGGTTCGACGCACTTGACAAGAAGCAGCAACAGGCACTGGAAGGCGGCGGAGCCG
This sequence comes from Flavobacteriales bacterium, assembly GCA_016703005.1. Taxonomy (GTDB): domain Bacteria; phylum Bacteroidota; class Bacteroidia; order Flavobacteriales_F; family PHOS-HE28; genus PHOS-HE28. The sequence continues at coordinate 33,317 of JADJCX010000035.1, forward strand.
ACCGTGTTGCGGCGCAGCACAAGAAGGGCAAGCTCACCGCCCGCGAACGCGTGAACCTGTTGTTGGATGAAGGCAGCTTCCAGGAGATCGGACAGCTCGTAACGCATCGCAGCACCAACTTCGGCTTGGCTGAGCAGGTGTTCCTTGGCGATGGCGTGGTGACGGGCTTCGGTACCGTCGAAGGGCGCTTGGTGTATGTGTTCAGCCAGGACTTCACGGTCCTTGGCGGGTCATTGGCCGAAGCGCATGCCCAGAAGATCGGCCGCATCATGGACCTCGCGATGCAGAACGGCGCGCCGGTGATCGGTATGAACGACAGCGGCGGCGCGCGCATACAGGAAGGCGTGGTAAGTCTCGGTGGCTATGCCGACATCTTTTACCGCAACGTGCGCAGCAGTGGGGTGGTCCCACAGATCAGCGCCATCATGGGCCCGTGCGCAGGTGGTGCAGTGTACAGCCCGGCGCTCACCGATTTCGTTCTGATGGTGGAGAACACGAGCTACATGTTCGTTACCGGTCCGAACGTGGTGAAGACCGTGACGCATGAGGAAGTAACGGCCGAAGAACTCGGCGGTGCTTCAACCCATGCGAGCAAGAGCGGTGTGGCACACTTCACTGCGGCGAATGAATTGATCGCCATCCAGCAACTGCGCCAACTGGTCGGCTACATGCCCAGCAACTGCGAAGAGGAACCACCGGCGCTGCCCTATACCATCGGTGACGAGTCGCGGCCTGAACTGGACAGCATCATTCCCGACAACCCGAACCAGCCCTATGACATACGGCAGGTGATGAACGCGGTGATCGACCACGACAGCAGCATGGAAGTGCATGCCGACTACGCGCGCAACATGGTGATCGGCTTCGCAAGGGTGGAAGGGCGCACGGTGGGTTGCGTGGCCAACCAACCCGCTGTGCTGGCGGGCGTGCTCGACATCGACGCCAGCATCAAGGCCGCGCGCTTCGTGCGTTTCTGCGATGCGTTCAACATCCCGCTGATCGTGTTCGTTGATGTACCCGGCTTCCTGCCCGGCACCGATCAGGAGTGGCGCGGCATCATCAACCACGGCGCCAAGCTGCTCTATGCGTTTAGTGAGGCCACGGTGCCACGCATCACCATCATCACACGCAAGGCATACGGCGGTGCGTACGATGTGATGAACAGCAAGCACATCGGTTGCGACATGAACTACGCTTGGCCCAGCGCCGAGATCGCGGTGATGGGTGCCAAGGGCGCTGCCGAGATCATCTTCAAAGGCGAGATCGCGAAAGCGAAGGACAAGGATGCGAAGTGGAAGGAAAAGGAAGCGGAGTACAAGGAGCAGTTCGCCAACCCGTACGAGGCCGCTGCGCGCGGTTATGTGGACGAAGTGATCCGCCCCAGCGAAACACGGCTGAAGGTGATCCACGCGCTGCGCATGTTGCGCAACAAAGTGGATAAGCTGCCCAAGAAGAAGCACGGGAATATCCCGTTGTAGCCCATGAAGCCACCCCCCAAGTGGAAAACGGCGGTGCTGGTTTGGATCGCCATTTATCCGAGCATCACCATTCTCTTCCTCCTTTTCGGCGAACAGCTGGAGCAGCTGCCCGCTCCGTTGCGAACGTTGGTACTGACCCTCATCCTTGTGCCGCTTTTGGTTTTCGTGCTGCTGCCCCTCTTGCACAAAACCTTTGCGCGATGGTTGCGCGGGTAAAACAGCCCAGTGGAACACCGTACATGGACCCGTGTATCGCCGTAGGGAGCGTGGTGCGGGTCGACATGAGATTTGCGTCTTCCATGCACCCCCTCGTTCGAGCCATGGTCTGCTGGTTGCTGATCTCCATAGGATCCAACGCGTCCGCGCAGCAGATCCTCGACAGTCTGCTGAAGGTGCTGCCCCCGCAGCGCGGCATGGAACGCGTGAAGACCTTGGGCGAGGTGCAATGGGAGCTGGGCTTCACCGACCCGGTGAAAGGAATGAGCTACGGCACGGAGGCGTTACAACTGGCTGCGGACATGCGCGACAGCGCAGCCGTAGCCATCGCCGCCAACGACATGGCGGTGAGCGCGCATCGCGCGGGTCGCTATCCGCTGGCCGTTGCGCTCAACCATCGCGCCTTGCGCATCCGTGCGCTTGCGGGCGATAGCGTGGGTATTGCCGCATCGCACGCCAAACTCAGCACGGCCTTCACGGAGATGGCGCGATACGATTCCGCCCTGCACCACGGCTTTGTTGCGGCCGATCTGTATGAGCTGCTGCACAACGCCCGCCATTCGGCGCAGGTGCGCGGCAACTTGGCTCGCTTGTACCAGCTCAATGGCGATCTGCGCATGGCGGAACGCGCGGCCACCAAGGCCGTGGAATTGCTGGAGACCGATGGGAACGACTACGCATTGGCGGCTGCCTTGGGCCAGTTGGGTTCGATTCAGCAGGATGCGAAGAATGTGCAAGCCTCGCGGCGCACCACCGAGCGCTGCGTTGCCATGTTCGAGCAGTTGGGCGCATGGAACGATGCCGCCACCGCCGCCAACCAACTGGGCGCCATTTGTCGCCAGATGGGCGATAAGCAAGAAGGAGAGGAGCACTACCGTAAAGCGCTTGCGCTTGCCGAGCAGGGCGGTGATCTGGCCGGTGTTGCAGCCTACTCGCACAACTTCGGCAACACGCTGTTCGAGCGCGGGGCCTTTGCCGAGGCGCTGGTGTACTACGAGCGGTCGTTGACCATCAGCCGCGCGAACGGATTCATGCGCACCCACTTGGATGTATTGCCCGATCATGCGCAGGCATTGGAGAAGTTGGGCCGGTATGCGGAAGCACTCGCATCGCATCGCGAACTGGTGCACTTGAGCGATAGTCTGAACACGGCGGAGCGCGCACAAAGCCTCGCTGACATGCAAGTGAAGTACGAGACCGAACGCACAGAGAAAGCGCTGTTGGAGGAGCGCGCGCGAACCGAACAACAAGAGAACCAGCTCGCCCAACAACGTCTGCGCATCGTTGCGTTGGGCGGTGGGCTTGCGCTACTGGCACTCATTGCGGTGCTCTTCGTTTCGGTGCAGCGCGCGCGGTTGAAGGGACAGGCCAGCACCCAGCTGATCGCCGAACGTGAACGCGGATTGAAGGCCATGCTCGAGAGCACCGATGCCGAACGCAAGCGCATTGCCGGTGAGCTCCACGATGGTGTGGGCCAACAGCTCACGGGTTTGAAGTTCAGGTTGGAGGATGTCGCTGCGCGGATCAGCGAGCGCCTTCCGGATGAAGGCCCGCGGATGAAAGAGGTGCTCGGTCTGGCGGACGAGGCTGGCAAGGACGTGCGCGGCATTGCCCACAGCATGATGCCACGCGCGTTGGGCGATCTGGGCTTGGCGCCCGCCCTCAACGACATGCTGAACAAGTCGCTCGCACGGCCCGGCATGCACCACACGTTCGAGCACTTCGGCCTCGATGCGCGACTTCCGCAGCAGGTGGAAGTGGGTGTGTACCGCATAGCGCAGGAGCTGGTGGGCAACATCCTCAAGCACGCCGACGCGCGCAACATCCATGTGCAGGTGCTCAAGAACAAGAACAATCTGGTGCTGATCGTGGAGGACGACGGCAAGGGCATCGACGCAGCGCGCACGGGCAATGGCATCGGCCTGCTCAACATGCACGACCGCGCACGCGCCATGCACGGGCACATCGAATTCGATGACGCGCCGACCACCGGCACCGTGGTAACGTTGCGCGTTCCGCTCACCAACGGCAACTCAGTTTGATCATGGCATCACCCACCATCCGCGTCGCGCTGTGCGACGATCACCGCATCGTTACCGATGGCATGCAGCAGATGCTCTCCACCGTAGCAGGCATCGAGTGCATCGGTGCCGCACAGGATGGCGTGGCCGCGCTGTATCTGTTGGAGCACGTGAGGGCCGATGTGCTGCTCACGGACCTCGACATGCCCGAGATGGACGGTGCACAGCTCACATCGCGCGTGAAGGCGAAGTATCCGGCGTTGAAAGTCATTGTGCTGAGCATGCACGAGGAGGCGGCAACAGTGAAGCAGTTGCTGGATCTGGGGGCCGACGGTTACTTGGTGAAGAGCGCGGGCAAGGACGAAGTGGTGCTGGCGATCCAGAATGTGCACGCGGGCCGCAAACATTTCAGTAGCGGCTTGCTGGAGTCGATGATGAAGCAGGCCACGCAGCCCAAGCCGGGCAGCAACCTGTTGAAGGACCTCAGCGAGCGCGAGATCGAAGTGCTCGCGGCGTTGGCCGAGGGGTTGGGCAACAAGGAAATAGGGGAGAAGCTCTTCATCAGTCCGCGCACCGTGGACACACACCGCACCAACTTGATGAAGAAGCTGGAGACGCACAACGTGGCGGGCCTCGTGCGCATCGCTATCGCGGCTGGGTTGGTGAAGTAGGTGCTGGCTACGGTATTCACCGTAGCGCATTCACGGCGATCAACGGAAGAACCGAGGGGTACCTGTGCGGAAACATTTGTCCGCACAAAAACACATGACCATGCGCACCTCGACACTTGCCAATGCGATGCCCACCATGGCCATCGCCAGCCTTATCGCTCTCGCCTTCGCCGCCACGGGTTGCAACAAGGAAGAAGCCGTTGAACCCACGCCCGCCGGAGGCGGAAGCACCAACACTGGCGGAGCCAGCGTGAATCCGGTTCTGGCAGGTGCCGATGGCGCCCTCTTCGCCGTAAAGACCGTCACCATCCAGGACATCCCCTTCATCGGTCCCATCGAAGTGGAGATCAACACGGGTGTCGGGAGTTTCTATGATGATGCCGGGGCCAGCATCCAAGCCGGCCAAGTGCGGTGCAACGACAGCTTGTTCACTTACCAGAACAACGCGTACTTCTTCCAGCAGAGCACGAGCAACCCCACCGGTCTCGACTTCTCCGGCGGTGTGGAATGGGATGTCACCGGCGGCAACGGCATTCCGGCTTTCACACGTCAGATCACCGCAATACCCTTCCCAGTGGTGGAGGCGGTCACCAGCGCCACCACTTTCCCGCGCGATGTGGACTACACCCTGACCACCACCAACGTTGCCGGTGCCGATAGTGTGTACTTCACCGTGGGTGGTGTGTTCAAACGCTTGGGCGGCAATGCCACCAGTTGCACATTCACCGCTGCCGAACTCAGCACACTGAGCGCCGGTACCAGCATCGTGCAGATCGCTGCGTGGACATACACCAGCGAAGACATCGGCGGCAAGACGATCTACTTCGGCAACGAGACCGTGCAGACGCGCACCGTCACCTTGCAGTAACCCGTTCGTTGGACCCTGTACCGAGGCCTCATCGCGAAAGTGGTGGGGCTTTGGTGCTTCTTACACCACCCCGCACACCAACCCCACTGCCACGGCGAACATGAAACCCGCAACGATCAACTGCACGCCGCGCAGCGTCACCTTGGGGATCAGTTGCTTGCCCCAATACGCGCCGACGAACGCCGCTAGTGTGGTGGCAACGAGCAGCGGCCATTGCGCCACTACTTCGTACTTCAGTGGCGACGAGAGGTAGACGGGTATGCGCGTGAAGTCCACCAAGCACGCAATGGCAACGCCCGTGGCGAGGAGCGCCTCCTTGGAAAGTCCGGAGCGCAATAGGAACATGGTGCGTAGTGCGCCTTGATGCCCACTGAAGCCACCGAACAAACCGCTGAGGAACCCGCCGGGCAACAGGAACTTGGGGAGAAGGAGAACGAGGCAAGCCCCGGAGACAGCTCGGTGAACGCGAACAGCACCATGAGCACGGCCAGACAAATGCGCACCACATCCACCGGTACGCGCACACCTGCATAGAGCGGCGCGAGATCGCCCAATTGGTCCAAGAGCCACGCACCTGCCAGCGCGCCGAATATGCCGGGCACGCCGAACAACAGCACCGTGTGCCGGTTGATGTGTTTCCACAGCAGGCCCAACTTGAAGAGGTTGTTGAGCAAGTGCACCACTGCGGTAAGCAGCACCGCCACCGGCAGCGGGAAGAACAACGCGAACACCGGCAGCAGCAACGTGCCCAAGCCGAACCCGCTCAATAGGGTAAGCAGCGAAGCGCCCAACGCTGCCAGCACAATGATGATGTCATGGGCTTCCATCGTTGCGAAGATGGTTGGACAAGCCTCAATTAAACGCTCCCAAGTCTGTCATTCAGAGGAGGAGTCTTCGACGGCGATGGATCTCTCAGGAACAGAAGCATCGGGGGACGAGAGATCCCTCCTCGAAGACTCGTCGGGATGACAGACCGGTGGTTATGTGGTTGGGCTTTCCACTTCCGCAACACAACGAGCCAACACTTGACGTGCGCTTTGCCTAACCTTGTATATGCGTTCACTCGCCCTTCTCTTCATCCTCTTCGCCGCGCAGGTGCAGGCCCAGCTCTTCGACAAAGAAGAACTGCTGCGTATAGCCGAGGCCGAAGGCTGCCGACAGCACTTCACGCCCAAGAGCGGTGGTCCGCCGTCTCGCGGCTTCGACCTCAAGTACCATCGCTTCGTGTGGAACATCGACCCTGCGGTGCGCGCTATCGGTGGTAGTGTCACCAGCCATTTCGTGTGCACCATCGCGGGGCAGCAGGAGGTCGTCTTCGATCTGAGCGACAGCTTGGTGGTTGACAGCGTTGCACGGAACAACACGCCGTTGGCTTACACGCATGCGGGCAACTTGCTCTCGGTCACCATGCCTTCGCCGTTGGCGCTCGGTCAACTCGACTCCGTGGTGGTGTACTACCACGGCGTGCCGCCCAGCAGCGGCTTCGGCAGCTTCGACCATATGCAGCACGGGCCCGATAGCTCGTGGGCGTTGTGGACATTGAGCGAACCCTTCGGCGCTGCGGATTGGTGGCCCGCGAAGCACGACCTCGACGATAAGATCGACAGTGTCGATGCCTTCGTGACCTGTCCGGATGTGTACCGCGCCGCGGGCAACGGGTTGCTGGTGAGCGAAGTGCAGAACGGCGCGCTGAAGACCTACCACTGGAAGCACCGCTACCCCATAGCCTACTACTTGGTGGCAACGGCCGTGGCCAACTACGCGGTGTACAGCGACATGGCCGCGCTCAACAACGGGCCTACCGTGGAAGTGCTCAACTACGTGTACCCCGAATCGTTGGCCGATGCGCAAGGCACCACCGTGAACGCTGCCAGCCAGATGCAGCTCTTCAGCGACCTCTTCGGCACGTATCCGTTCGCGGCGGAGAAATACGGCCACGCGCAATTCGGTTGGGGTGGCGGCATGGAACACCAGACCATGACCTTCATGGGCGGCTGGAGCTACGAGCTGATGGCCCACGAAATGGCGCACCAATGGTTCGGCAACAAAGTGACCTGCGCCAGTTGGGAGGACATCTGGCTGAACGAAGCCTTCGCCACCTACCTCAGCGGCTTGTGTTACGAGTACTTGGTACCGTTCTATTGGCCCATCTTCAAAACGCAGCGCATCGCCACGGTGGTGAGCCAGCCCGATGGCAGCGTACTGTGTACCGACACCAATTCGGTGCCGCGCATATTCGATAGCCGCCTCACCTACACCAAAGGTGCCATGGTGCTGCACATGGTGCGGTGGGTGTGCGGTGACACCGCTTTCTACAACGGTGTACACAACTACCTGCACGACCCCGACCTGGCCTACAACACAGCGCTCACGCATCACTTGAAGGCGCATTTGGAAGCCACCAGCGGGCTGGACCTAACGGAGTTCTTCGCTGACTGGTACGTGGGCGAAGGCCACCCCACCTACACCGTACAATGGAGCCAGGATGGCGGCGGCAATGTGCAGGTGCAACTGGACCAGAGCACCAGCCACCCGAGCGTCGACTTCTTCGAAATGCCGGTACCGCTGCGCTTTTGGGGCGGCGGTATGGACAGCACCGTTGTATTGGACCACACCAGCAGCGGACAGGTTTTCGGTTTCCACCTGCCCTTTGCGGCCGACAGCGTGCAGCTGGACCCCGACCAGTGGTTGGTGCAAGGCAACAGCAGCATTCTGCTGCGCGTGCCCGTGGCGGGCTTCGGCAACAATAAGCCGGTGCTCTATCCCAACCCGGTTAGCGATGAGGCATGGATCCACGTATCGCGCAACATTCAGGGACAGGTGGACATTGCGGTATACGACGCCACCGGCCGCGCCGTGCAGCGCACCAGCACCGTGGTACACGCGCAGCGCGTGCCGCTCTCGTTGGCAACCCTCAGTGCGGGCACCTACCAAATTGAATTGCGTAACGGCGATGAAGTGTTGATGCTGCCGGTGGTGAAGAGGTGAGGGGGCGGCTGATCGCTTCAGCGCCTCCAATACCACCTTCGCTTTTGAAGACGGACGTGAATGTCCTGCGTTCCCTTCTGGTCGTAGGAAAGAACGTTTGGGCTGGCCCACTTCCTGTCCAGATTCTCTGGACCAGCTCAGTTTCTTCCTCATGAACGGAACGATCGAACTGGCGCATGGGGCCAACCGGCAGGACATCTACCGGTCATTCCCCTGAAGTTTCGGCCTAGCTGGAACGCACTTCCCACTCCCCCACCTATATTCGCCGCCGCAAAGCGGTGAAAGAGGAAGAGGGGACCGCCCCTCTTTTTTGTTCCCTGACTTTTCCAGAACCGGTGCAAACCACCATGATCACCACCCAAGAGCTCGCCCAAGCCCTTGAACGCCACTTGGCGGGCACACCGCATTTCGTGGTGCACGCCGAGGTGCGCCCCGGTGGCAAAGCCATTGTGGAGGTGGATAACGATCTGTGGTGGAAGTGCTGAAGAAGGATGGTACCGTGGTATTGGGCCAGCTAACGGCCGCCGATGCCGAAGCACTGACGCTGTTGGTGCAGCACCCCAGCACGGTGAAGGGCCGTTTGCCCAAAATGGACAAGGATCCCACGGCGATACCCTTCGCCGATATCAAGTCAACGAAAGCAACTCACAAGTTCAACTGATCGTGCAATGAGCACCGTGAACCTCATCGAATCGTTCTCCGAGTTCAAGGAGATGAAGAACATTGACCGGGTGACCATGATGGGCATCCTGGAAGACGTGTTCAAGGGCGTCGTAAAAAAGAAATACGGCGAGGAAGCCAACGTGGACGTGATCATCAACCCCGACAAGGGCGACTTGGAGATCTGGTTGAACCGCGTGATCGTGGAGGACGGCATGAGCGAGGACGACGCGCTGGAGATCGAACTGGCCGAGGCTCGCAAGATCGAACCCGACTTCGAGGTGGGCGAGGAAGTGAGCCAGGAGCTGAAGATCCCCGAGTTCCTGCGCCGCAACATCCTTTCCATCAAGCAGAACCTCCAGGGCCGCATCATGGAACTGGAGAAGGACCACCTGTACAACAAGTACAAGGAGCGGGTGGGCGAGATCATCACCGGCGAGGTGTACCAGATCTGGAAACGTGAGACCTTGATCCTGGACGACGAGGGCAATGAGCTGATCATGCCCAAGGACCAGCAGATCAAGACCGACTTCTTCAAGAAGGGCGATACCGTGCGTGCCGTGGTGTGGAAGGTGGAGATGTACAACAACAGCCCGCGCGTGCTCCTGAGCCGCACGGCCCCTGAGTTCCTGGAGAAGCTCTTCGAACAAGAAGTGCCTGAGGTAATGGACGGCCTGATCACGATCAAGCGCATTGTGCGCGAACCCGGCGAGCGGGCTAAAGTGGCGGTGGAGAGCTACGACGACCGCATCGACCCGGTGGGTGCGTGCGTGGGCATGAAGGGCAGCCGCATCCACGGCATTGTGCGTGAGCTGCGCAACGAGAACATCGATGTGATCAACTGGACCGCGAACGAGCAATTGCTCATCCAGCGTGCGCTCAGCCCCGCCAAGATCGGCAACATCAAACTGGACCACGAGCGCAAGCGCGCCGAGGTGTACATGAAGCCCGATCAGGTGGCCTTGGCCATCGGCAAGGGCGGCCACAACATCAAGCTGGCGGGCAAACTCACCGGCTTCGATATCGACGTTTACCGCGATAGCGATGAAGTGACCGACGACGTGGACTTGGAAGAATTCGCGGACGAGATCGAGCATTGGATCATCGACGCGCTGAAAGGCATCGGTTGCGACACCGCTCGCAGCGTGCTCGACCTCAGCGTGGAGGAATTGGCCAAGCGTACCGATCTGGAAGAAGAGACGATCGCCGAAGTGGTGAAGATCCTGAAGAACGAATTGGAAGCGTGATGGTGGTTGTGGGTTGATGGTTGAAGGTTGTTCGTCGTGACCAACAACCATCAACGAGCAACGAGCAACAAGAAACGAACAACGACCCCGGATAAACTACCGCATGAGCGAGACGACGGATAAGGCAATACGCCTGAGCAAGGTGGCGCGGGAGTTCAATCAGGGCCTCCACACGGTAGTGGAATTCCTGGCCGCGAAAGGGTTCAGCGTGGAGCAGAACCCCAACGCCAAGATCGGCGCTGCGGAGTACGACCTGCTCATTGCGGAGTTCGGCACCAGCAAGGCCGAGAAAGAAGCGAGCAAGCAAACCGTACAGGCACGCGCCGAGCGTGAAAGCGTAACGCTCCACGCCAGCGGCGCACGCGAGGTTACCCGCCCCGCAGCACCAAAAGAGGTGAAGCCGCCTGCGGCGGAAGTCCCGGCACCGGCGCCGGTTGTCACTCCGAGCGCGGTCGAGAAGCCCGCACCCGTAGCACCCCCAGCACCCGCCGAGCCGGAGACCATCCGCGCCAAGATCGACAAGGCCGTTGGGCCGAAGACCTTGGGCAAGATCGACCTCTCTCCCAAGCCCGCCCCCGAAGCACCGGCGAAGAAGGCCGCGAAAGGAAAGGCTGAGCCACCGGCTCCGCCAGCCCCCGCTCCTCCGCCGCCAACACCTCCGCCCGCTCCTGAACCAGCTCCCGAACCGGAGTTGATCCGAGCCAAGTACGAGAAGCTATCCGGCGTGAAGAGCCTCGGCAAGATCGAACTGCCGGTTGAGAAGAAGCCCGAGCCACGTGGCGAAAGCGAAGAGGCAAAGCGTCGTCGCAAACGCATTGTGAAGCCGGGTCCGGTGAACGTGGACCGTGCCGTGCAGCAAGAATCTCGTACAGCCGCACCGCGTGGACCACTGCGTCCGGGTGAGTTGGACGAGAACGCGGTGAAGAAGAAGGTAAGCGAAACGCTTGCCCGCTTGACCGGTGGCGGCGGCAAAGGCCGTGGTGCCAAGATGCGCCGTGAAAAGCGCGATCAACGCGGTCGTCGCTACGAAGAGGAACAAGCAGCCACGCGAGTTGGCGGGCATGACCCTCAAGGTCACCGAATTCGTGACCGCCAGCGAATTGGCTTCCATGATGAGTGTGCCGGTCACGGACATCATCAAGGCCTGCTTCGCGCTGGGTATGATGGTGAGCATCAACCAACGCCTCGATGCGGAAACGCTGGCCGTGATCGCCGAGGAATACGGATTCAAAGTGGAGTTCGTGGGCGCCGACGTGCAGGAGGACATGACCTCCGAAGCCGACGACGAAGCGCGTATCACCGCCCGTCCACCGATCGTGACCGTTATGGGCCACGTGGACCACGGTAAGACATCGCTGCTCGACTACATCCGCAAAGCGAACGTGATCGCCGGTGAGGCCGGCGGTATCACTCAGCACATCGGCGCATACAGCGTGGAACTGGAAAGTGGCAAGCGCATCACCTTCCTCGATACGCCGGGTCACGAGGCCTTCACCGCCATGCGTGCACGGGGTGCGCAGGTCACTGACCTTGCCATCATCGTGGTGGCCGCTGACGACAGCGTGATGCCGCAGACCCGCGAAGCGATCAACCACGCGCAGGCCGCTGGCGTGCCCATGGTGTTCGCCTTCAATAAGATCGACAAGCCCGACGCCAACGCGGAAAAGATCCGCGAACAGCTCAGCCAGATGAACATACTGGTGGAAGAGTGGGGTGGCAAATTCCAGACGCAGGAGATCAGCGCCAAGAAGGGACAGGGCATTGAGCAACTGCTGGAGAAGGTGCTGCTGGAAGCCGAACTGCTCGATCTGAAAGCCGATCCCGGCAAACGCGCCCATGGTGTTGTGATCGAAAGCACGCTTGAGCAAGGCCGCGGATATGTCACCACGCTCTTGGTCGACTCCGGCACCTTGCGCAAAGGCGACATCATCCTCGCCGGCCAGTTCAGCGGCCGCGTCCGGAACATGTTCAACGAACGTGGACAAGCCGTGCTGGAAGCGGGTCCATCAACGCCCGTGAGCATCCTCGGTCTCGATGGTGCGCCGAATGCAGGTGACACGTTCCAGATCTTCGAGGACGACCGCGACGCACGCACCATCGCCACTCGCCGCCAACAACTGCAGCGCGAACAAGGCATCCGTACGCACAAGCACATCACCCTCGACGAGATCGGCCGCCGCCTTGCGATCGGCGATTTCAAAGAACTGAACGTGATCGTGAAGGGCGACGTGGACGGCTCGGTGGAAGCACTCACCGATTCGTTGCTGAAGCTCAGCACCGAGAGCATCAAGGTGACCGTGATCCACAAAGCGGTGGGTCCGATCGCCGAGAGCGACGTACTGCTCGCCAGCGCATCCAACGCCATCATCGTCGGCTTCCAAGTGCGCCCCACACCGGGTGCGCGCAAACTGGCCGAGACCGAGGAGATCGACATCCGCCTCTACTCCATCATCTACGACGCCATCAACGAGATCAAGGCTGCCATGGAAGGCATGCTGGCGCCCAAGGAAGTGGAGAAGGTCACCGGCACTGCGGAAGTCCGCGATGTGTTCAAGATCAGCAAGGTGGGCACGGTCGCGGGCTGTTACGTGCTCGATGGCAAGATCACCCGCAACAACAGGGTGCGTCTCATCCGCGATGGTATCGTGATCTACACCGGCGAACTGGCCGATCTGAAACGCTTCAAGGACGATGTAAAGGAAGTAACGCACGGATACGAGTGCGGCCTCAGCATCAAGAACTTCAACGACATCAAGGTCGGCGACAACGTCGAGGCCTTCGTGATGGAAGAAGTGAAGCGAACGTTGGAAGGGTAGAGCCGCACAGGTGGGTCGCCTGCGCTGCGAGCCATGACCGGCTTTGCGTTGCATGCACTACGGTTGCAGGAGCCGTGTGAGGGTCTATTCTCCTATGGGAGTCTTCGAGCGAAGGAACTCTCTTCTCTTCAACGCGCAGTGAGAACCCTCTTCAATGACGATCGCGCAGATGTTTGAAGGGGTCACGAGGACCCTTCACGATGCGCTTGAAGTGGTCGATATGGTAGAAGTAAGGGATCAGCCACGCGACCCCGATCAACAATGGGATCGTTAGCAGCATAGTGCTGTCCGGACTGCTGAACAGGATGACCAAAGACGAAACAATGACCGCAGCAAACTCCCGAAGGTGCCGTACGTCGTAAGTGAAGCGTATTGTATTGTTGCGGACGAACTCGGCACGGAGTGAGATCGTGTTCAACCCTGGAAGAAGATTGTTCAGCAGTCGACTGATCATGTCTGGAGAGTCGAGCTCGCGCGCACCCCCCGATGAGCTGCGCGGAATAAACCCTCGCTCCTGCAGTACCTCAGAGCTCTTGTCCAAATATCCCTCAACGGACTCCGCGGCAAGCGGGACTTCTGCCGTGATGCGCGTTCCGAGCAGATAGGGTAGCCAGGGCATAGGACACGTCGTGGTTTCGGATCTTGGGCGCAGATCACCAAAGATGCCATCTGTTCCGATTCGCACCTTCCTACCTTTCCGCTCGTGAACATGCGTGTGCCGAGACGGGTGAAGTTGTTGGCCGGGGTACTGGGAACCGTTGGGCTTTTCGCTGCTTGGACCAGCGCCACGCTGCCGCGTGTGGGGCCGCATAGCGCACTGGATCTATGGATGTACAAGAGCGCCGGCGACTCACTGGCCGTACAGTACAGCACCTACTTCGCAACCGCTGGCCGGTGCGCCGGTTGCCACGGCCGCGACCCACAGGGCATTGCGAGCATCGACGACGATAGCGTGGATGTGAACCTCGTGGACGATTGGCGCAGCACCATGATGGCCAACAGTGTGCGCGATCCGTTCTTCCGGGCGAAGCTGGAGCACGAGGTATTGGTGAACCCCGGGCACCAAGGCGAGATCGAGGGCAAGTGCCTGAGCTGTCACGCACCGCTGGCCAAGCACGAGGAAGACCTGCTCGGTCATGCACCGTTCACCGCGGCCATGCTCGATACCAGCATCATGGGACAGGACGGCGTGAGCTGCATGGCCTGCCACGGCCAGAACCCCGACAGTGCGGGAACGCTCTTCAGTGGCGAGCTGCGCTTCGACAGCTTGCAGGTGTACGGACCCTACCCCGATGACGAGATCAACGCGGCGATAATGGAATTCTTCGTGGGCTTCAGACCGCAACAAGGACAGCACATTCAGGACGGTCGTGTTTGTGCTGGTTGCCATACGTTGATCACGGAAACGCGCGACCTCAATGGAAATGCCACCGGTGATGAATTCGTGGAGCAGGCCACATGGCACGAGTGGAAGAACAGCATCTACAACGGCACGCAGAACTGTCGCGGGTGCCACATGCCGCGCATCCAGGACAGCATCATCCTGGCCAGTGATTACCCCTTCCTGCCCCCGCACTCTCCGTTCGGTTTGCACCATCTGGCGGGCGGCAACGTGTACATGCTGCAACTGATGAAGCAGTATCGCGCAGCGCTCGGGATCCCCGCCACGGAGACCCAGTTCGACAGCACGATATCACGGACCCTGAACAACCTGCAACATCAGAGCGTCGAGTTGGATGTTTCGATCATCGGCCGCGATGCCGACACAGCGTTCATCGATGTGCGCCTTCTGAACCTCACCGGGCATAAGTTCCCAAGTGGCTACCCGAGCCGCCGCGCTTTCGTTGAGTTGAACGTGCTGGATGCGAACGGCGACACGCTCTTCAGCAGCGGGGGCTTTGATAGTGCGTACGAAGTGAACGGTCACGATACGGACTACGAACCACACCAGGACGTGATCAGCGCCGAAGGCCAAGCGCAGATCTACGAGATGGTGATGGGCGATGTGAACGATGATGTGACCACGGTGCTCGAGCGCGCGAAGAGTTCGCTGAAGGACAACCGCCTTACACCACAAGGCTTCAGCACTTCGCACTACACCTATGACACGTGCTTGATCGCCGGAGTACCTGCCAGCGATAATGACTTCAACTTGGATGCACTCGGTATTGAAGGCACCGGTGCCGACATCGTTCACTACCACGCACCAATGGGCGGCTATGGCGGTGCGATCTCCGTGCATGCCCGGGTGTGGTATCAGCCCGTGCCTCCGCGCTGGAACGCCGAGATGTTCAGCAACACCGGTGCGCGCATCGACAGCTTCCGCACCATGGTGGATGCTATGGACGGTACGCCAACTTTGGTCGATCACGACAGCACGGGAATGGGCCCGCTCAGCATTGACGAACTGCCGGGCGACGCAGTGCGCGTCAGCCCGAACCCCACGAGCGATGGTGTGATCATGTTGACGGGTCGCGGCATTACGGGTGTGCAGGTATACACCAGTGCAGGACAAGTCGCACCTGCGGTCATCAAGAGACAACACAATGCTTGGCGTATCGAACTGCCTGTAGCGCGCGGCACCTACCTGCTTATCGTGGGGCACAACGGCCATGATGAACTGCACCGCGTGGTGCGGCAATAGCGCTGGCTCATGGCACTCACTGTTGCATCGCTGCACATCTACCCGATCAAATCGCTCGGCGGCTTCGCCGTGGAGGAAGCGCACATCACCGATCGCGGCTTTGCGCATGACCGACGCTGGATGTTGGTGACGGGCGACAACGTCTTCATCACCCAGCGTGAGGTGCCTGTGATGGCCTGCTTGCACTGCTCACCGAACAAGGATGGCTTCCTCATCACGGATATCCGTGACGGCGGCTCGATCGACCTGCCGTGGGCGATCACCGAGGGGGAAGAACACAGGGCAAGCGTATGGAGCGACACGGTACACGTGTTGCCCGCACCGGCCAAAGTGAACGCATGGTTCGCGCAACGCCTCGGTGTGCCCTGCCGCTTGGTGTTCATGCCGGACAGCGCGCAACGTGCGGTGGACAGCACGTACGCCTCAGGCATCACTTCCCTCAGCGATGGATTCCCGTACCTCATCCTTTCACGAGCATCTCTCCAGGACCTCGACCAACGCATCAGTGCCAACGACGTCATGGGTACATGGGTGCATGGGCACATGGAGCGGTTCCGCCCCAACATCGTGATCGCCGGTGGCGAAGCGTATCAGGAGGATGCTTGGAAAGGGATCACCATCGGCATTGCGAGGTTCTCGTTGGTGAAGCCTTGCCTGCGGTGCACGATCACTACGACCGACCAGCGCACCGGCGAACGCGGCAAGGAACCGCTGCGCACACTGGCCACCTATCGAACGCACAACAATGGTGTGCGGTTCGGCATGAACGCCATGGCGGTCAGCGGAGATGTTGTGCGCGTTGGTGATCTTGTCAGCCGATGATCCACTCCATCCTTCGCGACAAAGCCACACGGCTTTACCTCATCCTCGGTGGCTTCTTCGTGGCCAACGCGTTGATCGCGGAAATGATCGGCGTGAAGTTGTTCCAGTTGGAAACGGCGCTCGGCCTTTCGATCGCTGATTTCACTTTGCTCGGGCAGGAACACTTGTCGTTCGTGTTGAGCGTGGGTGTGCTGCCGTGGCCCGTCGTCTTCATCATGACCGATGTGGTCAACGATTACTACGGAGTGCGCGGTGTGCGTTTTCTCACAGTGCTCACCGCCGTGCTGATCGCATTCGCGTTCATTGTCATGTACTTCGCCATCGGCATGCCGCCAGCCGGTTTCTGGATCGGCATGAACTGTACCCACGGTGTGCCCGATATGCAAGCCGCATTCTCAGGGATCTTCGGGCAGGGCATGAACATCATTGTGGGGTCGCTCACGGCCTTCGTGATCGGCCAGCTTGTGGATGCGTTCATCTTCCGCCGCATAAAGCGCATTACCGGCGACAAGCGGATCTGGTTGCGCGCCACCGGCAGTACCATCATCAGCCAGCTCATGGACAGTGTGGTGGTGACCTACGTGGCATTCTACTTCTTGCGGAACGACTTCTCCTTCGCCCAATGCACGGCCATGGTACTGGTGGCCTACACGTACAAATTGACCGTGGCCTTGTTGGCAACGCCGCTCGTGTACGCCGCTCACGCCCTTGTTGAACAATACCTTGGTCCGCAGAAAGCAGCCGAGATGCGTGCCGCTGCACTGGCTTCCGAGAACCCGACCGTGCATTCAGCAACCCCGCAAGCCGTGATCCGTTGAACCATGGTCGATTCCGTCATCATCGAGCCTGTCACCAAGCACGACGACGAGGGCTTTCATCGGCTCGTTCAGACGGAACGCGCCAGACTGTCCGCATTCTTTCCGCTCACTACGGAACGATGCACCGATGTGCGCAGCACCCGGAAGTACCTGAAGGAGATCGTGGACCGCAGTAACAAGCGCGAGTTCTATTGCTTCGTGCTGCGCGAGTTCGAGGGCGGCGACCCCATCGGGGCCGTATTCCTGAAGCAGTTCGATTGGACCATACCGAAATGCGAGACGGCATACTTCGTTGCGGCCTCCTACGAGAAACATGGCTTGGGCAGCATGGGTGTGATCTGGGCCACCGATTTTGCGCTCAGCCAGCTGGGGGTCAACAAAGTGATCGCCCGTATCGCCCCCGACAACATCGCCAGTGTGCGCGTTGCGGAGAAGTGTGGTTTCCAATTGGAAGGACTTATCCGCCGCGACTTCCGTGCTGGCAACGGCGAGCTGATGGATGTGCTGCAGTACGGCCTTGTGCGTTGATCACTTCGCCGACGGCGCGGTCCATTTCACCACTTTCCGATCAACCGCCGGAACGGTGCGCAGGTAATCATAGATCGCGCCTAGGTCCTGTTCGGTCATGGTGGCGTACATGGTCCACGGCATCACGGTTTGGATATCGTTCTTGGCCCAATCGATCGCCGGTGGCGTATAGGAACTATCGGTGTACAACTTGAAGCGGTCGATGAACTGCTTCCGCGTCCAATTTCCGATGCCGGTTTCATGCGGTGTGATGTTGGCTGAGCGCACTACAGAGCCCGTTGGCATCTGGAAAGCGAAACCACCGGCAAGTGCTGGCCCGATCTTCTTCCCTTGTTCCGTTTCGGTGTGGCATTCAATGCACGATGCAGCATTGGCCACGTACGCGCCGTAGGCAACGGGATCGCTGGGGTCGCTGCGATCCATGGGTGCGGCAGGTTCAGGAATGGTGTGCATGATCACACTCACCGGGAAGATCGGCTCGCTGGGTGGCGGGGTGCTTTCCTGTTCCGGCAGACTGCGCAGGTAGGCAATGATGCTGTGTACATCTTCCGTTGCCAGCTTCTTGTAGTTCGGGTAGGGCATCACCGGGAAGAACGGATGTCCATCCTTGCTAACACCACTGGTGATGGCGCGATAGATCTCGCCATCGGTCCAATCCTTCAGCCCGAAGGGCGTCACATTCCGGCTGTAAAAGGTGCCGGGGAAATTCATCGTCTCGTCGAACTTCTCGCCGCCTTTGCCCAACGTGCCCGGAACAAGCGGTCCACTGAACGTGTTCCAGTCGCGCGTACTGTGGCAGTCCATGCACACACAAACGCTGTTGGCCAAGTACTCGCCGCGAGCAACACGCTCTGGCGTCAATTCAACTTTCAGGTCGGCCGGCGCGTCCAAATCAGGCAAGGCCTGCGTTACGTAGGCGATGGCGCCGACAGCGAAGAGCACCACGACGAGCAACAAGATGCCGAGGACTTTCAGGATCCGTTTCATTGGAGGGGGGGGGTTAGGGGATCCGAAAAATGGAGAGACTTGTCGAGCCCCGCAACTATGCGTTCCATGGAGATCTTTGTGGCTCATGATCGTTGACCATGGCCGCCTTGAAGAAGAACGGAAAGAAGCTGACAGCTATCGAGGCGAAAGCCAAGAAGGACCTGATTGCTATTGAGCGCGCGGCCAAACGTGCCGCTCAAAAAGAGCAGGGCGTTTTTGATGGACGATTCCGCGTGAAGGTGGTGAAGGACAAGAAAAAGTATTCGCGGAAAATGAAACGCAAGAACGAAGACATCGATCCAACGGCAGCCAGTTGAGTTACGTCCCTTCCACCGATCGCTACATTGCTTCCGAATGAGCAAGAACATTTCCTCCCTCTCCGGGCGCGACGACAAGGAATTGCAAGACCCCTTGTGGGAACGATTGCAGCAAGCTGCCGCAACTACCGGAACACCGAGCACGGACGAGCTCACCCGGATCGCCGACGACTTTCTTGTTGGCGAGGCCATCACCTATGGCACCAGCTCCTTCTACGATTTCCTGAAGAAGGAGAACCAAGGCATCAAGGCGTACGTGTGCAACGGCAGTGCCTGCCTCGTAGCCGGCACACAGGACAAGGTGCATCACGAACTCTCGAAGTTTTTCAAGGCGGAAGAGATCGGCCACATGTGTTGTTTGGGCCGCTGCCACGAGAACAGCGCGTTCAATGTCGGCGGGTTGAATTACTCGGGAAAAGCGGTTGCGCAACTCGGCGAGATCGCAACCGGAACAAAGCGCAACGGCATGGATGCGCACTATGTGGGCACGTCGATGGCAGAGCCCATTCTCACCGTGCCCATGCAGCCATTGAAGGAATTCTACGCGCTATGGGAGCGGGTGCTTCAAGGCGACAGCAATGATGTGCTGAACGAGATCAAGACGGCCACCATCCGGGGACGCGGTGGTGCTGGCTTCCCAATGGGTTTCAAGCTGCAAGCCTGCAAAGACGCCAAGGACACCAGTGGCAACGGCACACCGCGGAAGTACATTGTGTGCAACGCCGATGAAGGTGACCCCGGTGCTTACAGCGACCGGTATCTCTTGGAGCAACGTCCGCACTTGGTGTTGTTGGGCATGATGCTGGCCGGTTACTGCGTGGGCGCCGATACCGGCGTGCTCTACATACGCGCCGAGTACCCCGAAGCAGTGGAAGTCGTGAAGCAGGCCGTCGCGGATCTGGAAGCGAACGGATGGATCGGGCAGAACATCAAAGGCTCCGGCGTCAACTTCCGGTTCAAGGTGATCAAGGCGGCTGGCGCCTACGTGTGCGGAGAAGAAACCGCGCTGCTCAACAGCATCGAAGGAAAACGCGGCGAGGTGCGCACGCGCCCACCCTACCCAGCCCAGCAGGGTTTGTTCAACCGGCCCACCGTGGTGAACAACGTGGAAACTCTGGCGTGTGTGCCTTGGGTGGTGAAGAACGGCGGCGCAGCATTCGCGAAGCTGGGAACGGAGAAGAGCAACGGGACAAAACTCGTGTGTTTGGACAGCGGTTTCAACCGGCCGGGGTTGTACGAAGTGGAATGCGGAACGCCCCTGAGCAAGGTGATCGACGAACTGGGTAAAGGCTTTTCACGCCCGACAAAAGCACTGCACATCGGTGGTCCGCTCGGTGGCATCGTGCCGCTGCACAAGATCAGCGAGCTCGGCATCGACTTCGAGAGTTTCCAGAAGAACGGCTTCCTCCTCGGCCACGCCAGCGTGCTGAGCATCCCTACCGACTTTCCGATAGTGAAGTATTTAGAACACTTGTTCGAGTTCACCGCGATGGAGAGCTGTGGCAAGTGTTTCCCTTGCCGCATCGGATCCACACGCGGGAAGGAACTCATCGAAGGGGCCCGCTTACACAACCGTAAGATCGATCGCGCGCTCTTCAACGACCTGGTCGAGACGATGGAGATCGGCAGTCTCTGTGCGTTGGGCGGTGGTTTGCCGCTGGGTGTGAAGAACGCGATGGAGTACTTCCGCGAAGAGTTGGATGTACACTTCCAGTGACCGGTCGCTCAACCGTCCACACCGTTAACAGTCTTTCACTGACAATCCGCCGTGACGGGTCCGGCCGCCGCCGCTTAGCCCTGTACTTTTCGGCGACCATCGGGCGTTGAGCCCACAGCACCCGGCATGTCGGGACGAAACGAATGAAGAACTCCGACTACGCGCTATTGATCGAGAAACTCGATGCCTTCACGCGCAAGTACTACAAGGACCGCTTGATACGCGGTGTCCTGTACAGCGTCGGGCTCGTGGTCGTGTTCTTCCTGGTGGTGGCATTGCTGGAGCATGTTGGGCATTTCAGCTCCGGGGCACGCACCGCTCTTCTCTGGTCATACATCGCCGTGGCTGCTGCCATCATTGCGCGCTTCATCGTTTGGCCGCTGGTGAAACTCTTCCACTTGGGCAAGGTGATCTCGCACAACGAAGCCGCCAACATCGTTGGCAAACACTTCGGCGAGGTGAAGGACAAGCTGTTGAACACGCTGCAACTGAAAGAGCTCTCAAACAGCGACAACGACCGCCGCGAGTGGATCGAAGCAAGCATCGCACAGCGTAGCCGGGAACTATCGCCCGTTCCGTTCAGTTCGGCGATCGACCTGAGCAAGAACACACGCTACCTGCGGTATGCGTTGCCGCCTTTGGCCGTGCTGGTGCTGCTCCTGTTCGGGGCTCCCAGCTTCAGCGACAGCACATTGCGCTTGATGCAGCCGGGCAAGGAGTTCATCCCCGAAGCCCCGTTCCGCTTCGTGTTGAAGAACACCGATCTGACGGTTCCGGAAACAGAGGATTACGAACTTGAACTCGCACTTGAGGGTGATGTGATCCCGCAGCGCGTCGAAGTGGAAGTGGACGGCAACGTGATCCCCATGGTGCGCAAGGAGGGCAACACGTTCGCGCACCGTTTCCGCAACGTGCAGCAAGCCATCGATTTCAACTTCACCGCGGATGGGTTCGATTCGCCGGGCTACACGCTCAGCACCACCGCCAATCCACTGCTGCTCGACTTCGGCCTCTCCTTCGACTACCCCGCCTACTTGGGATTGAAGGACGAAACGATGATGAACGCCGGTGATGCCACCGTGCCTGCAGGCACCCGCATCACGTGGAACGTGAACACGCGTAGCGCACAGCGGCTCGAACTCGCCTTCGACGACACCACCTACTCGATCGAGCCCGCCGGCGCGGATCATTTCAGTGCAGAGCGCAGGTTCTTCCAGAGCCGCACGTACACCATGGCCCCGAAAGCGAACACGTCAACCAGCAAACAACCGCTGCAGTACCGTGTGGAAGTCGTGCCCGACCTGTACCCGTTGATCGCCGTGGATGAGCAAGTGGACAGTACCGCACCCAAGCGCCTGTACTTCCGCGGCGAGATCGGCGACGACCACGGCTTCAAGCGTCTGCTGTTCCACTACCGCTTTCTGGCAGGTGGCGACAGCACAGCTGTGGAAGATCTCGAACGCACCGTTGAACTGAACGTTGCCCCGACGAACACGCGGCAGGAGTTCTTCCACCTCTGGGACATGTACATGTTCAACATCGCCGCTGGCGACAAGATCGAGTACTACTTCGAAGTGTGGGACAACGACGGCGTTACCGGCAGCAAGAGCGCACGGAGTCAGGCCAAGGTGTGGGAAGCGCCGACGCTGAAAGAACTGGCCGAAGACCAAAGCGCACAGGCCGACGCCATCAAGCAATCGCTGCAACAGAACATCAGGGAGGCGCAGGACATCCAGCGTGATCTGGACAAGCTGCGTCGCGAAATGCTCGACAAGAAAGAACTGGAGTGGCAGGACAAACAGAAGCTGGAGAACGTGCTCGATCGCCAGAAGCAATTGCAGCAGAACATCGAGCGCACCACCGAACAGTTGCGCCAAAGCCAACAGCAGCGCCAGGAGTTCAGCCCGATGGACGAGCGCATGATGGAGAAGCAACAGCAGATCCAGGAACTGTTCGAGAACGTACTGACCGAAGAGATGAAAGAGCTGTACCGCCAAGTGCAGGAGATGATGGAGAAGCTGGACAAGAAGGAGCTTCAAGAGCAAGTGCAGGAAATGAAGTTGAGCCAGGAGGACATCGAGAAAGAGCTCGATCGTTCGCTGGAGCTCTTCAAGCAGATGGAGGTGGAGCAGAAGGCACAGGACATCGCTGATCAGCTGGAGAAATTGGCTGAAGAACAGAAGAAGCTCAGTGAGGAAAGCAAGCAGAATGAAGCCGCCAAGGATGAGCAGAAGCAGGAGGAGATGAAGGCCAAGCAGGATTCACTGAACAAAGCGTTCGAAGAGATCGAGGAGCAGATGAAGGATCTGGAGGAGAAGAACAAGGAGTTGGAGCAGCCCAAGGAAATGCCCGACACGAAGAGCGCTGAGGAAGAAGTGAAGAAGGAACAGCAGGAGAGCAAGGAGGAACTGGAGAAGAAGGAGAACAAGAAGGCCAGCGAGAGCCAGAAAGATGCTGCAGAGCAGATGGAACAGATGGCCTTCCAAATGGAAAGCATGGCCGGAGGTGCCGCACCGGAGCAGCAGGAAGAGGACATGGATGCGTTGCGCCAACTGCTGGAGAACATCGTTGAACTGAGCCAGGACCAAGAGGCGGTAATGGGCGACCTCGGGAGCACCAAGCCGCGCGATCCGCACTTGGTGGATATCGGCCGCGAGCAGAAGAAACTGCGTGACGATGCCAAGATCATCGAGGACTCGCTCTTCGCACTGAGCAAGCGCGTAGCACAGTTGGAATCGACGATCAACCGCGAGATGAACGCGGTGAACGAGAACATGGACCTGGCAACGGAGCTCATCGGCAACAGCCGCGCCAACGACCGCGATAAGCCGATGGCCGCCGAGAAGCAACAGCGCGCCATGACCTCCCTGAACAACTTGGCCTTGCTACTGGACGAAGCGTTGCAACAGATGATGCAACAGCAGAACAGTTCCAAGATGCCCGGTTCCGGCACGTGCAACAAACCCGGCGGCAAGGGCCAAGGCAAGGGCAAGAAGCCCAGTGCCAGTAAAATGAAGGCGCAGCAAGAGGCGCTCAACAAACAGTTGGAGGAAATGCGCAAGGGCCAGCAGAAAGGCAAGAAGCCCGGCGAGAAGAACGAGGGTGGCTCCGGTCAGCCGGGCATGAGCCAGCAATTGGCCAGCATGGCGGCCCAGCAGGCTGCAATCCGCAAGGAGATGCAACGACTGGCGCAGGAGCTGAACAAGGACGGAAGTGGTGCTGGTAATCCCCTTGGCGATCTGGCCAAGGAGATGGAGCAGACCGAAAAGGACATCGTGAACAAGAAGATCACGCAGGAGACCATCGAGCGCCAGAAGGACATCATGACCCGCCTGCTGGAGCATGAGAAAGCCGAGCGCGAGCGCGAGCAAGATGAGAAGCGCCAGAGCAGCGAAGGCCGTGACTTGTCGCCGGAGGACCCGGCCCGTTTCTTCGAGTACCAACGCCGCAAGGAGCGTGAGGCGGAATTGTTGCGAACAATGCCCCCGGGATTGAAGCCGTATTACAAGCAGAAGGTCAACGCCTATTTCGGTAGTTTTGGCCGACCCTGATACCGGCCATGGCTAACCTGATCGAGGACGTGGAATACACCGAACGCATCGACTTCCCCAGCAAGGCGGAGAACATCGCGTTGGTAGAAAAGATGATCGATGACGTGTGCGCAAAGCACAACGTGCACGAAAGCCATTACGGCAACATCCTCATCGCCATAACCGAAGCGGTGAACAATGCCATCCACCATGGCAACGGCCTCGACCCCAGCAAAAAGGTCACCGTGGGCTACCGCGGCCACGATGGCAAGGTCACCTTCTTCGTAAAGGATCAAGGACCCGGCTTCGACCACGACAGCCTGCCCGACCCAACTGAACCGCAGAACATCGAGAAGCCCCATGGCCGTGGTGTGTTCCTCATGCGCGCCCTGGCGGATATGGTGGCCTTCGACGACAATGGCGCTACTGTGGCCATGACGTTCAGCACGCAGCCGCAGTAAGCGGCAGCGCATGATCTCTTTCGCTGCACAGAACGTTCCCGATGCCTTCCGCGCCCGCACACTGTTGCGCGCTTGGTTGCTACGCGTTGCCAAACGGGAGGGTCACAGCATCGAACAACTGAACTACGTGCTAATGACCGACAATGAACTGCTGCGCTACAACCGGCACTACCTCGGGCATAACGAATACACGGATATCATCACGTTCGACACGTCGGAAGGTAGGAAGGGCGCTGTCATCAGTGGTGACATCCTCATCAGTTACGACCGTGTGAAGGAGAACGCACGCGCATTCGATGTCCCAGCGCAACAAGAGCTCAAGCGTGTAATGGTGCATGGTCTTCTGCACCTGTGCGGCCATGGCGACAAGGGCGAAAAGCAGCAGCGCGCCATGCGCGCATTGGAGGACAAGTACCTCGCGCTACGCTAGGCCTTCTCCTTCTTGCCCCGCTCCTGCGGCTGCAACGGGTTGGCGTGGATCTCCCGGTAGCGATCACGCTGTTCGCGTATGTCGCACGCCAGCCAGATCGCATGGCGGAAACTGCTCTCGTCAGCCAAGCCCTTGCCTGCGATATCGAGCGCGGTGCCGTGATCGGGGCTGGTACGGATAATGGGCAGGCCTGCGGTGAAATTGACACCGGTGCCGAAGCTCAACGCTTTGAACGGCGCCAAACCTTGATCGTGGTACATAGCCAGTACACCGTCGAAGTGCTTGAACTGGCCACTGCCGAAGAAGCCATCAGCCGGGTAGGGTCCCATGGCCTTGATGCCCTCCTCCTTCAACTGACGCACAGCGGGCGAAATGCGCTCACGGTCCTCAGTGCCCAAGGCGCCGTTGTCGCCCGCATGCGGGTTCAAGCCGAGTATGGCAATGCGCGGGTCGATGCATCCGAAATCGCGCATCAAACTCTGATGGAACAAGCGTGCCTTGGCAACAATGCGTTCGGCGGTAACGGCTTCCGACACCTCCTTCAACGGGATGTGGCCGGTCACGGTACCCACGCGCAATCCATCACCCACGAGGATCATCAAGACCTGTGAGTCGGTTCCTGCAAGGGATTGAAGGAACTCCGTATGGCCGGGATACTTGAACCCGACCGCTTGCATGGCCGCCTTGTCGATCGGCGCCGTTACCAACACATCCACTTTGCCGGCACCAAGGTCCTGCGCAGCGGCCTCCAAGCTCTTGATCGTGTATTCGGCATGCTTGCCACTGGGGCGACCGAGTTCCAACGGAAGTTCCTCTTCCCAGATGCTCACCACGTTCAGCTTGCGAGCTATCGCTTCGCTTGCATCGGCCACGCGATGGAATGGAACCGCTTCTTCAAGACCCAGGGCCTTGCGGTGGAACGACACGGCCTTTGCGCCGCAATACAACACGGGTGTGATCTCCTGCAGGATGCGATTGTCCTCGAAGGTCTTCAGGACTACTTCCAGACCTACGCCATGCAGGTCGCCACAACTGATGCCGATACGGGGAATGGAGCTCATTTCTTGCGTTTGCCTTTTGCGCCGCGCGCCTTCACGAACTGGTAGAACAACCGCACGCCACAGCCGGTCCCACCAAGGCCGCGATAGCTATCGCGCTTGAGCAGATAGGCTGGACCAGCGATATCCAAGTGGATCAATGGATGCTTGGTGAAACGGGCGAGGAACTTGCCAGCGGTCTGTGCACCGGCCAGATCACTGCCGAGGTTCTTGATATCGGCGATGGTGCTTTCGATCTCCGCATCGTACTCGGCCCAGAAGGGCAGCTGCGCCGTGCGCTCGTAAACCTGATCGCCAATGGCCTTCAGCTCAGCGAACCGCGACTCGTCCGCAGTACCCATGACGGCGATACCGTAGTTGCCGATGGCCCGCTGTGCGGCACCGGTGAGCGTAGCGATGGTCATCACCAACTCGGGCTTGAACTGCTCGCCGTAGCTGAGTGCGTCGGCCAGGATCAGGCGGCCTTCGGCATCGGTGTTCATCACTTCCACCGTAAGACCGTTGTGCATGCGGATCACATCGCTCGGTACGATGGCGCGCTCGCCGGGGCGGTTGTCCGTGCTGGGGATCAAGCCGATCACATGCACAGGCAAGTTCTGCCGCGCGATGGCTGCGATACCACCGCACACTGCGGCGGCACCACCCATATCGCACTTCATATAGTCCATGCTGTTGGGAGTGGGTTTCAGGCTGAGGCCTCCGGTATCGAACACTACCCCCTTACCAATGAGCACTAGGGGCCGGTCGTTCACGGCGTTCTTCGGCTTGTGTTCCAGCACGGTGAACGTCGGCGGGTCTTGGCTGCCCTTGTTCACGCCGAGCAGGCCACCCATGCCGAAAGCCTCGATCTGCTGCTTGTTGAAGACGGTGACCTTGAACCCGATCTGCTTGCCGAGATCGCGGATCTGGCTGGCCATCTGCGTGGCCGTGAGGAAGATCACCGGTTCGTTCACCCAGTCGCGCGCCATGCACACGCTTTCGCAGACATCATCGAGTTCCTCGATCGCAGCCTGCGTGATGCCCGCTCCCATAACAGTCAGTTTCTTAAGCGCATTGCCCTTCCCGCTGGTCTTGTACTTCCGGAATTCGTAGTTGGCCAAGCACACACCTTCGGCCATTGCGATCGTGGCTTCACCATCGCCACCCAAGCCGACCAATTGTGCTTCAGCTATGCGCAGGCTGTTAAGACGTGCGCACATTTCCGCACCCGCCTTACGTGCCCGCTCCAACAACGCGGTGCGGTCTTCCTTCCTCAGGCGGTGCACCAGAACCAGTTGGCCGCCGCTTTCGCTCCCTGCGATCAATGCATCGGCGTTCAATTGCGCCAATACATGGTTCTTGTCGGCCGCGCTGAGGCCGAGATCCTGAGTTGCGCATCGGCACTGATGATGGTCAGTGTGGCTTTGCCAGCGGCGGGCTTGGTTCCGCGAACGAGGTCGAGCATGGTGTGGTGATGAAGTGGCCGAAGATATCCGGCAGGGGGCGGGTATGACGTTTGGGGGCGCTGTGCTCAGGAACTCCAGACTAACACAGACTTGTGCCGATGCCATGGCACCAAAGACCGGCGTTGGTGCGTTCGGACGTGTAGATCACCGACCATGACCCATAAATCCTTCACCTGCGCTGCGCGTCCATTGCCGTACTTTGTTCCTCCTTCGCGATGAAACGCTTCCGCCACCTCCTTCTCCTCCTTCTCTCGCTTCTCCCCTTCGCGGGCAAAGCCACGCACAACCAGGCCGGTGAGATCATCATCTGCCAGTTGGGTGGTCTGCTCTATGAAGCAACGATCATCACGCACACGCGCACCAGCTCACCCGCCGACCGGCCTGAGTTCATCTTGGACTGGGGCGATGGCAGCCCGCTGGACACGATCGCGCGCGACAGTTTGGTGCCGATCCCCAGCATGGATGTGCAACGCAACGTGTACATCTCCACGCACACCTATGTTGGGGGTGCCGTTTACACCCTGCAGTACGAAGACCCGAACCGCGTAGGCGGCGTTGTCAACATTCCGGGAAGCGTGAACATCCCGATCTGTGTTCAGACGACCATCATGGTTCCGCTGGACGAGGACGAGATCTACGGTTGCTCACCGCGTTTCCTGAACCCGCCTCTGCAAGAGGCCTGCATTTTCCAACCGTGGTATCACAACCCAGGTGCATGGGATCCCGATGGCGATAGTTTGAGCTACCAATTGCGCGTATGTCGCGGCGCCGGTTGCGAAGAGATCGACCCTTACTTCTTCCCCGATGAGATAGCACCCGGCCCCGACAATGAGTTCGAAATGGACCCGATTACCGGCACCATTTCTTGGGTCAGTCCGCACTTCCCGGGCATGTACAATTTCGCCTTCATGGTGATCGAGTGGCGCGATGGCGACCCCATCGGTTTCGTGGAGCGCGACATGCAGGTGTTCGTCAATGAGCCCTGCAACAACCAGACACCGGAGATCCAAGAAGTGTTGGACACCTGTGTCACGGCTGGCGATTTCCTCACCCTCAACATAACCGCCACCGACCCCGATGTGGCGCAGGATCTTGACCTCACCGCGCTCGGCGAACCGCTGATCGTCGCCACCAGCCCGGCGCAGTTCCTCAGCCCGATCAACAACAACCCCGTTAGCGGGACCTTCAGTTGGGCAACTGTCTGCGCGCATGTTCGCCTACAACCTTATCAAATGGTCTTTAATGTGAGGGATAACGACGCCGATGTTCCCTTGGAGGATTACGAAACGATGTTCATCACCGTGGTGGCGCCTGCCCCAGAGAACCCCATAGCCACACCACTATCGGATGCGATCCAGTTGAACTGGGACGCGAGCATCTGCTCCAATGCCACAGGCTATACAGTTTACCGGCGCAGCGGATCGTACGGCTTCGTGCCGGACAATTGTGAGACCGGTGTGCCTGCTTACACCGGTTATGTGCAGATCAGCGGCGACTGCATCAATTCAACAAGCTACTTGGACAACGACCCTGACCTCTTCGTTGGTAATGAATACTGCTACATGGTGATAGCCTGTTTCCCCGATGGCGCCGAGAGCTACGCGAGCATCGAGTTCTGCGCGATCCTGGAACAGACCGTGCCCATCATCACGCATGTGAGCGTTGGGCAAACGGATATCACCACCGGTATTGACACGGTGCGCTGGAGCAACGCGTGGGACTTGGACACCCTACAGTACCCCGGCCCGTACTTCTTCAAACTCTACCGCGGCAATGGCTTCTCCGGAGCGAACACGCTGATCGAAACAACAGCCAGTTCCAACAACTTCCAGCATCCTGACACGACCTTCATCGATACGAACCTGGATACCGAGACCGGTCCGCACGTGTACCGCGTGGAACTCTTCGGTAACGGGGGCAACGATACCATTGGGGACAGCAGTCCAGCCACGAGCATCTTCCTCAGCATCGACCCGAACGATGAATTGCTGAACCTGAGCTGGCAGTCGATCACCCCTTGGGTGAACACGCTCTACGAAGTGCAGCGATTCGACGGCGTGACTTTCGTACCCATTGGCACCACGGCCAATACCAACTACACCGATACTGCCTTGGTGAACGGCACCGAATACTGCTACCGCATCAAGAGCACGGGGGCGTACAGCTTGCCCGATTTTCAGGATGTGCTCATCAACTTCAGCCAAGAGGCTTGCGGGATACCGGTGGACCTAACGCCCCCCTGCCCACCTACGCTTGCGCTCGACAACGACTGCGATGTGCCGTTGAACACGTTGACATGGAACAACCCGATCACCAGCTGTGCGAATTCGGATGATTGCAACACATACAGCATCTATTTCAGCCCGACGCAGGACGGCGAACTGCAGCTCATCGCCACGATCACCGGGTGTACCGATACAGTGTTCGAGCATGTGATCGATGGAAGCGTTGC
This sequence comes from Flavobacteriales bacterium, assembly GCA_016703005.1. Classification (GTDB taxonomy): domain Bacteria; phylum Bacteroidota; class Bacteroidia; order Flavobacteriales_F; family PHOS-HE28; genus PHOS-HE28. The sequence goes on from JADJCX010000035.1 coordinate 63,491, forward strand.
TGGCTGCTATGCGATCACGGCTACCGACAGCATTGGTAACGAGAGCGCCTTCTCGAACATCGTTTGCGGAGACAACTGCCCCTACTACGCCCTGCCCAATGTGTTCAGCCCGAACAACGATGGCCAGAACGACCTCTTTGTGCCCTTCCCATGGCGTGGCGTTGAGCGCATTGATCTACAGATCTTCAACCGCTGGGGCCAAGTGGTGTTCGCCACGGAAGACCCAGCCGTGAACTGGGACGGCCTGCATGCTGAGAAGAAAGAGCCCGTTCCGGACGGTGTCTACTTCATTACCTGTACCGTGTTCTACCAGCGGCTTACCGGCATTGTTCCAGAGCAGATCAACGGCTATGTGCATGTGCTAGGCGGCGCGGGCGCGGTCAACGGCAACTGATGTTCACCGGGATAGTGGAGGAAGTGGGGACGGTGCACGAGGTGCGCTGCAACGGCGGGAATATCGATCTCGTAATCGGTGCACGCATGACTCCGCAACTGCGGGTCGACCAAAGCGTGTCGCATAACGGAGTGTGTTTGACCGTGGTGCAAGTGGACGACGGTTCCTATCGTGTTACCGCCATTGAAGAAACGTTGCTCCGCAGCAACTTGGGTTCGCTACAGCCAGGCGATGGCGTGAACCTGGAACGCTGCCTGCGCATCGGCGACCGGTTGGACGGCCACATGGTGCAAGGCCATGTGGATACTACCGCTGAGTGCTTGGGTGTGGATGAACGCGACGGAAGTTGGTGGTTCACCTTTCGGCTACCGGAACGGCGGCATCTCTTGGTGCAGAAGGGGAGCGTTTGCATCAACGGCGTTTCACTCACCGTTGCCGAACTCACGGATGAACACTTCAGCGTTGCCATCATACCCTACACCTTCGAGCACACCACCTTCAAGAGCTTAACGTCCGGCTCGTCCGTGAACATCGAATTCGATGTGCTGGGCAAATACGTGGAGCGGATGATGGCCGGTCGTTGACCCCTTCAATGCTCTATAAAGCAAAAGCCCCACGACTTGTCGTGGGGCTTTTGCTTGGCGTCGCTCAGTTGGATCACTCCTTCGTGAACCGCAATTGCTCGGTGCGTCCCTTCAGTTGCAGGCGCAGCACGTAAACCCCGCTGGTAAGGTCGCTCACATCGAGGCGATCGCTAGTAAGGGTGGTGCTGATGACACGGCGACCGGCGAGATCAAAGACTTCCACCGGTGCGTTCATGACGTTCGCGTTCGTAACGAACTGCAGTTGATCCGTGGCCGGGATCGGCTGCACCGATAGCTGCAGGTTCGTAGGCACAGGGGCGACGCTAGTGATGGCATTCTCCACAATGGTGTACACGCCATTGATCGGGATGCCCAACTCCGTGTTCACGATACCACTTGGCCAATAAACGGTGAGCACGTCGACAGTGGCATCATTGCCCAAGCCGAAGTGCGTCATCAAACTGCTCATGTACTTGAACCCGTCGCCGCTTTTCACGTCGCGGATCTGCGTGCCGCTGGCGGAGGTGATCTCCACGCGCGCACCGATACCGTTCTTATTGCTCACGGTACCCACCGTATTCACGCGCAGATAGTTATTGGTGCCTCCCACGTTCATGGAGATGTTCGTACCGGCTTGGAGGTCCAAGTAACCATCGTCGTTAAGGTCACCAACAGCACCGTTGCCGAACCCGGCCACAATAGGCGTGAACGTCATATCGCCGTTGTTCACCATGATAGTGCTGCCGGCGGCAAGTACATCCACCCAGCCATCGTTATTGAAATCGTGGGCAGTGTGCTCGATCTGGCTCAGCGCGAACATATCCCAGCCCGAACCGGCCGTGACTTCCGTGAAGATGCCGCCATCGTTGCGCATGAGCCGGTGGCCACCGTTGGTGAAGCTGCTGGCACCGATCAATACGTCCATATCACCGTCGTTGTCGTAATCGCCCCAAGCACAGCTCCACGTTTGTGTGTTGTGCGACAGGTTGATGGCCGGGCCTACGCTTGTGTAGACGCCATTGCCGTCGTTACGGTGCATCTGGTTGATGGGATCGGCACCGCACTTGGCGATGAACAGGTCCACATCGTGATCGTTGTCGTAGTCGATGAAGATGCTTCCGTAGTTACCGCCCTGTGGCGTATCGCCCATTCCGCCTTGGTTGAAGGTGAAGTTGCCGAAGCCATCGTTGATGTAGTAAACGTTCGGATCCACGTCGTGGCAAACGAAGGCATCGAGGTGACCATCGTTGTTGATGTCCACCATGTTGGTGCGCTGGCTGAAGACATATTCCGGTCCGCTGATCTCGGTGAACGATGTTCCCAATGCATCGGCCTTCATGATCGTTACGCCCGACCCGTTGCCGTAAACGAAATCGACCTGCCCGTTCGCATCGAGATCGCCCGCGGCAATGCTCCACGAAGCGGGGAAGTCAGCCGGTGGTGTGGGGATGTTCACCATGGAGAACGTGCCGCCCGCCTGCTGGTAATGCACTTGGATGTTGCTCGTACTGGTGGCAACGATATCGTCCAGTTGATCGTTGTTCATGTCCACAACGCACATGGCGGTTCCCGTGACCGCGATCGACTGGGTAGTGAATCCGACCGGTCCGTTCACCGGTGGGTTCTCCACCAATTGGAAGTCGAAACCATCCGTGTCGAACCGGTCGTCGAACGCAATGATGTAGGTGATGTTTTGTTGCACGCTGATGTAGTCCAAGCTCAGGTTGCCGGAACCGTCGTCATCATCACCGCCGATGCAAGCCAGCCCACCACATACCCCCCGTGTATACATGGAACCGGGTATCGATACCCGTATTCTGCGCGAGGTCCGTGGAAACGGTCAACAAGTAGTCGTCACTCGGGGTGTAGCTGTACCACTGTCCGTGGGTAGCCCCCGTGCCCCCGCTCGCACAAACCGGGATGGGGATCTGGGTACCTATGAAAGATGCAAGTGTGTATGTACCGGCCGTGATCGGCAGGGCCGTAAGACAGGTGTTCTGCGCAGTTGCACCGAAGACCATCGAGCAAGAGGCCAGAAGAAGTACTGATCGTTTCATGGAGCTTCGGTGTGTTCTATTGTTCGTTCGCGAATATGGGTGATCCAGCAGTAGATGTCACTGCTTGGTGAACTTTCCAATGAACCGATCGCTTTGGGTACTGACCACAAGCGTGTATGCACCGGTGCTGAGCTGCGACACGTCGAGCTGGTTGCTGGTCAGTGCGCTCGTCATCACTTCCTTACCGATGATATCCAGCACCCGCAGGGTGCTGTTCGCCCAGTCCACATCTGCGTCCAACGTGATGATATCGGCAGCGGGCACGGGCCAAATTCCGATCGTGTATCCGGCGCCAGCATCGGCCACACTCGTCAAGGGGTCTTCCACAATGGTGAGCACCCCATCGATCGTCGGATTCGAAACGGTGTTGACCACCCCGCTGGGCCAGTACACCACGATCTCATCAACGGCAGTATCCACCCCGAGGCCGAAGTGCGTCATCAAACTGCTCATGGTCGAGAAGGCGTCGCCGCTCTTCACATCGCGGATCTGCGTTCCCAACGCGCTTGTGCACACCACGCGGGCGCCTATGCCGTTCCGGTTGCTCACTGTTCCAACGGTGTTCACGCGCACGTAGTGGTTCGTTCCCCCATTGTTCATGTGGATGGCTGACCAACCTTGCACATCCAAGTAGCCGTCGTTGTTCAAGTCGCCTACGGCGCCCTCGGTAACATTAGCCGTGACCGCCGTGAAGGTCATGTTACCATTGCTCACCAGCACTTTACCGCTGGGGAAAAGCACATCCAGCCAGCCATCGTTATTGAAGTCGTGGGTGGTGTATTCGATACCGGAGCCAGGCTGCAGATCGAACCCGGAACCGGCGGAAACGTCGGTGAACGTATTCCCATCATTGCGCATCAAGCGGTGGCCGAGCTGGCCTGCTCCATCACCTGACATCACATCCATGTCGCCATCGTTATCGTAATCGCCCCAGGCAGCGCTCCAACTTTGGCCTTGATCCGCAAGGTTGAAGGCGGGACCCACCTGCGTGAAGGTTCCGTTACCGTTGTTACGGTGCAGTTGGTCGATGGGATCACTGCCGCACTTGGCAATGAACATGTCCATATCGTGGTCATTGTCGTAGTCGATCCAGATGCTGCCGTAGTTGCCGCCCCAATCGCCCAGGCCACCTTGGTTGTATGTGAGGGTACCAGCTCCATTGTTCATATAGTAAACGTTGGCGTCGATGTCGTGGCACACGAAAGCATCCAAGTGGCCATCGTTGTTCATGTCAACGAAGTTGGTCCGCTGGCTGAAAACATACTGCGGGTAGTTCACCGCCGTGAACGCAGTGCCGTTCGCGTTGGCCTTCGCGAAGGTCACGCCGCTGCTTCCGCCATACAGGAGGTCGTTCTGCCCGTTGTTGTCAAAGTCACCGGCGGCAATGCTCCAGTCCGGTCCGTTCATTACACCGGGCACCGCGATCGCGGTTGGGCTGAAGCCCCCACCGGATTGTTGGTGATGGATGGTGATGGATCCGGCATTGGCACCAACGATGTCGTCCAGTTGGTCGTTGTTCATGTCAAGCACACATCCATTGTAGCCGCCACTGGAGAACGGCTGCGTTGTGAAGCCCACAGGAAGTGTGACCGGCGGGCCTTCGGTGAGCAGGAAGTCGAACGCACCATTGGTCCATATGTCATCGAAAGCGAGGATGTACGTAATGCCCTGTTGCACATTGAAGCTGGCACTGCTCAAGTTGTTCCCGCCACCGATATCATCGTTGCCGGAAAGGCAGGTGAGATTGCCGCACACACCGGTGTACACATGGAACCGTGTGTCGTCGTTCGTGTTCTGTGGCAAGTCGGTGGTGATGGTCAGGTTGTAGTTGGCGGAAGGGGTGTAGGTGAACCACTCGCCGTTGGTCGCACCGGTGCCTGTGGCGGTGCAGATCGGGATCGGGATCTGCGTTCCATCGACGGCCAAGATGCTGTGCGTGCCGGCGGCAATGGCCAGTGCCGTTGCGCATGTGTTCTGCGCTGCTGCAGCAAGTGTCGCAAGGATCGGCAGTGGTAGAATGAACAGACGTTTCATGGCAGGTGGTTTGGGGATCGTGTGGGGAGGTTCAGTTGCATGGTGGGCTCATGGCCGTGATCCAATCGCCGAAGAGCTGTACGGCCTCCGTGTGCACAACCGTGCGACCGAGCAACGGCATGCGCACCGTCTCATCCGTGGAACTCGCACGGTAATACAACATGCTGCGCTGGGTGAAACCGCGTGCAACGATGTGCGTGAGGTCGGGTGTCAGCTGGTCATCGGGCGGAACACAAACGCCGAGGTTCACGGGGTCGCTGGTCTGACTCCATGCGAACCGCATCGGGCGGTAATCGCAATGCTTGTCGTCGCTATGGCAGTGCGCACAGTTCATGTCCACGTATGCGCGCACACGGTCATTGATGTCAACGTTCGGGTCATCCCATTTCGCAGTGGTTTCGATCACATCCGGAACGTTCGCTTCCAAGTATCCGGTCGCGATCCATTTGTCCAATTGGTTCATGGGACCGTCCGGATAGTTATAGGTGCTGTTCAGATTGCGCGGTTTCGGACCGATGGGTTCAGGCACGTCGTTGCGTTTGTGGCACACGAAGCATTCGGCTTCACTTGGTATCCGGTACACGACGTCGTGCGCTTGGCTGTTGTCGTCCAACCATTGCAACGGTGCGAACGAACCGACCAGGTCGAGCGTTGCTTCCGTCTGCTGATCGTTCCATTTGTAGTTCGCGAACTCCCAGAGGCCGTTCCGCTTGAAGAGCAATCGCGTCTCCAGAATGCGCTTCACATTGTTCGGTTGCACATTGTCGAACCAGAAGTTTTTGATGAGGATGGTGCCATCGGCGAAGTCGAGCGGGGTGTTGTCATCCACATAACTCGCCCTTGCGCCTACCGGCATCCACACGAAGCGGCTCTTGTGCGCGTAGTCGCTGAATAAGGGAGTAATGGGTGCGAAGGGAAGCACGCCATACACGGGTACCAGATCAGCAATGTTGCCTGTGAAGAAGTTGTAGGTGCTGAGGCTGTCGTATGGCATTGAGGTGGGGTCGTAAACGACCGGAGACACCTCGACTTCCGTCGGTGGCATGGGGTCGTCATCGTGGTTGCAGGCCATCACCACGATCAGCATCAGCAGGACCAGGAGTACGGTTCGTTTCATTGGTACGGTAACGATCGCCAAAGTAGCGGGTCGGCCCGGTTACTACCGAACAATGCCGTGCCCATCAGTGGACTCGCGATCGATCTGTTCCGCTGCTTGTCCATTCCCTTGAACCTGTCCGCTTTTCACCACAGAGGCACCGAGCGCACGGAGAATTATGAAGAATGTACCTGGCGATGGTGTGACTGGAATGGAACGATGGCTCTGTGGTGAATTGAGATCGCAAGCACATTCCAAGTGATCGAAGTCCAGTTGTCGACAAGCAGGCTATTCAGAATTACACGGCACTGTCGAACATGATCGCATCGCACCAATTCACATACACCAATGTGGCACGTCACATCATCACACAGCATCGTTGCGTACGCATCGTCATGCATTGATCGCAACACATCAGCGCACATCGATCATGCACGTTCATCATCGACATCATCATGGAGATCGATCATCACATCGCGATCATCATCGGATCGCTTCAGCGATATCAACAGGGTATCGTTGGAACATTATTGGAGCAACATGCGTTTCACTACCCCGACAACAATACGTTTGTATCAAACCCTTTCACACAATGGCTAAGAAAGCAGCAAAGAAGGCCGCCCCTAAGAAGGCCGCCAAGAAAGCAGCCCCCAAGAAAAAGGCGGCCGCTAAGAAGAAGAAGTAAGGTTCACACCTTACGGCGAAGGGGCCCGACGAGTCGGGCCCCTTTCGCGTTGCACATCTCGCGAAAGCCCCGCCCGTCGGGGCTTTCGTGCGTTCGTACAATTCTTACGTCAGAGCATAACGTGCATCACGCAATGCATGCGTGCATCATCGCACATGCGCGCATGATCGCATCATCGTGATCGTCATTCGTGTCATGCAAAAGCGATCAGTGATCGCATCGCCGTGATCCGTCGATCAACCGAAAAGGAACTCGCGGAAGCCGATCACCACCCACACGATCAACATCACACAACCTACGATGGTGATACGCCGACCATCGCGCCGATCACTTTCCGAGAACACCGCGACACGATCGCCGTTCGGCAATGTCTTCTGTGATGCACCGAGGTACCAACCGATCGCGATGCCGAGCAAGCCACCACACAATGCACTGATGTATCCAAGTGCAACGAAGGGGAACTGACCACCTTCCGGTGCGCGCATCGCGTTCATCCGTTCTTCGCGGAAGCGATCGAGCACGGCATCATGCACGGGTATGCCGTGCTCGTGCAACAGGCGCTGCGCAAGTCGAACGTCGAGGCGTGTCCAGTCGTCGGGGCGCGCGAGGACTTCCATCAGTTCCTCATTGGTGAACCCGAACAGTGGATGATCCTCTCCTGCGGTCTGCGCATCCTTGATCGCGCGGGCATCAATGAGCGCATGCGCCCGGTCGAAGTCGGCTCGATCGAGCATCACATGGAAGTCATTCTCCGGCTGCCCGACCACCGATGCGTTGAACGGATGGACGTTGGCATGAACTGATGCGTTGATGCCTCCCAAAGCCAGTTCCGAGACAAGTTCATCGGCTTCGACTTCCGTGGGGAAACGATGGAAGGAGCGGAGGGAAGACATGGTTGGGGGAGATGGAGGGAATGTGGAGATGTGAAGATGAGAAGGCGGTCCACACCCGCGCATTTGCCATCTCGATGAGCCTGCCTGTGGTAGACGGTCATTGACAACAAAGATCCATCAGAAGGAATGTTGTGCGTGAGGAGAGATCCTTCCTCGAAGACTCGTCAGGATGACAGACTCAAAAGAAAGTTCCGGCCGCGCGCTCACCCACGACCTTCACTCCCACCGCTCTCCGCCTTCATCGAGGCCGAAGTCCACGGGGTCGCCCTTGGAGCCGATGCAATCCAGTTCAACACCCAGGTCACCGGGCGGCTTGTCGAAGTCGCCGCGACTGATGGTGATGGTGCTATCGGCGTACACCTTGTTCATGTAGTAGCCGTAGATGGGCAGCGCCATGTTAGCACCTTGTCCGAGGTCGGTACGTGCGAAGCGCACGCTCCGATCCTCGCCGCCGGTCCATACTCCAGTCACCAGATCGGGGGTGATGCCGATGAACCAACCATCGCTGTTGTTCTGCGTGGTGCCCGTCTTGCCGGCGGTGGGGTACTTGATGTTGCCATACTTGGCACGGTTGCCCCAACCCATACGTAAGCGCATACCTGTGCCGCGGTCCATCACACCCTTCAACATGTCGAGCATGATGTACGAGGTGCGCGCGTCGAGCGCCTCTTCGGTCTTCGGTGTCACGTCGTAGATCGCGTTGCCGTTCTTGTCGGCTATGCGTGTGAAGACGATCGGGTCGATGTGTACACCCTCGTTGGCGAAGGCGGCGAAGGCACTGGTCATTTCCTCCAAGGTCACATCGGCGACCCCAAGGCAAAGGCTCGGCACCGGGTCCAGCTTGCTCTTCACGCCCATGTGGTGCGCGAGTACGGTGACAGGTTCCGGTCCGTACTGTTTCATCAGCCAAGCGGTGGCGGTGTTGATGGATTGCGAGAGGGCGTACTTCAACGTGATCATACCGCCGTATTTGGCATCGCTGTTTTCGGGGCACCAATCGGGTTGGCCCGGTGGCATATCGAAACAGATCTTCTGGTTGGGCAATTGGAAACAGGGGTCGAGGCCTTCGCGCATGGCGGTGGCGTAAACGAACGGCTTGAAGGTGGAGCCCACTTGGCGCTTGGCCTGGCTCACGTGGTCGTACTGGAAGTGCTTGAAGTCCGGACCGCCCACCCATGCCTTCACGAAACCGGTGCGCGGGTCCAGGCTCAGCAAACCGCTTTGCAGGTGGCTCTTGTACCAACGGATGCTGTCGTTGGGTGTCATGGTGGTATCGATCTCGCCGCGCCAACTGAACACACGCATAGCAACCGGTGTATCGAAGATCTTCGGGATCTCCGACTCGTCCACCACGGGCCACCATGTATCGCAACCGCCTTTGTCAGGGTCGCAATGGAAGTGGGGCTTACCATCCTTGTTGGCCTCAACGATGTATGCCGCCGGCCGATCGCAGTTGCCGCAGCGCTTGCCGACCAATGTCTTGTACCGATCACTGCGGTGCATGGCGGTGAGCATGATCGCATCGATCTCCTCTTGGCTCACACGGAAGTCGAACGGCCGGTTTTTCTTCTTACCGATGTCCTTGAAGAATTGCGGTTGCAGTTCCTTGCCCAAGTGCTCTCGCATGCCCCACTCGGCATAGTCCTGCATGCGGCTGTCGAGCGTGGTGTACACGGTCAACCCATCGGTGTAGATATCGTACTTGCTGCCGTCGCTCTTGTGCAGTTTGTACTCGCCGGTCTCGGGATCCTTTTCGTTGAAGAGCTTCTGCAACTGGGCACGTAGGATCTCGCGGAAGTACGGCGCCGGCCCTTCGGTATGGTCGATCCGTTGGAAGTCGAGGCCCAAGGGCAGCGCGCGCAGCGAGTCGTACTGGTGCTGATCGAGGTAGCCGTTCTTCTTCATCTGTGCGAACACCACCATGCGGCGGTGCTCCACCGTATCGGGGCGGCGCACCGGATTGAACAGTGCGGGGTTCTTCAGCATGCCCACCAGCACGGCGGCTTCCTCAATGCGCAGACTATCGGGTGAGGTGTTGAAGTACACACGCGATGCGCTATTGATACCCACGGCCTGATTGATCCAATCGAAGCGGTTGAGGTAAAGGGCGATGATCTCCTCCTTGGTGTAACGGCGCTCCAGCTGGGCACTGATGATCCACTCCTGGAATTTCTGGAAGATGCGCTTGACGATGTTGTCGCTTTTCTCCTTGGTGAAAAGCAGCTTGGCCAATTGCTGGGTGATGGTACTGGCGCCGCCCTTGCCACCCATGTACACCGCCGCGCGCAACGTGCCGCGCACATCCACACCGCTATGTGTCATGAAGCGCTCGTCCTCGGTGGCGATCAACGCCTCCACCACATGCGGGTTGATGCGGTTATACTTCACCGGCATGCGGTTCTCCTTGTAGTACTGGCCCATCACACTGCCGTCGCTAAAGAGCACGGCCGTGGCCAGGTCGCTACGCGGATTGTCCAGGTCGTCGGTACTGGGCAGGTTGCTGAAGGCCGCTGCCGTGAGCATCAACAACAGGAACAACACGGGCGAAAGCACCACCAGCCACCAGAGGCGGAACCAGTTGCGTTTCTTGGGTTGGCTCATCGTGGAACGCGGCTCACTTCGTCAGGTGCTTCTCCACGCTCACCCCCACATCGATCACGTTCTCCAACTTCTCCTCGCGCATGGCTTGTTCAAGTGTAACGCTATAACGTCCGCGTTGCGGGAATCTGTTGCCGTACTTGTAAAGGATGTGCGCATCGAAGCGCTCGCTGCGGATGAAGCCCAGTCCCTTGCCGTACCACTTCCCGTTCGCGTCGCTCAAGGGGCACTGCACCGTGTCGATGTACACATGGCCATCGGGGCGCTTCAGGGTAACGAAGAGGTAGAGCTCGCTGTACGCATAGCTGCCCGTGTGCCGCACATCCAAGTAGGTGTCGTACTGGCTGATGGTGTCCGTGATCTCGAAGCTGTATTCCGGTTTCCAGCTCCGGTCCCATACACTGCCGGGCACCGGACGTGTCTCGCTGTGTACGATGGCGTCGCTGCAGGAGGAGAGGACGAGCACTAGGGCGAGGGAAGGGATAAGGGAGTCGTAAGGTCGTAAGTCGGGAGTGCGGGGCGTGTGTTTGCTTGTCCACTCGCCACTTTCCACTTGCCCCTGCTTCCTTGTTCGCATCGCTACGAAGCCGCTGGACTTGGTGGCGCTCCGGCTTGGCCTTCGCCCTTGTTACCACCACCCCCGCGCCTACGATTGCGGTTGCGGTTGCGCCCGCCGCCTTCGCGCCGCTCGCCGCCTTCCGGCGGACGTGGGCCTTGTGCCTGTTGGCCACCGGCATTGTCGGGGCGAGGAGGACGCGGGCCGCCGCCTTGTGCCTGCCGCGGACCTTGTGGTTGGCCGGGGCCCTGTGGTGGCCGGGGGTCCCTGTCCTTGTTTGCCGCCCCGGCCACGGTTCTTCTTGCCGCCGCGCTTCTCCTTCATCTGCTTGTCGAAACGCGTGAGATCGTCCATGCCCACCACGTTCTCGTAGTCGTGCACTTTCTCCTCGGTCTTCTTCTTCGGCGCTTCGTCCACTTGTTGCAGGTTCACGAAAGGTTCAATACCCTCCTTGTTCTGCTCCGGGATCTCCTTCACCTTTTCCACCTTCAGGCCGATCATGGCCGGGGTGCTGCCGGGGTTCTTGATCAAGTAGAACATCTTGCCTTGGAAGATGTCCGTCTTCATGTGGTAGCCGGTGCCTTGCTGCGTCTTCAGCTTGGCGTTCATGCTGGGGTAGCTCTTCACCGCCTCCAGGTACATGTCCAGCTCGTAGTTAAGGCAGCACTTCAGCTTGCCGCACTGGCCCGCGAGTTTGCTCTGGTTCAGCGCCAGTTGCTGGTAGCGCGCGGCGCTGGTGGTAACGCTGCGGAAGTCGGTAAGCCAGGTGCTGCAGCACAGTTCCCGGCCGCAACTGCCGATGCCACCGATGCGCCCGGCCTCCTGCCGCGTGCCGATCTGCTTCATTTCAATGCGCACCCCGAACTGGTTGCCCATGGTGCGCAACAGGTCGCGGAAGTCGATGCGCTCCTCACTGGTGTAGTACAACGTGGCCTTGCTCGCATCGCCTTGGTATTCCACATCGCTCACCTTCATGTCCAGCTTCGCCTGTTCCACAATGCGGCGACTGGCGAACATGGTATCGTCCTCGCGTTTGCGCGCGGCATGCCAGCGGTCAATATCCTCTTGCGTGCTCTTGCGCAGCACCTTCTTCAGTTCGAAGGTGTCGGCGCCCACGCCCTTGCGCTGCATTTGCAGGCGCACCAGCTCGCCGGTAAGGCTCACCATGCCCACATCGTGGCCGGGGGTGGCCTCCACCGTTACCAGATCGCCGGGGCTGATCCCAGTGCCGGGGGGCACACGGTAGTAGTTCTTGCGCGTGTTCTTGAAGCGCACCTCAACGGCATCGAACACCTGCTGGCCAGCGGCCAAGGGCACGCCCGTAAGCCAATCGAACACATCGAGTTTGTTGCACCCGCTGGTGGTGCAATAGCCGTTGCTCTTGCACCCGTTCGGCTTGCCCGTTTTGTTGTTACTGCAACTATCACAACCCATGGGGGCGAAGATAGACGCCGGGGTTGGTGGCTTCTGGCGCGGGGCCGGGATGATGAACGGGCCGGTGTTGGTGGGGTTGTTACCACCAAAACGGAACATGCCCGGCCGGTTGGCCGAGGGTTGTCCTTCACTCTCTCCGTGGGAGAGGGCAGGGAGAGATGGCCTTATGTCGCTTTCGCGCTGGTAACATCGCTCATGGGGCTGGCACCTGCTGCGCCGATGGCGTTCACGCGGAAGTAGTGTTCCCCGCACCTCCTCGGGTGTGCCTGCCGAGTGTCGCTCTGTCAAGGGCGTCACGCCCGCCTCGTGCAAAGCCCATATTGAAGCACCGCGCGCTCGTTAAAGCTGCACCACCCTACTCCAGCACCACCCGCTCATACCGCACACCTTCACGATCCGTGAGTTTGATCACGTAGGCGCCTTTGCCATAGCGGCTCAGATCCACTTGCTCCATGGTTGCGCCACTTGGGAGCGGCCGTTGGTACAGCAACCGGCCCATGGCATCGTACACGCTGTAATAACTCTCCGCCATCAACGGATCCTCGAACTCTACAGTGAACTGCCCGGTGGTGGGGTTAGGATAGACCTTGAATTTGCGCGGATGGCGGGGATCGATGACTGAGGTGATCGTGCAGCCGTCGTACACTGTGATGGGATCGAAGATGGTGTCGCTCACGAAAGCAGGTAAGGCCACCGCGCCGTCTATAGATGTTAGCGTGAAGCTGCTGTCTGTTGGAAAGAGATCCGACATCACGATGGGATGCCATTGCTCCGAGCAAGGAAGGTGTCCCAGCGAATCAGTTTTATAGATGTACGGCTCACCTGTACTGTTCCCCGGGAGGTCGCCATAGACGATGCCGTTATAGAGGAAACCGCCATCTGAATACGCCAACAGGTCAGAGGTGGTGTATGCATAGTCATCGCTACCCGCCGACCGCGTCCAGAGCGTATCGCCGTTCTGGTCGGTTTGCATCAGGAAGGGTCTATAGTGCGTGTTGTAGCCGACGACCCCAAGATTGGCCAACACCACATAGTTGCTGTCCTGAGTTCTTTCAATTCGCGATCCGCGCCGTGCATACCAAAGATTGGGGTCGCTGTCGTAGCCCTTGCACCATTGGACATCACCATTCCCGTTCAACTTCATCATGAACAGTTTCGGGTGATAGACCGGCGGAAGGGGGGTGAAAATGTTTGTTGACGCAATACTGTCTGTATAGCCAGTGACGATGAAGGAACTGTCAGACTCGACCAAACAATCATGTATCATGCCTTTGGGGCGGAGATAGGACTTGCACCAGATGAAATTGCCATCCGGGTCGAGTCGTGCAACGACGGCTCCAGCCGTATCCATATTGATGCCTGCTAGCAAATCTCCACCAGGTAGTTCCTTGATGAACCGGAAGCCTCCATTGTGGCTGAAGTATTTGGCCCAGACAGGTGCACCAGCAGGATCAGTGCGAAGGGCAAAGAATCTGGAATCCCTGCCCCAAGTGATCACGCCTGCCGCACTAGTGATCTCTAAATCGGATGCTGAATTGATGCAGCTCGGCCCATTGAAGACATAGTACCTGAAACTTGTGATGTTGCCTACGGAATCCATACGGCCGATCGCCGGATGGATCTTGGTGATCAGCCCAAGAGCGCCTGCGGTACAAGTGTCCTTGTAATAACCGGCCACAAAATAGAACTCGTTGTCAGAGTACTTTCTTATCGACGAAATATGAATGACGGTGTCACCCCAAAAGCATTTGAACTGAATGACATTCCCATTCGGATCCAGACGGGATATGCCACGACCACAACCCATTGCGACGAGCAGATTCTGGCTGCCTAGTTCCATGATGTTGTACTTGTGCGCCACACCTGTATCATAGATTTTCTCAAAAGGTGCCTGTGCTCTGGCACAGGCGCACGCAAATACTAATGCAAGTAGCAGGTGTGTTCGCATGGCTCAGTGGACTATCAGTTTCTGCGCTTTGCTGGTTGACCCGTCTGAGACTCGAACGGTATAAATCCCTGTGGCCAGATCGCCCAACGGAAGTCGTAGCACGGGACCTACCCGCACCCCCTCGGCTCTCGGCGTGCGCGGGCAGACGCTCGCGTTTTCCGCGAGTGTCGTTCTGTTTAGGGCCCGTGTCCCGCCTCGTGTAAAGCCCATAAGAAAGCACCGTACGCTCGATAAGGCAGGCTGCACCATCAGCTCTACTCCAACACCACCCGCTCGTACCGCACACCTTCCCGATCCGTGAGTTTGATCACGTAGGCGCCCTTGCCATAGCGGCTCAGATCCACTTGCTCCATGGTTGCGCCGGTGGGCAACGGCCGTTGGTACAGCAAGCGGCCCATGGCATCGTATACGCTGTAATAACTCTCCGCCATCAGTGGGTCCTCGAACTCCACGGTGAAGCGACCGCTGTTGGGGTTGGGATAGATCTTGAATTTGCGGGGGTTGCGCGGGTCGATCACTGAGGTGATGGTGCAGCCGTCCAATGTGACTACTGGATCATATATAGTGTCACCAATAAAGGCCGGTAGTGCTGTCGCACCATCTACTGATGTAAGAGTGAAACTGCTATCTGTTGGGAAGAGGTCCGTCACTTGCACCGGGTACCATTCCTCGTTGCAGGGGAGATGACCAAGGGAATCGGTCTTAAAGAGGTACGTCCCGATCCCAGTGCCCACACCATTGTACATGAACCCTCCGTCAGAATAGGCCAGCAGGTCACGGGTATCATACGTGTAGCCATTCACCCCGGCCGACCGTGTCCATATCGTATCGCCGTTCAAATCGGTCTTCATCAGGAATGGTCGAAACGGACGATTAAATCCTTCGATACCGAAATTGGCCAGCACCACGTAGTTGCCGTCCTGGGCCCTTACTATGCGCGAGCCGCGACGTGCATACCATAGGTGGGGGTCACTGTCGTAACCTTTGCACCATTGCACATCACCTGAACCGTCAAGTTTCATGGTGAAGAGGCGAGGATGGTAATCCAGTGGCAATGGGGTGAACCCGTTGGTTGAAGCGATACTGTCAGTGTAGCCGGTAATAATGAAGGAGCTGTCCGACTCGATGAGGCAATCATGCACCATGCCCCTTGGACGTATGTACGACTTGCACCAAATGAAATTGCCGGCTGGGTCGAGCCGTGCTACAACCGCCGCTGCCGTATCCATATTGATGCCCGCCAAAAGATCACCGCTCGGGAGCTCTTTGATGAACTGAAAGCCGCCGACGTTGCTGAACCGCTTTGCCCAAATTGTTTCTCCAATTGAATCCGTTTTCAGCGCGAAGAACATGGCGTCGCGGCCCCACGCGAGTACACACTTGTTGGATGTGATCGACAGATCACCGCAAGCATTCGTGCACCCAGCGTTCAAAACATAGTGTTTCAAATTCAAGACACTACCCAATGAATCCATGCGGCCTATCGCAGGGTGTATCTGGGTGATCACTCCGAAATTTCCAGCGGTACAGGTATCCTTATAATACCCCCCGACGAAGAAGAACTCATTGTCATTGTATTGCTTGACCGACTGCAACACAAGGAATGTATCGATCGCATAACAGTGGGTGTGTACGATATTCCCTGCGGGATCCATCACCGAGGTGCCGGATTGGCGCGCCATGCCGGTGACAATATTCCCACTGGATATTTCGTTCAGGTTCAGCTTGGCGGTGCCTGTAGCATAGTAGTATTTCGTAAAGGTCGGTTGTGCTTCGGCGCAGCAGGACCAGACCAAAGTCATTAAGTACAGGGCTTGCTTCTTCATGGCTCAGTGGATAATGAGTTTCTTGGTCCTGCTGGTTGCTCCATTGAAGACCCGCACGGCATAAACACCCGTGGCCAGATGGCCCAACGGAAGACGCAGTACAGGACCGACCACGCTGCTCCAAGCGTGGATCTGCCGCCCTGCAAGGTCGTGCAATACGATTTCTTTGGGCGCATCATCAGGCAACCGCAGAAACAACTCGTCCTTCGCTGGATTAGGGTACAGGGTAAAATCCCAGCCCATACCATCGGTCTCTTCCTCGGCTTCTAGGGCTGATGAGGCGCTTTTCACCGATGTGGTGGAGATCACGAACGCATAGTCGGAGTGCAGGGTGTCCAAGTAATTGTTCGCTATTGCGTTGAAATCGTCTTGGTCGAAAATGAGCGGCACGAAGCCGAATTGTCCCGATACCTGATAGTCTGCTGGGCAGATGCCCCCGCACAAGCTCGGTTGTCGCGGCGCACGCGCTCGGCTTTTTGCCGAGTGCGCTTCAGCGGTAGGGGCTCTGCCCCGTCTCTCTCGTGCGCCAGTCCCGGCATCACACCAACTTGTTTCCATCCACCCGCTGAAGGTATCCGTTGAGCACTAGCGGACCGTCGATGTGAGCACTACAGAGCAAGTAGTGATGCGCTTCGGTAACGATCCCTTGTTCAACGGGGTTCTGGTGGATGTATTGGATCTTTTGTTCCACCACTTTGCCGCTCCATAGTTCGATCGGATGACTGTCCTTGCGCCAGAACGCGAAGAGCTTGTTCTGTGCCTTGCCCACCGCTTGTTGCTCGAAGAAGGGCAGCATCCATTCCCTGCGACTTTCGCCGGTTTCGCTGGCAATGAGCGCTAACATGCGCTTTGCCGTGAAGGCTTTGAAATCGCGCAACCAGTCGCTGAGCAGGCCACCCTCGCGCCGCACGATCAGGTGTACGTGGCTCGGCATGATGACGTACGCAAAGACCTCCAAGCCTTTGTGTTCTTGGCAATACTTCAGGTTGTTCACCAATTCGTCCACGAGCACCTTGCGGGTGAACACATCCACCCAACCCTCCACCGTTAGCGTAATGAAGTAGGCAGCGCCTTCAACATTGGCTTTGCGGATCTCGCTCATGGCTTGGGTGTGTCGCCCGGCACGATGGTCGGCGGGGCGGAGCCCCTAAAACTACTGAGGCACTCGGCAAAAA
Source organism: Flavobacteriales bacterium (assembly GCA_016703005.1). GTDB lineage: Bacteria > Bacteroidota > Bacteroidia > Flavobacteriales_F > PHOS-HE28 > PHOS-HE28. Next base: position 80,771 of record JADJCX010000035.1, read on the forward strand.
GCCGAGCGCCTGCCCGCGCGCTACAGCCGAGTCGGTGCGGCGGGCCGCCTACCGCGCAGCTCCTGCTGTACACTGTCCAAACGTATGCCCCGCTCTCCGTTATGATCTGTTATGCGCAAAAGCCCCACACAACCCCCAGCCCCCGGCCGGGGGTTGTTCCGTTTTGGGCCTGCCCGGCCGGTCAAAAAGCCGGTTTTCCCCATCAGCTTCCGCGTTCGGCGCTTCTTCTACCTTCGGCCTCCCTGAAAAAACGCCCCCGCATAAGGCTACCCTTACCCGTTTCGTGAAGTGTTGAATGCATACAGGACAGGATGATCGACAGCCTGAGGGGCGACTTATTGGTTAAAGGTGAAGGCCATGCGGTGGTGGAATGCCACGGCGTGGGCTACTTGCTGCAGATCAGCAGCGGCACCTTGGCGGCTTTGCCCGCCCAGGGCAATGTGCGCTTGCTAGTGCATTATAGTGTGAGCGTGGATGTGCGCAGCGGCCAGAGCGAGCACAAGCTGTTCGGTTTCACCAATGCCGAGGAGCGGCAGTTCTTCCGCCAGTTGATCGAGGTGCAGGGTGTAAGTGCCACCATTGGTATGAGCATCATGGGCGCACAGCCGGTGGAGCGCCTGCGCAGCGCCATCCTCAACGGCGACGAAAGCGTGCTGCGCAGCGTGAAGGGGCATAGGCCCCAAGCTGGCCCAGCGCGTGGTGGGCGAGTTGCGGGGCAAATTGCTCAAGGGGCCCCTTGCCGATCCGCTGGCTGTTGCGGGCACGGGCAATAGCGTGCGGGCCGAGGCGTTACAGGCAATGGTTTCACTGGGGCTTGCCCGCATGAAGGCCGAACGATCACTGAGCCAAGTATTGAACGATCACAAGGACAACACACCGGAATTGGCCGACGTCATACGGCTTGCTCTCAAGAACCAATAGCCCAGCCCCGAGCCTTGAGCCGCGAGCCACGAGCCGATCACCACCGCACCCACCACTCACGGCCTTCCACTTACCACTTACCCCTTTCCCCTTTCCCCTCTCTCCCCCTCAATGCTTCCCCTCAACGTCCACCGTATTGCCGACCTGCTTTGGCGCCTCTTGGCGCTGGTGGTGTTGGTATGCGCTGCGGAAGGGGAACTGTTCGCCAGCGCGTTCCTCGACGGTGATTTGGCCCTGCTCACGACTCCCCACTCAGGACTCACCACTCACGACTCGCGACTCCTCGCTCACGACTCGCGACTCACGACTCATGACTTCTTCCAACAAGTGGACAGTCCGGAGATCGTGTTGCCCTATCCCATTACCGATCCGGTGGTGCCCGGGGGCGAAAGCGGCAGCAGCATCAACTTGGGCGATCCGGCGAACGTGAACGAGGAAGTGATCTACGACCCGATCACCGGCCAGTACATTCTGCAAAGCACTGTGGGCGCAGGCGACATCAACTACCGTCCGCCCATGAGCATGACGCTCGAGGAATACATGAAGTACGACATGGAGAAAGCCATGGAAACGTACTGGCTGGAGCGCTTGGATGAGGAGAACACGAACAACGACAAATCGCTGATCCCGAAGATCAACGTGAAGGGCGAGACCTTCGACAGGATCTTCGGTGGCAACCAGATCGAGATCAAGCCGCAGGGCAGTGCCGAGATCACCTTCGGGGTGAACATCAGCAAGACCGAGAACCCGCGGATACCGGTTGACCAACGGCGTATCACCACCTTCGATTTCGACCAGCGCATACAACTGAACCTTACCGGCAACATCGGCGAGAAGCTGAAGATCAACACCAGCTACAACACCGAAGCCACGTTCGATTTCGAGAACCAAGTGAAGCTGGACTACACCGGCTACGATGACGAGATCATCCAGAAGTTCGAGGCCGGTAACGTTAGCCTGCCCTTGCAGGGCCAGCTGATCCAAGGCAGCCAGAGCCTGTTCGGGTTGAAGACGGAATTAAAGTTCGGCCGGTTGACGGCCACTGCGATCTTCAGTCAGGAGAAGGGGCAGCGCCGCAACGTGCAGGTGGCCGGTGGCGCGCAAACGAGCACCTTCGATATCAAGGCCGACGAGTACGAAGCGAACAAGTATTTCTTCCTCAGCTACTTCTTCCGCGAACAGTACGAAGCTGCGTTGCGCACGCTGCCCACCGTGAACAGCGGTGTGCAGATCAGTCGTATCGAGGTTTGGGTAACGAACACGCGCAGCGACTACGAGCAGAACCGCAACGTGGTGGCCTTCACCGATCTGGGTGAGGATGGTCCGTTCGTGAGCCCCGAGTTGGCGGGCACCGTGATCATTGATGCGCCGGGCAACGGCGCCGATAACGAAGGCAACAGCTTGTACGCGGCCATGTTCAACAATGCTGCGGTGCGTGGTTTCGTGAGCGCCACACCGGCCTTGCAGGCGCTCGGTTTCCAGGCCAGCAGGCACTACGAGAAGTTGGAGAGCGCACGCATGTTGCAGCCGAGCGAGTACACGTTGAACGATCGCCTCGGGTTCATCGGTGTTAACCAAAGCCTCAACAACGATGAGGTGTTGTGCGTGGCCTATCAATACACCTATCAGGGCCAGACCTACCAGGTCGGCGAATTCAGCACCGACGGTATCGCGCCGCCCAGCGCGCTGGTGTTGCGCCTGCTGAAAGCCACCATCACCAACCCGCGCAACCAGTTGTGGGACCTGATGATGAAGAACGTGTACAGCCTGGGTGCCTTCCAAGTGAACCGCGAGGACTTCCGACTGGATCTGCTGTACAACAACCCGGCGAACGGTATTGATGGCAACTTCATTCCGCGCGATCCGATCGCCAACACCTTGCTGATGCAGGTGCTGGGCCTCGACCGCCTGGATCAGCAGAACGCGCCGAACGTGGATGGCACCTTCGACTTTGTGGATGGGGCCACAACCACCGGCGGCACCATCAACACCCAGAACGGTCGCATCTTCTTCCCCGTGCTGGAGCCGTTCGGAACAACGCTACGCAATGCGTTGGTGGGCCAGCCGGAAACGGTACTGAACAGTATTGTCTATCAACAATTGTATGACAGTACGAAGACCGCCGCGCAGAACCTGCCCGAGCTGAACCGCTTCAAGCTGAAGGGCAGTTACCAGAGCGCCAGCAGCGATGTGATCAACCTGAACGCGGTGAACATCCCGCAGGGAAGCGTGGTGGTAACGGCCGGTGGCGTGCGCTTGATCGAGAACCAGGACTACACCGTGGACTACAACCTGGGCCGCGTGAAGATCATCAACCAAGGGATCCTCGAGAGCGGCACACCGATCAACATCAGCCTGGAGAGCAACTCGCTCTTCAGCATCCAAACGAAAACATTGGCCGGTGCGCGCTTCGACTTCCGTGCGAACAAAGACCTCACGTTGGGCGGCACCATCATGAACTTGTACGAGCGCCCGCTCACGGCGAAAGTGAACGCTGGCGATGAGCCCATCCGCAACACGGTCGTAGGGCTGGATGCGGCATGGAAGAAGGAGAGCAATCTGATCACCTCGTTGGTGGACATGCTGCCGTTCTATGCCACGAAAGAGATCAGCACGTTGAACGCAAGCGCTGAGGGCGCTTACTTGATACCCGGCCACAGCCGCGCGATCGGCAACAACGGCACCAGCTATATCGACGACTTCGAAGGCAGTGTGAGCACCATTGACATGCGCACGCAAAGCCAGTGGCAATTGGCCTCCACGCCACAGGGGGTCACCGATCTGTATCCCGAAGGAGAACTGTTCACGCTCGGCAACGGCTTCAAGCGCGCGAAACTGGCATGGTACGTCATCGACCCGTTGTTCTTCCGCAACAACAACCTCACGCCGGGCGACATCACCGGCACCATGCAGAGCGATCACCGCATGCGCGAGGTGCTGGAGGAAGAAGTGTTCCCTGCGCGTCAATTGCCGAACGGCGTTCCATTCAACATTCCGGTATTGGACGTGGCCTTCTACCCCAATGAACGTGGGCCGTACAACTACACACTGGATCTGGAGCCGGATGGGAGGCTGAGCGATCCGCAGGGAAGCTGGGGCGGTATCATGCGCCGCATATCCACCACCGACTTCGAGGCGAGCAACATCGAGACGATCCAGTTCTGGGTGATGAACCCGTTCAACACCGGCGGCATCGGCAGCAACGACGACAGCCAGAACACGACCGGCGGTGATTTCTACATCGACCTCGGTAACATCAGCGAGGATGTGCTGCGCGATAGTCGCAAGAGTTTCGAGAACGGATTGCCGAAGGACGCCAACGATCAAAGTGCTGCTATCGCCACCGCGATCACACCATGGGGTGTTGTGCCCACCAGTCAGAGCGTAGTGAGCGCGTTCGCGATCACCGACAACAACAGCAACAAGTATCAGGACGTAGGTATGGACGGCTTGGGCACGCAAGGCGATGCATTGATCCCAACGGAGGTTGCGTTCCACACGGACCCGGCCACCTCAACCTACTTGACCGATGTTGCGGGCGTTGTGACCGGCGGAGCGCTGACCACGATCCAAGCCGATCCCAGCGGTGACAACTTCCGGAACTTCCGTGGCGACAACGTGGGCGGCGACATGCTGCAGCGTTATAAGGACTTCAACAACACGGAAGGCAACAGCGTTACCGACGAGGACAGCCCGGAGGATTTCCCAACACAGTCCACCACGCTGCCCACTACCGAGGATATCAACGCCGACCAGAACCTGAGCGAGAGCGAGAGCTACTTCCAATACAAGGTGAGCCTACGCCCACAGGACATGGTAGTAGGCCAGAACTTCATCACCGATCGGGTGCTTGGCACCGCACTTACGCCCAACGGCACACGGCAGGTGTACTGGTACCAGTTCAAGATACCCGTGCGTATGCCGGAGCGCGCTGTCGGTGGTATCCAGGACTTCCGCAGCATCCGCTTCATGCGCATGCACATGAAGGAATTCACCCAGAACGTGGTGATGCGTTTCGCGCGGTTGGAATTCGTGCGTGGCGAATGGCGCAAGTATTTGCTCGGCTTGGAAACACCCGGCGAAGGTCTTGGCGGCGACCCGGATCAAACCACCTTCGAAGTGGCCGCAGTGAACATCGAGGAGAACAGCACCCGCGTGCCGATCAACTATGTGTTGCCGCCGAACATCGAACAGGAAACCGATGTGGCCAGCACCAACCTCCGCAGCCTCAACGAGCAGAGCCTTCAGTTGAAGACCTGCGGATTGCGCGATGGTGATGCGCGCGCCGCTTTCCGCAACGTGGAGTTCGACATCCGCAGCTACAAGAAGCTGCGCATGTACGTGCACGCCGAAAGTGGCGACGCGAACAATCCGCTGGCATTCGGTGATGTGAGCGTGTTCATCCGCGTAGGCAACGACTTCGACCAGAACTACTACGAGTACGAGATACCCGCTGTGCCATCGGCCTATGGCAACAACGACCCTTACAGCGTTTGGCCACAGGCGAACGACATGGAGATCGAGTTCGCCAAACTGAACGACGTGAAGATCGCTCGGAACCAAGCGGGCACGCCGGTGAACGAGCGCTTCATGCAGATGGACGGCGACCGCCGTGTGTGGGTGAAGGGCAATCCGAATCTGGCGGAGATGCGCACCATCCTTGTCGGTATCCGCAATCCGAAGAAGGACGGCACGGAAGCCAATCCATGGGCCAACGACAACGGTGCCGACCGTTGTGTGGAAGTGTGGGTGAACGAATTGCGCCTCACCGACTTCGATCAGCACGGCGGTTGGGCGGCCCTTGCTCGCGTGAACACCACGCTCGCCGATCTCGGTACGCTGAGCGTGGCCGGTAACTACAGCACCCCGTATTGGGGCAGCATCGACAAGAAAGTGAGCGAGCGCCAGCGCGAGACCAAGATGGGTATCGACGTCGCCGCGAACTTGGAGATGGGCAAGTTCCTGCCGGAGAAGAGCGGGATCAAGGTGCCCGTGTTCATCGGTTACAGCGAGAACGCCAGCAACCCGCAGTTCGATCCGTTGAACCCCGACATAGAATGGAATGATGCCACTCGCGCGCTCACCCGGGAAGAACGGAAGGCGCGGATGAAAGAGTTGCGCACCTATGAACGACGGCGCAGCATCAACCTGACGAACGTTCGGAAGGACCGCACCGGCGGTGCAGGCAAGAAGGAACGCAGTTGGGATGTGGAGAACCTGAGCGCGAGCTACGGCTACACCGATCGCGAGTACCACGACGTGAACACGAGTTACGAGAACACGCGTACCTACAGAGGCTCACTGGCGTATGTCTTCAGTCCGAAGCCCAAAGCCATCAAGCCGTTCGACAAGGTGAGCTTCATCGGCAAGAGCAAATGGATGAAGCTGGTGAAGGACTTCAACTTCAACCTCGGCTTCAAGCAGCTCACCGCGCGTACCTCGGTAGACCGCAGCTATACCGAACGCATGGCGCGCCTCAACAGCGAGATCGCCAGTATCCCACCGGCGCCCACCTACAACAAGAACTTCAACTGGAACAGCCAGTACGGCTTCCGGTACGAGATCACCAAGAGCTTGAAGCTCGACTTCAACGCCAACAACATGGCCTTCATCGGCGAAACGCCGGGCCGGGTGAACAGCAAGGACAAGGACACCTATGAAGTGTGGAAGGACAGCGTGATGCAGAGCCTGGAGAGCTGGGGGGAAGTCACGGGTTATGATCACACGGTGAACCTCACCTATCAACTGCCACTCGACAAGTTGCCGCTCACTGATTGGATGACCGTGAACACGTCGTATGGCTCGGGCTACCAGTGGGACCGCGCGCCGTTCCAACAGGACACGTTGGGGCACACCGTGCAGAACAGCCAGAACCTGGCCATCAACGGACAGCTCAACTTCGTGAGCCTCTACAACAAGAGCAAGTGGCTGAAGAAGATCAACGACAAAGGCAAAGGCAACAAGCCCGCACCGAACAAAGGCAAGGGCAAAGACCCGAAGGCAGAGGACAAGGAGAAAGACGAAGACAAGGACAAAGACAAGAAGCCCGGCGAAGGCTTCAACCCGTTGGAATCATTGGCACGCATCATCATGTCGGTGCGCACCGGTAACATCACCTACAGCCAGAACAGCAGCACGTTGCTACCGGGCTACAACCAGACGACGAACGTCATGGGCATGAGCCCTGGCTTCGATGCGCCGGGCTTCGGCTTCGTGCTCGGCCAACAGAACCATGATCTGAGCGGCGATATCGTACGCGACTTCGCCACCGATGCGGCGCAACGTGGCTGGCTGGTGCAAACGCAGAGCATTTTCAATCCTTACACTACTACACGCACCGAGACCTTCAACGCGCGCTTGAGCGTGGAGCCGGTGAAGAGCTTGCGCATAGAGTTGACGGCCAATCGCACGTTGAGCGAGAACCGCAGCAGCTTCTTCCGTTGGAACGAGGCACAGCAGGGGTATGTGAACGACAGTCCGCGCGAGTTCGGGAACTTCAGCACCACTATCATCACATGGGGCACCACCTTCAGCAAGGACGATGAAGACTTCGTGAGCCCCATCTTCGAACAGATGCTCGCCAACCGCGAGATCATCAGTGCGCGCCTCGGGGCCGAAGACCCGAACAGTTTCAGCCAATCGGACAATGCCTATTGGTTCGGTTATGACACCACGCACCAGGACGTGATCATACCGGCCTTCCTCGCAGCGTACACCGGCACCAATGCGAGCAGCGTCGAACTGAATCCTTTCAAGCGCACGCCGTTGCCCAACTGGGATATCACATATGATGGCCTCACCAAGATCGCCGCGTTCAAGAAGTTGTTCCGCACCTTCACGGTGAACCACAGCTACCGCAGCACCTTCAACATCGGCACGTTCCAGACCAATCTGTTGTTCGTGGAAGGGGGCACCGAGCTGGATGCAGGCGGCAACTTCATTCCCGAGCGCCAGATCAGTGTGGTTACGATCAGCGAACAGATGCGGCCGTTCATCAACTTCGATGCGACGTTGCAGAACAGCCTTATCGCCAAGTTCGAGTACAACCGCGACCGCAACATGAGTTTGAGCATGAGCAACTACCAGCTCACCGAAATGCGCGGGAAGGAATTCGTGATCGGCACGGGCTACCGCTTCAAAGGGGTGAAGTTCCCGGTGCGCATCGGCGGCGAACGGATCAAGAGCGACCTCAACCTGCGGATCGATCTTAGCATGCGCGAGAACAACACGGTGATCCGCAAAATGCAGGAGAACCAGAACCAGGTGACGGCCGGGCAGAACATCACCTCGATCAAGGCCAGCGCCGATTACGTGATCAACCAGAAGCTGAACGTGCGTGCGTTCTACGAGCGCGTGATCAACAAGCCCGTGATCAGCACCAGCTACCCGAGCAGCAATACCAACATCGGTATCAGCTTGCGGTTCACGCTCACGCAGTAGAACAGCGTTCCGAGCGTTCGCTCAATTTCCTGCGGGTCTCTTGTTGATGATCCGGAACATTTGGCTTGGTCCGTCTTCCGCGAACGTTGTGGTACCCCATTCATCAAGCTGCTGCTTGAAGGCCGAATAGCGTGGGTCCTGCGCCGCCCGGGACAAGTCTCCCCAGAGCACGACGTGATCAATAGGCCGTTGTGCACGCGTTTCGTAGCCGACCGGATCGGCGGAAGTCGGCTCTCCTTCGATGTCACAATCGCCATCGGCGCAGAGTTGCTTGAAGGGGTTTACGCTCGGCAACCATGCTGTCTGGAAGTAAGCGGTGTTCGCTTCGTAGTTGTCCAACGAGATCAGCCTGCGCTCCGCAGCCACATACCCGCTCATGTGTTTGAACAGCTTGATGCGTGGCGACAGGACCACGTTGCCGAATTCCCCCTGATCCGAAAAGCACAAGGGCAGGAAGGTGGAGCCGTCGGGGATGGATCTGCAGCTACCGATATATGCGGCGGCCTGTTCACCGCAACGCGTATGCGCAGGGTATCGCATGAACAGCAACGATGCCGAAAGGACCACAGTGCCACCAACACCAACCGCTATCGCACGCGTTGGTATTGAGCGTGTCGCGATGTACAGCGCGAACACCATCCATGCGATCAACGCGATGCGCGATGTTAGGTAGGCACCACCAGCGAGCTGATCGGAAACGAAGAAGTAGATCGCGACGCAGCAGGCTAGGAGCAGGATCAGCGGAGCGCCGACGGAAGTCAGGCCAGTGGATCGGTTCGTCCAAAGCGCTGCGACGAACAAGATGGCGAGCAGGAGTGCCATTGATCGGAACAACGCCCCTTCGTTCCCATTGAACAGGACCAAATGATCCATGTGCAGGAGTGCCTGCAGGGCTGCAACGCTCCACTTGTTCTGGAAGAGCGCAGGTTGATCGGCGGTCGATGTCGGAAGAAAGAGAAGGAAGAGCAGCAGCGCGGGGCCGACGATGGCCGCATCCTGTGCGACACGTCTGAAAAATGCAGACCGGTCATTCGGCGCTTTTCGCCAGAGAGCGATCAAGTTCACCGTTGCATCGGAAGCCGTGAACAGAAAGCCGACGAGCAACGCCACCGGATGGGTTGCCAACATGAGCAACAGAATGAACGCGCAGGCAACCCCTTGCCTCACTGAAGGCCCATTGCGGAATTTGTGGTACGCCCCGATGAACCAGAACAGCACCGCCAACCCCAGACAGAAATTGAAGAAGCCATAGACCAAGTGGAAGTTGTAGGTGAGCAGGAAAATGAGCGACGCGAGGATGGGTGGGCCGGGCTTCAGCGAGCGCACAGCGTAGCGGAAGGCGAGGGGCAATACGATCATGTGGATCGACACCAACATCTTCTCAGCCACAACCGGCGTGAAGAACTTCAGCAGGCCTGCGAGGATGATGTTGCCTGTCCAGTTCGGTGAGAACGATGTGTTGAGCGTGAAGAAATCGGAGTAAAGCCCGGAAGGATCGCGCGCCCACAGTTCCAAGAGGATGCGTGCGTTGTACAAATGGCTCGGCCCATCCTGCGTGAGGAAGACAGGCATGCACCATACCACCAACAAGTGGGCGAGCAGCAAGGCCACGAATACAAGTAGTTCCCAGCGATCAAGTGCGCGATGCAGGGCGGTCCGTTCCATGACGCGACCCCTGGGCGCTACTGCCGTACCCCGGCCAAGCGGGGCATTTCGATCTCGTCCGGCACGATGTAACACCCGGGGAACTCGGCCTTCAACTCATGGCGCAACTTCTCGGCCTCCAGTCGCGTGCGCAAGTCGCCAACGCGGATCCTGAAGTTCGGAGCCAGATAGCTCTCGTACCCACCGATGTCGGGGTGCTTCAAGAGGAACGTGCGCCGCATTTCACGCGCCTTTTCGCGTTCGCTGCCAAGGAAGATCTGCACGCGGTACCCCTTCAGCGCATGCTTATGGGTGGCATACCGCTCCATGAGCTTGGTGATCCGTTCGTCCTGGTGGATCACTACATCGCCCGGCTGCTGTATGGTTGGTGTGTCCGCTGCGGCGGGCACCGTCCTGGAGCCATACTGAAGCAATGTCGGTCGCGTGCGCGTGGTGTCTTGCGCACGCAGGCCCATGAGTGCGAGGGAAGCGATGAAGAGGAAGGTGGTACGCATGTCGAAAGGCGGCCAAAGCTATCCGCCAAACGCCGGACCGGATAGCGTTCGGTCTTACCTCCATGTCACGGCGCCATCCCTAAGCGAAGTGATCGATCACGGTTCTCAACACCCTACGTGGAACAAGTCACAAAGGCTCTTTGGGATACGGAAAATCCACGTCGTGAACCCCCGGAACCCGCGTCTGTCGTGGGCATGACACTGCGATGACAAACCTTAGAACCTCTCTAAATAAGCCCGAATGTGCAGTCCGTAATGTGTTGCCCTTCCCTCGTAAGCATCGGCAGCTATTTTTGCCCGCGATCAGCGGAGGGTGCTCTCCCAATAAAACCTCAGGAATGTTGCGCCAGTCAAGGGTTTCCAGAGTTTCAACGACACTCCTAAGCGCTTTTTTCCTGCTCCTGTTCGCGGCAACGCCGAACACGTCCAACGCCCAGAAGGACGACGCCCTCTACGCCGCCGGCGAGAAGGTCTTCAAGGGAAATTGTGCCAGCTGCCATAAGCCCGACGCGGACATGACCGGTCCGGCGCTGAAAGGTTCGCGCGCTCGGTGGGAAGGTAAAGGTGACATCTACGCCTGGATCAAGAACAGCACGGCATACCGCAACACTGGCAATAGTGTTGCCAACGAGATTTTTGCGGCTTGGAAGAACAGCGTTATGACGCCGAATGCGATATCCAATGGGGATATCGATGCGGTGTTGCACTATGTGGACTACTATGAGCCAAAGGTCAAGGTTCTCCCGAAGGAGGACGTGGCCCAAGTGGATGAGGGAGACAACAGCCTCGTCATCTGGCTGCTGATCATTGGTCTGCTCTTCACGGTGGTTGCCTTGAGCGTTGGTGGCGTGAAGCGTCAACTGGACAGTGCCCTCAGCGAGCAAGCCGGAAAAGGTCCCATCCCTGACAGCACGGGCTGGCAACGCTTCGTGGAATGGTGCGGCAACCACAAGTACTGGGCGAGCATCATCGGCATCTTCCTGTTCTGCTTCCTGATCACCAAGTCGTACATGTGGGCCATGGACATCGGTGTATACGGTGGTGAGGATGTGGAGCACTACCGCCCAAGCCAGCCGATCGCATTCGACCACACATTGCACGCTGGTGCCGCCAAGGACAACAACTTGGAGATCAACTGCCAGTACTGCCACAGCAGTGCGGAGAAGAGCAAGCACGCAGGCATCCCGAGCACAAACGTGTGCATGAACTGCCACAAGGCGGTGAACAAAGGCCGCACGGACGCGGGCACAGCCGATATCCAGAAGATCTACGATGCCGTGGGCTGGGACGGCAAGGAGTACAGTATGGAAGAGAAGCCGCTGGTCTGGAACAAAGTGCACAACCTGCCCGACCACGTGTACTTCAGCCACGCACAGCACGTAGCTGTGGGCAAGCTGGAATGCCAAGAGTGCCACGGCCCCATCGACAAGGAGATGAAGGAAGCCGAACAGTGGGCACCCCTCACCATGGGCTGGTGCATCAACTGCCACAACCAGAAGGAGATCAAGCTCGACGGCAACGGCGGGTACTACGATGAAGTAAAGCACCGCTTGTACGCCACCGACTTGGGCCACAAGGAATTGCAGAAGTACCTGGAAGACGGAAAGATCACTGTGAAGGAGCTTGGCGGCTGGGAATGCGCCAAGTGCCACTACTGAGACCGAACACGCGCAGACGCATCATGCCGAGCACCACCCAATACTGGACCGACCTCGCCGACCTGCACGGGAACGACGCCGTGACCAAGGCACGCGCTGACGAGTTCCCCACGCAACTTCCCGGGATCGGTGAGGTGCTGGGCGATACGAAACTGACCGGTGCCACCACCGGCCGCCGCGACTTCCTCAAGTTCTTGGGCTTCGGTATCGGGGCTGCCACGCTGGCCGCTTGCGAAACGCCGGTGATCAAGAGCATACCGTACGTGAACAAGCCGGAGGAGATCGTTCCCGGCGTGGCCAACTGGTATGCGAGCACGTACTTCGACGGTAGCGATTACGCCAGTGTGCTGGTGAAGACCCGCGAAGGGCGTCCGATCCACATCAAGGGCAACTCAAGCTTCGGTATCAACACCCGGCCTGCGCGCGACGAGAAGGACGCCACCATGAGCCGCAGCGTGGTCAACGCGCGCATCAACAGCAGCGTGATCACGCTGTACGATAACCAGCGACTGAAGGGACCGGTGTTGAAGAACACACCTTCGAGCTGGGCTGATGTGGACAAGGCTGTGGCAGCGGAGATGGACAAGGCCGCTGCCGCCGACAAGCGTATCGTGATACTCACCAATACGGTGATCAGCCCGAGCACGAAGGCCGCCATCGCCAAACTGCAAGCGAAATACGCTGCTGGTCCTGATGGTACGGGTAGCCTCGTGCAGCATATCCAGCACGATACGATCAGCTATAGCGGACTTACCAACGCGAACTTGAAGAGCTTCGGCAAGCGCGTGATGCCGAGCTACGATTTCACGAAGGCTGATGTGATCGTGAGCCTTGGTGCTGACTTCCTCAGCAGCTGGGGCAGCACTACCGAGACGAACTGGCAATACGCCGAGCGCCGCAAACCCGGCCACATGAGCCGCCACTGGCAGTTCGAGGCGCGCATGAGCATGAGCGGTGCCAATGCCGACGTGCGCGTGATGCTGAAGCCGAGCGAAGTGACGCAGGCTGTGATCGCCCTGCATGATGCGGTGGCACAAGCGACCGGAGGAACGGCCGTTGGTGGTGGAGCCGCAACCGAACAGATCAAGAAGGCCGCTGCCGAACTGGTTGCTGCAAAGGGCAAGAGCATCGTGCTCGCCGGCGACAACAACGAAGGCGTTCAGGTGCTCGTGAACCACATCAACACGATGTTGGGTAACTACGGAAGCACCATCGACTTGGCCAACCACACCAGCTTCTACCAAGGTGATGATGCCGCGATGGCGCAGTTGGTGAAGGACATGAACAGCGGTGCCGTGGGCGTGCTGATGATGAGCGGTGTGAATCCCACCTACAGCCTGCCGAATGCGGCAGAGTTCAAGGCTGGCTTAGCCAAGTGTTTCAGCGTGAGCTTCAGCAGCTACGCCGACGAGACCGCAAGCCTGTGCAGCGGGATCTGCCCCGACCACCACTGGTTGGAGAGCTGGAACGACTTCATGCCGAAAGTCGGTCGCTACGCGTTGGCGCAGCCTACGATCAAGAACATCTGGAACACGCGTCAGTGGCAGGAAACCCTGTTTGCGCTGGAGCGGTGACAATACCAGCTATTACGACTTCATCCGCAGCAACTGGCAGGCCAACATGGCCGGTCGATTGGGTGGTGAGCTCGACTTCGGGTACGCTTGGAACATGAGCGTACACAATGGTGTGTACGATGCCTACACCAATGCTCCGGAAGCAAGCGCGTTCGTCGGTGATGTGAGCGCTGCTGCCACCGCCGCGAAGGCAGCCGTGAAGACAGGTGAGTGGGAGGTGAGCTTGTACGAGAAGGAAGGCATCGGCAATGGCTTGCACGCCAACAATCCTTGGTTGCAGGAGTTGCCCGATCCGATCAGCAAAGTGACGTGGGACAACTACGTGTGCATGGCACCGGAGGACATGATCGCCCTCACCGGCGTGAGCACCTTCCGCGACTTGTACATCGGACAGGAAAGCCCCGCGCATGTGGTGAAGGTTTCGGTGAACGGCGTTGATGTTGAACTGCCCGCCATCCCAAGCCCAGGACAAGCACCGAAGAGCGTGAGCATCGCCCTCGGTTATGGTCGCGGTGCCAATGGCGAGCGCGTAGGTCGCGCAGCCGTGGTCACCGATCCCGAAAGTGAAGTGATGGGTTCGGTGGGCAAGAACGTTTACCCGATGACGTCCGTTGCCGGTGGCACGGTGCAGTACGGCGGTGTAGGCACCTTGTCGATGACCGGGGCCACCTATCCAATGGCCTTGGCGCAAACGCACATGACGGCCATGGACCGTCACAGCATTGCGAAAGAGACCACGCAAAAAGACTGGGCCGAGCACAAGGCCAAAGCGCCCGGCAGTTACAACGAGCCGCACACCCTCGGTGTCCACGAAGACGTGAATGCGGACGGGACGATCAACACCCTCGACCGCAAGCCAACGAGCGATTTCAACCTGTGGAGCGACCATCCTGTTGAGCAGGTGGGCCACCGCTGGGGCATGAGCATCGACCTGAACAGCTGCACCGGTTGTGGAGCTTGTATCACGGCCTGCACCAGCGAGAACAACGTTCCGGTGGTGGGCAAGGACGAAGTGCGCCGCAGCCGCGAAATGCACTGGTTGCGCTTGGATCGTTACTACAGCAGCGACATGACGCACGCTGCGGGCAAGGAGCAGGGCATTGGCAAGATCGACCGCTTCCTGGAAATGGAAGTACCGAGCCAGAACCCGAAAGTGTTCCTGATGCCGGTGATGTGCCAGCACTGCAACCACGCACCCTGCGAAACGGTGTGTCCGGTGGCTGCTACCACGCACAGCAACGAAGGCCTCAACCAAATGGCCTACAACCGTTGCATCGGCACACGTTACTGTGCCAACAACTGTCCGTACAAAGTGCGCCGCTTCAATTGGTTCAACTATGTAACCGACAAGTTCGCCGAAGTGAACCCGGCGTGGGATGAGCTCGGCCGCATGGTGCTAAACCCCGATGTGGTGGTGCGCAGCCGCGGTGTCATCGAGAAGTGCAGCCTCTGCGTGCAGCAGATCCAGGCCGGCAAGCTCACCGCGAAGAAGGAAGCACGCCCGTTGAAGGACGGCGACGTACAGACCGCTTGCATGAGTGCATGCGGCATGGGCGCCATCACCTTCGGCGACCTGAACGACAAGGACAGCAACGTGACCAAGCTGGCAGCCGACGAGCGCGCTTACTACATGCTGGACGAGATCGGTGTGAAGCCCAACATCAACTACATGGCCAAGGTGCGCAACACCGAGGAGGCCGCACACCACGCGTAACGCAAGCAACACATGCACAGCGAAGCAGCACTACGCGAGCCCCTGATCCTGGGCCACAAGACCTACCACGATATCACCAACGATATCGTTGGTCCGATCGAGAACAAGGCACCACGCGGTTGGTACATCCTTACCACCATCGCGGGTCTGATCGCCTGTTATGGTATCGGTTGCATCCTCTACCTGTTCAGCAAGGGCATTGGTACCTGGGGCTTGAACAAGACCGTTGACTGGGCGTGGGACATCACCAACTTCGTTTGGTGGGTCGGTATCGGCCACGCCGGTACGCTGATCAGCGCGGTGCTGTTGTTGTTCCGCCAGAAATGGCGCATGGCGATCAACCGTTCCGCGGAAGCGATGACCATTTTCGCTGTGATCATGGCGGCCACCTTCCCGCTGATCCACATGGGTCGCTTGTGGTTGGCCTACTGGGTGTTCCCGCTCCCGAACCAGTTCGGTTCGTTGTGGGTGAACTTCAACAGCCCGTTGCTGTGGGACGTGTTCGCGATCAGCACCTACTTCAGCGTATCGCTGGTGTTCTGGTACATCGGTCTCATCCCCGATTTCGCAACGATCCGCGACCGCCTTACCAAGCCGAGTTGGAAGAAGGCCTACAGCATCCTCAGCTTCGGCTGGACCGGTAACGCCAAGGCGTGGACGCGTTTCGAGGAAGTGAGCTTGGTGCTCGCTGGTATCGCAACCCCACTGGTGTTCTCGGTGCACTCGGTGGTAAGTATGGACTTCGCGACTTCCGTCGTACCCGGTTGGCACACCACCATCTTCCCGCCCTACTTCGTGAGCGGTGCCGTGTTCAGCGGATTCGCCATGGTGTTGACGCTGTTGTTGGTGATGCGTAAGGTGATGCACCTCGAAGCTTACATCACGGTGAAGCACGTGGAGTACATGAACATCGTGATCATCGTCACCGGCTCAATAGTCGGTGTGGCCTACATCACCGAACTGTTCGTGAGCTGGTACAGCGGTGTGGAGTATGAGAGCTATGCGTTCATCAACCGCGCCACCGGACCGTATTGGTGGAGCTATTGGGCCATGATGACCTGCAACGTGATCAGTCCGCAGCTGTTCTGGGTGAAGAGCTGGCGCCGCAACCTCACGTTCACCTTCTTCATGAGCTTGGTGGTGAACACCGGTATGTGGTTCGAGCGCTTCGTGATCATCGTTACCAGCCTGCACCGCGACTACGTGCCAAGCAGCTGGACCATGTTCCACCCATCATGGGTCGACGTGGGGATCTTCATCGGTACCATCGGCATCTTCTTCACGCTCTACTTGCTCTTCGCGCGGTACTTCCCCGTGCTTGCGCTCAATGAGTTGAAGAGCATCCTGAAGATCACCGGCGAGAGTTACAAGGCTGAGGCCGCCAAACAACACCACCACTGAGCGCCATGGCGAACAAGGTCATCTACGCGGTGTACGACGATCCCGAAGTGCTGAAGGGCGCTGCGCGCAAGCTGGTGACCAGCGGCGTGAAGGTGAAGGATGTGTACAGTCCATTCCCGGTGCACGGTCTCGATCCGATCATCGGCATTACCCGCACGCGGTTGGGCATCGCATCGTTCATGTTCGGCATCACGGGCACGTCGCTGGCATTGCTCGGTTTCTGGTACTTCATGATCAGCGACTGGCCGATGAACATCGGTGGCAAGCCCAACTGGACGCTTTATCACAACCTGCCCGCTTTCGTTCCGGTGATGTTCGAATTCACCGTGTTCTGCGCCGCCCACGGCATGGCGATCACCTATTTGATCCGTAACAAGACGCTGCCCGGCATGCCGGCGCGCAACCCCGATCCGCGCAGCACCGACGACAAGTTCGTGATGGAAGTGCGCACCGAGGATAATCACGGGCACAGCGCTGAGCAGATCACCGGTATGCTGCGTGAAACCCCTGTGTTCGAGATCAACGAACGCGAGTACTGAGCATCATGAGCAAGCACAGCACCCTTCTGACTTCCGCAGCGCTTGCGGTCTTCGCGCTGGCCTCATGCGGCGGCGATCCCGATAGCCCGGGCATCGAGTATTTCCCTGATATGTACCGCAGCCCAGCCGTGGAGGCATACGTGGATTATGGTCAGGACCCGTATGTGGCCGAGATGCCGGATGGCACGTACGACAGCGACTACGCTGATAGCCTTGTGCTGAAGCAGCGCATGACCCAGCAGGCGCGCAAGCCTGTGCAGGGCACCATTGCCTTCAGCAGCGATGCCAGCAAGGCAGCCTTCAACTTCCCGTACACCTATGCCAACACGCCCGAGGATTACGAGCGCGCCGGCTTGGAAGTGAAATGCCCGTTGCCCATGAGCCAGGAGAACGTGGACAAGGGCAAGGTGATCTACGACAAGATGTGCAAGCATTGCCATGGCGAGAAAGGTGCTGGCGATGGAACCGTGGTGAACGTGGCAGGCTACCCGCAGCCCGGGGCGTACAACGGTCCGTTGAAGACGCTGCCAGAGGGCAAGATCTTCCACAGCTTGACGTACGGAAAGAACATTGGCATGGGCAGCCATGCCAGCCAGTTGAACAAGGAAGAGCGTTGGTTGGTAACACGCTACGTGCAATACCTTCAGAACGACGGCAAGCTGAGCGCTTCCGCCCCTGTTGCCGTAGCTGATACGACCGCAACGCCAGTGAACTGAACCCGAACAGGACCACGATGGAATTCACTTTCAGCAAACGGGCCCGCACACTGAGCATGGCATTGGCCGTGATCGGTCTGCTGCTGTTCGTGCTCGGTTACTTCACGGCCGGTGAGCATGGCGCCGAGCATTTGGGTCAGCGCTTGTGGGCCAACCTGCTGGTCTGCGGCTTCTTCTTCTTCGGCATTTCGCTGGGGGCGCTCTTCTTCTACGCGCTGCAATACGCTACCGAGACCGCTTGGACCGTAATGGTGAAGCGCGTGTACGAAGGCATGTTCGCCTGGCTGCCGATCGGCTCGGCGATCATTCTGCTGGTGCTCTTGGGTGGCAGCCTGCACTGGCACCACTTGTACCACTGGATGGATGCGAGCTTGTACGATCCCGCAAGCCCCAACTACGATGTGATCATGGATGGCAAGAGGGCCTTTTTGAACCAGCCCTTCTTCTGGATCCGCTCCATCGCCTTCATTTTCACATTCGTGTTCGCCGCGCACTGGTTCCGCAAGGAGAGCCTGCGCATGGACAAGGAGAGCGGGGAGACCTTGGTGAAGAGCCACTTGAAGAACTACCGCCGCGGCGCCTTGTTCCTGGTGTTCTTCGCAGTGTTCAGCAGCGTACTGGCGTGGGACTGGCTGATGGCCATCGATGCGCACTGGTTCAGCACACTGTTCGGCTGGTACGTGTTCAGTGGCATGTGGGTGAGCGCGATGATCACCGCTGTGATCGTGGCCTTGTACCTGAAGAGCAAAGGCTACCTGCCACAAGTGAACAACAGCCACATCCACGACATGGGCAAGTGGGTGTTCGCCGTGAGCTTCCTGTGGAGCTATCTCTTCTTCAGCCAGTTCATGCTCATATGGTACGCGAACATCCCTGAGGAAGTCACCTGGATCCAAACGCGTTGGGAACATTACCAAGTGCTCTTCTGGGTAACGTTCTTCATCAACTTCGCCATTCCGATGGTGATGCTCATCAGCCGTGATGCGAAGCGCAACCCGCGGTTCCTCATCGGCGTGGGCACTGTGATCTTCATCGGCCACTGGCTCGATGTGTTCATGATCGTGATGCCCGGCACCATGGCCGATCATTGGCACTTGGGCCTGGTAGAGGTGGGCATGTTCCTCGCCTTCCTCGGCGCCTTCGTGTACGTTACGCTGAACCGCCTTACGAAAGCACCGCTCACTCCTGTGCAGCACCCGTATCTGGAGGAAAGTATCCACCACAGCATCTAAGCCCCCGCAGGGAAAGAACCACCACCGACGATGATGACGCTACTGGTCTTATTGGTGATCGCGCTCGGGATCATCGCTGTCACACAGATGGCGAGGGTCTACGAGATCACCTCGAAGCTGCGTGGCAAACGCGAAGAGGAGATCAGCCCGGCCGACAACCGGATGAACGCACGGTTCATGTGGATCTTCTGCGTGATCTACTACGCCTTCTTCTTCTGGTTGCTGTATGCCTATGGCGACAAGCTGCTGCCGGTGAGCGCCAGCAAGCACGGTATGGTGCTCGATGACCTGATGACCCTGAACTGGGTGATCCTGTTCATCATGTTCTTCTTCACGAACACCTTGCTGTTCTACTTCTCCGGCAAGTACTACTTCAAGAAAGACCGTGTGGCGAAGTGGTACCCCCACAACAACAAACTCGAGTTGGCGTGGACCATTGCACCGGCGCTTTTCCTCGCCGTGATCGTGATCACCGGATTGAAAGCATGGCAAGAGATCACCGCAGTTGCTCCGCCCGGCACCCCCGAGGTGGAACTGTACGGAAAGCAATTCGACTGGACCTGCCGCTACCCCGGTAAGGATGGTCAGTTGGGCGCTACTGATTTCCGTCTCATCAACGACAACAACCCGCTGGGCATTGTAACCACCGCGAGCATTGCTGCTCGTCTCGCCGAACTGCAGACCGAGAAGGATGCTACCGAAAAGAGCATCGAGGCCGGATACGACCACTTGCCGGCTGACGCGTTGACGAAGCTGGAGCACCACCTCGGCAAGGTGAGCCGCATGATGGACCGCATCGTCAACCTGCGCACCATGATGGAGCAGGACATCGCGGCGAACAAGGAGGCCAGCAAGTACGCGGCCGGTTCCGATGACATCGTCATCAAGGAATTCCACCTGCCCGTGAACGAGGAGGTGAACCTGACGCTGCGCAGCAGGGACATCATCCACAGCGCCTTCTTGCCGCACTTCCGCGCGCAGATGAACTTGGTGCCCGGCCAAGGCACGGTGCTCAAGATGACACCGACCATCACCACGGACAGCATGCGCGACATCATGGCGAACCCGGAGTTCAACTACATCCTGATGTGCAACAAGACGCGGCGCCAGCCACTACAACATGCAGATGGACCTGGTGATCGAGAAGAAGAGCGCATACGACGCATGGGTGGCCGAGATCAACAAGAAGCCCTTCGAAGGTGCACCAGCGGCGGAGGTACCGCCTGCCGATGGCACAGTGGTATCGGACAGTACCGTACAGAACGTTAAGGACAGCACGGCCGTGGCCGCGGTAGTACCCCCCGTAGCCAACTGACCACAAAGCATTAGATGACCATGGGTGCACACGCGCACGCCGCACACGCCGATCACGGAGCTGCTCACCACGAGCACCACCACCACGAGGAGAGCTTCATCTCGAAGTACGTCTTCTCGCAGGACCATAAAATGATCAGCAAGCAGTTCCTCGTAACTGCTATCGTCATGGCCGTGGTGGCCGTGATGATGTCCATCTTCTTCCGCCTGCAATTGGCATGGCCCGGCGAAGGCTTCGCCATCACCAATTTCTTCCTCGGCGACAAGTGGGCACCCAACGGCGTGCTCGATAGCAATATGTACTTGGGTCTGGTAACGATCCACGGCACCATCATGGTGTTCTTCGTGCTTACCGGTGGATTGAGCGGAACGTTCGCCAACCTGCTGATCCCCTTCCAAGTGGGCGCCCGCGACATGGCGAGCGGCTTCCTGAACATGCTGTCGTATTGGTTCTTCCTGGTGAGCAGTGTGCTCATGATCGCCAGTCTGTTCGTTGAAGGTGGCCCGGCCAGTGCGGGTTGGACGGTTTACCCGCCGTTGAGCGCGTTGCCCCAGGCCATACCCGGCTCCGGCACGGGCATGACGTTGTGGTTGTGCAGCATGGCGGTGTTCATCGTCAGCGCCTTGCTCGGTGGTTTGAACTACGTGGTAACGGTGCTGAACATGCGCACCAAGGGCATGAAGATGACCCGCCTGCCGCTCACCGTTTGGGCGTTGCTCATCACGGCCGTGCTGGGTATCCTCTCGTTCCCCGTGCTGTTGAGCGCCGCGTTGCTGCTGCTCATGGACCGTGGCTTGGGCACCAGTTTCTACCTCAGCGAGATCCACATTGGCGGCGAGGCATTGGACAACATGGGCGGTAGCCCCATCCTGTTCCAGCACTTGTTCTGGTTCCTAGGTCACCCCGAAGTGTACATCGTGCTGCTGCCTGCCTTGGGCATCACCTCCGAGGTGATCGCCACCAACTCGCGTAAGCCCATCTTCGGCTACCGGGCCATGATCGGCTCCATCCTCGCGATCGGCTTCCTCAGCTTCATCGTGTGGGGTCACCACATGTTCGTTACCGGTATGAACCCCTTCCTCGGAAGCGTGTTCGTGGTGACCACATTGTTGATCGCCATTCCATCAGCTGTGAAGGTGTTCAACTACATCACCACGTTGTGGAAGGGCAACATCGTTATGACGCCCGCCATGCTGTTCAGCATCGGCTTGGTGGCCACCTTCATTGCCGGTGGTCTCACGGGCATCATCCTCGCCGATAGCGCGCTGGACATCCCCGTACACGACACCTACTTCGTGGTGGCGCACTTCCACATCGTAATGGGCATGAGCGCCATCTTCGGCATGTTCGCCGGCATCTACCACTGGTTCCCGCGCATGTATGGCAAGATGATGAACACCCGCATGGGCTACGTTCACTTCTGGGTCACCTTCATCTGTGCGTTCGGCGTGTTCTTCCCCATGCACTTCATCGGCTTGGCCGGTGCGCCGCGTCGTTACTACGACTACACCGCGTTCCCGATGTTCGACAACGTGATCGACCTCAACGTGGTGGTAACGCTCTTCGCCATCACCGGTGCGTTGGCACAGATCATCTTCATCTACAACTTCTTCTACAGCGTGTTCCGCGGCCCTGCTGCCGTGCAGAACCCTTGGCGCAGCAACACGCTGGAGTGGACCAGCCCGGTTAAGCACATGCACGGCAACTGGCCCGGCAAGATCCCCGAGGTGTACCGCTGGCCCTACGATTACAGCAAGCCCGGCAAGGCCGAGGACTTCGTGCCCCAGAACGTGCCGCACACGGACGGGGAGGAGGAGAGCCACGGTTAGCAAGCCTCACCCTGCCCTCTCCAACGGAGAGGGTCTGAGTGGAAGGAATGAGATCAGTGGAGCGTCCGCATCTTTGGTGCGGACGCTCTGCTTTTGAGACATTACACCGGCCTCGAGAACCTCACCCCTGCCCCTCTCCCAAGGAGAGGGGGCGGAGTGCGAGCACCATGGTTCCCGGTCGGCATAGGTAAGGGCGGCGGGCTTGCGGGTGTTCGTCCCCCTTCGAAGGGGGCAGGGGGATGGGGTGCAGGCTTCCATGCTCTGCGGCCGTCCCACTTTCTCCCGGTTCTCGCCCTCCTCGCCTCCCTCACCTTCCTCACACCCCTTACCGCGCGCGCCCAGCTCCTCGATAGCATCAACCTGTTCCTGCAAGAGCCACCGCGCCTCATTGTGAAGCTCGACATCCGTGGAAGCTTCATTACCAGCTAGCCGGTGAAATTCTATGGCATCAAGGTGGGGTGGGAGCATGCTACCCGTTTCCAATACGGCTTCGGGTACAGCACCATACTGAAGCCTGTACACCGCAACCGGCAGGTGTACGAAGCCGGTGCCTACCGCGAGGTGGATACACGCTTGCGCATGGGGCATGTGAGCGCATATGCCGACTATGCCTTTTACCAGCGTGGCCATTGGGAAGTGCGCATGCCTGTGCAGGTGGGCCTGGGCCACGGCCGCGTGGTGTACGACGACCTGACGAACGAAACGCGCACGTGGCAGAAGACCTGGTACGTGCTCTACGAGCCTGCTATGTCCGTGCAATACCGCTTCCTCACCTACTTCGCCGTAACGGCGGGCTTCGGCTACCGCTTGGTGTTCCGCACCTCGGAAAGTCTGGGCGAGCAGCTCACCGCACCCATCTACATGCTCGGCCTGCGGGTGTTCACCGGCGATCTGCGGCGCGACCTGAAGGAGTAAACGATAGCCGGTGGTCCGAAGCTTCCGCTGGGGATTGAAGTGCGTCACGCCGCTTTCGCGCTGGTAATCGCGCATGGGGCTGGCACCTGCTGCACGATGGCGTTCACGCGGAAGTAGTGTCAAGTGCATGGGTGCTGTTTCTTTACCACCCCCCCCGACACATCGGGGTGAAGCACATGCCCGAACCCTTCGACGTACGCAACGAGCAACGCAGCGCCAGCGACAAAGACCTGGAGCAGGTTTTGCGTCCGCGCCGGTTCAGGATTTTGCTGGGCGGGATGCCGTTACCGATAACCTGAAGGTGTTCACACAAGCCGCCAAGTTGCGCGGCGAGGCGCTGGACCATGTGCTGCTCCACGGTCGCCCGGCAGGCAAAACCACGTTAGCCACCATCATAGCGCGGGAAATGGGCGTGGGCATGCGCATTACCAGCGGCCCCGTGCTCGATAAGCCCGCCGACCTGGCCGGGCTGCTCGCAATTTGGAGCCGCATGATGCGAATTGTTCATCGACGAGATCATCGGCTCAGTCCCATCGTGGAGGAGTACCTGTACAGTGCCATGGAGGATTACCGCATCGACCCGGTGATCGACGCGGGACCGAGGCGCGCGCACAGTGCAGATCGACCTCAACCCGTTCACGTTGGTGGGTGCCACCACGCGCAGCGGCTTGCTCACCGCGCCGTTGCGCGCGCTTCGGCATCAACAGCCGCCTCGATTATTACAACGCCGCTGTGCTCCACCGGTATCGTCAAGCGCAGCGCCGGCATCCTCAATGTACCCGCCAGCCGACGATGCCGCCACCGAGATCGCACGGCGCAGCCGCGGCACACCGCGTATTGCGAACGCACTGCTGCGTCGCGTGCGCGATTTCGCGCAGATCAAGGGCGATGGCGGGATCGACCTTGCTATTGCACAATTTGCATTGAAAGCCCTGAACGTGGATGCGCACGGTCTCGATGAAATGGACAATCGTATCCTGTCGTGCATCATCGAGAAGTTCAGCGGCGGGCCTGTCGGCCTCAACACGGTTGCTACCGCCGTGGGGGAGGAGGCGGGCACCATCGAGGAGGTGTACGAACCCTTCCTCATCATGGAAGGCTACCTGATGCGCACCCCGTGGCCGCCAGTGTACCGAGCGGGCGTACAAGCACTTGGGTAAGGTGCCGAGCGTGAAGCCGGGCAGTTTGTTCGAGTAGGCGCCCCGCCGATCGTTAAGCGATCGCTCATCCAATGTGAAGTTTGCGGTGCCGGTTTGTTACTTACGGAATGCGTCGGCAATTTGGTGGGCCATACCGGTCGCACCATGCATGCTCTTCCGCCCATCTCCGTCATCAACGCCGTTGCCGAACGCCGCGAACCGCAATTCCCCATGTCGTTCGGCACGTTGCACATTCTGCGTGTGTTGAAGCAGTTGCCGATGAAGGCCAAGTAGCGGGCGCGTTGCGCACTCGCTCGTGTTCAGGGGCGTGCCCTTCTCGCACCAGAGCAAGGCAACAGGTGTGCGCGTCGTTTTGTTGAGGAACCGCAACCGGCCATGCCCACGTTCGATGCCACCACCGGCACCATCGACATGTTCTATCCCATAACGGCCCTGGCCGAAGTGGAGGACCTGTTGCGCACCGGTCGCGAGCGCTTTGCTACTACTGGAAAAGCAGCGATGGCTTGCGGTGCCGGGCGGCAAGCTGATGGCATCGCCGTAGCGCACGGCTACCTTCCGCCGCATGGATGCGCGGGACAAGGCCGATGCGATCAAGCGCAAAGCGCACGAGCTGGGTTTCCGTGGCCTGCGGCATGGCGCAAGCCGGGTTCTTGGAAGCCGAAGCACCCCGCTTGGAGCAATGGCTGCGCGCGAAGCAGCATGGCGAAATGGCCTACATGGCCAACCACTTCGATCTGCGCCTCGATCCGCGCAAGTTGGTGCCCGGCGCTAAGAGCGTGATCAGCCTGGCGTACAACTACTACACACCACCGCAGCAAGCGCATCCCGATGCGCCGAAGCTGAGCACCTACGCCTATGGCCGCGACTACCACAAAGTGGTGAAGCAGCGCCTGAAGCCGCTCATGCAATTCATACAAGAGCAATTCGGCGCAGTGGAAATGCGGGCCTTCGTGGATAACGGGCCCGTTATGGAAAAAGGCTTGGGCGCAGCGTGCGGGTATCGGATGGGTGGGCAAGCACCAATGTGATACGGCAGCAACAGGGGTCCTTCTTTTCCTGTGCGAGATCGTATTGGATCTGGATCGCGCCCGATGCGCCCGCCACCGATCATTGCGGCACCTGCCGACGCTGCATCGATGCCTGCCCCACCGATGCGATCACGCCGTAGACGGTGGACGGCAGCAAGTGCATCAGCTACTTCACCATAGAACTGAAGGACGCGATACCGCAGGAAATGAAAGGCCGCTTCGCCGATTGGGCGTTCGGGTTGCGATGTATTGCCAGCAGGTGTGCCCGTGGAACCGTTTCGCAACGCCGCACAACGAGCCGCAGTTCACCCCGAAGCCCGAGCTGATGTCCATGACGAAAGACGAATGGCACGGCATGACCGAAGTGGTCTTCGACAAGCTGTTCGAAGGCAGCGCCGTTAAGCGCGCCAAGTTCGAAGGCCTGAAACGCAACCTGCGTTTCCTGGCACCGGATCAATGATCGAAGCCCTCGGACCCTCTCCTTTGGAGAGGGCAGGGTGAGGCCATTACGCCCTCATGCTCTTCTCGAACACCTCTATGATCACATCCTTGTACACATGCCCAAAGGTGGCGAGGCACCAAGCTTTCAGGATGAGTTGATCGTGTTGGCCCACCCAACGGCGGGCTTTGATGAGTTCTTTCTTGAACAGCAGTTTATCGAAGCTCACCTTCTGCAGCACCTGCTTGCTGAACTCCATCATCTTCCTTCCTTGCTCCTTCATATCCAGTGCGATGGTTCGTGGGGCTTTGTGTCACTCTGCCAACGGGCACTCCCGGTGAAAGCAGGCATGAATATAATCCGTTCGGCTTCGGATAACTCACCGAGGGGTGGAAAGTTGTTCACCCGGCGAAAGGTTATGTGAAGGCCCGGTGTTTGATAAGGGCGGTTATGGGATCAGGGTGCCGCTCGCTCACCTGCATCACCTCATCCGTTGTCCACCCGGTAGATGTACGCCACCAACGAGCAATTCGCGGGGACCAGTACGTTAGGGGGCAAGCACGTAATCGTTGAAGGTGAGGGTGACCGTCTGTCCAGGGGTGATGGCACCGGTGAGGCCTGCGTTCCCCACGTCCCGTTGATGTTGTCCGCAGCGCATGGTTGTGCGTGTAGGGGTATACAATACCGCCCGGCACCCGGTTGTCCTCCTGTCCCTCGATCGCATCGTCTTCCAGTAGGTACACCACCACGTTGTGTTCGCCGGTGGTGTCGGCCAGAACATCCACCTTCACTTGCAGGTCGAGTGTCTCCGTACCGGCGTCGTAACTCACCTCCGGAAAGGTGATCTCGAACTGCGCGGGTTGCCCAAGGATGTCGGCCACGGCCGAACTCCAGTTGCCGTCGCCACCACTTGGGAGCCATCGAATTCCGGCGGCTCACCAGTCCATTCGGCAAGCCGGAGGGGAGAAGGCGCCTGCGTACTCCTCACCGGCCACCGTGCGGAAGTCGGTGCTGAACGGATCCGGGTGGCGCCACTGGTGGGCGAAGCGAACGTGGGGTGCGGTGGACCCCGACGATCAGGTCTTCGCAATAAACGCCATGCAATTGTTTGGCTACATCGGCAGCGGCGGGGCAATTGGGGCAGCGGAAGCCGGTAAGGTCCTCCAGCAGCACCCGCCGGAATCCTGCGCCATTGCCAACACCAGCGCAATCGTCCACCGCGCCGGGGATGGGATTATCGGGTTCCTCAATGATGTCGCAGCCCGCCGAGCAGATCGTCAGTGAAAGAGAGGAGGATCGTGTTGCGCATGTGTTTCATCCCGACGTATCGGTGGATCAAAGGTACTTGCGATGGATACGGTGAGGCCATTGGCGGCAGGCACGGCACGGCATACGCCGCCCACGCAGAAGATGCCCGCGCGCTGGCGGCCGTAGTTCACTTGTATGCGGTTTGCTCCGCGCGTGTAAGCAACGCTGCCCAACGGGTAGTGGATCTCATCCGTTTTCGCGCCACCACCGTAATTGTACTGGTCCATGGCCGTAATGCTCCAGTGCCCGCCCACGGTGAGTTCCGCAATAGCGGTGGCCCAGTTGCCGTGGTCCTGTTTGCTGCTGAGGTGCTGCAATTCGAACCGCAGTCCGGTCTCATCGCTGAATTTGTGCAGGCCCTCCAAGATGATCATGTCGGCATAGATCACCGGTTCGCCGGCTTTGCCCTGCACGGTTTCAATGTCGTACGCGAGATTGATGTAGGTAAGCGCCAACTCCCACGTGGGGCTCAACTTCTTGCGCAGTTCCACATTGATGTCGCTGAAGTACAAGCGCTCGCCTTTAGCGAAGAGGCTACTGGTATAGCCGTCGTAGGTAACGGTGTCGTCCACTATGCCCACGGTATCGAGCGCATACGCAACACTGCCATTGATCGCCAACTTGGTTCCGTACTTACCGCCAAGGGCGGTGCCCTTCTTCCACTTGTAGAAGATCTCGCCTTGGCCGGCCACTTCATTGTTCGGTTGCGTGGCGTAGGGGTACAGCGTGGCGGGCAGGTTATAGGTGTGCTGCTTGGCTAGTGGCGGCAGGAAGTTGATGTTGAGGTCGAACGGCCCGGCCGCCCGGTTGCTCCGGTACACCATGTTGTCGTAGCTGTGCACACCGGCGCTGATGCCCAAGCCCTTCACACTGTAGGCGGCGTTGAACATCAACGCCTCCCCGTTCTTGTAGATGCCGTTGTTGCTGCTGTTGGGGTCGTTGATCTTGTATGCGTACTCGGCGTAGAGGTTCCACTTGGCCGAGATGTAGTTGAGCCGTGCCGCCCACGCGCCCACGTTCTCCGGAAGTTCCAGCAGCGGGTCGCGGTCCTCCTGGTACTTGCTCACGAAGCTGCCGCCAAGGATGATGTTGCGGCCTTTCACCGCCAGACTGTCGAAGAGTTCGTTCAGTGAGATCTCCAGATCCACGCCCCTGACAAGTCCCGGTCCTTTGGTAAAGCCACCATCGAATCCAAGACGTTGTTCACCGATGAAGCCCTTCAGATACACCCCGTTCACGGGCTTGAATTTCACACGCACGCCGTCCATGGCATTGTCCACGCCGAGGTAACGTTCTTCATAGCTCCGGAACACCAGCCCGCTACCGAACTGCTCGAAGTAGTTGCCCAAAGTGATCTCCAGATCATCCTGCGCGTAACGCGCATACCTGAAACCGATGCCGGAGCCATTGTAGGGTTCGCCGGCCGGGTAGCCCAGCAATGCCGGTGTATAGCTCTCGAAGCGAAGGCCCGCCTCGAACGCCCCTTTGGTCGCAATGAAATTGCCCCAAGCGTTCAAGCCGAAGTCTTCCGGTGGCGGAACAGCACCGATCTCCTCATCGGGGTTATACAACTGACCGTCGATGTTGAAGTTGCCGTGGATCTGCGCGCCACTGTCTTGGGCCGAAGCGCACACCACGAGCAGTGCGAAGGATGCACAGGTCGAAATGCGGAGAAGAGGGGTCATACAGCGGACGTGCGATACGGGTAAGCCGGAAAGCCCCGCAATGTCGCACGCAGGAACCTTACGCGGTGCAACCGAATGATGAAGATCCTCGGGATGCCGAGGTTACTTGGCGGTAAGCGCTTTCAACTTGGCGTACAGTTCGTTCTCGTCGCCAGGGTTGTACACGTTGTGTTGCCATACGATCTTGCCCGAACCGTCGATCAGCACGGTGTGCGGCACGTTCTGCACGTTCATGGCGCGCTTCAGGTCGCCGTTCGGGTCCAAGTACACTTCGTAGTCCCATGCTTGGCCGTTCACGTAGGGCCCAACCCGGGCCGAGCTCCGTGCATCATCAATGCTAACCGCGATCAGCTTCACGCCGGTGGTCTTCTGCCACTCGTCATACACCTCCGCAATGGCGTTCAGTTCGCGTTTGCACGGCGCGCACCATGTTGCCCAGAAACTGATGATCATTGGTTTGCCACCGTTGCTGAAGGTCTTTGCATCCACTTTTTTGCCGTCGAGCCCGGTAACGGATGCACTGGGTATTTGGGCGAACAGCGAAGTGGCCACGACGATGGCGAGCATGGAGAGGAAAGAGCGCATTGGTAGTTGGGTTACGAGTTGGTCGGATGGTGCAAGATGGGGGAACAAAAGAAAAGGTCGGCGGCCATGGTGCAAACACCGGACCGCCGACCTCTTCGATCGAATTCACATCGCTATCAACGGTTCAGCGTCACCTTGCGGGTGGTGCTGTTGTCGCCAACGGTGATGTTGAAGTAGTAAAGGCCATTGTTCATGCCGCTCATGTCGATGGTCTGCACGCCATTGCTGTTCATGGTGCGTGACATGATGCGCTCACCGAGCACATTGTACACGTCCACGTTCACCTTGCTCTCCGCGGTATTGAACGCCAAGTTCACGTTGCCGTTGGTCGGGTTAGGGTAAAGCTCCACACCAACGGTGTTCGCTGCTTCCGAAACACCTACGGCGTCGTTCACCATGGTATTCGACGATTCGCAAACGAAGTCAACATCGATCACAACTTGACTGTTGGAATTGCGCACACGGAAATAGGATTGAGCATTACCGGTCAGGCCATCCCCGTAGGCATCAAACGCCTCCACTTTATAACATCCCATCTCCGGTGAGCTCAACATCCAATGTGAACGCAGCGCTTGAGCCGTAGGTACCCGGCCCGGCAACCGGCAAACCCCTGATCGCAATTGGTCGTATTCGCGTTCACCAAAGTATAGTTGCCGCCTAGGCTACAACAACACCGTTGGGATCCAGCATATGCCATGCGAAATTCGTTCGGGTATTGGTCTACTTACCCTCCACGGTAACAGCCCAGCTAACAGGTGCAGCGGGGATCAATCCTGGATCCAGAACGTTGTCGCTCGCTTGAGCATCGGTCGTGGTGATGTTCACCGTTACAGCAGCAGCATCGGTCACCGCCACGTTCGAAAAGGTGATGTCGTCCGTGTCGTAGGTGGACAAGTTGCCGGTCCAGTTCTGCGTAGCCAAGGTGGTATTGCCCTGCTTCACAACGATGGTAGCGCTAGTGATCGCATTAGTGCCCATATTCATGATGGTCACTGGCATGTCCAAGTTTCCGCAAGCCGAAAGGCTTCCGTTGTAAGAGGCAAGAGCCAAGTTGGTGCCTGCAACTGCCGCTTGGCAGTCACCCGCGTTGGCAATTGCCCAATGAGCAGCGGTGCTGATCTGGCTGCTTTCCACGATCTTCCGGCTTGGGCAGATGGTATAGATCGTGGGGAAGTACGAGATCTCCAACAAGTTGGCGATGCTAGCATTGTCGATGATCGGATAGGGCGTTCCGCTGATCCAGTCACCTTGGGTTGCGCCAGTGTTGCCCTGCAGGTCGGCCAAGGTCGTGCTGCCATCTCCTTCGATGAAAAACACCATCACTTTATCAGCAGCAGTACCGGGACCATATGTGGTATACAGGTCTTCCAGAGCGCCCGTGTTGTGGTAGTTCCAGCAGGGTCCGCACCACGTGGCGCTCACGTCAACCACCACTGTGTAGCCTTGATCCAAATAGTCGTACAGGTTATGCGTTACGCCGTTGAGGTCGGTGCCCGTGAAATCGGGGCAGATGGACCCATCCGGCAATTGAGCCATTGCCGCTGTGGAGGCAACAAGCGAAGCCATGAGTAACAACTTCTTCATGTAGGTTGATTTTGGTTGATTTGCGTTGGTTCGATGGCGATCCGGCAAGACATACGCCAGCCGGAGCGAGGCCGAACATAAGGAGGCTTGTCCTTGCGCCCTCCCGATCGAAACCCACAACCCTTGGGATCCCATCTTCTCGCACTGGTCAAGCTCGAACGGCCCATCCCATGACCAACGGAGCGTTGTCCGTTTACTTTTGGCCCATGATGAACAAATACGCTCTTGCTTTCGCAGCCATCGCTCTAGCCAACAGCACCAGTGCGCAATGGATCACCCTTACCGATGAATACGGTAATGACGTGACCAATAGCAGCATTGACCATTGGGAGGTGAACTCCTCGAACCCGTTCACCATGGTGATACACCTCGAGGCCGAGCTCAACGGCGGTGGGAATCGCACTGTGAACGTGAAGCGCTATGAGATGGGCGTTACCACTGGCACCCAGAACTACTTCTGCTGGAACCTGTGCTACCTGCCGCGCAATGCAGGCCAAACGCCACTGTGGATCGGTGGCGATAGTCAGGCTATGGTTCCCGGTGTTCCGTTCACCGGGTTCGGTGGTTACCACATCCCCAACGGCGATTTCAGCCTAAGCTGCTATCGATATGTATGGTACGATGTTGCCAACCCGAACGACAGTGCCTTTGTCGACCTCTGTTTCGAGAGTGCCGTTGGTATCGGCGAAGCGTTGTCCGTGGATCAGTTCAGTATTGCGCCGAACCCAGCGAACGCCTCAGCAATGGTGAGCTTCAGTTCGGCCATCGGCAACGCCGATGGTATCGTGGTACACAATGCATTGGGTAGCCAAGTGCTGAAGGCCTCGGTTGCCGCAGCTCAGCGCAATGCCCAATTGAGCACCGCTGCATTGCCGGAAGGCGTGTACTTCGTGAGCTTGATGGGTCAGGGACGTACCCTGCGCACACAGCGACTGGTCGTATCGCGCTAAGCCAGCTTCAACAGTTCGGAGGCCAGCAGGGGGACGCCCTCGCTGGCCTTCTGCTTTCTATGGTCGATACCCGAACGCAGCATGGGCACATCACCGGGGTCGATCAGATGGATGGGCACGTTGTTCGGAACGTAGTGCAGCAGGCCCGCCGCCGGGTATACGTTGAGCGAAGTGCCTACCACGATCAACCGTTCGCAGCGCATCGCCAGTTCCATGGCTCTGTCCATCATTGGCACGGCCTCACCGAACCATACGATGTGGGGTCGTAGTTGGGATCCCAGCGGGCACTTGTCGCCCAGGTCAAGTGATGGCCCGTTGATCGGCACTACCACCTGTTGGTCTGCTGTGCTTCGCGCCATCTTGATCTCGCCATGAAGGTGCAACACGTGGGTGCTTCCGGCGCGCTCGTGCAGGTCGTCGATGTTCTGCGTCACCACATCCACATGAAGGCGCTGTTCCATTTCCGCGATGGCTGTGTGCGCAGCGTTCGGCTGTGCGGCGATCACCTGCGCGCGTCGTTCGTTGTAGAAGCGCAGCACCAAGGCCGGATCGCGCTGGAAGGCTTCGGGCGTGGCAACTTCCTCAATGCGGTGTTCTTCCCACAGGCCGTCGGCAGCGCGGAACGTACGCAGTCCGCTCTCTGCGCTGACTCCAGCCCCGGTGAAGACGAGTATGCGCATCGGGGAACTGGATCGGGGTCTACATCGTGTTCGTTGCGGCTGCCACTGGCTCAACGCATGCCCGGCACACTGCCGCCTTTTTTGCCCTTCGGCACCGGTGCTTTCTTGATCTGGCCGTTCTCGTACTCCACGGTCTTCGTCGGTTTCCCGCTCATATCGAAGGTGGTCATCGTGCCGTGCAATCGCCCGAACTTGTAGTTCATCTCTTGCACCACGCGGCCGCGCTGATCGTACACCAAGCACTTGCCATCAGGATCACCCATCACCAAGTTCTGCTCGCGCATTTTCACACCGGCGTCATCATAGTAGATCCAAGGGCCGTTTGGAATGCCTTCGGTGTAGTTGCCTTCACTGGTTATGCTGCCGTAGTTGTTGTAGCTCACCCAGCGACCGCCCTTCTTGCCGGCTGCGTAGAATCCTTCCTCCTTGAGCTTGCCGTTCTCCCACCAGAATTTCCAAGCGCCATCCTTCCGGTCGTCCTTCCACCAGCCTTCGTATTCAGGATGGCCTTCGGGGTTCCAGCCGCGCCATAGCCCGCTGATCTTCCCTGCGGTGAAACTGCCGATGTCCTTCTGTTGTCCGTTCTCGAACCAACTCATCCATTCGCCTTCGGCCACGCCGTTCACGTAGGGACCTTCCTGCAGCTTCTTGCCGTTCTCGAACCACGTGGTCCACGTGCCGGTTTTCTTCCCATCGTTGAAACTTCCCTTCTTCCAATACTGACCGCCCTCATAGAAGTACACCCAGTCGCCGTGCTCTTTGTCGTTCGCGTAGGTACCGGTACTGCTCATTTGCCCGCTTGGATACCAGTAGCGCCAAGCGCCATGCTGCTTGTCGCTCAAAAGCTCCCTTCCATGTCCTTCTGCGCCTTGGTCGTGTGCCACGTCCACAAGCTGTCCTTCAGTCCATCCTTGTAGTGGCCAACGATGTTGGGTTCGCCTGAGCTGAAGTTGAGCAGATAGGGCCCCGAGAGTTTCCCGCGCTGGTAGGTCTCCACCTTTTGCAGCGTGCCATTGCTGAACCAATACTCCCATTTCCCGTGACGAACCCCTGCCAAGTAGGTGCCTTTTGCCTGTGGAAGTCCGGATGGGTAGAACAAGGTGCTCGACCCGCTCTTAACACCGACAGCATACGCGGTCTCCTCCTGTTTCGCACCGCTTGGGAAGTACGCCCGCACGAGGCCATCGCCTTTGGTGAGCGTTCGTGATCCGTCCTTGTCCCATGCGTCTATCACGATGACCAGCGAGTCGTTCCACACCTCGTTCAACAGGGGCTTGCCGTCCGCGAAGAAGTAGAGCCACGTACTGTCCTTCACTCCCTTCTTGTACCAACCGGATTCCATCACCTGTCCGCTGGCGTAATAGCTGGTCATAATGCTGTCCTGCTTTGCCTTTACGGAACCAGCCATCGTGCTGCACCTGCCCGTTCGCGTAGTACTTGCGCGTGCGCCCGTGCAGCATGCCGCCGGCCTGGCTACTGATCTCCAACAGTTTTCCGCTGCGGTCCCAGTAGCTCCACTCGCCCCATTCCAGGCCGTTCACATAGAGGCCTTCGCTGCGCTTGATCGTTTTCAGGCTATCCCAATGGTCCACGTACGGTTGCACCGGCTGCGCCTCAACATCCACATGGGGCATGATGCCCAAGAGCAGCGCTGAGGGAAGAACAAAGCGCAGCACGGACCACCTGCGAAGGCGATGAATGCATTGAGTAACCAAGGGGTGGAGCATGATGATCAAAAGTAGGAACGCATGGAAGGCTCCATGTAGCGTGGGCCGCGAAGCATGAACGATGCCGCGTGGATGGGTGTGCAGGGTTCAACGGCTTATCCATCGGGGAAATGGCGAACAAAACCCTTCGGCTACATTCGCCTCGCTCGAACCGGTACCCGGAACAAGAAATACCCAAGGGTCGCCGCCTGAACTTCCAAATCTCCACATCACTACCCATGACTTTCCCTGCCGAACTCAAGTACACGAAAGACCATGAATGGATCCGCGTTGAAGGTGACATCGCCGTTATCGGCATCACTGAATTCGCACAAAGCGAACTGGGCGACATCGTTTTCGTGGATATCGGTACGGTCGGCCAGGACCTCAAAGCCGAGGAAGTCTTCGGAACGGTGGAAGCGGTGAAGACCGTGAGCGACCTCTTCATGCCTGTTAGCGGCAACGTGCTCGAGGTGAATCCAAGTCTCGATGGTGATCCCGCCAGCGTTAACAAGGATCCCTACGGAGCTGGCTGGATGGTGAAAGTCCGGATGAGCAACCCTGGTGAAGTGGGGAACCTCCTCAGCGCCGACGCCTACAAGGCGATCGTGGGCTGATAACGAACACGCCACCGGCGCATTCCATTGCTGAAGACTTTTCGCTGGGCGCTGATCTGGGCGCTGTGCATACTCGTCCTGTGCCTCCTTCCGGGCCGTGCGTTGCCGAAGTGGGATTGGTTCGCACTCTTCGATCTCGATAAGGTGGTTCACCTCGGCATGTTCGGTGCGCTCACTGTGCTGTTGGCCGATGCGATGCGCAAGCGCGATGCCTACGCCAGGTACATTCTGCGTGCCGCGGTTTTAAGCATCGCTTATGGTGTTGCCACGGAATTGCTGCAAGGCATGGAACTGCTCGGCCGCCGCACCGATCCCGGCGACATGGTAGCCAATACAGTAGGAGCGGTGCTCGGTAGCCTGTACGTGCGCTTGCGCGAGCGATCCGGCAAACCGATCATCCCGATCGCTTTCTTGCGCTGATCAGACGATCATCCCCGCCGCCACCGTCTCGTTGGTCGATTCGTCCACCAGGATCAAGCTGCCCGTGAACCGATTGCGTTGGTACTTGTCGAAGTGCAACGGCACTGTGGTGCGCAGCTGTACACGACCGATGTCGTTCATACGGATGGTCTGGTCGCCATCGGCTTTGTGCAACGAACTGATGTCCATGCGGTACTTGACTTCCTTGATCACGCAGCGCGCGTCCCGGCTGTTGTGCTTCACGGCGTATTTGCCGTTCACTAGCAGCGGCCGTTCGTTGAACCAGCACAGCATCACATCCACATCCTGGCTGCTCTCCGGCAGATTGTTGGCGCCAACGATCACGTCCCCGCGACTGATGTCGATCTCGTCCGCAAGGGTCATCACCACGCTTTGGGGGGCGAAGGCCTCATCCACTTCGCGCTCGCCGAGGTTGATGCTTTTGATGGTGCTCTGGAAACCGCTGGGCAACACGTTCACCTGATCGCCTTTGCGGAACACCCCGCCGGCAACGCGCCCAGCGAAACCACGGAAGTCGTGGTGCTCCTGTGTCATGGGCCGCACCACGTATTGCACCGGGAACCGGCGGTCGATGTGGTTGAGGTCGCCTGCGATGTGGATGTTCTCCAGCAAGTACATCAGCGTTGGTCCTTGGTACCACGGCATGCGCTCGCTGCGGTCCACCACATTGTCGCCCTTCAGTGCACTGATCGGTATGTAGCGAATGTCGCGCACCTCAAGCTTGCTGCTGAAATCTTCCAATTCCTTCTGGATGCGCGTGAACGTCGCCTCATCGTATTCCACGAGATCCATCTTGTTGATGCAGAACACCACATGCGGAATACCGAGCAGCGATGCGATGAACGAGTGGCGGCAGGTCTGCTCCAGGATCCCTTTGCGCGCGTCAACGAGGATGATCGCCAGGTTCGCGGTGCTGGCACCGGTCACCATGTTGCGGGTGTACTGGATATGCCCCGGCGTATCGGCGATGATGAACTTCCGCTTCGGCGTGGCGAAGTAGCGGTACGCCACATCGATGGTGATGCCTTGCTCGCGCTCTGCGCGCAAGCCATCGGTGAGCAGCGATAGGTCCACATCGCCGTTCCCGCGCTTCGCGCTGGCGGCTTCCACCGCTTCCATTTGGTCCTCGAAGATCTGCTTGGTGTCGTAGAGCAAGCGACCGATCAATGTGCTCTTACCATCGTCCACGCTGCCCGCCGTGGTGAATCGGAGCAGGTCCATATCCAAGTACCCGTGCGTGCTATTGTCTTTCATTTTCCGATCGTCTGATCCTGTCATCAGAAATAGCCTTCCTTCTTCCTGTCCTCCATCGCCGCCTCGCTCCGCTTGTCGTCCATGCGGCTGCCGCGTTCGGTTACCCGTGAGGAAGCTACTTCATCAATGATCTCTTCCAATGTGCTCGCCGGCGAATCCACCGCACCGGTGCAGCTCATATCGCCGATGGTGCGGAAACGCACGCGCATCTGGTAAGGTTTTTCCTCCGGCTTCAGGCGCATCACCGGTGAGTTGGCGTAGATCACGCCATCACGTTTGAACACTTCGCGCTCGTGACTGAAGTAGATGCTGGGGATGGGAATGCTCTCCAACATGATGTACTGCCACACGTCCATCTCCGTCCAGTTGCTGATCGGGAAGGCTCGGAAATGCTCACCCGGACGCTTCTTGCCGTTGTAGATGTTCCAAAGTTCCGGACGCTGGTTCTTCGGGTCCCACTGCCCGAATTCATCTCGGTGGCTGAACACGCGCTCCTTGGCGCGGGCTTTCTCCTCGTCACGACGGCCACCACCGATGGCGCAGTCCACCTTGTGTTTCTCCAAGCTGTCGAGCAGCGTTACCGTCTGCAGTTTGTTGCGACTTGCGTAGTAGCCGGTCTCCTCCTGCACGCGCCCGCTGTCGATGCTTTCCTGCACGCTGCCGACGAACAATTGCGCACCGTGCTCTTTCACCAGTTCATCGCGGAACGTCATCGTCTCTTCGAAGTTGTGGCCTGTATCCACATGCAACAACGGGAACGGCACCTTCGCCGGGAAGAACGCCTTGCGAGCGAGGTGGAAACACACGATGCTGTCCTTGCCACCGCTGAACAGGAGCATGGGCCGTTCGAACTGCGCGGCCACTTCACGCAGGATGTGCATGCTTTCGTTTTCGAGTTCCTTCAGGTGTGTCAGTCGGTACGAATGCATGGATCAGACCCGCGAAATACGCGGTGCTATGAATTGATGTAGTTCCTGAACGGTGTCCGCTTCCGAACGTCCTGCGGTGTCCAAACGAATAGCCGGTGAAGTCGGGGCCTCGAACGGCGCACTGATACCGGTGAAGTCTTTCACCTCGCCAGCGCGCGCCTTGGCGTAGAGTCCTTTGACATCCCGCTGCTCACATACTTCCAGCGGTGTGTCCACGAAGACTTCGAGGAAGTCCTGCTCACCAATGATGTCCTTGGCCAGCTGGCGTATCGCCATGGTGGGGCTCACGAAACAGCAGATGGTAACGATGCCTTGCTGTACGAACAGCTTCGCGACTTCCGCAATGCGGCGGATGTTCTCCGTGCGGTCGGCTTCGCTGAAGCCAAGGTTGTTGTTGATGCCGGTGCGCACGTTATCCCCATCGAGCACCGTCGTGAGGTGCCCGGCGGCATGGAGTTGTTTTTCCAGCGCCAGCGCGATCGTGCTCTTGCCGCTGCCGCTCAATCCTGTCATCCAGATCACGCAGCCGCGCTGTTGCAGCAGATCCTCCTTGTCGTTACGCGCCAACATGCGGTCGAAAACGGGATGGATATGGGCTGGTGCGGGCATTGCGGAAAAGGACCGCGAATGTATGCCTTCGTGTAAGGCGGAAATGCGGCTCAATAGTGCGATCCCCGACGGTCAGGAAGCCTTGGCCAGCTTGCTCTTGCGGTAGCCGTAGGCGAAGTAGCACAACAGTCCCAACACGAGCCAGATGCCGAACCATTTCCAGTTGCTCACGGCCATGCCGGTGAGGAGGTAACAGCACGAGACAAGTCCCAGCACCGGGATCAAGGACCATTGCTTGCGGAAGCTGTACCAAGCCATCGCCAAGCAGATCAGGTAGAAGACGATCATGGGGAAGTTGATGCCGTAGCCGGTCCGTCCCAGTATCCGGTGGAAGTGGTTCTCATCGAACGTGACGATGAGCGCGAGGGCGACCATACCCAACAATGGTGCAATGAACTTGGCATTGAAGTAGGGGAGGTGGAAACGCCCGGGCGAACGTGCTTTTCGCGGCATCAGCAGTACGCCGCCGC
The DNA here is from genome assembly GCA_016703005.1 of Flavobacteriales bacterium. Taxonomy (GTDB): domain Bacteria; phylum Bacteroidota; class Bacteroidia; order Flavobacteriales_F; family PHOS-HE28; genus PHOS-HE28. Next base: position 119,629 of record JADJCX010000035.1, read on the forward strand.
ATACCAGCACGAAGGCGAACAAGGTGCCGATGCTGGTGAAGTCGAGAATGAAATTCTCGTCGGTGAAGAAGATCGGGATGCCCACCACAAGGCCTGTCACGATGGTGCTGAAGCCAGGTGTCTTGTACTTCGGGTGTATGCTGGCAAAGCGTTTCGGCAGCAGGCCGTCGCGGCTCATGCTCATCCAGATGCGTGGTTGGCCAAGTTGGAAAACGAGCATGACGCTGGTCATGGCCACCACGGCCGCGATGCTCACGATGAAGAGCATCCATTTCACGCCGCGGATCGCGAACACTTCAGCCAATGGATCACTTACGCCCAGCTGCTTGTAGCTCACCATACCGGTAAGCACGAGCGCGAGGATGATGTAGACAACCGTGCAAACGACCAAGCTCAAGATCATGCCTTTCGGCAGATCGCGCTGGGGATTTTTGCTTTCTTCTGCCAACGTGCTCACAGCATCGAAGCCGATGTAGGCGAAGAACACCGCGCTAACGCCCGCCATTACACCCCCGAATCCGTTCGGCATCCACGGCGTCCAGTTGTCGATGTCCACGTACGCTACGCCCACGATGATGACCAGAAGGATGATGGCCAGCTTCACCACCACCATGATGTTGCTCACGTTGCGGCTCTCCTTCACACCGGTATACACCAGCCAGGTGATGAATGCATTGATCGCGAACGCCGGCAGGTCGAAGATGATGCGTAGGTTGCCGAGCAGGGGAGCAGTGCTCCACGCTGTCATGCCTTCACCCGCCGTGCCGGCATTGAATGCGTTGTGCGCGGCGGTGTAGTTGATCGTCAGCCACTCCGCCATGTGCAATCCCAGACCATCTAAAAGATTGGTGAAGTATCCGCTCCAGGCGAAGGCGACGTAGATGTTCCCGATGCTGTATTCCATCAGCAGCGCCCAGCCGATGACCCATGCGAAGAGCTCACCGAAGCTCACGTACGCGTAGGTGTACGCACTGCCGCTCACGGGCACACGCGACGCGAAGTCGGCATAGCACAATGCTGTGAAGCCACAGGCCACAGCGCATAGGATGAACAGGAACACAACACCCGGCCCACCGCTGAAACAGGCGGTGCCCATACTGCTGAAGCTGCCTGCGCCGATGATCGCCGCAATGCCGAAGAAGGTGAGATCGCGAAGCGTGAGATGTTTTCCAAGGCTTTGCGCGCCGTGTATCTCGCCCTCGCTGCCGGTGGCCGTGGTGATCGGTTTCTTGCGGAAAAGCTGGTTCATGATGCGCGACTATTTCTCCAGCATTCCTTCCCACTTGCTCACCACCACCGTTGCAACGGCGTTGCCCACCACGTTGGTGGCGCTGCGGCCCATGTCGAGCAGGTGATCCACGCCGAGCAGTAAGAGCAACCCGGCCTCCGGGATGTTGAACATGGCCAACGTTCCGGCGATCACCACGAGCGAGGCGCGCGGCACCCCCGCGATGCCTTTGCTGGTGACCATGAGCACCAACAGCATGGTGATCTGTTGCGAAGCGCTGAGGTCGATGCCATAGGCTTGCGCAATGAAAAGGCTTGCGAAAGTCATGTACATCATGCTGCCATCGAGGTTAAAGCTGTAGCCCAGCGGCAGGATGAAACTGACGATGCGATTGGGACAGCCGAAACGTTCCAGTTGTTCCATGGTGCGTGGAAAGGCCGCCTCACTGCTCGCGGTGCTGAAGGCCAGCAACAGGGGATCCTTGATGCGGCTGATGAGCGTGCCGGTGCGTCGGCCGATGATGAGATAACAAACCAGCATCAGCAAACACCACAACAGCAGGAGACCGAAGTAGAACTGCCCGATGAACTTGCCGTATGTGCCGAGGATGCTGAGGCCCTTCTGTGAGATCACCGCGGCCATGGCGGCGAATACGGCGAACGGCGCCACGTTCATCACCATGCCGGTCACCTTCAGCATCACGTGGCCGAGGCTGTCCATGGCGTTCACGATGGGCGCGCCCTTCTCGCCGAGCGCCGCGCAGGCCACACCCACCATCAGGGCGAAGATCACGATCTGCAGGATCTCGTTGTTGGCCATGGCTTCCACGATGCTCTTCGGGAAGACGTGCGTGATGAAGTTGCGCAGGGTGAATTCCACGCCCTCCACGCCGCTGCTTGCTGTTGCATCAGGCAGTGGCAAGCCGAGCGAAACACCGGGTTCGAAGAGGTTCACGAGGAACATGCCCAACAACAGGCTCATCAGGCTTGCGCTGATGAACCAAAGCAACGCGCGACCACCGATCCGGCCAACGCTCTTCAGATCGCCAAGTTTTGCCACGCCCACTATGAGCGTGCTCAGCACCAATGGCGCGATGATCATCTTCACCAAGCGGAGGAAGATGTCCGTCAGGATCGAGATGTTCTCACCGAAGGCTTTCAGTGAAGCCTCATCCGGATAGGCGCTGCGGTACCATGCTCCCAACCCTATCCCCAGCACCATGGCAATGAAGATCCAGAGGGTGAGCTTGTTGCTCTTTGTCATGGGAGGCAATGTATGCGGAAGGTCCCAAGAACAACGAAGGGGGCCGCAGCTCCCTTCGTTCAGCGGTATCGTCCGGCGCTACAACAACGTGCAGTCGGCAGCCGCAAGATCCTTCATTTCGTTCCTCAACAACATCTCACTGCCGATCTTGGTGTTCGCTGTTCCGGCGTTCAAGTCCCGCACCTTCTCCATCCAACATTTGGCCAAGGGCAGGTTCTTTTCCTGAGTGTAGTAGTAGTAGCCCAAGTAGAAGTATGCCTCTTCCACGTCCACCTTCTTCTTCTCGATGTTCTCCGGCGTCAAGTGCTTCACCACTTCCTCGTAGAAAGGCTTGGCCTGCCATGTGGTCCTAGCGGTATCCATGCCCACGTTGGCGCGTGCGCGGCCCAGGTAGCCATCGTACGTTTTGGAATTGCGCTCTATATAGCTGGTCCAAGCGCTATCGGCCAAGGGGAACATCTTTGCCCGGTTGGCTGCGCTGCCCAAGTAGAAGTAGTCGTTCGCCTTCGCCTCGCCGGCGGCGATCTTTTCCTGCCATACCTCCACTTCCTTATCGTAGCGCTTGGCCTTCTTGAACAGATTCGCCGCGTTGAGGTACAGGTCAGGGCGATCGCGGTCCACGCGTACACAGATCAAACACATCTCCGCAGCAAGCGAATCGAGGTTACCGCTGGGCAGGCCACCGGTGGTGATCGTGCCTTCGCCCACTTGTTTGGCAAGGCCTTCGTAGATCTTGCCCATCACCTCCCAATCGCTCGGGATCTCCAGATCGTCCGGTTGTTCGGAGAGGTATTCCTCCATGACCTCCAAGGCTTGCACATGGTTGCCGGCCGCAGCAAGGTTGTAGCCTTCGATCCGGCGCAGCGAGTTGTCGTTGAGCCCGGTCGCTTTCAAGGCCGTGATCTCGGCAAGTGACTCGTTGTTCTTCCCGATCAGGTAGAGGAACTTGGCATAACGAACGCGAGCGCTCACGCTGCCCTTGTTCAGTTCCAGGTATTTCTCGTAGTCGGCCGTGGCCTGGTCGTACTGTTTCAGGCTGAAGTGCGCTTCCGCACGCCCCCTGTATGCGGGCGCGTAGGCGGCATCGTTGGCAATGGCCTTGGTGTATTCCTCGACCGCGCCAGCGGGGTTACGGCCACTGCGGTGGTACATCAGCGCCTTCTTGGTCAGCGGTTTCGGGTTGAGGCCTTGCAGGTTGATGGCTTTGTTGTATTCCGCTACCGCTTGGGTAGGACCGCTGCGTGGATCGGCCGCCACGGACATATCGCCGCGGAGGATAAAGATCTCGATATCGCTCGGGTTAAGCTCCTCAGCCTTCGCCAAATAGGCCATGGCCGTTACGAAGTCAGGGTTCTTGCCAACGGACATGGCCTCGGCTACTTCTCGATAAGCCAGCGACTTGGCTGGCTTGCCGAACTTGTTGGTCTTGTCCTCGGCCATGGCCAATGCTTCGGTGAACTTGGCCTGCGCTTCGGTTACGTTGCCTTTGGCCCGCAGCGCTTTGCCGATACCCGCATGGTTGAGCGGGAAACGCGGGTTCACTTCCGCGCCTTTGCGGTAGCAGATCTCGGCACTGTCGCGGCGCTCGTTGTACCAAAAGTTCTCGCCCATGTAGAACCATGCCTCACCACTGGTGGGGGCGGCCGCGATGGCGACCTTGTATAAACTGGTGGCCTTCTCGAACTGCTCCTTGTCCGTGAGTTGTGTGGCCTCCTGCAACTGTGCGCTCAGGTTGAGGCTGACAACCGACGCGGCGCAAAGGATGATGCTCTTCTTCATGATCTGGTTCACTATGCCGACGGCCTTCACTCGAACACGATCTCCACTTCGCGGACATGGAGGTGTGCTGGAACGAGGCCTCTTTTCAGGATGATCTTCTGGCCTTTCGGGCCGGCTACAAAGGAAGCAAAGCCGGTGCCAAGGCCGCTTTTGCCCTCCACCACCATCATAACGATACTGCGACGCAACGGATACGACTTGTCCGCCAAGGTGCCTTGTGAGGGAAGCACCGCCTTGGATGTGCCGGATCCAACGGCAAGGATCTTCACTTGATCGCGCAATGCTCGGCACTGCTCATTGTCCAGGTCGCTGATGGCCGAGAAGGGCAGGAAGCCGATGGCGTCCACGTGGCTGCTCACCTGCGATACCAGATCCTCAAAGCCAGTGGCCGCGAACACTTGTGCCTTCAGGCGCGAAGCATCGCCGCCGAGCAACGAATCCACGAGCGTGCGCGCAACACCACTGCCGCTGCGGTCGAACATGGGACGGAGGGGTGGGAACACCTCGTACTTAACCCCGGGAAGCGGGGTGCCGCTCAGCCACGATGTCAATTCTTCGACGGACAGCGAATCCTCGGAGCAGCCTTTGTTGACGATCACCGCAATTCCATCGGTGGCCACTGATTCCACGTGTGGCGCCAGTTGTTTGTTCCGGAAAAAAGCCTCCTGCTCGGCACCGGGCATGAACGATGCGAATACGGCCCGCACGCTGTCCTGCAACATGGCTTTCAGCAACTCGCCTTCGGGCATGTAGTACAGGTCGACGTCTGCGTCCTTGTAGTGGTACTCGTACACGGCTTCCTCGATCTCCAGAACGGACCGGAACGACTCATCGGCCAGTATGCTCACGTGGCCGTAGGTGGGCGTGTCATCGTGCCGTGGGTCGCTGGGCGTGCCGGAGCATGCTGACAGGATCAACAGGACAACACATTCCGGAAGGAAAGTCCTGCTCACCGGTCGTTACGTTTCCTGTACCACATCCACAGCCGCAGCACACCGTAGCCAGCCAGTATCCCGCCGAGCGCAAGGCGGTAGTCCGGTATCAATTCCATCAGTACATCGGTGAAGAGGAACAAGCCGCCACAAACGATGTAGAACACCGACATGGCCAGAGCGAAGGCGCGCAGGCGCATGATGCGGAGCTTACTGCAGTTCGAACACGATGCGCTGAACGAACCGCTGCTTCACCGGGCGGCCACCCATTTTCGCGGGGCTCCATTTCGGCATGGCCTTGATCACGCGCATGGCTTCTTTGTCACACCCAGGACTGATGCCTTTCTTCAGCGTTACGCCGGTAACGGACCCGTCTTTGTCCACCACGAATTCAACGAACACTGTTCCTTGGATCATGGCGTCGGCTTCCATGGCCGGGTACTTCACGTTCTTGTTCAGGTATTCCAGGAAGCCCTTGTCTCCACCAGGAAAGCCCGAGTTCTCCTCCACCATGCCCCAAGCATAGGTGGTATTGTCCTCCTCAACAGGGGGTGGGGCTTCCTCCTCCTTCACACCTTCCACGGTAACGGTACTGGCCATTACAGTGTCCAGTTCGTCCTGTGTGGGCGGTGGATCGTCCACTTCTTCGTTGGTAGCTTCTACCTGAACGAACTGCACTTGTTCAACTGGTGGTGGTGGTTCCACGATCTCGGGAGGTGGCGGAGGTGGCTCTTCCTCTTCCTCTTGGAAGTCGGTCATATCCACTTCCACTACTTTCTTCTTCAGCACCACTTCGGCGGCTTTCTCCGGGATCATATACGGGGCGGCCACAGCGAAGAGCACGAGGATCACAGAACCCGCCACGGCGATGCCGAGACGCTTGGTGTAGTCCTGGCGCAGTTGATAGGCGCCATATTCCTTGTTGCGGTCCGCGAACACAAGGTTGTTGCGGATGCCGGCCAGTACGTTGTTCCAACTGAGGTCCATGCCCATGATGAGCGAGAACACCAGCATGACGCCTGCTATGATGAACATCCCTTCCATGGCTCAGAGTTGTTGTTTGGCAATGTCGAGCAACGCGCGCTCGTCAGGCTTGATGCTGTCCTGAACCGAGAATTTGTCGATCGCGTGGATACCCATCTCATCCACGATGTCGATCACGTTCCGGTAGCGCGCATCATTGTCGGCCTTGATGATGCAGAACAGTGCATCGTCCTGTTTCACGATGTTGTGCCAGAGTGAATCGTACTGGGCTTCTTTCACCTTGCCCTGAGCATAATCCTTGTCCAGTGCTTGCACCTTCTCGATCGCCTTCTTGTTATTCACCACAAGAACCTTGCTGAGTTGATCGAAGTCGGTACGCTCCAATTGGGTTATACCCGGCTCGAAGCCACCACGGTAATAGAAGATCGCATCCTTTTTAGTGAGGAACATCGTTATGGCGTTCTCCACCTTCTTATCCTCCTCTTCCTGGTCTTCCTTCGGCACCGGGTACGTCATCTGCAACGTGCTCGGCTTATACATGGTGGTGGTAAGGATGAAGAACGTGAGCAGCAGGAAGGCAAGGTCCACCATCGGCGTCATGTCGATGTGGGTGCTGCTCTTCTTGGCGCGTTTCTTCTGGTGGCGTCCTCCGCCACCTCCACCGTCGCCTGTTTGTACGTCTGCCATGTTACTGGGGCTGTTGGCCGTTGCGCTCCTTGCTCACATCCGTGGATCGGTACCCGTGAGGTGAACGAAGGTTCATCGGCGATCGGTTCTTAGAGGCGACCCTCTTCCAGGTCGGTGATCATCTTGAAGCGGTTGATCTTGATGTTGGGACCTTGGAAGGTCTTCACCACCTCGTTCACCCGCGTGTACGGCGTGTTCCCATCGGCTTTCAAGGCCACTTTCACCTTCTCCTTGATGTCGCGGAAATACAGCGTGTTGGTCTCGTAGATCCACCATTCCAGTTCGTTGTTCACGCTGTCCACCGGTATGCCGCGGTTCTCCTTCACCAAGGCATTGCGCGCGGCGCTATTGTCCAAGGCGAGGAAGTCCTTCAGCTTGTTCATGGGCATGCCCACGGCGCCGAGCGAGGCGAAACGCATCTTCTCATCTTCAGTGAAGGTGAGGTTGTAACGCGCGCCCATGCTCTCAAGCACGGCCAAACGCACGGGCTTCTCGGTGAGGTCCCAGAAAATGCGGCCGGTGCTGTCCACCGTTACGGTGAGCAGGCCCTGCAGTGGGATCTCGTCGGCGCTTTTGCTGCTGGGAGTGTCCACGGCGGCGGCATCCTCAGGGCGGAACTGCGCGGTGAGCATGAAAAACGTAACGAGCAGGAAGGCAAGGTCCACCATCGGCGTCATATCCAGCGAGGGGCTGGAGCGAGGCATCTTGATCTTCGGCATGCTTAGGGCTGGTTGGGGCCGATGTTCATCGGCCCGTACATATCGGACAATGGATCAAGCCTTGTGGTTTGCGAGCGTCTGCGTAACGCTGAAACCAGCCTCGTCGATGCCGTGGGTAATGGCATCGATACGGGTGCTGAAGTAGTTGTACATGATGATGGCGATGCACGAGCCACCGATCCCGAGGGCGGTGTTGATCAGTGCCTCGGAGATACCGGTGGAGAGCGCGGTGGCATCGGGGGTGCCGGCGGCGGCCAGTGCACTGAACGAACGGATCATACCCAACACGGTACCGATCAGACCGAGCAGCGTGCTGATGCTGGCGCAGGTGCTCAGGATCACCAAGTTCTTGCTCAGCATGGGCAGTTCGAGGGCGGTGGCCTCTTCGAGTTCCTGCTTCACGGTATTGATCTTCGTTTCCTTGTCCATGCTACTGTCGCGCAGCACGGTACCGTACTTCTCCAATCCACTGCGCATCACGTTGGCCACGCTGCCCTTCTGCTCATCGCAGGTGGCAATGGCTTCCTCCACGCGGTCGGCCGCGAGGCTTTGGCGCACGCTGATGATGAACTTGTCAATGCCGCCCTTGCCCTTCGCCTTGGCGATGGTGATGAAGCGCTCAACGCTGAAAACGATCACCAGCAGCACCACCGTCATCAGGATCGGTACGATGAACCCACCCTTGTGGATGAGGCCGAAGGTGTGCCCTATGCCATCCTTTATTGGGTGGTTCTTCAGCACGATCTCGTCCAATTGCTCGGCCGTCATTTCCGGGCTGTACCCCTCGAAGTTCTTCGGGTTACCGAAGACGAACATGTATATGCATACGCTGATGACGAGGACGAGTGGGAAGACGATCGCCACGAAGAGGCTGGAGCCCTTTCCTGTGTTCTGTTCGCTGCTCATGATGATTGTAAGGTGAAGGTTGTTGTGCTGGAGTTGAGTTGCGTACGCTTTTGCCGTTCAAGGCATCGGTCGGTGACGATTTTTTGACAGGGTGGCAAACATAGCAAGTTCAGTTACTGGCCCACGTTACCGGAACCTTACCGGGGTAAGCCGTTGCCCGCGACGCGGGGAGGTGAAGATGGGGGGCGTATGGGAATGTTATCGTGGTGAAGGTCCAATTCATCAAAATGCGGCCAGCAATGAACGCCGGATGCATCACGCCGCGTATGTGATCTTTGTTTGAAAAGGGGAACGGCGGGGATGGTGCAGGCAACGGCCCCCATGTGCTTCTACATTCGCCACCATGGCCCCAAGACCATTTCCGCGCCGCGACTTCCGGACGTTCGCCGTTCTCCCACCATCGACCAAGTCGGCATCGAAGAGCGCGTGGCGCGCATCAAGACACGCAGTATCAAGAAGGAAACGAAGGTGCAGGGCATGAAGCTCGCACTGAGCATGATCGACCTTACCACGCTGGAAGGGGCCGACACGCCAAGCAAGGTGAAGCAGCTCTGCTACAAGGCCATGCACCCGCACGACTCCTTGCCCGGCCTGCCCACCTGCGCGGCCATCTGCGTGTATCCTTCTCTTGTGAAAGTCGCGAAGAGGGCCTTGGGTGATAGTGGTGTGAAGGTGGCCTCGGTATCAACGGCCTTCCCCAGCGGGCAAGCGCCCAAGTCCGTGAAGATCGCCGACACCAGGTTCGCTGTGAACGAAGGGGCGGACGAGATCGACATGGTCATCAGCCGCGGTCACTTCCATAGCGGCGACTACAACTTCGTGTTCGACGAGATCGCTGCGATCAAGGAAGCCTGCGGCGATGCGCGCTTGAAGGTGATCCTCGAAACCGGCGAGCTAGGCACCTACGACAAGGTGCGTTTGGCCAGCGACATCGCCATCGCTGCAGGCGCCGACTTCATCAAGACCAGCACCGGCAAGATCAACCCGGCGGCCACCATGGAAGTAACGCTCGTGATGCTGCACGCCATCCGCGACCATTACCTGAAGACCGGGCAGATGATCGCGATGAAGCCTGCGGGGGGCATCCGCAAGAGCAAGGAGGCGCTGCACTACCTGATGATGGTGAAGGAGGAGCTTGGTGAGGAATGGCTTAGCAACCAGTGGTTCCGCTTCGGCGCGAGCAGCTTGGCGAACGACATCCTCATGCAGCTGCAGAAGGAGGCCGATGGCCATTACCAGAGCGCGGACTACTTCAGCAACGATTGAACATTATCGCCCCTTCAGCGCGCTCAATATCTCCGTCTTCCGCCTGCGACTGATCTCCACCGAGCTGTCATCGCTCAGCACGATCTCATCCATCATGCTCACCGAACGGATATGTGCCACGTTCACGATGTGCGATCGATGCACACGGAGGAAATCGTTGTTCGATAGGAACTCTTCATAGGAGTTCAGCGTGCGGCTGCTCATCACGCGTTCGCCCTTCTTCAGGTGGAAGATGGTGTAGTTGCGTTCGGCCTCACAACGGATGATATCCGGAACATGCAGATGCCGGTCGCCGTCACGCATGGGGATCACCAGCGTACGTGGCGCCTCCTTCTCCTTTCTGTCGTTCACCAGTTGTTCCAGTCGAGCGGGGAGCAACGCCCTGTTCGCGATGAAGTGCCCGAGCGCAGCATCGAACTCCGAGGGTTTGATGGGTTTGAGCAGGTAATCGAGTGCGCTGTAGCGGATGGCCCGTATCGCATATGCATCATGGCTCGTCACGAAGATCACCCCGAAGTCGCGGCGCTCCAAGGCGTCCAGCATCGCGAAGCCGTCCATCCCGCGCATCTGTATGTCGAGGAACACGAGATCGGGCTTTTGCGTCGCGATCGCATGCGCCCCTTCTTCACCACTTGCGCACTCCGCATGGATCTCCACAACATCGCCGTAGCGTTCCAGTTGCTTCCGCACCTGGCTGCGCGAGAACGGATCGTCGTCCACGATCAACGCGCGCACCATGGAGCCGTTCGTGTTCATGCTAGCGAAGCTTCGATGGCAGCGATCAGCTCATTCACTTGTTGAGAGGAAAGTTCGCCGTTCATCCTGAGCAGTTGGTCGCACAATGGCGCGAAGCGCTCAGCGTCCCGCTCCACCAGTTGCGGGCGCAAGGAGTGAACGATGAGCTTCACTTCCGAAGGATCGTTCGCAGCGAGCGCTGCACGCAACGCCTTCAACCGGGTTGGCACGAGCCAATGGTATAAGGCCACACGCGGGTCGTGTACATCGTAGCCCACGCCCGTTGGGGCGCCCCCATCACCGGTAAGGCGTGCGATGGCGCGGATCAGTTCTTCTGCTTTGAAGGGTTTGCTCACGCACGCGTCCATGCCCGCATCGAGGCATCGCGACAGATCGCTCGGCAGCACACTGGCCGTGAGTGCGATCACCGGCACGCGCGCTGCGTCACCGTCAAGCGCGCGGATGCGACGTGTCGCGGTCATGCCGTCCATTTCCGGCATCTGCACATCCATCAGCACCAAGGCCGTGTCGCCATCTACGTCCTGCTCCATATGCCGCAACGCTTCCCGGCCGGTGCGCACCAGTTCCACCACGGCGCCCGGGTAATAGCGCCTCATGGTCTCAGTGGTCACGAGCGCGTTCATCTCATTGTCCTCCGCTACAAGCACGGTGCGTCCTGCAAGTGTCCCCGAACTTTCCTGGAGAATATGTGAAGGTGCCGATGCGGCGGGTCGTTCCGCGGCTTGCACCGGAAGCGCCACGATCACCTCGGTACCCTTGCCCACCTCGCTGTTGATCTGCAATGTGCCGGTGTGCAACTGCACCAACTCCTTCACGATGGCGAGCCCAAGCCCCGCGCCGCTGTGCTTGCGCTGATCGGTGGCATCCACCTGCGAGAAGCGGTCGAACACCGTTGCGAGCTTTTCCGGTGGTATGCCGATCCCTGTGTCGGTGATGCGGATGCGCAAGCGCTGATCTTGATGATCCAACGCAATGCGCACTTCGCCGTTCGTGGTGAATTTGAGAGCGCGTTGCCGGCCAGGTTCAAAAGGATCTGCAGCATGCGCGCACTGTCGCCGTGTACCCAGCGTGGCACATTGGGCGCGATCGTACGCACGAGCGTATTTCCTTGTTCTTCGGCGCGGTGGTGGAGGATCTCGATGCACAGTTCCACGCAACGGTGCAGGTCGTAAGGCTCGTTCACCAACGTCAACTTCCCGGCTTCGATGCGGCTGATGTCGAGCACATCATTGATCACCACCAGCAGGTTGTCCCCAGCTTCGCGAATGCTGGAAAGGAAGCGCGCCGTGCGTTCGTCGCGGTGCTCGTGCAGGAGCAGTCCGGTGAAGCCCATGATCGCGTTGAGCGGTGTGCGGATCTCGTGGCTCACATTGGCGAGGAACCGATCCTTGGCGCGCTCGCTTTCTTCCGCGCGTTCTTTCTGCTTCAAAACTTCGGCGTTGGTCCGGGCCAATTCGTCGGTGGCGCGTTGCTTCAAGCGATATCGACTGAACGATACCACGAGCAACAGTGCCAACGCGCCCGCGCTGATCAGGTAGATGAGCTTCATGGTGCGCTGGCGTTGGGCATCGGAACGGGTAGCACTGTTCTCGGCGCGCGCGATCGCCAGTTCTTGTTCTTTCTTCTCAGCGCCGTACTTCTCCGTCAGTTCGGCGAGCCGCGCTTGCTGGGCATCGGCGTCGAGCGAATCCTTCAATGCCATGTACGCCTCGTAGTTCCGCAGTGCGCCTGCGGGGTCGTCCTGGGCTTTGCGCACTGCGGCCAACGTGCGCAAAGCCTGCATGCGCTCTTCGCGTATGCCGAGTTCGTGCGATAGCGCGATGGCATCCGCCAGAACGCTGGCTGCATCCGATGGTCGCGCGGCGTCGAGGTACAAGGTGCCCAGGAAGTTCTTGGCGTGCAGCAGTTCCGCCCGTCGGTCAAGTTGCGTGAACACCGCCACGGATCGTTCGCCGTAGGCAAGTGCTTCCGGCACGCGTCCACGGTTCTTCTCGATCTCCGCGCAGTTGTACCACACGTATCCGATCACGAGCGTATCGTCTATGGCCTGCGAGCACTGGATCGAACGCTCGTAGTGGATCATCGCTTGATCCACCAGCTTCAGCGCGCCGAGCATGTTCGCGATGGCGATATGGTCCTTGGCAAGTCGCGCGGTATCGTGCCGGGCACTGTCGATGGCGAAAGCCCTTCGGTAGTTGGCCAAGGCTTCATCGAAGCGCCCCATCTTTTCGTACGGGCCACCGCTCGCATACAGCAGGGCCGAGCGTTGGCTGCTTTCCGGGCATGCGTCTTCTTCGCGCAAGGCCTTCTGGAAATACTCCAACGCCCCGGCGTTGTCCTGTCGCATCTCCTTGCTCAAGCCAAGGTTCATGAGCGCCAGTGCCATTGCGCATCGATCTCCGATGCGTTCGAACCCTTCAACGGCCAGCCCGCACAAACTGTCCGCCTTCGCGAATTCGCTCAAGCGGATGCAGCAGTAGCCCATGCGCGAATGCGCATCAATGATGCCGCGCTCGGCATTGGTCCGTGTTGCCAGTGCGAGCGCCCGTTCTCCGTATTCGACCCCTTTCGCGGGGTCTTTGTCGGCGTAGTTGAAACAGAGCCAGTTCAACAGCACGATGCGGGCCGAGTCGGTTGTGGCTTCTTCCAGCCGTTTCAGGTCGGGCGCTATGCGGCTTGCATCCTGCGGATGCACCCGTGTACAAGCCGTGATCAGCAAGCCGACAAGGAGCGCGCGCATGCTGCCAAAGTACCGAGCTGGCAGGGCATGGACACAGCCGTTCGGTAAACGTGTTGCCGTTCGATCAGTGCAAGATCATCGCGGAACAAGCCTTGCGCGAGTACCGTTCGATAATCGTGCGACCGCTCGCTAATTCAAGCTGGACTTATGCCGCAAACCCGCGTTCAACTTGCGGAAATTCCTCCAGCGCATGAACGTGAACCTCACTCGCCACGTCTTCTTGATCGCCGCTCTTACCGGCTCCGTCGGCCTGTTGGCCCAAGGCAACGTGGGCATCAACAACCCAACGCCGGATGCGAGCGCGTTGCTCGACCTCACCAGCACGAGCAAGGGACTGCTGATGCCGCGCATGACGACTGCCCAGCGCACGGCCATCGTCACCCCGGCGACCGGCCTCTTGGTGTTCGACACAACGCTGAACACGTTCTACTACTACGATGGAACGGTATGGTTGCCGCTCGCTTCGGGCAGCACCGGTTGGGGCACCACCGGAAATGGCGGTACTTCCGCAGCGACGAACTTCATCGGTACCACCGACAATGCACCGTTCAGCTTCAGGGTTAACAACACGCATGCTGGGCGCATCGATCATTTGGCCGAGAACGTGTCGTTAGGAAGAAGGGCCGGTGCCGCGCTCACATCCGGAACGAACAACACCCTGGTGGGTGATTCCACGGGGCGCAATGTCACCACGGGCTTCCGCAACACGTTCGTCGGTGCGACGGCTGGAGCGAACGTTAACTCGGGCTTCGACAATACGATCGTCGGTGCGGAGGCCGGTCGCCCGCTCATCAACGGCGGAAGCAACACGCTGATCGGTTCGCACGCGGGCAATGCCTTGTTGAGCGGGTTCTCGAACACGATGGTGGGATTTGCCGCAGGTCGCAGCATCACCACGGGTACGGGAAACATAGGCCTGGGTATTTACGCAGGAGGGGGCAACGTTGCCGGGGGTAGCAACATCGCGATCGGCACGTACAGTGGATACGCAGCCACCGGGGGTTCCAACAATATCGCCATTGGTTATCAGTCGGGCTACTGGAACACCACGGCGGGCAACAACGTGTACGTCGGTAGCAACACCGGATATGCGAACACCACGGGGACTGCCAACGTGAGCCTGGGCGCGAACGCTGGCCAATGGAACACCGTGGGCGTGGACAATACCATGCTCGGGGCGAACGCAGGACCGCTGAACACCGCTTCGAAGAACACGTTCGTGGGATCCAGCGCAGGTGTCGTGAACAGCACGGGGACGGAGAACAGCTTCTTTGGGACGGCGGCCGGATTCACGAATGCGGACGGCTCACAGAACACGTTCGTGGGGCGCAGTGCGGGGCGGTTGAACCTGAGTGGGAACTCCAACACCATGATCGGCTTCAACGCAGGCTTCGCGAACGCTGGGTCCGGGGGCAATACGATGGTCGGTAGCGTAGCTGGGATCAATTGTACCGGGGCTGGGAATACGATCGTCGGGCATCAGGCAGGATGGAACACCGCAACCGGTTTCAGCAATGTGTTCCTTGGCATGAACGCGGGATTCTCGAATACGACCGGAACACTGAACACATACATGGGCTACAATGCAGGTGGCACTGCCGCGCTCTCCAAAGCGACAGCCATCGGCTACAATGCCCAAGTGAGTGCGAGCAATAGCCTCGTTCTGGGAGGCACGGGTGCGGATGCCGTGAACGTTGGGATCGGCGTCACCGCACCTCAAACTGAATTGGAAGTGAACGGCTTCACTATGCTGGGCAGCAACGCACCGAAGATCAAGATGCTCAAGCTCACCGGCACCACTGCGGCGGTACAGGGCAGTGCGGTTGCCGTCCCACATGGTTTGGTGGCGTCAAAGATCCTATCGGTAAGTGTTCTGGTGGATGCGAACGGAAGTTTGTTCATTCCACCTGGTTTTACGTTGTCCTCTGGTTATCAGTTCCAGTACAACGTGCAGGCATTGGTGATCCTGATCGGGAACATCACCGGTGCTTCCGCAAATATCCTGAGCCGTCCCCTCACGGTGCTCATCACCTACGAGGAATGAGAAGCGCGGCCATCTTCGCAGCGTTCATTTTTGCGCTTAGTGCTCAGGCGCAGCTGCTCACTGCGCAGGGTGTGGGCATCACGGTGAACAACGGCGCGCAGCTCACCGTGCAAGGCGACGTCCTCGCGACTTCCGGCGCCTCCATCGACAACACCGGTACGATCGACCTCACCGGCGACTTCACTAACAACAGTGGCAACGATCTCTTCGGTTCGTCGCAAGGCACGGTGCTGCTGAACGGTGGGTCGCAATCTGTTGGTGGCAGTTCGGTCACGTTGTTCAACAACCTGTCGCT
This sequence comes from Flavobacteriales bacterium, assembly GCA_016703005.1. Taxonomy (GTDB): domain Bacteria; phylum Bacteroidota; class Bacteroidia; order Flavobacteriales_F; family PHOS-HE28; genus PHOS-HE28. Next base: position 135,228 of record JADJCX010000035.1, read on the forward strand.
GCTCGGCGGACCGATCACCCTCACACAGGACATCAGCACTGGCGGCTATCGAGGAATGAGAGGTGTGCTTTCGCTCGCGTCGTCGCAGTTGTTCTTGAATACGAAGAAGCTCTATGTGCTCAACCCGGCGCCGGGCGCGATCACGCGCACAACGGGTTACCTCGTCAGCGAAACCGATCCGCTGGCGGGTTATGGCGAAGTGCAGTGGTTCATCGGAGCCAGTGCACCGGGCAGCTACGTGATCCCGTTCGGCAATGATGTTACGAACGACTACCTGCCACTGATCTTCGGCATTACGGCACCCGGCTCCGGAGGAAGTGGGTCCATCACCTGCAGTACATATCCCACCGATCCATTCGCTGCGCCGAACAACCGTCCGCTGCCAATGGGACTTACCGCGCTCACCGACATGGGCGGCACGGAGAACGCGCAGAATGTGGTGGATCGTTTCTGGCCGATGCGCACGGATGACTACAGCATACCGCCCACGGCCACCATCACCTTCACGTACCGTGATGGCGAATGGAACACCGGAACGAACACGATCATCGAGAGCACGCTGCAAGCGCAACGCTGGGACGGCATTTGGAGCAACCCACCGATGGGCGGCGTGAACACCGTAGCGAATACGGTCGCTACACCACCGGTGAATTTGTTCGCGCAAGTATGGGCGCTGACGCAGGGCTTTACGCCGTTGCCGGTGGAATTACTCGCGTTCACCGGAGAACGGATGACCGAACGCGATGTGCTACTGACGTGGAGCACCGCGAGCGAGCACAACAACGAAGGCTTTGAAGTGTGGCGAATGATCGAAGGCCAGGATGCGTTCGTGCCAGTGGGATGGGTGGATGGCGCTGGAGAAAGCCAGAGCACATTGGTGTACACACTTGTCGACATCAACCCCACTGACCGCATCAGCTACTATCGACTGAAGCAAGTTGACCACGATGGGGTCTTCACGTGGAGCGATGTTGTCGCCGTGAAAGGAACGGAAGCACGCCAAGCCGTCGTGCTTTTCCCGAATCCGGCGACCGGTTCGTTCACCATCGAGGGTGTCGGATCGGAAGTTGTGGGTGTGGATCTTCTCGATGCGGCCGGTCGTTCCGTGAAGCATTGGAGAACGGCAGGGGTGTGCGGGATCGCCGATGTTCCACCGGGCGCATACACGGTGTCCATTGAACAGGCCGACGGTGATCGTATCGTGGAGCGGCTCATCGTGCGGTAGGAACGATCTTCCGATCTTGCGGCATGCGCGCGCTGCTGGTTGCATGGCTTCTTTCCCTTTCTACCGCATTGCACGGACAGGTCGACAGTCTCGTACGGCTGCTGCCCACGCTTCCCCCGGACACGTCGCGGCTTAGCGCCCTTACCGGGATCATCAAGGAGCTCGTCTTCACCGATCCCGATAGTGCGTTGGTCTTCGTGGGCGATTTCACCGTTCTCGCCGAGCGCGGCGGCACCACTCTGCACAAGGCCAAGGCACACAACCTTGCTGGTATGTGTTACAGCGTGAAGAGCGAATACGGCACCGCGCTTCCGCACTACCAAGCCGCGTTGGACGGTTTCGAAAAAGCCGGGGACGATTGGTACGTGGCCATGCTGCACAACAACATCGGCTCCGTTCACAAAGAGGAGAACCGCTTGGACATGGCCGAGCGGGAGATCACCGCTGCGTTACGCGGGTTCACCGAATTGCAGGACACGTTGTGGACCGCGATCATGCTGAACAACTTGGCCAACATTTTCCGTGCTCGTGAACTTCCCGATAGTGCTGCCGCTTACTACGACCGCGCGGTAAAGCTCCTTGTCGGCATCAATGCTGCAGAGCACGCGGCTTCCATCCGCTACAACCAAGGCACTATAGAAGGGGACCGCGGACGGCACCACGAGGCCATACCGCTGTACCGCGACGCCTTGCGCATACTCGGTGATCGGCCCGAGGACCATCTGCGCAGCATGGTGCTCACGGAGATCGGGCTTTCATCGTTGGCAATAGGGGATCTGGAAGAGTGCCGTATGCCCTTGGTTGACGCGCTGGCCATCACCATTGCCGGTGGGTTCAAGAAGCAGCGGGCCTCAGTGCACCGAGCCCTCGCGGAGTACTACGAGCGCATCGGGCAGCTGGACAGCGCACTGGCACAGCAACGGGCCTTCACGCAATGGAACGACAGTGTGTACAGCGAAGAGAAAAGCGCACAGATCAACGAACTGCAGGAGAAGTACGACAGTGGTAAGAAGGATGTGCTCCTGGCAGAGAATAAAGCGCAGCTGGAACGCCGGTCCATCATCATCAAGGCGATCGGTGCCGGTGCGCTCATGTTGTTGTTGGCCGCGCTGTTCGCCTTCCGCGCGTATCGGCTAAAACGCAGGGGCGAAGCCGAGTTGGCCAAGAAGAACGCCATCATCGAGTCCCAGCTAAAGGAGAAAGAACTATTGGTCCGCGAGATCCACCACCGCGTGAAGAACAACTTGCAGACAGTGAGCAGTTTGCTCAGCATCCAAGGTCGCGGCATCACCGACGAGAAGGCGAAGGAGGCTGTAAACGATAGCCGCCTACGGGTGAAGAGCATGGCACTGATCCACCAGGACCTCTACCGCGAGGGCGACATCACCGGGGTGCGCATGAAGGAGTATGTGGAAAAGCTCGTGACCAGTCTCGTGACGAGTTATGCGTTGGGCGAGCGCGTTCGGACCGTTGTTGAGGTGGAGGACATCGCGCTGGACGTGGATACCGCCGTGCCCATCGGCCTCATCTTGAACGAACTGGTGACGAACGCGCTGAAGTATGCATGGCCCGACGAACGCACGGGCGTGCTCGCTGTGAAACTGGAACGGGAGGCGGAATTCCTGTTCATGCACATAGCGGATGATGGCGTGGGATCCGATACCCTTGCCGATGAAGGTTCCACCGGATTCGGCCTGAACATGGTGAAGACATTCGCATCCAAGCTGAAGGCCGAATGGGAGATCGAGCAGGACGCTGAAGGCACAGCGGTGGGCTTGTCCATCCGGAATTTCAAACTTGCACACTGAATGGCTCAGGTCCGCATCCTCATCTTGGAAGACGAGCCGTTGATCGCACTGGATCTGCGTGCGCACCTTGAGGAACTCGGCTACGAGGTGAGCGGCGCTTGCGACAACGCCCTCGATGCCATGGCGGAGATCGTGGAGCGAAAGCCCGACCTGCTGCTGCTCGACATCAACCTCGGTGATGGCGCCGACGGCGTGCAGCTGGCGGAGAAGGTGAAAGCCAAGCACCGCATTCCGTTCATCTTCGTCACGAGCCATAGCGACAAGGCCACGCTGGAGCGTGTGAAACCGTTGCGCCCCGCGGGCTTCATCATCAAACCCTTCGACGAGAACGACCTGCGCACGCAGATCGAATTGGCACTGGCGCGTTACGCCAGCGATGTGGAAGCCACCGTTGCGCCCACCGATGCGCAGCGTAACGACTTCGTCATCGCCGACAGCATTTTCATCCGCGATAAAGGGAAGTTGGTGAAAGTCCCGCTCGATGACATCCATTACGCCGAAGCCGACGATAACTACGTAACGCTGCATACGCCTTCGCGCAAGTATGTGATCACCAGCACGCTCGGTGCCGTGGAAGAGAAGCTCAAGAGCCCGCATCACCTGCGCATCCACCGTAGCTACCTCGTGGACCTGCGGAAGATCACGGCGGTGGAAGAGGGCTACGTGCGCATCGGCAAGGAGAACATCCCTGTGGGCAAGACGCACAAGGAGGCGCTGATGGCACGGATCCGAACGCTGTAGCCGTTCACCCATCGCATCCGTGCGTTCACCCGATCGGTGTGCCATTGGCGTCGCCGATGGCGCACGTTCGTTGCACCAACGCCCACCATCATGCGCACCCGTGCAGCCCTGCTTATCGCCGCCATCAGCCTCTCTGTCATAGCGGTGCACGCCCAACCGAGCGATGCCCAGGTGCTGAAGGACATCAGCTGGCCGGGTGTGATCAAGAAGGAGCTGCGGCCTGGCACCATCAAGAAGGTGTGGAGCGATGCCAATAGCCAGTACTACTGGGATCGCGCTTGCGTGGTGTGGCGCAATGCGAACATCGCTGAATACCCGAACGCGATGCTGGAGGTCGGTGGCTTCGCGCGCTACAGCTATGTCACCAACACATACCAGGACTTCCTCACCACCTACAACACGTACACCGGCATTCCTGCGCCGAGCAACGAGGAGATCATGGGCATGCTGCGCGGCAACCTGCGCGGCGTGCTGGGCGATTACAAGTTCGAGAACATCGTGGGCGAGTTGCACTACCTGCGCTTCCCGGAGAACAACGGGCCCACGTGGGAAAGCCCCACGCACCTCACGGTTCCGGTGGAAGTCGAATATGAACGCAAGGAAGGACCGACCTGGACCGTGGTGTACGCGGACCGCTTGCGTGTCCATTTCTACCGCGATGCGATCAACGCGCCATGGAAGGAACAGCTGGTGAACGAAGAGCTCGAGAGCACGCGCGGCACCCGCAAGGACTATGCGGAATGGGAACTGAAGAAGATACCGACGCTCGGAAGTATCGCATCGGAGCGTAGCGCACAAGCAGCCGCGGCAGCGTTGCCCACGGTGGAGGTACCGGCCTTCGCCACCGATCGCGAGGCCATGCAGTACACGGTTGAGGTCTTGCGCACCGGCGATGAGCAGCGGATCCGCGCGTACCTGATGAAGGTGCTCTCGGCCGGTTGGTTCGTGGAAGGCAGTAGCACGCAACTGACCACACAAGCGCAAGGCTGGCTGGAGGGCATCATCCAGGTGTGTGCGAAGAGCCAGATGAACTGGGGCGAGCAATACTGCGCCCGCCCGGAGGAGAAGGAGTACTACAACAACCAGTTCTCCCTTTGGAACAAGGTGAAGGACAAGGCCAGCCGTTTCGTGTGGGAACGTGGCGGCACCACCTGGAAGAACGGCCAGCAGGTGGGCGGCAGCTGGAAGCTGAACACCATCGAGGTGTACATCCATGTGAACGAGAACGACATCGCGCGCTTGCGCAGCTACGAGCCGGGCTATCTCTGCAAGGAGGAAGGCGGCGAAGGGCAACTTGGCGGCGCGACCTCCAGTGGAAGCCAACAACCCACCAACAATGGTACTTTGCTCAACAAGGGCAAGGGCCTGCTGAACAAACTCAACACCCCATGAAACACTTCGCCGCTCTCCTCGCACTCCTCGGCGCACCGCTCCTCACGGTAGCGCAACTCACCGGCACCAAGACCATCGGTGGGGCCAACCCCGATTACGCAACCATCACGGCGGCCGTCACCGCACTGATGAACCAAGGGGCATCGGGCAACGTCACCTTCAACATCCGTCCCGGCACGTACACTGGACAGTATGATCTGACTGCCATCAGTGGCACGCCCGGGTTCATCACCTTCAAGAGCGAAACGAACGATGCCGATGACGTGATCTTGGAGTACGAGGCCGCCGGATCCACGGACAACTTCCTCTTCAGGCTCGATGGCACCGACGGTGTGGTGTTCCAAGCGCTCACCTTCAGGCCTACGGACACCTGGTTCGCGCGGGTGCTGCACTTCTTCAACGACTGCGCGATCGTCAGCATTCAGCAATGCGTGTTCGAGGGTAGCACAGAGCCCAACCAGAACAGTGGCTTCGAGCGTAACATCATCCACTGCGACCAGAACGTGATCGGCACCGTGGACAACCCGCAGGACGTGATGATCAGCGACAACATCTTCCGCAACGGCTACGCGGCCATGGAACTCGACTTCGAAGGGTTCGGCGGCGCTCGCTCGCAAGGCCTCATCATCACGGACAATGTGTTCGAAGACCAATACGCCACCTGCATCACCGTGTACAACGCCATTGGGCAGATCGGCGACAACCTGATCCGCACAACGCAGGGCATTTGGTACACCGGCATCCGCACCAACTTCTTCGATGGCGGCAGCCAGATCCGCCGCAACCGGATCGAAGCGTACGCCACCACCGGCGGCTGCACCGGTATTGAATGCGGGAACACACAAAGCACCACTGGCAACATGATCAGCAACAACATGATCTACTGCAGCGCGCCCGGTGATGTGTGGGGCCTGGCGGTGTACAACCTGTGGGACATGAAGGTCGTGCACAACAGCGTGCTCGTGGCCGAGGGCAACCAGTTCCAGAGTTACGCCTTCTACCACCTGAGCAATTTTGCCGATGGGCAGGATGCCTTGGTGCGCAACAACATCTTCGCGAACAATGCCGGGGGCCTTGCATACAACGTGAACGTGGCGGGCAACGTGGCCACTGAAGACCACAACTGCCTCTTCACCACGGGCAGCACGCTGAGCAGTGTGGCAGGCAACACCTACGCCACCGCTGCTGCACACCAGGCCGGGACCGGTCAGGGAACGGGCGATACGGACGTGGACCCCGTGTTCCCCGTGCAGCCGGATCTGCATCTGGCGAATTGCGTGAGCGACCTCAACGGAGCATACTACTTCGTAGTGGCTGCCGACATCGATGGCGATGCGCGCGGCAACCCCGTGTGCGACATGGGTGCCGATGAATACAATGGGGTGGGTGTCATTGCCGCACCCGCGATCACCGTTCCCGTGGACGACCTGCCCTATGCGCTCGGCTTGAACGCCACGTTCAGCAACTACAACTGGAGCACCGGCGCCACCACGCCCACCACGCTCATCACCAGCGGCGGCACATATACCTGCGATGTGCTCGATGCCAATGGCTGCCTGTACACTGTGAGCATTACGGTGAACATCGACTTCAGCACGAGTGTGTCCGGAACCCCGGCGAACGAGGTATTGCTGTTTCCAATTCCGGCCATGGAGGTGTTGACCGCCACCGGGCTTCAGGCAGGGGTGCGCTATGAAGTGTTCGATGCACAGGGCAGGATCGTCCTTGAAGGCACGGCCGCGCCGATCACTGATCGACGTTCGCACTTTGCGACCGGGCATGCACCTGCTGCGTTGGGCTGATGTCGTCGGCGTGCGCACCGTGCACTTCGTGAAGCAGTAGGGCAGCGCGGGCCGTACTTCACAATACGCTCCGACCTTTCCGTCGCGCATCCCTTCCTTTGGGCCAACCAATAGCCCCATGGACCTACAGAACGGACTCTTTGTGAAGATGGCGGTCGACGCATGGACCAAGGAGCTGAACGCCACCGGCGCCCTGCTGGAGAAGCTCTCCGACGAACAGTTGATGCGCGAGATCGTACCAGGGCGCAACAGGGGCATCTACCTCGTTGGGCACTTGATCGCGGAACATGACCTGCTGATGCCGCTGCTCCGGTTCCAAGCCGCGCTTCATCCGGAACTGAAGCAGCCGTTCATCGATGCACCGGACCGTGCGATCGCCGAGCTGCCTTCGTTATCGCAGCTCCGCGAGCAGTGGAGAACGGTGAACGACACATTGATGCAACACATAGTGCGACTTCCGGCGGATGAGTGGTTCACGCGCCATGCGAACATTTCGGAGGAGGACTTCCCGAAGGAGCCGCACCGCAACCGGTTGAACGTGCTGTTGAGCCGCACGAGCCACTTGGCGTACCACCGCGGGCAATTGGTGTTGTTGGCCAACAAGTAGGGTCCATCTATCCGAACATCCCCATTTCTCCCAACGACATACTGAGCCGAACGGACCACCGGCCCTGGCCGTTGCCGCAGGGTAGTTGGCGCTTCTACCAGGAATGGAACGACGCCGTCTTCCTGCATTGGAAGGTGGACCCAAGCGTCTTGAGAGCATTCGTGCCTGCACAGTTAGAGCTCGACATTCACGAAGGCGCGGCGTGGGTATCAATCGTCGCCTTCACCATGCAGCGGATCAGGCCGAGGGAACTGCCCGCATTTGCGCCACTCTCCAATTTCCACGAAGTGAACGTGCGCACATACGTGCGGCACAAGGACAAGTTCGGCGTGTACTTCCTGAGCATCGAGGCCGGAAGCCATGTCGCATGCATGCTGGCACGAAGACTCCAGTGCTGCCGTACCGCCATGCGCTCATCTCGCGGTCGAAGGGTGCCTCCGGTCGTCGTCCTTTCATGGTGAAACGCTCGAATTGCGCTTTCGTGCGGGTACGCGTATGACAGTGAAGTCTGATCGTGATTGCTGGCTTACTGAGCGTTATGCGCTCTTCCAGAACGCTGAAGGGTCCATGATGCGCTATGAGACACACCACGACGAGTGGCCGCTCCATACGTGCGAGTTGCTCGAATGGCGCAGGGAACAACCTCGATGGCCTGGGCTGCTTGGTGCATCGCCCGATGCCGTGCACTATTCACCGGGCGTTGCTGTGCTGGCTTGGGAAGCACAGACCTGCTAGATCGTGACGCTGGCCACACGTCGCCTCTCTCTTCGACGCGTGGCCAAGAAGACCATCTCCGGGCCACTTTGCCCGCGCTCCCGAAAGAAGTGACCACTTCTTCCTTGTACCAGAATAGACTGCGAGTCCTCTGGTCCGGAGCGTATGGTGCAACAACAGGTCCGCCCCGAATAACTTGGTCCGCGAAACCGCATGTTATTTTCCTGTGACCGCGTCCCGGACCTCCGGCTCAGCTTGAACGAATCGTTGCACATGGTGCACCGCGAGGACTGGAACACCGTGGCCCGTGGTGCCAGTGTGTCCTGCAATACGCATCACCTGCTGGCCTTGGAAGACCGCATGGATGCGGGCACGGAATTCCGCTACGCATCTACTACAGCAAAGAGAACCGACCGGTGGGGATCGCTTGTTTCCAAGTGGTTGATCTGGAAGACCGAGGCAGTACGTACGGCGATAAGCTCTGCCGCTTGGGCAAGCGCGTGGGCAGTCACCTGTTCGAGGATCGGCGGGTACGCTGCCTCGTGGCGGGCAACGTGTTCCATGCCGGCGATCACGGCAGCCACTTCGTGGATGGCATCGGCATGGAACAGCGGATAGCCACAGTGGCCGACACGCTCCTTCGGTTGGAGAAAGGCGATCCATTCCCCACCAAGGCCAGTGCGCTGGTGGTAAAGGACATCGTGCCGCCTTCCTCCAACACTACACCCCCAGGCCCACCCAAGGGCTACCACCTCATGCGCACGGATGTGAACATGGTGATGGCGGTGGATCCATCGTGGAAGTCGCTCGATGACTACCAAGCCGCGTTGACCGCGAAAGCACGCACGCGGTTGAAGAACGTGATGAAACGCTCCGAAGCATTGAGGTGCGCGTGCTCGATGCAGCGGCGATCGAACCCCACTCGGACCGATTGCAAGTGCTGTTCGACAACGTCCTCGCCCGTTCGCCCTTCATCATGGGTCGCTTGAACATGGCCGTGTATGCCGACTGGAAACGGCAGATGGGCGAAGCACTGCGGTTCCTCGCCTACGAATTGAATGGCGTACTCATCGGATTCAGCTCAGCGTTCCTCCATGGCAACACGCTCGACGCGCATTACGTGGGCTTGGACCACGAGCACAACGAGCGCCACGCGGTGTACCAGCGCATGTTGGTGGATCACCTTGTATGTGGTATCCAGCAGCAAGCCTCAAGCATCATTTTCGGGCGCACGGCCGAGCAAGCGAAGAGCAACCTGGGCGCGGTACCGGAGGACATGTACTTCCTCGTGCGCCACCGCAACGCCATGGCCAACAAGCCGATCGGTCCGTTGCTGCGCAGCGTGCAACCGGCGGAGTTCGAACTGCGCAACCCGTTCAAGCGCGCTACGGCCTGACATGGACTCGCTGACGCAGATCGTTCTGGGAGCTGCTTGCGGCGAAGTGGTGCTGGGCAGGAAAGTCGGGAACAAGGCCATCCTCTGGGGTGCCATTGCCGGCACCATTCCCGACCTCGACGTACTGGCCCGCTCGATCTTCGATCCCCTTCGCGCCAACGAATTGCACCGCGGCATTACACATTCGCTCTTCTTCAGCGTAGCGATGGCGCCGCTATTGGCCTATTGGCTTAAGCGCCACGCGGCGTCGCTCCTTTCCGTTTTCACATTGTTGGTCGCGCTCACCTTCGTGCAAAGCGCGGGAGAGCTGGGTGGTACGCAGTCTCCTCTTGACCATCACGGCCGGCATCATCGTGCTCATCTTCCGCAGAAAGCGGAACGAGGACAACGCCACCACCAAACAATGGGGCTGGCTCTTCTTCTGGAGTTTGGTGACGCATCCCCTGCTCGACCTGCACACCACCTGGGGAACCCAATTCCTGTGGCCGCTTCCATGGAAGATGAGCTACAACAACATCTTCGTGGTGGACCCGCTGTACACCGTGCCCTTCATGATCTGCGTGGGCGCAGTGATGTTCATGCGCCGGGACAGCGCCCGTCGCCGGTGGGTGAACTGGTTGGGCATCGGCATCAGCTCGGCGTACATGGTTTTCACCATCGTGTGCAAACGCATCGCCATCGGCGCCATCGCGGCATCGCTGGAACGTCAGCACATTGCACACACCGACTTCTCTACACGGCCCACACCCTTCAACAGTATTCTCTGGACGGTGAACGTGGACGCTGGCGATCACTACCTGCTCGGCTACCACTCCCTGCTGGACACCAAGCCCGAAGTGGAATTCGTGCGCGTGGACAAGGGCTTGGAGGCTCTGGGGCCATGGGCGGATCACGAGAAGGTGCGCCGGCTTCAAGTGCTCGCCGATCACAACTTCGTTGTTCGGCTACAGGGCGATACCATCGTGTTCAGCGATCTGCGCTTCGGACAGATGGGCGAGCCCGGGCCCGACAAACCGTTCGTGTTCTCCTACCTGCTCATCCCCGAGGCGCTGGATACACGGCTGGATGAAACAACGACCGCTAGTGCACCACCCGCGGACGTCAGCGCGCTCATCAAAAAGAAGAACGATCCCGAGGATGCGTCGCACGCACTGCGGGTGGAATCCGATCCGCCGGGGCCGCCGAACGGCGAAGACATCGGCACCCTGATGAAGGAGTTGTGGGAGCGGGGTGAAAGGGGAATGAACGAAGAACGCGGGCCGAAGCCCGCGTTCCTTTCGATCGTCTTTTTCCGCTCAGCTGAACTGCGCCACCACCATGAACATAAGGGCGAGCGTAACAGCCCAATAGCCGAAGTTCACCATGATGTACTTGAACGACTTACGCTCGAAGAGCGCGTTGGTGACGATGATGGGCAGGAGCACAACGATGGAGATGACCATGCTATGTGCCAGGCCGTGGGTCCAGCTGCTATAGCGGGCAACGTATGCGTCGATATGTCCTTTCAGTTCCGTTCCGAACGCGGATGCGGAATCGATGCCCGCGCCATGCTCGATCACCGGCCTGAAGAAGGCGGCGAACATGGTTCCGTGGTCCGCGAGGACTTTGTAGGCCAGTCCTAACAGGAACGCCATTACGAAGCTCACGCCGAAGATCAATGGCATGTTGCCGCCCTTCACTTTCTCATCGGTCATGCCAGCAGCCTTCATCCACGCGTTGCCGAAGACCTTGGGGTTGTACCAGATGAAGCCGACGATCATGGGCACCAGTGCCGCTAGAAGTTGAACGAGCCAATTGACCTGCATGTTGGGGGGGTTAGGTGAAGCGTCAAATCTATTCGCCTCCCTAACCCCTCATCCCGATCCGGCGATCCAGAACAAGCGCACACTTGACAGCAGGAGCACAACAGCGATCGCGCGATAGACCCATTTCATCACCTTCTCCGAGAGCAAGCGGGCTAGCCGGGGTGCTAGCCAAGCCTTCAGTAAGTCGCTCAGCAGAATAGCCGTCAGCGCGGCGATGAAGAACCCGGCCCGATCGCCCGCATGGCCGTATGCATTGGTGGCGTGCAGGACAAGTCCCGCCCACACCGCGAAGACGAACGGGTTCACGAAGTTGACGAGGAACCCACTGGTGAAGAGCCCCAGTGCATCGCGTTTGCGCAGCGCGGACTGTGCAGTGCCAGTGCGGGGCTTCTTCAGCAAATACACCAGACAGAGCGCAAGCAGCACAACGCCTCCAACGAGCGCGAGCACCTGCGCCCGTTCACCGCCTCGCCGAGCACCGCACGCGCACCGATGGCGCAGATGGACAAGGCCAGTACATCGGAAGAGAAGATGCCCAGCGCCACCAACGCACCGCCTTTGAACCCATGCGCCAAAGCGGCCCGCAGCAGCGTGAAGAAGACGGGACCCAGCAACAGCGCGGTGGCCAACCCCACCCCAAGCCTTCGAGGATGTGCACACGGCAAAGTTGTTCCACACGGCCTGTTCCACCTTCCCACACAATGGCAATGAAGGCCATTTCCCGGCACCTCGTCCATCCCCAGCGAGCAGGGATCACCGCAAGCAATGGCCGGTTCCGGGCTATCGCTCAGGTGGCATTTCGTCGAGCAAGGCTTGAAGTTCTTTCGCTGACAGCGTTCCCGTTCCGACTTGTCGTGATCGTCAGCAGGCGAACTTCTTGAGGACATGGACCACGCACGCGATCACCGCGCACCTCCTGACTTTCCCGCACCCTTCGACTCGACGCCAATCATCTTGAAGCAACGCTTTCCGATCGGCGTGCCCTGCTCCGATCTTGTTCGAGCAGACGACCAGCCCAAGGAGTTCCCCCTTCAGCGAGGCGTACTTCTTCACCAGCCGCTTCGCCTTCTTTTGAAGGTGGGCGAGACACCGACCTTATAGCCCATGCAGGAACTCGCGGGCTGACTGGAATTTCTTCTTGCCCGTGATGTGGTCGTTGACCTCCTTCAACGCCTGTCGCAATTCGCCCACGAACTTCTTCTCCTTGGGGTGAGGCCTGACCGTCTTCCCGTTGGCGGACTTGCGGGCTTGCCTCGGCGCGCCCGATCCACGCCGCCGACCAGCAGATCTCCGCGACCTCTTTCTTCTTCGGGTCGTGTATGTCGATGATGAGCCGGTCATAGTGCCGCCAAGTTAAGGCTGCGGGTGCCGCCTATTTTCGGCGCATGGCAAAGAAGACCATCTCCCGGTCCCCAGCCCCAGCCTCCGAAAGCAAGGACCACGTCCGCATTGCGCAGGCAACTTCCGATGGGGGGCGCGTCTAGCGTTCATCATGCGGGCGTTCGTTGTGGTGCTCATTGTTATTGGTCTCACTGATGCCTGCGCGCAGCAACCCCTGCGTGTGATCAGCCTCCCCACACAGGACAGCACCATGCTCTGGCATTTCCTGGAGCACACGGGTGGCGGTTATATCCTGAGCACCATGCAGCCGGACCAAGGTGCGTTCGGCAGCACGATGATCATCACGGACGGCCAGGGAGTGCCAGTGGACGCACTGCAGCTCGATGACCGCATCGTGCGCATGGTGCGCTGTTCCGACGGCGGCTACCTGATGATGGGCGAGGCCCTGATCAAGACCGATGCTGCCTTCAACATCCTATGGGCGCGAAAGCTCGCGAACCCATTGCCGACACAGTTCCTCGTGGACCTGGCTGAGCATGACGGCCATGCTTATGCCGTGTACAACGTGAAGGCCGCTGGAGACGACCTGTCGTTGTCGTTCTACGATACGTATGCAGCCGTCATCTTCCGGTTCAATGCCACCGGCGACCTGGTGGCACAGCAGGTGCTGGCCGATACCGTGTTCGCCTGTACCGCAAGAACCTCTATCTCTCCGCCGGTGGCCGGCGATGATGGGGCGCTTTACCTCGCCGTGAACGCGCTGGCGTATTCGGCCTCGGGTACCTGCAACCGGGTGCCCACTATCATCAAGCTCGATACCGCACTACAGGTGCAGTGGTCGTACCAATATCCCGTGAGCAGCTTCAGCGGCACGGGCGGGGTGGCCCGGTTCGGGAACGGCGATCTTGCCCTGTACGGCACTTACGGCAACAACTTTCCCTATTGCACTTACTTCAAGAACTATTTGGAGCGCATCGACACGGCGGGCAACGTCGTGTTCGCCAAGGGATACCTCCATTCCTTCCCGCAGAGCACCACCCGGTGCACCACTGGAACAGCTGGACGGAACATTGGTCGTGCCGCGCTCTTTCATGGATACGGTGCTCGGCCGCTACGTGCCCTATTTCGACCGGCCCACCGCCGACGGTGAACTCCTGGCCACGGGCGGCTTTCGACCGTCCGTTCGCGAACAGTTTCGATGGGATCTTCCAACTGGCCAATGCGGATGGCGGGGACATTGCCGCCTGTGGATCAACCGGCGCGATTCGATCCTTTTCACCCGCTTCGACACCACACTGGTCACCGCATGCCACAGCGTGCCGGTCAGTACCGTCGACACCATGCCTCGTCGTTACGCCAACGCCCTTCGTACCGGCCTACCGCTCTTACCCCTTCGTCTTTGTCGACACCACCCATGCCTCGTTCCAGTCCACGCCTGTCTCCGCCATTGATGGTTGCGATCTCTCGACCGGCAGCGTGCCGAGCTCCGATGAAACCCTCGTCATCCATCCCAATCCTTCTTCAGGCGTGGTGAACATCCGGCATGCGCCGTGGCCCATTGAAGAATTGAGCATCACTGATGCCGTCGGCTGGGTCGTGCACCGCTCGAAGCCCGGCGTGGGGACAGGTAGCGATCACGCTGTTTTGCCCGGCCTCCAGCGTGTTTGCGGGCAACGGATGCACACGGCCGCATCGTGACACGGCGGTTGGTGAAGGAATAGGCTGGCGGACCCGCCTACCTTCGCTGTACGGGCCACCAAGACCAAGAAGCAAGCCTTCGACTGGCAACTCGCCCCGCCGCCCCGAATCCAAGGACCACTTTTCCCTGAAGTCCCAATACGAGCTCTTCATCGGCGGCAAGTGGACGGCACCCAAGAGCGGCAACTACTTCGACACCATCAACTCCCGCCAACGAGCAGAAGATCGCGCGCATCGCCGAGGCCAACGCGGCCGATGGACGCCGCCGTGAAAGCCGCGCGCAAGGCCTACGACAACGTGTGGAGCATGATGCCCGGCCGAACGCGCGAAGTACATCTACTGCATCGCGCGCCTTGCTGCAGGAGAAAGCCCGCCAGTTCGCCGTGGTCGAGAGCATGGACGGCGGCAAGGCCATCCGTGAAAGTCGCGACGTGGACATGCCGCTTCGCCGCCGCGCAGCCTCTTCTACTACGCCGGTTGGGCCGACAAGCTCGGCTACGCGTTTCCCCGGAAAACACCGACGCGCGCTCGGCGTCGCCGGGAGATCATCCCGTGGAACTCTCCTGCCGCTCACGGCCGCATCGAAACTCGCGCCTGCCCACCTGCGGCAAAACACCGTGGTGCTGGAAACCCGCCGAGACCACACCGCCTTCACCGCGCTGCTCGCCGTGCGATCCAGGAAGCCGAACGCCCGATGGCGTCGTCAACATCATCACCGGTGCGGTGCCACGGGCGCCGCGGTCGTCAACCATCCCGACCTTGAACAAGCGTGGCCTCACCGGCAGCACCGACGTGGGTAAGCTCATCCAGACGCGCACGGCCGGCACCGGCAAGAAGGCCACGCTCGAGCCTTCGGCGGCAGGCCAACATCATCTTCGCCGACGCCACCATCGACCAGGCCGTCGAAGGCATCGTAATCAACGGCATCTACTTCAACCAGGGGCTACGTGCTGTCGCGCCGGCAGCCGCCCTTCTTCGTGGAAGAAGGCGTACGACGAAGCCGATCCCGCAAGCTCAAGACCGCATGCGGCCTTTCGTCGTGGGCGCATCCGCTCGATAAGAACACCGACATCGGCGCTATCAACAGCAAGGAACAACTCGGCACCATCAACAAGTATCTCAAGGTCGGTCAAGCCGACGGCGCGGAGATGTACCAGCCCGCCTGCGACTTGCCCAGCAAGGGGTTCTGGTGCCGCCCCACGCTCTTCCTCAACGTGGCGCAAAGAGCGCGCATCGCGCAGGAGGACATCTTCGGTCCCGTGCTCGCCGTGCAGACCTTCCGCACCGTGGACGAGGCGATCCAGAAAGCCAACAACACGCCCTACGGTCTCAGCGCCGGCGTGGACGGACAAGGGAAGCAAGATTTCAACCCTCACCAAGCAAATTGCGCGCGGGCGTCATCTGGGCCAACACCTACAACAAGTTCGATCCCACCTCACCCTTCGGCGGCTACAAGGAAAGCGGGTACGGACGCGAAGGCGGCTTGCACGGGCTGAGCG